>CASECZ010000001.1 GCA_949286725.1 uncultured Clostridia bacterium
GGCACTATGGCGGGTGTTTGAATAAACAAGTGCGGCTTTTAGGCATTGTGGTGCGGCTGTCGCCACACCACAAACCTTCGCGCTTCGCGCTCGGGCGCCGCAAACAAGCCCACGCCACGAAAAAGACAACAAAAATAAAACGAAAAACCAATTGGATTGTTTTCGCAATCGGTAATATCGCAGGAGTAACATTTGCCGTCGCATCGTTTTGCTCTGTCGCAATAGTCAAAGTGCTTACATTGAGAGCAGATAAGTTTGCTGTTCTTTTTGCAGTTTTCCATTACGCAACCTCCTCGAAGTCGTCCAGATGGACGTGTTCAAACATGGCACCGTACTCGAAATACAGTCTGCCGTTTTTATCCGTCAGAAGGTCGTAAGTGATAACGCTTATTTTGCCCCTGTCGGTGACGGCTATCTGGATTTCGTTTTTGGCAGCATCGATTCCTACGATGTTGAAGGTGATGAATTCTTCACCGTCATAGAGTTCGAATTCTGAGAGATAATATCTCTTGAATTCAGGAATTTGGGAAACTTTGTTTTCCATAGGATTTACCTCCAAATTTATTTTGCCTTTCGGCAGTAGCTGAGCAGCACCGATTGAGCATAGGTCTGTCTATTGGAAGTAAAGAAACCAGAAGTCAAACGGCCACGAAAAAATATTGAGTTGGAGTTGTTAGATTTACAGGGCAAAAGAAAAAGCCGAGAAGAAAATCCTTCCCGGCTTCACCGTTATGAGTCATTCAATTTTTCAGCGATATTTTTTCGCATTGACTTCTGCGAAATCTGTGCTACGCTGAGCCTCCCGAAACGGCAAAATTTGGAGAAAATAAAATAGACGGCAGTAAGCCGTCTAGTTTGTATAGTTGCCGTGTTCATCTCTTTTCTGCGTCAAGTAGAAGTCTGACCATTGTGGGACGTAAACTTCGGTATTGATTATGATACCGGCAACACCTTTAATGCAAAAATAACAGAGCCGCGAGTTCAAACGCGACTCTGTTTGGCGGAGGAGGAGGGTTCGTAAGGAGCAAAGCGACGGAATAGCGGCAAGGGAGCAATCTGTTGCGCACGCTTTGCTGCGCCTGCTCCCGCCGCGTCAGCGTCAGGTTGCGAATCCCTACGCAAAAGCTATGGAAAACCCACCGTCTTGCGGTGGGTTTTTCTGGCGGAGGAGGAGGGATTCGAACCCTCGAACCGCTTTTGACGGTTACACGATTTCCAGTCGTGCGCCCTCGACCAAACTAGGCGACTCCTCCAAACTGTATAAAGCGGCTTGCCATCGACGCGCCGAGGCGACAATGACCAGCCGTACCTGTCAAAGTGGGTGGCAGTTGGATGAGGTGGAAAACAAAACCACTCGATCCAACTGTCGATCCGAGAGCAAACGCTCCGAGGAAAACCCAACGACAAGATTATATATGACGCGGCTCGTTTTGACAAGTCTTTTCCGAGGAATTTTTGACGGAAATTTCGCACTTTTTCCGCACGTTTTTCCGTGCCTGCCCAATCGGGGTTTCAAGTGCTGAAAACGACCTCGGAAAGTGCTTTTCGGGTCAACCGAGCATTTCGTCCGCAAGCGCCTTGCAGAGCTCGTCGATGTTGTCGGGCATCGTCGAGCGGCAGGTTATCACGGTATCGGCGAAAACGACGTCTTTCTGCTGTTCGAGCAGGGCGCGCATCTGACGTGCGGACACGGGTGCCCAGGAGCCGTTTTCTATAAAGCCTATCTTGCGGTTGCGGTAGCCTTTCGCCTTGATATGGCTGATGAATTCCTCTGCCGCGGGGAATATGCCGCCGTCGAGCGTGGGTGCGGCGATTATCATACGCGGATAGCGGAAAGCGTCTTCCACTGCTTCGGCGACGTCGCAACGGGCAAGGTCGCTTGCCGACACTTTCTCTCCCCTGCTTTCGAGTTCGGCAATCATCTTCTTCGCCGCCTGTGCCGTGTTTCCGTAGACAGAACAATACGCGACGAACGTGCCCTCGGTTTCCGCCGCGTAGCGGCTCCACGTGTCGTACAGCCCTATATAGTAGGCAAGGTTGTCGGACAGCACGGGACCGTGCAAAGGACATATCGTTTTGACGTCCAGACCGCCGAGTTTGGCAAGCAACGCCTGCACCTGCGCGCCGTACTTGCCGACTATGTTGAAATAGTATCTGCGTGCCTCGCATGCCCAGTCGTCGTCATCAGCGTCGAGGGCTCCGAATTTGCCGAAAGCGTCCGCCGAGAACAGCACGCCCGCCGTCTTGTCGAAGGTGACCATGACTTCGGGCCAATGCACCATGGGGGCGGTATAAAACGCCAGTTCATGCGCGCCGAGAGAGAGCGTGTCGCCCTCTTTCACGACCAGTTTGTTTTTGAGTTCGGTTTTGAAGAACTTTGCGCACATGTCGAAGGTTTTGGAATTGCCGACGAAAGTGGCGTCGGGATAGGCCTTCGCAAAGGCTTCGATGCCCGCCGAATGGTCGGGCTCCATATGCGAAATGACGAAGAAATCGGGTTTGGCACCGTCGAGAGCGGCGGCGAGATTGCTCATCCACTCGTCGACTTTGGCTTTGTCGGCAGAGTCGAAGACCGCGATTTTGTCGTCTTTGACGACATAGGCGTTGTAAGAAATGCCCTCGGGCACGACGTACTGACCTTCGAAAAGGTCGATTTCTCTGTCGTCGACGCCGATATAAATGATGTCGTTTGCGATTTTCATAAAATCTCCTCCGTGAGTATTACCACGCGTTCACAACGTATTCGCAGAATGCGTACATATCCTTTATTTCGATGCGGGTGCCGTCGTCGAGAACGGCATATCCGTTCCAGAGTCCGTGCACCTGATGCGTCTTCATCCCCAGCATACCGAGCACAATAGCGCCGCTCTTGTTGTCGTAAAACGGCGTCATAGTGACGTCGAACCTGCCGTCGTCGGACGTGAAATGCCAGGGTTTCATCCAGGCGTTGTCGTCGCCGGGAAATTTTTCGACGTCGACCGCTCCGATTTTATGGGCTTTGCCGTCGTAGAACAGGCAGGTTTCCGTGGCGTTTTCTTCGTTGCCGATTTTCCAGGTGATTTCAAACCCGAAGAGTTTGCCGTCGATATAGGTTGACCCGTTGCCCCAGTACCACACGTTTTTGTGCGGCCACACGCCTCTGCCCCAGTCCAGCACGGCAAAAGTATTCTGCTTGTCGAACACAAACAGCTTTTTGCCCCAGCGAACCGTGCCTTCGCAAGGCATGCAGTTCTTTTTGGTGGTGAGGAAGAAACAGTTCGGTCTGCCGTCGAAAGGCGTCACAATCGTGATGTTCTCGTCCTCGGGGCGGAAATACATATTCAGTTTAACCCTGAAATCCTTGCCGCGCGCCTTGCCGCCGAAGAGTATCTTTCTTCGTTCGGCGCAGGTGTCGAATTCGAGGTAAGTTCCGTTGTAGTCGAAGCGGAAAAAGTTGGGCGTGTCGGAGTGCGGCGGCAGTCTGAACCTGCGTTGCGTGAAAGGAACCACCGTGGTAGACGCTATTCGCTTCCCCGCTTGCAGGTCAAGAAGCGTTGCCGACGCCGCACTGGCAACCGATATGTTGAAGAAACATACCTGCAACATTAGTTTGCCGTCGGATATCTGATAGAAATCCCACTCTTTGAGCCGCGACGCGGGTTTTGCCAGTTTGCTGTTGTAGTTGAAAAGATTTCTTCTTGCCCACCCTGCCGTCGCCAATGTTCCGTCTTCACGCAGAAGTTCGGTCGGGGTCGTAATTTCCTTTTGCATAATCTTCCTCTCCTTGCGGATTTGTAAGGTCAGTTCGACTGACGCCAGTTATATCCTTTTTGTTGCCACATTTTGAACTGCAAATTGAGTTGCTCGACGAATTCTTTGTTTGAAGACGTCTTTACGAGCATATTAAGCAGGTTTTCGGTCGCTTCGGCACTGTCGCCGACGGACAGCATCTTACGCACGCCCCACGTTCCGGCGAGTTCGCTCGGCGTGAGCAGGAGCTCTTCTTTTCTCGTGCCGCTCTTGGCAAGATCGATTGCGGGGAAAATCCTGCGTTCGCTGAGTTTGCGGTCGAGGTGAATTTCCATATTGCCCGTGCCCTTGAACTCTTCGAAAATGACTTCGTCCATACGACTGCCCGTGTCGATGAGCGCGGTCGCTATTATCGTGAGCGAGCCGCCGTTCTCGATGTTGCGTGCCGAACCGAAAAAGCGTTTGGGACTGTGCAGCGCGCCGGGGTCGACACCGCCCGAAAGCGTTCTGCCCGTGGGAGGTATCGTGGTGTTGTATGCGCGTGCAAGGCGCGTCAGACTGTCCATGAGAATGACAACGTCCTTGCCCATTTCCACAAGGCGTTTTGCACGGTCGAGCAACATTTCGGCGGTTTTGGTGTGATGTTCGGGCATCTCGTCGAAGGTGGAATACACCACTTCGCCTTTGACGGAGCGTTGCATATCCGTGACTTCCTCGGGACGTTCGTCGATGAGCAGCACGAAGAGCACGATTTCGGGATAGTTCTCCGCGATGGAACCCGCAATCATTTTGAGAAGGGTCGTTTTGCCCGCTTTCGGCGGCGACACGATTATGCCTCTCTGCCCTTTGCCGATTGGCGCGACGAGGTCGATGCAACGTATAGCGTAGTCGCGCGGGCGGGAAGGAATTTCGAGACGCAGTCTTTCGTCGGGGTAAATGGGGACGAGGTCGTCGAAGTTGGGACGTTTGCCCACCGATGCGATGTCCACGCCGTTGATGGAAATCACGCTGACGACAGCCGCGGGTTTGCCGTCCTGAATGATTTTGCAGGTGGCTTTTACCTTGTCGCCTTTACGCAGTCCGTACTGCTTGATCTTCGCCGCATGAACATAGGCGTCCATTTCGTTGCATTCGCAGTTTTTCACGCGCAGGAAACCGTATCCGTCGGGGTTGATTTCAAGGAACCCTTCGCGTATCTGGTCGCCTTCTTCCTTGCGCTTCTCGTCGTAAAACGACGCCGCCTTTTCGACGGGTCTGCCGTTTGAACGGTAATTTTTGCCATCTTTTCCCGCAAAAGTTCTGCTCTCGCGCGGAGATACGGACGGCGCGGTTTCGGCGATTGCGGGACGTTCGATTTCCGTTTCCTTTTTCGGACGACCGCGGCGCGGCGCTTCGGGAGGAGCCATTTCTCCGGATGTTATTTTGAGTATAAGGTCGATGAGTTCCGCTTTGTTTTTCTTGGTAGGCGAAGAAACGCCCACTTCTTTGGCGATGTCGCGAATTGTGAAAATGCTCGTGGCGTCCAGCATTTCCTTGGTGTAATTAGACATATTGCCTCCTGGTATGAAAAAGTTTGAGCGTCTCCTTCCGCATGCGCGGAAGGAGGCTTTATATGCTTAACTCGGAATCTTTTGTAAATACGGGCAATTCCCCGTCAGTCGGAAAATCTTTCCAAAACAAAGACTTTTGTGCTCTCGCCGTCAAAGTCCGCGCGGTCGAATTCGACGGTGTCGGAGTCGACGTAAACGATGTCCTCGTCCTCGAACAAGTCGAGAAATTCGTTGAGGCGCGCGATATCGAATTCGCAATCGCGGGTTTTGAAGTGCATCGGAATGACAACGTCGGGCATGATGCGGTCGACGAATTCCTTTGCCTGTTCCGCATCTATGGTGTAGTTGCCGCCCACCGGTATCATCAGGACGTTGACGGGAGCTATGCTCTCGACGAGCATCGCGTTGCACTCCTCGCCGATGTCGCCCATATGGCAGAGGTCAACACCGTCCATACGGAACTTGAACACGAGGTTTTCGCCGCGCACCGCACCGTTTTTGTCGTCGTGGAAGGTGCGACGGGCAAGAATGTGTACGCCCTGGATGTTGTAGGCTCCCGCACTGGCGATGATTTCGGGGTTGCCTTCCACGGAGTCGAGATAATTGTGGTCCTTGTGGCTGTGGCTTATCGTGACGATATCGGCCGAAACTTTCGGCATACGGTATCCCACGTATGGGTGATAGGGGTCGGTGACAACCGATGTGCCGGTGCTCTCTTCGAGACGGAACGCGGAATGACCCAGCCAGGTGATTTTCACTTTTTCCTCCTGTTATTTCTGCTGTCGCTTGTTTATGCTGTCGACAAGCTGATGAATTTTTTCGAACGGGTCGAGGAGGTTGGATACCGCCTCGTTGAGATTGCCCGCCGCTATAATGTATGCGAGATATTTGGACATATCCGCTTCGATAAACCACTCGCAGTCTTTGAGTTCGGGTATACGGTAGGCGAGATTGGTGCTGATTACCGCGTCGAACAGTCCTTCTTCATAGGCTTTGTTGAACTTGTCGACGCCTTCGGTAAAGAGTGCGAAGGTGGCGGAAAGGAACACTCTCTGCGCGCCTTTTTCTTTGATTTCCTTTGCAAGTTTGATGATGCTGTCGCCCGTCGCAATCATGTCGTCGGCGACGAACACGTTCATACCCATGACGGGGCTGCCGATGTATTCGTGCGCGATAATCGGATTTCTGCCGTTGACGACGTTTGCATAGTCGCGGCGTTTGTAGAACATGCCGAGGTCAAGACCGAGGACGGACGCGTAATACACGTTTCTGCCCATTGCGCCCTCGTCGGGAGATATGCACATCAGGCTGTTCTTGTCCAGTTTGACGTCGGGAAAACGCTTTGTCAGCGCTTTGAGTATCTGATAGGTGGGAAAATAGTTGTCAAAGCCCATAAGCGGCACGGCATTCTGAACGCGAGGGTCGTGCGCGTCGAACGTGATGATGTCCGACACCCCCATACTGGCGAGTTCGTGCAGCATGAGCGCGCAGTCGAGGGATTCGCGGCTGGCTCTGCGGTGCTGACGCGCGGCGTAAAGCATGGGCATTACGACCGTGATTCTTTCGGGTTTGCCGTTTGCCGCGCAGATTATGCGTTTGAGGTCGGCAAAATGCTCGTCGGGAGTCATAGGTATCTGTTTGCCGAGGAAGTTGTAGGTGACACCGTGATTCGATACGTCGCAAATGATAAACAAGTCTTTGCCGCGGACGGTTTCCATAATCATACCCTTGCCGTCGCCGTTGGTGAAGCGCGGGCATGTGGCTTCGATTATGAAAGTGTCTTTTTGCAGGGTGTTTTCGGTGTCAACCGACTTGTACCATTCGATAAGTCTTTTGTCAATGAGTTGGGTAAGCTCTTTTGCGCCGGGGGTTGCGATGAGCGCGAGAGGCGCTTTCGGAGTGTTCGTGCTGAACGAAAGTTTGGGTGTCATCTCGTTCCTCCTGTTTTGATAAATTGAGTATAACAAAGAAATTGTAGGATTTCAATTATTTTTCTCTACTTTCGAGAATTTCTGCGCGCAACGCGTGCAGGCGGTGCGAAAATCGTGCAAACGCTCATATTATTTCCGAAAGCACGGAATTCATAACCTCGAAACCTCGGCGGTTCAACGCCACTCTGCCGTCCTTGTATGTCAGAAAATCCTTTACCCGCTCCACGTCCTTGTCGGCAATGAGTTCCTGCGGTATGCCCTCCGTCGTGCGCAGTCCGAGCATTACATATTCCGACACGATTTCCTTTTCGGTGAGAACGCTCATTTCGGTGCGGGGAACGTCGTCGAAGGACTGCACGCAGTTTATCCCCGCGATATACGCGTTTATGTCTTTCGGAGAGGCAAAACGTATCTCCGCCGCGGCGGGTCGTCTGCCGTCCGCCGTCTTTACGAGGGAATGCGCTCCCGCTCCAAGACCTATATACTCTTCACGCGTCCAGTAGCCGTGATTGTGTCGGCTGAAAAAACCGTCGCGCGCAAAGTTCGACACCTCGTAACGGTGCAATCCGTTCTCCTCGCAGACGTCCACGGCGGCGTTCAGAAAATCCGCCGTTTCGTCGTCGGAAGGCAACCAAACCGTTCCTCTTTCCACGCGCTCCGAAAGCGGTGTACCCTCTTCGAGGGTAAGTTCGTAAACCGAAAGGTGCTTTACGAGCGGCGCAAGCGTTTTTACTTCGCGTCGCACGCTCTCTTCCGTGTCGTAAGGCAACCCGATTATGAGGTCTGCGGACACGTTGTTGAACACGTGCCCCGCAAGTTCCAGTTTGTCGAGCGCGGTCCTTGCGTCGTGCAGTCTGCCCACGGAACGCAGATTGTCATCGTCCAGACTCTGCACGCCCATACTGATGCGGTTGACGCCTGCCGCTCTGTAAGAGCGCAACGCGTCTTCCGTGGTGCTTTCGGGATTGACTTCGACCGTGATTTCGGACGGGGAAAACCCGGAAAAGGAGGACGCCAGCTTGTCTATCAGGGCGCATATCCTTTCGGGTTTGAGCGAAGAAGGTGTGCCGCCTCCTATGTAAACGGTTTCTATGCGCGCCTCAGGAAAGCGTTTCGCGGCAAAGCCTATTTCGCGATTTAATGCGGTTAGATAACTGAAAACCGTGGCTTCGTCGCACCCCGCGACGGAGTTGAAATCGCAATACGCGCACTTCGATTTGCAAAACGGAATGTGAACGTAAACCAACATAACGCTATTTGTCGTCACCCACTTTGAGTATGCTGACGAACGCCTCGCTGGGCACTTCGACGGAGCCTACTCTGCGCATGCGTTTTTTGCCTTCTTTCTGTTTTTCAAGCAGTTTTTTCTTGCGCGTGACGTCGCCGCCGTAACACTTCGCAAGCACGTCCTTGCGCAGGGCTTTCACCGTTTCGCGCGCTATTATCTTGCCGCCTATCGCAGCCTGTATGGGGATTTCGAAAAGCTGACGCGGAATTGCCTCTTTTAGTTTCTCCGCGATGCCTCTGCCTCTTGCGTACGCCTTGTCCTTGTGCACGATGAGGGAAAGCGCGTCGCACATGTCGCCGTTGATAAGCATATCGAGGCGCACGAGGTCGCTCTTTTCGTAGCCGTCCATATCGTAGTCGAGAGAGGCATAACCGCGCGTGCGCGATTTGAGGCTGTCGAAAAAGTCGTAAATGATTTCGTTGAGCGGCAGTCTGTACGTCAGCTGAACGCGCGCCGTGTCGATATAGGTCATATCGATGAATATGCCGCGTTTATCCTGACACAGTTCCATAATCTGCCCTACGTATTCGGGCGGAGTGTATATGGTCGCCTTGACGACGGGTTCCTCTATGCTTTCTATTTCACCCGCAGGGGGAAGATTGGTGGGGTTGTCGACGATGAGTTTTTCGCCGTTCGTCTTTGTGACGTGGTAGGAAACGCCGGGCGCCGTCGTGATGAGGTCGAGGTCAAACTCGCGCTCCAACCTTTCCTCAATGATTTCCATGTGGAGCAACCCGAGGAAACCGCACCTGAAACCGAACCCCAATGCCTTGGAATTTTCGGGCTCGAAACTCAGCGAAGCGTCGTTGAGTTGCAGTTTCAAAAGGGCTTCCTTCAAATCGTTGTAACGCGCACCGTCTGCGGGGTAAACGCCCGTAAAGACCATTGGTGTTGTCTTTTTGTACCCTTTAAGTGGCGTTTTTGCGGGATTGTCCGCATTTGTTATGGTGTCGCCTACCGCCGTGTCCGCGACGTTCTTGATGCTCGCGGCGATGTATCCGACTTCGCCCGCAGAGAGCGTTGCGACGGGTTTCATCGACGGCGAATATATGCCGACTTCCACCACGTCGAACTCCTTACCCGTGGCAAACATACGTATGCGGTCGCCCGCTTTCACTGTGCCGTCCATAATGCGCACCATGGATATCGCGCCGCGGTAGTTGTCGTAATAGCTGTCGAAGATAAGGGCTTTGAGAGGCGCGTCGGGGTCGCCTTTCGGCGCGGGCAGGCGCGTGACTATCTGTTCGAGAACGTCGTCGATGCCTATACCCTCTTTTGCCGAAATCAACGGGCACCCCGAAGTGTCGAGCCCGATTATATCCTCGATTTCAGCCTTGACGCCTTCCACGTCTGCGGAGGCAAGGTCGATTTTGTTGACCACGGGCAATATTTCCAGGTCATTGTCGAGCGCGAGATAGACGTTTGAGAGCGTCTGTGCCTCGACGCCTTGCGTGGCGTCCACGACGAGCAACGCGCCTTCGCAAGCCGCAAGCGACCGCGACACTTCGTACGTGAAGTCGACGTGACCCGGGGTGTCGATGAGATTGAGGGTGTACTCCTCCCCTTTGTAGTTGTAAAAGAGGCGGCAGGTCTGCAATTTTATGGTTATTCCGCGTTCCTTTTCGATGTCCATATTGTCGAGCAACTGGTCGGACATTTCGCGCGCGGAAACCGTGCCCGTCTTTTCGATGAGACGGTCCGCAAGCGTGCTTTTGCCGTGGTCGATGTGCGCTATTATGGAAAAATTGCGGATTTTATCAAGACTCAAATCATTCCTCGCTTTGTCCGCCCGTGCGGAAAATTCAGAAACCTATTGACTTTATTATAATGTAATTCTAAAATTATATCAATAAAATTGCACCACAATTCACGGAGGGGATTATGAATTTCGACTGGTTGCTCAAAGTTCCCGTGGCTCACAGAGGACTTCACGACGACGAATTTCCCGAAAACAGTATGCCGGCGTTTCAGGCGGCGATAGAACACGGTTTCAACATCGAAATCGACGTTCATCTGTCTTCGGACGGCAAACTCGTCGTATTCCACGACGACAACCTCAAACGCGTGTGCGGCATAGACGCAAAAGTCAAGGACTGCACTGTGGAGCAGCTTGTCAAAACTCATCTCAACGACACCGAATTCACCATTCCCACGTTCGACGAATTTCTCGATATGGTCGACGGTCGCACGGGCATTCTGTGCGAGATCAAAGGGCTGAATCCTTACGATAATTCCATCGCCGCTGCCGTGTGCGAAAGGGTGAAAACCTACAAAGGCAACATCGCATTGCAGTCTTTCAACTACGGAGCCGTGCGTTACTGCCGCCTCAACAGCGACCGTCCCAGCGGTCAGCTGTGCACCTGGCGCAACCCCAAGGGCACCAAGCGCTCTCACGTGATGGACTTCATGGGCAAGCTGCATATCACAAGGATATCCAAACCCGACTTCATTGCCTACGACATCCGCGACCTCGACGACAATGTTTACGTTGCCAAGGCGCGCAAGAGTGTCCCCGTCATCACCTGGACTGTCAACACTCCCGAGAAACTCGCTGTCGCGCGCAAGTGCGCCGACAACATCATATTCGAAACGATAGGCTCGCTCGTCGCGCAGGAATACGGTCCCGTCCTCAAAGACACTCTGCTCTGAACCCGACCGGCATGACCGTTCGGTCGGCGCCAATCTGAAAGCCAATCGAAACAGAGGTCTGTCGGAGCGCAAGTCAATCGAACGCAAAACGCAAAACGTAAAATAAAACCGCCGCATTTTGCGGCGGTTTTCGTTTGGCGTAAAGTCGTCATTCGTCTTTCTTGAACACGTTGACTATGCTTGCAAAGCCGTCTTTCAGCGCAACGCCGAAGGGTTTGGACAAGGGTTTGATGTCCACGACTTTGCCCGTGTTGGTGATGTTGTAGACGACATAACTGTAATACAGAGTGAGCAACACGGTCACGACGCTGAACAGGATGAAGTCGACGCCCGTGGTCTCGAAGTCGACGAAGTAGCCCGAGGAAGTGACGGACACGTAGCCCGAGTTCTTCATCAGCAAGCCTACGCACAGGAAGGCGAGCAAGGCGTATCCGCCCATAATGCCGTACATCCTCTTTTCACCGGACACCATCGTGTAAACGAGACCGAGTGCCAGAGAAAGGAAGAGATATGTGTAGTTGACTTTGAGCGTGAACACAGCCACCATAGCCAGCGTGTAGGACGCGAGCAACAGAACTTCCTGACGGTTGCGTTTCTTGAAGTACAGCGAGCACACGTACACGACCAGAACGAGGATGAACAGCAGGTTGAGAATGGACGCAACGGAACTGAAACCTTTCTGGTTGAGGGCGACCATACCGTAGAAACCGAAGGCGTTGTCGACAAAGATGCCGTTGTTTATCATCTGGTTTGCAATCATCTTGAAGCCGTAGAAGGCATTTTCGCCGAGGTGGTTGATTGCAACGGGAAGAGTGAGAATATATCCGAGGACGAACGCTCCGACGAGCCCGAACACGATGATTGCGCGGTTCTTGCCGAACTTTTTGAGGCTGTCGTCGTCACGGTAGTACATATAGCCCATATACGTGACCGCAAGAGGTGCGAGCGCGAGGGCGCGAATGTCGAGAATTGCGGCAAGCGTCATCACGACGTAAGTGCCGATATACTTCTTTTCGACCAGCAGTATGACTGCGGCGAGCATAAGCGCAACGAGCAGGGATTCGAAAGTGTTTGTGAGTCCGCCCATCACGAGGGTTACGGGCAACAGCGCGTAAAGCACCGCGAACACGACCGCGATTTTGTCGCCTGCGTATTTCCTGCCGTAGAAGTAAATCATCGCCACGACCGCCATATCGCCGAGCACGCCCACCATGCGGATGAGCACGGACATGGAATCGTAGTTGAGGTTTTTGCCCATGGCGCCGAGTATCGCGAGGATATACAGCGTACCGGGAGACATGGTCGCAACCGTTGTGCCGTAATTCGCGTAGATGTTGCCAACGCCGTTTGTGCCCGCTTCGCGTGCGACGTTGACGATGAGGTTCATCTCACCGCCGAAGCCGTACATCGTCAGCAGGAAAACCAGCCTGACGACGAAGGTGCCGAGCATGAGCATTGCCGCGATGAACCAGCCGTTCTTGAACCATGCGGCGGAGGCTGCGGGTTTGACGCCCTTAACCTGTTTTTTGCCGCCCGAAGTCACGGTTGCGGGAGTGCCGCAAGGCGTGCCGTCGAAGTTGATGAACGCATCGGAACGTGCATAGGTCTTGCGGACGATGACGTATGCCGCAACAAGCAGCGCCGCGCCGAATATGGTCATGAATGCCACGAAGAGCGAGCCGCCGACGGATTCGTCATAACGCGCTATCTGCGACATCTTGAAATCGATGACGTCAGTACCCTCGGGAACGGCGGCGTTCTCCACCTTCATAATGGAGACGTTGTCGAAATAGACGGTGGCACTCGTCGTTTCGCCCGTTTTGCCGAGGCTGACCGCGACGGTCAGATAGTCGGTGTTGACGGGGCGGACGTAGAAGGTGTACGTCTTCCACGAAGTGGCGTCCGCGTTTTCGGGCAAGATGTATTCGGCATTTTCCAAAAACGTGACATACGCGCCCTTACCTGCCGTGACGGACGATGCGAGACGCAGGTCGAAAGACACCTTGTAAATTGCTCTGCGGTCCACCTTGACGCTCTGGGAAAGGTTCACCGCACCGTTTTTGGTGGTGATGCCGAGATAGCTGTCTCCCAGCCTTGCCGACAGGGTTTCGTCCTCGCTCTCGGAAGTGGTGAGCGGACGGCGTTCATAGGAAGAGTTGGTCCAGTCGCCGCCGAGCGTCCAGTTGTCGAAAGTGATTTTACCGCTGTCGTTTGAGGTGTAATTCTCAAAACCGCCGTTTGTCACCAGCTCCACGTTATACTCGGTGTCGCCGGCATTACAGGCAGAAAGCACAAATAGTGCCAGTACGAGTACCAGCACTATTACGGCTATCGAGATAAGTCTTTTTTTCATCCTTGCCTCTATTTGGTTTCTTTGAGTTTCGCGGCCTTACCGGTGCGCTCTCTGAGGTAATAAAGTTTCGCCCTTCTGACCTTGCCGTGACGCACGACTTCGATGTGGTCGATTTTGGGGGAATGGAGCGGGAAGGTACGCTCGACGCCGACGCCGTAAGTCACGCGGCGAACGGTGAAAGTCTCGCGGATGCCGCCGTTTTTCATGGCGATGACGATGCCTTCGTAAGACTGCAATCTTTCTCTGTTGCCTTCGATGACTTTGACGAAGACCTTGACCTGGTCACCGATTGCGATTTCGGGTAAATCCGTTCTCATACCCTCTTTTTCGATAGTGTCGATAATGTTCATTGTTGACTGTCCTCCTTTTTAACAAAGCGTTCGTAACGGTATCCCCGCAAGCGGAACGCCCGAGTCACGCGTGTTATAATATCATATAATAAGTTTTATCACAAGCAAATATCGCCCGTATTTTCCAAATTTAATCGGTTTTTTGCTCTTTTTTTTGCGCCGAACGGAACTCGGACCGTCCGAACGCGTGCCGAGAAGTCATTTTGCGTCGGCATCGAACGCCGATATTATGTGTTCCATCCTGTCGTCGAATACCTCGATGACGTCGAAACGTATGTTGCGGTCGAAGAGCGACCGCGACGCCGCAAAGGATTTTGCCGCACGCACGTACCTGCGTTGCTTCTCCTTCGTGACGTTTTCGGCAGGACAGGGATATGCGCCGTAAGCGGATTTGACCTCGACGAAAACCACCGTGTCGCCGTCGAGCGCGATTATGTCAGTTTCGACCCCCGCGATAACCTCGTTGCGCAGGAGAATTTCGTACCCCTTTTTGCGCAGAAAGGCAACCGCCCTCTCTTCCGCTATCCGCCCTTTCGCCCTCGTGTTCATTTTGCGTCCACGAAATTGCCGATGAAAGTCCTGCGATGTATGGGAGTCGGTCCGAACTCTTTCAGTGCGGCAATGTGTTTTGCCGTGCCGTAGCCGACGTTGTTTTCGAAATCGTACTGCGGGTACAGTTTTGCCATCTCCGCCATATACGCGTCGCGTTCCACCTTCGCGATGATGGATGCCGCGGCAATCGAATAGCTGAGTGCATCGCCGTGTATCACGCTGACGGTGCGCACGGGCAGGTCTAGTTTGACCGCGTCGATGAGCACGACGTCAGGCTTGACGGCAAGCGACATTATTGCTTCCGCCATACAGGCTTTGGTCGCGGCAAGTATGTTGCTCTCGTCTATGCGCTCGTTGTCGAAGGATACGATGCTGTACGCGACGGCTTTGCTCTTTATCTCTTCGGCAAGCCTTTCGCGCTTCTTCTTCGCGACTTTCTTGCTGTCGTTGACTCCATCGATGAGTTCGTCGAGAGGCATTATTACGGCGGCACAGGTTACGGGTCCCGCAAGAGGTCCCCTCCCCACTTCGTCGACGCCGCAGATGTAGACGCAACCTTCGTCGCGCAAGGCATTTTCGTATTTCATCAATTCCGAAGCGTGAACCATATTTGACGTTTTATCCTTTGTTTTTGAGCACTAAACCGTGCTTTTGCGGCATTTCGAGCATTATTTTGCCGAGCCTGCCTTTTCTGAAATCGTCCAGCACGCTTTTTGCAGTGCGCTCGTAATCGGGCTCGCCGCCTTTCACTCTGAACCCGCGCGAAGCGGCGATTTTTTCAAACAGAGCGAGGGTGTCGTCGGGCACCTCGTCGAGAGAATAACGCTCTTTGAGTGCCTCGCCGAAAGCGGGTGCTATTTCTTTGAGAAAGTCGAACGCGAGTTCCGTCGTGTCCAGCACTTCGTCGCGTATGCTTCCTATGTAAGCAAGGTGATGCGCGACTTCGTCGTTGTCGAACTTGCCCCACAAGGTTCCGGGTGTATCCAAAAAGTCCACGCCGTCTATGCTCAGCCACTGTTTGCCTTTGGTGACGCCGGGACGGTCACCCGTCACGGCTTTGGCGCGCTTGCACATAGAATTTATGAGGGTGGATTTACCCGAGTTCGGCACGCCGACCACCATTGCGCGGAGCGATACGCGCGCACCTTTTGCAAGGTAGTGTTCCAGCTTGTCCGAGGCGACTTTTTTCAGTCCCGCTACGATTGCGGAACAGTCGCCCGAAGTGCCCACTGCCCTGACGTAGCGTTTGTCCTCTTCGTCAAAGCGTTTGCACCACGCGTCGAGGTCGGATGACTTCACGAGGTCGCATTTGTTGAACACGTAAAGCACGCGTTTGCCTTCCACGAGTTTGTCGAAAAGCGGATTGTTGCAACTGAACACGGCGCGGGAGTCGATGACGTAAATGAGCGCGTCGACAAGACGGAGGTTTTCCTCCATCATTCGGAGCGCTTTCGTCATATGACCGGGGAACCACTGTATGTTCATCGTTCTGTTCAGCTTTCAGTCCTTGTCCTCTTTCTTTATGAGGTCGGGACGGCGTTCTGCGGTGATTTCGTAGGATTTTTGCGCGCGCCATTTTGCCACTTCGGCGTGATTGCCGCCGACGAGCACGTCGGGCACGGCAAGTCCGCGGTAAACCTGCGGGCGCGTATATTGCGGATATTCCAGCAATCCCGACGAGAAACTCTCTTCCACCGTGCTCTCTTCCGAACCGAGCACGCCGTCGATATATCTCGCGACGGCGTTGATGACGACCAGCGCGGGAAGTTCTCCGCCGGTCAGCACGTAGTCGCCTATCGAGATTTCACGGTCGATTGCGAGTTCGATTGCGCGTTCGTCCACGCCCTCGTACCCGCCGCAGAGAAACAGCACTCTGTCGCGCGACGCGAGTTCCTTCGCCATACTCTGCGAAAAAGGTTCGCCTTTCGGCGAAAGATAGACGCGCAGAGCCTCGTGGTCGGGGTCGGTGGCTTCGATTGCGCTGACGATGGGGTCGGGCGTCATCACCATTCCCGCACCGCCTCCGTAGGGATAGTCGTCGGTCTTGTGGTGCTTATCCTTGGAAAAATCGCGGATATTGACGGTGTTGACCTCGAACTTCTTTTCGTTCAGGGCGCGACCGATTATTCCGACGCCTAGCACGTCGAAATATTCGGGAAATATCGTCAATACGTCGAATTTCATTTGTTGTACACCGCCGTTCTTTCGAACATTCTGTCGTCGAGCAGGATTTGACCCTTCTCGACGTCGATACTGCGCACCACTTCTTTCAGCGCGGGGAAACTCACCGTACCGTCGGCAAGTCTCACGACGTAGACGTCGGCGGAGCCGTACTGCAACACGTCCACGAGTTCTCCGAGCACGTCGCCGCCCACGATGACATCCGCACCGAGCAAATCGACGATGTAGTATCTGTCTTTCGGCGGTGCGGGCAAATCGGCACGGCGGACGGAAACGCTTTTGCCGCGCAACGACTCGACGTCCTCGGGGGTGTCGACGCCCGAAAACTTGGCATAGACGAAACCTCCCTCGACCGAAACGCTTTCGACCGCGTACTCCTTGCCGCCGATTTTGACTGCACGCAAATGCGAAAACCGCGTCGCGTCTTCGGTGTACGGCTCGATTTTCGCCACACCTTTGACGCCGCGCGGACGCAGAATTTTGCCTATCGTGAACTCGGACTTCATTCTTTCTCTTCGATTACGACGTTATAGCGCACCGAGGAACGGCCCGACGCCGCCTTTACGAGCGTGCGTATGGCTTTTGCGATTTTGCCCTGCTTACCGATTATCTTGCCGATATCCTTCTTGGATATCACGATAACGATATCGGACTCCTCGCCGTTCTCGCGCAGTTCGACGGAATAATCTCCTTCGGGCACGAGTTTCTCAACGAGATATTCCACAAGTTCAAGCATAGGTCACCTTACAGAATGCCCTGTTCCTTGAAGAGGTTGCGGACGGTATCGGTGGGTTGCGCGCCGTTGGCGAGCCACTTCTTCGCGAGGTCTGCATCAATGCGGACAATCTTGGGTTCGCTTGCGGGATCGTAAATGCCGATCTGTTCGATGTACTGTCCGTCACGCGCTTTTCTGGAATCGGTGGCGACGATGCGATAGAAAGGTGCTTTCTTTGCGCCCATTCTGGTCAGTCTGAGTTTTACCATTGTGTTCTCCTTTTGTGCACCCGCATTGCGGGGCTTTATATAGTTTTGTTTGGTTTTCCGAATGTTGCCGTGTCGGCCGACGTCGTCGCGTCAGAACGGAAGTCCTTGCATGCCCTTCATGCCTTTCAGCCCTTTCATTCCGCCCTTCTGCATGCGGTTCATCATCTCTTTCATGAGTTCGAACTGTTTGAGCAGTTGGTTGACGTCCTGAATGGAAGTGCCGCTGCCGAGCGCGATACGCTTTCTGCGGCTGCCCTTGATGATTTCGGGGTTGCGTCTTTCTTTGGGTGTCATCGACTGAATTATGACCTTTGCTTTGAGCAGTTTTTCTTCGTCGAGGTCCTCGCTCTTGACCTTGCCCGCAAAGCCCGGCAACATCTTCATCATATCGCCGATGCCGCCCATCTTTTTGACGCTTTCAAGCTGTTCGAGATAATCTTCGAGGTTGAAGGACTTCTCCTTGATGCGCTTTTGCAGGTTCTCCGCCTGTTCCTTGGAGAAGGCTTGCTCCGCCTTTTCGATGAGGGTGAGCACGTCGCCCATTCCGAGGATGCGGCTTGCCATACGGTCGGGATGGAAGGGTTCGAGGTCCTCGGGTTTTTCGCCCGTGCCGCTGAACTTGATGGGCTTGCCCGTGACGGCTTTTATGGATAACGCCGCGCCGCCGCGCGTGTCGCCGTCCAGTTTGGTCATGATGACGCCCGTGACGTTCAGCGTCTTGTTGAACGTGTCCGCCACCGTGACGGCGTCCTGACCCGTCATACTGTCGACGACGAGCAATATTTCCGTGGGACGGACGGCGGATTTGACGTTGATGAGCTCTTTCATCAGGGCTTCGTCGATGTGCAGACGACCCGCCGTGTCGATGATGACGGTGTCAAAACCGTTTTTCAGCGCGTATGCAACGCCGTTTTCGGCGATTTTGACGGGGTCGGTCTGTCCCATGTCGAACACTTCCGAGCCTACACGTTTGCCGACGACTTTGAGCTGCTGAATTGCCGCGGGACGGTAAACGTCGCCCGCAACGAGCAAAACTTTCTTGCCCTGTTTTTTGAGATACAGCGAAAGTTTGCCGCACATCGTCGTTTTGCCCGCGCCCTGCAAACCGCACATCATATAGACTGTGGGCGGTCTGTCGCTGACTTCCAGTTTCTGGTGCTTGCTGCCCATAAGGGCGACGAGTTCGTCATTGACGATTTTGACAATCTGCTGGGCGGGCGTCAAGGATTTGAGTATGTCCTCGCCGAGAGCCTTTTCGCTGACGACGGCAATGAAATCCTTTACAACGGCAAAATTGACGTCCGCTTCGAGAAGTGCGACGCGGATTTCGCGCATTGCCTGTTTGATTTCCAACTCCGTGAGTTTGCCTTTGTTGCGGAGTTTGGAAAATATGTGGTTCATTCTGTCGGATAAATTTTCGAAGACTGACATTATTCCTCCAACAAGGCGGTCGCGCGGGATATGCTCTCTCTGCACCCTTCGCCGTCCGCGTCGTCGAGACGTTTCACCGCCTCGTCAAGCAATCCGACAACCGCTCTGTCGCGGCTGACGAAATGCAGCTTGTCTTCAAATTCCGCAAGTGCCGCCTCGCCGCGCTTTATGCCGTCGAGCACCGCTTGTCGGGACACGGAAAACATTTCGGCGAGTTCCCCGAGGGAGATATCCTCGTCGTAATGGAGCCTGATGAGTTCGTTCTGCCTTTCCGTGAGCATTGCGCCGTAATATGCGCGCAACGTCCCTATGCGAAATCTGTCCATATCGTCCTGTCAAGGTAAATGCCTTTGTAAAGGCTTCGACCTTGACACAATGATAACGCCGCAAAAAAAAAATGTCAAGCGTTTTGACATCTCTTTGATATTGAAAATATCACCGCGCCGCGTCAGATGAGCGCGTCGATGAAATCCTTTGCGTCGAAAGGTATCAGGTCGTCGATTTTCTCGCCCACGCCGATATACACGACGGGCAATTCCAGCGCAATGGATATGGCAAGCACCACGCCGCCCTTTGCCGTGCCGTCCAGTTTGGTGAGAATTATGCCGTCCGTGTCGATTGCCTCGGAGAATATCTCGGCTTGTTGCACGGCGTTCTGTCCCGTGGTGGCGTCGAGCACGAGATACTTGCGGAAATCGGCGTCGGGCAACTCCCTTTCCACCACACGGCATATCTTTTTGAGTTCTTCCATCAGATTTTTCTTGTTGTGCAGTCTGCCTGCGGTATCGACAAGAACGACGTCCGTGCCCCTTGCCTTTGCCGACGACACGGCGTCGAACACGACGGCGGCGGGGTCTGCGCCCTCGTTGTGACGGATAACGCGAACTCCCGCGCGTTCGCCCCACACTTCGAGCTGTTCGCTTGCCGCGGCACGGAAGGTGTCGGCGGCCGCCACGACGACGCTCTTGCCCTGTTCGCGGAACATATGCGCGAGTTTGCCTATGGCAGTCGTCTTGCCCACCCCGTTGACACCCGAAAGCAGTATGACGAGCGGATAGGAATACTCTTCGATTTCGTAGTCGATGTCCTCGACGAGAATATCTTTCAACAACTCTTTCGCGTCTTCGGGACGTTTGATTTTCTCGCGGAAAGCGCGGTCTTTGAGTTCCTCGATTACGGTTTCGGTGGACTGAATGCCCACGTCGCCGGCGAGCAAAGCTTCTTCGAGGTTGTCGTAAAATTCGTCGTCGAGTTCACGCGCCGAAAACGCAAAGAACAGTTTTTTCGAAAGGGTGTCCCTCGTCTTTTTTATGCCTTCGGCTATCTTTTTGAAAAATCCCATAAAACGTCCTTTTTACTTGTCTTGGGTGGCGTGTTTCTGCGCCTCTTCGAAGGTTATGGAAACAATCTTCGTGACGCCTTTTTCTTCCATCGTGACACCGAAAATCGAGTCTGCGTGACGCATCGTCGGCTTTCTGTGCGTGATGACGATAAACTGCGTGTTGGTCGAGAACTTTTTCAGGAAGTCGGCAAACAGGTTGGCGTTTGCGTCGTCCAGCGCCGCTTCGATTTCGTCCAGTACGCAGAACGGCATCGGTTTGAGCATGAGAATTGCAAACAGTATCGCGATTGCGGTGAGCGCACGCTCGCCGCCGCTCAGCAGGGTTATGTTCTGCAACTTCTTGCCGGGAGGCTGTGCGAAGATTTCGATGCCCGCTTCCAAGGGGTCGTCCGTCTCTTTGGTGTCAAGACGCAGGTCGCCTTTGCCGCCGCCGAACAACTGGGAGAATACCTCGCGGAAGTTCTCGTTTATCTTGTTGAAAGCGTCGGTGAACTTCTCCACCATTTCCGCGGTCAGTTCGTTGATGATGTTGACGATGTCGTTGTACGCCGCCTGTATGTCGTCGCGCTGTGCCACGCATTCCTCGTGACGCTGTTCGGCGTCGGCGAGAGCCTGCACCGCAAGCGGGTTGACGTCGCCCAGTTTGGATATGGACTTTTTGAGGTCGCTTATCACGGTCTTCGCACCGTACGCCTCGAACCCTTCTATGCGCAAAGGCAACGCCGAGGAATAAGTGAGGTTGTATTCTTCGAGTACGTGCTCTTGCAGGAAACGGTTTTCGTCGTCCACGCGTTCGAGCATATTTTCGTCGCGTATCTTCTTCTCGTTGAGCGCGGTGCGCTCGTCGGTAAGACGGGTTTTGTCGGCGTCGAGCTGAACAATCTTGTCGGCGAGTTTGCGTTTCATTTCGCTCAGACCGCCGATTTCCTTCTCCAACTCCTTGATGCGCTTCTCGTCCTCTGCGGAGAACTTCGTCTTTTCGGGTGCGCTCTTGATGCTGTCCAGTGCCGCCTGCTTGGATTTCAGTTCGGCAATCAGGTCGAGTTTCTCTTCCTGTTCGCTCTCGTAATCGCGGCGCATACGGAACAGGTCGGCGTCGTAACCGTCCAGCGCGCTCTTGTGCCCCGCAAGTTGCAGGCGCAGGTTCATGACCTCTTCGTTCATCGTCTCGCGCTCGGACTTCTGTTCCGTGCTGCGGGTCTTTGAGGTTTCCAGCAACGCGCTGTACTCTTCCTGCTTGCCCTTGACGACGTTTTCCAGTTCGTCTATCGAGGAAATCTTCTGCGCAAGTTCCTTGACCAAAGCAGCCACTTTCTCGTACTCTTCGGCGTCGCTCTTGATTTCCGCGCGCAACGTCTCGACGATTTCCTCGGCTTGTTTCGCCTTGTTCTCGTTGAGAGAGTTCTCGATGCTGACTTCGGATATCCTGTGCGCGAGTTCGGCGAGTTTCTCTTCGGCGACTTCGACTTCACGCATACGGTCCTCGCGTTCGGCTTGCAAACGCGCGATGTTGGAACGGATGCGTTCGAGGTTGGCGCGTGCCTGTTCGATTTCTTTCTCCTGCGACAACAGACCGGAGTTCTGCGTGCGACGCGAACCGCCCGTGATTTCGCCGCCTCTGGCGTAAATTTCGCCGTCCAGCGTCACGATTTTGAAACCGCGGTTATACTTGCGATACAACCTTTCGGCGGTGTTCATATTGTCGACGACGACCGTCGTTCCCAACAGGTTCTGCACGAAAGGCAGGAACTTGGTTTCGCATTCCACGAGGTCGGACGCCACACCGAAACAGCCCTGTTCGCGCAATGCGGGCATATACTCCGCAGGGAGTGCGCGGGGACGGCTTGCCGTCAGCGGACGGAAGGTGACGCGACCGTAATTTTTCTGTTTGAGGTAAGTGATGAGCTCCGCCGCGTCGTGCTCGTGCTCGACAAGGACGTTCTGCAACGCCGCGCCGAGAGCGTATTCGATGGCGGATTCGTACCCTTCGGGTACGGTGATGACTTCCGCAAGCACGCCCATAATCCTGCTTTTCAGCGCGGGGTCGCGGCGGGCGTCCTGCATAAGACGTTTGACGGCGTCCTGATATCCCTGATAATCCTCTTTGACGGAAGTCAGCAGTTTGTACTGACCCTCGGCAAGACCGAGTTTCGAATTCAGGGTGACGACGTCGCTTTCCAGACCTTTGATTGCTTCCTGCGCCTCGTTTTTGAGATAACGCGTTTCGTTGTTCTCGGTGGTGAGTTTGCGCATCTCTTCGCGCGAAGCTTTGATTTTGGCGTCGTATATCGAAAGGTTGGTTTCCTCTTCGCTGAGTTTTGCCTTCTTGGAATTGAGCAGGGACAACAGGTTCTTGGCGCGCTCCTCGTTCATACCCTTTTCGGCAAGCAGAGAGGACAGATTGCTCTTCAATTCGCCCAGTTCTTCAAGCGAACGCACGTATTCGAGGTTCTTGTTTTCGAGGTCGCTCTCCTGCCCCTCCAACGACTTGGACAGAAAACTGAGTTTGTCGCTCATCGTCTTGAAGTGCTTGGAGGTCTCCATATAAGCGGAAAGTTCCTCCTCCTTCTTCAATTCGCACTTCTTTATGAGGTCCTCCGACGTTGCGAGTTGCACGTCCACGGACTGAATTTCGGCATTCAGACGGTTGATTTCCGCTTGCAGGTTGGAGATGCGCTCCTTGACGACGTTTGCCTGACCCTGCACTCTCTCGGCGTCAACCTTCAAACCCAGAAGTTCGGCGTTGTGTTCCTCGTACAACCTGTCGATGCCGCTCGACTCGCGCAGGCACTTTTCGTATTCGTTGACGCAGTTGACAAACTCCGTTTCCTTGGCTTCGAGTTCCTTCGCCGCCGCGGATATGCGGTCGTATATCTTCTGCTTGATTTTCTGGTTGTTCTCGTAGTTGTAAATGTACAGGTTGACTTCCTGCAATTTGAGTTGCTCGCGCAATTCGGCGTACTTTTTCGCCACTTCCGCCTGTTTGCGCAAAGGTGTCATCTGTCTTTCGATTTCGGCGATGACCTCGTTTGCCGTTTGCAGGTTCATCTCCGTGCGTTCGAGCTTGCGTTGCGACTCCGTACGCTGGGCGCGGAACTTGGAAATACCCGCCGCTTCTTCGAAAATATGACGCCTGTCGTCGGGCTTTGCGGACAGAATTTCGTCTATTCTGCCCTGACCGATAATGCTGTAACCCTCTTTGCCGACGCCCGTATCGTGAAACAGGTTGATGATGTCTTTCATTCTGCAACGCGTGCCGTTGATGAAATACTCGCTCGTACCGCTTCTGTCCAGTTTACGGGTGATGGTGACCTCGTCGAAAGCAAGTGTCGGGAAAAGGGTTTTGTCGGTGTTGTCGAATTGCAGGGAAACTTCGCAGTACGACATACTTTTGCGGTTTTCCGTACCAGCGAAGATAACGTCCTGCATACTTCTGCCGCGCAGAGTTTTCGCGCTCTGTTCGCCGAGGGTCCAGCGAATGGCGTCCGCGACGTTGGATTTGCCGCAGCCGTTAGGACCTATAATGGCGGTAACGCCCTCCTGAAAAGGGATTTCCACCTTATCGGCGAAAGACTTGAAGCCTCTGAGTTCGATTTTCTGAAATTTCACGATAATCTCCGATTTTGAAATTAACGATATTATACCATAGGTATAATCATTTAACAAGCAAAAACGCAAATGTTTCACAAAACCGCGTGAAACATAAATGTATTGTGAAACATATTAATGGCATTTAGGAAAATGCCTGTGAAAACTGGCGGTTTCGGATAAAAAGAAGCCGTGAAACATATGCGATTTCACGGCTTTTTCGACGCGTAATCCGAAAAATTTTATTTCTTCGTGCGGCGCGAAGAGATTTTGGAAAGCGCCGCTGCCGCGGCTTCCTGCTGTGCGTCGCGCTTGCTTCTGCCGCTTCCCTCTCCGAGAATTTCGCCGTCGACGTATGCTGCGTAACGGTAAACGGGCGCGTGCGGTTCACCCTCTTTCGACACTTCCTTGTATTCGGCTTTTTTGCCGTGTTTGAGGGCGTATTCGTTGAGTTTGGATTTTGCGTCCGCGGTCTTTGTTTCCGCGCGCGCGTTCTTTATGTTGTCCGCAAGCGTGCGCAGAATAAAATTTTCCGCCGCTTTCAGCCCCCCGTCAAGATATATGGCCGCCACGACGGACTCGTAGAGGTCGCAACGTATGGACTCGTGTTCCCACAGACGGCTTTTGCGCTCGCCTTCGCCCATTTTCAGATACTGCGCTATACCGAGCGCGGCAACGGCTTCCGCAAGGGGCTGTTCGCTGACTATACAGGAACGCATTTTGGTGAGCGCGCCCTCTTTTGCGGAGGGATACAGCGAAAAAAGGCGTTTCGATATCACGAAACTGAGTATGCTGTCACCGAGAAATTCAAGGCTCTGGTAGTTCTTTTCGGGGTCGGGGTCGGCGGAACCGTGCGTAAACGCACGCTCCAAAAGCGCAACCTTGCGAAAAGCGTAACCCAGTTTGTCTTCAATCTCTGTCATGCTCGTCCATAGCCTGTACGGAGGCTTTGATTTTTTCGACAATGCCCGATTTCGCGAGCGTGGCGGCTTGCAGAACGCTTGCGCAAATCGATTTGCGTTTGGACGCGCCGTGCGCTTTGACCACGACTTTGTTTATGCCGAGGAAACACGCACCGCCCTGATTGTTGTAGTCGAGCTTGCATTTCACGCCGCGCAGAACGGGTTTGAGCAGAAGAGCGCCGAGTTTGGCACGCAGACCGCCCTTGTTTATGCCGTCAAGAAGTATGGAGAATATGGCGTTTGCGGTGCCTTCGGCGGATTTCAGCGCGATGTTGCCGTTGAACCCGTCCGAAACCACGACGTCGAAGTCGCCCGACAGCAAATCGCGCGCTTCGCAGTTGCCTTTGAAATCTATATAAGGCGAAGCCTTCAACAGTTCGAAAGCCTCTTTGTTGAGCTCGTTGCCCTTCTTCTCTTCCGCGCCGTTGCTGAGCAATCCCACGGTGGGTTTTGCATTGTCGGTCAACGCGGTGGAAAACGCACTTGCCATAATGGCGAAATGCAGAAGATTGAGAGGTTTGCAGTCCACGTTTGCGCCGCAGTCGCAAAGTATTACGGGTTTGCCTTTCACGGTGGGAAGCGCGGGAGCGAGCGCGGGGCGCGATACGCCCTTTATTCTGCCCGCTTTCATATACGCGCCGACAAGCACGGCACCCGTAGAGCCCGAAGAAACGAAGCCCGCCGCCTCGTCGTCGGAAGCAAGCAGCTCCAACCCTTTGACAAGCGAACTGTCTTTTTTAGTCTTTATTGCGGTTGTGGGAACGTCTTCGTTGGTGATGACGTCGGGCGCGTGCAGGATTTCGACGCGCGAAGCGTCGTATTTTTCGCCTTCCAGCACGTTGTTTATCTGCTTTTCGTCGCCGACAAGTACGACTTGCAGCCCGTCTTTTGCGTTTACGGCGTCGATTGCACCGAGTACGGTTTCACGCGGAGAATAGTCCCCGCCGAATGCGTCAACGATTATTTTCATATTCTATACCCTTGTTCGGTTGCGGCAAAAAGCCGCGAATATACAAAAAGAGAGCGACGCTGTCGCTCTCCGTTCGTACTGGTTATTTCTCGGTCTTTTGCGCGACGACTTCCTTGCCCTTGTAGTAGCCGCACTTGGGGCACACGGTGTGACTCTTGATGAGTTCGTGGCACTGGGGGCACTCGATAAGACCGGGCGCGGAAAGTTTCCAGTTCGCAAAACGGGAATTGGTCTTGGATTTGGAAATCTTATTTTTGGGTAACGCCATATATCATTCCTCCGCTGAATTTCTCATTAACTCGTGTAATTATATAAGATATGTCGCCTCTTGTCAAACGCTTTAAGGAACATTTTACTTTTCCGCGGCGCTGACGAGCGCAAGCGTTTCGCGCGCAATGGAAAGTTCCTCGTTTGTCGGCAGAACGAACACCTTGACTTTGCTTTCGGGTTTGGACAGGACGTGTATGCCGTCTGCGCGGATTTCGTTCTCCTCGAAGTCGAAATCGACGCCAAGATATTCCATATTCTCCATCACAAGACGGCGCATATGAGAACTGTTTTCGCCTATGCCGCCCGTTAAGACGATTGCGTCCACTCCGCCGAGCGCCGCCGCAAAGGAACCGACGTACTTCTTGATGCGGTATGCCGCCGCTTCCACGGCGAGCGCCGCTTTCGCGTTGCCTTCGCTTATTGCCTTTTCGAGCACGCGCATATCGGAGTCGAGTTCGCTTATTCCGAGCATTCCGCACTTCTTGTTGAGATACTGCACGACGTCTTCCGGGGTCATTCCGAGTTTGGCGCGTATGAATTCCACCGCCGCAGGGTCGATATCGCCGCTTCTGGTGCCCATAATCAGCCCTTCGAGAGGCGTAAAGCCCATAGACGTGTCGATGCACTTGCCGTCTTTTACCGCGGAAATGCTGGAACCGTTGCCGAGGTGACAAACGATAATTCTGCTGTGCTCCGCTCCGAGGAATTTAATCGCCTCTTCGCTGACGAACTTGTGGCTGGTGCCGTGAAAGCCGTATTTTCTGACCTTGTACTTTTCGTACACGCCGTAAGGTATGCCGTAAATAAACGCCTTGGGAGGCATTGTGCTGTGGAAAGTCGTATCGAATACGGCAACCATAGGCACGTCGGGCATAACTTCCATACAGCTCTTTATGCAGGCAATGTTGCCCGGCATATGGAGAGGTCCGAGTTCGGCGTTCTTTTCGCAGATACGCACGACTTCTTCGTCGATGACGACGGAACATTTGAAATCCTCGCCGCTGTGGAGCACGCGATGACCCACCGCACCGATTTCGGATATGGACGAAATCGCGCCGGCTTCCTTGTCGACAAGCGCTTTTAGCACAAGTTCAATCGCTTCTTTATGCGTGGGCATATCGGAGTGCAACTCGAACTTTCTGCCGTCGGCGGTCTTTTGGGTTATGGAGCCGCCCTTCATCGTGATACGCTCGCAGATACCTTTGAGCAGAGGTTTCTCGGTGACGGTATCGATGAGCTGATATTTCAGCGAGGAACTGCCTGCGTTGATGACGAGAATGTTCATACTGCCCTCACTTTACGGACTGCAACGCGGTGATTGCGGCAACCGCGACGATGTCTTCCGCGGTGCAGCCGCGGCTCAGGTCGTTTACGGGAAGCGCAAGACCCTGCATTATGGGACCTACCGCCATACAACCGCCGAAACGCTGTGCGAGCTTGTAACCGATGTTTCCTGCGTCGAGGTTGGGGAAAACGAGGACGTTCGCCTTGCCTGCGATTTCGCTTGCAGGAGCTTTTTTGGCTGCGACGCTCTCGACTATCGCGGCGTCGAGTTGCAGTTCGCCGTCAACGTCGATATAGGGGTGCGCGGCTTTGACGAGAGAATACGCCGTGCGCACTTTTTCCACGGATTCGTGTTGCGCGCTGCCTTTGGTCGAGAAGGACAACAAGGCGATTTTGGGTTCGACCTCGACAATCTGTTTCGCGCTGAAATACGCCGCCTGCACTATGTCGGCGAGTTGCTCCGCCGTGGGATAAGGAATAACGGCGCAATCCGCAAAGATGAATGCGGGAGCATGAGAATACTGGAAACCCTCGGGAGGTATCATAACGAAACAGCTGGAAACGCTCTTGATACCGGGGGCTGCTTTGACAACCTGGAACGCCGCACGGGAAACGTCCGCGGAAGAGAAAACGGCACCGCCTACGACGCCGTCCACGTCACCGCATTTGAGCGCGGTGCAGGCGTAGAACATATTGTTGCCTTTTATCGTGCGCATTGCCACTTCTTCGGTCATACCCTTTTCCTTGCGGAGTTCGTAAAGTTTGGAAGCGTAGCGGTCGACGTGCTTGCCCGACGCGGGGTCCCAGAACTTCACGTTGTCGAAACGGAAAGCGGGGTTTGCGGCTTTGATTTCCTTTTCGTTGCCGACGAGCACGACGTCGCAGATTTTATCGCGGGTCAGAATTTCGGCAGCTTTCGCCACACGGGGGTCGTTGCCTTCGGCAAGTGCTATTGTTTTGTGCAGTTTTCCCGCCCGTTCGAGCAGGTGTTCAAGAAAGGTTGACATATTTCTCCTCAAAAATGTGCGTTTTGTTTGATTTATCTTTTCGGCAGATATATTATAGAACCGTAACTTGAAAAAAGCAAGGAATTATAAAGGAGTCATTCGTGAAAATAACCGCTGTCATCGCCGAATATAATCCCTTACACAACGGTCACCTCAAACTGATAAAAAAAGCCCGCAAAGAGACCAGACCCGACGCCCTCGTCATAGTTATGAGCGGCAGTTTTACCGAGCGCGGCGACATATGCGTCGCCGACAAATACACCCGCGCCCAATGGGCAATCGACTGCGGCGCGGACCTTGTCATCGAACTGCCCACCGTATATACCCTTTCCCCCGCGAAATCCTTTGCCGAGGGCGCGTTGAAAACGCTGTCAATGCTCGGCGAATACACGCTCTGTTTCGGCTCCGAAACAAAGGAGCTCGAAGAACTGAGTTACGTTGCCGAATTTATGCAAAGCGAGTCGAACGATATGCGCAATATGTTGCGAAGCTATCTGTCCGAAGGCTATTCGGTGGCTAAATCCCGCACGCTCGCGCTCGACAAAATCTGTCCCGACATCGCAAACCTCGTAAAATCGCCCAACAACATTCTCGGCGTGGAATACATCAAAGCGGGTGCGAAATACGGCGACAAAGTACAGTTTCACAGCATAGAGCGCAAACCCGACAACAACAAAACAATCGTGTCCTCGACCAAAATACGCGCAATGATGGAAGAAGGCAAGGACTATTCCGCATTCGTGCCCGAATGCACGCGTATCGAACACCCCACCGACCCCGCAAAATACGGCACGGTTTCCACGTATTCAATGCGCACGAAAACGGCGGCGGAACTTGCCGAAATCGCAAATATTTCCGAAGGAATGGAAAACAGGATAACCAAAACCGACTTCAACACCTTCGAAGAATTCCTGCGTCTTACGACAAAGCGTTATACCCGCTCGACCATCAAGCGGATTGCGGCGTCGGCAACCGTGGGCATAACCAAAGAACTCGTTGCGCTTGCCGCGGAAAACAAGCCTTACACGACCGTGCTCGCCGCAAACGACAAGAAGAAAAAACAACTCTTCGCTTTGCTTGCAGAAAGCGACGGATATTTCTTTTTCAAACCTTCCGACTGTCCCGCCGACCACCCCGTCCGTCCCCTCATCGACCTCGACGAACGCGCGGCGCGCGTGCTGAGGCTGTGCCGCAAGGACGAAACCGTCGCGCAAAACTCCGACAACGCCGCAAACGGCAACGCAACGGAACAGGCGTAAAACGGTGAAAAAACAAAATCCGCGAAAGTGCGCCCTTTGGGCGCGTTTTTTTGTCGCCTGTCGGATCCTCGACCGCGGACGGACGGAAGTCACTCCTTGTGTCAGCTGTCGCGGACAGACTGAAACGACGCCTTTCCGCCCCTTTTACTCCCTTTTCGGCAAAGGTTCGCGCGCGTTATAATCGCGCTCTGCGGCACATACAATTTAGCGTGAAAAAGGCTCTCCCTTCCCTTGCCGTTGCTCTGTTTATGGTTTTGCTCGTTGCAAAGCCCGATTATTTTCTGCAATCGGCGTCGAAAGGGCTCCTTTTGTTTGCCACTTCCGTACTGCCCGCCATATTCCCTTTCTTCTTCTGTTCCACTCTGCTGACTGCGTTCGGAGCCTCCGCCGCGGTGTCGTCTATGGGGGCAAAACCCGTCCGAGTGCTCTTCAACGCCGCACCCGAGGGCGCATACGTGCTTTTGCTCTCCCTGCTGAGCGGCTATCCGATTGGCGCGGCAACGATATCCGAGCTGTATAAGAAAGGCATTATAGACACCGAACAGGCAAAAAGAATATCGTCGTTTACATCGACGTCGGGTCCCGTGTTTATGCTGGGCACGATGGGCACTACGGTATTCCACGACGTTACGTATGGGGTTCTGATTATGGCGGCGCACTATGCGGGAGCCTTCGTCACGGGACTGATTTTCCGAGGCAAACGCAAGGACGGCGGCAACGTGATGCGGCTTGCCGTCGCAGACACCGACGACGCCGTGCGGCAAAGCATATCCTCGTCCACGCTCGCGATGCTGGCGGTCGGCGGATACATCGTCATAGGCAATATGCTGATAGACGCCCTCTCCCTCACGGGACTGCCGGAACTCATCTGTTCGACGCTTTCGCCGGTTGCGGCGAACACCGTCCTCGCCTTTCTTTACGGTGCCGTCGAGGTCACTCGCGGGAGTATGCAGGCGGCGGCAATTCCCTTGCCCTTCCTGTCTGTCGCCGCGGCAACCGCCGCGGTATCCTTCGGCGGGTTTTCTGTCATCTTGCAGAGTCAGACTTTCCTTTCGGTGTGCAAAGTCAGGTTCTCCTCTCTGATTGCGCGAAAATCCGTACAATGCGTCACGAGTTTCGTGTTCGCTTTGATTTTTTCACTAATTTTTTTCAACATTTTTTGACATAATTCGTTGACTGCTTTCCGAGGCCCGAATTATGCTGTAAACGCATTTTCAATAATTCTCGGAGGTAAAAATGACTCAAAATTGGAGCAACACTGTGCTTGTTGCTTTTTCTGCGTTACCCAAAATTCTCAAAGAGCTCGATTCCGCGTTCGATTTTCGCCTTAAAACGTCTTACGGCAGCGTTCATCTGAAAAACGGCGTATCAACCGAAAGTTTGGTGAAAGAAATGTTGGAAATCAATGAAACGAAACGCAAGTTGGTACGTTTGCACTACACCGTGCTGTCCGCATTGGACAAGCTGACGGCGGCGGATCGGGCGGTGCTGGAAGCGCGATTCATTGAAGGCAAAACGTTTCAACAGACAGCCGACGACGAAAAGGTGTCGCTGCGCACGGTATTCAGACGGCTGGACCGTGCCCGCGACGCCTTTTTGTATGCGCTGAAACACGAAGGACTGGACGAAAAAACGTACGAACGCGATTATTCGCCCCTGCCTTACATACGCGCGATAGAGGAACGGCTGGCGCGCGACGCATACTTCACCGTGGTCTGAAAACGCCCCGAAAGCGGCGGAATACGTGTTGACTTTCCGAAAATCCGCACCTTTTCGGCACGGAGCTCCAACGCCGTGCCGAACTTGTCCGCATAATAAAAAGCCGACCCAAGGTCGGCTTGATATCGCATTTATGTGCATTTTTCGGACTACTTGTCGAACCGCTTCATGTAATAGGCATAATGCGCAAACACGATGCCCGCGTCTTCGAGTTCCTTGTTCCAGCGCTTGACCCACTCGAAGGTGTAATATCCGTCGAACTCGTTGTAGCGCAGGGTTTCGATGGCTTCCTTGACGGGTATGTCACCGTAACCGAGCATACGGTAAGACACCTTGCCCTTTTCGATGACGCTGTCCTTCAAGTGGACGTACTTGATTCTGCTGCCGAGGTTTGAGACGGTGTCGGCTATGCTCTCGTCGTTGAAACGGTAGGGATGATGTACGTCCCACAGCGCGCCGCTGTTGCCGCCGACTTCGTCGAGGAAGGACGCGAGTTTCGCCGTGTCGACGAATATGCCGTTGGTCTCCATCAAAGGCGTGACGCCGCTGCCCTTAGCATACGCCACCACTTCGCCGAACTGTTTGGCGCACAGGTCGACGTCGCCGCCGTCGAAATAGGGTTTGTCGGTGGACATGACGCGAACGTACGGTGCGCCCACTTTTGCGGCAAGGTCGATGTAGGATTTCGCCTCGTCGACGCTCGCACCTTTGCGGGAATGGTCGGCAAGCGCGGCTCCCGAAGTCAGCATTGCGATTTTAATGCCCGTGCGGTCGAGAAGTTCGCGCGTTTTGTCGAAGTCGTCCGTCAGTTCCTTGATGGCGGGAGCGTAAATTTCACCCTCCACGCCGCGGATTTCGATTGCCGCGTATCCGAGGTCTTTCGCCGCGGAAATTATGTCACCGAACCGCCAGTCCGGGCATCCTATCGTGGAAAAACAAAGTTTCATAATTTACCTCCTTATGCCGTTTCGATGTTCGCCGCGTCCTGCAATTTGAGAATTTCGATTGCCTCTTCGCGGAGTTTGAATTTCTGGATTTTGCCGCTCGCCGTTACGGGGAAAGCATCCATAAAACGCACGTAACTGGGCACTTTGTGACGCGCCATATGCGACTTGACGAGGTCTTTGACTTCCTGTTCCGTCATCGTTTCGCCTTTTTTGAGGATAATACACGCCATAATCTCTTCGCCGTACTGTTTGCTCGGCACGCCGATGACCTGCACATCGCTTATTTTGTCGCAGGTGTACAGGAATTCTTCCAGTTCCTTCGGATAAATGTTCTCGCCGCCGCGGATAATCATATCCTTGATACGACCGACGACTTTGTAGTAGCCTTCGGAGTCGACCGTGCAAAGGTCGCCCGTGTGCAGCCAGCCGTCCTTGTCGATTGCCTGATTGGTGGCCTCGGGCATTTTGTAATACCCTTTCATTATATTGTAGCCGCGCGCAACGAATTCGCCGGGAGTGCCGACGGGAACTTCTTCGTTGGTTTCGGGGTCGACGATTTTGCACTCGACGCCGGGGAATGCTCTGCCGACGGTTGCGACTCGCTTTTCGAGGGAGTCCGTCGTTGTGGTCATCGTGCAACCGGGCGACGCCTCGGTCTGACCGAAAACGATGACTATGTCGCGCATGTTCATCTTGTCGACGACCTTCTTCATGACCTCTATGGGGCAAGGCGAACCCGCCATAATGCCCGTGCGAAGGCTGAAAAAATCGAATTGCGGGAAGGTGGGATGTTCGAGCATGGCGATGAACATCGTCGGCACGCCGTGCACCGCCGTGCATTTCTCGGTCGAAATCGCGTTCATGACGGGAACAGGGCTGTACGCCTCGACGGGTACCATACTCGTTCCGTGCGTAATGCACGCCATAACGGCGAGCACGAGTCCGAAGCAATGGAAGAACGGCACGCAAATGCAAAGTTTGTCCTTGTCGGTGAACGCCATACCGTCGCCTATCGTCTTGCCGTTGTTGACGATGTTGTAGTGTGTCAGCATAACGCCCTTGGGGAAGCCCGTCGTGCCCGAAGTGTACTGCATATTGATGACTTCGTGCGGGTCGAGCGAGGCCTCTCTCTCGCGGAATTCCTTCTCGGAGAACTTCTCTCCGCGACGAATGAGTTCGGCGAAGTTCATCATACCGTCCGGGGTGTGCTCTCCCGCGAAAACCACTCTGTCGAGGAAGGGCAAAGAGGGATGCGACACTTTGCCGTCCTTGGAATTTTTGAGTTCGGGAATGAGCCCGTTGACGATGTCGACGTAGTTGCTGTCCTTGAAACCGCCCATCATCACCAACACTTTGGTGTCGGACTGAGTGAGCAGATATTCGAGCTCGAAAATCTTGTAGTTGGTGTTGACCGTTACAAGTATTGCGCCGCACTTTGCCGCACCGAAAAGCGTGAGCAGCCATTCGGGTATGTTGGTAGCCCAGATAGCCACTTTGTCGCCTTTCTGCACGCCGATGGACATGAGCCCCTTGGCGACTTTGTCCGTTTCTTCGTCGAACTCGCGCCACGTGCGGCAATAATCTCTTGTCGTGTATTTTACTGCTATGTTGTCGGGAATGTCATGCGCAAGACCGTTGATGACTTGCCCCAAAGTTTTTTCTATTGTTTGCATATTGCTCCTGATTACGAATTTTTGATGTTGATTGCAAGGTACTGTTCCAGGTCAAACAAATTCCACGGAACAGTGTCGGGAGGATAAACCCGAAAGTCCATTTGTTTGCCGCCTACGGGGTGGGCGAACCTCAGCTCGGCCGCCCACAAACATAGCGGGAGTTTGAGCCGTTCGCCGCGTCCGTACTTGGCGTCGCCGAGTATGGGCGTGCCGTTGCCTGCCATCTGTACTCTTATCTGATGACCTCTTCCGGTGATGAGATTGACCAGCAAAAGGCTGAGATCGTGCTGCTTGTCGTAAGCGAGTTGCTTGTAATCGAGTTCGGCGTACTTTGCGCCCTCGGTGAGCGCGGGTACCATTTTGACGGTATTCTGTTCGGGAAACTTTTTGAGGTAACAGCGAAGTTTGTCCGCCTTGAACCGCGGAGCGCCCTCGACGACCGTCAGGTACTTCTTTTCCACCTCGCCTTCGCGTATGGCTTCCGAAAGTCTTGCCGCCGCTTTCGACGTCTTTGCAAACACCATAACGCCGCCCGTGGGACGGTCAAGACGGTGCACCAGTCCGAGATACGCTTCACCGGGCTTGGAGTAGGTGTCGACCAGATATTGTTTGAGCATAGAAAGCATATCGGGGTCGCCCGACTCATCAGCCTGAACGGGTACGTTGTAAGGTTTTACAACGACCAGCAGGTGATTGTCCTCGTAGAGTATCGTAATGTCCTTATAATCCATATCGCACTTTTATCCGTGTGTTTTGTCGGTTAAAGTCAAGTTTTGCGCATTTTATTCCTGCTGCCCGAAGGTAGCAAAAGCCGTACAGCCTTGCGGCAGAACCAGCCCTTCGTCCGTCGGCAGGCCGATTTCGTCCGCGTCGATTTCGGCGTCTTTCGGAAGATACAACCGGAGTATGTTTTCCATAACCGTTGGTTGCAATCCCGTCGTGTAGGAGTTCAGGCAAACGAAAAGCGGATTGTCGGAAAGCAGTTTCGCAACAAGTTCCACAAGTTCGCAAATGCCCTCTTCGATTTTCCATTTTTCGCCGTTCGGACCTCTGCCGAAACTGGGCGGGTCGAGTATGACGGCGTCATATTTTTTGCCGCGTTTGAGTTCCCTGCGTGAGAACTTGAAACAGTCGTCGACGATATAACGCATACGCGTGTTGTCCAGACCGCTCAAACGCAGGTTTTCACCCGCGCGCTCCACCATCGCTTTGGCTCCGTCGACGTGGCATACGCGCGCGCCCGCACTCACGCAAGCAACGGATGCGGCGCCCGTATAGCCGAAGAGGTTGAGCACTTCGATTTCCCTGCCCGCACCCGATATGAGTTTTATCATTCTGTCCCAGTTCACGGCTTGTTCGGGAAAAAGCCCCGTATGTTTGAAGCCCATAAGTTTGAGACTGAAACGCAGGTTGCGCCAACCCACCGTGAACTCTTCGGGAACGGGGTGAAAGTACTGCCATTTCCCGCCGCCCGTGGAACTGCGCTCGTAGACGGCGTCCAGCCCTTTCGCGTTGCGAAGAGACACGGAAGCGTGCCAGATGACCTGCGGATCGGGACGGAGTAAAGTGTATTTGCCCCACTTCTCCAATTTTTCGCCGTCACCCGTGGCGAGCACTCGGTATTCCGTCCAGTCGGGAGCTATTTTCATACTTCCTCCGCGTCGGCGTCAACGCGCCTTCCGTCAGATTTTCTTGACGGAGATGGTGACTTTGTCGCCGTTGATATCCCAGTCTTTGACGTAGCCGTCGAGCGCGTCGCTTTCGGCGTCGCAGAGGACGTCGGCTTTGTAACTGCCCTTTTCGAACACTTTGAGCGCGGTTCCTTCCGCCTTGTACGCAACGCAGATGTGGTCGGTCACTTCAAAGCCCGCTTCCTTTCTCATCGTCTGGATTTTGCTGACGATTTCACGCTCCGCGCCCTCGCAAATGAGTTCGGCGTCGAGTGCGGTGTCCAGCACGACCGTCGTTTCGCCGTCGCTTTCGGAAGAGAAACCTTCCTTGTTCTTGACGGAGATGAGCAGGTCGTCTTCGGCAAGGAAGACGTCTTTGCCGTCGATTTGCGTCTTATACGTGCCGCCGCTCTTGACGGTTGCGGCGATTTCGTCGGGCTTTTCGGCAAGCAGATTTCTGATTTTGCCGAGCAACGCACCGTATTTGGGTCCCAGCGTTTTGAGCTGGGGTTTGAGTTCGTAACTTATATATTTCGCACTGTCCGCCGAAATGTCGACTTCTTTGACGTTGAGTTCGTCCTCGATGAGGGCTTTGAGTTCGGGCGAAAGTTCCTTCTTGCCGTTGTAGATAAGGCGGCGCAGAGGCTGGCGGTTCTTTATGTTGGCTTTGTTACGCGCCGCTCTGCCGAGCACGACGGTTTTGAGCACGTCGTTCATACCGCTTTCGAGTTCGGGGTCAATCCTGCTCTCGTCCGCCACGGGGAAGTCGCAAAGATGTACGCTTTCGGGCGCCTCGGGGAAGAAGTTGACGACGAGGTTGCGATAGATGTTTTCCGCCATAAACGGCACGTAAGGCGCGATGACTTTGGAGAGCGTGGACAGCACAGTGTACAGAGTGACGTATGCCGCCTCCTTGTTCTCGTTCATGCCGCTGCCCCAGAAGCGTTCGCGGCAACGACGCACGTACCAGTTGGACAGATTGTCGACGAATTCGCCTATCGCACGCGACGTTTCGGTGATTTTGTATTCGTTCAGACCCTCGTCGACATATTTGATGAGAGAGTTGAGCCCGCTCAGTATCCACTTGTCCATCACGGTGAGTTTGCAGTCTTCGAGTTTGTGTTCCGCAGGATTGAATCCGTCGATTTCGGCGTACAGCACGAAGAATGCGTAGGTGTTCCACAGCGTGCCCATGAACTTGCGTTGCGCCTCGCTGACGTTTTCCGCCGAGAAACGCGAAGGCAGCCACGGCGCCGACGAGGTGTAGAAATACCATCTCGTTGCGTCTGCACCCTGTTTGTCCAGTACGGTGAACGGCTCGACGACGTTGCCCTTGTGTTTGCTCATCTTGATACCGTCCTTGTCGTTGACGTGTCCGAGAACGATACAGTTGCGGAAAGGCGACTTGCCGAACAGCGTCGTGGATACGGCAAGCAAGGTATAGAACCAGCCGCGCGTCTGATCGACGGCTTCGGAAATGAAGTCCGCGGGGAAGGTGCTTTCGAAGACGTCCTTGTTTTCAAAGGGATAATGCCACTGCGCGAACGGCATAGAGCCGCTGTCGTACCAACAGTCGAGCACTTCGGGGGTTCTTATCATTTCGCCGCCGCATTCGCACTTCCACTTTACGGCGTCGATGTACGGACGGTGCAACTCGATATCCTCTTTCAGACCGCCGAGCTTACGCAGTTCTTCGCGCGAGCCGACGACGTGCACTTTGCCGCACTTGTTGCACACCCAGATGGGCAACGGAGTGCCCCAGTATCTTTCGCGGGAAATACCCCAGTCTATGACGTTTTCGAGGAAGTTGCCCATTCTGCCCGTCCCGATTGTGGGAGGCATCCAGTTGACGGACGCGTTGGAGGCGAGCAACTGCTCTTTCACCGCCGTGACCTTGATGAACCACGAACTTCTCGCATAGTAAAGCAACGGCGTGTCGCAACGCCAGCAGAAAGGATAACTGTGCGTGAACATGAGTTCGCGGAAGAGTTTTCCTTCGTTGCGCAGTTTTTCGATGATGACTTTGTCGGCGTCCTTTGCGAACATGCCGACGAGGTCGTACGCGCCTTCGACGAAACGGCCGCGGCTGTCCACCATCTGCACGAAAGGCAGATTGTAGCGTTTGCCGACGTTGCTGTCGTCCTCGCCGAACGCGGGGGCGATATGCACGACGCCCGTGCCGTCGGTCAGCGTGACGTAACCGTCGCAGGTGACGTAATACGCCTTTTCCTTCGCGCCGGTATCGTAGTCGAACAGAGGTTCGTATTCGGTGTATTCGTAATCCTTGCCCTTGCGGACGGAAAGCACTTCGGGCTTTTCGTCGCCGAAAACGCTTCCGATGAGGGCTTCGGCCATAATGTAATGCTCGTCGCCGACTTTGATTTCGGCGTAGTCCTCTTTGGGATTGACGCACAGCGCAACGTTGCTGGGGAGCGTCCACGGCGTCGTCGTCCAGGCAAGGAAATAAGTGTTTTCTCTGCCCTTGACGGCAAATTTCACGAACACGGATTTCTCTTCGACGTCCTTATATCCCTGCGCCACCTCGTGCGAGGAAAGCGCCGTCCCGCAACGGGGGCAGTAAGGAACGATTTTATATCCCTTGTACAGCAGCCCTTTGTCGGCAATCTGTTTGAGCGACCACCAGACGGACTCGATGTAGTTGTCGTCGTAGGTGATGTAGGGGTTTTTCATATCCGCCCAGTAGCCGATACGGTCGGACATGACTTCCCATTCGTGTTTGTATTTCCAGACGGACTCCTTGCACTTCTTGATGAAGGGCTCGATGCCGTACTTCTCGATTTCCTGTTTGCCGTCTATGCCGAGCTGTTTTTCCACTTCGAGTTCGACGGGAAGGCCGTGAGTATCCCAGCCCGCCTTTCTGCGGACGTAGTACCCTTTCATCGTCTTGTAACGCGGAATGATATCTTTCATGACACGCGTCAGAATGTGACCGATATGCGGTTTTCCGTTCGCGGTGGGAGGACCGTCGTAAAAATTGAAACTTTCGTGTCCTTTGTTCTTGTCCACGCTCTTTTCGAAGATTTCGTTCTCCTTCCAGAAAGCGAGGACCTCTTTTTCACGTTCTACGAAATTGAGATTTGTGTCAACGGGTTTGTACATATTTGCCTTCTTATATAACAAAATTACAAAGATTATAAAATACCTGCGCAAAAAAGGCAACCGAATTGCGACAAAAAGCCATAATTCCGCGCGCACGCCGAAAGTACAATCGACGATGATTCCGTCAATCGGTTGACAAATCGCGCACTTGTGATAGAATTATTTGCGTCTGCGGGCGTAGTTTAGTGGCAAAACAGCAGCTTCCCAAGCTGCGGTTGTGAGTTCGATTCTCATCGCCCGCTCCAAAAGCGCGTTTGCGCTTTTTTCTTTTATGGATTTTCCCCGCCGCTCATTTTCTTGACACCTGCACGCTTATATACTATTTTAGTCGTATGGAAACGCTTACTCCCATAATTTCAACCCAAGGGTTGACAAAGACCTATTCCGGCGTCGAGAGAGTCAGCGACGTTTCGCTCAACATTTACAAGGGCGAGATATACGGACTTATCGGCAAAAACGGTGCGGGCAAAACCACTCTGTTGCGCCTCATACTCGGCGTGGCGGCGCCCACACGCGGCTCCGTTGCGATAAACGGCAACGGCTCCGCCTCCGCTCTCGCCGAAGGCAGACGCAAAATAGGCGCACTCATCGAACAACCTGCGTACTATCGCACCCTCAACGGTTTCCGGAACCTCAAAGCATACGCCCTCGCGCTCGGGTGCTACGACGCACAGAAAGTAAAAGACCTCCTGCTTTTCGTGGGACTGGAACCCAACGACAAGAAACCCGTCAAAAACTACTCTCTCGGCATGCGTCAGCGTCTGTCCATAGCCATGGCTCTGCTCAACGACCCCGAAGTGCTCATTCTCGACGAGCCTCTCAACGGTCTGGACCCCACGGGCATCATACAGATGCGTGAACAGATACGCTTCCTCAACGAGAAAAAAGGCGTCACGGTCATCATATCGTCGCACCTGCTCGGGGAACTCGGCAAAGTCGCCACGGCTTACGGCATCATGCGCGAAGGCAAAATGGTCAAGGAAGTGCGCGGAGAAGAACTCGCGTCGCTCTCCCGTCCTCACATTCGCGCGGTCGTCACCGACCTGCCCCGCGCGACACAGTTGCTCGCCGCGAAATTCGCCCCCGAGGACTACTCAATTCGTCCCGATGGCGCAATCGAAATCTACCGCAACACCGACGACCTGGTCGGCGCAACGGAAATCTTCGTTTCGGCGGGCATTCCCGTGTTGCAGTTGTCCGTAGGACAAAACGACACCGAAGAGGCGTTCGTCGCACTAATGCAGGAGGAAAGAAAATGAAAGCGTTGAAAAACTTTTTCGCTTGCGTAGCCGCCGATTTCTACAAACTCCTCCACATGAAAAGCCTGTATATCGGTCTGGCTGTGATGGCGTTTCTGACCCTCATCGTTGCCCTTGCAACCAACGCCGCAACGGACTTTATCCTCAACGCCACGGGCGACCTCGCACCGAGCGAAGGACTGAACGTCACGGAAATAAACTATTCCAGCGCGTTCACCGTCATATCGAGTTCTCCTTCCGCCGCAGGTGTTTACTATCTCGTCCCCATCATCGTCGCCCTGTTCATAGGCATGGAGTTCTCGGGAGGCACGATGCGCCTCATCGCGGGACACGGAGTGTCGCGCACCGAAATCTATTTCGCCAAATGGCTGACCGCCGTCGCCGTCACCCTGTTTTATGTGTGCCTCTCCTTCCTGTTCGGAACGATTGCCGCCGCGGCTTTGGGAGGCGACGCAGGTTTCTTCAACCACTATGGCAACAAGATTGCGGCATCCTTCGGCACCAACCTGATGCTTGCCCTCTGCATGGCGTCCATCTTCACGGCGATATCCTTCTTCATCCGTTCCAAGGCGGGAAGCGTCGCGATACTGCTTGTCATGAACATCGTTCTCGGCAGCATACTCACGACGATAATCCAGCTCGCGCTCGGCATGATGACTTCGCCCGTCACCCCCGCAAACTACTCCTATATGTTCCTCAACCCCTACTTCAACATGAGTGCCCTCGCAAATGCGGCAGGCATCTCTTCCAAGGAACTCGCACTTGCGCTCGGAGGCTCCGCGATGTGGACCGTCCTGTTCTCCGCGGGCGGTTGGCTCTCCTTCGTCAAGACCGACATCAAATAGCGTATTAAAGACGACATCGTTCGGAACAAACACTTAAAACCACGAAAACCGCGCAATAAAGCGCGGTTTTTGCATTCAATGCCCTTTCAAAACTTCCGTCGCAACACAAGAGTTTTGTTCTGTCCGCATGGCAAATTACCTCTTCGACAGACGCGCAAACGGTATTGTGCGCGACAACGGAAAGCCGCGCAAAACCCTTTTCAACGAGGCGGAAATCTTGCCTAAAAGTTGCATTTTCCTAAAAAGAGAAAGTGCATAAAAAAACGGAACGCCGCATTTCGACGACGTTCCGTTTGCTACGCACCGACTCCGACAGTTCAAACCGAAGCGGAAACCGTATAGGTGGCTCCTTCAAAGTTACCCCGTGGCACACGGCAACGCCTGCTTAGTGCTGCTGCGGTCAAGCCCTGACACGGTTCACAGTATGCAGTTGCACGGGACCTTGCTATCAACGCTCCTTGTACGGCGCGGCCTTCCATAAGAAAAGCCTCGGACGGCGTTCGACACTGCTATGGCGGATTGCAGTTTACAGGGCACCGCCGGCTCCCCGTCTAGCGTAGCCTTTGTAGTATAACACCCCGCAGTCGTTTTGGCAAGAAAAATCGCAAGCCTGCGTCAGGCGCGCTTTTTTCGCTCGCGTCAGGGGTGCTCGGATGCGACGGTCGAAAATCTCCCGTGCGACGCTCTCGGAAACTTCTCCGACGAAATGCGCCTTTATTTTACATTTTTATAATTCTGTTTACTTCTTTACTATTGATTTAGCAATACACGAGTGTTAAAATATAACTATGAATAAACGTATTCTTACCATTCAGGATTATTCTTCCGTCGGCCGCTGTTCTCTGACTGCGGCATTGCCCATTCTGTGCGCGTGCGGTCACGACGCGGTGGGATTGCCCACGGCTCTGCTCTCCACGCAAACCTACGGCATAGAAGGCTATACCTTTACCGACCTCTACCCGAATATGCTCCCCTCTTACGAGCATTGGAAGAAACTCGGCATAAACTTCGACTGTCTGTACACGGGCTTTTTGGGTTCTATGGAGACCCTTGCCGCAACAACCGAGATTGCCGTCGACCTCAAAAAGAAAGGTGCGCTGATAGCCGTCGACCCCGCCATGGCGGAAAACGGCAAACTTTACGCCATTTTCGACGACAAATACCGCGACGGAATGTTCGAGCTATGCCGTATGGCGGACATAGTAATGCCCAACTTCACGGAAGGTCGCATGCTCGCGGGGCTAAAAATGTACCTCGAACCGAACGAGCCCAACGCGCGTATGATACTGAAAATTCTGCATCACAACGGTTTCAATCGCGTGTTACTTTCGGGCATTCATACCGATGACGGCAGACAAGGCACGGCGACGCTCGACAACGGTGTAATTACCTTGCAGATGAACACAAATTTCAACGAATACATTCACGGCGCGGGCGACTGCCTGTCCTCTGCTTTCATAGGAAAACTGCTTGCAGGCGTGCCTGTGAACAAAGCGGCGCAGACAGCAGTCGATTTCTGCAAGTCCTGCATAGAAATTTCGCTCAAAGAAAAGGTGGATTTGCGCTTCGGCTTGTTAATCGAACGCGTTTTGCCGATGCTGATAAATCGCCCGTAATTGCTCCCCCCCCCCGACTTCGCATCAAGTTAAAAACCGCTTGCAAATAAGCGGTTTTCTTAATTCTAACGCACTTTTCGCGTCGTTGACGGATTGCTGCTCGCAACCTGTATCCGTCAGGGTTTTATTGCCGTTTTGATTACACCGTCACGCCTGTTTTCGAACAGGTCGAATGCCTTTTCGACGTCTTTCAGGGGAAAACGGTGTGTTATAAGAGGCGTTGTATCAACTTTGCCGTCTTTTATCAGCTGCAATATCTCGTCGAGATGACAACCGTCTACGCCGCCCGTCTTGAAAGTCAGGTTTTTGCCGTACATTTCGGGCAAAGGCAATATCTGCGGCTTGTCGTAAAGCGCGACCACAGTCACAATGCCGTTGGGACGCGCACATTGCCACGCGGTGCGGAAACTGTCCTCTCCTCCCGCGACTTCGATAACGGCGTCAGCACCATTTCGCTCCGTCGCGGTGCAAACGGCGACAACCTTGTCGGGAGTCACGGCGCACACATCGGGATATCTTTGTTTGACGAAAGCCAGTCTGTCTGCGTCCTTTTCGCAGACTATCACGCGCGCGGGATTGCGCGCAAGCACGCATTCCAACGTGCATATGCCCGTGGGGCCTGCCCCCAACACAAGCACGGTGTCGTCGGGCGCGATTTCGGATATGTCGGCAGCCCAATAACCCGTCGAAAGAATGTCCCCCACGAACAGAGCCTGTTCGTCGCTCACTCCGTCGGGAATTCTGTCAAGTCCGCAGTCGGCGTGCGGCACGCGCACGTATTCGGCAAGCATTCCGTCCATGCGACATCCCAGAGCCCATCCGCCGTCGGGGTCCGTGCAGTTGTTGACGTAACCGTGCTTGCAGAAGAAACACTCCCCGCAAAACGTCTCGACGTTGACTGTTACGCGGTCGCCCGGCGCGACGTTCTTTACCGCGCTCCCCACTGCCTCGACAACGCCCACCGCTTCGTGACCTACCGTAATGCCTTTGACGGCACGCGGCACCGAACCGTGTTTGATATGGACGTCGCTTGTGCAGATACTCGCAAGCGTAATCCTGACCACGGCGTCGCGCGGGTCGATTATCGCGGGTACGGGCTTTTCGACGAGCCCGAAACGTCCTTTGTCGATGTAGGTGAATGCAAGCATAATACGCTCCCGTCCGTCGCCGCAAGCGGCGAAAGGCATAAACAAAACCCGCGACTTGCGCGGGTTTCGGTGTTATTTCTTTGCCTCTTCTTCGCGTTTCTTCGCGTCTTCGATTATCTTCGCGTTCGCACTTGCGGGCACTTCGTCGTAACGGATGAGTTCCATCGTGAATTTGCCTCTGCCTTGCGTCATGCTGCGCAGGTCGGTCGCGTAACGGAACATTTCCGCCTGAGGAACTTCCGCCGTGATAATCTGTTTGCCGCCCTCCGCGATGTCGGTGCCGAGAATACGGCCTCTGCGCTTGTTCATGTCGCCGAGGATATCGCCGAGATACTCGTCGGGAACGGTGATTTTGGCTTCCATAATGGGTTCGAGGAAGCAGGGAGACGCTTTCACGCAGGCGTCCTGATAAGACAGTTTCGCCGCGGTGATGAACGCGATTTCCTTACTGTCGACGGGGTGGTATTTTCCGTCGTACAACGTGGCTTTGATGTTGACCATCGGATATCCCGCGAGGACGCCCTTCTTGATGGCTTCTCGCAGACCCTTTTCGACCGCGGGAATGAACTGACGAGGCACCGCGCCGCCGACAATTGCGTCGACAAACTCGAACTCGCCGTCTTCGGCACCTGGCTCGAACTTGATGAAGACGTCGCCGTACTGACCTGCGCCGCCGGACTGTTTTTTGTGTTTGCCTTCGGCTTCCGCGGTCTTTCTGATGGTTTCGCGGTATGCGACTCTGGGTTCCGCCCAGCTGATGTCCAGTCCGAGTTTGTTCTTTACGCGCTTGCACATGATGTCGAGTTGCGCTTCGCCCAGACCGCTGATGAGCACGTCGCCCGTTTCGATGTTCTTCTCGACCTTGAACGTCGCGTCCTCATCCTGCATTTTGATGAGACCCTGAATGACTTTTTCCTCGTCTTTCGCCGCGGTGACCGCATAGGAAATGACGGGCTTCGGGAAGTCGATTTTCTCGAAATCGAGTTTGTAGTCGGGTGCGGACAGAGTGTCGTTGGTGTTGGTGTACACGAGTTTCGCAAGTGCGCCAATATCGCCCGCTTCGAGGAAGTCGACGGGCTCCTGTTTCTTGCCTTTGAGCACGTAAATGGTGCCGACTTTTTCCGTCTTTTCCGCGGTGTTGTTGTAGATTGTGTCACCGCTCTGCAATTTGCCGCTGACGACTTTCAGAATGAGCAGTTTGCCGACATAGGGGTCGACGATGGATTTGAAGACCTGTGCGGAGAAAGGAGCCGAAGAGTCGCAGGCGACTTCGATGGTCGCGCCGTCCTTGGTCGCTTTCGCCTTCTTGGCTTTCGCGGGAGAAGGAAGCAGGTCGACGATTTTGTCCATGAGACCCGTAACTCTCGTGCAGGTCGTCGCGTTGCCCGCCATAAGAGGCACAAAACTGTCGGACGCGATTGCCGCGTGCACGCCCTTCTGGATTTCTTCGGCGGTGAAGGTTTCTCCGTCGAAGAATTTCATCATAAGTTCCTCGTCGGTCTCGGCGACCATTTCCATGAGTTTGTCCTTGAACTCGTTGGACTTGGCTTCGAGTGCGTCGGGGACTGCGTGAGATTTGCCGTCGAGGGTGTAACCCTCACCGGTGAATACGTCGACGTAACCCACCATTTTGCCGCCTTCCATAATGGGCAGTTCGATGGGAACGACTTTGGAATATTTTGCCGTGATTGCGTCGACGGTGGACATAAAGTCGGAGTTCTCTTTGTTGACCGCGTTCACGAAAATGAAAGCGGGCACGGACTTTTCGAGGCACATTTCGAGTGCCTTTTCGGTGCCGACCGTAAGAGTGCCGGACGCGCTGGTGACGACGATTGCACTGTCCGCAGCTTTGAGTGCCGCAACCATTTCGCCTTCGAAGTCGAAGAAACCGGGCACGTCGAGGATGTTTATCTTGGTGCCTTTGTGAACTGCACTGGCAAGCGCCATGCTGATGGATATCTTACGCTTGATTTCTTCGTCGTCAAAGTCCATCGTGGCGGTGCCGTCGTCGACTTTACCGAGGCGGTCAATAGTTTTAGTCTCGAAAAGCATCGCTTCGGCGAGGGAGGTTTTGCCTTCACCCGAGTGGCCGATGAGAGCGACGTTGCGGATAAAATCGGTTGCAAAAGTCTTCATATATATACCTCTTAATGATTTTTCTAGACAATGATACAATAAATCGCCGCTCAACGCAAGCAAAAATCGCGTCGAAAGCAAAATTGTGCGCAGGCGAATATGCGCCCGACTTTCGGAATATGTTGTTGGTATGGCAATCAGGGTCGGGGTTTACGACAGCGGGATAGGCGGATTAACCACGCTGGCTTTGTTGCGGGCGGCGTTGCCCCGTTGCGATTTTCTGTATCTCGCCGACAACGCACGCATGCCCTTCGGCACGAAAAGCAAAGAAGAAATCTCCGTCGCGGTGCATTCGGCGATGAAAAGGTTGACCGCCGATTGCGACCTGGTGGTCATGGGATGCAACACGGCGTCCGTGACCGTAAATCCCGAAGGGGCTTTCACTCTGCGTCCCGACATCGAGCATTCCGACCCCGCCGAAACGCTCGTGCTGGGCACGCCGCTGACGCTCGCGGGGTTGCAGGCAAAGGAAAAGGGCTTTTCGACCGCCGACACGGGAGAACTCGCCGTTTTGGTGGAAATACGCACGTCGCTATCGTTCAAAAGCAAAACGCGGCTCGGAGTGCCCGAACTATCGGACTATCTGGAACTGCGCCTTTTGCCGTTCAAAGGAATAAAAAAGGTATTGCTCGGCTGCTCTCACTACGTCTACGCCGCGAGCCTGATACGCGACGTACTGGGCGGCGCGGTTGCCGAGGACGGCAACGACAAAACCGTGGGTGCGGTGTGTCGCGCTCTGTACGGCAAAACGCCCATTTCGACAGACGTCGACGTGCCGAGCGAACTACCGCACGACAACGTGAAATTCGAATTTACCGGCATAAACGAAAAGGCGAAATACCGTTGGGTGCTTGCGCAACTTCAAAATACTTATGCACGGAACGACGAAAATTTGCAAAAAGTGCGAAAAGCCGTGTTTTTCCCGGACTAATTGACATTGACGTCGTCATTCTCCGAAGGCGAGATTGATTGCTCCAGCCACGATTTCCGCGGCACATGCAACGTAATATTTTATCTCTTTCGGGGCGACAACGAGCCTTGTCAGACGCTTTTCTACCATGAGTTCGCGCAGTTTGTATTCGTTGCCTTCGCATTGCACGGTTTTGAGATAATCTTCGGCGAATTCGCGCAAAACCGTCCTCATCGAAAGCACCAACGGAACGCCCACCGCCACCACGGGAACGCCCAATGTACTACGGTCGATACGCGGTTTGTCGCCGCCGACGCCGCTTGCGGGCGCGATTCCCGCCGTGGTAAGCTGAAACGAAGTGCCCAGACGCGTTGCGGACGACGTCGCGAGCGCGTCGACGAGAATGACGCAGGACGGTTTCAGTTTTTCGCATATGCCCTCCACCGTGTCGGCAGTCTTTATTCCCGTCACGCCCTCTACCCCCGTCGCAAAGGCGGCAAGTCGCGCCTTTTGCCTCGTGCGCTTCGCTTCCTCCGTCGCCGAAACGCGGAGTCTGCTTATCACTTCGCACCCGAGGGAGTCCGCCGCTATGTCGTCGTTGCCAAGTCCCACGGTAAGCACAAGGGATTTCCTGCCCATTATGCCCACGCATTCTACAAGCGTGTTGGCGATGTGGTTTTGCAACGCTTCCACGGCTTTTCGCTGTTCCAGAGCGGCGGACGGACAGTCAAAAGTGACGTACACTCCCCTCTCTCTGCCCGTTTTCTTCGCAAGTTCGGCGTTTTTGAGGTTGACAACGCGCCTGACTATGCCGTGCGACAGCGTCTTTTCGACTGCTATTTTCGCAAGAGATTGCCTTTCCAGCGCGTCTATTGCCATATCGGTGACGAAATCGGAGTTTTTCACACTCATATTATGTGCTTTTACGAAAAAAGAACCTAAAAAGAGTTGCAACAAATTCAACATTGTGATAATATAGCCTAGACATTGAAAGAGTACCACTGTACGAGGAGAATAATATGCCTAACATCAAATCCGCCAAGAAAAGAGTTCTCGTTTCCAAACGCAGAAACGCGGAAAACGTAGCGAAGAAATCCCGCGTCAAGAACGCAATCAAGAAATACAACGCCGCAATCGAAGCAAAAGACGTTGCTCTTGCCGAACAGCTCCTGCCCGAGACCGTTTCCATCATCGACAGAGCCGCTTCCGACGGAGTCTATCATCAGAACACCGCTGCCCGCAAAAAGGCAACGCTTTGCCGTTCTCTCGACGCAATCAAAAACGCGAAGTAATCTTTTCACGCAATGAAAACCGCCCTTTCGGGCGGCTTTTTTCATATAATCAAACGCACGAGCCCGCATCCTGCAAGTGCAAACGCTCTCATACAAAGAAAAACGCAAACAAAAAGCCCGCATCGAGCGGGCTTTTTCAATGCAAGGTCGCAAGGTCACTCTGCCCTGTCGTCGACGTCGGACTGTGCGCGTTTTCTCGCCGCTCTCCTTCTCAACGACAGCGCAAGACAGACGACGAAGAATGTCACGAACAACGCGCCGATGACGTAGCCTGCGATTTCGAGCGTCAGATATCCCGCCGTGTCGAGCACGCGCACCGTGACGGTGAATTCGTCGACGACGGTTTTTCCGTTAACTTCGGCTTTGACGGTATAACTGCCGACGGTCGTCGTGCGAAATACGAAAGTCTTTCCTTCCGCCGCTTTGCTTCCGTTGACGTACCACTCCACAACGCTGTCGGGTGACACGTAATCCAACGCCTTGGACGTCAGGGTCATGGTTTCGCCTATTTTGAGATAGAAATTGCCGTTGCCCGCGCTCTCGCCACCCTCTGCCGTCACGGGAACTTCGTCGGGGTCGGCGTAAGTTACGGTCACGACGGCTTTTTTGACGGCGAGCGGCTCGGCCGCTCCCGGCAAAGATACGTTGAGCGTGAACTCCGCAGTTTGAGCTTCCGTGAAATCAAGCGATTTGGAGAGTTCGGCGCCGTACGAAGTGTAAGTCACGCCCTTGTATTCGTACTGCCACACGTAAACGAGAAAGTCTGGAGCGACGCAAGTCGGAAATTCGGCTTTCAGGTCGATATCCACGTTTTCGCCCGTGGTGACGAACAGCGTGTCGGAACTTATCGCAATGCAATCGGGGTCGACGAAAACGCCGTATTTCCCGTCGGCACGGAAGTCCAGTTTCAGCAACGAAGGCAAATCGAGCACGGCGACGACTCCGTCGGGTGTCGCAAGCGTTTCGTCGTAATGGCAAAGCAACGCCGCTTTGAGGTTGTTTGCGGTGGGTGCGAAATCGGGGTCGGGTGCAACGGTGTATTTAACTTTGAGCAATGCCGCTGCAAAGGCAACCACGGGCGACGCCATGCTGGTGCCGCTCAGATACTTGTAACCGTCCGTGCCCGCGCCGTCCGCGCTGATTATCTGCGAACCGCTTGCCGCGATGTCGTATGCGGACCCGTAGTTCGATGTCGACGAGAGTTTCTCGCCGCCGTTGCCGTCGGAAGCGAAGTTTTCGACGCCGATTACGTACTGCGACGCCGCCGGATAACACAGCACGTCGGAAGAACTCGACGAATTGTTGCCCGCCGCTGCGACGAACACGGCTTTTTCGGCCTCTTCCTCGCCTATGAGGTTTTCCCACTTGGCGCGGCTTGCGCTCGTCATGTCGGAGACGTCCGCCGCAAGCGACATGTTAACGACGTCCGCGCCGTTGGCGACCGCGAAATCTATTGCCGAGGCAACGGCGTCGGGATAGAAATAATTGCCCGAACCGCTGAACCGCTTTTCGTATTCGCCCGCCTTTACAGGCATAATTTTGACGTACTTTTCCAGGTCGAGTTCGCGTATCAGAATTGCGACTATACCCGCCACGTGTGTGCCGTGTCTGTCTTCGGTGGCACCGTCGAAAAACTTGTCGTCGTTTGCGCCGTCAACCGTGTTTACGCCGATTATGTTACCGTCCGCGTCGCGGTAAAAGACGTCCTGCGCGTCGGAGGCGTCGGACGTCGCGCGGAAGATGTCGTGATTGTAGTTCACACCCGTGTCGATGACGGCGATGACGACGGGATCTTTCTCCAATTTGGCAAATGCGGCGGAATAATCCGTCTTCCACGCATTTACGGTGCCTTTCAGGGCGTCAATACCGAGATAGTCTTCGCCGAGATACCAGTCTTCGCCGTTCTCGACCGCCTCGTCGTAACTCGGAGGCAACCACGCAAAAGCCGTATCGGAAAACGAAAAGGCGACAAAAGCGAAAATGGTTGCAAACAATGCAACCGCGAAAATCGAGATGAACCGCAGCTTTCGTGAGGACATGTTCAAATCCATTTGACGGTGCCGTCGGGTGTGAGCGTGCCCCATTTGCCGTCTTTTTTCACCTTTGCCTCGCCGTCCTCGAAAGGCGTTGCCGCGTCGTAAACGAAAGGTATGACGACTTCGTTGTTCTTGTTGATGTAACCGCATTTACCGCCTTTGACGACGCTTGCGTAACCCTCGGAAAAGCTCATTGCGGTCTCGTATTCCAAGGGTATCACAACCTCGTTCTGCGGATTGATGTATCCGCACTTTTCGTCGTTCTCGACGGAGGCAAGACCTTCCTTGAAACAGAATACTTCGTCGTACATTGCGGGGATTACCGTCTTAAAACCGTCATAAAAACCCCATTTTCCGCTCTTTTGAATTTTTCTCCACTCTTCGACGGGGAGAGGTTCGGTGAGCTTTGCGGGCTTTTGCGGCTTCTCGTCGCGGGACTTTGCGGGACGCTGTTCGGGTTTGCCGTTTTTGCCATCGACGGGCTTCTGTCTGCGCTCGTCGGTGCCGCGCGCTTTTTCACGGCGCGGAGCTTCTTCGGCGGCACTGCGTGCACCGTTGCGTTCGGGCTGTTTGGCAGGTTTCTGCTGTGCCTTCTGCTGGACGGGCTGTGCGGCAGGGTCGGGGTTGAACTCCATACCCCGCGCTTTCAAAAGGTCGCGCAGTTCAAAGAGCATCTTCTTGTTGAAGCCCTGAACGCGGAACATATCTTTCTCGGTGCGACGCACGAGGTCGCCCGCGGTGGAAATTCTGTTTTTGCCGAGCAGTTCGGCAAGAGAAGGACTTACCCCCAACGCTTCCAGCGTAACGGAGGTCTTTTCGACGGGATAACGACTGTCCGCACGTTGTGCGGCGCCTGCGGGTTTGTTGGTCGTCGACGTGTTTTTCTTGCCGTGATAGTAAAACTTCTTGTTAGCCATAAAATACCTTTCCAAAATATTAGCATAAAATAAGTTATATTTCAACAAATAATCATATTGTTGACGACTTTATGCCTTTAAGATATAATGAATTTATGAAATTTTCGTCGAAATTCGTCAGATATTTTCCGCACGCCGCGGCATTCCTTCTCGTGTTTGTGCTCGTCCTCTCGACGAGCGGCATCGCTTTTGCCGAAGATTTCGACATACTTCATCCCACCGACGACTACTTCCCCGTCGAAAACGCGCAGTATGTCGCCGCGGGAGCCAATTTCATCGCCGTCTACGACAGCGCAAATGACAATGTTGTGGTGCGCGGTGTGAGCGTTGGCGCACACGATTTTTACCTTTCGACGTCTTCCTACGACGCCATAAGCGGACTTTGGATTGCGGGTAACACTTTGCTGGTCGAATACGGCACCGACGCCAAGAGTTATCTCAAACTCGATATGGCGGCTGAAACACCCGCATTCGTTTCCGTGCCCGCCCTCGCCGACGTGACTTACATCACTTCCGACGGCAGATACTTCTACTGTCACGCCGCAGACAACTCCCTTTCCGTCTACAACAGCGCTCTGGAAGCCGTGAAATCGAACTATTCTCACGCCGTTTTAAGCGAAGAAAGACTGTTTGCCGCCGACAATATGACGCTCTACATTTTCGCGGTCATATACGGTGTGCGTTGCTATTACGTCCTTGACATAAACCAAACGTCCGCCGACCCGTCAGTCGGCGAAAACACGCTCTTCGTGCCCTATCGCGTCACAAACGGCGACGGCGCACTCTTCATCAACACCGAGGAAGGCATTTACGCCGTGGACAAGACGACGGGCAACGGTATGGATATCGAACCCGTAGCCTGCGCGAAAGAAACGGCTTTCGCCTCGTATGGCAACAAACTTTATGTACCCGACGCCGACGGCGGCATATCCGTGTACGAATACGACTTCGAGGCAAAGACCCGCACCCTGACCGAAACGCTGGCAATGCGCGGCAACGGCATGGGCAAACTCGATACGCCCACGGACGTGCTCTTCGACGAAGGCGGCATGTTCGTCGCCGACTCGGCGAACAACCGCGTCGTATTCGTCACCGACGAGGGTAAAACGGACGTCGATTTCGGAGAGGCGGCTCCTCTGCGACTTGCCGCGGGGAACAACGGCGTGTACGCGACGTCGAAAGACACCGTATTCGTCATCGAAGGCGGCACGGCGCGCCCCATTGTCGGCATCACGGAAAACATACGCGACATAGTCACGGTGAACGGCAGCACGCTTGTGCTCACCGACCGTGCCCTTTACAGACTGTTTGCAGGCACTCTCAACAAACTCGCAGCCATTGAAAACGGCATAGCCGCGGCGTGCGCCGAAGACAGCGACGCTGTGTACGTCATGACGCAGGAAGGTTTGTACACACTGTCGGCGGACGGCACGGAAAAACTGCCATTCCGCGCTTACCCCGAGTTTGCGGGAGCAAGCGATTTCGCCGTTGATTATGCGGGCAACGTCTATGTCGTCTACCCCGCTCAAAACAAAATATCGGTGCTGGACAATCTGCCTTCCGCACTCGTTCACGAACGCGATGTCGAACTCACTTCCGACATACTGACCCCCGCGCCCGCGTCTGTCACGCTGAACGGAAGCAAAGCCTGCTTTGCTTCGCGCTCCTGCTTCGTCGGGTCGGTCGAAGTCGGTGCCGTCGACAAAAACACCTTTACGCCCGTGCCCGCACCCGCACTCGACGAACATTCCGCCTACACTTTCGCGTCGGTTGCGTCCGACGGATATATGATAGAACAGCCCGAACGCCTCGACACGCTGTCGCCTCTTGCCGCGAATACCGTCGTTATGGTATTCACGGGAGCGTCAGGCGTGGACGGATACGAATACGTGTACTGCAACGGCAAACGCGGCTATGTCGAAACTTCGCTGCTCAACGCCGTGACGCCCGCGTCGGTCAACAAGGGATACGTCCTCGCGGCGTCCGCGCCCGTTTACGCATATCCTTCTGCCGAACTTGCGTCGGCCGCAAGCGAGCCTACGCGCCTGATTGTCATTGACGACGCGGCGGGGCTCGACGGCGGGAAGTGGATGCGCGTCACGTTCGACGGCGGAATTTACTTTGCGGCAAAATCCGATCTCACCGAATATGTGGAGATAATCCCCGAAAAAGAGCGCGTGTTCGGACGTGCCGTGGCAGACCGTGCCGGCGGCGTGGTCAACGCCTACATTCTCCCCGACATCTCCTCTGCCGTGGCTTTCGAGACGGTGGACGGCACCAGGTTGGAAATTCTCGAAGAAAGCGGAGATTTCTACCTCGTCAAGGTCGACGACAAGACCGGTTACGTGCTGAAATCGGACGTGGAACTGGAAGGGCTGACGACGGTACAGATAATTTCCATCGTGCTTGCCTGCGCCGTGGTCGTGACGGGAACGGTGGTATTCATAGTCACCTACTACACGAGAAAAAAAGAAAAAGAGTAAAACCGCAAAAAGAGTTGCAAAAATCCGCGCGGTGCTATATAATAAGTCAGCAATCGGGAAACCGACTGGGTGTGGCGCAGCTTGGTAGCGCGCTTGAATGGGGTTCAAGAGGCCGGAAGTTCAAATCTTCTCACCCAGACCAAAAGAACACAACCTGCGTTGTGTTCTTTTTTTTGCCCTTTCGGCGGTTTTGGTTCCTGCGGCGTCACACGTTCGGCGGCATTTGCCTTCGCCATGCCTTGCCGCTGCGCACTGTGCATGGGTTCTTCTTTCGCCGCGCACCGAGTGGTCGGGGTCAGTCGTTCCTCTTTATGCCGCCGTAGCAGTCGGTGTAGAGGTTGATATACTTTTCCAATATCGCAATGGCTTCCTCGGCGGTGTCTACGCCGTAAATTCTGTCCTCTTCGATTTCGGGATAGCGTATACGGTGGTCAAGCCTTGTGTCCGCGGCTTTCGCGCTCCACCCGTCTACGCCTCTGAACGCGATTATAAGTCGTTTAAGCGGCCAGGCGTTGCTGAGTTCGGCAAGAGTGCCCGCGCCGCCGCCTATGGCAATCACGGCGTCGGAGTTCGCCACGATTACGTTTCTGTACAGGTCGAGCCCCGTCGCGATGACGATGTCGGCGGAATTGCTCGCAAGTCGTCTGTCGAACATGGGAAGAATTGCCACCGTGTCGCCTTCACGGTAGAATTCGGAAGATTTCGCGCCGCGGAAAGCCGCGTCCATAACGCCGCCGAGTCCTCCAGACGCCACTCTGTAACCGTTGTCGACGAGCGCCTTTCCCATGCTGAAAGCGGCTTTGAACTTCGCGCCGCCCTCCTCGATTGCGCTGTCGCCAATAATGGATATCATTTTTTTCATAGTTCACCTCGTAGTCAATATATTACCACACCCAGCAAGGAAGTTCAAGTTAAGGTGTCACAATGCGCCGTTTTCACGCTTTCGTATAGTTTCGGCGGCATACGCGGAAATATCCTTCGGGGCGGATTTTTTATTATATGAAAAAAATTTGCCAAATAGTTGAAATGTTAATCATTTGATGATAATATTGATACATAAACGCGCAAGCGAAAGGTGGAAATTATGATCGATTACAACAAAATTCTGAACCCCGTAGCAAGAGACATGAAGCCCTCCGGCATACGAAAATTCTTCGAAATCGCCGCGACCAGAAAAGATTGCATTTCCCTCGGCGTTGGCGAACCTGACTTCATCACTCCCCAGAAATTCAGCCAGGCCGGCATCGACAGCATTCTGCAAGGCAAGACGCAATACACCGCAAACGCCGGCCTTATGGAACTGCGCAAAGCCATTTCCAAATATCTCGACGGTTTCATCGGCGTACACTACGACCCCGCAAGCGAAATAATCTGCACGGTGGGCGCGTCGGAAGGTATCGACGCCGCATTCCGCGCCATTTGCGCACCCGGCGACGAAATTCTCATTCCCGAGCCCTGTTTCGTGTGCTATGCTCCCCTCGTTTCCCTGACGGGCGCGACCCCCGTTTCCGTCAAGTGCTACATAGAGGACGAGTTCAAACTCAACGTCGAGGAAGTCAAAAAGGCAATCACCCCCAAGACGAAGGCAATCCTCATCGCATTCCCCAACAACCCCACGGGCGGCGTTATGGAAAAGAGCGACCTCGAAGCCCTCGTTCCCGTCATCGAAGAACACAATCTCATCGTGTTCTCCGACGAAATATACGGCGAACTGGTCTACAACGGACTGAAATTCACCTCCATAGCCTCCATCGGCAATATGCGCGAACGCACCATCGTCCTCAGCGGCTTTTCCAAAGCGTTTGCGATGACGGGTTGGAGACTCGGTTACATCTGCGCTCCCAAGGAAATCGTGGACGTCGTGTACAAAATTCACCAGTACGGCATTATGTGCGCTCCGACTGCCGCACAGTACGCCGCACTTGCCGCACTCGAAGAGTCCTTCAAAGACAACTTTGCCGAGGTCGCGTACATGCGCGGCAAATACGACGAAAGACGTCGCTATCTCGTCGACAGACTCAACGCCATGGGGCTCACCTGCTTTGAACCCCGCGGCGCGTTCTACGCCTTCCCCTGCGTGAAATCCACGGGAATGGACGGCGAACAGTTCGCATACGCACTCCTCGAAGCCAAGAACGTGGCAGTCGTCCCCGGCGGCGCATTCGGCGACAGCGGCAAGGACTTCATCCGCATCTCCTACGCCTACTCCGTCGAAGCAATCAAAACGGCTCTCGACAAAATCGAGGAATTCCTCGCCGAACTCAAAAAATAACCTTGCAAACACACAAAAAGGGCGCGGTTGCGCCCTTTTTCTTTGCTCGTTTTCGATGCAGGCACGCGCGGCGTGCCTTTTTCGTTATTTGATTTTGTTCATAGCGATATCGTACGCAGCGGCGGTGGCGTTTGCGATTCTGCCGACCTTGTTCGCGTCGCCCACGACGTAAAGTTGTTTGATTTTTCCTTCCAGTTCCTTGGCAAGAGCGTTGACGGGACGGGCTCCCAGCGACAGCACGACGGCGTCGCAATCTATTCTGCCCTGTTTCTTGCCCTTTACGGTTTCGGTCACGACGCCCTTTTCGTCGATGGACACGAGTTTGGTGCCCAGCAGGAATTTCGCGCCCGCTTTTTCGAGTTTGGGCATTGCGTCGTCGATGTGCTGGAACCAGGTTCCGGGTGCCACTGTGTCCGCCATTTCGACAAAGGTCAGTTTGTTGCCGCCGAGCGCAAGCAGTTCGCCCGTTTCGAGACCCGTCATACCCGTGCCGATAACCGCAACCTTTTTGTTTTCGAGTTTTACGGAGCCGTCGAGTATCTGCGTTGTGGTATATACGTTTGCGCCGTCCGTTCCTTTAATGGAACGGGGTCTGACGGCAACGGCACCCGTTGCGACTATCACGGCGTACGGATTGAGCGCGGTAACGTTTTCCACCGTGGCTTCCGTGCCGAAGCGTATATCCGCGCCGTACTTACGTGCGTTGACTTCGAGGTCGTCGGAGCACCACTTGATTTTGTCCTTATGCGGACCCTTGTCGGCGAGATTGAGTTGTCCGCCGCTTTCCTTTTCTTTTTCAAATACAACGGGTTTGAAACCGCGTCTGCCCAGGATTTCCGCCGCTGTAAGACCCGCGGGACCTGCGCCGACGATGACCACCGTTCTGCCTTTGCCTTCGTCCGTGAGCGCAGCAACGCGTTTTTCTTCACCGAGGGCGGGATTGACGCTGCAACAACCGTGTTTGCCGTGGTATGCGTTTGCCATCATACTCTCGATGCAGTACAGACAGCAAATGCAGCGCTTGACCTCGTTGCTTCTGCCTTCTTTGACCTTGTTCGCCCAGTAGGGGTCGGCGATGTGTGGTCTGCCGAGGCTGACGAAATCCTGTATGCCCGCTTCGAGTTGTGCTTCCGCCTGTTCGGGCGAACGAATGAGGTTTGCCGCAAGAACGGGGACCTGCGGGACGGCTTTTTTGATTGCCTCCGCCATATACGCTCTCCAACCGCACTCGAAGGAAGTGGGTTCAAGCCAGTAGTTGTAAGTGTCGTACGCCGCCGAAGAAACGTCGATGGCATCCGCACCTGCGGCGACGAACAGTTTTGCGTACTCGACGCCCGTATCGAGGCTGTAACCCTTGCCGGGTTTTCCTATGCGATCGTAACACTCGTCGGCGGTAAGACGCACGACAACGGGATAATCGGCACCGCATTCTTTCTTAATGCCCTGTATTATCTCGGTGATGAAACGCGCTCTGTTTTCGAGACTTCCGCCGTACTCGTCCTTGCGCAGGTTGGTGTTGGGGCTCAAAAACTGTTGCAAGAGATATCCGTGAGCGGCGTGCAGTTCGACGCCGTCAACGCCTGCTTTCTTGCAGCGCACCGCACCGTCGATGAACTGTTGTATGAGTTTCTTGACCTCGCCGTGGCGCAGTCCTCTGACGTGTCCGCCCGCCACCTTGCTGGGCTCGCACTTCGAGGGACCCGCCGACGCGGGAACGAGATTTTTCTCTATGAGTTTGTCGCCGATTGCGGGGGCGATTTTGTAAACGAGTTTGGGGAAGGACTTGCACACCTTGCTTATCGCGTTGCAAAGGGGCACCATATGTATCATCAGACCGACGTTCTGTCTGCCGGGATGGTGCAACTGTACAAACAGTTTCGTGTCGTGACGGTGAATGCGTTCGACAAACTTACGCATCGGCTCGATGTGATAGTCGTGTGACATTGCAAGCTGATTGAACGCGCTTGCACCGTGGTCGTCGTTGACGCGCGTTATCTCGGTGATGATAAGCCCGACACCGCCCTTCGCACGCTCTTCGTAGTAGTTCATCAGTTCCTCTGTGGGGCAACCGTCGGGACGACCGAAACCAACCATCATAGGCGGCATAACGATACGGTTCTTGATTTCGCAGGTGCCTATTTTCATAGGCGTAAACAGGGTTTTAAATTCCATATTTCGCTCCATTAACCGCCCTTTTCGGGTGATTTTTATTTTACGCGTTTGTAATTGCCTGTCAGCGCGGCAAGCTGTGTTTCGAAAGGCATATCGCCTTTTTTCATTCCGGTCGGCAGGGTCGTTTCGATAAGTTCGTACACGGCGTCGTTCTCGCTTTTGCCGACGTAAGCGTACTTGACCGTCGCACCCGCGCTTTTGAAAGTGGCGTATTGCAGGACTTTAAGTCCCTCTTTTTCGACGTGCGCAATTGCTTTGTCGAGGTCTTTTACGTTGTACTGAATGTGGTGTATGGCTTCGCCGTGATTGGCAAGAAAATTGGTGTAAATGTTTTCGTCGCCCTGAGTGTGAATGAGTTCGATGACCGTACTGCCCTTTCCGCCGAAATACAGCGTGACGTTGCAGTTGCGTTTCTCTCCGCGATAAGTCATGTCGAGGGGCGTGTCATAAGTCAATTCGTACCATTTTTTTATGCCGAACAGTCTGCTGTAATGCTCTTTTGCCGCCTGCAAGTCCCTGACGACTATGCCGACGTGCCCGATTTTGCCGAATTTCATAAAAACTCCCGAAAACTTTTAATTAACTGTTTAATATTTTATCATACGTGTAGGGTGCAGTCAATGCGCAAATACGAAAAAAGCGCGCAGAAGCACGCTTTTACGGATATTTTCAGCCGTGTTTTCAGTTCAGACCGTGCTGAACCTTGTAGACTTTCACGGTGTTTTGCAACAGCATCGTGACCGTCATGGGACCGACGCCGCCAGGTACGGGAGTGATGTAGGAACACTTCTCGGCCACGTTTGCGAAATCCACGTCGCCGCACAGTTTGCCGTTCTCGTCGCGGTCCATACCCACGTCGATGACGACCGCGCCGTCTTTCACCATATCGGCTTTCAGGAACTTCGCCACGCCTATCGCCACGCACACAATGTCCGCCCTGCGCGTGATTTCTCCGAGGTCGCGGGTGCGGCTGTGGCATATCGTCACGGTTGCGTTGCGGTCGAGAAGCAGTTGCGCAAGCGGTTTGCCGACGAGGTTGGAACGTCCGACCACGACCGCATTCTTGCCTTGCAGTTCGATATTGTAGTAGTCGAGAAGTTTCATGACGCCGTAGGGCGTGCAGGGAATGACCTCGGGCTCGCCTATCCAGAGCTTGCCTTTCTGCACGTAATGGCAACCGTCGACGTCTTTCGCGGGGTCGATTGCACGCAGCAAAGCCGCCTCGTCGAGGTGCTTTGGCACGGGAAGCTGCAACAGTATTCCGTTGACGTCGGGGTCTGCGTTGAGGTTCTTTATCGTGGTCATGACCTCGTCGAACGCGCTGTCTGCGGGAAGGTGTATCAGCGTCGATTTGATGCCGACTTCCGCACAGCCGTTTATCTTGTTTCTGACATAAACCTGACTTGCGGGATTGTCGCCCACCAGTATGACGGCAAGTCCGATGGGACCGCACTTATCGACGGGCAACGCCGCAACCTGCGCGGCGATGTCCTTTCTTGTTTCCTGACTTACGAGTTTTCCGTCTATAATCTGCATATTTCACCTATCTGTTGTTGACGTAAGTGGTGTTTTTCTGGATTACGTCGTGCGCGCCGCCTTCGGTTATGCTGGTCGCCGACACGACGGTCATCTTTGCCGTCTGTTGCAGTTGCTTTATCGTGATTGCGCCGCAGTTGCACATCGTGGAACGCACTTTGTAAAGGCTCTTTTCGACGTTGTCTTTAAGTCTGCCTGCGTACGGAACGTAACTGTCGACGCCCTCTTCGAAGCTGAGCCCCGACTTGCCGCCGAGGTCGTAACGCTGCCAGTTGCGCGCACGATTGCTGCCCTCGCCCCAGTACTCCTTGACGTAGTTGCCGTTGATGTTGAGTTTGTTTGTCGGGCTCTCGTCGAAACGCGCAAAGTATCTGCCGAGCATGAGGAAGTCCGCTCCCATTGCGAGCGCAAGCGTCATGTGATAGTCGTGCACTATGCCGCCGTCCGAACAGATGGGAATATAGATGCCCGTCTTTTCGTAATATTCGTTGCGCGCCGCCGCGACTTCGATAAGCGCGCTTGCCTGTCCTCTGCCGATGCCTTTCTGTTCGCGCGTGATGCATATCGAACCGCCGCCGATGCCGACCTTGACGAAGTCCGCGCCCGCTTCTGCGAGGAAGAAGAACCCGTCTCTGTCGACGACGTTGCCCGCGCCCACCTTGACGGTGTTGCCGTAGTTCTTGCGAATATAATCGAGAGTGCGTTTCTGCCATATGGTGTAACCCTCGGAGGAGTCTATGCAAAGGACGTCCGCGCCTGCGTCGATGAGTGCGGGCACGCGTTTTTCGAAGTCCAGCGTGTTGATGCCCGCGCCGACCATATAACGCTTGCTGTTATCCAGCAGTTCGAGCGGGTTTTCCTTGTGCTGCGCATAGTCCTTTCTGAACACGAGGTACATAAGGTTGCCTTCGTCGGAAACGATGGGAATGGTGTTGAGTTTGTGTTCCCAGATGATGTCGTTCGCGTCGGCGAGGCTGGTACCGATGGGTGCGGTTACCAGTTTTTCGCGAGGAGTCATAAACTCTTTGACTTTGAGTTCCAGCGGCATACGGCTGACGCGGTAGTCGCGGCTCGTCACGATACCGAGCAATTTGCCGCACGACGTTCCGTCGTCGGTGATTGCGATGGTGTTGTGCCCTTTCGTGGCAACGAGGTTGAGCACGTCGGCAAGCGTATTGTCGGGAGTCAGGTTGGAGTCCGACACAACGAATCCCGCCTTGTAGTTCTTGACGCGCTTTACCATTGCCGCTTCGCTCTCCACGCTTTGGGAACCGTAGATGAACGATATACCGCCCTCGCGCGCCAGCGCTATTGCCAGCGTGTCGTTGCTGACCGATTGCATTATGGCGGAAACGAGAGGTATGTTGAGCGAAATGGCGGGTTCTTCGCCTTTGGCGAATTTAACAAGTGGGGTGCGCAGACTGACGTTTGCGGGAATGCAGTTTTCGTCGGTGTAGCCGGGTATCAGCAGATACTCGCTGAATGTTCTTGAAGGTTCTTCGAAATACTTTGCCATAATGCCTCCTGAATTCGGGTTATTTGAAATAGTAAACTGCCGAGTCGAACAGTTTGATGTCGTAGTTGCCCTGTACGTTGCGGTACAGACCGTCGTCGATACGCTCGCTGTGCCCCATCTTTCCGAGCACTCTGCCGTCCGGGGAAATTATGCCTTCCACGGCAAGCGCGCTGTCGTTGGGGTTGAAATGCACGTCCGACGTGGGGTTGCCCTGCAAATCCACGTACTGTGTGGCAATCTGCCCTGCTTTTGCCAGTCTTTCGAGCCACTCGTCCGATGCGAGGAAACGACCTTCGCCGTGGGATATCGGCACGTTGACGATGTCGCCGACTTTCATAAGCGAAAGCCATGGTGACAAATCGGAACAAACGCGGGTGCGCACTATGCGCGACTGGTGGCGCGCAATCGTGTTGTATGTGAGCGTCGGATAATCCGCGCCCGCTTCCACTATGTCGCCGTGAGTAAGCAATCCCAGTTTGATGAGCGCCTGGAAGCCGTTGCATATACCCGCCATAAGTCCGTCGCGGTTGTTGAGCAGATTTCTTACCGCGTCGGCAACGCGTGCGTTGCGGAAGAAAGAAGTGATGAACTTGCCGCTTCCGTCGGGTTCGTCACCGCCGGAGAAACCGCCGGGAATGAAAATTATCTGCGCGTTGTCGGCTTTTGCGGCGAACTCGCGCGCAGACGCCGCGATGCTGTCGGCGGTCAGGTTGTTGATGACGAAAATTTCGGGCACGGCTCCCGCTCTTGCCACGGCTTTCGCACTGTCGTACTCGCAGTTCGTACCCGGAAATACGGGAATGAGCACGCGGGGCTTTGCAATGCTTGCGGCGGCTTTGATTTTGCAACCGCCGTTATAGGACACGGCGGGAATTTCGCCTTTGCCTTGCGCGATGTTGCAGGCAAACACGCTTTCCAGTTTGTTTTCGTATATGCCGAGCAACTCGTCCGACGAAACGCTCTCCTTGCCGAAGGAGAACTTGCCGTCGTCCGTGATTTCGCCGAGAAGTTTTCCGCACGCCGCATCGTCCGCGCACTCGGTGACGAAGGCTCCGTAACGGTAGCCGAACACCTCGTCGATGGATACGTCGTCAGCGAAACGGAAACCGAACCCGCCCCCGAAGCAGGATTTCATAATGCCTTCTGCAACCCCGCCGTAAACGGGAGTAAACGCGGCGAGGATTTTGCCCTCTCTCATCAGTCCGTTGACTTTGCGCGCGTTGGCGAGGAACTCCGTCGCGACGGGAAGTCCGTCGTCGCCGTACGGGCATTCGAGCACGTAAACCTTGTTGCCCGCGCGCTTGAAATCGTTGGAAACGACGTTGCGGGATTTTTCCGTGGTGACGGCAAACGACACGAGCGTCGGGGGCACGTCGATATGTTCGAAAGTGCCGCTCATACTGTCCTTGCCGCCTATCGCGCCGATACCCAGGTCGCGTTGAGCGCGGTATGCGCCGAGCAACGCGCCGAGAGGTTTGCCCCAGCGTTCGGGCTTGTTCATCGGCTTTTCGAAATACTCCTGGAAAGTGAGGTACGCCCCGTCCGTCGTCGCGCCTGCGCAGACCAGTTTCGCCACGCTTTCGACGACCGCCGTATAGGCTCCGTGGAATGGGCTCTTTTCGCTCAAATAGGGGTTAAACCCCCAGGACATGAGCGAACAAGTATCGGTTTCGCCTTTTTCGACGGAAACTTTGTTGACCATGCACTGTATGGGCGTAAGCTGATTTTTGCCGCCGAAAGGCATCAGTACGGTGCCTGCTCCTATGGTGCTGTCGAAGCGCTCCGACAGTCCGCGTTTGGAACACACGTTGAGGTCGTCGGCAAGCTTTTTCATTCCTTCGGCAAAGTCCGCGGGAATATCCTTTTCAAGCGACGCAGGCGCGAGAACGTGCGCCGTCGCGTGTTTTTCCGCACCGTTGGAGTTGAGAAAATCGCGGGACAGGTCGACTATGATTTTGCCGTTCCATTTCATTTTCAGACGGCGTTCTTCCGTAACCGTGGCGACTTGTGTCGCTTCGAGATTCTCGGCATACGCAAAGGCTTTGAATTTCTCCGCGTTTTCCGGTGCGACGACAACCGCCATTCTTTCCTGCGACTCGCTGATTGCAAGTTCCGTTCCGTCAAGTCCTTCGTACTTTTTGGGTACGGCGTTCAGGTCGATGAGCAGTCCGTCCGCGAGTTCGCCTATCGCCACCGACACGCCGCCCGCTCCGAAGTCGTTGCAACGTTTGATGAGCAAGGACGCTTCGCCGTTGCGGAACAGCCTTTGAAGTTTGCGTTCCTCGGGGGCGTTGCCCTTCTGCACTTCCGCGCCGCATGCCGCAAGCGACTCCGTGCTGTGCGCTTTGGAAGAACCCGTGGCTCCGCCGCAACCGTCGCGTCCCGTGCGTCCGCCGAGCAGAATGACAACGTCGCCCGGTTCGGGACACTCGCGCACCACGTTACGTGCGGGAACGGCACCCGTAACCGCGCCGATTTCCAATCTCTTGGCGACGTAGCCTTCGTGGTAGATTTCATCGACGATACCCGTCGCAAGTCCTATCTGATTGCCGTAAGAACTGTATCCCGCCGCTGCCGTGGTGACGATTTTCTTTTGCGGGAGTTTCCCTTTCATCGTTTCGGACAAAGGTCTGAGCGGATTGCCCGCGCCCGTAACGCGCATAGCCGAATATACATACGCACGTCCCGAAAGCGGGTCGCGTATTGCGCCGCCTATGCAGGTCGCCGCGCCGCCGAACGGCTCGATTTCCGTCGGGTGATTGTGAGTTTCGTTTTTGAAAAGCAGCAGCCAGTCTTCGTCTTTGCCGTCCACGTCGACTTTGATTTTGACCGTGCAGGCGTTTATCTCTTCCGATTCGTCGAGGTTTTGCAGTCTGCCCTCTTTGCGCAGCTGTTTCGCGGCGATTGTCGCAATGTCCATAAGATTGACGGGTTTTGCCGTTCTGCCGAGTTGCTCGCGTGCGGCAAGATAATCCTTCCACGCCGCTTCGTAAACGGGGTCGTCGAATTTAACGCCGTCAATCGTGGTGAGAAAAGTGGTATGACGGCAATGGTCGGACCAGTAGGTGTCAATCATGCGGATTTCCGTAAGCGTGGGTTCGCGGTTTTCCGAGGCGAAATAATCGCGGCAGAAACGCACGTCGTCGGCGTCCATGGCAAGACCGTATTTCTTCACGAAATCGGAAAATCCTTTTTCGTCGAGCGAAACAAACCCTTTCAGGGTTTCTACCTCGGTTGGTATGGCGTACTGCGCTTTGAGGGTAGCGGGTTTTTCCATACTTGCCTCGCGGCACTCGACGGGGTTTATGACAAATTTCTTTATCTTTTCGGTTTCGTCGGCGCTAACCTTTCCGTACAACGCGTAAATCTTCGCCGTTGCGACAAGCGGCTTTTCCTTCTGCGACACAATCTGAATGCACTGTGCCGCAGAGTCCGCCCTCTGGTCGAACTGCCCCGGCAAAGGCTCTACGCCGAACACGGCGCACGCTCCCGCAACTTCCGCCTCGTCGGTGACGACGTCCAACTGCGGTTCCGAGAATATGTTGCGTTTTGCGTACGCAAACAATTCTTCGTCCACGCCCTCCACGTCGTAGCGGTTGATGACGCGGACTTTCTCAATTCCTTTCACGCCCAACATACCCGTTATGTCGGCGTAAAGTGCACGCGCTTCGGCGGCGAGTTCGGGTTTCTTTTCGACGAAAACTCTGAATACCATAATCACTCCTGTTTTGCGGCGAGCGCACGCGCGCCGATGTCGCGTCTGAAATACGCGTTTGCAAAACTCACTTTGTCCGTTGCTTTATACGCCTTGTCGACGGCGCTTTTCAGCGTGTCCGCGGTTGCGACGACGCCGAGCACTCTGCCGCCGGACGTCACGAGTTTGCCGTCGGCGAATTTCACTCCCGCAAAATACACTTCGGCGTCGATATCGGGTGCGACGGTCACTCCGTATCCCGTCTTGTACGAGGCGGGATAACCTTCGGACGCCATCACGACGCAACAAGCCGCACCTTCGGAGAACTTGACCTCTACGTCTTTCAGTCTGCCTTCCGTACAGGCAATCATAATCTGCAACAGGTCGCTTTCGAGCAGAGGCAACACGACCTGCGTTTCGGGGTCGCCGAAACGGCAGTTGTATTCGATGACTTTGGGTCCGTCGGGCGTCAGCATAAGCCCGAAATACAGACAGCCTTTGAAAGGTCTGCCCTCCGCTTTCATCGCGCGGATTGTAGGCAGGAATATGGTCCGCATACACTCCTCGGCGACTTGCTCGGTGTAATAGGGATTGGGCGCAACCGTACCCATACCGCCTGTATTGAGTCCGCGGTCGCCGTCGAGAGCGCGTTTGTGGTCCATACTGGAAACCATAGGCACGACGGTTTCGCCGTCCGTGAAGGACAGCACGGACACTTCGGGACCCGTCAGAAATTCTTCGATGACGACTTTGTTGCCGCTGTCGCCGAAAGTTTTGTCGCACATCATGGAATGCACGGCGGCTTTTGCGCTCTCTCTGTCGTCGGCGATGATAACGCCCTTCCCGAGCGCAAGTCCGTCCGCCTTGACGACGATTTTGCCTTCGGACAACGTGTCGATATACTCCGTCGCCGCCTGCGGGTTGTCGAATGTCTCGTAACGCGCGGTGGGAATACCGTACTTCTTCATCAGTTCTTTGGAAAAAGCCTTGCTGCCTTCGATAATCGCCGCGTTTGCGCGAGGTCCGAAACAGGGCACGCCGACCTTTTCCAGCGCGTCGACCGCACCGAGCACCAGCGGGTCGTCGGGAGCGACGACCGCATAGTCGATTGCGTTTTCCCGCGCGAACTCGCAGATTGCGGGAATATCCTTGGGTGCAACGGGCACAAGGGTTGCGTCCTTGCTCATACCCGCATTTCCGCTCAGAACGAAAATCTCTTCCGCGAGAGGGCTTTTGCGCAACGCCTTGATTATCGCGTGCTCTCTGCCGCCCGCTCCGACAACCATAATTTTCATAGTTTATCCTCTCTCAATGGTGGAACAGACGCATTCCCGTAAACGCCATGGCAATGCCGAGGCGGTTGCAGGTGTCGATGACGAGGTCGTCGCGGACGGAGCCGCCGGGCTCTGCGACGTAACTCACGCCGCTCTTATATGCGCGCATAATGTTGTCATCGAAGGGGAAGAAAGCGTCAGACGCCAGCGACACGCCTTTTATCGTGTCGAGATACGCGCGCTTTTCTTCACGCGTGAAAGGTTCGGGACGCACGGCGAAGTACTGCTTCCAGACGTCCTCGCCGATTACGTCGTCCGCGTCGTCGGAAAGATAAATGTCGATTATGTTGTTCTTTTCGGGCCTGCCGACGCCTTCGGCAAACTGCAATCCCAGCACTTTGTCGTGCTGACGGAGTTGCCACAGGTCGGCTTTCTGCCCCGCAAGACGCGTGCAGTGAATTCTGGACTGCTGCCCCGCACCGACGCCTATCGCCTGTCCGTCCACGGCGTACGCCACGGAGTTGGACTGCGTGTATTTCAGTGTTATGAGCGCGACAATGAGGTCGGTCGCCGCATCGGCGGGAATTTTCTTCTCCGTCACCACGTTGGAAAGAAGTTCGCGGTCGATACGGAAATTGTTTCTTCCCTGTTCGAAGGTCACGCCGAAAACCTGTTTGCGTTCCACGGGGTCGGGAACGTACGCGGGGTCGATTTTCACTATGTTGTATGCGCCCTTTCTCTTTGCGGAAAGAATTTCCAGTGCCTCTGCGGTGTAGGAAGGAGCAATTATGCCGTCTGACACTTCGCGAGCGATTATCTTCGCACAAGTGACGTCGCACTCGTCGCTCAAGGCGATCCAGTCGCCGAAAGAGGACATTCTGTCCGTGCCGCGCGCTCTCGCGTATGCGCAGGCAATCGGGCTGTCGTCGAGCCCCTTTATATCGTCGACGAAACACGCCTTTTTTAGTTTGTCGGAGAGTTTTCTCCCAAGCGCGGCGGAAGTGGGGCTTACGTGTTTGAAAGAAGTCGCGGCGCACTCGCCCGTCGCTTCTTTGACTTCCTTGACGAGCTGCCAGCTGTTGAGCGCGTCGAGAAAGTTGATGTAACCGGGACGACCGTTGAGAATTTCAATGGGCAGGTCCGCGCCCGACTCCATAAAAATCCTTGACGGTTTCTGATTGGGATTGCAGCCGTATTTGAGTTCGAACTCTTTCATATACACTCCTTTCACGCTTGATTTTTGTTGAAAAGTCTTGAAGAAAATTTCTTTGTCGCAAGGTCGATGAATCCGACGTACAGCGACACTTTGTTGTCGGGGTCGAGATTTTCCCATATGGTCTTTGCGAACTTGTCGATGTCGGACGGTATGCGCACTCTGCGGGGCTCACCCGTGAAAGTGGGAATGGGATTGCCGTCGCAGTTGTATGTATGGATGAAATGCCCGAGACCGTTCAAAGGTTCGTAACGGTAGCAATAGCGGTTGCACGCGCTGCCCTTTTCGTCGGCACTCTTCAAAATGGACAGTTTGTAGATAAACCCGTCATCGAGGTCGATTATGCCGCTTATGCGTGGGGTGTAGTTGGGCGCGTCGGGCTCGAACTCGCGCTTTTCGAGCGCGGTGGCGAAACTCTCGCCGGCAAGCAATCCGTCCACTACGGTATCCGTTTGGTCGCCGTTGGTCACAACCCATTTGTTCCACACGCGGCGCACGGGCGAATAGATGATGAGCGACGGGTCTTCGACCTTGCTTGCGTCGAAAGGATATATGGTCATCTCCTGATCCTTTTCCACGAAAATCCTGTTGCGGCTGTTCGCGCTTCTGCCCATGATGAAATAGGCGAAAACGGCGTGTTTGCCGTCCTCGGATTTGCCGAGCACAATACCCCTGCCGGGATAAGAATTTTCTTTCAACAATGCCCCGATGTCTGCCGTTTCGTAAATGTTCATTTCTTCCTCTCGTGAATTTATCTTTGCGTTTAACGTCCGAAACCGCGTTTCATTGCTCAAATCGACACGTTAAACGCCGTTTTGCGTATATTATTGATTTTTAAGTATTTCCGCCGACACTTTCTCGACAGCGGCGGGCAGCAGTTCCCATTCCGCCTGCTCCATAACCCTGTGCTGCAAAACTTCGGGCGTATCGCCCTCGCATACGGGCACTTCCTTTTGGAATATGATTGCGCCGCCGTCCGGGATTTCGTTGACGAAATGCACCGTCGCACCCGTCGTTTTCTCCCCTGCCGCAAGCACGGCTTCGTGGACTTTAAGTCCGTAAAATCCTTTGCCGCAGAATTTGGGAATGAGCGAGGGATGCACGTTGAGAATTCTGTCGGGATAAGCCGACGTGAAGTCCGCCGACAATATGCTCATAAACCCCGCAAGCACGATGAGTTGCACGCCTTTTTCGTCGAGCAACACCCGAACCTTCTTTTCGAACTCCTCTTGCGACGCACAGGTTTTCTTTTCCACCACGGCGGTGTCGATACCCGCTTTGCGCGCCCTTTCCAGCGCGTATGCGTCCGCGCGGTTGGACACGACGAGCACCACTTCCGCAGAGCGGATTTTGCCGCTCTTCTCGGCGTCGATTATGGCTTGCAGATTTGTGCCGCCGCCCGACACCATTACAGCAACGGGAACCTTTTTCACGTTCACCTCAACAAAGCACGACTTTGTCGGCGGACTTAACAATCTCGCCGACGACGTAGGCGTCAACGCCGTTTTCGGCAAGCACGGACAACGCCTTGTCCACGTCTTCCTTTGCGACGACCACACTCATTCCGACGCCCATATTGAATGTGTTGTACATATCGCGTTCGGGCACGTTGCCTTCTTTTGCGATGAGATCGAATATCGGCAGAACTTTGACGTCGGACTTTTTGATTTTCGCGCCCAGCCCTTTGGGAATGCTACGGGGTATGTTCTCGTAGAAGCCGCCGCCCGTGATATGCGAAACGCCCTTGACCTTGACGGCTTTGAAAAGCGCGAGCATGGGTTTGACGTATATGCGGGTCGGCGTAAGCAGGGTTTCGCCGAGGGATTTGCCGCCGAGTTCCTCGCGCGGCGACGTCATATCGGCGTCGGCAAACACCTTTCTGACCAGCGAAAAGCCGTTGGAATGAACGCCAGTGGACGGCAACGCGATGACCGCGTCGCCCTCTTTCATTGCGGAATTATCCACGATTTCGTCCTTGTCGACGACGCCTACCGCAAACCCCGCAAGGTCGTATTCGTCGGCGGGATAGAAACCTGGCATTTCCGCAGTTTCGCCGCCAATAAGCGCGGCATCGGACTGCACGCACCCTTCCGCAACGCCCGCGACGATTGCCGCAATTCTTTCGGGCACGTTCTTGCCGCAGGCAATGTAATCGAGGAAAAACAAAGGTTTCGCGCCGCAGCATATGACGTCGTTGACGCACATAGCCACGCAGTCGATACCTATTGTGTCGTGTTTGTCGAGCGCGAATGCGTATTTGAGTTTCGTGCCCACGCCGTCCGTGCCGCTGACGAGCACGGGTTTCTTTATGCCGGTAAGGTCGAGTTCGAACAATCCGCCGAAGCCGCCGATGTCCGAAAGCGCGCCCGCGGTCATCGTCCGCGCTATGTGCGATTTCATCAGTTCGACAGCTTTGTAACCCGCCGTTATGTCGACGCCTGCGTTTTTGTAACTTTCGCTGAACGATTTTTCCATATGCCCTCTTACGCGTTGAGTTTCGCGTCCTTTTCGAGTATGGCGCGTTTGTCCGTCTCGCGTTTTGCAATCAGTTTTTCGGCAAGCGCGGGTTCGGTTACGGCAAGTATCTGAACGGCGAGCAACGCCGCATTGACGGCGCCGTCGATTGCCATCGTGGCAACGGGAATGCCCGAGGGCATCTGCACCGTGGAAAGCAAAGCGTCCAGACCGTCGAGCGTGGAACTCTTGACGGGAATGCCGATGACGGGAAGAACGGTTGACGCGGCGAGAGCTCCTGCAAGGTGTGCGGCTTTGCCCGCGGCGGCGATTATGACGCCGAACCCGTTTGCGGCGGCGTTTTCGGCAAAGGCTTTTGCCTCTGCGGGAGTGCGGTGGGCGGAATAAACGTGTGCCTCGTACTCGACGCCGAAAGCGGCGAGAGTTTCCGTTGCTTTGCTGACGACGGGCAAATCGCTGTCGCTGCCCATAATTACGGCAACCTTTTTCATATTACCTCCGTGTACAAAAAAGGCAGTCTGCTCACGCAAAACTGCCCTGTTTATCCTATTTCCTCGTTTCCGCGGCAGAAATCCGCACCGCATACCGCGCCGTGCAGACAACCGTCTGCGGGCAGGTAAAACGCCGTTTTGATGAAAACCGTTCCGCCGAGAAATTGCATAGTCAAATAATACACCATTTAAAAGGCAATGTCAAAAATTTGAAAGGGGGTTTTTGAAAGAAAATAAAATATGTAGCGGTGGAAAGAAAACGGCATACCCGATATGGTATGCCGTTTGCTTCGATTACTTTTCGCCGCGCAGTTTCGCGCCGCAGTACTGACAGTATTTGGACGAAGAATTCTCGACGGGCGCTCCGCAGGAAGAACAGAATGCGGGCGACGATTTTTCGCGCAATATCTCCACCAGCGCGGTATTGGGCATAGCAACCGCGATATACGCGTCGTACGCCGCCGTTGCGTCTTCGTCGGACATGGCAAGCGACTTTTTCGCCACGACCACGTCGGCAACGACTTCGTAGTCGGAAAGCAGCCCGACTTCGATGCATTTTTTTACAACGGCAACGGTAGAAGCCGCGTTGCCCTCTCCCGCGGTCGGATTAAGCGACAGAATGACCGTGTGGTCTGCGTTTTCAATTTTGTCGAGCAAAGCGATGAGCCCGCCCATTCTCGCGCGCTTGGACGCAAACGTCGAAAACATCACCATTGCGACGAGAAACAGCCCGAAAGGAATGGCGATATACGCCATGCTGACTTCGCCGAAAGTGGCAACGGCGGAAAAACCTATCGCGGCGAAACTGACGAAAGCGGCGACGAATGTTGCAATGCATACGCCCATTGCAATGCCGAGGCGTTTGTATTTTTTTCTTGCATCGGGAGTGACCTGATTCGGAGTCGGGGGTGATAACAATACTGCCATAACAACCTCTTTTCGACATTTTATCATCTTTGCCGCCTTGACGCAACTCAATTCGGATTATATAATATCCCCAAGGGGCTAAACACGGAGGCATTATGCAACAGATACAGGTACAGGTGGCAAGCCGCATAAAAGAACTGATGCGCGAATACAACCTCAATCAGGTGGGACTGGCGGAGAAAATCGGGCTTCGACAAAACACTATAAGCGCGTGGTTGCTCGGCAAAAAGGAACCGAGCATCCGAAGTCTGTGGTTGCTTGCGGACTTTTTCAATACGGACATCGACTACATCGTCGGGCGTAAAGACTATTGACGTCACGCACGTTTTCGTCGTTGTTTTCGATTTTCGGACGAAAAACAAAAAAAAAAGACGGGGCGCACTCCCCGTCTTTCATTTTATCGATAGATGAAGAAACAACAAAGCAGCAGCACGCCCAGGAAGAAGAAACTTAGCCCGTGATAGACAATCAGATACTTCCCTGCCTTTTTGGGCTCTATCGCGCAGAACTGTTTGAAGGTTATGAGGCTTGCAAGCGAGGATATCAGCGTTCCGCACCCGCCTATGTTCACGGCAACGAGCAAGGGCGCATAGTTGTCCGTAAAGCCCGACAGCAAAATTGCCGACGGCACGTTGCTTATGAACTGGCAACACAGGGCACCGGTCACAAGCGTGTTTTTCTCCAACAGGTTGCCGAAAAACTCGCGTACGGCGGGAATTCGAGCAAGATTGCCGGAAAATACGAAAAACATCATAAAGGTGAGCAACAGCGCGTAGTCAACGTCGCGAAGTGCCTTTCTGTCCATCACAAGCAACAGAGGTACCACGACTATGAGCCCTGACCAGAACGGCACCGCACGAAATACTATCGCTATGGCGTAAGCGAACATAACAAAGTACACAAGCGCCTTTTTCCAGTTCAGTTTCGCGATATTCTTTTCCGTTTCTTCGAGAGGTTCTTTTTTTACGAACAGACAGCACAACGCAATCAGCACGAGCGAAATCGCCGTCGGTATCGCCATAATTTTGAAAAACTCCCCCGTCGGAATGTCGAAATTGTTGTAAAGATACAGGTTCTGCGGATTGCCGAACGGTGTTATCATACCGCCCAGGTTCGCCGCGATTGTCTGCATAACGAACGTAAACGGCATATATTTATGCTTGTCTTCCGCGGCAAGCACGAACATTCCGAGCGGCAAAAAGGTTATCAGCGCCATATCGTTGGCAATCAGCATAGACGCGATATAAGTTATGAACACGAGCGCAGTCACGGACGCGCGCGTTGTTTTGAACACTTTAATTATGTTGTGCGCGAGAATACGGAAAAACATTATGTTCCGAAGCGCGGCGACAACCGCCAGCATACAGAACAGACTGACCAGCGTTTTCCAGTCGAAATAGTCGGCGTAAGCGGCGTCGGGCGGAACGAAAACGCAGGAAATCGCGGCGGCAACCGTCGCCACAATCAAAACGACATTCTTTTTACAGAATGCCGCAATATCGCTTAATACTTTGTGCGCCGAACGGTATTTGTCGGGTCTGCGTTCGTGCTGCGGAACGAGAACGACGGTGGTCGACGGCGTAAGATGAACGGTATCCATATCTCCTGCCCAACGAAGGATTTTAGCACCCTGCACAACCTTCGTCAACCGAATTGAATGCAGATTTTCACAGCTACATAAAACCTCGCTTCCAATACTATTCCGAAGCAGCATTTTTTGTGCGCGAAACAAAAACGCGCCCCCGTAAAGGGGCGCGCCTTAAACTTCCTACGGTATGCCGATTATCCAATGGCTTCTTTTAGGGCGGCAAGCACTTCCCGCCCCCATTTTTCGCTCTCTTCCTTTATGGGCGAATGCGCGGATTCTTCGAACCATATCCACTTTTTGAAGGGCGCGTCAAGGGCGTCGAACCACTCCCGTGCAACCGACGACGGCGTATTGTAGTCGTGTCTGCCCTGCGTAATGATTACGGGCACCTTCAGTTGTTTTATGTCCTCGTCGAATTTCACGCCGATTACGTCCTTCCACATCACGTCGGAAAGGTAAAGCGCGCCTTTTGCATAGCCGATTATCTCGCCGAGGTTATATTCCTTGGATTTCAAAAGCGGAATGAGCAAAGATCCCACAAGCCCCTTGCGCTCCTTATAACTCTCTCCGCCGTACTTGCAAAGACAATCGCGTTGCGCCATCATGGCTTTTCTTGTCGGATATACCCCGTTTACGGGCGCGTTGCCTTCCAGCATTTTCATTCCGCGTTTGTCGTTGAGCCGTTGCGCTTCGCGCACGCAGAACGCATAGGACTCCGCTTCGTTCTTCGTCCCGTTGACAAGTTGTCCCTGCCCGATATAAGCCGCGACTTTGTCGGGATACCGATACGCAGCCAGCGTTCCTATCAGCGTACCCCAGCTGTGCCCCGCAAGAATCACCTTTTCCACGCCGAATTTACCTGTCAGATATTCCAGCATGAATTCCACGTCGTCCACAAACTGCTCCACCGTGGGTATGTAATCGCGGATTTCGGGACGATAACTTTTTCCGGAACCGCGCTGGTCCCAGCACACCATCGTGTACTCTTCCGCAAGCGCGGATTGTTTTTCAAGCACCCAATGTCTGTCGCACACTCCCGGACCGCCGTGCAGGAAGAGTATCACTGGCAAACCTTTCCTTCGTGCGCGAACGCGAATATTCTGCACGTCGTCGTTGACGACAATATTTTCGCTGTAATCGAGCTCGTATTTTTCCATATCACAGCTCCCTCATTATTTGGTCGAGTTCCTCTTTTATCATCGCGTTGCGTTTGATTTTGGGATTGCGTATTACGCGTCCCGACGCAACAACGGTTCGTATTTCGCCGAGTGCGGTCAAATCGTCGACGGGATTGCGGTCGGTGAACACTATGTCCGCGCACTTGCCCTCTTTCAGCGACCCTGTAACTCCGCCCAGTCCCAAAATTTTCGCATTGCCGATTGTCGCAACGGAAAGTGCCTGCTCGGGAGTAAAACCGCCCACTTTGTGAAAGTAAACCACTTCACGCCAGAAATCATATTGCGTACAGAAAGGACAAGACGAATCCGTGCCCATTCCGACCGCGATACCTTCGGCATACGCCTGACGACTGCTGTCGCGCATTCCTTCGAGAACTATTTGCGAATTGTACGTGCTGTCCTCGTTAAGTTTGGTAATTTCTGGAGAAAGTTTGCAGTAAGGCAATGCGGGAGAATAAGTGGTGACAAACGCGCCTTTGCGTGCCTTCATCGCCTTGACCGCTTCCCCGCTCATAAGCGCGCCGTGCTCTATCGTATCGACGCCGTTCAGCGCCGCTACTTCGACGCCTTGTCTGCTCTCGACGTGCGCCGCAACAATCTTTCCGTGGGCGTGCGCGCGGTCGCAAACGGCTTTGACTTGTTCCGCCGACATTTTCAATTCGCCGGGTTCACCGCGTCGTTTTGCGTCCATAACGCCCCCTGTTACGCAAATTTTGATGAAATCCGCGCCCGCGCCGACGTTGACGTCCACCAGTTTTTCAAGTTCTTTCGGGTCATCGGCATACACGGCGAAAGTTCCCGCACCGTGACCACCCGTAACCGTGATTGCGGGTCCCGATACCAGCATCTTCAATCCGCGTGCACTGCCCTTTCCGCGCGCCGTCTTGCGTTTGAGCGCGATATCGGAATTGCAGAAATCACCTACGGCTCGCAGCGTAGTCACGCCCGAGTAAAGCTGATTTTTTGCGGCGCTTTGTACAAGCAGTCCGAGCACGGCTTTTCCGAGCGGAGTATGCACGAATTTCAGTACTGCCGTCTGAGCTTTGCCGCCTGCAAGAATTTTGCTCGGCGCGCCCGTACCGAAAAGGTGAACGTGCATATTTACAAGTCCGGGTGCGGCGTATGCGCCCTTCATATCTTCGACTTTCCAACCCTGTGGCACCATGCCGTGCGGACATATCTTTGCGATTTTCCCGTCCTCAACGTAAATATCGCAATCGGGCATCACCCTGCACCCCTCTTCAACGTCGATCACATTGCAATCCGTAAAAACAATTCTCACCACAAGCCTCCGAAAATCAGGAAAACGAGTTTTTTGGTGTAAATATTATAAAATGCCGAATTTTGTTTTGCAAGATATACTTATAAATATTTTATTGCCTTCGTAGATTGCGACCCTCAACTAAACTTGCCTATTTTGCGGTATCAGCTAGCGGAGCGCGGACTTGTCCGCATCGGGCGGAGCGTTCAGTGTGACCGTCACAAGTTCGGCACGCAGTGCGCGGCGCTCTGCACCGCGGAGGGCTGTTCGTTCCACGAAAAAACCCGCCGTATCAGCGGGTTTTGGTGGGGACAACAGGACTCGAACCTGTGACCTCTTGTATGTGAAACAAGCGCTCTAACCAACTGGGCTATGCCCCCGTAAGGAGAATGCTCTCCTTATTTCAGTTTTTGTACGCTCTTTTACGAGCGGCTTCTGCCTTTTTCTTTCTCTTGACGCTGGGCTTCTCGTAAGCCTCTTTTTTGCGGAGGTCGCCGATGATGCCGTCGCGGGCGCACTTTCTCTTGAAACGACGGATTGCGTTGTCGAGAGACTCGTTTTCACCAACTCTGACTGTTGACATTGACATTCACCTCCTTTTGGTCGCAAGTGATATTTATTATACACATTGCACGGTATTTGTCAAGGAAAAGCGCGATGAAATGCGCTCCGTTTTCCGAAAAATACTTTTGCGGTGCACGGTAGGAAAAAACCGTCTTGTCAGCACATTTTGTCGGCGAGTTTTTTGCCGCCGAGAATATGGATATGCAGGTGTTCGACGGACTGACAGGCATCCGCGCCTTTGTTGGACACAAGACGGAAACCGCCTTCCAAACCGAACCCGTCGGCGAGGGCGGAAAGTTTTTTGAGGCAACGACCGAGAATTTGCGCCTGCTCGTCGGTCATTTCCATAATATTGGCAAAATGCTGTTTGGGGAGCAGGAGCAGGTGGACGGGAGCCTGCGGCGCGACGTCCTTTATGATGACCATATCGTCGTCCTCATAGAGTTTGACGGACGGAATTTCGCCTTTGATTATCTTGCAGAAAATACAATCGCTCATATGATACCTCCGAGTGATAATGATACTACCCTGCCGCCGTTCGGTCAAGCCGTACGACGTAATTATACGCGTACGCCGTCGTGATACAAGGCGGTTGGCACGACTTCGGCAAGCGTGTTGTGCGCGCCGTAGGAACTGTACACCCTGACGTATTCGGGCGTATGTCCGCACCACATTCCGTCCTCTCTGGTTTCGAAGAGTACTTCGGTGGGTTTTCCGATGACCGACATAAGATAAGCGGTGTGCAACTCCTGTTTGAGAGCGGACATTCTGCGCTGACGTTCGCCTACTACGTCGGCGGGAAGTACGGGCAACTTGCCCGCAACCGTACCTTTACGCGACGAATACGGGAAAACGTGCATATCCGCAAACGCGATTTCGCGGCAGAAATTCAAACTGTTTTCAAAAGCCTCTTCGCTTTCGGTGGGATAGCCGACGATGACGTCGGTCGTCACTGCGGCGTGCGGGAAATATTCGCGTATCAGCGCCACTTTTTCGGCGAATTCCGCCGTTTTGTAATGGCGGTTCATGTTGGCAAGAACTCCGTCGTCGCCGCTCTGCAATGAAAGATGAAAATGCGGACAGAACTTTTTGAGTCCTTTTGCCGCCGCGAGGAATTCTCTGTCGATAACTCCCGCTTCGAGCGAGCCGAGGCGAATGCGCAAACCGCAATTCTGCAAGGCGATAAGCAGATTGGTAAGCGAGGTTCCGATATCCTTTCCATACGCCGAAAGGTTTATGCCCGTAAGCACGACTTCGTTTGCCGTAAGCGCGGCGTCGTTGATTTCGGCAAGCACTCCGCTCATACTGCGCGACCTGCTCCGCCCTCTTAGATACGGAACTATGCAATAGGCGCAGAAGTTGTTGCAGCCGTCCTGGATTTTGACGAAATGGCGCGTGCGCGAGGTCTGAATTCTGCGGGTTTCCTCATAAACCGACGAAGTGGAAAAATCGGGCGTGACTATTTTGTCGAAATAGCCGTCGTCACAGCCGTCGGCATACTTTGCGGCAAGTTCTTCCGCAAGTTTTATCTTGCCTTTCGTACCCGAAATGAATTTCACGTTGTCGCGTGCAAACTGGCTGAAATTGTTTTGAGAAGCGCAACCGCACACGTATATCTCAGCATCGGGATTGACTTTGAGAATTTTGCCGACCGCCTGTCGGGATTTTCTTTCCGCTTCCGCCGTGACGGCGCATGTATTGACTATGTAAACGTCGGCATAGTCGGACCCGCCGCAGACTTCGAGACCGCGGTCGGCAAGCAACGCGGTGACCGCGTCGGAGTCGTACTGATTCACCTTGCAACCCAGGGTCACAACGGCAATGCGTGGTTTGTTATTCGTCATAATCGAGTTCTCCGAGTGCGTCGAGAGTAAGCGCGCAAGCGACGATATCGGCAGTTTCCGCGCGCAGAATTCTTCTGCCGAGCGTTACGGATACCGCTCCCGCGTTTTTTGCCGCTTCGTGCTCCTCTTCCGTAAAGCCGCCTTCGCTGCCCACGACAAGTGCGACGTCGTTGCCGTGGAAAGCAACGCTTCTGACAGGATTTTCCCTTTCCTTTTCGTAAGCGAAAAGCACGTCGGAATATTCCCCGAACCCGGCAGTCATTTTATCGAACGTGACGGGTTCGCACACTTCGCTCACGTACGCCGTGCCGCACTGTTTTGCGGCTTCCAAGGCGATTCGTCTGCCTCTTTCTACGTTGAATTTCTTTTCGATGGTGTTTGCCGACACGAAAGGAACTATACGCACGACGCCGAGTTCCACGGCTTTCTGTATCACGATATCCGTTTTCTGATTTTTGAGCAATCCGCAATAAAGCGTAAGCCTTACCTTCCGTCTGTCAACCTTGCGGAGAGCATCGACGTCGAGCACGGCGCAATCCCCCGTGATTTCGCGCACGGTGCAATCGCGTTCCGTGCCGTCGTCGGCGCAGACAATAACTTTGAACCCCTTTTTGACGCGGAGTACTTTGACCATATGCACAAACTCGTCGCCGCGTACGGTGACTGTGTTGCCGTCGATATCGGATGGGGAAACAAAAAAGCGTCTGATTTCCATATTATTTAATCAACATAAGAGCACGCCAGTCGTCGCAAGCCATGGAGTTCACGGTTTTGAAACCGCACTTTGCGTAACATTCGGCAACTTCGTCAAGTCTGTCGGCGATGATGCCCGACAGAATGAGCCTGCCACCCTGCTCCATATGGTTGCCCACGTCGGGAGCCAACCGCATAAGCACGTCGGCGGTGATATTTGCAAACACGAGGTCGGCTTTCTCGTTGCCTTTGAGCAAGTCGGCTTGTTCCACGGTGCACTCGACGCCGTTCAATGCGGCGTTTCTCTGCGCCGCCTCGACCGCCTGAGCGTCCACGTCGCACATATACACGGAACGCGCCCCGCATATCGCCGCGGCAATGCCGAGTATTCCGCTGCCGCACCCGACGTCGATTACGCTTTTGCCGCCTACGTCGCCCATAAGTTCCAGACACATACGCGTGGTGGCGTGCTCGCCCGTGCCGAACGCCATACCGGGGTCGAGCCGCATTATGCGTTCACCCTCGGCGGCGTCGTAACGTATCCAGGTCGGCACAACCGTAACCGAGGACGTTACAATGGGTTTGTAGTACTTCTTCCACTCGTTAGCCCAGTCCGCCTCGTCGATGTACGACGAGTTGATTTCTCCGTAACGCACGCCGTGTTCCGCCATCTCGGCAAGCCGTTTGTGAAGCGCAGGAAGAAAGGCGTCGTCGTCTTCCGCGACGACGGTGGAAACCTTGACTTCCTCGCCTGCGCGCAACACCGCCTCGTCGACGTAATCCCACACGACGTCGCTCTTTATGAGGTCGGCGAAGTCCTCTCTGTCGATTACACTTACTCCCTGTGCGCCTGCGTCGAACATAGCGCAGGACACCAGTTCGGAGTCGTCGTGATTGGTTGTGACCGTAATAAGCTGATATTTCATTTTTACAAAAATAGGCGGCTAAACAGTCCGTAAGAACTGCTTAAACCGCCTTTTGTGTTAATTTTTGTCTCTGTATTCCTTCTTGCGCGGGAACTGTTTGATTTCGAAACAGCCGTCCAGTTTGTGGAGCAAATCCTTCTGTTCGCGCGTGAGGCTCTTGGGTACTTCGACCACGACTTTGACGTACAGGTCGCCGTTGTCGTTTGCGCGGAGTTTCTTTACGCCGCAGCCTTTGAGACGGAATATCGTGCCCGACTGCGTTCCCTCGGGTATCTTCAATTCCTGAGGATTGCGCAACGTGGGTATGAATACCGTACAACCCAAAGCCGCCTCCGCGATGGTGAGCGGAAGTTCCAGTTGCAGGTCGCTGCCGCTTCTGCGGAAGAGCTTGTGCGGACGCACCGCAATTTCCACGACGAGCGAACCGCGTTCGCCGCCGTTGCGTCCGCCGTTGCCTTCGCCTGCGTAAGTAATTGTCTGTCCGTTGTCGATACCTGCGGGGACGTTGACCGTGATTTCGCGCACGCGTTCCACTCTGCCCTGACCGTTGCAGGACTTGCAGGTTTCCGTTATCACCTTTCCTCTGCCCTTACAGACGGGACAAACGCCCGTCGAAGTGAACTGTCCGAAAGGAGTGCGTTGCGTCTGCGTGACCTGTCCCGTGCCGTGGCAGTTGGTACAGGTCTTGTATGCTTTGCCGTCTTTGGCGCCCGTGCCGTTGCAATCCGCGCACGACTCCACGCGCCTGACGCTTATTTTCTTCTGAACACCGAACGCCGCCTCTTCGAAAGTCAAAGTGAGACCGACGCGGATATCGCTGCCGCGCTGGGGAGCATTGGCTCTCGACTGCTGCGACCTGCCTCCTCCGAAGCCGCTGAAAATGCTGGAGAAGATGTCGTCCATATCGAAGCCGAATCCGCCCGAGCCCTGCGAACCGCCGAAACCGCCGAAACCTCCGAAACCGCCCGAGCCGCTTCCCGGCGACGGACCGTTCTCGGTGCCGTAAGCGTCGTAAGCCGCGCGTTTGTCGGCGTCGGACAGGACGTCGTAAGCGTGGTTGATTTCCTTGAACTTTGCCTCGGCGTTTTTCTTTTCGGACTCGCTGGCGTTGGTGTATAGGTCGGGGTGATATTTTTTGGCAAGTTTGCGGTAGGCGGATTTAATCTCGTCTCCCGACGCTTTCTTGTCCACCCCCAATATCTCGTAATAGTCCTTGTCTGCCATAAATATTCGTGCCCTGAGGCTTACCTTCCTTTATAGTCTTAAAGCGCGCGGGTGCGCGCTTGCGTTCACGGCGTTTCAGCCGAACACGCGGCGGAACCCCGTGCAGGGTTCCGCCGTGCATTGTTTAGTCTTCCCAACCGCCTTCGGGAGGGGTCATGTTGTCGCCGTCGTTGACGACACCGTCGTCACCGCCGTTGTAGCCGCCCGCGTTACTACCTGCCGCGTTGGGGTCGAAGCCCGCCTGACGCGCAGCCTCCGCAGCCGCTTCGGGGTTCTCCTGATAGAACTTCGTGAAGATGGGGTCGGAAACCTTGCTGAGTTTGGACACCACGTCTTTCACAGCGTCTTCGCTGTCGGCTTTTTCAAGACCTTCGCGCGCTGCCTTGATGGCGTCTTTGAGTGCCGTCTTGTCGGCGTCGGAAATCTTGTCGCCGTTGTCGCTCTCGAATTTCTCGATGACGAACACGAGCTGTTCCGCATTGTTCTTTGCGTCGACGAGGTTCTTGCGTTTCTCGTCTTCTTCGGCGTACTTCTCGGCGTCCTTGATTGCGGCGTCGATATCGCTTTCGGAAAGGTTGCTGGACGCGGTTATCGTGATGGACTGAGACTTGTTGGTGCCCTTATCCACCGCTTTGACGGACACTATGCCGTTTGCGTCGATATCGAAGGTGACTTCGATCTGCGGCACTCCGCGAGGTGCGGGAGCAATGCCCGTAAGCTCGAATCTGCCGAGGGTCTTGTTGTCGCGTGCGAACTTTCTCTCGCCTTGCAGGACGTGAATGTCGACCGAGGTCTGATGATCCGCCGCCGTGGAGAATATCTGCGACTTGCTGGTAGGAATGGTCGTGTTGCGGTCGATCAGTTTGGTGAACACGCCGCCCAGAGTTTCGATGCCGAGGGACAGAGGCGTTACGTCGAGCAACAGCATATCCTTGACTTCGCCTGCGAGCACGCCTGCCTGAATTGCCGCGCCGATTGCGACGCATTCGTCGGGGTTGATGCCCTTGTAGGGGTCTTTACCCGTGAGTTTCTTGACCGCGTCATAGACTGCGGGGATACGGGTGGAGCCGCCGACCATAATGACCTTCGAGATGTCGTTGACGGACAGACCCGCGTCTTTGAGTGCCTGTTGAGTCGGAATGACGGTCTTCTGAACGAGGTCTTCGGTCAGAGAGTCGAACTTGGCACGGGTGAGGTCCATATCGAGGTGTTTGGGTGCGCCGTTGACCATTGCGATGAAGGGCAACGAAATCTTGGCTTTGGTGACGCCGGACAGGTCGATTTTGGCTTTTTCCGCCGCTTCCTTGATTCTCTGCATCGCCATCTTGTCGCCGGAGAGGTCAACGCCCTCTTTTGCCTTGAATTCGCTGACAATCCAGTCCATTATGCGCTTGTCGAAGTCGTCGCCGCCCAGACGGTTGTTGCCGCTGGTTGCAAGCACTTCGAAAACGCCGTCGCCGAGTTCCAGCACCGAGACGTCGAACGTGCCGCCACCGAGGTCGAATATCAGGACTTTCTGCTGTTTGTTCTCGTCCTTGTCCACGCCGTAAGCAAGTGCCGCCGCCGTAGGCTCGTTGATGATACGCTTGACGTCCAGTCCCGCGATTTTACCTGCGTCCTTGGTCGCCTGTCTCTGCGAGTCGCTGAAATACGCGGGGACGGTGATTACCGCTTCGGTTATCTTTTCGCCGAGATACTTCTCTGCGTCGTTTTTCAGTTTGGTCAGTATCATTGCGGAGATCTCCTGCGGAGTGTACTCCTTGCCTTCGATCTTCACTTTGTGAGTGCTGCCCATCTCTCTCTTGATGGATATGACGGTGTGTTCGGGGTTGGCAACCGCCTGTCTCTTTGCGATTTCGCCGACCAGCCTTTCGCCGTCTTTGGTGAACGCCACCACGGAAGGCGTGGTGCGCATTCCTTCCGCATTGGGGATTACGACAGGCTCGCCGCCTTCCATAACCGCCACACACGAGTTAGTTGTTCCGAGGTCTATACCTATAATTTTTCCCATAGTTGTGTCTCCTTTATAAACTTTTTTCCCGACCGGACTTTACGCTCGGTCGGTCGATTTCATTTTAACAGCCGACTTTGACGCTTGCGGGGCGCAGAACCTTTCCGTTCAGCTTATACCCCTTGGCGACAACGCCGATTACTTTGCCTTCGTTGCCCGCGGATTTTTCTCTTTCGACCGCAGTCATCACGTTGGCGTCGAACTCCTTTCCCTCCGCCTCGATTTCGGTCAGACCGAACGAGTCCAGCGCGTCGAGAATCTGCCTCTCCATCATATTGAACCCCTGCAACGCCGCTTCGTCCGTCAGATATTTGCGGGCAAGGTCGCAGTTGTCAAGCACGGTCAGCATCTTCTCGATAACCATCGCTTTGCCGAGATTCTTCATCTCTTCGGCAAGCGACGCGTTGCGCTTGCGGTAGTTGTCGAAGTCTGCTTGCAACCGCATCGCTATGTTGCGGGCGGACACACTCTCCGCCATGCACAACCCGATGCGCTCTTCCAGGGCTTCGATGTACTTCTCGTCGCCCATTTCTTCGCGGTCGAGCACGACTTCCGTCGCGGATTTCTTCTCTTCCGCCGTTTCGGTGTGTTGCTCGGCTTTCACGTCTCTTTTATCTTTGAATTCCTTGTCTTTCATATTCAGTCCTTATCGTTGTCAAGTACGGCTCCCAGCGTCTTTTTCATATAATCCAGCACGCCGATGACCTTTTTGTAATCCATTCTTTCGGGTCCGATGACGCCCGCTTTGCCCACAACCTCGTCGCCGATTTTGTAAGCCGCGGTGATTATCGCGCATTTGTCCACGCCGCTGTCCTCTTTGCCTATTCTCACCGAGAACTCTATGCTGTCCTGCGGTGCGGCAAGCAGTTCGGACACGCTGTCGTGGTCGGATATCACGGCGAGGAAGTTCTTTGCGTCCTCGACGTTGTTGTATTCGGGATAATCCAACATTTTGAGCGCGCCCTCGACAACCACGTTGTCGCTGTGCTCCGCCATATAACTTTGGATTATCGTCAGCACCGCATCGAACACGTCGCGGAACCCGTCCAGTTCGTCGGCTATTTCGCCGTCAAGGTCAATGGAATCGAGTTCGCATATCATTCTGCCGCCGAACACCTTGTTCAAAAGCCGCGTTGCCGTCTCGACGTACTCCTGACGCAGATTTTCGTTGAGGTCAATCGTCTTGTCGGAGATGATACCGTGGTCGGTCACGATGAGCACAAGTCCTCTGCCCTTTTTGAGAGGCACGAGCTTGATCTCCTCTATCATAACATTGACGTTGCAGTTGCTGACGAAAAACGAGGTGTAGTTCGTCACATCGCTGATTATCTCCGCCGCACGCTTGGATATGTCCTTCACTTCGTCGAGTTTCTCGGTGAAACGGTTGCGGATGAACGCCGTCTCGGCATCGGTCAACGCCTTTTCGTTGCTGGCGTCGATGTCGCCGACGTACATCTGATATGCGGGCTTCAACGGTACACGTCCTGCGGAAGTGTGAGGTTGTTCGACGTAACCCAACGCTTCGAGCGCGCTGAGCTCCGCCCTTATCGTCGCGGAACTGACTTCGGGCATATACTTGGTCTGTATGTCCGAACTGGATACCGGTTGCCCCGTTGCGATATATACGTCAACCAGCGCGTGCAGTATCTTCTTTTTTCTTTCGCTTAACTCCTTGCTCATACTTACCTCGCATTACGGGAGCCGTCGTTTGCTAGCACTCCTTCGTCCTGACTGCTAACAGTATATTTCTATGTCTGCCAAATGTCAATAGTTTACGCCAAAAAAATAAAAAATTTCTTAATGATTCTTTCAACGCATGTTATTGATAATATCAATCCTTAATATCTACTGCTCCGCATGCCCTTTTTTCAACGTGTTTTCACGACAATATCCACTCTGATTCAAAGCCTCTTGACACGGTGCGAATACTAAAATACAATTTGATCATGAGCGATTCCGACATAGTGGCACTCTGCATAACCGCATTTTTGGGTGCCGTGATAATTGCAATTTCCGTTGTCATGATGTGCGGCAAAGGCGCAATGCTTATTGCCGGTTTCAACACCATGCCGAAAAAAGAACGCGAAAAATACGACGCCCGCGCCCTCTGCAAATTCGTCGGCGGCATTCTGCTCCCCGTAGGTATAACAATGCCCGCCGTGTTTCTGGGAGGATTTTACAAACTGAATTGGCTGATTTATCTCGTCATCGCAATCGACGTCGCCATTGTGATATTCGCAATCGTCTACGCAAATACGGGCAACCGCTTCCGCAACAAGACTTACGACGATACAACCGTCGACAAGACCGACGGTAATTCCGACAACAGCCCCGAATAAACTTTTCCCCCGCACTGACGCAACCGTCCCCGCAACGACATTCCTTGCATTGACATCGGTAGTTTAAATTGCAATTACAACACCGTTATGTGTTATCTGAATAATAAAATCCGCTCTTTTGAGCGGGGCTTTGTGGAGCTGGTGGGCGGATGCGTAAGGAGCACATCGTGCGACGGAATAGCGGCAAGGGGGCAATCTGTTGCGCACGCTTTGTCGTCCTGCAGTTTGCTTTGCGGACTAATCTCGGGGTCCCCGCAAAGTAAATACTTTGTGGGGTTAATCTCGGGGTCCCCGCAAAGTACCGCAACATAGTGAGGACACTTTGTGGGGTAAAATTCGGTACGAATCCGCCCGCGGCATAAAAAAAGCCTCGCTCTTTTGAGCGGGGCTTTGTGGAGCTGGTGGGCGGATTCGAACCGCCGACCTATTCATTACGAGTGAATCGCTCTGCCTGCTGAGCCACACCAGCAACTGTATGAGCGATTATATCAAAGGCAGAGAAAAATTGCAACTGCTTTGACACAAAAAGTCACGCGAAAACGCTTTGAAAAGACTGCGTGACCGATTTGAAACAAAACGCGCGTCGCATTTGCGCCGCGCGTTGTCATCATTAAAAGTGTTACGCTTCGTTCAAAGCGCGCCTTTCAGCACATCGTAACACACGTCGGGTTTGTCGGACATAATGCAATCCGCCCCGATAGAATTCAGAAATTCGATGTCGTCGGCTTCGTTAATCGTCCAATACTGCACCGCTATATTGTAACGGTGCGCATATTCGATCAGTTCTTTTTTGCCGAGGAAGTTCAGCGACTTGCTGTACGGGATTTGCAACGCGCAGTAGCCTACCCCGCGTTTGTCGAGGTCGGCGTTCGTGAGATATGCAAACCAGAAGTCGAGCACTTCGCATATGGACGAGGAACGCAACATATCGGGATAGTTTTTGTCGACATAGGTCGTGATATCCTGATTGAACGTGCCGAAAACCACGTCGGCAAGCAAATCGTATTCAACGAGCGTTTCGTAAAGGATATCCGCGGCTTTTTTGCCCTCTTTGCCGTTGTTTTTTATTTCGATTATGTAACGGAATTTGCCGTATTCGACAGGTATTGCCTCAGCGACTTCATTGCTTGTCATATAGCTCAGCACTTCGTCGAGCGTGCATATGCGAAGATTCGCCGCGTCGATTTCCTCCTCGGTCAGATTGCGGAAAGGATACTCGCCATCGAGCTCGAAATTGTAGCCCATATTGAGACGACGCAGTTCTTCCAGCGTGTAGTCCTCGGGTTTTGCTTTGTCGTCGCCCAGCACTTCCGTCGCGTCGGAGGTGCGGTTGAGCGTGTCGTCGTGCAACAATATAAGCTGGTTGTCCTTGGTTATATGAAGGTCGAACTCCCAGATATCCACGGTATAACCGCCCGTCTTTGCCTCTTCAATGCCCAACATAAAGGCGTTGAGCGTGTTTTCGGGGGCAACGATACTGCCCGCTCTGTGCGCCGATACCATTGCGGTGCCCTCGGCGATATACGGATTGATTTCGCCGTTGAAATAGTCTTTCGCAACCGCACAATCGGAAATGCCCATAACGCAACACGTCACCCCGAACACAACTATGAACAGTCCGAGCAACACCCCGAACAATACTTTGAATTTCTTTTTCATCTCATCTCCGAACGGTGCGCGTACATTATGCGCGCACACCGTAAGCGTTTATTCGGCGTCGTCCTCGATTGCGGGCACGTAGTCTTTCTTGAAGCACATGAAGTGGCTGAACTTGCACACGAAAATCTCACGCGCAATGAGCATGGACACGAACGCAAGCGTGCCGCCCACGAGTACGTCGGAGAAGTAGTGCGCCCCCACCATAATGCGACTGACCGCCACAAGTCCCGTAAACACGACGGGGAATATCCAGCACAGTGCTCTCGCCTGCTTGTTCTTGATTTTCAGCACGTCGGGGAGCATCATCAGCGCGTAAGTCATGCCCGCGGCACAGGTGTGACCGGACGGGAAGGACTTGAACGCGTCGGACGCCCAGCCGTACGCCGCCATTTCCTCTGCGGTGGGAGTGCGCTTGCCGTTCATAACGTACCAGGCGGTGAATCCCGAAAACTCGGTGTCGCCGCTGCTGTTCATGGCGCGGAATCTCATTCTGCCGACGGGTCCTTTGACTATGGCGACGATGAGGTTTGCAAGAGCCGCCATAACTATGAACGCAAGGACGAACTTCATCAGTTTTTTCAGAGTGTCGTCCTTGACGTTGTTGAGAGCGAGCACCACGGTGCCCGACGCAAGCAACGCGCAAAGCACGGCAACGAATGTCATCGCCGCTTCGATGTACGTATCTTCGCTGTGGGTATGCTCGGCGATGTATTTGAAAATGTCGTCGAAGAAGAACCAGAATGCCACAACAGTGCCCGCAAAGAATATAACCGCAAGAATTTCACGCATGGGGCGCAATTTCAGGAAGCGGAAGATATAAAGGCAGACGAGCGCAAGGCACACGCCGGCAATGATGTAGACGGGCGAGGAGCCGAATATCTCCAATCCCACGCCGAAAACGTCGCTCGCCAGGTAGTTGCCGTCTTCGAGCACGCCTTTTGTCAGAATTTTGCTGACGTCAAGGTCGTAAAGGCTTGCCATGGTCAGCATCACGCCGAACAATACGACGAAAAGCACCACGGCGATTATGACTCTGTTCCGTTCGGAAACTTTGGAAAAAATCATAACTTCCCCCAAAAAAGTTTTTGATTATTCTAACATGTTTTCGCGCGCAATTCAAGACCGACCGCGCAAAAAATGGACACAATCGCGCGCAATGCGCACATCGCATGGCGTACCGTCCGCATAGCACGCACAAACGAATGCGAACGACGGAAAATCGACCAATTTTGAAAAGAGTGGAAAATTCGCTTGCAGACATCGCGCTTTTATGCTATTATCACATAGCCGAAAGGCAAAAACGCAAAACGCCCTCATGGTCAAGCGGTTAAGACGTCGCCCTCTCACGGCGGAATCTGGGGTTCGATTCCCCATGAGGGTACCAGAAAGCATCGCACGCGATGCTTTTTTTCTTTTTCCGAGCCCCGATTGCTCCGACCCGTTCTTTACATCGAAAGCCGTTGACTTTCGCGTGCCACTGCGCTTTATTGCACGTCAACCGCAATCCGCAACGAAAATGCGGCAGGCCATCCCCGACCCAAACTCGGCAACACGCCCATAATACACAAATCGTGTTTTCGATAATTTCGACGATTTACAACACGTATCGTGTATTATATTTCGCTTTATATAGGTTTTTGCCGACGAAAACGCACTTGACAGTGGCAATTACAAGGCAAAACAAAAAATCTGTACACGATTTGTGTTTATTGACATTAACACCTGAAACCGAGGCAAACAGGCGTAAAAGACGCGCAGAAAAGTTTTGCACGACGCAACGCGAAGACTTTTTCTTCGGTGCGGACAGGTGTCGCCGTCGACAAAAAGAAAAGTGCGCCGAACTCGCGCACTCCGAAAACTCCCCTGAAACGAGAAAATCCCACGATGCCGTGTGATGCCATTTTATAAACCTGCATGTGCAGGGTGGGTTAACAGCTGCCTTCTGTTTCTGCCTTCCTCCGATCTTATGAGGCCTGACATCCGCAAAACGGACGCGCCGTCCCGTATAAAATTCTGTGGTTCAAAATCGAACATCATCACGAACATAGCAGGAATTTCTTCTGTACTTAAAGTCTAGCACACAGCGAGACGTTTTGCAACGGTAAATTTCGTTAAACGCCGTCTTTTGCGAATTTTCCGCATTCTAACCTACTCTTTTCCGCAAATTGTGGATCGATTTTTTCCCGCTTTGCGGGATTGCATTCCTTTTTTCGGAAGTTTTCGGCAACTTGTCCGCCGATTGGAAACACGCCCGAAAAATTCGGTATTGATTATTTTATCGAACATATGTATAATTATTATGTTACCAGGGGATTTAACGCGCTTTTGCGCTTTTTGTAACGGCACTTTGCGTGCCCATGATAAGGAGGAAATATGAAACGCATCGTGAGGACACCCTCTTTCGTTCCCGCGATTGTACTTGCAATCGCATTCCTGTTCACTTTCGCTTTCGCGGTAAGCGGAGTTGCCGACGCGGAAGATACTTTTTCGGCAGACTTACATAGCGAAATTTCGCTCGGTCATATGAGCGATATCCACTACTTCCCTCTCGAAAACTGCTACACGCAGATTACGGCTGACGATTACTACGACAGCGACTTCTACAATTCGATGACGGGCGACACCAAACTGGTGTTGGAAAGCGGTACGATACTCAATGCCAACGTAAGACGCTTTATTGCCGAAGCGCAGGCGGGCACCGCTCCGCACTATCTGTTCGCAACGGGTGACCTTTGCAAAAACGGCGAACGCCTTGCGCTCGTCGACGTGGCAAACGCACTCCGTTTTTTGCAGAACGAAGTACGCAAGGTCGCAGGTTACGAAAATTTCCAGGTGTTCGTCATAACCGGCAACCACGACCTTTACAACGGTTCGGGAGCGCTGTACAGTCATATCGACGGGTCGGGTCATCTTGCCGAAACCGTAACCGCCGCGCAATTCGCGCTGATATTCGCGGGTCTTGGCTTCCCGAACGCCTCGCTTGACGGCAATCTCCCCGACGGCGGCAAAGGCATTGCGCTCACCGACATTTACGGCGAAGACTACTGGGCAACGTCTTATACGGGCGGATACGTCGCGTCCAACAACGCAGGCAACCTCACGCTCAGTTATTTTTCCGACGCCTTCGGACAATCCGAATGGTACTACGCCCTCGGCAGCGGTCACAACACGCTGAGTTATCGCGTCGAAATCGCCGACAACCCCGATTACGTGTTTTTCCTTCTCGACGGCACGGACCGCGAAGCCGCGGAGTCGCTTGTGCCCGTACGCATCAATCGGACTCAATACGAGGTTCTGAAAAACGACCCCGAGGAAACTTTCTACACGACGGACGCCGAAGGCAACGTCGCACTCGACGCTCTGGACGAAGAGGGCGTGGAAGCGGCATTTGCCGCGGGACAACCCGTTTTTGCGGACAGCAAACTCAATCACCTCACGGGCGGCAGAATAACCGAAGAGGTTTTCAACTGGATCGACTCTTACACCCTGGCTCCCAAAAACGTAGGCAAGACGTACGTCGCGGCGTACCACTTCAACGCTTTGCCGCATTTCGAGCAAGAGGACGATATCTTAAAAGACTTTGTCTTTTACAACTGGGAATACACGACCCTGCGTTTCCTCGAAGCGGGCATTCGCTACGGGCTTGGCGGACATATGCACGCAAGCGACGTCGCGTATTACACCGATGCGGCGGGCAGAACTTTCTACGAGCTGGAAACCGGCTCTTCCGTGAGTTACAACTCGCCCATACGTTTTATCGACATAACGCGTTACACGCTGGATGACGGCGCGACGGGCGAGAAATTCACCTCGTCTATACACATTCTCGACGGACTCAAAGAAACGGCGTCCACCAACATAACCGCGGCAGCGCCCTGGAACGATGCCGCATATCAGACTGCGTACGCAGCGTACGCCGCATCGCCCACGGCGAAGAACTGGCAAGCCGTCGTGGACGCCAACCCCGATTACTTCGCCTACACGCTGCACTACGACAGAATGAGCGTGCTCTCCTACGACGACTATATCACGGAAGAAATCTACGGCATACTGGTCGAACGCATAGTCGACCACTTCGTCAACCGTCGCACGATTGACGACCTCGACCTCGTGGGCGTGGTGACAGGTGCTCTTGAAGGCAACGCCTTCTTCGGCGAATATGCAAACACGCTGGGTAAAATCGTCGGGTATCTCGTCGATACGGTGCTGGAAGACCTGTACGGCGAAGAGGGATACCCCTACAACGGCAAGACGTACGACAATGCCGTCGACTATCTCAAAGCCGTAGTGCAAACTCTGCTCGACCTGAAATTCGGTCAGGAAGGCAAAGAACTCACCCTGTCCGAAATGGCGTCCTTCATTATGATGGCGCATACCGCGGGTATGGAACCCACGACGGAAGAAGTGTTCGGTGCGGAACTGCCCGCAATCAGCGGAACCGCCTCCGAAAAAACGCCCTACGACAAAGTCTACCGCGCGCAATTCATCGCGGCACTGCGCGATTTCTCGGACTTCTGCGACAGAGGCGACCTGGCGAAGACGTTGTTGGACACCCTGCTCGACCCGCTGTACCGTGACGACAACTCTCTTATCAAAACTCTTCTTTCCTATCGTTTCGACCTGACCAAAGCGGGGCTCACTTACGCAGAGGAAAGCAAGCTGGACGAAATATTCGACCTCATCGAAACCGTGCTTAACATGTACACGGATACCAACATCGAATTGCAAATCACGAAGGACAACATAGTGCTTGAATCCTTCCTGCCCGTGCTGTTCCCCGTGCTTCAAGGGCTGTTGACCGACTCGCTCGGACTCAGCATAGAAGGCGACAATCTCTACGACGCCGTGGACACCTTGCTGGAAGACTATCTGACGGACAGTTTCTACGTCGGGCTCAGCGGCATAGCGAACAACATCGTCATTGCGTTTGCCACCGACGACGAACGCGACTTCAACGACATCTTCGCCCGCGAAACCCCGTTCACTCTCGTGCCTCACGAAGGATATGCGGCAGGATATGCGGAACTTGCCTGCGGACAGTTGACTTACGTCAGCGACCAACCCGTAGCAATAGAATTCAACGAACCCACGCAGGAAAACGGACGTCTGCCTTCCGCACTCACCGCCAATTTCAGCACGGAAGCGGGTAAAGGCGGTTCGGAATTCAAGCTGTCATTCTATACCGCCGAAAACATAGGTGCCGAAGTTGTGCTGTATGACGGCGAAGGCAACGAAATAAGCACACTGCGCCTTACCACCGACGATATGGACGCAAGCAAGGACAAGGACTTCCGCACCACACGCGTAAACAACGACAGCATAATCATCAACGGCGAAACCCGCGCTCAATATATACCGCTCATCGACCTCGGGCTGTTGTGCATACAGCACACCGAAGTCACGTACGAAGTGACCGACGCGGACGGTAAAGTCGTGGAAGAAAAGGAATACACCTATCTTGAACGCGACAACGCCCCCGGCAACAGCGTTGTTTACAAAAACAGGTTTATCGTTACGTTCTACGGGCTTGAACCCGGCGAAACGTATGCATACGAAGTGCGCGGCGTGTACGGAAGCGGCGACGACGCAATCACTTTCGGACTGGCGGAAAACCTCGGCGAGGACTACTTCACCTTCTCCACCGCTCCCGACGAAAGCGTCACCGATTTCGACTTCATCGCAATCGCCGACATGCAGGGAATGATTGAGGCGATGTACAAACAGACCGCCGAAACGATAGACACCCTCACCCAGACCGCGGGCGAATACTCCTTCGTACTCAACGCGGGAGATATGGCGGACAACGGCAAAAACTTCTATCAATGGCAATGGGCACTCAATCACAACGTCAAGTTCTTTGCCAACACCTCCACGTTCACGGCGGCAGGCAACCACGAAAACGGCTCCGGCGCGATAAGCAAGTTCTACGCCTACGACACGCCCGAAAATGTCGCACAGAACGAGGAAAGCGGACTGTTCTATTCCTTCGATTACGCGTCAGCGCACATAATCGTGCTCAACACCAACGACACCTCCTCCGAAGAAGGTCTCAACAACGACCAGTATCGCTGGTTGCGTGACGAACTCATAGCCAACCGCGACGCCAAATGGACGTTTGTCCTCATGCACAAGAGCCTGTATTCGGCAGGGTCGCACGCCGAGGACGGCGAAATCGTCGCCATGCGCGGTCAGCTGCCCAAGATATTCGCAACGTACGGCGTCGACCTCGTGTTTGCGGGACACGACCACACCTACACCGTGACCAAGTTCCTCGACAAGGACGCGTACGTCGCCGACAAGAAGTACATCGACGACAATACAGTGGACGCCGCGGGCACAGGCACGTCCTACATAACACTCGGTACGATAGGCACCAAGTACTACACCTATGAGGACAGCGCGGCACTCGACGGCAGAATCAACAAGCGACTCAGCATCATGCAGACGCTCGACTCGCCCACTTTCGTCAAGGTGTCCGTGCGTGGCGACGAACTGACCTACACGGGATATCAGGTGCTTGCCGACGGCAGCCTGAAAGAGATACTCAACGATGTTGACGACCCCGACCCCGTAAGACCCGCGGAAACGGAACCCGTCGCGCCCGAAGAACCCGACGACAACCTTTACGTCAAGATTTTCGTGCCGATTGCGGTGGTCATCGTTGTGGCGGGCGCAGTGGTCGGAATAGTCCTCGGACTGCGCGCGAAGAACAAGAAAAAGGCGCAGGCAAAAGCCAAAAAGAAACCCGAAAACAAAGCGGTAAAGAAATAATTTGTCGGTCAATCGGCAGAAAAAATCTCCCTGCGGGGTTGACTTTTCGGCAAAAAATCTACAAAATATTATTGTAAATAATACGGGGGCGCAGGTGCGCCCCCGCATAATCGATATACAGGAGATTGACAAGTGGGAAAAGGTATAGTTAAACTCCGTTACGTCATACTTGCGATTTTTATTGCGCTGATTGTCGTTTCCGTCATTCTGTTGCCCGATATGATAAGCAAGGTCAACTACGACCTCACCTCTTATCTGCCCGAGGGATACGAAACCCATGACGGATACGAATTCCTTTCAGAGAACTTCCACATTCACGGCGACGTCGAAATCGGCGTCAAAACCACGCGCGACAAAATAAGAAGCGTTGCAGAAAAGGTTGTGGCTCTCGACGGCGTCACCAACGCGGTCTGGGCGGAATATCTGGAAATGCTGGTGCAATTCGGCGTGTACGACATTGACGACGAAGACTTTTTGTCCATATACAAAGTGCTTGTCGCCGACGAGGACGGCAACGCCCCCGCGATTTCGCTGGTCACCGACGGCAAAGGAAACACAACCGTAACGGACGACGGAGCCGCGTACAATTGGGCGCTGCTCATAACCATGGAATATCCTCCTTCCTCACAGGAAGCAATCAAAATCTTCGGTCAGATTACCGACATACTCGACGCAGAAGTGGGCTCGGACGAAAACGGCACCCCTCTTTATTCCATGAGCGGTATGACCGAACAGGCAAACGCACTCTATGAAACGGTGTTCGACGAAATCTGGCTGTACTGCGTCATCGCGGGTATCGTCGTTCTCATTCTCCTGCTTGTCACCACCAACTCTCTCATCGAACCCATCGTACTGCTTCTTACGATGGTCATCTCCATAATCATCAACCTGGGCACGAACGCGCTCTTCCCGTCGACGTCGATAATCACTTTCGCGTGCGGCGCGATTCTGCAACTCGGGCTCAGCATGGACTACGCAATATTCCTGTTGCACCAGTACAGAGCCGAACTGAAAACCAACATCGACCCCAAACAGGCTCTTGCCGCGGCGATTCCGAAGTCGGCAAAGGCGGTGGCGTCGAGCGCACTCACGACCGTATGCGGATTCCTCGCGCTCATTTGCATGAAGTTCGAAATCGGTAGCGACCTCGGTCTGACCCTCGCAAAAGGTATTCTGTGCTCGCTGTTGACCGTCATATTCCTGCAACCCTGCCTCATGCTGCTCATGAACAAGGCGCATATGAGGACACAGCACAAGTGTCTCAACTTCCATTTCCGCGCTCCCGTCAAACGCAGCATACGCGACAGAAAGTGGATTGCGGCGATATTCGTTCTGCTCTTCATTCCCGCAGCGGTCGGTGCCAACTTCCTCCACTACAACTACGTCAAGTTCATGCCCGAAAACGACAACGGCACGCACCGTTATGCGATGGCAAAAGAACTGGGCAATCAGGTCATGGTGGTCGTCCCCAACGAGATAGTGGACGCGGACGGCAATCCCGTGCGCGACGCCGACGGCAACAGGCAATTCCTCATCGAAAAAAACTACGACTTCGTACAAAAACTCAAAGCACTCGGCGCCGAAACCGTTGAAGTCAATTACAACGACGAAGACATCACCGTGCAGAAGATTTCGTTTATGCTCGGTTTGTACGTGATGTTCCCCGAGGATGGAACAATCAACTTCAACGGTCTGACGCTCAACCTCGAACAAATGCTGCAACTGCTTGACGCATACGAACAGTATATGCCGAACAAGCAATATACCAAGTTCGTGGAGCGCATAAACGAACTTTGCGGGACGAACTATACCTTGTTTGATTTGTTGAACCTCTTCGGGATAACGTCGGTGGACGAAATCGAGGAAATGCAAGCCGAATTCGAGTCCAAACTTTCGCAGCTCAGCAGTTATATGAGCGGCGGATATACGATGTACACCGTCGGCATCACCTACCCCGAAATCGACAACGAAAGTCAGGAGAGTTTCGACATACTCGACGATATCAAAGCGTTGGCGAACGAAACCTTCGGCGACACGGGAATGCGCTGTTACTTCACGGGGTACACGCAGGGCGCATACGACTTCGCGCTCATCACGCCCAACGACTATATGCTGGTGACGATAATTTCAATCGTCGCAATACTCGTCATACTCATACTTACGCTCGGCGGCATAAAATTCCCCGTGCTGCTCGTCGCGCTCATCGAGTTCGGCATCTGGATAAACCTCATAATGCAGTTCATATTCGCGGGCGGTGGCATCAACTTCATGTCCTATCTGGTCATCAGCGCGGTGCAGCTGGGCGCAACGGTGGACTACGCCATTCTCATCACGACGAAATTCCGCGCCTTGCGCAAACGCTTCGAGCCGCGTCAGGCGTCCTATATGGCTACCACGAGTTCGGTTATGTCTGTCATGACGTCCGCGCTCATAATGGCAGGTGCGTGTTTCAGCGTCTACTTCGTCACCTCCAACCTCATCATCAAAGAGATGACCTTCCTTATGGCGCGCGGCGCAATCATCAGCGCGATACTGGTCATATTCGTCCTGCCTGCTCTGCTCGTCATAGCGGACAAAGCGCGCGGCGACGAGTTGCACATCATGCGCACGCCTCACCTTCGTCCCTACTCTTTCAAGCGGCATAAAAAGTACGTCCCCGTCCTCGTCGACGTGAACGGAGAACCTCTCCGCGAGACCAATCCTTTCAAGATGAACAAGGACGAACGCCGCGCGGCGCGTGCCGAAGCGAAGCTTGCAAAGCAAGCCGAGCGCAATGCGAAGAAAGAGGCGAAAGCGTCAAAACACAACGATAAATAAACTCATTCGGACGGTTTAACGTCCGTATCGGGCAATTTGCACGTCGAAATGTGCGACGCGCCTTTGCCGACTGACGCCCCTCGAACAGTTATTTCGACCGACGTTAAGTGATTGCCCTGACCGACGTTTGGACCTACTCCGACCGACGTTAAGTGATGTCACGACCGACGTTAAAAACAAAACCCCTTGCATTCCGCAAGGGGTTTTTCTTTTCGGGTCAAGCCGCTTTGACGGCTTTCGTGCCGAGTGCCATTGTCGGGCACGGCTCAGTAGTTGTTGCGAGGCACGTACTTGGTGTGCAGGATGTCGTGGGCACGATGGCTGTTGGGCTCGCCGAGATAGGTATCGTAAAGTTCCTTGACGGCGGGGTTCTCGTGCGACTTGCGCATTGCCATCTTCTTGTCGGTGTCGTAAATGGCTTTGGCACGCTTTGCCTTGATGTCCTCGTTGTTGCGCACGTACGCGCTCTTGATGGGCTGTCCGCCGCCGTTGACGCAGCCGCCGGGGCAGGACATAATCTCGATGAAGTGGTAGTCCGCTTCGCCCGCACGCACTTTCTCCATTATCTTGCGCGCGTTGGCAAGTCCGCTTGCCACTGCCACTTTGACTTTTATGCCGTTGATGTCGTAGGTGGCTTCCTTGATGCCTTCCGTTCCTCTGACTTCCTTGAAGTCGAGCGAGGGGGCTTCTTTGCCTGCGACGATTTCGTACACGGTACGCAGTGCGGCTTCCATAACGCCGCCCGTTGCGCCGAAGATGAGACCCGCGCCGGTGGAAATGCCGAGGGGTGCGTCGAACTCTTCGTTAGGCAGGTCGGTGAATATCAGACCGCAACGCTTGATGAGACGCGCCAGTTCACGCGTGGTGAGCGCGATGTCGATGTCGGGTACTCCCGCCGCGCTCTCGTTGGCTCTGCCCTTCTCGAACTTTTTGGCGGTGCAAGGCATGACGGACACGACCACGATATCCGCGGGGTCCCAGCCCATTTTTTCCGCATAGTAGGTCTTGCAGACCGCGCCGAACATCTGTTGAGGCGATTTGCAGGAGGACAGGTTGGGGAGCAGGTCGGGGAAATAGTGCTCGCAGAACTTGATCCACGCAGGGGAACAACTCGTGACCATAGGCAGCACGCCGCCGTTTTTGAGTCTGCCGAGGAACTCGGTGCCCTCTTCCATAATGGTGAGGTCGGCGGCAAAGTCGACGTCAAACACGTTGGCGAAACCTATTCTGCGCAACGCTGCTACCATTTTGCCTTCGACGTTGGTGCCCATGGGATAACCGAACTCTTCGCCGAGGCCGACACGCACGGACGGTGCGACGCCGACTATGACGTGCTTGGACGGGTCGTTGAGGGCAACGATGACGTCGTCGATTTCCTCTTTCTCGGTGAGTGCACCGACGGGGCAAACCGCGATACATTGACCGCAACCCACGCAAGGCACTTCGGACAGGGGTTTTTCGAAGGCGCAACCGATGTGAGTGTCGAAACCGCGGGCGTTTGCGCCGATGACCGCGACGGACTGATATTTCGCGCAGGCGGCGACGCATCTGCGGCACAGCACGCACTTGTTGTTGTCACGCACGATATAGGGCGTGGAAACGTCCAGCGGGTATTTGTTCTTGGTGCCGGAGTACTTGTTGCTGTCGCAACCGAGTTCCAGAGCGAGTTTTTGCAGTTCGCAGTTGTTGTTGCGGATGCAGGACAGGCAGTTCTGTTCGTGGTCGGACAGAATGAGTTCGACCGTGGTCTTGCGGGAGTCCATAACGCGCTTGGTGTTGGTAAAGACTTCCATACCCTCGCTTACGGGATAGACGCACGCAGCGACAAGGCTTCTTGCGCCTTTGACTTCGCATATACAGACGCGGCAGGCGCCGATAGCGTTGATGTCTTTGAGATAGCAAAGGGTGGGAATTTTGACGCCCGCGACCTTTGCGGCTTGCAATATTGTGCTCCCCTCTTCGACTTTTACGGGGATTCCGTTGATTTTAACATTGACTTTTGCCATACCGCTTACTCCTTGACGATGGCATTGAAACGGCAGGTCTCAATGCAAAGTCCGCACTTGATACATTTCATCGGGTCGATGGTGAACTTGGATTTGATTTCGCCGGAAATCGCGCCGACGGGGCACTTTCTCGCACACGCGGAACAGCCCTTGCAATCGTCGGTGATGGTGAAACGAACCAGCCCTTTGCAGACGTGGCAGGGGCACTTCTTGTCCACGACGTGCGCGACGTACTCGTCTCTGAAATAGCGCAACGTGGACAACACTGGGTTCGGCGCGGTCTGACCGAGGCCGCACAGCGAATTCGCCTTTATGTAGTGGCACAACGCCTCCATATCGTCGAGGTCCTGCAACGTGGCTTTGCCGGTCGTGATTTTTTCGAGATATTCGAGAAGTCTGCGGTTGCCGATACGGCAGGGGGTGCATTTGCCGCAGCTTTCGTCGACGGTGAATTCGAGGAAGAACTTGGCGATGTCGACCATACAGTTGTCCTCGTCCATGACTATCATACCGCCCGAGCCCATCATCGAACCTATGGAAATAAGGTTGTCGTAGTCGATGGGGATATCGAAATGTTCCGCGGGAATGCAGCCGCCGGAAGGACCGCCCGTCTGCGCCGCTTTGAAGTGTTTGCCGTTGGGAATGCCGCCGCCGATATCCTCGATGACTTCGCGGAGCGTGGTGCCCATGGGAATTTCGACAAGACCCGTATTCGTGATTTTGCCGCCGAGAGCAAAGACCTTGGTGCCTTTGGATTTCTCGGTGCCCATGGAGGAGAACCAATCCGCGCCTTTGAGGATAATCTGGCAGATGTTGGCGTACGTTTCGACGTTGTTGAGAATGGTGGGTTTGCCGAACAGACCTTTGACGGCAGGGAACGGAGGACGGGGACGGGGCTCGCCGCGATGTCCTTCGATGGAGGTCATGAGCGCGGTTTCCTCGCCGCAGACGAACGCGCCCGCACCGAGACGGATTTCGAGATCGAAGTCAAAACCCGTGTCGAGTATGTTCTTGCCCAGCAGACCGTATTCTTTGGCTTGTTTCAAGGCTATACGCAGACGCTGAACGGCAATGGGATACTCCGCTCTGACGTAAATGTAACCTTGGTGCGCCCCGATTGCATAACCCGCGATTGCCATTGCTTCAAGCACGGCGTGAGGGTCACCTTCCAGAATGGAACGGTCCATAAACGCGCCGGGGTCGCCTTCGTCGGCGTTGCAGCAGACGTATTTGACGGGACCGGGACTGTTGGCTGCGAACTGCCATTTGAGACCGGTCGGAAAACCGCCGCCGCCGCGGCCGCGCAGTCCGGAACTCTTGATTATGTCGATTACTTCCTGCGGGGTGAGTTCCGTCAGACACTTGATGAGCGCCTGATATCCGTCGAACGCGATATACTCGTCGATTTCTTCGGGGTTGATTACGCCGCAGTTGCGCAACGCCACGCGCGTTTGCTTTTTATAGAAGTTGGTTTCGGAGAGAGCCTTAACCGCGTGCTGGTCCGTCTTTTCCTTGTAAAGAAGGCGTTGAACGAGTCTGCCCTTGACGATATGCTCGTCGATGATTTCGGGCACGTCCTCGACGCGCATACCGCTGTAAAACGCGCCTTCGGGATAGACGATGACAATGGGGCCGACTGCGCAAAGACCGAAGCAACCCGTACCTACGACGGCGACTTCGTTTTCCAGTCCGCGCTCCTTGATGAGAGTTTCAAACTCTTTTTTGATAGCCGCACTGTTGTTGGAATGACAACCCGTGCCGCCGCAAACCAAAATATGACTTCTTACCATAATCTCTCCTATTCTTTTTCAATAAGGTATTCGGTACATATATTGCCGTTCACGATGTGATTGGCAATGATGTTCTTCGCCTTGTCGGGAGTCACGTGCACGTAAGTGACCGTAGGTTCGCCGGGTATGCAGACCTCGACGATAGGTTCGAGCGCGCACATACCGAGGCACCCCGTGCGGGTGACTTTCACGTTTTTGAGCTGTCTCGCGGCAACATCGTCCACCAACGCATTGAACACGGGACGGGCGCCTGCCGAGATACCGCAAGTCGCCATACCGACGACGATACGGATTTCCTGTTCGGCGTCCATATTGTCGCGTAAATCGATTTGCGGCTTCATCTTGTCGCGGATAGCCTTGATGTCGGCTATTGTCTTCATAACTTCTCTCCTCCGATATCTTTTATGTTTTCTTTTATCATCTCTCTTACAAACACGAGCACTTCGGGCTCGTTGACGGGAACACCGTCCAACTCCTTACGCAGTTCCCGCGTGTCGAAGAGAAATTCTTTTTCGTCGATTCGGACTTCAAACACAAAGTCCGTTCCGCTGTCCTCGTCGAGCAGGGTCACAACCGTGTCGGCAAGGTCGCCCAAAGGTGCGCGGTCTATGTGATTGAGCACGAAAGTGGCTGTCACGGCTGTTCCTTTGCCCTTTTCGGACACGATGTCGAAACTTCCGCCTGCCATTTCCGCCGCCATTTTGAAAAGCGGAATGCCCATGCCCACTTTGCGCGTGGTGCGCGTGGTCGTGAACGGGTCCGTCACCCTTGCGAGAAACTCCGCGTCCATACCGCAACCGTCGTCGACTATGCGGATTGTCAATATATTGTCGCGCGCCTGCACGAGAATTTGCACCAACCGCGCTTTCGCCTTTACGGAGTTTTCCGCTATGTCGAGTATATTGAGTGCGAGTTCTCTCATATTCCTCCGTGGTCACTCCGTTCTTCCGCGGCGCAATGCGTCGATGAGTGCCGCGACGGAATATTCGTCAAGTTCGATTGTCCCGTCCGCGGATATAGTTTCCGCAACGTGCGAGTCACTGTCCACAATGACGCGCGCCCTGCCTCGCCAAAAGGCGAGTTCCTCTTCCGTCGCCCTCGTCGAGAGTTCGACCGTCGGATAAAGCGGGGGCACGTCGCCGAGTATTTTCAGCATACTGTTCGCGTCGCGGTCAATATGCGCGGGTATCGCGATACCGCCGAAATCCCACGCTCTCGAAAACACCGCATCGCAGGATATATCCGCACTGTCGAGCAACATTCTCGGTTCCGTCCCGATTATGTTGTCGTCCTCGTCAAAATAGAGTTGATCGCCGAACAGTTCCACCCTGTTGCGTCTTTGCGAAACGGGTATTCCCTCGAAAAACGCGGCGAGCGCGTCGTAGGTGCGGAACAGACACAGCAAGTGTATATCCTCTCGCGTCTGCACCTCGACCGCAGGCACGACACTGATCCCGAACTCCTCTCCCGCGCGGATTGCAAGCGGTACGTGCCCGATTGCGTTGTGGTCGGCAATCGCAACGAAGTCCAGTCCCGAGAGTTTGGCTTGCCCCACGACGGATACGGGGGTCATATCGTTTTCCGCACACGGCGACAGCGCGGAATGAATGTGCAGGTCGTAGTGATATATCATAGCGTTTTCACGCAAACGGGTGTTTAACGCGTCAAATTGACGGATAAACGCCGAATGTTGCCGATATTATGCCTTGAACGACGCCGCGGTCAAGGTGGCCGCGTGATAGATGTCGAGGTCGGTCATGATAAGGTTGACTTCCTGTTCCGTCGCGCGATGCACAAGCGCGTCGTCGGGCACCACGCCCTCGCATACCACCACCGTCGCGCAATCGGTCAGCGAGGCGACGGCGCATACGTTGACGTTGCTCATAACCGTGAACCACGCGCAGTCGGCGGGAGCCTTGCCCATTACGAAACTGAGAAAATCTCCGCAGTACCCCGTGGACACCTCCCTCTCTCCGTCGGCGAGGTTGGCTATCTTCGCGTTGAGCAGATCGGCAAGTTCGTTTACTGTCATACCGCCCTCACTCTTCCAGTCGCGGACACTTGGTGCCGGCGGGAATGACGCCGTTGACGAGGTCTTCGGCAAACGCCTGACAGCTGGGTGCTCCGCACGAACCGCAGTCCACCATGGGCAGGGTGGAAAGTATGTTTTCTATCTCTATCATCTTGTTCATGGCGGCAAGTCTGTTGTCGTCCAGTTTGAACACGTCTTTCTTTATCGGATTCTGCTCCCAAAGGAAATACTCGTCGGTCTTGCCGATGTCTTTCAGCGTATTTCTCTCGTTATTGAGTTTGCGCAGCAGATAATGCAGTCTGGCACGCGCGACGAAAGGATTTTCCACATTCATGACGCCGCCGACGCAACCGCTTATGCAGGCGTTGAGTTCGATGAACTCGATGTCCTGCAAACCGCCGTCTTCCAACGCTTCGAGAATTTTGACGCACTGTTCGACGCCGTCTGCGGCAATGGTTTTCAGCCCTTTGGTGGAGTTGGCTTCACCGCGGCTGATACCCCAGTGCAACCCCGTGGAGCTCATGCGGGACATCGGTTTGACTTCCGTGAGTTTGTCCATCGCGGGGACGAGACGCATATAGACGTCGGACACAGAAAGCACTCTGTCGACGTAGGGTCTGTTGACGCCGAGCCCCATTTTGAGCGCGAACACTTTGGCGGGACAGGGCGAGATGAAATAGACGCCGATATCCTCTTCGGGAATGCCCTTTGCCACCGCTCTCTCCCTTGCCAGTTTCGCCGCCGCGTCAACGGGCGCGAGCGTATTGAGCAGATGTTCGGACAGATTGTGATATTTCATCATAATCAGTTCCACGATGGCGGGGCAAGCCGTGGAAATTATGGGTTCCTTGACGGCTTTGGCGTCCATGAGTCTGCGCGTGACGTCGGTTATGTACTCGGCGGCTTCGCCGACTTCGAACACGTCGTCGAAACCTATCGCAAGCAGTCCGTTGAGAACCACGTTAATGTCTTCGAGATTGTTGAATTGACCGTACAAAGAAGGGGGAGGCAAAGCGATTTTGTACTTGAAATCGTTGATGGTGTCCCAAGGGTCGTGGGAAGGAAGTTTCGCCTGATAGCGGCAAAGGCGCACGCATTCGCCGCAGCCTATGCACCTCTCGTAGGCGACGCTCGCCTTGCCGTTGCGTACGCGGATTGCCTCGGTGGGGCAACGTTTCATACAAGTCACGCACCCCTTGCATTTATCGGGGTCTAGCGTAACGGTATGCAACGCCTTCTCGTCCAGTACGCAGTTGATTTTTCTCTTTTTTGCCATATTTCACCCTTATCATCCGCTCTGCGGACGGAACGGTCAACCGAAGAAAATAGTCATTCTGACCGTAGTGCCGACACCGACTTCGCTCTCGATTTCGAACTTGTCGGTGTATTTTTTCATGTTGGGAAGTCCCATTCCCGCACCGAAACCCAGTGCGCGTATGTCTTCGGGGGCGGTGGACCAGCCGGGAGTCATCGCGAGTTCGACGTTTTCGATGCCCTTTCCCTTGTCGGCAAGCACGATTTCCACCCTGTCGAGATAGATATCCACGGTTGCGACGCCGCCGCCCGCGTGGATGACCATGTTTATCTCGCCCTCGTACATGGCAATGGCAACGCGCCGTATGTCGGCGGACGCCACGCCCAGTTTTTTGAGAGTGCTCTTCACTTCCTCGGACGCCGAACCCGCAGAAGCGAAATTGTTGCCGCTTACGTTATATTCGAGATGAATGCAATTTTCCTGCATCAGGCGCTCAGCCCCGCCGCATAAAGTCTGCCGGCGGCTTCGTAAGAGTTCATATCCGTGGAGATGAAAACAATGTTGTAATTCTCGGCGAGTTTCATCATATCCACATCGGGGGTCTTTCCGCAGACGAACACGATGCAACAAATGTCCACCATAACTGCCGTGCGGACAACCTGCGGATTGATAAGTCCCGTTATCAGTACGCCTTGGTCGCGGACATAAGCCAGAACGTCACTCATCATATCGAAAGCGCAAGCGGAAGCGACTTCCGTCTCCGCCTGCTCTGCCGAACACAAAATCGTACCTTTTACTACGGTTGCGATTTCTCTGATTTTCATATCAAACTCCTAAAAGGGAAATGCGCCCGTCCCCGTTCAGTCGCGGTATTTTGCAAGAATGCCGGGAACGTCGGCAGGCGAGAGTTTGCCGTACACGTCGTCGCCGATTGTCATGACGGGAGCAAGGCCGCAGCAACCTATACAACGCGTGGAGCAAAGGGAGAACTTGCCGTCCGAAGTCGTCGCACCGTCGCTCAGCCCGAGTTCCGCGGCGAGTTTGTTGAAAACGTCGCCCGAACCCTTGACGTAACAGGCCGTACCGAGGCAGACCGCAACTGCGTGCTCACCCTTGGGATTGAGAGAAAATTGGCTGTAAAAAGTCGCCACACCGAACACCTCTTCGAGAGGAACGTTCAGTTCTTCGGCGACTATTTTCTGGACTTCGATGGGAAGATAACCGTATATTTCCTGTGCCGTTTGCAATGCGGGCATCAGATTGCCGGGCATCTCTTTGATTGCGCGCAATTCGGCACGCAGTTTTTTCTCTTGTTCGGTGGTTCCTTTGAACCGAACCGTCGTCAATTTGATTTTCGACATATTCCCTCCAAATCTTGTCTGTGCGTTCTCGACAACAGACCTCATTGATTATAACACACCGTATCGGCGAATGCAATATCTAATACAAAAGTATAAATATCTCGTCGAATGAATATCCTATTTGTTACTTTTCACCCAATCCGTACCTGGGCGGATTGCTCCGTTTGTGGGCGGTTTTCGCCTCCATATCGGCTATTTTGTTCTCTATTGCGGGGTCGAGCGGGCGGTCCTTCCTGATATATGCCGTGATGTCGGCGTAGGTGACGCCCATCTCCCCTTCGTCGGTCTGCCCTTCGTAAAGTCCCGCCGAGGGAGCCTTGCGGATTATGTTCTCGGGTGCGCCGAGTTCTTCGAGCATTCCGTAAATCTCCGGAACGGTGAGGTCGGCGATGGGGTTGAAATCGTACGCACCGTCCCCCCACTTGGTAAAATAACCTACCGTGTATTCGCAGAGATTGCCCGTCCCAGCCACGAGATAACCGCGCGACTGGGCGATGGCGTACAACGTCGTCATTCTCAGACGCGGATTGACGTTGGACAGCGCGGCTTTCACCGCATTTTCGGATGCCGTGCCCACGCGCAGGTTCGCACCCAGAGCCTTTTCCAGTTCTCCCCTGACCTCTCCGAGGTCGACTTCCGTCTGTTCGATGCCGAACGTCCGTCCCGCCGCAAGCGCGTCGTCCCTGTCCTCGGCGTAGTTGCGCGAGGAACGGCAAGGCATTATGACGCCCAGCACGTTGTCGGTGGCAAGTTTGCAAAGCGCGCCCACAAGGGTGCAGTCCTTGCCGCCGCTGTTGCCGTAAACAATGCCGCGCGCGCCGCTGCGCACGAGGATTTCGGCAATCCAATCGGCTCTTTTCTTTATTTCGCTGCGATAGTCCATATTTCCTCCCGCGTGACAGAATTTCTACAAAAAAAGATTATACAGTCCGCACACCCCGTTTTCAAGCAAAACGCGCAAAATAGGTCTTGAATTCGGTCAAATTGTGGGTTATAATGTGATTACTATTAAAAATATCACCTAAAAAGGAGATTATTATGAGAAAAGCATTCATTTGCCCCTCAAAGTATGTTCAGGGTGAAAACGAACTTCTGAACCTCGGTTACTTCGTCCGTCTTTACGGAAAATCCGCACTCCTTATCGCCAATCCCGACGACGTGAAGCGCGTACGCCCTCAGCTTGACGCAACGCAAGCCAAATACGGCGTTAAACTCGTCACCTGCGATTTCGGCGGCGAATGTTCGAGAGAAGAAGTCGCCAAACTTCAAAAACTCGCAAAAGAAGAAAAATGCAACTGCATAATAGGTCTGGGCGGCGGCAAAGCCATCGACACCGCAAAATGCGTCAATGCTGCAAAATCCCGCCTCATCATAGTTCCCACCATCGCGGCGACGGACGCACCCACCTCTCACTCGGCAGTTCTCTACACTCCCGACGGAGCGTTTGACGACTATGCCTACTTCACCAGCCCCGACGTCATTCTGATTGACACCGCGGTCATCGCAAAGGCTCCCGTCCGCTTCCTCGTGTCCGGTATGGGCGACGCGCTTTCCACCTATTTCGAAGCACGCGCCAACCATCAGTCTTTCGCCAGCGTAAACGCAGGTCTGCCCTGCGGCGCAAGAGAAAAGAAATGCGCCCCCGCAAGACCCACTATGGCAGCGTATCAGCTTGCGCAACTGTGCTATCAGACCCTGCTGTCCGACGGCTATAAAGCCAAACTCGCCTGCGAAGCAAACGTCGTGACCCCCGCCCTCGAAAGAATTATCGAAACCAACATTCTGCTGTCCGGTCTGGGCTTCGAGTCCGGCGGTCTTGCGGCGGCACACGCCATTCACGACGGTCTGACCGTCCTTGAAGAGACCCACCATATGACCCACGGCGAAAAGGTCGCGTTCGGCACTCTCTGCCAACTCGTTCTCGAAAACGCGCCCCAGGAAGAAATCGACGAAGTCATCGACTTCTGCCTAACCGTCGGTCTGCCCATTTGTCTTAAAGACCTCGGCGTCGACGACATCGGCGACAGACTTATGGCTGTTGCGGAAAAAGCCTGCATACCCGAAGAAAGCGTGCACTCTATGCCCTTCCCCGTCACGCCCGAAAGCGTTGCGGCGGCAATTATCGCAGCGGACAAACTCGGCAGCGAAGCGAAATGCTGCTGCTGTGACTGCGAAGACTAATCGGCTTCCATACAACGCCCTCGCGCACTCCGCGGGGGCGTTGTCGCGGATTTAAGGAGATTGAAAATGAAAAAAATAATGAACACTCCCGAAACCTTTGTGTACGATATGTGCCACGGCCTTGCCAAGGCGCATCCCGAACTGGAATTCGTGGAGAAGTTTAAGATTGTCAAGAAAAAAGAAATCAACCCCGACAAAGTCACGCTGATTTCCGGCGGCGGTAGCGGTCACGAACCCGCCCACGCAGGCTTCGTCGGCAAAGGTATGCTCGACTGCGCGGTTTGCGGCGACGTCTTCGCCTCCCCTTCGCAAATTCAGGTGTACAACGCCATCAAGGAATGCGCCACCGACAAGGGCGTACTGCTTATAATCAAAAACTATTCCGGCGACTGCATGAACTTCAACAATGCGGCGGAACTTGCCAAGGAAGAGGACGGCATCAAGGTCGACGCCGTGTACGTCAATGACGACATCGCGGTCAAAGACTCCCTCTACACCGTCGGCAGACGCGGCGTCGCGGGTACGGTATTTGTACACAAAATCGCAGGTGCGGCGGCTGAACAGGGCAAATCCCTCGAAGACGTCAAGGCAGTTGCCAACAAGGTCATCGAAAACGTCCGCTCCTTCGGCTTTGCGCTGACCTCCTGCACTCCTCCCGCAAAGGGCACGCCCATATTCGAAATCGGCGACGACGAAATCGAATTCGGCGTCGGCATTCACGGCGAACCCGGCAGAAAGACCGAAAAACTGCAATCCGCCGACAAACTCGCAAAGCGTATCGTCGGCGACCTCATCGAAGACCTCGGCGTCAAGAAAGGCGACGAAGTCGCACTGCTCATCAACGGTTTCGGCGCGACTCCTCTCATGGAACTGTACCTCTTCAACAATTCCGTCAGCAACGAACTCGAAAAGGCGGGCATCTCGATTTTCAAGACTTTGGTCGGCAACTATATGACCTCCATCGATATGGCGGGTGCTTCCGTCACCATACTCAAAGTCGACGCAGAACTCAAAGCCCTGCTCGAATACCCCGTTGCCGCACCCGCGCTGAGCTGGGGCGGTTCGATGAACGAACAGGCGGAAGCCGCTGTCGACGCGATGAAAGCCATCGCCAAAGCACTCGGCGTCACGCCCTGCGACCACGCGGCGGCGAGCGCGGCAAAACCTGCCGCGAAAGCAACAAAAGCCGCCAAAAAGGAAGCCGTCTACGAAGTGAAAGGCAAACCCGTCGTTGACGAAACCATCAACACGGCGGCGTTTGTGCAAATCGTCGACAAAATGGCGGACGTCATCATCGAGAACGAAATCCCCTTCTGCGATGCGGACAAGATGGGCGACGGTGACTTCGGTATGAGTATCGCAAAAGGTTTCAAACAGCTCAAAAAAGAATGGGCGACCCGCAACAAGTCGGACATCGGCGCATTCTTGAAGAGTTGCAGCGAAATCATTATGGAATACTGTGGCGGCGCAAGCGGTCCCATCTGGGGAAGCGCGTTCCGCTATGCGGGCAAAGTCGCAGACGGCAAAGAGAAAATAGACCTTGCCGAACTGGCGGAAATCTTCCAGGCAGCGAATACAGGCGTTTACGAAACGGGCAAAAAGTCCTTCGGCAAAGGCGCGGTAGTCGGCGACAAGACGCTTGTCGACGCACTCAAACCCTGCGCGGACGCCCTCGAACAGGCGGCAAAGGACAAGAAATCCCTGCGCGAAGGTATAGCTCTCGGTGCGAAAGCGGCTGTCGCGGGCGCGGAAAACACCAAGTCCGTCGTGGCAAAACTCGGCAGAGCCGGCACCGTCGGCGAGAAATCCATCGGATATCCCGATGCGGGCGCATACGGACTGGGCGTCATCTTCACCGCTCTTTCGGACTATATCGCAAAGATGTAACCGACCCGAAACAAGAAATCAACCCTCCCTTTGGGAGGGTTTTTTCTTTGTTTTGTTTCGCGTTCTTTCCTGCGCGGACTATTTCAGAAGGTACGTGCGCACATTGTAAAGCACGAGATTGAGCAGTTGTATGAGCTCTGCCAGTTCCTCGTCGGATTTGCCGCAACACAACACTTCCGCAGCTATCGCGGCAAGGGAGTTCAACCTTTGAGGAGAAGTGTTCATATTTATATATATTACCCGCGCGAAATTGTTGATAATTTGCCCAAAACCGTTGACAAAATTCCCGTCAGGCAATATAATAATGACACTGTGCGGCCATGGCGGAACTGGCAGACGCGTACGTTTGAGGGGCGTATGGGAGACCGTCCGAGTTCAAGTCTCGGTGGCCGCACCAAAATGACACCTTTTAGGTGTCATTTTTTTTATGCTTTTCGGGCGACGGTCACCTGCCGCAATGGTTCGGACGCATCACCGCCGCGAACGGATCGGAAAAGTTTTAAGTAGCCCGGGGGGGGGGTGAAATCCTTGTTTTCCTGACAATGCAAAACACGGAAAAGAAGAAGCGCCCCGAAAGGGCGCCCCTGTTGCAATTCTACGGTGCAAAAAATCAGTCCTCGATGAGTTTGCGTTTGCGGTCGTTGATGACGTTGAGTCCCTCTTTTATGCTCTTCTCCGCGCTGTCGAGGATGTTGAAAGCGAGCGAACGCGCTTCGTAATCCATTTTGCGGTAATTTTCCTCGGCTTCGGCGCGCATTGCCTGTGCCTCCGCCGTGGCTTTTTTCAGCACTTCCGTTTCGGACATCAGCGCACGTGCATTCTGTTCCGCCGCGTCCATCGTCTTGTTGGCATACGCCTCCGCCTTTGCGAGAATGTCGTCGCGCTCTTTCTTTATCTGCTCGGCTTCTTTGAGCACGATGGGATAGCTGGCGCGAAAACGCGTGATGAGGTCCAGCATGACCTGACGGTTGAGCACTATGTCGGTAGGGCTGAACGTGGCTTTTTTGGCTTTGAGCACCTCGCTTTCTATTTCGTTGATGAGCATATCGATGGTTTCCATAGTACACCTCGCTTCCGCGGTTCCCCTTAACGTATTTTGTTTTTCATAATCTCTTGTGCTTCGATTATAGCATAAGCAGGCAGAGAATGGAAGTCTCCGTTTTTGAGCTGTTCGCGCACGGCGGTTGAGGACAAATCGGCGTATCGGTCGGGCGTTACGAACACCGTATCCACCCCCCTTTCGCGGTTGTACTCCGCCATCGCGTTTTCGTAATCGAGGTCGCCTTCTCCGCGGACGCCGCGTACAATGACGCTCGCACCGACGCTTTTTGCGACGTCGACCGCCGTCCCTTCCGAAAAAATCGCCTTTGCGCGGGGCTCGTCGGCGAGCGCCGCTTTGACGAGGCGCAACCTTTCTTCGGGCGTGAACATATAGTTCTTCTCGGGGTTGACAAGACACGCGACGACAACTTCGTCGAAGTCTGCGAGCGCGGCTTTTATGACCTCCTCGTGACCTTTGGTCACGGGGTCGAAACTGCCCGTCACCAGCGCGACGCGTTTTGCCCGCACGAAATCGACCGTGACCGTCCCCATCCGCTTGGTACGCGCGACAACGTCGTTCCGTTGCGGAACGTACGGCAATTCGGTGGAATGCTCGTACACCACGACGCCGCCCTCCGCCAGTCTGTCGCAATCGAAAACGGCGTCGACGGCGACTTCTCCCAGACCGCTCATATATGGTGCGTCGACGAATATTATATCGAAGCGGGTGTCGCCCGAGCGCAGAACGCCCAGAAAATCCGCATTAACGACGCGGTAATTGCCTTCGATACCTTGCAAATTGCGTTTGGTAAGGTCCACGCTGTCGCGGCTCTTGTCCACAAACACGACTTCCGCCGCACCGCGGGATATACACTCTATACCCAGCGCACCGCTGCCGCAGAAAAGGTCGAGCACACGCGCGCCTTCAACGTCCCATTGCAGAATGTTGAAAATCGTTTCCTTGATTCTGTCGGTGGTGGGACGCACGGATTCGTCGGCGGGCGGCATAAGTTTCCGTCCGCGGTATTTTCCGCTGATTATTCGCACGGTTCACCTCCGAAATCGTTGACGACCGACACCGACTGCGCGGGGATTATCTCCCGTTCGGTCACGACCATATCCATATCGACGTCCGATTCGTCGACCTGCAACCCTTCGACGCGTTGGCAATCGAAGGCAATGCCTATCTTGAAACAATCGGGATGCGCGGCGAAAAATTTGTCGTAATAACCCTTGCCGTGCCCCGCGCGGTGCAATCCGTCGAAAGCCACCACAGGAACGACGACGAGGTCGATATCCGTGGCGATGTGTCCGCCGACGGGCTCTTCTATGCCCCACTTGTTCTTTTTGAAATTGGTGTAAGGAGTGATGACGACGGCATCCATTTCTCCGCCGCGTACGCGCGGTACCGACACCGTCTTTTCCATTGCGAGCAAAAGCCCGACAAGTTCGTCGGTTGCGGGTTCGTCCGCCGCCGAAAGAAACACGAAGGGATTTTTGCACTTGCGAAGTGCGTCGAGCGAGGTCAATGCGTCCACGACGGCGCCGCTTGCCCATTCCTTTTCGGCGTCGCTCATCGCTGAAACTCTGCGTCTAGCTCTTTCTCTTGCCTCTGCTTTGGTCATCTTCGAATATCCTCTGTACTCTGCCGTGCCACCCCGTCATCACGGTGTAGTCCACGGTGTTTCTTTCCGTTGCGACTTCTTCTGCCGAAAGTTCCCCTCCGACCAGCACCACGGTCTCGCCGCACTCTGCCACAAAGTCGCCTGTGTCCACGGCGAACATGTCCATGCAAACGCTGCCCACGCACGGACACTTTCTCCCGCGTATGACCACGCAGGACGGATTTTCGCGCTGTACGCCGTCGAAATAACCTCCGAACACGACGGCAAGGTTGCAATCCCTGCTTACGCGCGTTTCGCCGTAACCGACGCATTCGTCGCGCCTTACCTGTCTGACCGCCACCACGCGACTGGTCACTTTCATCGCGCCCTTGTATGCGGCGTGCCCTATGCGCACCATATCGAACAGCGCGTCTTGCATTTCGAGAGAAGACGACGACGCAAGGTGCGACACGACGTCGGGAAACACCTCTTTGAATTCCGCCGCCGCCTGCGCGAAAGCCTTGACCTGTTCTCCGTTCGGCGAGCGCAGATGCGAATAAACGCCCGCAGGGCGAAGTCCGCTTTTCGCCATTCTTTCCGCAATTTCTCCCGCACTTTCGGATGGAAATCCGAGTCTGTGCATTCCTGTGTCGATTTTGACGTGAAAATCGGGCGCTATGCCGAATTTCGACAGTCTTTCGACCTCTTCGAGCGTGCTTTCGTCGGCAACCGCAACCGTCAACCCGCTTTCTGCGGCGGGCAGAACTTCGTCTGCGGAACATATGCAGACCAGAATGCACTTCCCGACGCCCGACCGTCGCAGGCGCAGCCCCTCTTCGAGCGTTGCCACGCCGAACGCCGCCACGTCGTCTTCCAGCGCAAGCGCAACCCGCTCCATACCGTGACCGTATCCGTCCGCTTTCACCATAAGCAGGGCTTCCCTGCCCGTGCTTGCGCGGACGGCGGCTACGTTACGGCGGATTGCCGATAAATCGACGGTGAGTTGCAGTTCCAATACGCCCTCCTGCGGGAACTCCCGCGGTTGACACATTTTATGCCGCAATCACCCGTAAAGTGCGTCAGCCGAGCAGGCTTTCGGCTCGCTTGACGTCGTCGGTTTTAAAGAGAATGAGCGCCTTGCCGCCGTTGCGGGAATAGGAATAGACGTATTCGAGGTTGACGCCTTCGCGGCTGAGCATACCGAGGGTGTCGGTAAGCGAACCGGGAACGTCGGGAACCTCAATTCCGATAAGGTCGGTGCTCGCGGTGGTGAATCCCGCTTCCGCAAGTGCGGCAACCGCCTTTGCGTTGTCGTTCGTGATGATACGGACGATACCGAAATCCTTTGTATCGGCGATGTTCAGACTTTCGACGTTCACACCCGCTTCGGAAAGCGCGCTGAGCATCGCGTGCAGTCTGCCCTGTCTGTTTTCGAGAAATACGGCAATCTGATTTACGAGCATGGTTTCCTCCTTATATCCGACAAAACTTATTGTTTGCGTTTGTCGATGATCCTGACCGTCTTGCCCGTGGAAAGAGGCAGACTGTCGGGAGATACGAGCGTGATTTTCGCGCCCACGCCGAGGTTGCCCATCATATCGTGCTCGATATGGCGGCGCACCTCTTCGATTTTGCGCACTTCGTCCGAGAATACCTCGGGGGCGAGTTCGACCTGAATTTCCATCGTGTCGAGGTTGCCCGCGCGGTCGACGATTATCTGATAGTGCGAACCGACGATTTCCTTGATATTCATGAGGACGGACTCAATCTGCGACGGGAACACGTTGACGCCGCGGATGATGAGCATATCGTCCGTTCTGCCGCTGACGCGTTTCATTCTGACAAGCGTTCTGCCGCAATGCGAACACACCTCGTGATTGAGTGCGGAGATGTCGCGCGTGCGGTAACGGATAAGCGGAATACCCTGTTTGTTGAGCGTGGTGAACACCAGCTCGCCGTCCGTCTTGTCGGGGACGGGTTGCAGGGTTTCGGGGTCTACTATTTCGGGATAGAAGAAGTCTTCCATCACGTGCAAACCCCAGTCGCCGCCGCAACTCATAGACACGCCGGGACCGCTGATTTCGGACAGACCGTAGATGTCGTAAGCCTCGATGCCGAGTTTGCGTTCTATCTCGCGTTTCATGTCCTCCGACCAGGGCTCTGCGCCGAAAATGCCGCGTTTAAGTTTGAAATCGGACAGATTAAGTCCCGCTTTTTCGATTTCCTCGCCGATGACCATTGCGTAAGAAGGCGTGCACGCAAGCACGGTTGCGCCGAAATCTTTGAGCAAAGTAATCTGTCTCATGGTATTGCCTGCCGACGCGGGCACGGTCATGGAACCGAGCAACTCGGAGCCGTAATGCAACCCGAGACCGCCCGTAAACAAACCGTAACCGTACGACACGTGCACAATGTCGTTGCGGTCGCAACCCGCCATAACGAGGGCGCGTGCGTCGCATACCGCCCAGTCCTCTATGTCGCGTTTGGTGAGACCAACGACAGTGAGTTTGCCCGTCGTGCCGCTGGACGCGTGCACACGCACGATTTCGCTCTTGGGAGCGGCAAAGCAACCGAACGGATAATTCGCGCGCAAGTCCGCTTTGGTCGTGAACGGCAGTTTCGTTATGTCCTCTATGCCGTGAATATCCTCGGGTTTCAGACCGATGGCGTCCATCTTTGCGCGGTAGTAGGGTGCGTTGTCGTACATTCTGCGCACCAGCGAACACAGCCTTTCGGACTGCAACGCCGTCATCTCGTCGCGCGACATTGTTTCGATTTTCTCGTCATAGTATTTCATTTTCTGCTCCTTACAATTCGTATCCTCTGGACAAGGCGATACGGTTCATATCGTAAAGTTTGGGTTTGACGGCGGCTTTGAGCGCGGCGTCGATTTTGTCGAAAGGAATGCCGAGGCTCTTTGCGAGCGCGCCTATCATAATCACGTTGACGGTTTTGAGGTTGCCGAGCTCTTCCGCTATGGCGAGCGCGTCCACAACCTGAACCTTGCCTGCGCGTTTGCGGAGTTCGTCGATTATGTTTTCGGGGTATTTGCGCACACCCGTGATGACGGGCATGGGCAGAATTTCCTGATTGTTGACGACGATTGTGCCGCCCTCTTTGAGGTAGTTGGTGTAACGGAGCGCTTCGAGCTTTTCGAACGCGAGAATGATGTCCGCGTCGCGCAGACCGATAATCGGGCTGGTGACTTTGGACGCGATTTTGACGTTGGTCACGACGCTGCCGCCGCGCTGGGACATACCGTGAATCTCGCTCAGTTTGCAGTCGCTTCCTTCGAGGTCGGCAAGCGCACCGAGTATTCTGGACGCGAGCAGAGTTCCCTGCCCGCCCACTCCTACGATGAGAATGTTGGCTTTCATCTTACGCCCTCCTTAATCGCGCCGAACTTGCAGACCTTTTCGCACAGTCCGCAGCCCACGCACAGCGACGCGTTGATACGCGCCGACCCGTCCGCCTGTTTCTCGATTGCGGGACAACCGAGACGCAGACACATACCGCACTTTCTGCAATCGGATATCGTGCAGGGTGCGGGATAATCCTTGGTGAGCAACGCGCAAGGACGTCTTGCGACTATGACGGACACGCCTTCGCGCGCGACTTCCTCTTTGACCGCGTTCTCGACTGCCGCGAGGTCGTAACTGTCCACGACGCGGACGCTGTCGCACCCCACGGTCTTGCAAAGCCCCACGATATCGAGGATTTTGGCAGGTTCCTGTTTGAGGGTCAGACCCGTTGCGGGGTGCTGCTGATGACCCGTCATGCCCGTGGTGGAGTTGTCGAGAATGATAAGCGTTATGTTGCTCTTGTTGTAGACGGCGTTGATGAGCCCCGTTATTCCGCTGTGAATGAACGTGCTGTCGCCGATGACCGCGACGGTGTGCTTGGACTGCTCTTTTCCTCTCGCCTTCTCGAAACCGTGTGCGATACCCACGCTTGCACCCATGCATACGACGGTGTCGACGGCGCAAAGCGGAGGTTGCGCGCCGAGCGTGTAGCAACCGATATCCGCGGACACGGTGAGTTTGAGTTTGTTGAGTATGTAGAACACGCCGCGGTGAGGGCAACCCGCGCACATGACGGGAGGACGCACGGGCAAATCCTGTTTTTCCACCGAGAGTTTCTCGCCGAGCAGTTTTTCGCGGATTATGGCAACGGACAGTTCGCCTTGTTTGGAGAATATGTTCTTGCCCTCGCAGGCAATGCCGTGCGCTTTGAGCTGATTTTCGAAGAAGGGTTCCAGTTCCTCGACGACGACAAGGCGTTTCACCTTTGCGGCGAAAGCGCGTATGCGTTCGAAGGGAATGGGATATACCATACCGAGTTTGAACACCGACGCATCGGGCAACGCCTCTTTGACATACTCGTAAACTACGCCGCTGCAAATTATGCCGAAGTCGGTTCCCGCCATCTCCTCACGGTCGAAACCGAGGTCGTTGACGTCCTTTGCCAGTCTGTCCTCGCGCGCCTCGACGGCAACGTGTCTGCCGATTGCGGAGGAAGGCATCATCGTGTACTTCGCCACGTCCTTGACGTAAGGACGCAGGGCGACTTCGTTGCGTTCGCCGAGTTCGACCATGCTCTGCGAGTGTGCAAGACGCGTGGTCGTTCTGACGAAAACGGGCGTATCGTATTTTTCGGACAACTCGAACGCCGCCATCGTGAAATCCTTTGCCTCCTGGCTGTCCGAGGGTTCGAGCATGGGAATATGCGCGCTTCTTGCGTAGAACCGCGTGTCCTGTTCGTTCTGCGAACTGTGCATTCCGGGGTCATCGGCTGCAAGAATCACCAGTCCGCCGTTCACGCCCGTATAGGCTACCGTGAACATGGGGTCGGCGGCGACGTTGACGCCGACGTGTTTCATACACACCATACTGCGCGCACCCGCGATGGATGCACCCACGGCGACTTCGAACGCCACCTTCTCGTTGGGCGCCCATTCGGCGTAGACTTCGTCGTAACCCGCTATGCACTCGCTGACTTCCGTGGAAGGAGTGCCGGGATACGCAGAGACGACTCTCACGCCCGCTTCGTACGCGCCGCGCGCTATTGCTGCATTTCCGAGCATCAGTTTTTTCATATTTCCGTCCTTAATGTTATATTGCACAATCAATGGTTAAACCGCACATTTCAACGGTTCAACCGCATATTTCGTCTTTATCTTGTCACCTGAACTTCTACAAGGCTTTCTTCTCCGCAATACTTTTCGCGCAGTTTCGGCTTCTCGATTTTGCCCGTGGGGTTGCGCGGTATCTTGTCGAAGATGATTTTGCGCGGACGTTTGTATCTGGGCAATCCCGCGCAGAACGCATTGATTTTTTCCTCGTCCCAGTCGGAGTATTCGGGTTTGAGTTCCACGATTGCCGCGGCTATTTCGCCCAGCCGTTCGTCGGGAAGTCCGATGACCGCCACGTCGCGCACCGCTATGCAGGCGCGGATATAATCCTCGATTTGCACGGGATAGAGGTTTTCGCCGCCCGTGATGATGACGTCTTTCTTTCTGTCGACGAGATAGATAAACCCGTCCTCGTCCTCGCGCGCCATATCTCCCGTGAACAGCCACCCGTCGGACAGCACGGCTTCCGTCGCCTTTTCGTCCTTGTAGTAGCACACCATGACGCCGTCGCCTTTGACGGCGAGTTCGCCCACTTCGCCGCGCGGCACGTCCGAGCGGTCGTCACCGACAATGCGCGTCTGCCAGCCGTAACCCGCTTTGCCTATCGCGCCCACTTTGTCGATGTTCTCGACGCCGAGGTGTACGCAACCGGGTCCTATACTCTCGCTTAGCCCGTAGTTGGTGTCGTACTGATGAGCGGGAAAAACCTTCTTCCAGCGCTGTATAAGACTGGGCGGAACGGGTTGCGCGCCTATGTGCATGAGCCGCCATTTCGATAGGTCGTAATCGGCGAGGTTTATCTCGCCGCTGTCGATTGCGTCGAGTATATCCTGCGCCCACGGCACGAGCAACCACACTATCGACGCCTTTTCGTCCGCCGCCGTCTGCAATATCCATTTGGGGCTGACGCCTTTGAGAAGTACGGCGCGACTGCCGCTTATAAGGCTGCCGAACCAGTGCATTTTCGCGCCCGTGTGATAAAGGGGCGGTATGCAAAGAAATACGTCGTCGCGGCTTTGGGAGTGATGTTTCTGTTCCGTAATCGCCGCGCGCACGAGTGCTTTGTGCCTGTGCAGAATGGCTTTCGGAAAGCCCGTGGTGCCGCTGGAAAAGTATATAGCCGAATAGTCCTCGTCCGTGATTTTCACGTCGGGACGCTCGGGCGATGCGTCGCGCATAAGCACTTCGTAACTCTCCGCAAACGTGGGGCAATCCTCTCCGACGAAGAGCATTCCTTCGATTTTGTCAAGGTCGCCGAACACGGACTCCACGCGTCCCACGAACTCCTTGCCGAAAACCAGCACGGACACGTCGGCAAGGTCGAGGCAATATTTGATTTCGTCCGCGGTGTAACGGTAGTTGAGGGGCACGGCAAGTCCGCCCGCTTTCAGAATGCCGAAATATATGGGCAGCCATTCGAGGCAGTTCATCAGCAGTATGCCCACCTTCTCTCCCCTGCGCAATCCTTTGGAGAGCAACAGGTTGGCAAAACGATTGGCGTGCTCGTCAAACTGCGCCCAGGCCATCTCCCTGCGATGTTCCTCGTACGGAGTGACTTCGACGAGGGAATAGTCCTTCCATGTAAGTTTGTGCTTTTCTTTGAGTTCGGGGTTTATCTCGACGAGACACACTTCGTTGCCGAAGTTGTCGGCGTTGTGTTCCAAATATGCTGTAATCGGCATTTCTCTCTCCTCAGTTGTGCTTGTAGTAGTTGATGAGGCAGCCGTCCAGCACGATTTGCTTTTCGGTGTCGGTAAGCGCGTCCATACGCAGGACAATGTCCGTGACTTTGCCGTCGCGCACGAGTTTCGCGGGGGTCTCTTTTGCGCCGCTCGCGACAAAGTCGCGCACGTTCCCGACGAAAACCACGTCGCCGACTGCAAACTCCGTTGCGTCGCTGAGCAAAGGCAACATACCCCAGTTGATGAGATTGCTGCGGTAGCGTTTGGTCGCGTACTCGCGCGCGATGTTTGCCGCGCCGCCAAGGAAACGCTGACAGCTCGCCGCCTGTTCTCTCGCGCTGCCGTCGCCGGGTTTGACCGCGAACACCGCACTGCCTATGCCGAGCTCGCCTTTCACGCCCGCAAGTTTTGCCGCCGCGTACACGTCGGCGTTGTCGCCGTCGCGCACCGCTTTGGAGCGACCTACGTATGCGGGGTCTTTTCTGTTCAGCGCAAACTCCGCAAGCCGCAGAGGATTGCTGCGGTAAGAGGAAGTCTCGCCCGAGGGTATGAGTTCGTCCGTGGTAGTGACGGGGTCGTTTATGACGCTGCAAACTTTGAGCGCGAGGTTTTCTTTGAGTGGTTCGATTGCGGGAATGTCCGTGATGTTGGGACCGTACACCAGTTCGGCGTCGGGTTGTGCCTTGCCGAAACCGTTATACACGCGGGACTCGTACGCCGACGCGCAGTACTCGAAGGGAGCGAAGTTCTCATCGTAATCCAGACCGAGCGCGGAAGTCAGCACGCCGCCGTTTGCCGCCGTGGCGGCAATGGAACGCGCGTCCATAAGCGCAACGGACGCAATCTGCCCTTCACCGGGTTTGGAGCCCTCTCTGCGCTCGAAGTTTCTCGTCGTGTGACGGATGGAAAATCCGTTGTTGCAGGGCACGTCGCCCGCGCCGAAGCAAGGACCGCAGAAGCAGGGTTTCAAAATCGCGCCGCTCTCGATGAGCGATGCCGTGATGCCGTTTTTGACAAGCGCGAGATTTGCGGGCTGACTGCCAGGGTAAACCGTGAGGTTGAAGGCTCCGTTGCCGACGGATTTGCCTTTCAGAATGTTCGCGGCGGTGGCGATGTTGTCGTAGATACCGCCCGCGCAACCCGCGATTACGCCCTGCGAAACGACGACTTTGCCGTCCTTGATTTTGTCGGTAAGACGGAAAGTGCCTTCTTTCAGACCGAGCAGTTTGTTGCCCTCTTTCTCGACTTTAGAGAGTATCTCTTCGGGATTGGCGATGACGTCGGCGAGCTTGTACACGTTGGAGGGGTGGAAAGGCAGGGCTATCATCGGCTCGACTTTGTCGAGGTCGATGACGATGCCCGCATCGTACAACGCACCCTCTTTCGGAGCGATTGTCGCAAACTCCTTCTCCCTGCCGTAAGCGGCAAGATATTCGCGCACTTTGTCGTCGGTGCGCCACACGGAACTGAGACACGCACTTTCGGTGGTCATGACGTCTATGCCGTTGCGGAACTCGACGGACAACGCATCGATGCCGTCTCCTACGAATTCGAGCACGGCGTTTTTGACGAAACCGTCGCGGAAAACCGCGCCGATGAGCGTCAGCGCAACGTCCTGCGGACCGACGCCCTTTCTGACTTTGCCTTTGAGCTCGACGGCGATGACCCTGGGATATGCTATGTCGTAAGTGCGGTTGAGCAGTTGTTTGACAAGTTCGGGTCCGCCCTCGCCTATCGCCATGGTGCCGATTGCACCGTAACGGGTGTGACTGTCGCTGCCGAGTATCATTTTGCCGGGAGCCGCGAACATCTCGCGCATATAGCTGTGAATAACCGCGACGTTTGCGGGCACGTATATGCCGCCGTATTTCTTTGCGGCGGAAAGTCCGAACACGTGGTCGTCCTCGTTAATTGTGCCGCCTACGGCGCAAAGGCTGTTGTGGCAGTTGGTGAGCACATACGGAATGGGAAACTCTTTAAGACCGCTGGCACGCGCAGACTGAATAATCCCGACATAGGTTATATCGTGCGACGCCATAGCGTCGAAACGGATTTTCAGCGCGGAGTCGTCACCCGACGTATTGTGCGCGGAAAGAACGGAGTACGCCATCGTTCCTTTTGCGGAGGGCGTCACGTCCTTGCAGTCCTCGACGGGAAGGATACTGCCGTTGCGATAACACATCTGACGATTGAAAAGTTTAATCATAAATACCTCGTACGAGGTTTATTATATTATGTGCATACGCATTAGTCAAACGAAAAGTCGCCGCGGACGGAATAAAACCGCGCAAAGCCCGCGCAACCCGCCGTATCCCTCCCGCCGCGCTTTTTGCGGTACGTCGACGCCGCAACGTCGGCGAATAAACACACCTGTGTTTTCCGCATTCTAATGCGGTGAAAATAAAAAAGCGTGTCCGAAAAGGCACGCTCTCGTCTTGTTGCCGACACGCGGTCATATCGTGCGTGTGAGATATGTAAAGGTATACTCCCTTTCGGGTTTTGTGGTCACGGCGCGGAAACCGAGTTTTGCCAGATTGTTGAGAGAGGGAGAATTGTCGAACTGCACCACGGCGCACAACACGGCGGGAGACAGATTTTCCTTTGCGCGGCGCAACACTTCCTCGCACAGCGCACCCGAAATCCCGAGCCCGCGCATTTTGCGTGCCGTCATTATTCCGCCGAATTCGTAATACTGTCTGCCCTCTTTCTCGCCGCAGATTTCCGCGAGTTTGTCGCCGTACTCCTTGTCCGTGTCGTAGGCGCAGGTCGCCACGAGTTCGCCGTTGAAAAATGCACCCGACATTCCTCCGCATTTCAGCACTCCGTGCAGTTCTTCGGGGGTGTAGTTGAGGAAAAACAGTTTGTTTTTGAGCTGTTCGCGCTCCCCTTCCAGAAAGCCGTAAACCGTGTCGAAATCCTCGTCGCCGAGGACGCGGAACTCGTACTTGTCGCGCGAAAGTTTGACTTTTTGCGTATCCTTCTCGAAAAAGCGTCCCGTGCGTTCGGCGTAACAGTCCGAAACGTGCTTTGCGGGTTTGAGTATGTATTTTTCCAACAAGAATTCGGGATAGTAGCTGAGTTTGGACTTGCGCAGTCCTTCCAGCCCCATATCCTCCTGTCGGTTTATGTATTCGCACTCCGAGAAGTGTTTTTTCGCAAACGCGTTGGCAAGATAACTGTACACCCCTTCGAAAGAGGTGTCGGCTTTTTCGTACATCTCTATGCCGACGCCCGCGGAATCGATTTCGCCGATTGCAATCCCCGCGATTTTGCCGTCCGCGCGCAGTATGTCGCAGAAGAGTTCCCCGCGCAACGCCGCATTCAACCAGCCTCGCACGATTTCGTGCTCCCGCTTTGCGCTCTCCTCCGCCTTGTCGTCGAACTCGCGCGCGGCAAGCCAGTCGCTCTCGAAACGGGCGACGTCGTCGAGGTCGCCTTCGCAAAGCGCGTCGAAACTGACCTTATACGAACTTTCGAAGCGGGCGATATGATTGCGTTTTGCGTGATAACGCTTGCCCGAAAGGGAGATGAAATCCCCGGCTTTGTAAATATACTCCGCCCAGTCGCGGTGCGTGTAGACGTAATATCCGCCGTAGGTGTCGGCAACGAATTTGTCCGTGCAGAAGGCAAAACAGGCGTCGTCGGGAAGAGCAAGCACGGCTTCTTCCACCGTGACCGACGAACCCGCTTTCACCAGCGGCGGCCAATAGTAGACCCCGTCGTCGACATAGGCGCGCAGATACAGCACGTCGTTCGTGACGCGGTATTCGCCCTTTTCGAACCAGCATATGAAAGCGTAGTAAGAATAATCGCTTCCCACGTAGCCGCTGCCGCGCAGAAAGTCGGCGAGAATTTCTTTGAGATTTTCGTCAAAGGGAACAAATTCGGACATAATACACCGAAACCGCGCCCGAAGTGTCGGTCGCGGCGGAAAGTCTTGTCATTTTCTGCTCTTCTTGGCAGGCGGGTCGAACATCTCGACGACGGCAAACGCGCACTTGTCGGTGAGTTCTTTCAATATTTTTTCGGACTGCGCGCGGTTGAGGTTGAGGTGTACGCAGTACTCTTTCTCCTCTTCCTCTTCCTGCTTGCGGTACGTGACGAACACTTCTTTGGTCACGGCGTTGACCTTTATGGTTCTGACGTCCGAATATTCGATTTCGTCGCCGAAGAAGCCGAGCATGACGTAAAGGTCGTCGTCGCGCAGTTTGTAGAAGCTGTTGAACAGCAGAAGCGCGGCAGCCGTCGCCACTATCGCCGCCGCGGCAAGCGACACCGCCGCTATCGTTCTGTTGGCGGTTATGAGAGAAGGAACGCTGCCCGAAATCATAATGGCGTCGAGAATGATGATTGTGGCGCCGGCAAGAATCACAAGCACGATGAGCGCGGTCTTTATACCGCCGAAATACATTCTGAATTTCATAAAGCCTCCTTGAAAACCCGTGCGGACGGAATATTATTTGTCCGCACCGTCATCGTCGGTATCGCCTGTTATGGCATCGGTGTCCTGTTCTTCGAGGCCGTTTAACCTTTCGCGGTAGGCGGATACGGTCATATCCGCGTCGGCAACACCCACCACGTCGGAAGCGCTATGCTGATTTTCGGCTCGGTAGCCGAACTCGACAGTATTCACGACGGTTACGGCGTCGGTATAGAAACTCAGTCCGTTCATCTTATAGTATCCGACCAATTCAATGACCTTAAACAGGAAGTAATTGACGGACGGAATGACCACGGCAATGAGCCCGAAAGTGGGAATGCCGAGTCCCGCAACGAGCGCGTAAGTCATAAAGAACGTGATGAGAAACGCTTTGGCAAGCCCGTTGAAGTTGAGTTTGACCGAACGCAGACTGCGAGCAAAAGCCGTGTATATGTTTTCGTCCGGATTGAACAGCAGACGGGGCAACCAACCGGAAAGCATAGTCGCGCGCATAGAAAACACGAAAATGCCGAACGCAAGGGTTATCGGGAAAGCGAACAATCCCACAACCTTGACCAATCCGATGAAAATGCCGCCCGAAATCACCATAAGCGCAATGTCTATGGGTGCTGCTATGGATACTCTGCGCAGCGCGAATCTGACGGCGGTCTTGAAGTTCATCGCCATAGACGAAGCAAACCCGAGCCGCATATTCGAGGACATCAGCTGATTGATAATGTAACTCGTGGGATAGTAGCTGATGTAAATCAGGAACGTGTACAGTACATACACGAAAATCGCAAGTATGATGACCGCGGCAAGCAATCCTGCCGAATGGGAAACGGCGGAAGACAGCGCACTTATGTCTGCCGTAAGCTGGGATATAAACGTTCTTATGCTCATATCTCCGTCAAGGAAAGACTGCGCACCGTCGACGAGTGCGGTATAAGCGTCGGCGACTTCGGCGGACTTTGCCAGCGCGCTGAAAGTGGGAATGAGCACCGCCGCACCGATTGCCGCGGCAATAAGCAGGCATATCAGCACCCACACCAGAATTTTGAGTACGTACCCCAAGTTGGAACACAACAGGGAGAGCGAGTATTTGAATTCCATAATTCCTCTGAAAAGGCGTTTATCTGCGCGAAACGGCGTGATTAAACGTCGTTTCGGTTGCCTTTTATTTTCCTTGTCTTTTTTGACCAGATATCGATTTTTTGCAGGTCCATTCTTTCGGTGCCCGTCACATCGTAGAACACGTTGTACATCATAATGACGTAATAAGGCAAAATTACCGCATATGCAAGCCCGTCCAGAATGACACGCGCCACCGTGCTGTCGCTTACCGTGCCGACTATAACCATTGCAATCTGGAACGGCACCACAACCACGAGCAGGGTCAGCATACATTTAAGAACTTTGCCCGACATTTGGCGCCAACCCATACGGAAAGCGTCGCGCGAGCGCAATCCCGTGTGCAACATAAACGGCGGCCAGAGCAACATTGACGAAGCGAAGAAAATCAAAAATGCCGCCACGAGCAGACGCGAGAACAGCGACAACACAAGCCAACCAGCTCCCGAGCCCAACGCCACTACCCACAGATAGTAGAGCGCGGCAAGCAAAACGTCGCCGACGAAGAACACGACCAGGAACAACACCGTGAACTTGACAGCCGTCAGAATGTTGTAGTTGATACGCGTTTTGGCACGACGGAAGGAAAGCGTGAACTCCCCTATTCTCATATGCCTGTCGACTATGCCGAAAAGCAACGCGAGCACAAACACGTAAAGCACAAAGCCGATTATGCCCAAATAAAAGAAATCGTAAGGCAACGAGTGTATCTGCCTGTACATTTCGGCAAAGTTCGAAGCGTATGCGTCGCGGTATTCGGTGAGATAATAAAGAGAAGCCGACGGCGAAAACAGCAACGCCGACAGCAAAGACGGCACTATGGTCAGAAGCACCAGTTGCGGTCCTTTGTCGAAGAAGTATTTAAGCGTCGGTTTCAGAATGTTCATTTTTGCCTCACGGTCAGTCGAGCGCGGCGAGTTTCTCGCGCAGTTTGGCAAGTCTTTCTTCTGCCTTGGCGAGTTTTTCCCTTTCGCCGTCGACGAGTTTCTGCGGCGCTTTTGCCACGAACGCCGAGTTTGCAAGCAGAGCCGACACGCGGTTGACGTCGCTTTCGGCCTGCGCGATTTCCTTTTGCAGTCTTTCGCGTTCCTTATCCAGGTCGATGAGGTCGCCCAGAGGCACGAGCACTTCGGCAATGTCCGTCACGATTGCGGTTATCTTTTCGGTGACCTGACTTCTGTCGGTGACGAACACGACGTTGGACACACCCGCCATCTTTTCGATGTAGCCCGTCGCCGAACGCATGAACTTTTCGTCCTTGGCGATGACGTACGCGCTGAACTTGCGCCCCACGGGCACGTTCATCTCCGCGCGCATATTGCGGATTGCGACAATCGTGTTGCGCAGTCCTTCGAAGTTCTTTTCCTCCTTGCGGAACACGGTCTTCTTGTTGTAGGTCGGCCACTCCGACACCATAAGCACGCTGCCCTTGGGCGCGTACTTGGAGTAAATCTCCTCCGTGATAAACGGTATGAACGGATGCAGCAGTTTGATGATTTGCGTCAGCACGTAGGTCAGCATCGCCACCGCGTGGGAGTGCTCGCGCTGGTCCTCGCTGTAAAGGAGAGGCTTGGACATCTCGATATACCAGTCGCAGAACTCCGTCCACGTGAAGTCGTAAAGTTTTGCCGCCGCAAGCCCGATTTCGTACTTGTTGAGGTTGATTGTGACTTCCTTAACGACGTCGTTGAGTCTTGTCAGTATCCACTTGTCCGCACCGTTGAGTTTGGCGGGGAAAGTGAGGTCGTCCTCCTTGCGGATGTTCATTATGACGAAACGGCTCGCGTTCCACAACTTGTTGATGAAGTTGCGGCAGCTTTCGATTTTGCCTTCCGTAAAGCGCGTGTCGCTACCGGGGGCGATGCCCGTCGCGAGCGAGAAACGCAGGGCGTCCGCGCCGTATTTGTCTATTATTTCCAGCGGGTCGATGCCGTTGCCGAGGCTCTTGGACATCTTTCTGCCCTCGGCGTCACGCACGATGCCGTGTATCAGCACTTCGGAGAAAGGCACTTCGTTCATCATCTCGATGCCGCTGAATATCATTCTCGCCACCCAGAAGAAGATGATGTCGTATGCGGTGACCAGTACGCTGGTCGGATAGAAGTAGGACAGATTTTTGTTCTTCTTCGGGAAGCCGAGCGTGCTGAAAGGCCAGAGCGCGGAAGAGAACCACGTGTCGAGCACGTCCTCGTCCTGACGAACCTTGCCGCCGCATTTCGGGCAGACTTCGACGGGCGTCTTGGACACCGTCATCTCTCCGCAATCGTCGCAGTAGTAGGCGGGAATTCTGTGTCCCCACCAGAGCTGACGGGATATGCACCAGTCCTTTATGTTCTCCATCCAGTTGAAATATGTCTTTTCGAACCGTTTGGGGATAAACTCGATTTTCTTGGAGCGCACGGCTTTGATTGCGGGCTCCGCAAGAGGTTTCATCTTGACGAACCACTGCTTGGAAACGATTGCCTCGACCGTCTCTCCGCAACGGTAGCATTGACCGACGTTGTGCGCGTAAGGCACGATTTTTTCGAGGTAGCCCTGCTCTTTCAGGTCCTCGACGACCGCCTTTCTGCATTCCAGTCTGTCCATGCCGCAGTACTTGCCCGCATTCTCGTTCATCTTGCCGTCGTCGGCTATGACGCGGATGACTTCGAGGTTGTGACGCAGACCCAGTTCAAAGTCGTTGGGGTCGTGTGCGGGCGTGATTTTGACCGCGCCCGTGCCGAAACCGATTTCGACATAGTCGTCCGCAACGACGGGGATAATCCTGTCGGTGAGAGGCAAACGCAGTTGTCTGCCGACGTACTTCGCCATTCTCTCGTCCTTGGGGTTGACCGCAACGGCGGTGTCGCCCAGCATCGTTTCGGGACGCGTGGTGGCTATGGTGATATACCCGTCGCCCTCGACGAACGGATAGCGGTAATACCAAAGATTGGATTGTTGTTCGCAATAATCGACTTCCGCGTCGGACAACGCCGTCTTGCAATGAGGGCACCAGTTGATTATGCGGTCGCCGCGGTATATCAGACCCTTTTTGTAGTAGCGCACAAAGGCTTCAAGCACCGCCGCCGAACAGTTCTTGTCCATCGTGAACGCCTCTTTCGACCAGTCGCAGGAAGTGCCGAGTCGTTTGAGCTGTTCGACTATTCTTCCGCCGTACTGCTCTTTCCACGCCCAGGCGCGCTCCAGAAATCCGTCCCTGCCTACGTCGGCTTTCGTAAGACCTTCCGCCTTCATCTTATCGACGATTTTCACTTCCGTTGCAATGGAAGCGTGGTCGGTGCCGGGAAGCCACAGGGTTTCGAACCCGGACATCCTTTTGAAGCGGACGATTATGTCCTGCACGGTCTGGTTGAGCGCGTGCCCCATATGCAGCTGCCCCGTGATATTGGGGGGAGGCATCATAACGGTAAACGGCTCTTTCTCGTTGTTGGGATGAGCCTCGAAGAACTTGCCTTTGAGCCAGAAATCGTATATGCGTTTCTCGAACTCGGGATTGTACGTTTTTTCCATTTTGTCCATAGTTTCGATTTATTCCACCTTGAAGGATTACTTACTTTTCGGATTCGGCCGCCGTGTCGGCGTCGGATTTGGCGGGAGCGTCGATGGGATTGTTGCCGCTGTCGGTATGCTTGACGTTCTCGGAAGTGGCGCGCTCCATCTCACCGCTGTTGATCTTGCGGATCTGACGGGTGATGTCGATGAGATAGTTTATCGCCGCGCCGTAGCTGAGGCAGATACCCCACGCGAGAATGCCCCAGTCGGCATACATAACGTAGGGATGGAAGAAGGACAATATAACGCCAACGGACACCGTGAACGAAGCTACCTTGCCCATCCAGTTGGCTTGCACTTTCGCGCCCTTTTTCATAACCAACGGAGCGGCAAATACCATTATGGCTTCTTTGAGGATAAGCAATATGACGAAAGCATAATGGACGTACCAACCGCCGCTCGCCGCCGCGGTGTTTTCACCCAGAGGGGTAAGTCCCGTGCACAGAGACAAACAGAACAACACGGAAACGTGCATCAGTTTGTCCGCAAGCGGGTCGAGCGCCATACCTATGCCGGAAGTCATGTTGAACTTTCTCGCAATCCAACCGTCCACAAGGTCGGAACCTGCCGCCACCACAAAAACGAGGAATGCGACGTGCAGCAACATAACGCTGCTTCTCAGTCCCGCGAAAGTCATAAGCAGTATGTAAGCGGGAATGCAGAGAATGCGGAAATAGGTGATGATATTCGGAATTGTCCAAAGTTCTTTCTTGTCGATTTGAGCCATGCCTTTGTACGCCATAATTTACCTGCCGAATAAATTTTATTCATTATATCACGCCCGCGCGCTTATGTAAACAGTTTTGAGCACTCCGAAACGTCGAATATTGCCGTTTGTTCCGCCGTGACCGCGCCTGTCGCAAACCTTTCGACTGAGGTTTCCGCCGCGTGTACCGAGGCGTCTGCGCGCCTCTTTCCCGCCTTGCGACCGCACCCGCCTCAAAAGAAAAGAGAGCCCGAAAGCCCTCTTTATATGACGAATGTCGCACTTAAACCCGCAATTAGGTTATTTCAGTATGAAATCACCCAGTTGAGCGGGAGTGTCGAAAAGGTAGGTTACGCCGTGCGCTTTGAGCTCTTCCGCGCCGCCGTAGCCCCACAATGCGCCCGCGCTGTCCATGCCCGCTTCGTTCGCGCCGTCCACGTCATACAGGCGGTCGCCCACCATGAGTATTCCGTCCGGCGACGTCAGGCGCATGTTTTCCATCACGTAGCGTATGACTTCGATTTTGCTGTCGCGCGAACTGTCGCTTTCCGCCCCGCCCACGAAATCGAAATACTCCCTCAGCCCCAGTCCGTCCATCATTATGTTGGTGAACTTCAAGGGTTTGCACGTTGCGACGGCAAGCTTTTTGCCTGCGGCACGCAAGCGTTTGAACAGGTCCTCCATTCCGTCGTAGACCGTGCATTCGCGCCAGCCCGCAACCTCGTATTCGCCGCGGTATATCCTTATGAGTTCCTCGACGATATCGCCGTCGACCCCCAGTATTTCGCGCATGGAAACCCTGAACGGAGGTCCCACCATCTTGTCGAGTTGCGCCTCGGTGTACGGAATGTTCTTGGCGTCGAGAGCAAGTCTGATGCAACGCAAAATCCCGGGCTTGCTGTCCGTTATCGTGCCGTCGAGGTCGAAAAATATCGTGTTGTACTGCGACATAAAATCCTCTTCGCGCCGCGGGGCGCGGTCCGCTCTTACAGCGTATGCGCTATGTAGTCTATTCTGTCCTCGTCGGTGAGGGCGATTGCGGGAATGTCGAGTATGGTCTTCGCTCCGCGTTCGCCTGCCGCGTACAGTTTGGCGTTTGCCTTGGCATAAGCCATGAGCACGCTCGCCGTGAAGTCGGGGTTGCTGTCCAGTTTGAGGCTGAATTCGAGATTGTGATGCTGTCCGTTCACTTCGCCGCTGCGGAGCACGAAACCGCCGTGAGGCATACTGCGATGGTCGCGGTCGAATTCCTCCGCCGTGATGAAGTGCACTATCGTGTCGTATTCGTCGAAATAGTTGGGCATCGTGACGATTTGTCTTTCGATGTCCGCCTTGTCGGCGTCGTCCGCCGCCACCACGAAGCACTCGCGCAGATGTTTGTCGCGGGTGGTCAGGTTCGCACCCTGCCCGCTTCTCGCCTTGTCGAGAGCCTCCTGTTTGGGCACGGTGTACTGTATGCCCTTCACCACGCCCTTGATTTTGCGGATTGCTTCGCTGTGTCCCTGCGAAACGCCCTTGCCCCAGAAGGTCTGCGTGTTGCCCTCTTTGAGCACGCCTTGGAACATCGCGCGCATAAGCGAGAACAGACCGGGGTCCCAACCGATGCCTATGAAGGAAAGATTGCCGTTTGCGGAAGCGATTTGCTGCATCTCGGTGACGTAGTCGCGCATTTTGGCGTGAGTGTCGAAGCTGTCCACCGTGTTGAAGTTCGCGGCACAACGCTTGCCGAGGTCGGTCAGGTCGTTCGCGGAGCCCGTGCAAAGCGCGAGCACGTCGATTTTGCCTTTGAACTTCTCGATGTCGGACTGATTGTAAAACGCAGTTCCGAAAGGCGAATTCATTATGGCGGGGTCACGACGGGTGAATATGCCCACGAGATTGAAATCCTTGCTGTCGTGTGCGATTTTCTCGCACGCTCTGCCGAGGTTGCCGTAGCCGACGATAGCGAAATTTATCATATATACCTCCGAAATCGAAATCCGTTCAAAACCTTCCGTCCGCGTCGATTGCAAACGGAATTATGCGGAAATTTTACAACACGCGCGCAAAAAACGCAAGCGATACGGGCGCGCAAACAAAAAAAACCGTCCGCGCATAGTGTGTAGTGTGTTATAAAAACCGCCTCTTTGGCAATGCTTTGGAGTATGGAAATGGTAAAGCGCGGAGAAATCTATTACGCCGACCTCAGCCCCGTTGTGGGCAGCGAACAAGGCGGCGTCCGCCCTGTGTTGGTGGTGCAGAACGACGTGGGCAACAAATACAGCCCGACCGTGATAGCCGCGGCAATCACCTCCCAGCTGGAAAAGGCGAAACTTCCCACTCATATAAGTCTTCCCGCCGACCGTTACGGACTGCCCAAAAACTCCGTGGTACTGCTCGAACAGATACGCACCATAGACAAGCGCCGTCTGAAAGACAAGATAGGCGAACTGCCCTCCGATATGATGGCGCGCGTCAACGAAGCGCTGCTTGTTTCGCTCGGATTTTTCGAAACCTGACCGCACCTGACCGTCCGAAAGCCGACGCATCCGATACGCAATCGTGCAGCGCTTGCGCGAACCTTCGCCCCGAAACGAAATCAATACCCGACAAACAAAAAAACCGTGCCGCAAACCTTGCACGGTTTTCAAATCCGATTGGACAGAATCCGCCTCAAAGTCGCATTATCCCCTGCAATTCGTCAAAGACGAGAGGCAGACAACTCATTATGTCGTCGGGCAAGTGGGAAATGGCGTTGGTGGTGCTGAACTCCGCCGTTCTTCCGAGAGCGTACGCTCCGACGCGCGCCGCCGAGAAAACGTCCGTCCCCCACGCAAGCAATCCCGCGATTATTCCCGACAGAACGTCGCCGCTTCCGCCTTTGGATAGTTTGGAATTGCCCACGGAATTGACGTAAACGCTCTCGCCGTCGCTTATGTAACTGCGGTGCCCTTTGAGCAGCAAAACGCAGTTTTTACGCTTAGCGTAATCTTTGCATACCTCGACTGCGTTGTCGCGGATTTCGGCGACGCTCAATCCGCATATGCGGCTCATCTCTCCGAGATGCGGGGTCAATACGACCCTGCCGCCGAAATCGTCGAATTTTTCCGCGCATTTCAGTCCGTCGGCATCGAGCACGGCTTTGCAGTCGGTATTGTCGAGAAGATACGACAGATAGGAAAACGCGTCCCCGTCCGCCATACCCATACCGATTGCGGCAGACGTCGCCTTGTCGAAAAGTCCGCGTGCGGCTTCCCCGTCGAAAACGATGTTGCCCTCCCGCGAAGGCAGAGAAAAAATCGCCGAATAATGCACGACGGGATACAAAGCCGAAGCAAGAAAATCGGGCACGGCAAGCACGGTGGTGCCTGCCCCCGAACGCATTGCCGCCTCACCCGAAAGCGCAAGCGTTTCCGCCGCAGACTGCGCCGCAAACTCGGGCGCGCCGACATAACGGGAACTGCCGCCGACAACCACGCAACGGCCGAAACTTCCCTTGTGTCCCTCGTCGGTACGGAAAGGCAAAACACCCTGCACGCTTTGCAAGTTGTTTTCGTAAATCGGGGTTTCAAATACTTTTTCCATCATATAAACCTCGCTTTCCGCATTTTATCCGCGTCTTCGCGTTATTTATTGCGCAGTCGGATTTCGCATCCGAAACCGTTTTGCGCAGAGCGCGACGCGCCTTGCGACGCGACCTGTTATTGCGCGTTCGACAGTCAGTCCTCAAACTCCGACACGTCGAAAACACGGCTCATCGCCTTGCTTATCGTGCCGCCGTCATATCCCCTCTGATAGAGATATGCTGCGACCTTTTTCGCGTCTTTTCGTTCGGTTATCCGCTTTGTTTTGGCGTATTTAGCCGCCGTTTCCACCGCCTTGTCGAGTTCCGCTTCGTCGGACAGCTTATCCTCGATGACGGTCTTCGCAAGTTGCGGCGATATTCCCTTTTCGACGGTGAGTTTGAATTCCAGTTTTTTTCTGCCGTAACGCCCTGCGTAATAGTCGACGAAATCCGCCGTGTAACTCTCGTCGTCGATATAGCGGTATTTTTTCGCGCGCTCTATCGCCTCTTCGACTTCTTGTCTGTGGAAGCCTTTGGAATAGAGTTTTTCGCGCACTTCCTTCTCAGAACGCGGAGAAACGGCGAGATATTTCACCGCCGTTTCGAATGCGTCCTTCTTTACGGTCTTTTTCTCCTCGGATCTGCTCTCCGCAAGAGGTTGCTTATTTTCGCTCATATGTCGAAAACCCGCAATCTAACCGATTATTTCACTCTGTAAACCCAACCGAAATCGTCGGGGTAACGCTCGGTCTGAATGCCCGTGATCCTGTCGTACAGCCAGCCCGTAATCTTGCCCATTTTGCCGTCGTTGATTTCCATTGTCAGGTCTTTGTATGTTATCGTCCCGACGGGAGAAATGACAGCCGCTGTGCCCGTGCCGAACGCCTCGTCGAGTTTGCCGCTTTCGTATGCCGCAACGATTTCCGCAATGGGAATGTGCCTTTCTTCGACCTTGTAGCCGAACTTTTTGAGCACCTGAATTGCGCTGTCACGGGTTATGCCGCGCAGAATGCTGCCGTCGAGCATAGGAGTGACCACAACGCCGTCGATGACGAAGAACATATTCATCGAACCGACTTCTTCGACGTACTTCTTCTCCGCACCGTCAAGCCACAGCACCTGGTCGTAACCTTTTTCCTTGGCTCTCTCGCCCGCAAGCAGACTGCAAGCGTAGTTGCCCATACATTTGGCTTCGCCCGTGCCGCCCTTGGAGGCTCTGGTGAGTTCGCTCTCGACAATCAGTTTGGTGGGTTCGAGACCGTGTTCGTAATAACTTCCGACAGGCGAAAGAATTATTGTAAAGATAAACTTCTTGCTGGGATGAACGCCGAGGAACGCTTCCGTACCGAACATAAAAGGACGGATATAAAGCGCGGTGCCGGGCGCGGTGGGTATCCACTCCTGTTCCAGCTTCACGAGTTCGCAAAGCGCGTCGATTACAACGTCGATGTCCAGTTGTGCCATACAAAGACGTTCGGCGCTTCTGTTCATACGAATGAAGTTGTCGCGGGGACGGAACATAGTGATTTCGCCCGCAGCGTTCTTGTACGCCTTCAACCCCTCGAAAATGCCCTGTCCGTAGTGGAGAGAACAGCAAGCGGGGCTGATGCGGAAGTCCTCGTAAGGCACGATTTCGGGCTCGCTCCAACCGCCCTTTGCGTCGTCATACTCCATAACGAGCATATGGTCGGTGAAATACTTGCCGAAACCGAGTTTTGTGAAGTCGGGTTTTTGCTTCCTTTCTTTGACCTGTGTGATTATCATATTAACTCCTTACGCTTACGCGTTGTTTTTTTGTTGTCGATGTCGAAACGCAACACTTGCGTGCCTCGGTTGCGGTCGATTGTGCGCATCGGTCCGAACCCTGCTTTCATGTCGCAGAACCGCCGATGCATTGTCAAAACACACGTTTCGTGTTCCACGCTCTACTCTGCACGCGATTTACATTGTGTTGACGCCCGTATAATACACGTTTCGTGTTATTGTCCGAATACACGGCTTTTTGCGTAAACACGCCGCGTGTATCATTCCAGCACCGCAAAGCGTTTACCTGCCGCCTTCGCAGTCACTCTGCCGCCGCTTGCCGTGCACACTGCCGCGATTGCCGCCTCCGTGTTGTCCGTGCCCGCAAGAAACGTAGCTCTGACGCCCTCGCCGTATACGACGTCGTCGGTCTTTGCGCCCGCCTTCTTCAATGCGCTCTCCAAAGAGGGAAACTCGGCGTAGGAACACTCGAAGGTTATCTCGTCGCATTCCGTCATTCTGACCACAGCGGCTTTGTCTATCGCCTGCGACACTCCGTCCGTGTATGCGCCGACAAGACCGCCCGCGCCAAGTTTTATGCCGCCGAAGTATCTTGTCACGACGACCGCCGCTTTGACAAGCCCGCGCTTTTTCAGCACTTCGAGCATGGGCTGTCCCGCCGTACCGCTCGGCTCTCCGTCGTCGGAAAACCTCGTTTCCGTGCCGCGTTCGTCGGCGATGTACGCGTAACAGTTGTGAGTGGCGTCGGGATAACGGCGCTTTATCGTCCGCACGAATTCCTCCGCGCTCTCACCGTCGGATATTCCCGCCAGCGTCGTTATGAACTTCGAGCGGCGGATTTCCGTTTTGTTTTCTGTCGTTCCCGATACGGTGAGATAACTTCTGCCCATTCTGTCAGACGGTCATTCCACCGTCACTTTGTAGAAATTCTTTTTGCCCTTCTGCAAAACAAACCCGTTTGCAATCTGGCTGTCGGTAAGCGTAGCGGCAATATCGGTCACTTTCGTGCCGTCGATGCTTATGCCGCCGCCTTGAATAAGGCGTTTCGCTTCGCCTTTGGACGGAACCTTCGCAACCGCAACCAGAACGTCCGCAACGCTTGTCATTCCCGCAGGAACGGTTGCGGCAGGCATATTTTCGCTGTCGCCTGAAAACGCCGCCTTCGCCTTCGCAAGCGCGTCGTCGGCGTCCTCTTTGCCGTGCACCATCGCCGTGAGCTCGTACGCAAGGCGTTCCTTTGCCGCGTTCATGCGCTCGTCGTTGTAGCGCGTGAGCTCCGCGATTTCGTCAAGCGGCAGGAATGTCAGGAATCTGAACACCTTTTCCACGTCGGCGTCGGGAATGTTTCTCCAATACTGGAAGAAATCGTACGGAGAAGTCTTGTTGCGGTCGAGCCACACCGCGCCCTTTGCCGTTTTGCCCATTTTGATGCCTTCGGACGTGGTCAGCAGACCGAACGTGATGGCAAACGCGTCCTTGCCTTCCTTGCGGCGAATGAGGTCGGCACCCGCGAGAATGTTGGACCACTGGTCGTCGCCGCCGCATTGCAGCACGCAACCGTATTTGCGGTTGAGCACGAGGAAGTCGTAGGACTGCATCAGCATATAGTTGAATTCGAGGAAGGTCAGCCCTTTTTCCATACGCGCCTTGTAGCATTCCGCCGTCAGCATCTTGTTGACGGAGAAACACGCGCCTATTTCACGCAGAAAGTCCACATAATTGAGGTTGAGCAACCAGTCGGCGTTGTTGACGATGATGGCTGCGTTTTCGCCTTCGAAACGGATAAAACGTGCCATTTGCTTTTTGAAGCACTCGACATTGTGCGCGATGGTCTCTTTGGTCATCATACTGCGCAAATCCGTACGTCCCGAGGGGTCGCCAATCATCGCCGTGCCTCCGCCGATCAGAATAATCGGCTTGTGTCCGGCGTCCTGCAAACGCTTTGCAACGATCATCTGCATAAAGTGACCGACGTGAAGGCTGTCGGCGGTGGGGTCAAAACCTATATAAAAGCATTGCGAACCGCTGTCGAGCAACTTTTTGAGTTCGTCTTCGTAGACGGTCTGTTTGACAAGTCCGCGTTCTCTGAGTTCGTCGATGATGTTCATTTTGGGCATATAACCACCTATATCAATAAATCTTTTGAAAATTATATCACCAAAACCACCCGCAGGCAACTTATATCTTCAAAATCTCGGGAAAAGTGCCGTTATTGTGTCGACAGAACCCGATTGTCGCCCGAATACGCCCTCGCAACGACTTTCGGCGACCTTTTCGACTTTGCCGTATATTAAAATAAAAATATATAGTGATATAAAAGCAAAAAAAGTCAAAAAACCTGCTCAGATGTCGGTTTTCCGACGAAATTAAAAACCCTTTATGTTCATCGACGTGCCCGACGGCAGCGCGCGGTGAACACGCAAAGCGGAGCCGAACAAAACAAACGCGCGCCCTTGCGGGTGCGCGTTCGGTTTTACTTCGGTTTTACGTTTGGGTTCAATTCGTTATTTTGCAAGCGCTTCCTGGACTGCGACGGCGCACGCCACGGACGCACCGACCATGGGGTTGTTGCCCATGCCGATGAGACCCATCATTTCGACGTGTGCGGGAACGGAAGAAGAACCCGCGAACTGTGCGTCGGAGTGCATTCTGCCCATCGTATCGGTCATGCCGTACGACGCGGGACCTGCCGCCATGTTGTCGGGGTGCAGGGTTCTGCCCGTGCCGCCACCGCTTGCGACGGAGAAGTACTTTTTGCCGTGTTCGATTGCCCATTTCTTGTAGGTGCCCGCAACGGGGTGCTGGAAACGGGTGGGATTGGTGGAGTTGCCCGTGATGGAGACGTCGACGTCTTCGAGACGCATAATCGCAACGCCTTCGGTGACGTCGTCGGCGCCGTAAACGCGAACTGCGGCACGCTCGCCTTCGGAATACGCGGTTTCCTTCACGACTTTGACTTCGCCCGTGTAGTAGTCCATTTTGGTCTGCACGTAGGTGAAGCCGTTGATACGGCTGATGATGTACGCCGCGTCCTTTCCGAGACCGTTGAGGATGACTTTGAGGGGCTGTTTGCGCACTTTGTTGGCGGTTTTGGCAATGCCGATTGCGCCTTCTGCCGCGGCAAAGGATTCGTGACCCGCGAGGAACGCGAAGCATTTGGTCTCTTCTCTGAGCAGCATTGCGGCAAGGTTGCCGTGGCCGAGACCGACGGCACGCTGTTCCGCAACGGAACCGGGAATGCAGAAGCTTTGCAGACCGATACCGATTGCTTCGGCGGCGTCTGCGGCGTTCTTGCAGTTCTTCTTGATTGCGATTGCGCAACCGACGGTGTAAGCCCAGACTGCGTTTTCGAACGCTATGGGCTGCACGCCTTTGACTATTGCTTCGACGTCGATGCCTTTGGCATCGCAGACGGCTTTTGCGTCTTCCAGAGAGGCGATACCGTATTCGGCGAGAGTCTTGTTGATTTTGTCAATTCTTCTTTCGTAACCTTCGAATCTGATACTCATATCTGCCTCCTATGCTTGACGGGGGTCGATATACGACTCCGCATCGGCGTATCTGCCGTAAGTACCGGTGCTCTTTTTGAGCGCTTCGGCGGGGTCGACGCCTTTCTTGATGAGGTCCATCATAACGCCGAGGCGAACAAACTCGTAACCGATGATTTCCTTGTTCTTGTCGAGAGCGATCTTGGTGACGTAACCTTCCGCCATTTCGAGGTAACGGGGCCCCTTGGCGACGGTGGAATACATCGTGCCGATCTGGCTGCGGAGGCCTTTGCCGAGGTCTTCGAGACCCGCGCCGATGGGCAGACCGTCTTCGGAGAATGCGGACTGCGTTCTGCCGTAAACGATTTGCAGGAAGAGTTCACGCATAGCGGTGTTGATGGCGTCGCACACGAGGTCGGTGTTCAGAGCTTCGAGAATGGTTTTGCCGGGGAGAATTTCGGCTGCCATAGCGGCGGAGTGAGTCATACCCGAGCAACCGAGCGTTTCGACGAGAGCCTCCTGAATGATGCCGTCCTTGACGTTGAGCGTGAGTTTGCACGCGCCCTGCTGAGGAGCGCACCAGCCTACGCCGTGCGTGAGACCGCAGATGTCCTTGATTTCCTTCGCCTGAACCCATTTGCCCTCTTCGGGAATGGGAGCGGGACCGTGGTTGGGACCCTTGGCGACAGGACACATAACTTCAACTTCGTGAGAATATTGCATATATGCCTCCGTAGATAAATTGTTTATACCGTGGGATATTGTACACCAAACCGCGCGGGTGCGCAAGCAAAATGCGAAAATAGTCCTGCGCGCACGCCGCACGAAGTCGCGACCACGCTCCCTTCCTTCGCCGCACGCCTTCCGTTTGTCACCACGTGCGTACTCGGAATTTCAGCATAAAAAAACGGCTGTCCTATGACAGCCGTTTGCTTTCGGTCGGGTCAGGCGCGCACAACGTCGGTCTGCGCGAAATACTTCAATTCCTTGATGCTGTCTTCCGCATCGACGCGAACCGCTTTCTGCGGCCCGATGTAGGTGTTGATGTTGCGCACGAGTTTGTAGTGATAATCGCCCGCTTCGCCTTCGACGGAGAAGGAACCGGCAAGCACGTGCTTCTTGAAACGCTTGACTGCGTCAAGGCAGAACTGTTTGGTCTGATAGTTCTCGCTGGCGTACAGCATCTCGCCCTTGTTGGAATACAGCGTGAAATAGTACTCCTCGCCGTCGTTGCCGATTACGTACTGACCGTAAATGCTGGCAGGGTCGAAACCCGCTCTCTTCTGCAACTCGGGACGCACGGCTTTGGGTTTGGACGTGATGGGCGCAGAGGGAGGCATGACGCGTTTGACGATGGGAGGAGGAGGTTCGGGCAGATACATTTTCTGCACGTAAACGGGAGCATTGCCCTCGAAGTAGCAACCTTCCAGCGGGTCATAATAATATCCCTTGTACTCGCCTTCGTAGTTGGACCAGTCACCCTGTCTTTCGCCGACGGGACGGGTGTTGCCCGCGATGGGGTTCTCCTCGGAGAGGACGAACTTGGTGGCGTCGGAATAGACTTCGGGTTGAGGTGCTTCGTTGGTGTTGTCGACATAGGTGGGACGCGCCACTCTGCGGACGACCGTGCGGGGCTGAGCCTGCGCGGGAGCCGCCGCAACGGGAGCGGACGCAATGGGTGCCGCCGCGGGAGCGGGCATATCGACAACCTCTTTATCCTTGTGTTTCTTGGCGAAAACGGCGCTGACGATAAGCATAACGAGCGCAAACACAACAACTACCGCGATTGCCACGTAAAGTATCAGTTCTACGGTGGAAATATTGCTGAAAACTGGCATTTTTCTCCCCTCGCTCAAAGATATTTTCAATCAATGCATAGTTATTTTAGCATATGCGCGCGGTGAATGCAATCTTTTTTGCCCTTATTTATGAATTTTACTCAATCGGCGTGCGCATTTTGTCGAACAAAACAGTGGAAAAAACAACTCTCGCGCACGGCAACTCACCTGCCGCACCTCACATAAACAAGCGCGACGTACGGGTCGGGACGCACTTTCCTCCCCGCCGACAAGACGTCAGGTCAATGCTCCGAGAAGGGTCGCCGCGAACAGTCCCAGCGTGCAGACGACGAGTATTGCCGCCGCTCTCTCGTGACGCCGCAGGAAAACGAAACGCGACGCGAGCACCACGCAGAGAGTAAAACAAACGACGCCCGCGACCGACACCGAAAATGGCACGGAGGCGAACGGTATCGCACCGACGGCAGTGGTGAACGCCTTGAACGGATACAGCAACCAATCCGCCGCGCCAACCAACCCGTGCAAAGTCGTTATTAGCGCGAACGGGGTGATTATCAGCAAAATTATGTAGATAAACATCATGTACGGCAAAATCACGATGTTTGAGATGACGAACAGCGTCTGCACTTCTCCGAAGAAAAACGCAACGAAAGGATATGTCGCGATGTTCGCGGCGATGGCAACCGCGGCGGCTTCGGACACGCGAATGAGTATGCGGCGCAACGGTTTTTCCTTGACGGTGACGTAACGTTTACGCAAATTGTCGTAGACCTTGTGCACGGTTTCTCTTCCGTTCGAGAACGCGTCGGTGTCGGCGGTATGCAAGGACGCGAACACGTTGCCACCAGGTGCGCCCGCGCGCCCGATTACGGAGGGCGCGAGTTTGTCGGTGATTTTCATAAACAAGTCGGTCAGCGGGTCGGCAAACGCCATTATTCCGAACACGGCGAATACCGAGAGCAGAAAACCCGCGTGCATAATCGAAAACGGACTGAAAATCAGAATGAGCGACGCCGCAAGGGCGAGCGATGACAATCCGTCGCGTTTGAACCCGAACGCCGAACCGAAATTGAAAACCGCCGTCATTACGAACGCGCGCACCGCAGAAGGAGTAAATCCGCACAACGCAACGTAAAACAGCGTGAGTACGAGCACGATTGCAAAAGCGATTTTGCGGTTTAGGCGGAGTTTCGAGAAAAGCAGGTAAACGGCGGTTGCGAGCGCAGTCACGTGCAATCCGCTGACGGCAAGCACGTGGGCAAGACCGCTTGCTTTGACGTCGTCGTAAAGCGCGTCGTCCATACCGCGCTTGTCGCCGAGTATCAGTGCCGTACATATTGCCGCGGTATCGGCGTCGGTATGTTCGTAAAACATTTGTTTTACGGCGAGCGCGATATTGTCGGGAAAGGACACTTCTCCGTCTGCGAGTTTGACTACGGAGTCTGCCGCGACGTAGAAGTACTCCCCGTTCATTGCATTATAGGAAACGTAACTGTCGAAAGCCTCGTGCCGCTCGGGTCCGATAAACCCGGTTATGCTCACCACGTCGCCCGCGCCGAACCCGGGAGCGTCCGAAACGTAAAGATAGACTTTCGCTTCGCCGTTCAGTTCCCTGCCGTCGACGTGTATGTTTCCGACGTAAAACGTCGCTCTGTCTTCCTCTACCACGATTTCACTTGTGACCGACGCCGTGAAAGTGCCGCTGTAATCGTCAATCAAACGGGAATCGTAGACGTCAGCCGCTCCGCTCATCGAAAGTATGCCTAAGGCAAACGCGACGGCGGTGAACGCAAACTTGCGGGTTTTGGGCAAAACGAATAATACCGCTGTTGCCGCAAGCGAGGCAACGAGCGGTATAAGTCTGTACAGGTGCGATACGGGATAAAGGGCTTCGGCGACGATTATGCCCGCCGCGAGAAAAAGCGCAAAGAAGCAAACAGGTCTGAAATTGAATAGACGCCGTTTGCCCATATCGTCAAAGCAACGGCGCGGGGACTCCCGTTATGACGATGTCCGCGCCCAGTCCGAGCGTGTCGTGCTCGGCTATGTCGCCGATTTTGCAGTCTGCGGGAGCCACAATCGTACGCATACGTTCCAAAACGTCGAACATTTTTTCCTTGGGAATGGGAACGGAAGTTTTGACGGACACCACTCTGCCGTCCGCACGCTTTATAAGCGTGGTTACCGTGCGCACGGGGCGGGTGTACTCGGATATGCCGTATTCCAGACCGCGACGGCAGGTATTGCCGACGACCGTGATTTTGCCGTCCTTCTCGGTGATTTCGAGAGGGCAACCCATAGGACAGTTTATGCAAATGGTTTTCATAGTTCCAACCTCACGGTAACGTCGCCGTCTATCTGCTCTTTTTTGAGTTCTAACCGCTCCATTTCGCCGGGAGCGACAATCATTTTCTTTGCGGAATACAGTTTTTTGCCGTTGCACTCGGCAACAACGCGGCAGGACTTGTACACGTTGTCTGTGCGGAAGAATATTTCCACCGTGCCTTCACCCGACCTTACCGTCTGCGGCAAGGCGTAACGCACTCCCGCGCCCGTATGCACGCGGAAACTCCCTTTTGCCACCTTGCGTTTGCCGAGGGCGTACTCTGCCGCCGCGGCTCCTGCGATTTCGGCTTCGTGCGACACGTTGTCCACAAGGTCGTGAACGTGCAAGACGTTGCCGCAGGAGAATATGCCCTCCGCACTTGTCATTCTGGTTTCGTCCACTTCCGCGCCCGACGTGACTTTGCTCATCGCAACGGATGTCCCGACGAGCAGGTCGTTTTCTGGGATAAGACCGACCGACAGCAACAGACAGTCGCAGGGCTCGAACTTCTCCTCCGACAGTACGGGTTTTCTGTCCGCGCCCACCGGTGCGTAGTAAACGCCTTCCATACGCGGTTTGCCGACTATGCGTGTCACCGTGTGCGAATAGTTTATCGGAATATCGAAGTCTTCCAGGCACTGAACTATGTTCCTTTTCAGTCCGCTGGAATACGGCATGAGTTCGATGACGCGTTTTACTTCCGCGCCTTCCAGCGTCATACGGCGCGCCATAATCAGCCCTATGTCGCCGCTTCCCAATATGACGACCTTCTTACCGACGAGATAGCCTTCGATATTGCACATTTTCTGTGCCATGCCCGCAGTATAAACGCCCGCGGGACGGGTACCCGCCAGCGCGATTGCTCCCGCCGTGCGTTCCCTGCACCCCATGGCAAGCACGACCGCGCCCGCCTGTATGCGTACGAGCCCGTACTGCGGCGACAGCACAGAAAGTCGTCTGTCCTCCGTGAGCGAGAGCACCATGGCGTCGAGCATGACTTCAACGTCGGTTTCACGCAGTCTTTCCACGAAACGGTGCGCGTATTCGGGTCCCGTGAGTTCCTCGCCGAAATAGTGAAGCCCGAAACCCGCGTGTATGCACTGGTTGAGAATGCCGCCCAAACGGTTGTCGCGCTCGACAAGCAACACTCTCGCGCCCTTTTCGCTCGCGGCAATCGCAGCCGCCATACCCGCAGGACCTCCGCCTATAACCGCAACGTCAAATTTTGTTGTCATAGTGCGCCTCCTTTACGGCGAGTACGGCAATTTCGGAATGACCGACACCCTTTCTTATTTCGTCCATGGGAATGCCCAACTCGCGCGATATGATTTCCATAACGCGGGTTGCGCAAAAACCGCCCTGACACCTGCCCATGCCTGCGCGCACGCGACGCTTGACCGCGTCTACGCTGGATGCGGGCAACGGAGAATGCACGGCAGCGACGATTTCGGCTTCCGTCACTTTTTCGCAACGGCAGACTATCCTGCCCCATCTGCGGTCTGCGGCGACGAGCTTGTTTATCTCCTCCTCGGAGAGTTCGTTAAGCCGCTTTTTGCGCGGCATAACCGTGACGAAATCCTTTTTGGACGCAAGTTTGTAATCTTCGGCTATCAGACCGACAAGATATTCGGCTATCGCGGGAGCGGCGGTAAGCCCGGGCGAGCATATGCCTGCCGCCATATAGAAATCGGGCGCGACGTCGGATTTTTTCACGATGAAATCGTGACCGATTATGGTGCGCACGCCGCAATAAACGCGAATACACTTGTTGAATGCGGGACGCGCGTACGTCAGAGGCACGCTTTTTCTGATCTCGTCCAGCGACTCGGCAGTGACGGCGGTATCGCCGTCGTAAGTGGGCACGGACGTGGGTCCGTAAATGACGTTGCCGTCCGCAGTCGGCGCGACGAGTATGCCTTTGCCCGCCTCCGTGGGCAACGGGAATATGACCGTCGACACGTTTTTGCCTTCCGTGTTGTCGAGCACGAAATAATCCCCGCGGCGGTATTCGGTTACGAAGTGTTCCGCACCCGCCTCGTCGTTTATTCGCGCGCCCTCGGGACCCGCGCAGTTGACGATTACGTCGGCGACGAATTCCCCTTTGGGGGTCGAGGCGACGTACTGCCCGTTTTCGCGGCGCAATGCGGTGACCTCGGCTTCCGTGACAATGTTGACGCCGTTCAGCACGGCACGGTCGGCAAGCGCGATCGCAAGCTGATACGGCGACACCACGCCCGCTTCGGGCGCATACAGCGAGGCGACGATGCCGTCCGCCACGTTGGGTTCTATCGCAAGGGTCTGTTCACGGTTCAGGATTTCCGCCCTGACACCGTTCAGACGCGCCTTTTCGAGCAGGTCGCGCAGACCTTTTTCTCCTCCTGCGGGTGCGGCGACGATACTGCCGCACTTGCGGTGAGGAACGTCGAGTTCCTGCACCAAATCCCACATCATCGCGTTACCGCGCACGTTAAACCTCGCCTTCTGCGTGTTGGGCTCACAATCGTAGCCCGCGTGCACTATACCGCTGTTGGCGCGCGTGGAATATGACGCGACGTCGTCGTCGCGTTCCAGCAAAGTGACGGAAATGTCAAAGCGCGCCAGCCTATCGGCTACCGCGCATCCGACTATCCCCCCTCCTATTACAATTGCGCTTTTGTTCACGAATTCCCCCGTCGCACGCTATTTCGAGCGCGCGAACTTTTGATTGTACATCTTTATGTTGTCTTTGATTATGAGCTCCGCAAAAGCTCTGTCCTTGACCTGGAAAACCGTCGTATCCTTGCCTTCGAGCTGTTTGTAAACGCGGAAAAAGTGCGAAATTTCGTCCATGATATGAGGCGGCAATTCCTCGATTTCCTTATACACGTTCCAGTTGGGGTCCTTGAACGGTATGGCGATGATTTTGTAGTCCATTTCGCCCCCGTCCTGCATCATTACGACACCTATCGGATAGCACCTCACCGTAGCGAGCGGGACTATCGTTTCGGAACACAGCACGAGCACGTCAAGAGGGTCGTTGTCCTCGGAATACGTGCGCGGTATGAATCCGTAGTTGGCGGGATAGTGCGTGGACGTGGACAGAACTCTGTCCAGAATGAGAAAACCCGTGTCTTTGTCCAGTTCGTACTTGTTCTTGCAACCCTTCGGAATTTCGATAACGGCAATGAAGTCCGTGGGCGTGATACGCGACGGGTCTATGTCGTGCCAGATACTCATATACTCTCTCCTGATTTTATTCTGTCTGCGATTTTCCCTTCCGATTATAAAACGCGGTGCGGGTTGTTGTCAACGACGGGCGCATGTGCGCTTTTGCGTCATTGCTCCGAATTATTTATATCCTTTGATGAAAGTCTTGAAGAACTCCACGCCCTCTTTCAAAGCGCTGACGTCGATGTTCTCGTTGGACGCATGCATGGACGCAAGCTGTTCCGCACTCAGTCTGCACGGAGTACAACGTATGGCACACGGCGTGATTTCCTGCATTGTACGGCAGTCCGTGCCGCCGAACATAAGATAAGGCGCAACGCCTATATCGGGGAAAACCTTGTGCAACGTATCCGTGAAATACTTGTAGTCTGCGCTGTCCACGTCCACGACAGGACTGGCGTTGCGGGAGTTGAGCACCTCGGTTTCGATGTCGTACTTCGCCGCGATTTTGCGCACTCTCTCAATGCAATCGATATCCCTGTCGTTTGGCGCGAAACGCAGGTTTGCGACAACGTACGCTTCCTGCGGAATTACGTTCGCGGCCGCCGCACCCTGCGCCATAGTGAACGTCATCGTGGTGCCGAGCAACGCCGCTCCGAAAGGAGTGATTTTGGGCAGCAACGCCACAATAAGCGGCGAGAAAAAGTCAACGTGTTTCGTAACGAAACCGAGCACACCGCCGAGCCCGTCGGACAAACCTTTCAGCATATCGCGTGCGGGTTTTGTCATTCTGTGACGGAAAATCGCGTGCGTTTCGCAGTAGTTCATAAACGCGGCAAGTCTTGCAAACGGCGTATTTTTGGGAGGCGACGAGGAGTGTCCGCCTTTGCTGCGCGCCGTGAATTTCAGATCACAGTAGCCTTTCTCTATAATGCCGACCATTGCAAATGGCTTTTTCATTCCGGGGAAAGCCTCTTCGACAATGGCGCCGCCCTCGTCGACGGCAACCGCGGGTTTTACACCGTTCTTGCGCAGCCAGTCACGGCAATACTCCGCCCCGGGTCCCGACGTTTCTTCGCTGTCGGAATAACAAAGATATACGTCCTGTTCGGGCACGAAGCCCTCTTCTATCAGTTCGTTTACGCTGCGAATGGTGCAAAACAACGTGTTTTTGCAGTCCATGGTGCCGCGTCCCCACACTTTACCGTCCTCGACCACCGCCGCGAACGGTTCGTACTTCCAGTCGCCGCCGACCGCAGGCACAACGTCCTGGTGCGCCATAAGCACGAGCGGACGCGCAGAAGACTTGCCCTTCCATTTGAACATTATCGCGTCGCTTTTGTCGCCGCCGGGCATAATCACGTCGCAGTTGGTGTAGACTGCGGGAAATTCCTGTGCGAGCACCTTTCTGAAAGCGACGAAATTCTGTCTGTCGCTGTCGGTGACGGTGGGCACGCGTATGAGTTTTGCAAAGCTGTCAACGTATTCGGAAGACATATCCACCTCTTTTTTTGCGTTAAACGCTAAATAATATATTATTTTAATTCACGCGCGCGCCGATGTCAATAGTGACGGCACAACGCAACGCCCGCAAGCCGCGCTTTGCGGTAACGAAAAACCCGCCTTTCGGCGGGCTCGTTCAATCTGCTATACCCGTGAGGGCGGCAAGTATCTTCTCGTCGACGTCCTCTATCATTCCTTCGTCGCAGAGTTTTGCAAGGTCGGGACGTATGGGCAGCCGCGCGAACTTCGGAATGCCGAATTCCTTTGCGACGCTCTCGACTTTGCTTGCACCGAATATCTCTTCTTTGCGGTGACAGTCGGGACACTCGTAATAGGACATATTCTCCACTATGCCGAGAATTGGAATGTTCATAAGTTTTGCCATATTGACGGCTTTTGCGACTATCATCGAAACCAACTCCTGCGGAGAAGTGACGACGATTATGCCGTTGAGCGGCAACGACTGGAACACGGTCAGGGGCACGTCGCCCGTTCCGGGAGGCATATCCACGTACATACAGTCGATATCGCCCCACACGACGTCGCGCCAGAACTGTTTTACGGTTTCCGCAAGAATGGGACCGCGCCAGATGACGGGTTTAGTGTCGTCGTCCATAAGCAGATTGAGGGACATAACCTCAATCCCGCGTGACGTGGCGACGGGAAGAATGTATTTGTCGTCCATACCCATTGCCTTATCGCGCAGACCGAACGCCTTGGGAACGGACGGACCCGTGATATCCGCGTCCAAAATCGCGACGCGCTTGCCCGCGCGCATTGCGTCCACCGCAAGCAAGGAAGTGACCAGCGATTTTCCGACGCCGCCCTTGCCGCTGACTATACCGACGACGCGTTTAACGTCGCTGAGTTCGTTTTGTTTTACTATGAAATCCGCTTTGGAACACTTGGAGGAACAATCCTCGCAGTTGTACCCGCAACCTTCGCTCATAAAATGCCTCCGAAAATTACTGTCAACATTATCCTACCCCGTCCTCGAAATGTCAACGCTTTGACCGAAAACGCCCCGAAAATCGGCATTATTATGCCAAAATTTCCGCAAAAACGAACGCGGCGCATAATGCGCCGCGTCCTAAGGAGAGAAATACGGTTTGCCATATAATGGCTGTGTCTGTCTTTATGGCTCGGTTTCGGACGACTTGTCCTTGTCGCAACGGCTGTCGTCTGTGCCCGTCGCAAGTCCGCAAGCCGAGTGAACGGTGTGCGCGTGTACGCAACACGAACACGTATGGGCGTGCGCCTTGTGTCCGTCGCAAAGGCACCCGCAAGTCTCGTGCGTCGTTCCTTTGGAACGAACTTCGTCCGCCGTTTCGGGATTGCAACACTCGTCCGCTTTTTCGTTCTCCTGCGGTTTACCCGCCGAAGGACACGCCGACGAACAGTGCGCACACTCGCCGCAGCAACCTGTTTTGCCCTTTTTCTTGCGTATTGCCCAACCTACGGCAACGCCGACCACCACGAGCACGCACAATACGATTACAACAACATCAATCGCAGTCATTGTCATTATTTGTCTTCCGTTTTATCGTCGGAGTTCACGTCTGCCGCGGGAAGTTGCACCGCATCTTCGTCTTGCAGACTTACGTCCGCCGTTCCTGCCACCGCGAGTGCGGCTTTCCTGTCACGCTTGCGGTTGTAGACGATTATGCCGCCTATCGCACCCGCGACGAGAGCCAAAAGGATGAACACCGTCCACCACCAGCTGCCGACGAGATACACGACCGTACCGACTATATAGGATGTGATCAGCCAGAACACCAATGTGTTGCGGAAGTTCTTTTTGCTTCCGAGTTCCGCCTTTGCGGTTGCCACCGCGGCAAAGCACGGTATTGTGGTCATATTGAAAGCGATGAAGGAAATCAACGCGGGGATTGTTATTCCCGTTGCCTCAATCATAATCGAGGCGGCGATGACACCGCTTGCGTCTGCGTCGGCGTTATAGGCGTAACCCAGACACGCCGCGAGCACGCCGAAGGTGGCGATGACGTTTTCCTTCGCGATGAGCCCCGTGATTGCCGCGACGACGAACACCCAGCCTGCCGCATTGAGTTGCGAACCGAAACCGAGCGGCGTGAACAACGGCTGTATCAGTTTGCCGAAGCCCGCGAGAATGCTGCTCTCCATTTGCTCGTCGGCAAGGTAGTGCCAGTCAAAGGAGAAGTGGCTCAGGAACCAGATGAGTATCGTCGAGGCAAGTATAATCGTGAACGCCTTTTTGACAAAGTGTTTGAGTTTGTCCCACAGGTGAATGAAAAGCGCCTTGGCTTGCGGAGCGTGGTACGCGGGCAACTCCATGATGAACGGAGGCGTGTCGCCGCGCATGGTGGTGGAGCGCATGACGATGACCGCTATAATCGCAACGGCTATGCCGAGAATGTACATACCATAGGTTATGGCGTCGGCGTTGCTGACCGAGAAGAACTGCACTATGCCGCCCGCAATCGCCGTCAGTATGGGGAGTTTGGCCCCGCAGGAGAAGAAAGGTATGACGCGTATCGTCGCCGTTCTTTCCTTGTCGTCGGCAAGCGTACGGGTGTTTATCATTGCGGGAATGGAGCAACCGAAGCCCATAATCATGGGCATGAACGCTCTGCCCGAAAGTCCGAACCTGCGGAAAATTCTGTCGAGAATGAACGCCACGCGCGCCATATAGCCGCTGTCTTCGAGGATGGAGAAGAACATGAACAGCACGAGTATCTGCGGCAGGAAGGACAGCACCGCGAACAGACCGCCCAGTATGCCGTCGCACACAAGTCCCTGCGCCCACGCCGACGTCGTGCCTTCCATCGCACCGCTGACGGCATCGGAAATCGACCCCGTTATCAGGTCAAGCAAATTGAACAGTATGACGCCGGGAGAGGCTATGCCCGTTTCGGCGGAACCGAACAGACCTTCTCCCCAGGTCCCCGCAAGCGAAACCCAGCCTTCGGGCAACGCCTTGGCAAGATAGAGGAAGTTCTCCGAGAAGGTGAGGTGGAAGACGAGGAACAGAATGACGAGGAAAATCGGGATGCCCCAGATTCTGTGGGTGAGCACTCTGTCCGCCTTGTCCGACCTGGACAAACCCTTGTTGTCGCCGTCCTTTCTGACGAGGGCGTGCGCGAAGTGTTTGGTTATGTACTTGTATCTTTCGTCGGCGACGATTGCCTCGAAGTCGTCCCCGAAAACGTCGTCCTTTATCTTGGACTTATACTGCTGAACAAGGGCGTATTCTTCGGGGTGGTTCTTGATTTCGATTTCGTCATTCTCGACCAGCTTTATTGCGTGAAACAGGGGTTCATCTGTCTTTTTGTTATACAAAACCCCTTTTACGTCGCTTATGACTTCCGCGACCTTGGACGAGCCGAGCACGCTTACGGGCTCGCGGCGACGCTTTGAAGCGGCGTACGCCTTGTCCATCAGCTCCTTTATTCCCGTCTGTTTCAGAGCGGATATTTCCACCACGGGAACGGCAAGCGTGTCTTCCAGAATTTTGGCGTTTATCTTGTCCCCGTTCTTCTCGACGGCGTCAATCATGTTGAGCGCAACGACGAGCGGAACGCCGATTTCCATCAGTTGTGTGGTGAGATAGAGGTTTCGTTCTAGGTTGGTAGCGTCGACGATGTTGATGATGAGGTCGGGCTTTTCGTCGAGTATGTAGTTACGCGCGATGACCTCTTCGGGAGTGTACGGCGACAGCGAGTAAATGCCGGGCAGGTCGAGCACGGATATGGGCTCCGCGCACTTCTTGTACACGCCTTCCTTCTTGTCCACGGTGACACCGGGCCAGTTGCCTACGTGCGCGGTCGAGCCCGTAAGGCAGTTGAACAGCGTCGTTTTTCCACTGTTCGGATTGCCTGCGAGTGCGAATTTAATCATTTTTCCTTTACCTCCGCCACAACGCACGCGGCTTCCGTTTTTCTGAGTGTGAGCTCATAGCCGCGGATATTGATTTCATAGGGGTCGCCGAGCGGTGCTTTTTTGCGCAGGAACACTTCCGCGCCGGGCGTCACGCCCATATCGAAAAGCCTGCGGCGGATTTTGCCTTCGCCGCCGACGCTCGTTATCACGCCCGCTTCCCCGACTTCGAAGTCGTTAAGGGTCTTTAACATTCAATCCTCCTTTACGGTGACAAATATCCTTGTCGCCATCTGTTTATCGAGAGCAAGGCGTCCGTCCCTGACGCGGCAGATAAGACTTCCGCCGCTGGAAGACAGCACCTCTATTTCCGAATTGACGGTAATACCCAGATTTTCCAAGTGCCGCTTGATCTTTTCGTCAACCAGCAATTTTGTTACAACCAACTGTCTGTAAGTCGGTGCAAGTACGATAGGCATATCAACCCTCCGTTACGCCTACGGCAAAATTGTTTATTCTCTTTACGCAGTCCGCCGACAACGACCCCGCGACGGCGAGAGCCTCGTTTGCGGCGCGTACGCGCGGCAGTCCGAGTTTGTCGGCAAGCATATCGGTCAGGAACAGATACGCGGGTTCGTACAGCTCCACAACCTCTCTGCCCTGCGCCGTCAACCGCACGAAGTTGAAATCGTCGCGCAAGGCATACCCCGCGTCCATCAGTCTGTCGAGCGCTTTGCACACACTCGCCCTCGCCACGCGGAGCCGAGCGGCAATATCCACCGAGCGCACGGGCTTCCCCTGCTCTGCAATGTCGTTTATGGCAAATATGTAAGTCAACATCGACGAGGTCATTTTTCTTTCGGTTCGCCATTGCGAACTGCTCCGTCTAATTTAAGGCGGCAAGCCGCCGATATGGTTTTCACACGCTTGGTTCGCCATTGCGAACTTCGTGCCCCGTAAAAAAGAGTTCGTCACTCTTTACACTTGGAATTATATGCACACTTTGCCCCGTTGTCAACAAAACGGAGCCCTGTTCGGGCAAAAAAAACGGTTAGCGGCGGCTAATTTTTTTTAATGTTTCCGCCGCTTACTTCTTGTTTTTGAAATGCAACTCCCTGAGCCCTTCCACCTCGTCGCATATGGCTTTGAGGTTGCAGGTCGCACAATCGAAATTCATACCGCTGAGAACCTTGTTCAGCGTAAGCGTTATATCGTCGACTTTGCGCGCAAGCGCGCTCAACTGTGGGAATATGCCCAAATCTTCCGTGATGAAAATCATCGTCACGGCCTTTACGTGCGGATTTCTCCTGTACGCTTCAATGTATGCGTCGGCGACCTTGCGGAAGGTTATGCCTTCTTTGAGCGCCTCTGAGGACACGCGCACCTGTTCCCTTCTGTCAAGCGCGGATATGCGCGACATGACGCCTTTCAGGAACACGTCGTACGCCACAAACTCGACGTCCTTGATTGCGTTGTAGCACTTCATAGGGTCGTCGGAAAAGTCGTCTGCCTCGATAAGCACGATTTTGCCGAAGGGTACGTCGTGTTTCAGCTGTTGCAAGTCATTGCCGTAAACAAGGATTTTGTTGGCGGGGAAAAGTCCCCTGCCCGATGTGATTGCGGTAAAAGAGGCGGACGGCATCCCGCCGCCGCCGAGTTCGTACGCCGCGTCCTTCTGAAAAACGATTTCGTTGCGGTCGCTCGGCGTCCACACGTCTGCGCCGACCTCGTAAACGGTCGGTGTAAACGGTGCAAGCGCGGCGACGACGTCCTTGATTACTCCGTCGTAAAGTTCCATATGCAAAGCCGCGACGGGGAGACGACGCGCGTCTCCCCTGCCGCATAAAACAGTGTGTCAGATTTTGTCTTCGACCTTCTTCTTGTCGAAGTGCTTTCCGAGCAGTTTGTAGACCACGGATATGAGTTTCATATCGAGGTTGAAGTAGTAGATGAGGAACAAGGTTATCATATTATGCCTCCTGTGCCAGACCCTTTCTGCGTGCGTACTCGGCAGCACCCAGCGCGCCCATGAGCTGCGGGTCGATGTCGAGGTCGACGACTTTGATTTTCAGCACGTGTTCGATGGCGCGTTTGAGACCTTCGTTCTTCGCGCAGCCGCCCGTCAGGGTTATGCTGTCGGTCGCGCCCGCTTTCTTCGCCATGACGAAACAACGCTTTGCGACGGCAAGCTGAATGCCCGCCGCGATTTCCTCTCTGGGTTTGCCTTCGCCGACGAGGGTTATGACTTCGCTCTCCGCGAACACCGTGCACTGCGCCGTAATCGGAATGACGTTCTTCGCGCTGAGGGAGAGTTTGGAGAACTCGTCGAGAGTGACTTCGAAAGCGTTCGCCATGGATTCGAAGAATCTGCCCGTGCCTGCCGCGCACTTGTCGTTCATGGCGAAGTTCTTGACGGTGCCGTCCTCTGCAATCGCTATGCCTTTGACGTCCTGACCACCGATGTCGATGATAGCTTTGACTTTGGGGTTGGTGACGTGCACGCCCATTGCGTGGCAGCTGATTTCGGACACGTTCTCGTCCGCCTGCGGAACCTTGTTGCGTCCGTAGCCCGTACCGATGAGGTAAGTGAGGTCGCCTATCGATTTGAGGTCGGGAACTTGTGCGATTGCGTCTTCGAGACCCGCTCTTGCGCTCTGCTCGCTGTTTATTTTGCTTCTTATGGTGTTGTGTGCGACGATTTTGCCGTTCTCGTCGAGAATGACGGTTTTAGTGTAAGTAGAGCCGACGTCGCAGCCGCCGAAATATTTTTTCATAATAAATCTCCTTTACCAAGTCAGGTCGTCTTCGTAGTCCACCAACGTGGGGTCGAGCGGTTCTTCGCGGAAGACGGTTTTCATATATCTGTTGACGCTGTTTCTCATTTCCTTACGGGTGACGGTACGCCTGTCGCAAAGGTCGTGTTCGACCCAGATGAGGTGTATGCCGCGTTCTCTTGCCTGCTCTTCGAACAGTCCCTGCAACCCCGCCATGTTCTTGCACGAAACGTGGCTGTACATGATGACTATGTTGGCGTTGAACTTCTTGCACATTCTCCAACATTCGTCAAGCACGTTCGCGTAACCGCCGTTGGTGTGCGAACGCATGCTCATTCGCTCATACGCCTTGGCGAGGTCGATAAGCGAGGCTTCCTTGTCCTCGGTGTTGAAGAAGTGGTGCGACAGCATGCACTCCATGTCGACGAGAACCTTTATGCCCCAGCAGTTCTGCGCCCAGTACGAGAAGTTGGAATAGTAGTGCGCGGGACAGCTCCACACTATTGCGCGGTGACGCGGCTTGACGCCCGCCGCCTTGTCCTTTTCGTACTGCTTCATCATCATCTTGTAGACCTTCTTGTCCACTTTGAGGAAGGAGTCGTCGCGCGAGCCCGCAATCTGGAACTCGAACATTCTGTGCAGCGCAAGCGCGGGACCGCAGACCTGCGGATAGTCCGTGCAGTTGATGTCCCACTTTTTGAGCATGTACTCCGTCTCTTCGTTGTAACGCTTCATGCAGGTGAAGTAGTTGTCCCAGTCGAATTTCTCGCCCGTCTGGTCCTCGATGAACTTAATGCAGGCTTTGATGTCCTTGACTGCGTACTCCTGCACTTCCGCCTCGTTGAAACGCACGGGAGGCGAAAGCGGATAGGTGGGAAGGTTGAAGTATCTCTCCTGGAATATGCTGGTCATAAGCGACCCGTCGCAAGGCATGGAACTGGAAATCAGGCACTTGCCGAGTTTGGGATAGTCGTTGACGACGGCACAACCGGCTTCGCAGGCGGGCAACGGACACACGTCGGCGGGCAAACCGTAGTTCTCGATTGCGTCGATGTACGGCAGGTTCGCCTGCTGGTCCATTTCGCCCGCGATGAATACGGGTATCATCTGCACCGAAAGCCCCACAAGGTTGGGGAAACCGCACATTATCTGTATGGGCATCATCTCGTCGAAGAGGATTATCTTTTCGCTCTTCTTCTTCGCGCGCTTGCTCTTGCCGTTGAGGTTTGCGTCCGCGCCGAGGATGATTTTGGTCATCTTGATTGCGTAACTGCACATCGCCCAGAACTGCTCGTAGCATATGCGCAGTTCCGTTCCGCGCAGACCTATCGTGTGTCTGTCCATAAACGCGGGCGTGGTGAGATAGGTCGACATCCAACGGTATTTGAACAGCGCCTTCACCAGCTGAACGGGATATCTCATGCTGAGTTTGATGAGAGCAAACCACGTTTTGAGCCAGCAACGGAAGTCGAACATCGTATCTCTGAAACCGCGCCACTCGCGGTGTTTCATCGCGATTTTGCCGTTATAGAGGTTGCCCAGACCTTTCTGTTTCTTTTCCTTCTTCTTCATCTGGCTTTGCCTCCCTTGTTGATTTTCTTGATTTCGAGGCTTTCGACGAACGCCTGGAAACGCGTTCTCAGCTGACCCGAGGTTCTGGACATGTACGGACGGTCAACGGACAGAGTGGGAATGCCGAACTCTTCGCTTGCGATATGGCTCGCCAGCGCGCGTTCGTAACCCCAGTAGTCGCAGAACTTAATCTGCTCGTATATCGCACCGTCCGCGCCGTACTCTTTGACGGCGTCCTTGACGAAGTTCCATCTCTGGTTCTTCTTCTCCGCGCTGACGTATCTCGGACACATGCTCGTCACCATATAATGGCGGCAAATCTGGTCGAGTGCGGGTTCGTCGTCGGTGAGCACGATTTCCTCCCTGCCGGGGGTGGAACCGTAACAGTATCTGTCCATAACGACGAGCGCGCCGCTCTCTTCGATGAGCTTCGTAAGGTCGGGGTCGTCGATTTCGCTGCCGATAAGCACGACGCGCGCGCGGAATTTGCTCTTGGCGTCGGGTTCTCTCGTTTTGAGTTCTTCGAGAGTTTCGCGCAACTTGTCGACTATTAGATACTTCGGGCAAACGTAAGTCACCAGCGTTATTATATGGAACTCGTAACCCGTAATCGGCGGATTGGGCAGTTTGCGCATATTGCCGATTTCGGTGAGTATGCGGCAGACTTCGTTGTGCTCCGCAACCGCTTTCCTTATCGAGGCGTCGGACACGTCAACGCCGTATCTCTCTTTCAGCGGCGTGAGAATTTTCATTTCAAGCTGCTGTTTGAGGTGCGGCACGGCGCCTTCGTCGACCTTACAGGGAATGTCGACGTGGCTCACGAAGAACTTTTCGTTTTCAACCAGTTTCTGGATTTCGATGTTCTCCATACAGCGGTTCATCTGCGCGCAGGCGTCGACGCCGGCAAGCGCGTCGAGGAAGTTGTATCCGCCTTCGATCGCACGTTCCAGCAAAGCGCGGCAGTACTCGCACGTATAGTTTGACATATAATACGTCGCAAGGTCCATCGAGCCCGTTTTCGGAGCGCGTATTCTCGTGGAGACGCAGTTGCCGATGTTGAGCAACACTTCGGGCATATGGTAACAGGTGTATCCCACTATGACCTTGCCGTCCGCTTTCGCCTGTCGCATCAACTCGTTGTTGGCGTCTTCGAGCAGCCTCTCGAAATAAATCAAGTGCTTTAAGTCTTTCAAAATTTCCTCCTTGTTTACAGTATTCCGAGCGCGTAAAGAGCCTGTTCGGCACCTTTTACGACGGGCGAACCGTCGGGCAGGTCGAACACGCTTTTCCCGCATATATCGAAATATTGCAGATTTGCATCGTCGGGGATATAGGCAAGCACAGGTATGCCGCCCAAATCCAACACGTCTTTCAGCGCGGCGTCGTTCATACGGTTGACCACGACGCCCGCCTTCTCGTACATCACGAGCTCGTCGGCGACGGACAGAATGGTCTTCACCACCTGCGTGCCCTTCTTGCTCGGGTCGGTGACAAGCACAAGGTGCGTCACCTTCTCCATAACGCGGCGGTTTATCTGTTCTATGCCCGCCTCGCCGTCTATGACCACGATGTCGAACTCGTCCGACAAAATGGATATGACCTCTTTGAGATACGAATTGACCTTGCAGTAGCAACCCGCCGCTTCGGGTCTGCCCACCGCTATAAAGGAAAAACCGTCCGCTTCGACAAGCGTATCGAAAATGCGGAAACGCGCTTCGTTCAGCAGTTCGATTGCGTCGCGCGTATTGCCCTTTTCCACGTTGGTGACAATGGCTTTGCGAATGTCGTCGATTGTGCTTTCGGGTTGAATGCCCAACGCCGTGGACAAACCGATTGCAGGGTCGGCGTCAATGGCAAGAATTCTTTTGTCGGGAAATTTCGAAACAAGTACTTTGACAAAAGAAGCGGACAACGAAGTTTTGCCCACTCCGCCTTTGCCGGCAAAAGCAATGATAACCTTACCGTCGGACATCTGACCTCCACTTTATCGCGCAAACGCGCGCTAAGAAAATCCAATGAAATTTATGCAATAATTATACAATATACAAATTTGCGTGTCCATACGCAAATCGCAAATTTCGGCCGTCGATATTGCACAAAATCACGCCTATGTCGTCATATCCGCACCCCGGCTTCCAAACCGCGCCGCACCATAGGGTGCTGTTTGTTTGCTTATTGCTTCGCCTTTTGCGTAAACGCAAGGCGGGCAATAAGCAAGAGGGTTGTTTTTGCTCGTTGGTGCCGGTGGAAGGACTCGTAAGGAGCGCAGCGACGGAATAGCGATTGCTGCGAGTGTGCGAGCCAATCGCGTCAGCGTCAGGTAAGAGTCCGACCGCGGCTATAAAAAACCCCTCGCTTGTTTGCGAGGGGTTGCGTGGTGCCGGCGGAAGGGCTCGTAAGGAGCACAGCGACGGAATAGCGATTGCTGCGAGTAAGCGAGCCAATCGCGTCAGCGTCAGGTAAGAGTCCGACCACGGCTATAAAAAACCCCTCGCTTGTTTGCGAGGGGTTGCGTGGTGCCGGTGGTCGGACTCGAACCGACACGGATTTTACTCCACAGGATTTTGAGTCCAGCGCGTCTGCCAGTTTCACCACACCGGCGCAAGTGATAATATAGCACAGTTTTTCGCCTTAATCAAGCGTTTTGTCCTTTTCTTGCGTATTGACATCGATTTTTCGCTTTGTTACAATATTTTGGTAAAAAGGGGGTATTTTTATGGAAAATTCCTTTGCCGCACCTCGAAAGTCCACCCCTCTGGGCGGAAAAATCTGGACAAACGCCTTGCTTTTCGGTCTTATCGGTCAAATTGCATGGGTGGTCGAAAACATGTACTTCGCCACCTTTGCGCAAAAACTTTTCGCTGAGACTTCCAAGTTCGGGAATATGTATTACACGGCGACCACGCTGATGGTCATATTCTCCGCAATCACCGCGACGGTGACCACCATTTTCATGGGCGGATTGTGCGACAAAATCGGCAAGCGCAAGCCTTTTATAACCATAGGTTATATTTTCTGGGGCGCAACCATTATGCTGTTTGCCGCAATACCCATTGACTTTACGTCAAGCGAAGGCGGGCTTATCATCGCCCTGCTGGTCATATTCGACTGCATAATGACCTTTGCGGGGTCGACGGCAAACGACGCAGCATTCAATGCGTGGGTGGCAGACGTCACCGACGTCACCAACCGCGGCAAGGTCAACACCATACTTTCAATCATGCCCGTGCTCGCCACGGTGGTGACGATAGTAATCGCCATGTTCACCTTCGACAAAGGCAACTACACGATATTCTTCATCGTGCTGGGCGTCATTCCGATGGTGACGGGCGTACTCTCTGCGTTTATGTTGAAGGACGCGCCGGGTGTTGTCAAAAACAGCAATCCCAATTATCTGAAAGAAACTTTCTACGGGTTCCGTCCCTCCGTCATCAAAAGCAACAAGATGATGTACGTCGCTCTGTCCGCTCTCTGCCTCATCGGCATAGCGCAACAGACGTTCATGTCTTATCTCATCAGTTTCGTGACCGTGACGCTTGGCATAACGGACTACCTCGTTCCGCTTGCCGTCATCATAGTCGTGTCGGCGATAATCACGGGCGTTATGGGTGTATTGTTCGACAAATTCGGCAGAAAGAATTTCTACATTCCACTCGTGGGTGTCATCGTAATCGGTACGCTGGTCGTCTATCTTATGGAGTTTATGCCCACATCGTCCTACCTGCCCGTCCTGTACGTGGGCGGCATAGTGATGCTGGGTTCCATGCTGTGCATTGCGGGCGCGCTGACGGCGGCGTTTCAGGACTATATCCCCAAAGGCTGCGAAGGCAGATTCCAGGGCGTGAGAATGTGTTTCACGGTGCTTATCCCGATGATTATAGGTCCGATAATCTCGCTGATAATCGGCATGAATTCCTTCGACGCCATGGACAGCTCGGTTACGCATCCCCCGTTCAGCATCTTCCTTGCCGCGGCGGTGGTTGCCCTGCTTGCCATAATACCCGTCATCTTCGTGCGTAAGGACGCCGACAGACTGCGCGCCGAACTGCTCGCACGCAAGTCCGAAGAACAGTCGGAAGAAGAGAACGCGGAGCAAGCCGAAGCCGAGCCCGAAATCATCAACGTGGATATACCCTCCTTCGACGACGAGAACAAACAGTCCGAAGAATAATCCGAACTGACAATATGACAAAACCCCGACTTGGTCGGGGTTTTTCGTTATTGTAAACTCTGTTTTTCGCTATTCGGCTATTGCCTGCCGACGTCGAGCAGTTCGTACGGCGTGACCTGATACACGTAGTAGTTGAGCCAGTTGTAGAAAAGCAGGTTTGCCGTGGACTTCCATTTCATATCCACGATTTCGAGGTCGTCGTTGACGAAATAGTTTTTGGGCGGGTCGATGGGCAACCCCTTTTCGAGGTCGCGTTCGTACTCCTTCTTCAAAGTGAAACGGTCGTATTCCGCGTGCCCCGTAAAGAAAAAGGAACGGTTGTCGTGCGTCTTTGCAATGGATATGCCCGCCTCCGGCGAACTTGCAAGAATTTTTATTTCATTGCAGGCACGCACCGCGTCCTCGTCGACGCGCGTATGACGGGAATGCGGAATATAAAACGTGTCGTCCATTCCTTTGAGTAGCATATCGTTTTCCTGCATTGCGTGGGTTGCGAAAATGCCGAACAGCTTTTTGTCCAGCAGTTGTTTGCCTATGCCGTAAAAATGGTACAGCGCGGCTTGCGCACCCCAGCATATATATATGGTGCTCGTCACGTTTTCACGTGCAAAGTCCATTATCTCGACAAGTTCGTTCCAATATTTTACCTCTTCGAAAGGTATTGTCTCGACGGGCGCGCCCGTCACTATCATACCGTCGAACTTCATCTTCTTGACCTCGGCGAGCGTGCGGTAAAACTTCTGCATATGCGCCTCGGACACGTGGGTGCTCTTGTAGCTCGCCGTGCCGATAAGATGGATATTGACCTGCAGCGGCGTGTTGCCGAGCAGACGCATAAGCTGGGTTTCCGTCACCTCTTTGGTGGGCATGAGATTGACAATCGCCACTTCGAGAGGACGGATATCCTGCGTATCCGCGCGGACGGAGTCCATGACGAAAATCTTCTCCTTGCGGAGATTTTCGTATGCGGGTATGTCTTTCGGGATTATAATCGGCACAATTTACTCCTCAGGGCTCTCGCCCGGTTTCTTTTATACTTTTTCGAGAGCCTGTTTGACGTCGGCAATCAGGTCGTCGATGTTTTCGATGCCGCAGGACAGCCTTACGAGGTCGGGAGATACGCCCGCCGCATAAAGTTCCTCGTCGGTCATCTGTCTGTGGGTTGCACTTGCGGGGTGCAGACAGCACGAGCGCGCGTCGGCAACGTGCGTTTCGATTGCGATAAGGCGCAGACTCTTCATAAACTTCTCCGCCGCTTTTCTACCGCCCTTGACGCCGAAGCTCACGACGCCGCAGGAGCCGTTGGGCAGATATTTCTTGGCAAGTTCGTGATACTTGTCGCCTTCGAGCCCGCTGTAAGTGACCCATGCCACCTTATCGTCGGATTGCAGATACTCCGCCATTTTCTGTGCGTTCTCGCAGTGGCGCGCCATACGGACGTGTAGGCTTTCCAGCCCCAGATTGAGCAAAAACGCGTTCTGCGGCGACTGTATGCAACCGAAGTCACGCATGAGTTGCGCCGTGGCTTTGGTGATGTACGCGCCCTCTTTGCCGAACTTTTCGGCGTAGGTTATGCCGTGATAGCTTTCGTCGGGAGTGCAAAGGCCGGGGTATTTCTCGGCGTGCGCCATCCAGTCGAACCTGCCGCTGTCGACGATGCAACCGCCGACCGCAGAGCCGTGACCGTCCATATATTTGGTGGTCGAGTGCGTGACGATGTCCGCGCCCCACTCGAAAGGACGGCAGTTGACGGGAGTTGCGAAAGTGTTGTCGATGATGAGCGGAACGCCGTGCGCGTGCGCCGCCGCGGCGAACTTCTCAATGTCGAGCACCACGAGTGCGGGGTTGGCTATGGTCTCGCCGAACACGGCTTTGGTGTTGGGACGGAACGCTGCGTCGAGTTCCTCGCGCGTGCAGTCGGGCGACACGAAAGTGAAATCGATGCCCATACGCTTCATCGTAACGGCGAACAGGTTGTAAGTTCCGCCGTAAATTGCGGAACTGGACACGATGTGGTCACCCTGACCCGCAATGTTGAAAACGCTGAAAAAGCTTGCCGCCTGCCCCGACGACGTGAGCATCGCCGCCGTGCCGCCTTCCATCTCGCAGATTTTCTTGGCGACGTAATCGTTGGTGGGATTTTGCAGACGCGTATAGAAATAGCCGCTGACTTCGAGGTCGAACAGTTTTGCCATATCCTCGCTGGTGTCGTACTTGAAAGTCGTGCTCTGGATTATGGGGACCTGTCTGGGCTCGCCGTTTGCGGGGGTGTAACCGCCTTGAACGCATATGGTTTCGATTTTGCTCATTGTATTCTCCTTTGCGCCGCGCGGGCGCGGGTGCTATCTTGTGTTGAATTCCTTTTTGACGCGGTCGAGTTTGCGCGCCTCTTCCTTGCGTTTTATGGTCTCGCGCTTGTCGTGCAGTTCCTTGCCGCGACACAGCCCGAGTTCCACCTTCACCAGGTTCTCCTTGAAATAGAGTTTGAGGGGGACGAGGGTGTAACCTTTCTGCTCCGTCTTGGCTTTCAGTTTGCGTATCTCGGCTTTCTGCAACAGAAGTTTTCTGTTGCGGCGCGGGTCGACGTTGAAATAACTGCCCTTTTCGTAAGGCGAAATGTGCGCACCCACCATAAAGACCTCGCCGTTCTTGATTATGGCGAAACTGTCGCGCAGATTGACCGCGCCGAGGCGCACGGATTTCACTTCCGTGCCGACGAGCACTATGCCCGCCTCGTAGGTGTCCTCCACGTAGTAGTCGTGAAAGGCTTTTTTGTTGGTTGCGACTATCTTCATATTCCTTGCGCGCGCTATGCGCGGACACATATACTTATAATATAACTAATCGGGTCGGATTTCAACCGTCTTGACCAAGACTTGCGAAAGTAAAATAAAAGCGACCCCTTGCGGAGTCGCCCGTGATTGCGTTTCGGTCAGTTGATTGCGCCGACTACGAAGTAGATGATGGAACAGACAAGCAGGAATGCAAACAATGCGAAAGTGATTTTCTTGAGAGTGCCCTCTCTGCCTTTTTCCTTGTTTCTGCCGTAGTAGGTGTCCGACGCGCCGGTGATGACTCCGACATTGTCATTGGTGCCTTTTTGCATCAATACGATGACGATCATAGCGATTGCCGCTACGAGCATCAAAACCATAAATGCTATCGAAACTGCGTCTCTGGTTGCTTTGGAAATGGAACCTGCGGGGTCGCCCGCGGTCGCTGCAATCATTGTGTAAAGCAAGTTATCCAGCATCTTTTACCTCCTGAGAAGTCTAAAAAAGTTTATCACAATAATTTATCTTTGGCAAGCATATTTACCAAATTGCGGACAAGGTTGGGCAAAATCCTCTTGCGCCGCCCCGTTTTGACCCCGAAAGACGTAAAAGCCGTCTTCCTCCGCACGATTTAAACGATAAATACCGCCGCAAGCGCATTCGGGCGCACCACGCGCGCGCCGTCGTCATATATTGACAAAAAACGAGAGGAGGCGCAAATGGAAGCCAGAGATTATTGTTGCGAAATGCCATATCCCGAGGTCGAAGCCGTGGAAAACCTCGCGGACAGCAAACTGCTTATGCCCAATTACGGAGGTCCTGCGGGAGAACTGACGGCAATCACCACGTACTGTTTTCAGAACTACATAACCCAGCGCAACAAGGAACTTGCCGAAACGCTGATAGGCATTGCCAAGTGCGAAATGCACCACCACGAACTGCTCGGCGAAACCATCTTCAAACTGGGCGGCTATCCCGTGATGGGCGGGCGCACCTACTGGAACGGCAGTTTTGCCAACTACACGATAGACCCCAAAAAATTTCTGCAACAGAATATAATGGCCGAGGAAACCGCGATACTCAACTACGAACGCACGGTGCTCAACCTGCACACCGAAAGCGTCAAACTGCTGCTCGAACGCATAATCCTCGACGAAGAACTGCACATCAAGATTTTCAAGGAATTGCTTGCGGTAATGTGACCGCGCGAACTGTCCTCCCGACCCGTTTGGGAAAAAAACAAGCGTTCGGCGAACGCTTGTTTTTGTGTTTTATCGGATTTTATTCAAACAGATTCATATCGGGTTTTGTAGTGTCGGTTTTGTCGTGTAGGGTTGTCACGCCGCGGCGGGTTCCCTCACTTCCCGCGCCTCGGATTACGCCTCGGCGTCGGGCGTTTTCGCGGACTTCTTCTCCACGAAATCCAGTATTTCGCCGAGCAGACTTTCAAACTCGTCCCCGAGTGCGTCGTAGACGCTCTGCTCCCCGCCATAGGGGTCGGCTATATCCTTGCCGCACACGTCGCAGAGCGCATACACTTTCGCGTCGGCGTGTTGTGCCAAAAGATAGTTCTTCTGTTCCTCGGTCATGGTGAACACGAAATCGGACGTTTCGGCGAGGTTTTCGTCAAACACCTTCGACACGCCGTCCGACGCGTTTATCCCGCGGGATTTCAGCACGTTGACCGTTTTGGGATTGACGGGGCTGCCGCCGCCTGTCACGCCCGCGCTGTCAGTTTCGCAAGCGAAACCTACCTTGCGCGCATAATCGGCAAACATAGCCGCAAGCATAGGACTGCGGCAAGTGTTGCCCGTGCATACGAAAGTGATTTTCATACGGTTTTCCCTCCCGCGGCTTTCATAACGCGGTTCATAACCGACTTCGCTATGCCATCGCCGTCCATCATTTCCACGATTATGAAGTCGAAATCCTTTTCCGCGCGCCGCAAAGCGGCATAGATGTTGCGCATATAGTCGTCCACCGTGACGCCGAGCGAAACAATATCCCTGTCCTGCGTGACGTCGCGGTAGATGTCCCTGAACACCAACGCGGGGTGCTTGCCCTCCCGCACCGCGCGGTCGTAGCACTCCACGGCAGACTGCACGGACTGCGCCGCCACCGTCGTCACGACGGGCGCGTAATGCTCGTATTTCATACCCGGTGACTTTGCGATCTTGATCACCTTGCCGTTTTCCAGCACTTCGCCGAGCACCTCGGCAAGCATTGCGGGCGTCACGGCACCCGGTCGCAGTATCGTGGGACAGTCACAGGTGAGGTCGAGCACCGTGGACTCTATGCCCACTCCGCAGGGTCCGCCGTCGAGGATGAGAGGCACCCTGCCGCAAAGGTCGTCGTAGACGTGCTGTGCCGTGGTGGGCGAAACGTGTTTGCTGCGGTTTGCCGACGGCGCGGCAAGCGGACTCGAACGCGCTATCAGCTCCCTCGCGACGACATTGTCGGGCATACGCACGGCAACGGTATTTCCGCCCGCGGTCACAACGTCGGGAATTTTGTCGGATTTGGGCAGAACGACGGTAAGCGCGCCGGGCATGAATTTCTTTGCCAGTTCGTAAAAGACGTGCGGCACGTCGACGGCGATTTCGCCGACCTGCTCGACGTCGGATATGTGCACGATGAGGGGGTTGTCCTGCGGGCGACCCTTTGCCTCGAATATGGCTTTCACGGCTTGCGGGTTCAATGCGTCCGCGCCGAGCCCGTAAACCGTTTCCGTCGGGAAAACGACCAAACCGCCGCTTTTTATAATCGAAACGGCTTCGTCAAGTCCTTGTTCTGCTTTTACAATGCGGGTTTCCATCATTTATCGGCACCGCTGTCGGGCGATGATTTTTTCTTCTTCGCAATCAGAACGGACGCAGTGACGACGATTGCCGCGAACGCCGCGCAACCGATTGTTATACCCGCGATTTCACCCGCGGTAAGCCCGTTCGCGTCCGAGGCGGGCGTGGCATAAGCACCCGTGAGTTTGTACACAAACATTCTGCCGTCACCCTGTTTTATTCCGTAGAAGTGGCACACGTTGCTGTCGCTGTACTGCGTGTAAATTGTCGCGGAAGAACTGTATTCTGCGGGGATTATAACGTCCGCGGCACCGCTCGCGCCGTACTTCTTTATGCCGTAAAGCGACGTGCTTTCCTCGGTGACTTTGTACATATAACAACCGCGTTTGAGAATGGGTTTGTTGCTGCTGGTTGCCGCGTCCGCAAAGGGTTTGGTGCCGTCCTGCAACACCTCCACGGTTTTGCCGTTTCTGCCGACAAGCACGTTTGCGCCCGTCGCTTTGGAAACGGCGTAGGTGTAATATCCGCGGAAAGGTTCGATGTAGGTGTACTCGAAATCGACGGCGAGATTGCCCTCCTTGTCGTATGCGCCGTACAGCACGTTGCCCTCGTTGTCAATCGTCGCCGCAACGAACATACCGTCCTGATAGGACACGGAAAGGAAGTTCCTGTCCGTCTTTTCAAACGCCAGAGAGCCGTCGCGGTTGTACACGCGCAATGCGGACGGACACACGGGCGTGTAACACAGGTCGTCGGCGCAACGCATAATGAGGTCGTAGTAACCTATGCTCTCCTTATCCTGCGCGCCTTCCACCTCTATGCCCGCGTTGCCCGTCAGCGAATAGACAACCTGCAAGTCCTCGTTGAGGACGAGCTGGTCGTATTCCGCCTCCTTGTTGTCGGACACGTAGAGCGCAAAGAAGGACATGAAGTAACCCTCTTGCAGGAAGCTGTCCGCGGCGATTTTGAAAGTCTTTGCCGCGGTGTCGTAATACAGACCGTTGGAATAATAGGAGTAGCCCGTGGGCGCGCTGTCGGGAAGTCCGATTTGCAGATAGTCCGTTCCGTTGGCGTAACGCGGGCTGACAAGATTTATGAAGATGTAATCCGACTCGTACAGAGTGCGGGTGTAGGCGGACGCGTCGTAGACGTAACGCACGACTTTCGCGTACTCGTCGTTATAGAAATAGGTGTAATCCTCGTCGGAGTCCACCGTCCATTCCTGGTGGACGTAGAACTTGCCGTTGCCGATATAGAGTGCCTCGACGTAGTAGTTGTCAAGCGAGCCGTCGGCGTTGTAGTAAATCCCGTAGGAAGAGGGGTCGACGTTGCCGCCGCCCGCGCCGTCGCGTTGCAGGTCGTAGAGATAGCACCCCGTATTCTTGGAGCCGTCGGTGAAGGACGTCACAACGTACCTTCCGTCAAAGGCGTACATATTGAGCAGACTGCCGTTGGGGTTCTTGACGCGGCAGACGAGTTCGCCCGTTTTGGTGCTGTATACAGGCGTGTAGTTCTTGTTCGTCGTACCGACGTCGTAAGAGGGATTGACGGCGATGAGGTCGTCGTCCAGCACGCGGAGCGCCGAGGTCAGCGTCGCGGTGGCGGAGTTGGAAGTCAGCGACGGGTCGAGAATGAAATTGCCTTTGGAGTTCATCGCACCGTACTCTTCTCTGCCGCTGTTGGTGCGACGGAAAAGAATTATGTCGCCCACCACGTGCAGGGCTCTCACACCCACGTCCGCGCCGAACAGCAAACTGCCCTCTCCGCCGTTTGCCTTGACGGCGGAAAGTACGTTGTCCGAATTTTTGACGATGTATGCGTCGAGCGACGGTATGTATCCCGTGTCGGAATCGGCGTTGGGAGAACTCGCGCTGCCGAGCACGGACCACCCTTCGGGCAGTATGGTCTGCAAGGTTGCGCTGTCGATTTCACCCGCGGTGTACGTGTTGCCGTAAATCTCGCCGATGGTCGGCACGTAATCGGTAAAACGGCCGCACGCCGTTGCCAGCACGCATACCGCGACAAGAAGTATTATCACCGACGCGATTGTTCTGATTTTTCTCATTTCTGCTCCTTGAAATAACTGTTGTCGGGGCGAACGCCCAGAGTTCTGTACACAAAATCCGCAAGAGTCATATTGGCTCTCGTTTTGAGTTCGGACGGAATGTCGCGCCGCTCGCCCGCGATAAACGCGCGCGACGTCGCGTCCACGCGTATGGCGTCAAAGCCCGCACAATGCGGACACACGATACCGTCTGAATCCGAAAACGCCGCGTCGCCGTCCAGTATGCAGCCGCATTCGGCGCACACGGAAAAGTCGAGCCCGTTGCCGTTGTCGTCCAACGCTTCCAGCAGAAAATCGCAGACGGCGTCTTCGGCGTTCTTGTCCTCGTACGCCATGGCCTTGAGTTGCTTTACGGCGTGGAGAAGGAGTTGCGGCTGAGGTTCGGGGGAAAGTTTGGCAAGCAGTTCGAGCACAAGACAGGCGGCGTAATACTTGTCGATGTCCGCGGTAATCGGTGCGAACGAGTCGTACTGCACGCAGTCCGTGACTATGTATCTGTCGCCCTTTCCGCTCAGCATATATTCGCCGAAATTCATCGGCGACGCGGCAAAACGCAGTTTGGCTCGCGGTTTCAAACACCCGCGCGCCGACGCCGTCATTCTGCCCTCTTCGAGGGAAACGAGGGTCAGTATCATATCCGCTTCTTTATACGGAACCGCTCTCGTTACGATTGCTTTTACCTTCTTGTCCATTCAGCATGTCCGACAACGCGCGATACGCGTTGTAAAATTCGATTTTGCCGCTTTGACGGAACATTTCCCAGAAGTCGCATTTCTTCATCATACGGCTAGTTTGTTTTGGTCGTCCGCTTTTATGCGCACGTCCGCGCAGAGTTTCCGAAACCGACGTCCGAAATCGTTTTCCCGTCGACGGACTTACTTTTTCAGGTCCTTTACGTCGTAACCCAACTCGCGCATGAGGTAGTCGCTGTCGCGCCACTCCGTTTTAACTCTGACGTACAGGGTGAGAAACACCTTGTACCCCGTCATCTCTTCCAGGTCGTGACGCGCCGCCGTCGCTATCTTTTTCAGCGTTTCGCCGCCCTTGCCGATGACGATTGCCTTGTGCGTCTGCTTTTCGCACACGATGTCGGCGTTGATGTCGTATATCGGCTTGTCCTCGCGCATGGCAAAGGAATTTATCTGCACGCCTATGCCGTAAGGCACCTCTTTGTCCAGCAGATACAACGCCTTTTCGCGGATTATCTCCGCCGCCATAAACCGCATCGAGCTGTCCGTGTACATATCCTCGGGGAACATAGGCACGCCTTCGGGCATAAGTTTTTCCAGTTCGGCAAGCAGAGGTTCGAGGTTCTCCCCTTTCTTCGCCGACACAGGCACGATTGCCTTGACGTCCTTCTGCGCGTTGAGCTTCTCCAACGTGGCGAATAGCGTGTCGCGCGTGACTGCGTCCTCTTTGTTGAGCGCGACGACGACGGGCACGCTTGCGGCGTGCTTTTCGAGGAATTCGTAGTCCTCTTTCTGCATTCCGCGCGAGGCATCGACGACGTACAGCACGCAATCGACGTCTTTCAGTCCGCTCGCCACCGACTGCATCATATACTCGCCGAGTTTGTTGCGCGCCTGATGTATGCCGGGCGTGTCGATGAACACCATCTGGCTGTCGTCCGTGTTGACGATGCCGAGAATCTTATTGCGCGTGGTCTGCGGTCTCCACGACACTATGGCGACTTTTTCCCCGACCAACGCGTTGATGAGTGTGGATTTGCCGGCGTTGGGAACGCCCGCAATGCAAATAAATCCGGATTTCATTTTTCTCCTGTGTGCGTGCAGTGTTCTCCCCGAACGTCCGCCGCCCTTTTATCTTTTCAGTCCGACGCCGTCCATTATGCGGTCGGTAAGCGAAAACATTTCCTTTTCTCCGTCGTCCGTGACGTGGTCGAACCCGAGCAGGTGCAGCATTCCGTGACAGAACAGAAAGCCCAGCTCGCGGGAAAAGGAATGACCGTAATCCTCCGCCTGTTTCAGAGCGCGCCCGCGCGAAATCATTATGCTGCCGAGCGCAACTCTGTTGCCGTCGAAGTCCTCCGCCTTGAAAGCGTCCTTGCCGACGGGCAACGAAAGTCTGTCGAAAGAGGGAAAACTGAGGACGTCGGTCTCGGCGTCTATCCCTCTCTTCTCGCGGTTGTAGGTGCGCACGGTGTCGCCGTCCGTCACCGCCAGCTCGACGACGAAAAAGTTTTTCTGTCCGAGCGCGGCGAAAACCGCGTTCTCGACGCGTTTGAGCAACAGTTTTTCGCGCAACGTGACGCCGTATGCCGCAATCATAATTTCTTCTTCTCGTAAGACACTCTGCCGTGCTGGACACGAGGCAAAGTCTCGATAATCGTGTTCTTGATGGTCGCGAGGTCGCTCATCGTAATAGGACATTCGTCGAACTGTCCGAGGGCGAGTTTCTCGTCGACGAGTTTGTTTATGCGTGCGCAGAAGTCCTCTTTCGTGTCGGGAGTGTATGCACGCATTGCCGCCTCTATGGTGTCCGCTATCATGACGATTGCGGATATCTTGGTCTGCGGTTTGGGACCCGGATACGTGTAGTTGCCCGCGGGAATATCGCCCTCTTCGGTATAGTTCAGAGCCTTGCGGTAGAAATACCCTACTGGCGACGTGCCGTGGTGTTCTTTGCATACGGCGACGATTTCGGGCGGCAACCTGTACTGCTTGGCGAGGATTTCGCCGAACACGGTGTGCGACGTGATTATGCTTACGCTGACCTCGGGTATGATTTCGTCGTGCGGGTTGTAGGTGGACTGGTTCTCGGAGAAGTATATCGGCGATTTGAGTTTGCCGATGTCGTGATAGTACGCCGCCGCACGCGCCATATGCGGATTTTCGCCTATCGCATTCGCGCAGGCCTCGGAGAGGTTGCCGACGACGAGGGAGTGATTGAACGTGCCGGGGGCTTCGCTTGCCAGTCGTTTGAGCAGAGGCTGATTGAGGTTGGTGAGTTCGTCCAGGCGGAAGTCGTCGGCGATGTTGAAAATGCCTTCGAACATAGCGACGAGTGCCGCCGACACCATGACCGCCGCCACCGACGCGCCGTAGGACCACAGCACGGCATAAAGCAGGTTTATGGTGACTTCGCCCGCGGCAAGCAGGCACATGAGCAACAGCGGAAGCGATACCGCCGCCGCCGCGAAGGACCACAGCAGGAATTTCAGACGCGTGAGATGACGTCCGACCAGCAGGTTGACGGACATGGCCGCCACGAAGTTGCTGACGACCGACACCAGCACTGCGGGAAGTATCTCCGCGGGATAGAAGTCGCCGAATATGAAGGACATCAGCAACAACGCCGCCAGAACCAGCGTGGACAGCAACGCCGTCCTTCTGTCGGACAATTCCAGCAAAACGAGCGCGCACAGACACATCGGCAAAGCGTAGACGCTGAGATAGCGTGCGGTCGTCAGGCAGAGAATGTAAGTAAGGCTGACCACCGATACTGCAAGCACGAAGTTGCGCGCGGCAAACTTGCGGTCGATGGCGAAACAGTATGCCGAAAAGAACAGCACGGCAAACAGCAACGCGTTGACGACGAAAGTGCCGCTCGTCATCGTTGCGCGTGCGGGCGTGAACGCCGTCATGAAATCCGTTGTGGTCGTGTAGATTGCAAACAGCGTGAGCAAAACGCTGACTACGAGAACGACGGGATAGAGTTTGCCGAACGTCACCAGCATTTCGCGGCGTCTTGCAAGCCTGGCTTTTTCCGCCGATGTGAGATCCGCCGGATTCTTTTTCATATCATTCCTCCGCGGGTGCGCAAAGCGCGTCCCCGCCTTTATCTTTTGCTTCGGACGCTTCCTGCGCCCGTCTTTCTTCCTTTTCCGCCTTGTCGTAGGCACGGATAATCCTGCTGACGAGTTCGTGACGGACGACGTCGCAGTATTCCAGTCTCACGACGGCAATGTCCTTCACGCCCTGCAACACGCCCACGGCGTGAATGAGTCCGCTCGTCACGTTGCGCGGCAGGTCAATCTGCGTCACGTCGCCGTTGACGACCATTTTGCTGCCCTCGCCGAGCCTTGTCAGAAACATTTTCATCTGCTCTTTCGTCGTGTTCTGCGCCTCGTCGAGAATGATGAAACTGCGGTTGAGCGTTCTCCCGCGCATGTACGCGAGCGGCGCAATCTCGACAATGCCTCTCTCGATGTTCTTCTGATAGGTTTCGCTGCCGCCCATGAGCTCTTCGAGGGCGTCGTACAGCGGACGAAGATATGGGTCCACCTTTTCGGCAAGGTCACCCGGCAGAAATCCGAGCTTCTCCCCTGCCTCGACGGCGGGTCTGGTCAGGATTATCTTGTCCACCTCGTGATTTTTGAGAGCGTCCACTGCAAGCGCGACGGCAAGATAGGTCTTGCCCGTACCCGCGGGACCTATGCCGAACGTCACGGAGTTGTTCTTGATTGCGTCGGCGTAGAGTTTCTGTCCGAGACTTTTCGGATACACGGTTTTCCCGCGTCCCACGGTCACGGAGGACATCAGGTCCTTGACGCCCGACACCTTTCCCTTGCGCACCATATCCACGACCGCCTCGATTTGCTGCGTGCCGAGAGGCTCCTTTCGCGACAACGTGAAAAGCGCGCCGATTGCCGACAGTGCGGCGGCGACGTCGTCCTTCTCTCCGCTGACTTTGAGGGAGTCCGCTCCCGTGAATATCGTGACGCCGAAACTCTCTTCGAGCAGTCTGACGTTGTTGTCAAGCCCGCCGAACAGTTCCTGAAACGCGCCGTAATCGTCGATATGTTTCTCTTTGGAAATTCTCATCCGTCCGAGGTACTCCTCCGCTATATTCCGTTGTCTATCCGTTCTTCCGCCTCGACGGTCACCGTGACGGTATAACCGCCTTCCGTCCGCTCGACCCGCGTCGTGAAACCGAGCACCGTCGCCCCTGCGGGCATCGAACTTACGACGGAAGAAAGCGTCTCTTTCTTCATCTGCTCTTCCGTACGGGTGTTCTGCCGCTCGGAATACGTTATTTCCGTAAACGTGTAGGTGTACTTCACGTACCCGAAGAGGAAGTCGTTGCGCCACACAGACGTTTGCAGAACGTATGCGTCGAACGGCGACTGCGGCGGCGCGGGTTGCTTGCCGAAGAACCCGAGACGCGTATAACTTTTGCTCCTTCCCTCCGTCCGCACGATTTCCGTGTCGGGGAAGAACCTCGTCACCGTCCTGTACGTCCTGCCGTAGACCTCTCCGTCGGCAGGACAGGCAACCTTCTCCTCACCCACGAGGACGTACCCGCCTATCAGTTCCTGCCCGACGTCGACGACGTCGCCGTACTTCACGAGCGAGGTGCCCGAAAACACGATTGCCCTCGTCACCGAAGCGCGCACGGTCGCCGTCACGTTGCCCCGCGTCATGTCGACGAAATGCTCCCCGTCGCGTTCGGCGCGTACGTCCACGTACACGCGCGTACCCCGTTTGTCCACCGACGCGAACGACACCCCGTCCAGTTCCAGCAGTTGCCGTTCCACGGCGTCCCCGTCGAAATCCCACACCGTTTTGCCCGCCAAAATTCCGTTATCTGCAAGTATGCGCGAAATTTCCGCGTTCCATTCCCCCGTGGCTTCCACGGCGGTTATGGTGTGCGGATAGACGACAAGCGCGGCAATCGTGCAAACAAGACCGGCAACGACACCCGCCCTCCCGAGTGCGGCAATCGCGCCGTAAAGCACGCCTTCTTCTTTTATTATTATATAATCATAGCATAGTTGATTTAGGATTGCAACAACCTTTGACTTGCAGGCGGAAGATACCCTAAACTCCACCGCGCGCTCTTCGGAACGCAGAATCGCGACGCGTGTTTCGGCGGAAACCGCGGTTATGAGTCGCGACAGATTCAGCCCCTCGACACGGAACACCGTCCGCGTGAACGGCACCTTTTCGGCGGGAATTCCCCACGGTTTTCGAGGGCGTTTTTCCTCCTCCGACTTCTCCCCGTCCGAGCCTTCCGCTCGCCTGTCTTCAAAAGCGGTTTCCTCCTCGGGGTCGACGCCGAACACCTCTTCCTTGCGCGGCGGTGCAAAAGTCTTTTTCAAACCGCGCAACACCCTTTTGCCGAATTCGCCCTTGCTGTCTCCCCGCGGCTTGCGCTCCTTGCGCTCAGCCCCTTTTTCGGGTCTGCGCTTTTTGACCTTTTTCTCTCTTTCACTCAAAGCGCACACCCCCGATTTTGCCGCGGACCAGCACGTCCCCGCCACCGATTTCCACTATGCGCAGCTCGGTGCCGAACAACACGACGGTCCTCTTCGACAACCTGATTTTTATCTCCTCGTAGGAAGAAAACAAAACGGATTTGACACCGCTTACGGCAACGGCGCAATCACCCGCCATAGTGACGGTGAAAGGCGCAAATGCGTCGTCGATTTTCAGTTTGGCAAACAGCTCGTCCGTAAACATACGATACTCTATGCCGCCGCGCGCACACTTATGACTGGACGCGTCGCCGCACGGCTTGCACCGCAGAGCATACAACCGAAAACTGGCTTTTACAAAACGAAAACAAACGATAAAACCGCGTTTATGTCGAATTGTTAGTTAAACGTCGGTGCGCTGAAAGGACGTGAAAAGCGGGAGCCGAAAGTGCTCCCGCAGTGTCGTTTGACTGTTCGCAGTCGGATATCCGCTTTTTCGGAACGGGTCAGAAAGGCAGGTCCTCGTTCTCGTCGTCGAGGTCGTCGACATACTCGTCGTCGGTGTCGTCATCGATGAAATCGTCCGCTATTGCGTCGTCGCTTTCGTCCTCTTCCGAGGGGGCGTCGTCATCGGTCGGAGCGGGCGCGGCGGCAGGGTCTTCGAGGTCGAAAGGAGGCACGTTCTCGTCGGAGCCGAAAGGCATGAGCCCGCGGTCGACTTCCACTTCTTCGTCGACGAACGCGTCGTCGCTTTCCTCCTTCTTGCTCTCCTCTTTTTTCTCGTCGTAGACGTATTCCTCGTCCTTTGCCGCGGGTGCGTTTGCCGCGCTCTTTTCGTGGGCGGGGACTGCGTTGGACGCGGGCGCGGGCGTGCCTACGCATTCGCGGAAAGAGGTCGTTTCGCCCGTCCATTCCAGATTGAGGTCGCCTATGGGACCGTTTCTGTTTTTCTTCACGATGAGCTGGATTATGTTCTCGGCGACGGCAGGGTCGAACTGCCCCGCTCTGTGCAGGAACATGACGACGTCGGCGTCCTGTTCGATTGCGCCCGATTCGCGCAAGTCGCTGAGTTTGGGGGTATGGTCGGGGCGCTGTTCCACGCCACGCGACATCTGCGACAACACGATAATAGGCACGTCGAGTTCCTTTGCGTAGATTTTGAGGCGTCTGGACATATTGCTGACTTCGAGTTGTCGGTTGTCGTTGTAACTGTTGGAGTCGCCCATGCTCATCAGTTGGAGATAGTCGATGATGATGAGGTCGAGCCCGCTCTCGCGTTTGAGGCGTCTGCTCTTGGACAGCACGTCCATGGGGCTGTTCATCGAATAGTCGTCTATGTAAAGGTGCGCGTCCGACAGTTTTCGGTAGGCGTCGAAAAGCCTGCCCGTATCCACCGAGGAGGACAGTCCTCCGCGCATATCCATCTTGGACAGCGACACCTGCGAAACGTGGGCAAGCATACGTTTGACCAACAGCGACGCGGGCATTTCGAGGGAGAATATGGCAACCGTCTTGTGGTATTTCAGGCAGGCGGTGGCGGCTATGTTGAGCGCAAACGCCGTTTTGCCGACGGAAGGACGCGCCGCAAGCAGTATCAGTTCGCCCGCTTTGAAACCGCGCGTCATCTTGTCAAGCCCCGGGAAATCGGAGAATATCGTGTTGGTGGAAACGATGCCGCTCTGCGCGTCCTGAATGCTCTTCATCGCAACGCCGAGCGCGGTCTCCGCCTTGACGAGGTTCTTTTCGGTGACGTCCTCCGAGATGGAATATATCTCGTTTTCGGCCTGCAACAGGGCGTCCATGGCGTCCGTGCTTTCGTAACCGAATTTTGCAATGTTATTGCCCGCCTCTATGACGCGTCGTATCAGCGAGTCGCGCTTGACGATGTCGGCGTAATGGTCGCCGCTCGCCGCGGAAGGAACGCTCGACGTCAGCAGATTGAGATAGTCTATGCTGCCTACTTCGTCGAGTTTGCCTCTGAGTTCGAGTTCGTCTGCGACGGAAACGGTGTCTATGGGCTTGGACTCCTTCTGCAAGAAGTCCATAACGGAGAAGATGATTTTGTTTGCGGGGAAATAGAAGTCAGACTCGCGCAACACGGGCACGAGCATATCCGCCGCTTTCTGGTCGATGAGAATGGACCCGAGCACGGCTTGTTCTGCCTCGACGTTGTTGGGCATTCCCCTGTAAACTACTTTGTTTCTTTCTGCCATAATCTACCCTTCTTTGCCGCAACCGCAACGCCCGTTACGACGGCTGCGATTATCAGCACGGCAAGCGCACACCCGACGAGCAACCCGTACCAGTTGGCGGAATCGGGCGAAGTGCTCGACAGACCGAATTCGCAGTCTGCCGTCGCGGTATCGGCGACAATGTAATGTCTGTAACCCGACTCGGTAACGGTGCGGACGCCGTTGGACGTGATATTTTTGTTTATTGTATCATAGTAATATACGATTTTCAAGCCGTCGCCCGACGGTGTTTCCCCCTCCGACGCGAAAGCGTCGACGACCTGTCGCGCAACGCGCTCCGCCTCGGCGTTGGATATGCGGACTGTCAGCGTCTCATAATAGTAAAACGCATTTTTCCTGCCGTCCTCCGTGACAACCGTGGCGGCAAAAGCCGCAAGGGGCTCTTCCTGCACGGAGACGAACGTCATATACACGGTATAACCTTCCTCGTCCGCTTCGACTCCCGTCACGGACACGGTGACTTCGTCGACGGAAATCACGGGCTTTTCTTCGCGGGAGTTGCACGCCGTAAGCGCGATTGCCGCAAACGCGAGCACCGCGACAACCGCAAACGCCGCAACAATGCGCATTATGCGCGTGCGTGCGGTGGATTTGCTCTCGCTCACCGCGGACACTCTCATTTGCCGTCCTTGCGGGCGGGCGTCTTTGCCGCCTCTTCTTCAAAGCACTTTTCAAGTGCCGAAAGCGTGGACGCAAACTCCTTCATCGCGCGGTCGTACGGCTCGTCCGTTTCCAGGTCGACTTCCGCAAGACGCAGAATGTCGAGGGGCGCCATACTGCCGCCCGCGGACAGGAAAGCACGGTATTTGTCGAAATACTCCGCACCGCGCGTCAGAATGTTGTCGGCAATGGTGACCGCGGCGGTCAGCCCCGTCGCGTACTTGTAGACGTAATAACTCGTATAGAAGTGCGGTATGCGCGCCCATTCGTACCTGATGAGGTCGTTGTGGCGCACCGCTCTGCCGTAGTACTTGCGGTTGAGGTCGTAGTACTCGCGGCTGAGGTCCTCGGCGGTTATGGGCTCGCCCTTCTCGACGACGGAGTGTGCGTAGACCTCGAACTCCGAGAACATCGTCTGTCTGAACAGCGTGGTTCTGAACATATCGAGATAGTAACTCAACAGATACTTTTTCATCTCGCCGTCCGCGGATTTGAGCAGATGTTTGAGCAGCAGCACCTCGTTGACGGTGGACGCGATTTCCGCAACGAAAATCTCGTAACCCGCCTTGGGTTCGGGCTGATTGGCGTCGGAATAATAGCTGTGCATCGCGTGCCCAAGCTCGTGCGCTATGGTAAACACGTCGTGCGCGGTTTCGGTGTAGTTGAGCAGTACGAACGGGTGAACGCCGTAGCACCCCCAGCTGTATGCGCCGCTTCTCTTCCCCTTGTTCTCGAACACGTCTATCCAGCCGTCCGTGAACGCGGTCGCCAGCACGGAGGAATACTCATTGCCCATGACGGAAAGCGCGGTTTTGACGGTTTGCACCGCCTGTTCGTAAGGCATCGAGATGCGCGCCTCGCGCACGATGGGCACGTACAGGTCGTACATATTGAGGTCTTTGAGCCCCAGCACTCTGCGACGCAAAGCAACATATCTGTGCAAGGGTTTCAACCCTTTTTCGACAGCCGAAAGCAATTTGCGATAGCATGTCGGCGGCACGTTCTCGCAGTACATCGAATAGTCGAGCGCGGAGGAAAAACCTCTGATTTTCGCGTAAAACCAATCCTTTTTGACGTTGCCGCCGTAGTTTGCGGCAAGCATGTTTATGTGGTCGCGGTAGGCAGAGAACATACTTTCGAACGCCGCCGCGCGCACGCTCTGGTCGGGGCTCTGCAACAACAGCGAATACACCCCGTGCGAAACTTCCCTTTCGTTGCCGTTCTCGTCCTTGACGGGAGCGAACTTTATGTCGGCGTTGTCGAACATGGAGAACACCTCGTCCGCCGTTTCGGCAAACAGCCCCGTTTCGCGCAGGAGTTTCTCTTCCTTCTTGGACAGAATGATGTTCTTGTTGCGAATGACCTCTTCGAGCATGACCGAATAGTCGGCAAAACGCTTGCTTTCGGCAAGTGCTTTGAGTTTGTCGACGGAGAAAGTCACGAGTTCGGGAGTTATGAACGAGGAGAGCGAAGAGTATCTGACGGCAAGGCTTTCGGCGCGGTCGCTCATACCCTGATAGAGGGAGATGCGGGTGTCCTCGTCACGGCGCATACGCGCGTACTGATAAAGCCGCGATATGTCGTGCGACACAGATGTGGAAAGCGTCAGACAGTCGAAAAGGCAATCGTCGTCGGCGAGTTTGTCGGCAAAGGACGAAACCTTCGTCATGCGCTCCTGCGTTGCGAAAAAGCACTCCTCCCACGCTTCGTCGGAGGGGAAGATGTCTTCGAGCCGCCATTTGTAAGAGGCGGGAATATCGTTCCTTTTTTTGAGTTTCATACATACCTCTCTGCCGTGTTTCGGCACGGTACTATGCGACGGTTGCGCCGTGTATCGCGCTGTTTTCGGCTCAATCGGCGCCCGTTTGACCCGAAAATAGCGCACGACTTCCACGCGCGTGTTGCGCGTGGAAGTCATCGTTTGCGTTTATGCGAAAGTTATTCCCACTCTCCGCCTTCCGCGGTGTCTCCGACAAGCGGACGCTGACGCGCCGCGAAACTGCCGTCCTGGCTGATTTTGATTTCCGTGCCGCCGCGCTGTTCGGTCTTGTTTGCAATGCCGACGTACGCGAGGTAGTCGATGCTCATACCGTAAGTCAGTCTGATTTTCTTGCCGTCCTCCGTGGTGATGTCGAGGGCGAATGTGTTGTAGTGGTCGTGTCCGCAGAACGTGCCCTGACCGTTGTGTTCGAGCATGGTTTCGAACAGCTGGCAGTCGTCGACGCCGGGATAGGACTTCTCGCCCGACTCGCCCGCCTGACCGTAAACGTAGGTGACGGTGTCGGTGTTTTGGTGATTGTTGTCCTTATACTCGTTCCAGTACTTGCCGTACTCGGTGAGCGGGATGTGGAAGAACACGAGGTTCTTGACATCGGCGTTCTCGGTGAAACCGTTGCTGACGTTCGCCTGTGTAAGTCTGTCCATTTGCGCGGCATACCAGTCTATCTGATCCTGATGAATGTTGTCGTATTTCCACGCAATGCCGAAATAGTCGCCGTCGGTGTAGGAGTGAGAGTCGATCGTGACGAGCGCCTGGGTGATTTTGCCTTCTTTGTCCTTGATGAGAATTATGTCGTTGCCATAGCCCGCGATGTCCTCGGGTCCTCTACGGAACAGACAGCGCGTCCACTTTTCGTCCTCATAGAAAGCGCCGATCTCGTCGCGTTCGTAAAGGCTGTAAATCTCGGTGTCGTGGTTGCCGAACGCAAGCGTCCAGTACACGCCGAGTTGTTCCATCAGTTCGGCAAACATTTCCGCCTCGCGCATGTTGTTGAAGGTGCCCGCCTGGAAGGGAACGGGATACGCGATGTCGCCCGTGACGATGACGAGGTCGGGTTTGACCCTCTGCACTATCGTGGCGACGGCGTCGAGTGCCCAGCTGTCCTTCTGCGCGGAGAACGCGCCTGCACCGATGTGAATGTCGGTGAGTTGCAGCACTCTGAAATCGCTGTCGTCGGTGGCGGTGAACGAGTAATAACCCAGGTCTTCGTCGTATCCGAGTTCGTACGGGCTGTCGTAATCTACCGCGGTAACGCTTGCGATGTACTCGAAATTGCCGGAGTAACCCACGAAACTGCACAGAGCGCATATGGCAAAGAACAGCAGCACCACGCCGAAAACGGACGCGGTGATTATGATGTCGGTAATCCTGCGGCGGCGTCTTTGCTCGGGCGTCATATCCTTTCTGCGGACGCGCTTCTTACGCTTGGACGGCTCGTGCTCGGCGAAATAATCCGCCTCGTTCTCCTCGGCGGTCTGCTCCGCCGCGGCGGTTTCGGGAGCGGCTTCTTCCGCAGGGGCAACGTCTTCCGCGGGGGCGGCTTCTTCCGCAGGGGCGGTGTTTTCCTGTCCGACCTCGGCGGCGGTTTGTGCCTGTGCTTCGGCAGATGCCTCCGTCTCCCCGTTCAACGGGAACTTTTCCTCATTGGGTGTCATACTTCCTCCTTATACTCTGTGAAAGTCACAATTATATTGTTTTTCCTCGCCGTGTCGGCGATTTTTTCGAGTGCAACTTTTCTCGTCTCTTCGTCGGCGTCGTCCGAAAACCTCAACGCCACGTTTGCCTCGGCGTAATGTTTGCCGAAATCGTACAGGCGCACCTGCGCGCTTTCGACGCCGTTCTGCGCCTCGGACAGTTTCGTCAGACCGACGGTGCGCGCCTCGTCGCGGGCACCAGCAAGACGACGGAAGGCGGGAACCATTATCCTGAACCCCGCAACGATGAGAACCACGCTTATTATGATGCCGAACAGCGCATCGATCGGGAACTGAATGTACCTCGAAAGGAAGAGCCCCGTGAGCGCGAACAGCGTTATGAACGCATCCATTATACTGTCAAGCGTCTGTGCTTTCAACACTTCGGAACGGAATTTGCGAAATGTTAAACCGAACATCAGCGCAAGCAGCAGTTTGACGACGATTGTGGCGGCGATTATTCCGAACTGCGTCCAGGCGAAGGTCACGACGGGATGATAGAAAATTCTGTCCAGCGCGGTATAGGCGAACACTCCGCCGACGACCACAATCAGTATCGCCATAAGGAAACTTACGACGTACTCCACCCTGCCGTAACCGAAAGGATACTTTTCGGAAGGCGCCTTGTGCATGAAGCCGAACCCCACCGCGGCACCCGCGTTGCTGACGACGTCGCCGAAATTGTTTATGCCGTCGCCCAGTATGCTTATGCTGTGAGTCACAAGCCCCACGAAAAGTTTCGTCAACCCCAAGCCGAGGTTGACGGCACTTGCCGTTACGGAGGTTGCGATTTGAGTTTTTGTCTCTTTCGTCACGATTTGCGTTTGCGTTGTTTAGTCACAACAGACGTTTTATCCGCACATTTTGCACGGTTAATCAGTTGTTAAAGAGATTATTGTCCAGAAATTCGGGGTCACAGGTAAGGTTGACGCCGAGCTTTCTGAACGGATTTTCGTCTGCCTTGAACAGCATATGAGAGGAGTGCGCCTCGCACTCGCGCAGGTCGATGAGTTTCTCGATTGCCTGCGCTGCGCGCACGTCCGTCGCCGCGCATATTGAGAGCGCGAGCAAAGCCTCTTCAAGGGTCAGAGTGTTTTCCTTCTCGTTGAGGATTTTGGTTTTCAGGTCAAGTATAGGTCCTATGACGTAGGGCGATATCAGTTTGATGCGGTCGTCGATGCCCGCAAGCACTTTCACCGCATTGAACACGCACGCCGCGGACGCACTCATAATCTCGGAGTTCTTGCCGCACACCACCGTGCCGTCGGCAAGTTCGATTGCCACCGCGCCTCTGCCGCCGTTCTCCTCGTTCTTTGCGTGGGCAAACGCCACGACCTTTCTGTCGGACGGGCTGATTTCGAGGCGCGACATCAGAAATTCAAGCCGCTGAATGGTGCTGGGTTTTGCCGTGCCATTCTTGTAGTCGACAAGCGCCTTGAAGTATCTGCGTATGACTTCCTGTTTGCTGGCTTCCACGCACGCGTCGTCGTCGATGATGCAATACCCTGCCATGTTGACGCCCATATCCGTGGGAGAACGGTAGACGAGTTCCGTGCCCGAAATCTTGGTGAGAATGCTCCGCACCACGGGGAACACGTCAATGTCGCGGTTGTAGTTGACCGCCATTTTGCCGTATGCTTCGAGGTGGAAGTTGTCCACCTTGTTGACGTCTTTGAGGTCCGCCGTCGCCGCTTCGTACGCGACGTTGACGGGGTGCCCGAGGGGCAGGTTCCATATCGGGAAGGTTTCGAACTTGGCGTACCCTGCTTTTATGCCGCGTTTATACTCGTGATAGAGCTGACTGAGGCAGGTCGCGAGTTTGCCGCTGCCGGGACCGGGTGCGGTTGCGACCACAAGCGGACGCGAGGTTTCGATGTAGGGGTTTGCACCGTACCCTTCGTCGGACACTATCGTGTCGATTTCGTGCGGATAACCCTTTGTCGGACGGTGTATGTAGACTTTTATGCCGCGGTTTTCCAGCTTATGCTGATAAGCCACCGCCGCCTGCTGGTCGGTGAACATGGTGATGACCACGCAGTTGATGTATATCCCCATCCCGGAGATGTTGTCTATCATGCGTTCGACTTCGCTGCCGTAGGTGATGCCGTAGTCGGCGCGGACTTTGTTCTTTTCGATATCGCCCGCATTGATGCAGATGATAAGTTCCGCCTTGTCGCGCAGTTTTTGCAGGAGTTTGATCTTCGCCGCCTTGTCGAAACCGGGCAACACGCGCGCGGCGTGCAGGTCGTCGAAAAGTTTGCCGCCGAATTCGAGATAAAGCTTGTCGAACTTGGAAATTCTTTCCAAAATCTGTTCGGACTGCTTTTTCATATACATCTCGCTGTCAAATCCGATTTTTTTCATCTGTTTATCCTCGCAAGTTATTCCGGAAGTCTGACAACCGCGGCAATGCCCGTCTTGAACAGCAATTTGCCTTTGGTCGTGCGCGTATCTATGCGGATATTCTCCGTATTGAGCACAGTTGTTTCGCCACCCGACGCGACGGCGAGATCGTACGGCATTTTGACCGTGCCGACGTACGCGACGTGTCCTTTGTCGAGTTCGGCTATTTTGACGCCTTTGAGATAACGGGAACCGGGGTCGAGAGTGGACGCGATGACGCGCTTTGCGTAACCCGTGTCCGTCATCACTATGATTTCGCCCTCGTCGTCGATTTGCCCGCCGAAAGCGACCGAGTCGTCATCGCCCAGTTTGACGCCTTTGACGCCGCCCGCCTTTCTGCCCTGCACGGGAACCTCGTCGACGGAATACACCAGACACAACCCGTTCACGGTCACTTCGAGTACGTTCATGTTCTCGCCAACCTGCTCGACGTTGATGAGGGTGTCGCCGTCCGCAAGCGTGAGTGCGGGACCCACTCCGCGCATGGAAGTATAGTCGTTCCAGTCACTGCGTTTTACTATACCTTTTTTGGTGAAGAATAGCAACTCTCCGACGGGGGTGGAATTGAAAAACATTACCTTTACGGGTTTCTCGTCGATGTGGATTTCGGGATTGAACTGCGAAAGCGTCATACCCCTGTCCTTCCATCTGCGCTCCGCAACGTCGGTGATATTTAGCCGTGCGACGTTTCCGCAGTCGGTAAAGACGTAAATCCAACCCTTGTTGTTGACTGCGACGGAAGCCGAAGGCAGTTCCCCGTTGAGTTCGGGAGCCTCTTTGACGAGTGCGGAATACCCCTTCTGCGACATAAAGCGCACGGTGCCCGCAGTGGACCTGACGAGCACGCCGTCACGGTAAGCCACGGCTTCGTCCTCGGTCGGCAGGTCGATTTTCTCCTCGTCGCCGCCGTCCAGTATGACGGACATGCGCGCGGAGTTCATCGCCTTCTTGATTTGCAGGATTTCGTCTTTTATGACGTTGTACTGTCTGCGCGGCGACGCCAGTATTGCGGAAAGATAAGCAATGCGTTTTTCCAGGTCGGCAAGTTCCTGTTCCAGTTTGCCGACTTCGAGGTGCGTCAACGCTTTCAGGCGCATATCGACGATTGCCTGCGCCTGGTCGTCTGTAAGGTCAAACCTTTCGCAAAGAGCGATTTTGGCTTTCTGCGTGGACTCCGACGCCTTGATTATACGTATGACTTCGTCGATGTTGCGTATGGCGATGAGCAACCCGCGCACGATTTCGGCACGCTTTTTCGCCTCTTTGAGTTCGTAATTCGTGCGGCGGACGATGATGTCGCGCTGATAGGCAATGTAGTAAGTCAGTATGTCTTTCAGCCCCATTTGTTCGGGCTTGCCGCCCGCAATGGCAACCATGTTTATGGAATAGCCGAGTTCCAGCGCGGTTTTCTTGAACAGGAAGGCGACGATTTTGTTTGCGTCCGCTTCCCTTTTCAGTTTGATGACCGCGCGCATGCCCGACTTGTCGCTTTCGTCGACGATGTCGCTTATGCCCGCAAGCAATTCCTTGTTGTCCTCGCGGAGTTTAGCCACCGATTTCAGCACATCGGTCTTGGACACCTGATAAGGCATTTCGGTAATGACGATGTTCTTCTTGCCGCCGTCGTCCTCGATGTGCAGACGTGCGCGAATTTTGATTTTGCCTTTGCCCGTTTCGTATATGCTTTCGAGGCTGTCGACGGGAATTATGAAACCGCCCGTCGGAAAATCGGGTCCGTGGATTATCCCCAAAAGTTCCTTGGTGGTGATTTTGGGGTTGTCTATCGTCGCGACCACGGCGTCGATTGCCTCGCCCATATTGTGCGGGGGTATGTTTGTGGCAAGACCGACCGCAATACCCGTCGCGCCGTTCACCAGAAGATTGGGGAAACGTCCGGGCAGCATATTCGGCTCTTCCATACTGTCGTCGAAGTTGGGGCTCCACGTAACGGTGTCCTTGTCGAGGTCGCGCAGAAGTTCCAGCGCGAGAGGGCTCATTCTCGCCTCGGTGTAACGCATTGCCGCCGCAGGGTCGCCGTCCACGGAACCGAAATTGCCGTGACCGTCGACGAGTTTCATCCTCATGGAGAACGACTGCGCCATGCGCACCATTGCCCCGTAAACGGAGCTGTCGCCGTGGGGGTGATATTTGCCGAGACAGTCGCCGACTATTCTCGCCGACTTCTTGTACGGCTTGTCGGGCGTCAGCCCCATTTCGTGCATTGCGTAAAGTATGCGCCTCTGAACGGGTTTGAGTCCGTCCTCCACCCTCGGAAGGGCGCGGTCGAGAATGACGTTCTCGGAGTACGGCAGCATACTGTTGTGCATGACCTCCTCGAATACGACGTCATACACCACGTTGTTGTAATTGATGTTCCGTGCTTCTTTCTTTCCCATAGTTCTGTCCGCGGAGCAACCCCCTCGTTTTTATCATTCCGATACGGCGAAATCGTCCACGCGGTTGAAGTCCGCGTACTTGTAAATATAATCCTTTCTTATCGCGCTGTCGTCGCCCATAAGCACCGTTATGCGTTTGTCCGCCGCCGCCGCGTCCTCGATGGTGACGCGCGTGAGCGTGCGATGCGCGGGGTCCATCGTGGTGTCCCAGAGTTGCTCGGGGTTCATCTCGCCAAGGCCTTTGAACCTCTGCAACAACGCGTTTTTGCCCATCTCCTTCTTGCCCTCTTCTAGCGCGGCGTCGTCGTAGAAATAACGCACCTCGTCCTTGCGCTGCATTTTGTAAAGCGGAGGCATGCCGATATACACGTGCCCTTCGGTGATGAGCTGACGCATATAGCGGAAGAAGAATGTCAGCAACAGCGCGCGGATGTGCGCCCCGTCCTGGTCGGCATCGGCAAGGATTATGACCTTGTCGTATTTCAAATCGGAAATGTCGAATGACGGTTCGATACCCGTACCCAGCGCGCTGATGATGGTCGAAATCTCCTCGTTGGCAAGGATTTTTTCAAGCGGGGCCTTCTCCACGTTGAGAGGCTTGCCGCGGAGCGGCAAAATGGCCTGGAAACTTCTGTCCCTCGCCTGTTTCGCGCTGCCGCCCGCGCTGTCGCCCTCGACTATGAACAGTTCGTTTATAGAGGCGTTCCTGCCCGTGCAGCTGCTGAGTTTGCCGACGAGGTTCAACCCGTTGAGTTTGTTCTGCTGACGCGCGATGTCCTTGGCGCGTTTCGCCGCCTCCCTTGACTTTGCCGCGCCCATTGCCTTTGCGACGATTTTCTCCGCCGAGGATTTGAAACCGCGCATTGCAATCAAAGCTTCCAGCCGTTCGGCGACAAGGCTTTCCACCTTGGGTTTGACTTCGGGATTGCCGAGCCTGCCTTTGGTCTGTCCTTCGAACTGAACGTTCTGCATTTTCACGGTGATGACCGCAACCATGCCTTCGCGGAAATCCTCGCCGAGAAGATTTGCCTGCTTTTCTTTCAGAATGTTGTTCTTGCGTGCAAAATCGTTGAAAACGCGGGTTATTGCCGATTTGAAACCTATTTCGTGCGTGCCGCCTTCCGCGGTCGGAATGCTGTTGACGTAAGAATAAATGTTTTCCGCGTAACCGTCCGTGTGCTGAATGGCGACCGCCACCTCGAAGTTGGGCTCTTTGGCTTCGACGTACAGGGGCTTGTCGTAGAGCACCGTTCTGCCCTCGTTGAGGTACTGAACGTAATCGGCAATGCCTCCCTTGTAACAGAACACGTCCTGTTTGCCCGTGCCGCCGTCGAGGGGAATGCGCAGGTCTTTGAGCGTAATGGTTATGCCGCGGTTGAGATATGCTACCTCGCGCATGCGCTGCGCGATGGTGTCGTAACTGAATTTTTCGTTGCCGAACACGCGTTCGTCGGGCTTGAAGGTGACCGTGGAGCCCTTGTCCTTGGTCTTGCCTATTAAAGTAAGCGGAGTTTTGACGACGCCGCTCTTGATTTTTCCGCCGACCTGCGGGGAATGGAACTCCGCTCTGTACAGGTGACCGTCGCGTCTGACATCGACGGTGAGCCACTCGGACAACGCGTTGGTGACGGACGCGCCCACGCCGTGCAGACCGCCGGAATAGGAATACTGTCCGCTGTCGAATTTCGCGCCCGCGTGCAACTGCGTGAAGACGACTTCCACGCCGCTGATTTTGAGTTTCGGGTGTTTGTCGACGGGGATACCTCTGCCGTTGTCGGACACTCGCGCGACGTTGTTGTCGAGCAACTCAATCGACACGGTATCGCCGAAGCCGTTTGCGACCTCGTCGACGCTGTTGTCGATTATCTCCCAAAGAATGTGGTGCAAGCCTTTGACGCCCGTCGTACCGATGTACATACCGGGGCGTTTTCTGACCGCGTCGAGTCCTTCGAGAACACGGATATCACCCGCTTTGTATTCGTGATTCGCCATACCCTTCCTTGTCTCCGTCGCAGAACCCGCGACGGGCATAAATATACTTATATAAAGGATTATACCACAATATCTTGCGTAATAAAAGTATTTGGAGCAATATTTTTGCGCCTTTATGAAATACGGCACGGGTTTGCGAAAACGGTATCGGGCGGACAAAAAAAGAGGGAAACGGCATTGCGTTTCCCTCCCGTTGAAATCGAAATGTCTTACTTCGCCGCCATCTTGTCTATCGCGGCGAGGAAGTCGGCGTAGACCTCTGCGTTGTTGGTTTCGTTGAGGATTTCGTGACGTGCGCTTTCGTACAGCTTTATGCTCACGTCCTTCACGCCGAGGTTTTTATACATATCGTACAGTTTCTGCACCAGTTTGCCCGCGCCGCCGACGGGGTCGAGCGCACCCGAGAAGAGCGCGATGGGCTTGTTCTTGTCGATACCCGCAAGGTTTGCCGCCTTGTAGGAGTTTTTGAGCCCCTGGAAGAAGAATTTGTAGAAAGCAATCGACATCACGTAACCGCACTGCTCGTCGAATATGTACTTCTTGACCTGTTCCTTGTCCCTGGACAGCCACGCGAAATCCGTCTTGTCCTTCTTGAACTTGGCGTTATAAGAACCGAAACTCAGTTTGTCGAGCATAACGCCGGGCTTTTCGCCGCCGAGGAGCGAATACTGCATGTTTGCGATGGCGGAACCTATCGAAAGCAGTCCGCCCTTCATGTTCGCGGAGCCGCAGAGTATCGCGCCGACGGACTCGTTGGGAAGTTCGATATATCTCTGCCCCAGCATGCTGCCGTAGCTGTGTCCGAGGTATATCACGGGCAGATTGTATTTCTCTTTGAGGTAGGCGGTGATTGCGATTTCGTCCTTTACGGTGTCCTCGTAGATGTTGCCTTTATGATAACCTTTGACGCCCTTCGTGCTCTGCTTGGTGCTGGTAAGCCCGTGCGCACGGTGGTCGTCGGCGTACACGATATAGCCGTTGCGGTTGAGGAAGGTGGCAAAGTTGTCGTATCTGCGGGCGTGCTCCGCCATACCGTGGGAAATCTGCACGACGCCTTTCGGGTTCTTGACGTCGTTCCAGAGATAACATTGCAAAACAGTTCCGTCGAAACTGGTGAATTTTTCGTTCTTCATAATGATCCCCTTTTTTGTGGTTACGACATCATATTATCACGCGCGGCGGCAAAATGCAAACTAAATCTTTTTCCGAACATACTATGAATAGCGGACAGCAGAAACCCGTCCGCAGCAAAAACTCATCGGGGGAAATCAATGAAAAAAATTTTGCTCGCGGGAGGAGGCACCGGAGGTCACGTCTACCCCAACATCGCCCTCTTGCCCGCCCTGGAAAGAAGAGGTTTCGACGTGATTTACGGCGGCGCGGAAGGCGACAGCGTCGAGGCGCGAGTAGCCGCGCTCAACGGTCTGGACTTTTTCGGAGTTCCATGCGTCAAACTGGTGCGTTCCATGTCGCCCGCTGCCCTGCGCAACAATCTCACCATACCCTCCGTGCTTTCACGCGGAGTGGACGCCGCACGAAAAGTCCTGCGAGAACAGGCACCCGACGTCGTGTTTTCCAAAGGCGGTTTCGCCGCCCTTCCGTTCGTGCTTGCGGCGGCAAAGGAAGGCGTCCCCCTTCTCTGTCACGAGTCCGACTCCACCCTCGGAATATGCAACCGCATCGCCAAAGCGAAAGGCGCAACGGTGCTCGCGGCGTACCCCGACGCGAAGTTCGGCGAATTCGTGGGAATGCCTGTTCGCGAGGAACTCTTCTGCAAGGACAGAACGGCGGCGCGACGTGCGCTCGGCATTGCCGAAAACGCAAAAGTTCTGCTCGTCGTGGGAGGAAGCAGCGGTGCCTCGGTTTTCAACGACGCGATAACCAAACTGTTTTTGCCGCTGACGGAGCTGTGCACCGTCGTGCATATTGCGGGCAGAGGCAAAACGGAAGGGTTGCACCCGCGCTCCGAAAGGTATATCCCCGTCGAATACTCCGACGATATGGGCAGTCTGTACGCCGCGAGCGACCTAGTTCTTTCCCGTGCGGGAGCGACGGCGGTTGCGGAAATCGCCGCCCTGAAAAAGCGCGCTATATTCGTTCCTCTGCCCAAAGGGATTTCCCGCGGAGACCAGATACCCAACGCGGAACTCGCGCGGAAGTACGGCGCGACCGTACTCGTGCAAGACGACAAATTTATACACCGACTTTACCCCGCCGTCAAAAAAAGCATGGAAGGTGCGCCCATGCGCAGCATATCCTGCGACGCAAACGGAAAAATTGCATACTTCGCCGATGTTACAATGCGGCGAGGTGTGAAATGCAAAGACAAAAAACGGTAGCCAAATGGCTTGCGATAATCCTGCTGTGCACCGTCGCGGTGGGAGCATACATAATGTACGACGCGCTGTACGTCGGCAGCAACGGCGGCGGTCAGGCGTCCGCCAGCACGGACGAAATCCCCGACAATCCGCACCCCGACGACGAAACGCCCGAACCCGACGACACGCCCTTTTACACGACCCTGCCGCGAGAGGCGCAGACGGTGTCGGGAGTGACCGTCCGACACGCGGGCGGCGAAGGTGACGAAGAGGTGCTGGGCGCGGTCTTTTCGGCGGACAACGCAATCGTGTTTTTCAATTCGTCCTCGGACGAATACGACTGTCGCGGCGCGGGTATGTACCGCGCTGTTTTCACGGGAGACAACCTCACCGACGTGACGCGTTTTTCCGACGCGGGCACCCTTGCCGACGTCAAACTTACGGCGGAAGGAATAACCGCTCTCGTGCGGGTCGGCGACGAATGCAGACTGCACCTTTTCGCAACGGACGGCACGCCGAGAGGCGAGGCGAAATTTCCTTCTTTCACACAGGCGAAAATCTATCTTGCGGGCAGCACCTCACAGGTGTTTTACACCGACGCACAGGGTCTTCGCGCCGCTGTGGTGAAGCAGGGATTGGACGTGGAAATCTCCCCCTATTTTTACTCACCCGAACGGCTTTCGCTCGAAGACGTCTACCTCGTCGGCAGCCGTTATCTGCTCTTTGCGCAGACCGACGACAACGACACCGTTGTGCTTTCATTTGAACAAAACAGAGGTTTTAACCTATTGAAAAGGTTTGAAAAAACCGCATTTATGCAATCAGTACCAATGGCAGGAGAAGACGGCGCAGCGTTCGCTTTCCTCGGCGAAACGTCCGACGGAGGCACGCTCGCGGTGCTCGCAACGGACTGTTCGGAAATTGCCCGTACCACCCTTTCTCCCCTCGGCAACGCCGTGATTTTCAGCGACGGCGTATCCCTCACCCTCGTGCGTTGCGGCGTCACGGAAACCTATTGCCGACACCTCGATCTGATAGCTTCCCGCACCAACGCTCTGCTCTTCGACGACCTTCTTTTTGTCCGGAATTCGTCCGAAGGCAGGCTCTTCGCCGCAACGCGCACCGAGGGTTTTTCCGTCTTTGCCGAGGACGCGCGGGGCGATATGACGGAGCGGCTTTTCGTGCCCGCGACGGACGTTTCCGCCCTGTGCGCGACGGTGAGCGCGCAAGAGGTTTTCATCGCCTTTTCGACGGCGGCTTGCGGTGGATATTGCTATCAGAATTTCGGCGGCAAGGATGCCTTCCTGCTCTCCTTTCCGCCCCTTGCCGAAACCGCCTGACAATCCGCACGTTGCATATTGACTTACGTTGTCATTTAATGTAATATGATAATATGAAAGAACGCAAATATAAGGAAAACGACGCCACGCGCGGCAATATTTTCGTTCTTCTCGCGGGGATGCTTTGCAGTCTCGTCGGTTTCGTGCTCGCAATCGTTCCCCTGCTTATGTTTCTCATTCCGAACGGGGTTCCCGCATCCGACACGCCATTCATCACGGTTGCCACTTACCTCAACGCATTCGCAATCGCCCTCGGGCTTGCGGGCATAATCATGGGCGCACACTCTGCCTCGCACAACAAGGCAATGACGCAGGTAGCCGCCGTGTTCGGGTCGATTTCCGTCGTGTTCGGGCTCGTCATGTTCATACTCTGTCTGACTTTCGGAGCCGTCATTCCCCTCCACAACATAGTTTGAAACAGGTTGCAAAAAGAAAACCGCATCTCGGTGCGGTTTTTTCGTGTTGCGGCGTCGTTTCGGGCGTTCGCGTTCTTCGTTTGCGGATTTCCCGACGGTACGTCGTCGGTGCGGTTTAATGTTCGGACACTGTCGCGAGCCGCCCCTGCCGCAATCGGCTTTGCGTCACTCCGCGTCGTCCTCGTCGTCCTCCGACAAAGCGCGTCTGTCCATACGCACGTACACGTCGTCGAGGTCGGGACGGTTGCGTTCCATAAACGCGAGCACGAAGTGGCACACGATGCCCGTGACAAGCCCCGCTATGCCGCCCGCGAGTATCATATAAGGAAGATATGCCGCAACGGACGCGCCCACCACGAGCGTGGCAACGGCAATCTGCGTCACGTTGTGCAACATACCGCCCGCGACGGACAGTCCCGTCACAGAAAACAGGCGGGTTTTGTGCAGAAGCACCATTGCCGTGTAGGCAACGAGCGCCGACGGCAAAGACCAGATTATCATCGAGAAGTTGCCCGCAAACACGGCGGCAAGCAGACATTTGAGCACGAGAACGACGTAACCCTGCCCCACTCCGAGAGCGAGAAAACAGGCAAGCAAAACCACGTTGCCCAGTCCGAGTTTGGCGTACGGCAGAGCCGGCACCACGGGAGGCAACATGTTTTCGAGCAGGGATACGATGAGTGCGAGGGCGAGGAAAAGACCCGACAAAGCTATCTTTCTGACGTTGGTTTTCACGTTATCGCGTCCACCTCCTTTCCCGTCACCTTGATGACCACTTTGTTGGGCAGGCAGACAATCATGCCGCCCGTCGAGCCTATCGGCGCGGCGTGCACGCAGAGTTGCTCGGGACAATCGGAGGAAAGCACGGATATTTTGCCGTCCTTGACCTGCACGGTCATGTTCACCCCGTCAAGTTCCACAACGGTATCCTTGTCGAGAGAAAGCGAATAAGCGAGGCGTCCGTCGATGTAGATTTCGGCGTTGCCGCCCTCCCCTCTCAACGCCGCCCATACGGTGAGCGCAACGGCGACGACGAGCACGACGAGCAGAATCAAATCCCCCCATTTGAAGAGGGAACGGAATGCCTTGCGCGTTTTCTTTTTGCCGTCGTCGGTCATATGACACCCGAAAAAAATCAAAAACGAAGCTTTGCTTCGTCTTTTCAGCTCGGCGTGTATTCGACGTTGTACGTCGACACGCTCGTATCTTCACGCACCAGCACGAGCCCCACGCCCGCCTCCTGCGCCCATTGCAAGCCCTTTTCTTCGCCCGCAACCATTATCGCGGTGGCGAGGGCGTCACCCAACGCTCCGTCGGACGTCACAACGGTGACGCTTATCAGACCGCTTGCGGCGGGTCTGCCCGTAAAGGGGTCTATTATGTGGTGATACCGCACTCCGTCCACGATGTAATACTTCTCGTAGTCGCCGCTCGTTGCCATCGTGTAACCCGACGAAAGCGGAACTATGCCGATGTAACTCTTGGAATATTCGCGCGGGGCGGCAACCCCGATTTTGAAAGTGCCGTTCGCCGCGCCTATGTTGCCGCCCAGGTTGACGAGCGCCTTTTTGCCGTCCGCCATGGACACCGCGCGGCTGACCGCAAAGCCCTTTGCGATGCCGCCGAGGTCGAGCTCGGCACCGTCGCGCAGTTTCGTGACCGTTGCCGTCTCGTAATCGACTTCGAAACAGTCCGCAAACCCGACTTTGCCGAGCACGGCGGAGATTTCGTCGTCAGTCGGCAACTTTTCGGGAACTTTGCCCGCAACGAACTTGTCGGGGCTGAACCCCCACAGTTCAACGAGCGGATAAACCGACGGGTCGTACGCTCCGTCTGTGAGTTCGTAAACGCGTTGCGCCGCCGCGAGAAGTTCCATCGTGACGTCGGAGCATTTCACGCTTTCGCCCGCCGACGCATCGTTTATGCGTCGGATATCGCTGCCTTCGAGCACGGCGGACACCGCAAGTTCGACGGACTGCATATATTCCACGACGGAATCGGCGTAATCGCCGCCGCCCACGCCGTAGGTGTCGATTTCCAGCGATGTGCCGAACACGAAATACTGCGACGTCGCGTTGCACGCCGTAAAGGACAACACGCACGCCGCAAGCGTGATTGCACATACTGTCAAAAGCACGGACTTTTTCATTGAAATGCGCCGTTATCTGCTTTCGGCGGGAAAAATTATACCGTAAGTACCGGGGCCGCAGTGCGCGCCGATGACGGGTCCGACGGGTTGCACCCATATGTCGGCGTCGGGGACGGCGGCAAGTATGCGGGATTTGAGTTCCTCAACATATTCGTCGCAATCGGCGCCCACGATGACGACGGGAGCGTCGGGAGCGGGTCTGTACTTGCGTGTGAACTCCGACACGACGAAACTCATCGCCTTCTTGAAGCCGCTCTGTTTGGACAGAATGTCGATTTCGCCTTCCTTGTTGACGCAGAGCACGGGTTTGAGTTGCAGGACGTTGCCGATTTTGGCTTTGGCGGGAGACAGTCTGCCGCCGCGCGCCAGATATTTGAGGTCGTCGACGACGAAGAGAACGCCGACTTTCTGGACTATGCTTTCGAGATAATCGTAGGTTGCGTCGATGTCGCCGCCGTGGGCACGGCAGAATTTCGCCGCCATGTACACCATAAGCCCCGCGCCCATGGAGATGTTGAGCGTGTCGAACTGACGGTATTTGACGTCGGGATACTTCTCGCGCAGTTCCTTAACGGCAATGTCGAGGTACTTGAAGGTATTGGACATCTTGGAAGAAAACGCGATGTAAAGTATGTCTTCGCCCGCCTTGAAGTAGGGCTCGAAAAGTTCTATGTAGGTTTCGGGATTGAGACCCGAAGTTATAACCGCACTGCCCTGACGCATACGGGTGAAAAAGTCCTTGAAATCCGTATTTTCGCCGAGGTCGTACATCTTTTCCGTGCCGTCGATGGTGTAAGGCATGGGGATGACTTTGAGGTCGAGTTCTTTGGCTGTGGTGTACCACAGTTCGCAGTCGGTATCGCAGAATAAAACGGACATTCTGTGTCTCCTTGTCAATGAATATTGTAATTTTAATATATATGCCGCGCGTTGTCAACTTACGCGGGCGGGGGTGCATTCGTTATCGGCAGTTCAGAAACATATCGTCGTCGACGTGGTATATGCCGTCCACGCTCTTCACTCCCACGCCGTACTTCAACATCAGTTCGAACAGGCGCGCGCAATCGATGAGCATCAGTTCGGGACGCTTTGCGGCAAACGCGCGCGTGTCCTTGTGGAAGTTGGAGTTGGTGATGAGAATGCCTTTCGTCGCTCCGTACGCCGTCATAACGCCGAGAAACTCGCGCGCCACCTTTATGGACACGTAGGCTCTTTCGTTCAGCTTGGTCTTGGACTGGAAGAAAAGGGTCTCCTTGAACCCTGCGGGGTCGACGACGGAGAGTTTGCCGTCGATGCCGTTGTCATCGGGACCCGCCGTCAGTTCGTTGCTGACGACGCTGTCGCCGTAAACCGCGATGAGCAGTTTCATGCTCAACTCCTCGAAAAACTCGCCGCCCGCCTCGTTGATGGCGGCGGTAACGCTGCGTTTCAGGAAGGAAAGATACTGTTTCTGACTGATTTTCTTCGCTTTGCAGTCCTCGAACTTCTTGTCGGCGGCGTCCAGCAGTTTGCCTATCGGAGTGTCCGGATACTTGGGTGTGCTGTTTGCCCGCGCGGCGGCGCGCTTTCTCGCCGCTCTGCGCTTCTGCGTGCGCGTCAACGCTTTCTTCTCTTCCACGGGAGTGGGGAGGGAAAGCACTTTGTCCTCAGACAACACGACGGTGCCCGCCGCAAGCATTTCGTTTATCACCACCCCCGTCAGACTTTTGAGACGGGTGTTGAGAGACTCGCAACTGCGGTCTTTGAGTTCCTCGGCGGAATAGCCGTAACATTGCTGCGAAAGTTCTATGACGAGTTTGCGTTCGGCGTTCTGTTTCTGAAGAACGGTCTTAACCGCGTTCTCGATTTCGGCTTTGGTGGGGAAATCTCTTTTCGATGCCATTTTGACTCCTTTGGCTCATTATAACATAAGCGAGCGGAAATAAAAATATTTTCCTGCTGTTTTAATTGTGGTTTAATTATATTAAAATACATTTGTATCGAAAAATCCGAAGAGAGGCGAATATGGACAATTTCAACAATTTCTTCGACAACGTCAACGGCACGGGCGGCAACAACACTCCCGTGTATCACACTCCCGACAACGGCAAAGGCGACCGCAAAATGACGCCTGTCGTCATACTCTTCATCGTCATCGCGCTTCTGATGTGCCTTGCGATAATCGTCAACGTCGTGGTTTTGGCGGTAGTGAAAGACGAAATCGCCGCAAAATACGCCGCGTCCATGTCCGAGTCCATTCGCTCCGAATACGACGGAGCAATACTCGACTATCTGGACAAGAACAACATAACCGAGGATATGTGGAACTCCGTCAAGGAAGAAATCCTCGGCAACTACGACCTTACCGCGGCGGAAGTCGCAGGCAAGGAAACGATAAAATCGGTTGCCAGAATCACCGCCACCAACAACAAATCCTCCGCAATCGCAACGGGATTCCTCATCACCGACATCGACAGCACGGGCACGCGATATCTCGTCACCAACGCTCACGCAGTGCTGTATGCCGCCTCCCGCACGAGTATGGCTCTTTACAGTTCCATAACCTGTACTTTCGAGAACGACCACACGGTCTACCGTCTCGAACCCGTGTATGTGGGCGGCTACTACGCGACGTACGAAAGCTTCGGCGGAACCAGCGTGGTGTACGATTCCAAATACGACTACACCTCTCTGCCCGACCTCGCCATTCTGCGTTTCGTGTCCACCGCGCCTTCCGACACCGACCATCCCTCCCTCTCGATTGCCGCGTCCGACTACTCCACCTACGGTGACAACGTCGCCCTCGTCGGCTATCCCAACGGGGAACTGATGGTCACTTCCGGCTGCGTGTCGCAACCCGCGCACACCCTCGAAGGCTGGGGCTTCGGCGACTACTACACCACCGACGCCGCAATCAACAGCGGCAACTCGGGCGGCCCGCTCATCAACCGCAACGGCACCGTCATCGGAGTGGCGGAGTCCAAACTCAACACCGAGGAATACGAAAACATCGGTTACGCCGTGTCTGCCGAAACGCTGATTAAATTCATCGCCGACGCAACAAACGGCTCCAAAAACGAACTCGGCAAGTCCGTGACAATCAACTACAACAGGGTTGCCGTCAAAGCCTGACGGCGACTTGTTTCACATAATCGCTCCTTTATCTTCCAACGAAGAAAACCCCGCGGAATGCGGGGTTTTCTTCTGCAATGCGCGGGGTCAGTCGAGCACGTCCTCCAACTTTTTCAGCAGGGTTCTCTTCGTCTTTTTGATGAGATTCTGATTGCTTGCCGAGTAGATGGCGGTTGCGGCAACCACGCCGAACATCGCGCCTAACAACATGGAATTTTTCATAATAACCTCCACGGTGTTAGTATGCGGTGCACCGCCCGTTTTATGTACGCGACGCAACAAAAAATCCGCCTTCGGGGGCGGATTTCGACGCTTTGTCTGGTTTGACGGTCTATTGCAGGGCGCGCAATCGCTTAACCGCGTTCGCCACCTGCTCCGCCGCATACAACGCGTCGGCAACGTCGGTATGCCTGCCGAACGTGAAACGCACCGAACCTTTCGCCTCGCTCGGGGACAATCCCATGGCAAGCAGTGTACGGCTGGGCTCCTTGCTGCCCGAAGAACACGCACTGCCGCCCGAGGCGCATATGCCCGCAAGGTCGAGGGCAAACAGCAGAGCCTCTCCGTCTATGCCGCCGAAACGGAAGTCGGCGTTGTTGGGCAACCGCAGTTCGGGGTCTTTCGGTCCGTTGAGGACGGCACCTTGCACGTTGCTTTCGACGTAAGCGACAAACGCGTCCCTCACGGAAGCCACGCGCGCGTTCTCGGCGTCGAGGTTGTCATAGGCGCGTTTCAATGCCGCCGCCATTCCCGCAATCGCGGGCGTGTCGGTCGTGCCGCCGCGCTTTGCGCGTTCCTGCTCTCCTCCCGCAATCAGCGGAACGAGATTCACGCCGTTGCGAACGTAAAGTGCGCCCACTCCCTTGGGACCGTAAAATTTGTGCGCCGATAGCGACATCATATCCGCGCCGAGTGCTTTGACGTCGAGAGGCAACGCCCCTGCCGCCTGCACCGCGTCGGTGTGGAACAGCGCGCCGTGTGCGTGCGCGATTTCCGCAAGTCGCTTTACGGGCTGAACCGCACCCGTTTCGTTGTTGGCGTACATCACGCTGACAAGAAAAGTGTCGGGCGTGATTGCTTTTTCCAGTTCTTCCGCGTGCACAAGTCCGTCGCCGTCGACGGGAAGTTCGCACACGTCGAAACCTGCATTGCGCAGTTGCTCGGCACTGTGGTACACCGCGGGGTGTTCCGTCGCAGAGACGATTATGCGACCTTTTGCGTCGCCTCGCGCGAGTGCCGCTCCTTTCAGAGCCCAGTTGTCGGACTCCGTCCCGCAAGAGGTGAAATATATCTCGTTGGGTTCCGCATTCAGCACGCGGGCAACCGTCGCACGGGCTTCGGCGACCGTTTTCGCCGCCTCCCGTCCGAAGGAATGCTGGGAATTCGCGTTGCCGAAATTGTCGGCAAAGCAAACCCGCATAGCCTCAAACGCCTCCTCACAAAGAGGGGTCGTCGCGGCATAGTCGAGATACAGTTTTTTCATAGGATTATTTTCTGACCTGACCGTCGCCCGTTATGACGTACTTGACGGAAGTCAGTTCTTTCAAAGCAATGGGACCGCGGGCGTGCAGCTTCTGCGTGGAGATGCCCATCTCTGCTCCGAGCCCGAATTCGAAACCGTCCGTAAACCTCGTCGAGGCGTTGAGATACACCGCGGCGGAGTCCACGTTTTTGGCAAAATAGTCGAGGCATTCTGCATCGCGGGAAAGTATGGCTTCGGAGTGGTTGGTGCTGTGTGAGTTGATGAAACTCACCGCTTCGTACACGTTGTCAACGAGCATAATCGTGATTTTATACGTCAAAAACTCGGTATAAAAGTCCTGTTCGGTGGCAAGCTCGACGTCGGGCACTATTGCGCGCACTTCCTCCGTGCCGAGGATTTCGACCTTGTTTTCCTTCAACGCCGCACATATCGCGGGCAGGAATTCCGCCGCTATCGCGCGGTCGACGATGAGGTGTTCCAGCGCGTTACAGGTGGAAGGACGTTGCACCTTGGCATTGATGATTACGGGGATTGCCTTATTCAAATCGGCCGTCTTTTCGACGTAGGTATGGCAGTTGCCGCCCGCGGACGCGATGACGGGCATCGCGGCGTTGTCGAGCACGAATTTTTTGAGCCCTTCGCCTCCGCGCGGTATGACCACATCTATGCAGTCGGCAAGACCGAGCATAATTCTGCTGGATTCCCTCGATGCGTCGTCGATGAAACTCACGACGTCGGCGGCAAGTCCGAGCGAGGCTATCGCACCGTGCATTATCTCATAGAGAACGCGATTGGAGTTGAGCGCGTCTTTGCTGCCGCGCAGAACGACGGCGTTGCCCGACTTTATGCACAATGCGGCGGCGTCCACCGTCACGTTGGGGCGCGCCTCGTAGATTATGCCGATTACGCCGAGAGGCGCACGCACTTTCTTGATGTCCAGTCCGTTTGACAAGGTGCGCTCTTCCACGATTTCGCCCACGGGGTCGTCGAGAGCGATTATCTGTTTGACGCCCTCCACCATCGTGGCGACGCGCGCGTCGGTGAGCGTCAGTCTGTCGATGAACGTCGCGTCCTTGCCGTTTTCGCGTGCGGCGGCAACGTCGACCGCGTTGGCACTCATCATTCTCTGCTTGTTTTCGGGCGCGCACAACGCGTCGGCTATCGCGCGGAGCATACCGTTCTTCTGCTCTGCCGTGTAGCCCGCTATGGCGTACGACGCCTCTTTTGCGCGTTTGCAGACAACTGCGACTTCCATTATTCTTCCTCTTCGTCCTGAATGGTTATGACGGCGTTGTGGTAGATGTTCTGAACGTCGTCGAGTTCTTCCAGTTTGTCTATCATTTTGAGCAGCGTCGTCTGCTGTTGCTCGTCGGGAGTGACCTCGTTTTCGGGTATCATATCCACTTCGGCAGACAGAATTTTGACGCCGTTCTTTTCCAGTTCCTCACGCACCGAACCTAGGTCGGAAGGCGCGGTGAGCACTTCGAACACTTCGTCGTCCTCGGAGTTGATGTCCTCGGCGCCCGCTTCGAGCGCGAACATCATGAGGTCGTCCTCGCTTATGTCGGCTTTGGATACGGTGATAACGCCCTTCTTGTTGAACATAAAGGAGACGCAACCCGTTGTCCCCATGGAGCCGCCGAACTTGTCGAAAAGGTGTCTTACGTCGCCCGCGGTGCGGTTCTTGTTGTCGGTAAGAGCCTCGACGATGAACGCCGTGCCGCCCACACCGTAACCTTCGTAAGTCATTTCCTCGTAGTTGATGGAGCCGAGTTCTCCGCTGGCTTTCTTTATGCTGCGGGCGATGTTGTCGTTGGGCATGTTGTTGCTCTTTGCCTTGGCGATTGCGTCGCGCAGTTTGCTGTTGCTGTTGGGGTCGGGACCGCCCTGCTTGACCGCCACGGCGATTTCACGACCTATTTTGGTGAACACGTTGGCGCGAGCCGCGTCGCTCTTGCCTTTCTTCTGCTGGATATTGTGCCATTTGCTGTGTCCGCTCATTTTGTTCCTCCGTTTATTCGATAAAAATCCGATACATGGCAACCGCGGTTGCGACCGCCACGTTCAGAGATTCCATTCCGCCCCGCATGGGCAACGACATAACGCGGCGGCACCTCGAAAGCAGGTCGCGGCGTATGCCGTGAGCCTCGTTGCCCGCGACGTAAAGCACGGGTGTTTCGGGTGCGCACTCCGCAAGGCTGTCGCCCGCCATATCGAGCGCAACGGAATTGCAACCGTCTGCAAGCGCGAACGCCTGCTCCGTCGTAATTCTGAAAATCCTGGTGCGCAGAACTCCGCCCATAGACGCACGCACGACTTTCGGTGCGTAGGCGTCGGCGCAGTCCGCGAGATAGACGTCCTCGAAACCCGTCGCCGCGGCAGTTCTCAAAATCGTGCCGAGGTTGCCCGGGTCGGATACGCCGTCGAGCAAAAGCGCGTTTCCACGCGGCAGAGCGAACTCCCGCACGGGGATGCGCACCGCGGCGGCAAGTCCGTAGGGCGTGACGGTGTCGGATATGCTCTTCATCACGCTGTCGGTTACATAATACACCTGCGCGCGCGTAGTGGCAAGTATCTCTTCCGCCTCTGCTTCTCTGCCCTCGGCGACAAGCAGAAATTCCACCTGCGCGTCCGAGGGAAGGTCGGCGACGATTTTGCCTCCTTCGACAAGGAAAAGCCCCGTCTCGTCGCGGAACTTTTTTTCCGCAAGCGAACGGCAGAGTTTTGCTATCCTGTTCGACGAAGAAGTGATGACGTCCATATTATAATCAAAGAGGCGCGAAACGCGCCTCCCGTCGATTACGCGAGTTTTGCCTTCGCCTGCTCACAGAGTGCGGCGAACGCTTTGGGGTCGGAAATGGCGATTTCGCTCAGCACCTTGCGGTTGAGGTCGATGCCTGCCATTTTGAGACCGTGCATGAGTCTGGAATAGCTCAAATCGTTCATACGCGCGGCGGCGTTGATACGGGCAATCCACAGTTTTCTGAAATCGCGCTTTTTCTGCTTTCTGCCGACGTAGGCATAGTAGCCGCTGCGCATAACCTGCTGTTTGGCAACACGGTAAAGACGATGCTTTCCACCGTAGTAACCTTTTGCTTGCTTCATTATTTTTCTGCGCTTCTTGACTGCGCTTACAGCTCTTTTTATTCTCATAGTACGGTCTCCTTATTGATAGGGCAACAATTTCTTGAGTTCGGCCTCTTTGGTCTGGTCGATATACTGGTCCTGACGGAGAGAACGTTTTCTCTTGGTCGTCTTTTTGGTCAGAATGTGGTCGTGACCGCTGTGGTCGCACTTATAGTGACCGTTCGCGCTCTTTCTGAAACGCTTTTTTGCTCCGCTGTGGGTTTTCTGCTTTGGCATAACCTGCCTCCTATTGATAATTGTATTAGCCCCGAAACTGTCGCTTTCGGTACGCGCTTTCGCGCGGATTTGTCATTTCTTGTTGCTTGCGGGTGCGAGAATGGTGTAAATCATTCTGCCCTCTTGCACGGGCGCCTTCTCCACCGCCGCGCCTTCGCCGACCATTGCGATGTAATCGTTGATGATGCCGACCGCTATGTCGGGGTGCGCCTGTTGTCTGCCTTTCAGCCTTATGGACGCTTTGACCTTGTTGCCTTCGGCAATGAACTTTGCCGTCTGCGCCGCAAGCCTCTTGGTGTCGCCGATATCGATTGTCGCAGAGAGCCTGACCTCTTTCAGCTCGACTATGCGCTGATTCTTGCGCTGCTCCTTCTCGCGTTTCTGCTGGTCGTAACGGTACTTGCCGTAGTCCATCAGTTTGCAGGTGGCGGGAGTCACGTCGGGCGGCGAAACCTTGCACAGATCAAACCCCTTATCCTCTGCAATGCGTCTGGCTTCCGCGATGGATATGACGCCGTACTGGGTGCCGTCCTCGCCAATGAGCCTGACTTCGCGGTCTCTTATTCTCTCGTTGATGATTAACTCCTTCAAGAGTCCCCTCCGAAAAAAAATGTCGGCGAACAAAGTTCTCCGACACACACCTTTCCCTTTGGGAATAAAGTACTTTGTGACAACCACTTGACCTAGTCGGTGGTGAAAGGAAACCTTTGCTTGCCCGATAACTATAACAAATATATTTACTCGTGTCAAACGATTTGCGCAACAAAATATAATCCGCGTATTACGCGCGCACGCACTTACGCAAATATGTCGGCGCGTCGTACGAGCGGCGGCAGAAATTTTCGGTATCTGCGCGTAAGAAAACGGTTGAGCAAAATAAACAGTGCAACCAATGCGCCGAATACAAAGAGGCAAACCGTATAATACACTGCTCCGAACGCAGGAGTTACGTCCATTCCGAGAACGCCCGCGACAAGGCTGCCGTCGATTATGCCTATTATGCTGGAATTTTTGTACGACACTCCGTAAGCCGTCACCAACAAATTGAGGTAGGCAAAGAAGAACCCGAACCAACCGACAAGACACACCACGTCCTCGCGCTTCACTTCCAGTTGCGCAGTCATAAATATGCTGCCCAGCAAAAGCAGGTTATGATTGCACATCGCCATATTTATCAAAAAAAATTTGTCGGAAGAGTTCAGCGAGGCTATGTGTGTTTCGGGGAAAAAGGTCATAGTCGCGACGTAAATAATGCCGCTCAGCATAGCACTGAACGCAGCCGCGGATTTCAACGGACGCAACGGCACGAAAGCGGCAACGCCAAAAAGAAAATACGACATTGCCGAAAGGTCTATGGGCATTGCTTTGAAAGGGCCGTACTCGTTCAGTTTGTAACACAGCAAATACGCACCTATCACCCACACGACGACGGCATCGAACAAACGGTTCCTGCCTGCGACCAAACAGGCTATCGCAACGATAGCCGCAAAGACCGCGATTTGTATCACGCCGTAATACCAGTAACTTCCCGTAAATATCATTCGTGTTCCCCGCCGTGATCGTCCACGACGTATTATATTCCGTCCGCCTACATTTTACTCCCAAATCGCGTCCGTTGCAAGTTGCAGCGAAAAAACACATAATCCTATATTTAATTTGTCAAAACAAGTGTATAAAGTTGCGGATTATGCAATATTTGCGCTCGCAAGCCGTCGAGAGAATTGCGCGAAACAAACTGTCCGAACGTTGCACGGCGGCGCGAAAAACGCAGATTTCGCTTGCGTGAACACGCAAAGCACCTTTGCAGACAAAACAAAACACCCGTAAAAACGGGTGCTGTGTTTCGTGTGTTTGAAGTGCGGTGCAAAACGAGCTTACTTCCTGATTTTCTTTGCGACTTCGTCGAGGGCAAGCGCCGTAAAATCCGCAACCGTCATTGTGCCGAGGTCGCCGTCCGCGCGGTGGCGTACGGACAACACTCCCTGCTCCGCTTCCTTGTCGCCGATGACGATGACGTAAGGCACTTTTTCAAGCTGTGCTTCGCGGATTTTCTTGCCTAGCTTTTCGCTTCTGACATCGGCGTCGGCACGCAGTCCCGCCGCCTTAAGTTGTTTCGCCACGGCTTTGGCGTTGTCTGCTGTGCGGTCGGTAAGCGACAGCACTCTGACCTGTTCGGGTGCCATCCACAGCGGGAACGCTCCGTTGTATTTCTCTATGAGCATTGCGAGCGTACGTTCGTAGCAGCCGATGGAACTGCGGTGAATGATGAGCGGACGCGCTTTCTCGCCGTTCTCGTCGATGTAAATCATATCGAACCTTTCCGCCAGCGCGAAGTCGAGCTGAACCGTGAACAGCGTGTCTTCCTTGCCGTGGACGTTGGTGCCCTGCACGTCGAGTTTGGGTCCGTAGAACGCGGCTTCGCCCCACGCCTCGCTGTACTCTATGCCGAGGTCGTCGAGTATCTTTTTCATTACGCCTTCCGTCTTTTCCCAATCAGCCGCGGTGCCGACGTACTTGTCGCTGTTTGCGGGGTCCCAACGCGAGAAACGGTATGTCACGTCGTTTTCGAGGTCGAAAGTTTTGAGCATGAATTTGATGAGGTCGACTGCACCGAAGAATTCCTCTTCCAGTTGGTCGGGCGTGCAAACGATATGTCCGTCGGCAAGCGTAAACTGACGAATGCGCGTAAGACCGTGCATTTCGCCGCTGGCTTCCTTTCTGAATTCCACCGCGGTTTCGGCATAGCGCAGGGGCAGGTCGCGATAGGATTTAAGACCGTTCTTGTAAATCGTGAACTGGAAAGGACAGGTCATAGGACGCAGGCAAAGGATTTCGTCGTCGACGTCCTCTTCGCCGATATAGAACATTTTGTCCTTATAATGGTCCCAGTGTCCGGAAGTGATGAATAGATTGTTTTTGGACATAATCGGGGTTTTGGTGAGCAGATAACCTCTCCTCTCCTCTTCGTCCTCGACAAAACGCTGCATAATCTGTATTATACGCGCACCCTTGGGCATAATGAGCGGCAGCCCCTGACCTATGTTCTCGTCGGTCATAAACAGACCGAGTTCCCTGCCCAGTTTGTTGTGATCGCGTTTTTTGGCTTCTTCGAGTCTGGCAAGATACTCGTCGAGGTCGGCTTTTTTGTCAAACGCCGTGCCGTAAATTCTGGTCAGCATCTTGTTCTTCTCGTTGCCGCGCCAGTACGCGCCGGTGAGAGCCGTAAGTTTGAAGAACTTCACTCTACCCGTCGAGGCAAGGTGAGGACCTGCGCACAGGTCTGTAAAATCGCCTTGGGTGTAGAATGTGATTTCTTCGCCTTCGGGTATATCGGCAAGCAGTTCCATTTTGTAGGTCTGCTTCATCTTTTTGATGATTTTTTCGGCTTCCGCGCGGGAGACGGACTTCCTGACAATGGGCATATCGGCTTTTATTATGCTCTTCATCTCGGCTTCGATTTTTTCGAAATCCGCCTGCGTAATCGGGGTCTTGAAATCGAAATCGTAGTAGAACCCGTCTTTTACGGAAGGACCTATCGCGAGCTGAACGGTGGGATAAATGTTCTTGACCGCCTGCGCGAGAATGTGCGAACAGGTGTGACGGTAAGCGGCTTTGCCCTCTTCGTCGGCGAAAGTGAGCACTTCGAAAGTGCAATCCTTGTCGATTACCGTATTCAGCGAACTCAGAACGCCGTCGATACGACAAATCAGAGCCGCGCGTGCCAGCCCTTCGCTTATCTGTGCGGCGATTTCGCGCGCGGATTTTGCGCCTTCCACCGTCATTTTGCTGCCGTCTTTGAGTGTGATAATCATAAAAACTCCTTTGCAATCGGCCCCACGAACGGCCGTGCGTAATTTAATAGCAAGATGAATTATAAATACACCTTTATATTAAGTCAACCCAAAACGCCAAACAAAATAAAAAAACCGCGACATTCCCCCGTTCCGACGTTTAGACCGCACTAAACGTAATGAAAATGCGTCCTTGTCCGCGCGTCCGTGCCGCAACGGTATAAAAAAAGCCCCGCATATGCGGGGCTTGAAATCCGTTGTCCTTACTTCGGTCAATGAATGACGAAAGTCAGCGTATGAGTGCGGTATGGTTTGATTTTATACTGCGGTTTAACGCAGGCGAGCGCGGGAATATCGCCGCCGACGCCGCGCTGTTTGCCGTCGACGAACACGTACACGCCGTCGCTCTCCTTCTGCAACTCGTGCATATGACGCGCCTTTTCGAGCGCCGCCACGGAATAATTGTGGCAGGAGAACTCGAACGGCTTGTCGACGGCGTCAATTCTCACGCCGTTTTTGCCGCCGACGACCGCGTAACGCACGTCGCAGTGGTTGCCGTTTTCCTGCGGAACGATATAGTCGTGCTGGAAGTCCTCGACCTTGCCGCTGTATACGCCGAGTTTCGCGCCCGTCTTCCTGTCGCAATAGTTTTCCTGCGGACCTCTGCCGAAGAACTCAACCTCGTCGGCGGCTGCAAGTTTCATCTCGAAACCGTATCTGGGCAGACCGAAGACGAGATTTGCGACGGACATAGTGATTTTCAGACCGTCCTTGACAGCCTCGTACTTTGTTTTCAGCACCGCTTTGGGCATATACCAGTCGATTTCTATACCCTTGTCGGTCAGAGTGTAGTTGGACTTCACTATGCGCTCCTGCGCCTTCTTGAAGGTGAACTTGCCGAAGATTTTCTGCGCGATGGGCGGCACCTGCGGAGACAGGTCGTTGTCGATGGGAGCACGCCAGAAGTTGGGCTTGATGGGAGCGGCAAGTCTTTCTTTGCCATCGATAACAAGGGAATATATGCACCCGGTGTCGCCGTTTACGCGGGCGACCACCGAACCGCCGTCGATGACGACTTCTTCGCCCTCTTTGGACACGGCTTTGCCTTCCGCCGCGGCGAACTCGCGCGCACGGAAACCGTTGAGTACAATCTGCTCTTCCGCAACGACGTGACCCGCTTCGATACCGCGTTCCGCTGCCTTTTGCAATGCGTACACGTTGACGGCGACTTCGTCCTGCGTATCGGGAATTCCGAACGGCAGGTCGACGTAACCCGTGCAACCCGCGTTGATGTCGGGCATTTCCTTCGTCGCGGTTTCCGCGACGACGCCGTTTATCAGCAGTTCGAATTTCAGCGAATACGCCGAGAGATCACGGAACATAAACTCGTTTTTCACCGCGACTTTTCCGTTTTCGAGGGCGAAATTTATCTGCTGGTGCACTTTCTTTACTTCGTAAAGCGAGGGATTGGGGACGCGATCCGCACGCAGAATACCGTTGCAGGCAAACGTGCCGTCGTTGGGCTGGTCGCCCCAGTCGCCACCGTACGTCCACTCCACCGTTCCGTTTGTTCCTATGCGCTTTATGGACTGGTCGGCATAGTCCCAGATATAGCCGCCGCAAAGTCTGTCATATTTCTTGAAATCAGCCCAATAGTCGGCAAAGTTGCCGAGGCTGTTGCCCATTGCGTGTGCGTACTCGCATTGAATGAAAGGTTTATCGCGGTACATATACGGTGCAAGCAGATGTCCCCAGGGCGCCCAGAGTGCCTGACTGTGCAGATGGAACCTGTTTTTGCCGATTTCCTTCATCTTCTCCTGCACGGTGTACATCTCGCTCATTATGTCGGTATTGTTGAGCCAGCCGTCGCACTCGTAATGTATGGGGCGGGTTTTGTCGAGAGCAAGCGCCGTTTTCTTCATTTCGGCAAACGCTCTGCCGTTGCCCGACTCGTTGCCGAGCGACCAGAACAGTATGCAGGCATGATTGCGGTACGTTCGCACCATATTGTCCATACGGTGGCACACCTGTTTTATCCAGCGGTACTTGCCGCGCGGTATGACCGTCGCCAGTCCGTGGGTTTCGAGGTTGTTTTCGCACATAACCATAATTCCGTAGCGGTCGCAGAGTTCGTAGAACGCGCGGGAGTTGGGATAGTGGCTCGTGCGTATGCTGTCTATATTGTTGTTGCGCAGAATAATCAAATCCTTTTCGATGAGTTCCTCGGGAACGGCGTGACCGTACTCGGGGTGGAACTCGTGACGGTTGACGCCGCGGATTTTGAGTTTCTTGCCGTTGAGCAGAATGACGGGGTCGTTGTCACCGCGTTTGGGGAGCACCTCTATCTTGCGGAAGCCGAAACGCAGGCTGCGCATATCGAGGATATTGCCCTCTCCGTCGGCAAGCGCGACGAACAGCGTGTAAAGATAGGGGTCCTCTGCGCTCCACAGTCTGGGCGAGGAAATCTTGCGCACGTACTTGGACACTTCGTCCGCGCCGTCGGCAACGTCGCCCACATCCATCGAGCCCGCCGCAACCGTCTTGCCTTCGGCGTCTTTGAGAGTGACGATGACCTTTCCGCCGACGAGAGCCGCACCTTTGCAATCCGTCTTGACGCCGACCTTGAAAACGGCTTCGGACATGGATTTCGGAAACTCGGCACGGGCGTAGATGTCGGCGATACGGCACTTCGGCACGAGTATCAGGGTCACGTCACGGAAGATACCCGACAATCTCCACATATCCTGGTCTTCGAGATAACTGCCCGTCGTGAAACGGTAGACGATGATTTTGATTTCGTTTTTGCCCGCTTTCACGAGGTCGGTTATGTCATATTCCTGGTAGTCGAAACTGGACTCGGAATACCCCGCGAAAGTGCCGTTGACGTACACTTCCGCACCGCTGTTGGCGGCGAATTCCAGGTGCACCCTGCCCGTCGGGGCGTCGAGTTCCACTTCACGCATATAAACGCCGCAGGAGTTGTCCGTGTCGTCTATGTAAGGCAGTTTGAAGGGATTGGTGCAGATGGGATAGGGATATTTTATGTTGGTGTAAATGGGCTTGCCGAACCCCTTTATCTGCCAGTTGGACGGCACGTCGATGCTGTCCCACTTGTCGGGATTGGGGTCAAGCAGCAGAACGGACGGGAAAAAGCGAAAATTCCACTTGCCGTTCAGGCTGATTTTGCGCGGTTTGCCGTCCGCACCGAGGGGGTAACCAGCCCCGTGCTTGGGCAGCGCGTTTACACAATACAAATCGGGATTGTTGTGATATTGCATACTAACCTCTCTTTCGTCGTATCCTCCGAACGCGCGGACGTCGGAAGGTTTATGCGCAAAAGCGCGGGATTGCCTTCGCGGCAATCAGTTTTCCGGAATGAACAGAATTCTTCTGCAATTCGGGCACTCGGCGTAGTCGCCGGGATTCCTCAGTTTGCTGCGGGTGTCGGCGGAAACTTCCATAAAGCACCTGCCGCAGGTGCCCGCTTCCACGTTGTACCTGACGAACGCGGGCATCTTCTTCGCCGCACGCAGGGACTCGTAAGCCTCCATAAACTCCGCGGGTACGGACTTTTTGAGTTCGGCGAGTTTGGTTTTGAGTTCCTTGACCTTGGGCTGGGTCTCGGCGTAGTACTTGTTGAACGTGGCAAGTGCCGCCTTGTAGACCTCGGATGCCTTGATGCCCTGCTCCCACGTCTTTTTGTAATCGGCGGCAATGCCGTCGATGCGCTCGTTGTCGCGCGAGGCGTCGCGTTCGAGGGCGGCGATTTCGTCGCTGATTGCGGCAATCTGCTTGACGTAATAGTCGGCTTCGTTGACGTCTGCCACGCCTTCCAGAATTCCGTCGAACTCGTCGAGGCGGGCTTTGAGTTCCTCGGCGCGCGCGGTAAGCTTGTTGTAATTGGCAAGCAAATCCGCCGCTTCCTGCGACAGCTTGTTCACGGTGTCGGTTGCGGCTTCGAGTTTGCTTTTGGCGGCGACGTACGCCGTCCTTTCCTTGCTTTTGGCAAACTCGCTTTCCAGCGCGAGCAACTCCTGGTCAATGCTCTGATACTCCAAAATCGTGTCGAATTTCATAGTTCCTCCAAAGTCAGGTATGGACATTGTTGCGATGACTTGACAACCTTCAAATCGCCGAAACGGGATTTTATTATGTCGAAAAGTATGTCACAACATATGATTTCACTGTAATAATGCGAATATTCTATGACGGCGAATCCGTCCTGCGCCGCCGCCGTGAACACGTGATGTTTGACCTCTCCCGTAATCAGAACGTCGGCATTTTTTTCGGCAAGCGCAAGGCTTTCCTCGTCGCCGCCGCTCCCCGATATGACGTACACGCGCTTTACGGGGTTGTCCTTTTCGCACACCTTCACGGTCGGGTCGCCGAGTGCGTCGGCAACCTTCCTTGCAAGTTCGCCCGCCGTGGTTTCGGGCACTTCGGCATAAAAGCCGAACCCTTCACGCACGGGGTTCTTGCCTCCGAACTCACGCACCAACGCGGTGCCTATGCCGCTGTCGGCGGTGTCGAGATTGGTGTGCGCCGAATACACGTTGACGCCCTGTCTGAACAGTTCCGCGACAGTGCGGGTCTGCGCCTTCGTCAGCACAAGGTCGCGTACGGGACGGAAGATGAACGGATGATGCGTCACAATGAGATTGCACCCGTTTTCGACCGCTTCGCGCACCACCTGCAAGGTGCAGTCCAGACACACGACGACACCCGTGCATTCCTGTTCGTCGTCTCCCACGAGAAAACCGACGTTGTCCCACTCCGCGGCGTTTTCGCGCGGGGCGAACTGCTCTATATGTGCGGCTATGTCTTTGATTTTCATATTTCCACCTCGCCGAGCGCGGCTTCGAGAAGGCGCACGCGGTTCAACAGATTGACGGCGTCGGGGTTGCCCTTCAACACCGCTTTCAGTTTTTCGACCTCTCTTTCCGCCGCCGCTTTGAACTCTTCGTCGGTGCGGAAGAACTTGCCGAACAACAGTTGCATGTCGTCGAGTTTTTCCTCCCCGCCGCGCATGGTCTTTATGATTGCGTACGACTTGCCCGCGCATTCCGCCGTGCCGTCGTACACGATTGTGTGTCCCATTCGGCATATCTCGCCGCGCACACGTTCAGGGTGCGTGTTGGGCGACAGTATGTAGTACTCGAAGTCTTTGCCGTCCTTGCGTCCTCTTTCCAGTATCCGCGCAATGAGGTCGCCCCCCATTCCCGCGATGACCACCGTGTCGATTTCGTCGGGCGATACGGGGTCGAGCCCGTCACCGACGCGCACGCTTATGCGGTCGGAAAGCCCCGTGTCCTCGACAAGCCTCTCCGCCTTGCGCAGGCTGGGTGCGCTGATATCCGTCGCAACGACGTACTCCGCCCTGCCCGTCTGCACGAGATAACAGGCAAGTTTGCCGTGGTCGCTGCCCACGTCGCACACTCTGCGTCCGAGCACCAGCGAGGCTATCGCGTTCAATCTGCGGTCAAGTCGTATCGGCATCAGTCGAAGTCTTTGAGTTTTTTCAGTCTGTTGGGGTGACGGAGTTTGCGCAACGCCTTTGCCTCTATCTGTCTGATACGCTCACGCGTGACGTTGAACTCCTTGCCGACCTCTTCCAGGGTGCGCGGGTGGCTGTCGTCGAGACCGTAACGCAGTCTGAGCACCTTTTCTTCGCGCGGGGTGAGCGTGTTGAGCACTTGCACAAGCTGCTCTTTGAGCATATTGCTTTCGGCAACGTCCGAGGGCGACAGCGCGGTGTTGTCCTCGATGAAATCGCCCAGATGACTGTCCTCTTCCTCGCCGATGGGCGTTTCCAGCGAAACGGGGTCCTGTGCGATTTTCTGGATTTCCCTCACGCGTTCCTCGCTGCAACCGAGATATTCGGCAATCTCTTCGGGGGTGGGTTCGCGCCCCAGTTTCTGCAAGAGTTGCCTTGTTGCCCTGACCTGTTTGTTTATGGTTTCCACCATATGCACGGGGATACGTATCGTGCGCGCCTGGTCGGCTATGGCGCGCGTTATCGCCTGGCGTATCCACCACGTGGCGTACGTCGAGAACTTGAAGCCCTTGGTGTAGTCGAACTTCTCGACCGCCTTCATAAGTCCGAGGTTGCCCTCCTGTATGAGGTCGAGGAACTGCATTCCGCGTCCGACGTAGCGTTTGGCTATGGACACGACAAGTCGGAGGTTGGCTTCGGACAGAATTTGTTTCGCCTCCTCGTCGCCCTCTTCCATACGCTTTGCCAGTTCCACCTCTTTTTCGGCGGACAACAGCGGCACTTTGCCTATGTCTTTGAGGTACATTTTGACCGAGTCGTCATAGTTGCCTTCAATTATTTTGTCAATGTCGTCCTCGTCCTTTGCGGAAATGACGTTGATATTTTCGGCGGCAAGCGCTTTGAACACGCCCTCCACGTCCTCTGCGCTGGCGTTGAGATGTTCGAGGCGCGCCATAATATCGTCCTCGGAAATGTTACCCGAGGCACGACCCTGCGCGAGTATCTTCTCGATTTCCTGTTTGAGCAGTTGTTCTCTGTCCACTTTCTCCTCCTGTAATCAGAGTTTATCTGAGATGTTTTTGGATTTCAGTTTGGTTTGCAGACCGCGGATTTCCACCAGAATGGCGTGCCTTTCGGCGGCGTCCGCAACCTCTTTGTAACGTGCGGTGAGCTCGTCTATCCTTGCCGAAATGTATTCGTCGGCGATGACCAGCACGCAGTCCGTATAATACGTCTTTTCCTTTGCCCTGTCGTCGAAATTGACTTCCGCACCGAATACGCGGTTGAGTTCCTCTTTCTCGTCGGGCATAAGGTCAAACAGTTTTCCCGCAACGACCTTGCCTTCGGGTTGTGACTTCACAAACTCCGCAATTCGTCTGTGCGCGGGCAACGAGAACCACTCCGTTTTTACGTCGGAAACCGAAGCGTAATCGCAGTTGGAGCAAAGCGCGTTGAGTACCAGCCTTGCCGCGCGCAACGACTTCGCGTCCTTGTCCGCAGGCACTGCGCGCTCCGCCCTGACGGCAGGTTGCACCTTTGCGTCGCCCAGCGTGGAATTCAGCGAACCGACCGAAACGCCGCTTTTTGACGACACAATGCCGAGATAAACTTCCCTTTCTGCCGCACTCTGCACTCCGCTCAACACTTTGAGCGCGGCTGTTACATACTTCGCTCTGCCGTTTGCCGTGGCGAGGTCGTAAGCGTCCTCGCACAGTTTCAGTTTGTATTCTACGACGGGCAACGCGGCGTTTACCCTGGCAAGGAATCCTTCCGCGCCCTCTTTGCGCACGGTGTCGTCGGGGTCAAGTCCGTCCGCAAGCGACACGACGCGCACTTCCAGTCCTTCGGCAAGCAGAGGCTCCACGTTGCGGATTGCCGCCTTGCGCCCTGCGGCGTCGCCGTCGTAACACACGTACACCGTATCGACAAGACGCCGTATTTCCCTCGCCTGATACGGCGTAAGCGCGGTGCCCATACCCGCAACGGCGTTGTTTATGCCCGCCGCCGCAAGCGATATGACGTCCATATAACCTTCGACAAGTATCAGACTCTTGAAACCCGTGTTGTTCTGCCTTTTTTCCTTTTTGACGAAGTTGACGCCGTAAACGCAACGGCTCTTGTCAAAGAGCAACGTATTGGTGGAATTCTTGTACTTCGCAACGTCTTTTTCGCCGTGGTATATCCTGCCGCCGAAGGCGATTACGTCGCCCATACCGTTCATTATCGGTACGATAATCCTGCCGCCGAAAGCGTCCGAAACGCGTTCTCCGACCACAAGCCCGCATTCGCGCAAATTTTCCACACTGTAATTCTTGCGCCGCATATACGCGGGCATACGGTCGTAATCGAGCGAAAGCCCTATGCCGAATTTATTGCAGACTTCCTCGCTTATTCCACGGCTTGCAAGGTATTCCCTCGCCTCTCTGCCCTCGTCGCGGCGAAGATTGGCATAATAGTACTTCGCGGCGTCGCGCATAAGTTCTTTCAGAACCTGTTGTTTGTCCTTCTTCTTTTTGTAATCGGCGTCGCCCTTGTACTCGGGCAAGGCAAGCCCCGCCTTGTCGGCGAGTATCTTCACCGCGTCGACGTATCCCACCGACTCCATCTCCATTATGAACGTGATGACGTCGCCGCTCACACCGCACCCGAAACAATGGTAATACTGCCCGTCCGTGTTGACGCACATCGACGCCGTCTTTTCGTTGTGGAAAGGACAGCAACAGAAATACTTGCCCCCTTTCTTGACAAGAGGAACGTACTGCGAAATCACGGATACGATGTCGCATTTGTATTTCAGTTCTTCGATGAATCTTTCGGGAAACCCTGCCACTTGCTTCCTCTGAAGTGATAATCCGACGCCCGCTTGCGCGGCTTTGTGCGTCTTACATATTTATATACGTGTTTTAATATGTATTTTCCTTAATTCCCGCAAAAGTTTTTCTCTCAATTCGATTTTACGGATTTGCCGCCGTCGGTTTACGTGCACATTCGCTTATTCTTCCCAAAATGAAACAGCCCGTCTTGCGGACGGGCTTTTTGCATTTATCGGTTGATTTACTCTGACCTTACTTGCGGGGATTCTTGATGTTTGCTTGTGCTGCCGCTCAAAAAGCGAGGCAGCGGCGCAAACAACGCGAACAAACAATTTCCGAATTGTTCCGTTAATGACTATGTTTCCACATATTGCGCAAACTATGAAAAAGCCCGTCTTGCGGACGGGCTTTTTGCATTTATCGGTTGATTTACTCTGACCTTACTTGCGGGGGTTCTTGATGTTTGCTTGTGCTGCCGCTCAACGAGCGAGGCAGCGGCGCAAACAACGCGAACAAACAATTTCCGAATTGTTCCTTTAATACTTATGTTGACGTATATGCGGTTTCCGTCTATTGTACAACCTATGAAAAAGCCCGTCTTGCGAACGGGCTTTTTGCATTTATCGGTTGATTTACTCTGACCTTACTTGCGGGGGTTCTTGATGTTTGCTTGTGCTGCCGCAAGTCTTGCGATAGGTACGCGGAAAGGAGAGCAAGAAACGTAATCGAGACCGACGTTATGGCAGAATTCGATGGTGCTGGGGTCGCCGCCGTGTTCGCCGCAGATACCGAGGTGAATGTCGGGACGGGTCGCTCTGCCCATTTCCGCCGCCATCTTGACGAGTCTGCCGACGCCGACCTGGTCGAGTTTGGCGAAAGGATCGAACTCGTAGATCTTCTTGTCGTAGTACGCGCCGAGGAATTTGGCGGCGTCGTCACGGCTGAAACCGAAGGTCATTTGAGTGAGGTCGTTGGTGCCGAAGGAGAAGAATTCCGCTTCGGTTGCGATTGCGTCGGCGGTGATTGCCGCACGGGGGATTTCAATCATCGTGCCGACCTTGTAGGTCATCTTGACGCCCGCTTTTGCGATGCACTCGTCTGCGGTCTTGGTGACGACGGACTTGACGTACGCAAGCTCCTTGACTTCGCCGACCAGAGGAATCATAATTTCGGGCACGACTTTCCAGTCGCTGTGTTTCTTCTGAACTGCGATTGCCGCCTGAATGACAGCCTTGGTCTGCATAACGGCGATTTCGGGGTACGTAACCGCAAGACGGCATCCGCGATGACCCATCATGGGGTTGAACTCGTGCAGAGAGGTGATGACGGCTTTGAGCGCGTCGACGGTCATATCCATCTCTTTTGCCAGAGCTTCGATGTCGGCTTCCTCGGTGGGAAGGAACTCGTGGAGCGGAGGATCCAGGAAACGGATGGTGACGGGGCAACCTTCGAGGGCTTCGTAAAGGGCTTCGAAGTCGCCTTGCTGCATAGGCAGGAGTTTGTTGAGCGCTTTTTCTCTCTTTTCGACGGTGTCGGAGACGATCATTTCACGCATTGCTGCAATTCTGTCCGCTTCGAAGAACATATGCTCCGTACGGCACAGACCGATACCTTCCGCACCGAAGCTTCTCGCCTGGCGTGCGTCCTTGGGAGTGTCGGCGTTGGTTCTGACGTGCAGTGCGCGATACTTGTCCGCCCAAGCCATCAGTCTGCCGAAGTCACCCGTCATAGAGGCGTCGACGGTTGCGATTGCTTCACCGTAGATATTGCCCGTGGAGCCGTCGAGAGAAATCCAGTCGCCTTCGTGGAAGGTCTTTCCGCCGAGGGTGAACACCTTCTTGGCTTCGTCGATGTTGATATCGCCGCAACCGGAGACGCAGCAGGTACCCATACCGCGTGCGACGACTGCCGCGTGAGAAGTCATACCGCCGCGAACGGTCAGAATGCCTTGTGCATAGTGCATACCTTCGATGTCCTCGGGAGAGGTTTCGAGACGGACGAGAACAACTCTCTTTTCACCTTTGTTGACGACCCAGTCGGTGGCGTCTTCGGCGGTGAACACGATTTTGCCGCAAGCCGCACCGGGAGAAGCGGGAAGCGCTTTGCCGATGGGCTTCGCCTTTTTGAGTGCGGCGGCGTCGAACTGAGGATGCAGAAGTGCGTCGAGCTGTTTGGGGTCAATCATCAGGACGGCTTCCTTCTCGTCTATCATACCCTCGTCAACGAGGTCGCAAGCGATTTTGAGTGCCGCGGCAGCAGTGCGCTTGCCGTTTCTGGTCTGCAACATAAAGAGTTTGCCTTCTTCGATGGTGAACTCCATATCCTGCATATCTCTGTAATGCTTTTCGAGAGTGTCGACGATTTGTTTGAACTGCTCGTAAACCGCGGGGTTATCTCTCTGCAACTCGGCGATGGGCTGAGGAGTGCGAACGCCTGCGACGACGTCTTCGCCCTGTGCGTTCATCAGATATTCACCGAACAGACCCTTTTCGCCGGTGGCGGGGTTTCTGGAAAACGCGACGCCCGTGCCGGAGGTGTTGCCCATATTGCCGAACACCATCATCTGTACGTTGACCGCGGTGCCCCAGTCGCCGGGGATGTCGTTCATGCGACGATAGTAGATAGCGCGGGGGTTATCCCAGCTGCGGAAGACGGCTTTGACCGCACCCATGAGCTGTTCCTTGGGGTCCTGAGGAAAATCGGAACCGATTTTGGCTTTGTATTCCGCCTTGAACTGCTCCGCCAGGGTTTTGAGATCGTCGGCGTCGAGTTCGGTGTCGAGCTTGACGTTCTTCTTGGCCTTCATTTCGTCAATCAGTTCCTCGAAATACTTTTTGCCGACTTCCATAACGACGTCGGAGTACATCTGAATGAAACGGCGATAGCTGTCGTATGCGAAACGGCGGTTGTTGGTCTTTGCCGCAAAACGCTCCACGACTTCGTCATTGAGACCGAGATTGAGGATGGTATCCATCATACCGGGCATCGAAGCGCGTGCGCCGGAACGAACGGAAACGAGAAGAGGATTGTCGAGGGAACCGAATTCCTTGCCGACGATTTTCTCGAGTTTGGCGATGTTTTCCATAATCTCCGCCTGAATTTCGTCGTTGATTTTCTCGCCGTCTTTGTAGTACTGAGTGCAAGCCTCCGTGGTAATGGTGAAGCCTTGGGGAACGGGCATACCGAGTTTGGTCATCTCGGCAAGATTGGCGCCCTTGCCGCCGAACAATGCGCGTCTGTCGCAATCGGTTTCGCTGGCTTCCTTGAACTGATAAACGAACTTTTTCATTTTAGCCTCCTAGTAGTGGATAAAAAATTTATAACTTATCTTAGACTTGTAAAGTCTAGCAAAAAAAGCTGTTTTTGGCAAATGTTTTTAGTTGCCTTTGGCATTTTTTTTTGTTAAGATAGTCGTGAAAGAAATTTCAGAGGTGCGAAATGGACTCTGTTCCCCGAAGTAGAATAGTACTCCCGTAAAACGCACACGCTTTTCAGGGCTTCTCCGCGGCGTGGCGTTTTGTGCCGTATCAAAGGAGGATGCCTATGCTCCAGATCTACAAGAAACTCAACAAATCCACCGTCACCGTCGACAGCGAACTTCTTACCGCTGCCTACGACTTCCGCGATCATTGGATTCATATGTCCAACCCTACGGACAAGGAAATCGAATTCATCGCGCAATCCGTGGGCGTCAACGAGGACATGATAAAGGCCGCGCTGGACGAAGAAGAACGCGCACGTATCGAAAAGGACGACGACGGCACCATCTTGGTCGTGACGGACATCCCCTTCACCGAAGAGGAAGAAAACCACTACACCTATACCACTCTGCCGTTCGGCTTTATCGCCAAAGGCGAAACCGTCATCACCGTCTGTCTGGAAGAAACCAGCCTAATAGACGATATGCTTTCGGCGCGTTTCATACGCGACCTCAACCTGCACAAACGCACGCGCTTTCTCATTCAGTTGCAGTACACGATATCCAAAAAATTCCTGCACTATCTGAAACAGATAGACCGCGCCAGCCAGCGCGTGCAGAACGAGTTGGAAAAATCCATGAAAAACAGCGAGCTCATCGAGATGCTCGACCTCGAAAAATCCTTGGTCTACATCTCCACGTCCCTGCGTTCCAACAGCGTGGTGCTCGACAAACTGCCCAAGGTCATCAAGTTCTACGAAGAGGACGAGGATTTGTGGGAGGACGTCGTCATCGAGAACAAACAGGCTATCGAGATGTCGAACATCTACCGTGACATTCTTTCGGGCACGATGGACGCCTATGCATCGATTATCTCCAACAACCTGAACGTCGTCATGAAAGTGCTGACTTCTCTCACCCTGCTGGTCGCAATTCCGAGTATGATAGGCGCATTCTGGGGTATGAACACGGGCGTGCCCTTCGAGGGCGAGCAATGGGGGTTCTGGGTGGTAATCGGCATCTCCGTGCTGGTGTGCGCCGTGGCGGGCATCGTGCTCTGGAAAAAGAAATTCCTCAAATAAGCATCGCGAAAAAACGACAAAGAAAAAGGCAGGTCACCCTGCCTTTTTTGTTTCGGTGTTTTTGCGGCAACCGTTCGGCCCGTTGCCCTGTCCGCGCCTGCGCGACCCGAAAGGCCGTGCGTCCTCGCGGTACAAACACAACGTCGTCGGCAATGAATTTATGCCGAAAACGTATATCTAACGCTATATTTCAGCACGCAGGCACGTCTATGCCCACGCGGAAATCTTGCCGAAAAAACTTATGCCTGTGCGGGCTCCTCGGTTGCCGCCGCCGCTTCCGCCTGGGCTTTTTCCGCCGCGGCTTTGGCTGCCATCTGGTCGGCAATCAGCGCCTGCATTATCTTTTTCAGACACTGAATGACGATTGCCTTGTTCTCGGGACTGTTCTTGAACACGTTGTAAGCCTGCAACATCAGCATCGCAACCCTGATTTTCATCCCGCGGGAAATCTTCATGGTGAGCACGAAGTCCACAAGATGCGGCAATTTGGCGAGTCTGGGCGCCTTGACGTCCTCGTCACCCTCGTCGAGGTCCTCTTCGACATAGATGATTTCGGGTTCGAGCGAAACCGTAACCGAAGACGCCGCAGTGGGACGGATGGACACGTTGAGTCCTTCCAGCGACTCGGGCTTCACGCCGTTGCCGTGGGGGAAGGCTTCCTGCTGTTCCTCCGCGGTGGCTGCCGCAGTGTCGACGACTTCGTCGTCGGCGACGGGTTCGCTTTCCACGTAAAGATCGCCGTAACCCTGCTGATTCAGTTCCTCTTGTTGAGCCTGCTTTTTCTTTCTGCCGAACATATTCTCCTCATCCTCATCGTTTATTTCTTCCAAAGCGAAGAAGTTTTGGTTGTTTTCTTTTTCGGATTTTCCGACTCCGTCGTCGTCTACGGCGTATCGAAAGGAGGCATCTTCTTGCATCTCCTCGGCGTCCGTCGCCTCTGCGCTCTCTTCGGGCGTCTCTTCCTCGGTGCCGTCGGACTGCTCTTCCGCCGCCTCTGCGCCCGCCTGCGTGTCGTCCGCGCGCTCGCTCTCGTTCGCTTGCGCCGCGTCCGCGGGCTCCGCATCTTCGGGTTGTTCGCCGTCGACCGCGTCTTCCGCCGCCTCTGGCGATTGTTCCTCTTCGGTCGTTTCCTCCGTGTCCGCGACCTCGGTTTCGTCCGCGGTCCCGGAAAGTTCCTCGCCTTCGGCGGGAACTGTTTCCACAGGTGCCTGTGCCGCCGCAGGAAACACGTCCGCTTCGGTGACCTGCGGATACGGTCTTGCCGTATTCTTGGCGACTATTCCGTCCACTATCGTGGCGATTTCGAGCAAAGGCGACGCGTCGGTTGCATAATCCTTGTCGATTTGCAGATTGACTTTCGCATCAAGTTCGTCCTGCATCTCGCGGAAAGCGTCACGCGCATATTTGTACTGCCTCTTTGCCGCCGAGCACAGGATTATGTACACGAGTGCCGTAAGCAACAATCCCAGACACATGACGACGCCGACTTCCGACGGGCGCATGCAGCCGAGCCCCCAGAACGTGAAAAGCGCGACAACGAACAGTGCGATCGCAATGAACACGCTGGAACGGATGTTGTCGAAACGCTTGACTTCCCTGTCGAAGACGGCGGACTCGCTGAGCACGTCGCTGGGATATCCGAAACGGACGCCCATGAACTGCAACCAGCTTTCGCGCAGGTAGACGGGAGCACCGGAGCCGAAACAGACGGCGGTGAACTCCGCCACGTTGTCGTCGTCGACGACGTTGACGTTGTCGAGATAGCCGATTATTCTGCGACAGGCGCGACGGAGTTTGCCCGCGCGGGAGCCGATGAACGTCAGCCCGACAACTATACCGAAAGCGGCTATTGCGGCGAGCACCACAATATAAAACGAGCCTATGTCGATTGCGGGCAGTTTCTCGGACAAACCTACCAGCGCATCGAAAACCTTGTTGATAAAGCTCATTCCGCCTCCGACTTGTATCAATAGAGATATATTAGTATTATATCATACGCGCAGGAAAATGCAACCTTTTTCACAATATTGACACATGTTTAAGCGCGAGCACGCCTCCGTGCCCGATTTCGGCACGCAACAGAAATGCGTTTTAGACGTGCGCACAAGCACTCTCACGACCGTGTGCGAAGGCGACGGCGCGGATTTCCGCGGCGCGGCGTCAGACGATTTCGACTGCCTCGTTCAGCTTGAACGAATAGAGGAAAAGTCTGTCAACTTTGTCAAAAAGTGCGTGTTCAACTGCATTTTTGTACAGATAAAGTTGGTTTTTGTACTTTTCCCTCGCTTCCGCGCTTCTCAAAGCGGAGTTCTTGAAATCGACGATTATACGCTCTTCTCCGTCGATTATCAGATCCACGACGCCCTGCACGAGTATCTTGTCCGAGGTGTCGCCCTGCCCCAGTTCGGAAGCGGGAACGTACATGAGGAAGGATTGCTCTCGCAGACATTTTCCCTTGCGCGCTTTTTCCATAAGCGGGCTGTCCAGACACCGCGCGATGGCGTTTTCGTCCACGCGGGCAAGCTCGTCCGCCGTCATTATCCCCTCTTCGACAAACCGCGCAAACTCTTCGCGCACGCCCTGCACGCCGCGTTTTTCGTAATCTATCGCTTCCATTACGCGGTGATACAACGTACCTTCGTCGGCTTTGTCCGCGAACACGCTCATCGTGGCTTCGTCGCTGCCGCCGTCCAGCGCGGACACGCTGTATTTCATTGCAAGCGACGTCGACCGCGCATGCGGATACACGAAGTCCATCGCGTCGGAAATGCTCTTTACGTCCTCTTCGCGCGCGTTGTCGAGCACGGGCAACGCCGTTGACGCGACTGCGGTTTCGCGCTCTTCGTTTTCGGGAACTATTTCGGGCAACACGTCAAGCGTGCCGCGGTATGCCGCATCGGAAAGAAATCCGTAAGGCAGACTCGCTCCGCCCGTTTCGGGTACTTTGCCGAACGTCTCGAGTCTGGTCGCGCCCGCCACGCCCGTGATATATAAATATTGTTTCGCGCGCGTGAGAGCGACGTAGAAAAGTCGCATTTCCTCTTTGGCGTCCTGTATCTCCTTTGCAAGTTTCACCGCTTTTTCGGACAGCGTGGTGCGACAGGTTCGCTTGTCGCGGCGATAGAACTTCATTCCTATTCCGCCGTGATTGTCGGCAAGCACCACGGTCTTGTCCGCACCGCTTCTATCGTTCTTTATCGGGTGTAGCCCCGCGACGAACACCACGGGCGACTCCAACCCCTTGTAACCGTGGAAGGTGGAGGCGATGACCCTGTCGCCACCCGCCGAACGGCGTTCCTCGTCCTTTTCCCTGCGGTTGTACGCGGCAAGGAATTTGCTTATGCCGCAACCTTCTTCGCACCCCGCCACCGAGGATATGAACGACAGCACTCCCGCCGCCATTCCTTCGCCTTCAAGGGACATATACGCATCGTACGAAAAATCGCTGACTATGCCCTGCATCAGCTCGGGCACGCTCTTGAAACTGGCTTTGAGCCTGTATTCGTCGAGCATTTTCAGCATATCGGCGGTCTTTTTGCCCAGGGCGTCCGCCTTCTCCGCCGTGCGCAGCACCGCGTCGTAGAAACACTCGTCCTCTCCCACATCCGCGGCGATGAGCGTCATCTCGTTCTCGTCGAAACCGCCGAAATAGGACAGCATGAACCCCGCAAGCGGAATGTCCTGCCTGGGATTGTCAAGCACGGTCAGGAAATTGATTATGTCGCTTTCGGGCGCGCTCTTTTCCTTGCGGAGAGTGCCGTCGTCGACGGGTATTCCCGCCGCTTGCAGTCTTGCGACTATTCTCTGCCCCGAAGTCCTGTTGCGGAAAAGCACGGCGCAATCGGAATACCGCATAAGTCTGTCGCCCGTCTTTGCGCTGCCGACCAGCCGTTTTATCTCTTGCGCGATGAAATCTCCCTCGTCGGGCGAATACCGTCTGTTGCCGTTATTGACTGCGATGAAATGCAGCCGCACGGACCCCGCCTCTCTTTTTCGGCGCGTTTTGCGCTCTTCCGTGCTCTCGTTGTCCCCCACCGTGAACCGTCCGTCTTTGAGATAATCGACGCCCACCGTGTTTTCCGTCATCTCGGTGTCGAAAACGGAGTTGACGAATTCGAGTATGGTATTGTTGCTTCTGAAATTCCTGCTGAACGAAAGGAACTTGCCCTCATTGCCCGCTTGGTAGGCTTTCTGCTTTTTCAGGAATATGTCGGGGTCGGCAAGGCGGAAAGCGTATATGCACTGCTTGACGTCGCCGACCATAAACACGTTGTCGCGCGCCACGGACGAAATGATGAACTCCTGCACGGGGTTTACGTCCTGGTACTCGTCGACGAACACGGCGTCGAATTCCCCCGCGGCTTCGGGCGAGGTCGAAATGAGTTGCGCGGCGTACCGTTCAAGGTCGTTGAAAGTCAGCACGTTGTCGGCGAGTTTGGCTTGGGAATACTCCTTGTCGAACCTCTCGACGATTTCCAGCAATTTGTCGACGTACGCCCTGTTTTGCGCGTGTCCTTCCTCGACGCTACGCATATCGGCAAGCGGTTGCCAGTACGTTTCCAGCATGGCGTCGACAGCACTTTTTACGGTTTCCGAAATTTTTGCCGCATCGGGATTGACCAACGGCGTGCGCGGTCCCCTGGACAGGCTGGGAAATTCCGGTTCCGCGCAGGCGAGCGCGAGTATGTCCTCGAAGCCGCCCGCAAGCCCCCGTCTGCATATGTCGGCGCATATTCCGCACCTTTCGGCATACGCGCGTTTTGCTTCGACTTCGAGCAGGGGTTGCACCTTTTCCAGTTCGGCAAGTCCGTCGGCGAACACTCTGTGCGCGCGTCTGACCAGCACTTCGGCATAATGTCCTTGTGAAACGCCTTCGTAATTTTCGCGTGCACGGGTCAAAAACGCCGCTCCGTCGGGCTGTATCTGGTATACGGAGTAAATCTTCTTGACGGTGGCGCGGAAGCCCTCTTCCTTGCGCCCGCGGGAGAGAATGTCGGCAAGTTCGTCGAAAATGGGGTCGTCCTCTTCGGCGTACTGCGTGAAGATTTTGTCGAGAGCGGCGTCGGCATACTGCGCCGCCTGGTCGTCGGACAGCAGGTCGAACACGGGCGACACGCCCAACTTCTCGAAATTGTCCTTTATGAGTCCGCGACAGAACGCGTGTATCGTGCTTATTTTTGCAAAGGCGAGTTCGTCGAGGTCGCGTCGGAATTCCTCGCGGCGTTCGCCGTCCGAAAGACAAGCCGCCTTGAACAGCGCGTCGTGCAATTTCTCCTTGATTTCGTTTGCCGCCGCCTCGTTGTAAACCAACACGAGCATACGCGAAAGCGCCGTGCCGTGCTCGATTTCGGAGATGATTTTCTTTATCATCGTGCTGGTTTTGCCCGACCCGGCGGACGCCGCCACAAGCACTCTGCCGTGCTCTTCTACGGCGGCGCGCTGTTCGGACGTGAGCGGTGCCCCGCCGAAGTCGTCGATGACGGATTTTTTCATATCGGAGGTTTTATCTGTCGTTTTCATATACTAATCCTCACTTTGTGCGGATTTCGTGCGCTGTGTTTCGGTCGCGTCCACGGCAAAATCTTCCATCGAAATTCTGCCCGGCACTTCGCGGACGTTGCGTCCTTTGAAGGCGCACACCGTGCCGAAGTCGCAGTCGTCGCACTGCTTTGCGGACAGCGGACAAGGCGCGATGTCGCCGCGCATTATCTCGCCCGCACCGCGACGGACGAGTCGCTCCACGTATCCCGAAACGAGGTCGAACCCTTCGGGCGCAAGGCGAAGTATCTTCCTCCCGCGAGTTCCCTGCACGGGCAGCACGCAACCGTCGGGGTCGGTGGAAAATCTGTTGTCTATTTCGTTTGCCTCGTCGTCGTCCGAGGTGTACTGACCGCTGTAACGGTACCGCCGTTCGTTCTCGTCCGCATAGTCGTTGCTTATGGGCAGATAGAAGGCTCCGACGGGTCTCCACCCTTTTCCCTTCTCTATCGCCCGCAGATAGATATAAAGCTGAATGCGCTCGCCCGAATACACGTCTTTCAACGCGAGCTCCGCGCCCTTGTAAGTCTTGTAGTCTATGATGACGAATTTGTCGTCCAGCACGTCCACGCGGTCTATGTATCCCGTCAGTTCCACGCGTCTGCCGTCGACGTCGAAGGACAGCGACGGTATCTCGGTGCCGCCTATGTGCTCCTCTATATACCGCGGCGCAAAACGCGAACGCCTGCTCACGCGGAAGAGTTCGGCGCACATTCTCTCGCTCTCTTCGCGCAGTCTGTCCAACGCCCGCTTCACCACGGGTTCGTCGCGCAACACGTCTATCCTTTCTATCTTCCGCACCGTTGCGTCGAAGGCACGGTCGACGATTTGCGCAAGGTTGCCGTCGGTCACTCTGCCCGCGCGCACCGCCTTGAAAAACTCCTGCAACACGCCGTGCAATATAGTGCCGTTGTCCGTCCTGACAAACCCCGCCTCTTCCCTCTCTTTGAGTTTGAGGGTGTAGTTCAAAAAGTGTTTGTAGGGGCAGGAGAAATAAGTTTCCAGTCGGCTGGCGCTCGTGCGGATTACGCCCTCACCCGCGGCGGCTTGCGCCGCTTCGCTCGAAAGGAAATCGGGAAGTTCGTCGCGCTCGTACACGCGTTTCAGTATCTTTTCGCCCTCGGCATTCACGAACTTGCGCGCCGCGCTCGACAATTCGCCGTTGCGCTTGCGACGCAATCCTCCCAGTATGCCGTGCAGACACGCCTGCGGCGTGGAATACAGGGCGCGCACCATTCTGTTCCTCTCCTCTCCGCGCAGTTCGGGCAGGTTGTCCGTGGTGAAGGTTTCGACGCCGAGCGGTTCTCCGTTTTCGCTCAGCATTCCGCGCAGCTCGGTTATCACGGTCGAGGGACGCAATTCCGTCCTGAGGTCGCTTTCGGGATAACTTATAACGAGCGTGCCTTTCGGCTTCTTCATAATTTCGGTGACGGACATAAGTTCGGAGAAAATCCTCTGCCTTTGTGCGGGGTTGATTTCCACGCCGAGTGCGGCAAACATTTCCTCGTCCTTGGGCGACAACACCGTTCCGCCGCCCTTCCCTGCGGGGAATTTGCCGACGTTGGCACCCAGAAACCAGACGTCGCCGCCGCCGAGATATCTGTTTTCGGTGGTGCCGACGTACACGGCGTCCAGATAGGTGGGAACGAGCGCGATTTTGACCGTTCGCAACATGGACTTGAACACGTTTTCAAAGTACGCGATATCGCCGCTCGCGCACAACGCCTCGGCAATTTCGTCCAGCACGGCGTCCGTCTTTTCGTCCACCTGGTCGGCGCACTTGGCATAATACAGGCTCATTTCCGTCAGTTTTGCGGTGTGCTGTTTCCACGCCTCGTCCGCCGCACCGAGAAACGCCCTCGTCCGCGTCACGAACTCTTCGGACGGGATATCTCCCGCAAACGCGAACAGTTCGGTGACTTTGACGAGTTTTCCGCGGACGCTCTCGGCGACCGCTCTTTCCTCATCGCCGCCGAGAGCGAAAGGCTGAGTGAACCTGCCGTAATCAACGTTATAGCGCAAAACGTAGTTCTCGAAGCGGAAAACCGAGTTCTCGCCGCCCTCGATGCCGTGGACGAAAAGCGGATTTTTTATCAGTTCGAGCACTTCTGCGCGCGCGTACCTGCTGCGCACGACGGCAATCGCCGAAAGAACGTAGCGCACCTTGGTCTGCTCCGCAAGCAATTCACGCGTGTCGATGAAAAACGGTATGCCGAAACGCAGAAACGCGCTTTTGAGTTCGGGTTTGTAGCAGTCGGGGTCGGCAAGCACCACTTCGAAGTCCTTGTAACGCGCGCCCTCCGACACCCTTGTCTTTATGTGCGTCATCAGCGCGAGGATTTCCTCCGACACGTTGCGTGCCCCGATTATTCGCACCTTCCCGTTGTTCTCGACGCGCTTTGCGGGCGGCTCGTAGGAAAACAATCTTCTCGATATCACGTCCGCGACGGGGTTGAGCCGTTCGCTCGCGGTCTCGATTTCCACACCGTCGCAGCAATCGGTCAACCGTTTTACCACGCCGTCGCAATATATTCTGCGGTTGGGGTTGGAAAATCCGCCTACAAGTCCGACGGTCAGGGACGCGGCGCATTTCGCGAGCCCGCCCAGTATGGCAAGTTCCGGCGACTTGAAATCGTAAAAATCGACGACGTAATAGTGCGCCGCCTGCGGCGGACACTCCGAAAGATACTGCGCGAAGGCTTCGAGTCTGGTGGACGAGTCGCTGTGTCTGCCCGCAAGAGCGGCAAGGTATCCTTCGTAAACCAGACAAAGGTCGTGCACCTTGTCGGCAAAAGCGGCGGGCGCGTGTTCAGCCGCGGCGCGCATATCGGCGGAGCCTATTCCGCTGTTGCGTATGGCGGTCAGCGCGGCGTAAAACTCGTCGGCAAACCCCGCAAGACGGGTCGCCTTGCCGTAATACTTCAATTCGTCGCGTTTTTCCTCGATGACTTTGGCAAGCATCATGACGGAGCCCTGCGGCGTAAGACACTTTTTGATGCGCCCGCCTATCGTGCGCTCCGCAAGCCTTGTAAAGGAAGTCACGCTCACGTTGAAAGACGCGCTGAGCCCCAGCGTCTCGATGACGCCGCGTTCCGCGCTTGCCGTAAACCTGTCGGGAACGATTACGAAATGCTCCCCGCCGTCGGGAAGCCGTCTTTTCAGTTCGTTCAGCATGCGGTGATATGCGTCGTGCGAAGTGTTGGAAATTATGACTTTCATATTTCGAGTATAACACGGTTTATGCAGGGTTTTCAATACTTTCGGAAACAAATAAAATCATTTTTATTTGTTTTTGTTTTCGCCTTTCCGACGAGCGGGCGGAAGGGCTCTGGCACGTCGGTCGGCAGGAGAAAACGAAGGGCGAAAAGACGTCGGGCGGAAGTCGCTTTGCACGCCCGCCGCGCCGAGGCTGCACGCCTCGCGGGCTTTATCGAGACTTTTTAAGTCATTTTTGTTGTCGTCGGCGGTTTTTTTGGTTATAATGGACACACTATGAAAAAGTTTCTGTTGATTATAACTTTGATAGCAGTTATGGGCGTGGGCGCGTTCGCGCTGACGGCGTGCAACAACGCCACCACCCAGGGGCAACTGGAAAACGTGTGGTATTCCTACGAGAGGTACGACTATACAGTCCACTACGGCGACGAAACGGGCACCTATGTCAGCGAAGTCAAGGCACAGGACGACGGATATCTCGTGACCGGACTGCTTAACGTCGGCAACACGGAATACGAACTGCGTTGTTTCTTCTCGCTGACCAGCGGCTCTTCCTACCTCGTTCCCCGCTCCACTTACCGCAGACAGACGGTCAACGGCGTGCAGGAACTGCTGGTGGAAGGCACCTATGACGGCAGCACTCTCAAATACAAGAGAACGACGCCCGACGGCACCACCGAAGGCGACATCAGTCTTGCCTCTCCCTACTACGACAACAACGAATTCCACCAGTCTCTGCGCGGAATTTCCACCTTCTCGACCTCGCTCGCTTTCAGTTACAACACGGCGATAATCACCGCCTCGGAAGCGACTTCCGCATCACTTACGCTCTCCGTGTCCTCCACCGAGAACGTGCAGACGGAAGTAAAGGTCGCCACGGACCAGGGTTTGCAGGATCTGACGGTGAACTGCTACAAAGCCACTCTCTCCCGTTCCACCACGGTGGCGGGTGCGGCACAGACGCTCTATTACACCGTCGAGGATATGCACGCGGCAATCGACCCCTCCACGGGTGAAACCGTCGTCGGCGCAGAGGGTTGGAAACTGCCTCACGTGCTGACCCGCATCGAAGAGCCCTACAAGAAAGCCGACGGTTCCGTGGGATACGTGGTGTACGTGCTGAATGCAATCTCTCTCGGGTCGCTCGGCGAGAACGCGGAAGCGTAACCGCAACCCAGACAAAAAGAAAACCGCCACACGGCGGTTTTTTTTGTTGTCCGTTTCATTGTTTGACGTGCGCGTCATTTCCCCAGCCCCAGATATCTGCATATCTCGGCAAGACTTTCCGTCGGGTGCTGTGCCTCTTCGAGGGAGAACGCCGCCGCGGGCTGAACGACGGCTTGCTCGGGCTTTGCCGGTGCGAACACCGCCCTTTCTTTCTTTTTGTCGGCAAGGCGGATTTCCCTGTCCTTCTTTTCCGCCGCCTGTTCCAGCTTTTCTTTGAGTTCTCTCACCCTGCTCTCGCCCTCTCCCAGTCTGTCCGCCTCCGTCCTGAACTCCGACTCCGTCTCATCCACGGGGTCGCCCTTGTCGAGGGAGAAATCCTGCGCGAGAAATCTCTCGATTTCCAGTTTGGTGGACAGAGCGACGCTTTCCATGTTGAGCGCGTCCTTGGAAAAGTTGTAGCGTTCCTTTATCTCTTCGTATGCGCTCGTCCACTTGGCGCGGAAGAGTTTGAGCCGTTCCAGTTCCATCGCGTAACGGAATTTGATGTCAAGAACGGTCTTTTCCGCCTGCTCCGTCGCGGACATCAAGGCGCTCTTTATCTGCTCCTCCTTGTCGCGGTAGACGTTGAGTTCCGCCGTGAGCTGTTCCACCTGCGATTTCAGCAATCTGATGCGCTCTTTTTGTTCCAGTCCCGTTCTTTCCGCCTTGTCGCGCTCGGCGGCGATGTACGCCTCCGTGCTCGCCACGTCGTACCCGCGGCGCACAATCGCAAAGCGCGGCTGAACTCTGTTTTCCTTCTTTTTTCTCATACGCTTCTCCTGCAAAAAAACTACCCTTCCAGTATAAACGGGAAGGGTGTCGTCGGATTTTCTTTCGATGGGTAAAAAAGTCGGATGAAGACGAGTTTTGCCGCATAGGGGGTTATCCCCCGACGCACTAAACCTCGCTGCGGTTGAGCAGGTCGTTTTTGAGCGTCCAGAGTTTGCGGCTGAGGTCGACCTTGTAGTACTGCGTGTTGACAACGCGCATATATTCGGGGAAGAACTCCGCCTTGGAGCGGTCGTGATACTCCCCTATCTCCTGCAACGTGGGCAGGTCGTACACGAGTTTGCCGCCTTCGAAAACCTTGACCATAAGGTCCTTCACCGTAAAGTCCGTGAACGTCGTGCGTTTGTAGGTCTGTTCGGGGTGGAACACGGTCAGGGGTTTGGTCGTGTCGATTTCCTCGTCCGCAAGGCAGATGAGGTCGGCAGCCGCCATTCCGTTCTTGTATATCCTGTACGTCCTTTTGAGCGCCGGGTTGGTGGTCTTCTCGTGGCTGTCGGACACCTTGATTTTGGGGGTCATTTTGCCATTTTCCTCTATGGCGCACAGCTTGTAGACGCCGCCGAGAGAGGCGTTGGAAAAACTGGTTATCAGTTTGGTGCCTATGCCGTACACGTCGATTTTGGCGTCCTGCGTTTTGAGTGCGAGCAACACGTTTTCGTCGATGTCGTTGGAGGCGAATATCCTGCAATCGGAATGCCCTGCCGCGTCAAGCATCTTGCGCGCCTCGCGGCTGAGGTATGCAAGGTCGCCGCTGTCGAGACGTATGCCTATGGGCTTGTGTCCCTCGGCTTTGAGTTTGTCGAAAACCTTTATGGCGTTGGGCACGCCGCTTTTCAACGTGTCATAGGTATCGACGAGCAACAGACAGCCGTCGGGATAGATTTCGGCGTATTTCATGAATGCGTCGAGTTCGGTCGGAAAACTCATAACCCAGCTGTGGGAATGCGTACCCGCAACGGCAATGCCGAACATCTCGCCCGCAAGCACGTTGGAGGTGGAGCGGCACCCGCCGATGAACGCCGCACGCGCCCCGTAAACGCCCGCGTCGGCTCCCTGCGCGCGGCGCAGACCGAATTCCAGTATCTTTGCCGAGGTGCAGGCGCACATACGCGCCGCCGTGGTGGCGATGAGCGTCTGATGGTTGATTATGGTGAGCAACGCCGTTTCGACCAACTGCGCCTCGAATATGGGCGCGACGACGGTCATAATGGGCTCGTACGGGAAGATGAGCGTGCCTTCGGGCACGGCGTAGATGTCGCCCGTGAATCTGAAATCCGCAAGTCTTGCGAGAAAACTCTCGGGAAAGATGCCGAGGGAACGCAGATATTGCAGGTCCTCTTCGTCGAAGTGCAGGTCGCGGACGTATTCCACCGCCTGTTCGAGCCCCGCGGCGACGGCGTACGAATAGCCGCCGCTACCCCTGTAAAACAGGTCGAAAGCGGCACGGCGCGTGTCCATACCGCTCTGCATATAACCGTTTATCATCGTGAGCTGATAAAGGTCGGTAAGCATTGTAAGGTTGCGTTTTTCTGCAAGTCCTCCGCTCATAATTTCCTCTCCGTCAGTCCTTCTTCTCGCCGTCGGCGGCAGCCGCGGCGGGAGCGGCAGCCGCGGGTTTCCCGCGCAGTTTCCACGCCGTCCTGACTTTCCTGATGTAATTTTCGTTTTTTATGTCGCACAGCCCGATTTCTTCGACACCGTAAAGACGTGCGACTTTGCCGTGTTTGCCGATGAGACGGGTGACGAAAACGTAGTTTGCAACGTCAAACTTGTTCAGTTCGGTATAAGCCAGTTCGCCGCCCAGCACCGCCGAGTTGACGGCGCGGAAACTCTGACGGCTCAGGCACCACAGCACGTACGCCGCTCCGAGCAAAAGCGACACGGGAATAAGCACGAAACAGGCAATCTGAGTAATCGGCACGGCGTCGATGCGCAGCGACTCCATGAAACTTCTGCCGAGGAAGTACCAGAAGAAGTAACAGAACCCCAGCAGACCCGGGAAACGCTTGTTCTTGCGCCATATCGCAAACATTATGACCGCACCGATAAAGTTCCACACCATTTCGTAAAAGAAAGTGGCGGCAAACCAGCCGGGCACGTTGCCGTACACTATATCGTGATATTCGGGCTCGACGCCGCTGGGATTGTCGATCCACACCGCGAAGGGAAAGGTCTGGAATCTGGGATCCGTGATGGGAAGACCGAACGCCTCCTGATTTATGAAATTGCCCAGTCTGCCGACGATCTGCCCCGTGAGCAACGGCAGAATCGTGATGTCCACGACGTTGCCGAAATTGCACTTCTTGCGCATACGGAAGGCGAATATCCCGGCACCGATAATACCGCCGAGAATGCCGCCTATTATGGTTATGCCGCCATCCCACACGGCAATGAAATCCACGAAGTCGTCCCAGCTTTCCACGGGCATATAATCCTCGGGACGCACCAGGACGTAAAGCAGTCTGCCGAAAACTATCGCAAGCGGAATGACCCAGAGGAAGAGTTCGATTGCGTCCTCCGTGGCAAGGTTGACCCTCTTGCACTGATAGCACAGAATGAGAAGTCCGAGTATCATTCCGATGACGATGATGATGCCGTACCACGCAACGTGCAGGTTGCCTATGGAAAAAGCGATTTTGTCGATTGCGCTCAGAGTGTTCATATGCCCTCCTCCAAATCAACGCGGCAGGCACCCGATTGACGTATGGAAAGTTTGAATACGTTGTTTGCGCCGAAAACGGAGTTCAACCGTTCGTTTACACTGTCTGAAAGCTGTTTTTTGACAAAAAGCAATATCGTTCCCGCAAAGCCGCCGCCGTGTACGCGGTGCGCTTCGACGCCTTTTATTGCCGCCGCTTTGGCAAGCCCGGTTTCGACGGCGTCGTCCCCTCTTTCGGAGCGCAGGTTCTGCAACTTGACCGCCGAACTCTCGCCCGACGCGTTGACCGTGTCGAGAAAGCGGCGCTCGTCGGAGTTCTTCACCGCCTCGAAAGCGTTTTCCACGCGGACGTTTTCCTCGTAGAAGTGCTCCGCCCTGAGCAGTGCGCGCGGAGGCAGTTTTCCGCGCAGGGAGTTCTCCGCCGCATAGAAGTCGGCGGGCGCCACGTCGCGCAGGACTTTGCCGCCCAACGCTTCGGCAACGCTCTTCATTTCGGCGGGGATTGCCGCATAGTCGTCGGTGAGGTCGCAATGGTCGCCGCCCGTCGCCACGACGTATATGTCGAGGTCGTCGAACTTCCACTGCGTCTTTTCGATTTCGGGATTGTCGAAACTGCGGAAGTCAATCATATTGACGCCGCCGAGGGCAATCGCACTCTGGTCCATAAGCCCGCAGGGTTTTCCGAAATACGCGTTTTCGGCATATTGCGAGGCTTTGGCTTTGAACACGGGGTCGAGGGCTCCGTCGTTGTAATAGACGTTGAGAATTTCGGCAATAATAAGTTCGAACGAGCTGGACGACGAAACGCCGCTGCCCTTGGGAACTATGGAGTCCATACAGGCGTTGAAACCGCCCACCTTCTTGCCCGCGCGCAGATAGTAGTCCACGACGCCTTTGATGAGTGCGGTCGACGTGCCCAGTTCCGACGGCTTGAAACTCACGTCCGCGGTGTCCACGGAAAGCATGGGGTAACTTTCGGACTTGACTTCGATTTTTCCGTCGTCGCGCGGAGAAACCGCGCCGAGCGTGTCGTAAGTGATTGCCGCGGCAAGCACTTTGCCCGCGTTATGGTCGGTGTGGTTGCCCACGATTTCTATTCTGCCGGGCGAGGAAAAGAAATCCCGATACTCATTGCCGAATATGTGCGAGTGAAGTTCGGCGAGTTTCGGGAACCTTGCCGCACGTGCTTTTGCGGCGTCGCCGTAGAGCGCGGCGAGACAGGATGAAAAACCTTTCTTCTTTTCAAAATAATCCGTCGAAAGTGTTGCCATCGAAACTTTCTCCATATATAATGATTATATTGTTTCAATGATATCACAGCATCGCGCGCTTTGCAAGGAAATTGCAAATGCTCGGAGGTTTTATGTCCCCTCGCAAATCTTTGGAAGAAATCGCAAAAAACAACGTGGCGGCGTTGGTCGATTACGCTGTCGAAAACCTCGGTCTGGACGCGTCCGACACCGTTTACGCCACCAATTCTCTGCTCCATATGTTGCAGTTGACCGAGCCCTCGTCCTCGCCCGTCGGCGACTACGACTTCTACACCACGCTCGGCGCGCTGTCTGACTACGCGGTGCGCAAAAACATCTGCGCGGAAGCAGACAAAACCCTGTTTGAAACCGCGCTTATGGGCGTACTCACTCCCCCGCCTTCGAAAGTCATCGAAACTTTCGACAATATAGCGGCGTACAGCGGCAGTATGGCGGCGGCAAAATGGCTGGGCGAACTTTCCGAAAAGAGCGCGTACATCCGCCGTCCCGACATCGACCGCAACATTCAATGGGAGTACGATAACCCCCGCGGCAAAATTGTCATTACGATAAACATCGCAAAACCCGAGAAAACTCCCGAGGAAGTGCGCCGTGCCAAAGAGGCGAAAACGGGCTATCCCAAATGCCTGCTCTGCGCCGAAAACGTCGGCTTTGCAGGCAACGCCGCTCACCCCGCGCGTCAGACTCTGCGCACCATTCCGTTCGAACTCGACGGCGAAGAATGGTTTATGCAGTTCTCGCCCTACGTCTATTTCGACGAGCACGTCATCGTCATCTCGCGAGAGCACAGACCCATGAGCGTCACCGCGGCGTCCTTCCGCCGTATGCTCGACTTTATCGACCTCTTCCCCGACTACTTCGTTGGAAGCAACGCCGCACTTCCGATAGTCGGCGGTTCCATACTCGCGCACGACCACTATCAGGGCGGCAAAAAGGTATTGCCCATCTTCGCGCGCGGCGGAAGAAAATTCTTCCTTATGAAAGACTTCCCCGACGTCAACGTGTCCATCGTCGACTGGTACAACTCCGTTGTGCGTCTTGAAAGCAAAAACCGCGAAAAACTCGCCCTTGCCGCCGAAAAATTCCGCGCCGCGTGGGACAACTACTCCGACGAAAGCGTCAATATCGTATCAAAAACGGTCACGCCCGACGGCGAAATACCCCACAACGCAATCACGCCCACGGCGTGCTTCAATTCCGACGGCGAATATCAGATAAATCTCATTCTGCGCAACAACCGCACGGACGAAGCCCATCCTTTCGGCATATTCCACCCCGCGCAGGAACTGCACAACATCAAACAGGAAGCAATCGGTATCATCGAGGTGCAGGGGCTGTTCATTCTGCCCGGCAGACTGCAAAAGGAATGCGAAGCCATAAAGGACATCCTGACGGGCGACACTCCCCTCGATTTCAAGGCGCTTGCCGACGAGAAACACCCTCTCAACAAGCATCTCGGCATGATAGCGCAGCTCGTCGCCGACAACGGCACGGACATGAAAGACGAAAAAGCCGCAGACGCAATCACGGAATATATCAACCGTGCCTGCGAAAAAATCCTCGACACGACCGCCGTTTTCAAGAACGACGAAAAAGGTCAGGCAGCTTTCGAGAAGTTCATCAACAGCGTCATCGCCTGAAAAGTCCAAAACCGTATGCCGACAAAAACGGCATTCTAAACGGGTGTATTTTCAATTCACAAACAAATCGCACCGTCCGAAACGACCGCAACAATGGATAATGCAACGGTTGAACACGACGTCAGCAAACAAAAAAAAGCAAAAGGAAACGACGGACAAAATCCGTCGTTTTCGTTATTCTGATAAGGTGTTTTCGGATTTTCGCGTGCCGTCGGTCAGAGTTCCGTACGACTGGACAGCGCGCGCGAAAGCGTGCTTTCGTCGGCGTACTCGATGACGCTGCCTTCCGGAAGTCCGCGGGCTATCCTCGTCACTTTGATGCCGAGCGGTTTTATGAGACGGGCAATGTACATCGCCGTCGCCTCCCCTTCCACGTCGGGATTGGTGGCGAGTATGACTTCTTCCACACCGTCCAGGCGCGCAAGCAGTTCCTTTATGCGGATGTCGTCGGGCCCTACCCTGTCCATAGGCGAAATCACGCCGTGCAACACGTGGTACACGCCGTCGTAACCCTTTACCTTTTCAAGTGCGGTCACATCTTTCGGCTCCTTAACGACGCATATAGTCTTGGCTTTGCGCGTTGCGCAGATGTCGCAGATATCGTGCTCGGTAAAATTGCCGCATATACTGCAAAAATGCACGTTTTCGCGCACGGATTTGATTGCGTCGATGAGCGCGTCCACATCCTCGGACGGAGCTTCGAGTATGGCGTACGCGTAACGCGCCGCCGTCTTTTCTCCCACCGAAGGAAGTTTGCCGAATTCCGCTATAAGCCTTGCAAGCGGTTCGATATATTTCATTTCGCTCTCCGTTGTACGTTAAGCCTATGGCTTAAAACAGTCCCGCGCCTCCGAGAGGTCCGAGCAGGTCCTGCGAGGTGGAGTCGGCTTGCTCCATAGCGTCGTTGAGCGCGGCAAGCACGAGGTCTTCCAGCATTTCCACGTCGTCGGGGTCGACCGCTTCGGGTTTGATACTCACGGACACGGGGATTTTGTTGGCTTTGAGCACCACTTCGACCATTCCGCCGCCCGCTTTGCCCGTCACTTCCGTTTCGGCGAGTTGCGCCTGCGCTTCCTGCAATTTTTTCTGCATCATCTGCGCTTGTTTCATAATCTGTTGCATATTGCCGCCGTAGCCGCCGTAGCCCATAGTTACCTCCGAGAATTGTTTTTATCAGTTTATGAATGTTGAGTTGTGCACGTCAATTTTGCCTCAAAAGGCACTTTGACGTCGCTTTTCGGCACATAAAGTGCCTTATTTGATTTCCAGGCTCTTGCCGAACATCGACACGAGATAAGGCACCGCCTGGTCGTCGTCCAGTTTTTGCACCTGCTCGATTATAAGTCTGCGCTTGGACAACGCGGCAAAAGTTCTGTTGAGTTTTTCCCTGTTGGCGTTGTCGGTGAGTATCCTCATGGCAGACGACGAGCCGATTTTTACGCGCATGGCGTCCTCCCCTTCGAAAGAGACGTCGGCGTCAAGCACGGCAAGAGCGAGAAAACCCGCGCCCGCACGTTCCAGTTCGGATGCCAATCTGCTCCACACCTGTCGGGCATCCGGTTCGGCAGGTGTCGACTTAAAACCCGATTTGCCAAGCGCGTTGACTATCCGCTCCAATGCGGCAATCCGCGCCGCGAGGTCGCCTCTCCCGCCTTCGGCGGCAGGGTCGGTCGCCGCCGAAATGACGGCCGCCTCGAAGAGTATTCTGTGTTGCGTGCTGTAACGGAATTCGCCCTCTATCGCGGTGAAACATTTCATCGCGGAAAGCAGTTTCTGCACGGAATATTTTTCTGCGGTTTCTTTGAGCGCGGCATAGAGTTCCGAGGGCAAAGAAAGCAAATCCGCCGCGTTAGAACACGCTTTTACGTACAATGCGTTACGCAGAAGCGTCGCTATGTCCGACGCGAGTATGGACATGCTCTTGCCCAGATCGCACATGACCGACACGGTCTGCAACGCCTTGTCGACGTCACCGTCGAGTATGGCGCGCGCAAGCGCGACGAGTTTCATCGGGTCGGACGTGCCGAGCACTTCGAGAACGCCGTCGTAAGTGATTTCGCCCGCGCAGTAACTCACGCACATATCGGCAATGGACAGCGCGTCACGCACGCTGCCTTGACCTGCCGATGCTATCATTCTGACCGCCTGGTCCTGATACTTGATGCCGTTGTCGTCGAAAATGTACTTTATGCGCTCCGCAATCAACGAAGTGGGCACAAGACGGAAATCGAAACGCAGACAGCGCGACAGAATGGTGGCGGGTATCGCGTGCACCTCCGTCGTCGCAAGAATGAAAATGGCGTGTTCGGGCGGCTCTTCAAGCGTTTTGAGCAGGGCGTTGTGAGCGCTTTTGGAGAGCATGTGGACTTCGTCCACAATGTAGACCTTGTATTTGCCTATCGTGGGCGGAAAGTTGATTTTGTCCGTCAGCTCGCGTATCTGGTCGACGGAGTTGTTCGATGCCGCGTCGATTTCCAGCACGTCGAAGTTGCCCGACAGCGCAAGTTCCAGACATACCTCGCATTTTCCGCACGGCGAGCCGTCCACGGGGTGCAGACAGTTGACCGCACGGGAAAAAATCTTGGCAACGGACGTTTTGCCCGTGCCGCGAGTGCCCGTGAACAGGTAAGCGTGCCCGATGTTGCCCGTTTTTATCTGATTGACGAGCGTACGGACTATGTGATTTTGTCCTATGACGTCACGGAAAGTGTCCGGACGGTATCGACGGTAAAGCGAAGTATATGCCATAGATAGGATTATAACTTATTTACGGCGCATTTGCAAGTGGGAGGAGGCAAAATAACCTCGAAATCGACGCCCGAAGTGGCAGGAACAGGCGACGGAACACGGACACCACACAAAAGAAGGTTGCAACAGCAACGAAACAACGCATACACAGGGCAACAACAAGGGCTTTGCGCCGCATGGCCGCCTAAAAAAGCAAAAAACGCGCAGAACAAACGCAGGGAAAGGCGTTGTCGCATTCCCGCCCGCGAACAAAATCCGCACATTAAAACAACACGTATCGTGTATAAAGCGCAAAAATACTCTTCCCGACCGCAAAAGGAAATTTAATACACGATACGTGTTAAATTGTGTTATACTTAAAGTGTACCGATACTGTTTGCAGGTCAAACGGAGAAAAACGGAAAGAGCAACTGCGTTGTGTTTGTCCGTGTCAAAGAAGCGGATGTAGTCGAAAAAATATATAGTAAACGGTACTCTTGCGGCAATGTTCGGGAGGAATATGCTTGCCGACGCGGCAACGCAGACAAAAAGACATATACACTTTATTACACGAAACGTGTTTTACTGCGACAAAGCCGAAGCCAACGACTGACGGCACAGTATGAGTTGCACGGTCTGGTAACGGAGTGACGACGCGGCGTTGACGCGCGCCGTCGACGAAGAGGACGAGGAAGCGTCTATCTCCGCGTTGTCAATCAAGGCAACGGCCGTGACAAGCGCAAGTTTCACTTCCGTATAACGTGCGTCGTCTTTTCCCGCCGTTGCGGCGTTCAGCGCGGAACGCAACGCGTCGATTTCGGCACGCAACACGTCCAGGCGGTTTTTGACGTCCACGCTAGTCAGCGTTTCGTCCGACAAGCCGTCCGCCATTTCGCGAAGCGCAGAATAGGTCTTGCCAAAATATCCCAACGCTTTTTCCACGCTCCCCCGTACATCCTTCTCTGCCCAGTCCGATTTCACTTCGCCAATGCAGACCTCTTTTACGTAAGCGCCGCCCGACGCCGCGTTCGACAACACCGCCTGCGCCTCCTCTTCGGACGGATATGCCGCAAGCACCACGTTGTAAGTGTCGTCGGCTAGCAATACGTATCCCGCGCCTCCGCGAGATTTGACGAGCGAGGCTTCCGCACGCGCGAGCGCGATATTCTCATATGCACCCGCGCACACAAGATAATACTTCTCTTCATTTTCACCATAGTTAAGCGCGGAAATAAAGCCCTCTCCGTTCAGAAAATAGCAAAGACCGAGCGTGAGCATCACGCAAAGGACAATCGCCGAAACGACGAGCCAGTTCTGTTTGTCGGACTTGCGCATAGTAAAGACTATGACGCATTTTGCCGAATTATAAGCAGAAACAAAAACCGCGCCTTGCGGCGCGGCGACGTTGAGTCACGGTTTGAGAAGTCCGATCTCGATCTGTCAGCAAAATTATTCTTCCTCGAAGCGTTCCAGCCTGATGCCTGCCTCTTTGAGAAGTTCCTGCGCAAACTCGTCGGGATAAGGATATTTGTAGACTATGCGGGCTATGCCCGAATTGATTATCATCTTCGTGCAGATTGTGCAAGGCTGATGCGTGCAGTAAAGCGTGGCACCGTCGACGGACACGCCCAGTTTCGCCGCCTGAATGATTGCGTTCTGTTCGGCGTGCACGGCATAGCATTTTTCGTGCTGGGTGCCGCTGGGAATGCCGAGCTGGTCGCGCATACAGACGCCCTTGTCGCGGCAGTTGAAAATGCCTGACGGCGCGCCGTTGTAACCCGTGGTGAGAATGCGCTTGTTTTTGGTAATGATTGCGCCGACTGCGCGGCCTTGTCTTGCGCAGCTTGTCCACGTTGCGACAAGTTCGCACATATCCATAAATCTCTTGTCCCATTTATCCATAGTACACCTCGTGTCTTTCCGACCCGACCATGATAGCATAAAGCGCGGCGCAAAACAATATAAATCTTGTTGCTGCGACTGTAAACGTGCGATTTTTATTCGATATCGGATTTTGCGCATAGTTTGAAAATTATACAAATTTGCATAAAAATTCATTGGATTTCAAAAAAATTTTAACCCGATTTTCTCCCAATTGACACCTGTCAATGCCATTTCGAGCCTATTTTTCAAAATTTTTGCGATTTTTTTATTTTTCGGGTCATAAAGTATTGACAACTGGCAAACACTATTATAAACTGTTAGCAATCGGGCGCGATGAGTGCCAACAAACGCAACAATTCAGGAGGCATATATGTCAATTAAACCATTGTTTGACAAAGTAGTCATCAAAGCGATCGAGTCCAGCGAGACCACCCAAAGCGGTATCGTTCTCCCCGGCGCGGCGCAGGAAAAACCTCAACTTGCCGAAGTGCTGGCGGTTGGTCCCGGCGGCATGATCGACGGCAAAGAGGTCGTCATGCAGGTCAAGGTCGGCGACAAGGTGCTGTACTCCAAGTACGCAGGCAGCGAGTTCAAAATCGACGGTCAAGAGGTCGTCATCGTCCGTCAAGCCGACATTCTCGCAATAGTAGAATAATTTTCGGAGGTAGTTATCATTATGGCTAAACAATTCAAATACGGCGACGACGCTAGAAAAGCTCTCGAAGCCGGCGTCGATACACTTGCAAACACCGTCAAAATCACCCTGGGTCCCAAAGGCAGAAACGTCGTTCTCGACAAGCCTTACGGCGCGCCGCTCATCACCAACGACGGCGTGACCATCGCAAAGGAAATTCAGGTTGAAGATCCTTTCGAGAACATGGGCGCGCAGATCATCCGCGAAGTGTCCACCAAGACCAACGACGTCGCGGGCGACGGCACCACCACCGCTGCCGTGCTTGCACAGGCAATCGTCAAAGAAGGTCTGAAAAACGTCGCCGCGGGCGCAAACCCCATGGTGCTGAAAAAAGGCATTCAGTTCGCAACCGACGCGGCAGTCGAAGAACTGAAAAAGATATCCAAGGACGTCGAGGACAAGACCGCAATCGCACAGGTCGCGGCGATTTCCGCCTCTGACGACAGCATCGGACAACTGATTTCCGACGCTATGGAAAAGGTCGGCAAGGACGGCGTCATCACCATCGAAGAAGGCAAGGCGATGCACACCGAGCTGACGGTTGTCGAAGGTATGCAGTTCGACCGCGGGTATGTGTCTCCTTATCTCGTCACCAACACCGAGAAGATGGAAGCCGAACTGGACAACCCCGTCATCCTCATCACCGACAAGAAGATAAGCAACGTGCAGGAAATTCTGCCTCTGCTCGAACAGGTTCTGAAAAACGGTCTCAAACTGCTCATCATCTCCGACGATATCGAAGGCGAAGCGCTGACCACCATAATAGTCAACAAACTGAAAGGCGTGTTCAACTGCGTGGCAGTCAAAGCCCCCGGCTTCGGCGACAGAAGAAAGTCCTACCTCGAAGACATAGCAATCCTCACGGGCGGCACGTTCGTGGCGAGCGACCTCGGATATGACCTCAAATCCGTCACGCTGGATATGCTGGGCACCGCCAAATCCGTCAAGGTCGGCAAGGAAAACACCACCATCATCGGCGGCGCGGGCGACCCCGAAGCCATCAAAGCCAGAGTTCAGGCAATCCGCGCACAGATTGCGGAGACCTCTTCCGACTACGACAAAGAGAAATTGCAGGAACGCGTTGCCAAACTGGCAGGCGGCGTAGCCGTCATCGGCGTGGGCGCGGCGACCGAAATCGAAATGAAGGAACGCAAGATGAGAATAGAGGACGCTCTCGCGGCAACCCGCGCGGCAGTCGAAGAAGGTATCGTCCCCGGCGGCGGCGTTGCTCTGCTGTCCGTCATTCCCGCGGTCAAAAAGGCTTGCAAGAACCTCGAAGGCGACGTCAAGACGGGCGCGAACACCGTCATCAGCGCACTCGAAGCGCCTATCCGTCAGATTGCGCAGAACGCAGGCGTGGACGGCGGCGTCGTGGCGGCAAACCTGATTGCCAAGAACAAAGCCAACTTCGGTTACGATGCGGCAAAGAACGTCTACTGCGATATGGTCAAGGCAGGTATCCTCGACCCGACCAAGGTCACCAGAAGCGCGTTGCAGAACGCGGCAAGCGTGGCGGCAACCCTGCTCACCACCGAAGCGCTGGTCACCGATATCAAGGAACCCGCACCCGCAGTGGCAATGCCCCAAGGCGGAATGGACGGAATGTATTGAGCCCCGTCACAAAACGAACGCAAACGGACGCCCGCATAAATGCGGGCGTTTTTTCTTGCCCGATTGCAAAAAAACACGCGCCCCGTCACGGATTTACGTTTATCCCGTTTGCGTAAACGTCCTCGGATTGCTTTCGGAACTCCCCTTTTATCGCCTCTCTTTTTCCATCTGTTTTGTCGCACGAAATCGGCGCCCGAAACGCGGCTTTTGCCCCGCATTAAAGACGCCGTGAAACACGCTATCGGACGGCTGTGAAAAATTTTTCTTTTCAGCACGAAAATATGTCCTCTAGTTGTTGACACGCTCCCCCGCCGTCTATATAATGTATCTTAAACACGCAGTTTAGTATTTCTAAACTTTCGGATTATAATCTCTGAACTCGCTAAACTTCGGGTCAATTTTGTCTAAACAGGAGGATTTTATGGAACTGGGCGTCAAAATCAAGCGGTTGCGGTTGCAGTGCGGGCTTACGCAGGAAGAACTCGCCGACCGTTGCGAACTGACCAAAGGTTATATATCCCAACTGGAAAACGAACTGACTTCCCCGTCCATTCAGACCCTGCTCGACGTACTCTCGGCACTGGGCACGACGGCGGCGGAATTCTTTGCCGAGGACGAAGAGGAACAGGTCGTGTTCACCGCCGACGACTTTTTCGAGAAGGTGGCGGACAATCACACCATAACGTGGCTTGTTCCAAACAGTCAGAAAAACGAAATGGAGCCCATAAAAATCGAGATTGCTCCCAAAAGCAAACTCGACAAGGATATGCCGCACGAGGGCGAGGAGTTCGGGTTCGTCTTGCAGGGGCAGATAGTGCTGCACCTCGGCAAGAAGGAGTATGCGGCGAAAAAGGGAGACGCTTTCTATTACGAGAGCGGCAAGGTACATTATCTGGAAAACCGCACGGCGGAAAAAGCCGTGGTGTTGTGGGTGGCGTCGCCTCCCACCTTTTAATCAGGAGAAGGAGTAAGGATATGTCTCAAAACATCATCGAGCTGAAGAACCTCACCAAGACGTACGGCGCAAAGGACGCCGTCAAGAACGCCAGTTTGAACATCAAACGCGGCGAGTTCGTCACTTTGCTGGGTCCGTCGGGCTGCGGCAAAACGACCACTCTGCGCATGATAGCCGGCTTTGAAATGCCGACTTCGGGACGCATTATCTTCGACGGCAAAGACATCACTGACACGCCGCCGCACCTTCGCAAGGTCAACACGGTGTTCCAGAAATACGCGCTGTTTCCGCACCTCAACGTATTCAACAACATCGCGTTCGGACTCAAAATGAAAGTCATACCCAACGGCACGAAAACCAACCGCAAAGGCGAAACCGTACAACTTTTCCGCAAGTACACAAAAGAGGAAATCAAGCAGAAAGTCGACGCGGTGCTCAAAATGGTCGACCTCGAAGACTACGGTCACCGTTACGTTTCCTCGCTTTCGGGCGGACAGCAGCAGCGCGTTGCCATAGCCCGTGCGCTGGTCAACGAACCCGAAGTCCTGTTGCTCGACGAGCCTCTCGGCGCGCTCGACCTCAAAATGCGCAAGGATATGCAAATCGAACTTATGAATATGCATAAGCAACTCGGCATAACCTTCGTGTACGTCACGCACGACCAGGAAGAAGCGTTGACGATGAGCGATACCATCGTCGTCATGCGCGACGGCGTCATTCAGCAGATTGCCACCCCCGAAACCATATACGACGAACCCGCAAACGCGTTTGTCGCCGACTTCATCGGCGAGTCCAACATCCTGTCGGGCGTTATGCTCGAAGATTTCAAGGTGGAATTTGCCGATACGGTGTTCGAGTGCGTGGACAAAGGCTTTAAGAAAAACGAACCCATAGACGTCATCATCCGTCCCGAGGACCTCAAAATCAAGAAAGCCGACGACAAAAAGACCATTCTCACCGCCGAAGTCATATCCTCCGTGTTCAAGGGCGACCACTATCAGATTACCCTCATGGCAAAGGACAACGAACTCATCGCGCACGACACGGCGACGTACGAAGTCGGTTCCACCGTCGGGCTTTACATCAAGCCGTTCGACCTGCACATCATGCACAAGGCGCGCGTCATAAACGAAATCAACACCGAAATGGCGGGCGAAAACTCCGTGTATATCTGCGGAGGCAAGTTCGAGTGTATAAGCAACCTCGAAGCGGGTACGCCCGTCAAGGTGAGCGTCGATTTCGACGACGTTATAATCACGGACGACGAAGAGGACGGCACCATAGGCGCGACCGTGGTGAGTTCGATATACAAAGGCAGTTACTATCAATGCATAGTCAGAACCGACGACTACTACGATTTCTTCGTCGACACCGACGACGACTGGCTGAAAGGCGACCGCGTGGGCATCAACATCGACCCTGCGAAAATCATCATCGAAAAGCGCGAGGCGGTCGACGAAAAGTCGAACGACGACGTCGTACCCTTTGAAGAACTCGACGACAACGCGTCTGCGGACGATGCGTCCGACGGCGCGAATGCGGAAGAAAAAGCCGACGAAAGCACGGCGGAGGAGGTGCAGGAGTGACAACGGCAACCGTAGCCGCGCCCAAGCCGCGCAAAAAGTTCAAAATCACAAAACGGGTGTTCAGCTATCCGTATGTGCTGTTTATGATACTGTTTGTGGTGTTGCCGCTCGTTATGATACTGGTCAACGCCTTCCTCGACAACGACAACAACCTTACGGTCGAGAACTTCAAAATCTTCTTCACCGAAAGCAGCAGCCTGATTATCCTCGGCAACTCGCTTTTCGTCGGTGTGGTGACGACGGCGATATGTCTTCTCATCGGCTACCCCGTCGCCTACTTCCTGTCCAAGATGAGCAGCGGCAAAATCCTCGTGCTCTTCTTCGTGCTCCCCATGTGGGTCAACTTCCTCATCCGCACGCTGGCAACCAAAGCCATATTCCTCGCCATGGACGTGACGCTGGGCATGGGAACGGTCATATTCGGCATGGTCTACAACTACCTGCCCTTTATGATACTTCCCCTGCACACCACCCTCTCCTCGATAGACAAGAGTTACATCGAGGCGGCGCAGGACCTCGGCGCGGACAACACGACCGTGTTCCTCAAAACCATACTGCCTCTTTCGGTCAGCGGCATTATGAGCGGTATAACGATGGTGTTCATTCCCACAATCTCCACCTTCGCAATTTCGCAGTTGCTGTCCAACGGCAAAATATTCCTCTTCGGCGACAGCATACAGATGAAGTTCGACCAGGGACTTTACGGCGTGGGCTCCATCATGAGTCTGGTCATGCTCGCTTTCGTGCTGATTTCCAACTTCCTGATGAACCGCGTCGGTAAGAACGGCAACAATATGGGGAGGTCGCTATGGTAAACAAAATCAAAAACTTCTGCGAGAAGTTCTATCTGTTCATCATACTCGCCATTCTGTACGCGCCCATTATCCTCATCATCGTGTACAGCTTCTCCAACAGCTCGAACTTCAATTTCTCCAACGGCTTCACCTTTGACGCCTACGTTTCGATATTCACGTCCGACAAGTCGCCCGAATTGTGGGCGGCGGTGGAAAACACCCTGCTGATTGCCTGCGTGTCCTCGGTGGTCGCAACCATAATGGGCACTTTCGCGGCGATAGGCATTCACGCAATGGGCAGACGCGCCCGCAGGGTCGTCGAGAACGTGAACCAGTTCCCCATCATCAACAGCGAAATCGTTATGGCGGTGTCGCTGATGATATTCTTCGTGACGTTCGCGTTCCCCGAAGGTTATCTGCGCCTCATCATAGCGCATATCGCCTTCTGCACTCCGTACGTCGTGCTCAGCGTGCTTCCCAAACTGGAAAGTATGGACCCCAACGTATACGAAGCCGCACTCGACCTCGGTGCCAACCCCTTCAAAGCGTTGGTCAAGGTGCTCTTCCCGATGATAACCCCCGGCATAATAAGCGGATTCGTGCTTGCGTTTACGCTGTCCATCGACGACTTCATCATCACGCAAATCAACAAAGGCGCGTCCACGGGTATCAATACGCTGTCGACCTACATCTACTCCGACGCGCGCGTTCAGGGTCTGGAACCCTTCTGGTACGCCATATTCTCGATTATATTCGTAATCGTGCTTGCAATTCTGCTCAGCGTAAATCTCTACAAGATAAGTAAGCAGAAACAAAAGGCAAAGGAGGCGAAGATATGAAAAAGTTCGTGAAACTCGTACTTCCCGTCCTGCTGGTCGCTGTAATCGTCGCGCCCGTACTTACCGCCTGCAACCCGACTGCGGGTACGCGCGGCGGCGACGAACTTTACATCTACAACTGGGAAGATTACATCGACAAAGACATACTCGATGACTTCGCCGCCTACTACGAAAGAGTGACGGGAAGGGCGCTGTCCATCACCTACACCACCTTCGACACCAACGAAACGATGATGACGAAAGTGCTTAAAAAGGACGCCAATGTCGATTTGATTTGCCCTTCCGAATACGCCATAGAAAAACTGATGACGGCGGGAATGGTGCGCAACCTCACCGAAGTCGAGGAAGGTCTGCGCAAAGAACTCGACGCACTCGGCGAGGCGGGCGAACTCAAATATATGCACGGCAACATCGAACCCGAAGTTATGGACGCCATAAAGAGTATGTTCAGCGCAATTCAGGTCGGCGACACCACCATGGATATGACGAAATATATGGTGCCTTATATGTGGGGTACGCTCGGCATTCTCTACAATACCAAATATCTCACAACCGAGGAACTGGACAAATGCGGCTGGGGCGTGCTCTGGAATGAGGGCAACAACCCCGACATCGAAGGCAAAATCCTCGTCAAGGACAGCATACGCGACACCTACTGCGCCGCGGTTATGTACCTCAAAGAATACGACTTGCTGCCCGACGGCGTATCCTCCGTGGACGGCAAACGCTATGACGAACTCTCCTCCGCGGAATTGATGAACTGCACCGACGCCGTATTGCTCTCCGCCGCGGAACAGGCGCTCATACGTCAGCGCGACCACATCGCAGGCTACGAAGTCGACTTCGGCAAGGACGATATGATAAACGAAATCGTCTACGTCGACCTTGCGTGGAGCGGCGACGCCCTGTGGGCAATCGAAGAGAGTTACGACGAGGAAAACGACGAATATCTTCTGGACTACTATGTGCCTTCCGTGGGCTCGAACATCTGGTACGACGGGTGGATTATTCCCACGACCTCGCAAAACAACCTCGCCGCGCTGATGTTCATCGACTATATGTGCTCCCCCGTTTCGGGCGCGCGCAATTCGGGTTATATCGGCTACACCTCGGCAGTCAGCAAAGCATCGCTTATGTCGGACAAAGACGCCCTCGAAGCCCTCGTCAACGTGGAATATCTGTGGTACTCGAACAGCGAGGAATGTTCGGTGTATGCGGACGAAAACGGTCAGCTGCTCTTCCGTTACGAATGGGAAGAAGGCGACGTTTACTACCTCAACGCCGACGGGTCGGAGTCCGACTATACGGATGATGATAATCTCACTCCCGTGGAACTCGAAACCGACGAAGAAGGTTACTATCTCATCGACGGCGAATATATCTACGACCCCGACGCGCTCGCCTACTTCTTCTACGACGAACGCAGATACCCCGAAATAAACTCAACCCTCGGCGTCATGCGCGACTTCGGCGCCGAAAACGACACCGTGGTTCAGATGTGGGAACGCGCAAAAGTCGGCTCCGACGTCCCCTGGGAACTGATATGGTCACTCGTCGCAATCGTGTTGCTCGTCGGCGTGTTGCTCGGCGCGTACTTCCTCAAAGAGTACCTCAAACGCCGCCCGCGCAAAATCACCGATTGACGTAGAAGTCCGAAACAACACTTAACCCCGATAAAAAATCGCAAAAACGCGGAATTATATCCGCGTTTTTCGTATTTTTTTGACTTTTTATCGGATAAACACAACACTCGTCGCATATTTACGGTCTTGTAGAGTTTAATACTATTGATTATGCAAACATTTTAATTTATAATGATATTATCACCGCAGGAGGGTTGATTATGCAACTTACGTTAAACCAGAAACTTTTCTCCCTGACGGGAAAAACATCCGTCGTGGACGGCGCGGGAACGCAGGTGTATTTCACCAAAGGGAAAATCTTCTCCTTCTTCCCCACCTACTACGTCTACGACCTCAACGAAAATCTCGTCATCGCACTGAAAAGACGTTATTTCCACCCGTTGGGCAAGTTCACCATACACGACGCCGCGGACGAACGTATCGGAGTTATGAAAGGCAGACTGCACTGGCCGCTTACCCGCCGTTTCAGAATGAGCACCCCTTACGGCAACTACTACGTCGTGGAAGGGAAATGGAATTCGAAAGCATATCTGTGCAACGAAGGCAGCTGGAAGTTCGACAAAAAGAACCCCGTTCTGCGTATGCACAAAAACTTCTTCCACATCCGCGACAGGTTCTTCGTCGACTTCGACGAAACGAGAATGCACCCCATTGTCGCCACGCTGATAGGTCTTTGCAACGATATGATTTTCCACAACGGCTGATAACCTTTACGACAAAACGAAACCGCCCCAAAAACGGGGGCGGTTTTTGTTTGAGTCGGCTGTTTCTTTCGGGTTATCGGCATTTTGCCATTTCCCGCCCGTAGGCGTCGGTGCATGCGTTCGGGATTCGTGTCGTCTTCCATTTGCGGTCAGACAAGGCGTATCCTCTGTCTGCCGTTGCGTTCTTCGAGTTCGGCAAGCAGATCGCACACGCGTTTGCCGTACAACGGATGCACTGCGTAAGGCGCAATCTCCGCAAGCGGGCGCAAAACGAAATCGCGGTTCTGCATATCGGGATGCGGCAGAACGAGGTCGCCCTCCTGCCGCACTTCGTCGTCGAAAAACACGATGTCCAGGTCGAGAGTGCGGTCGCCCCACCTCTTCTTTCGCACCCGTCCGCACTCATTTTCTATGCGGTGCAAAAGCGCAAGCAGGCTGTCCGCGGTGTGCAGGGTTTCAACCCGCAAAGCGGAATTGAGAAATTCGTTTTCGGCGACGCCGCCGTAGGGTGCGGTCGCCAAGCGCGTGCTCTCCGTGACGGAAAGGACGAGAGGGTCTGCGCGCAACATATCGACGGCACGCATCATCGCGGCGTCCCTGTCGCCGAGGCTCGACCCCATGGAAAGATAGGCGACGCTCCGCTTGACGCGGGCGGTGACGCCCACCCAGTCGAAGACGCCTTTCATCGGCGCGTCGGGCTTTTTGACGGTGACTTCCACGCTGTCGGCGGAAGGATATTCGAGCATAATCCTGCGCGCCGTAACCGTTGCGAGATGTTCCAGCAGATTTTTGCCTTCCTGTCCGAAAACGGACTTTATCAGCTTGCATACGGCAGAATAACTTATCGTTCTGCCGATATCGTCGGAATTTGCCGCCTCGGTTATATCACATTGCAAAGCCACGCTCACCCAAAATCTCTGCGGGGTCGTCTTCTCTTCGGGGTTGACGCCGTGACACACGACGATTTCGTAATTTTCAACGAGTATGCTTCCTTTCATCGCTTCCTCCGTGTCATTTCGTCGCGGCGGGCAAGTCCCTGACCGAGGAGATGACAGCCAGGTTTTCCCTGACGTCGTGCACCCTCACGAACAGTATTCCTTCCCTTGCGGCGAACGCACTCGTTTCCATAGTGGCGGTAAGTCGTGTTTCGGGTTGACCGCCGAACATCGACTTGCGCGAAGTCCCGAGCAAAAGCGGATAGCCGAGCATGGAAAGTTCGCGATAGCGGTCCAGCAGTTCCCAGTCCTCGGCGTTGGAACGGTTGAAGCCTATGCCGCCGTCCAGAATTATGCCGTCGGCGCGAACGCCCGCGCGCAACGCTTTGTCGACCGCGGCGGAAAGCCCCGCCAGTTTGTCCGCCATAAGGTCGTCGAGCCCTCCGCAACGCCTGTTGTGCATTATGCACACCGCGGCGCCGTAACGCGCCACGGTCTCCGCCATGCCGTCCGCGGCAAGACAGTTGACGTCGTTTATCATATCCGCGCCCGCTTCGAGCACGGCTTCCGCCACTTCGGGATAATAAGTGTCGACGGAAATCGGGCAATCGGTGGCGGCACGCACGCTCTCCACCACGGGAAGCACGCGCGACAGTTCTTCGAGCACGCTCACCTGCCCGCCGTTCGGGCGCGTGGACTGCCCGCCTATATCGATTATTTCCGCACCCTGTGCGACTGCTTCGAGCGCGCGTCGCACGCAATCGTCGCCGACTCTGCTGAACGGGTAAAAGGAGTCGGGCGTTGCGTTGAGAATCGCCATTACGTGCGTGCCCGTCGAAAACTCTCTGTCGCGCACTCTGAAAACGCCGCTCATCGTTCGCCTCCCGCAAGCGTGAGCAACATATTGACTGTTGCGGCGTCGACGTCACCACGCACGGCGTAACTCAACGTCTTGCAACCCGCTTTCTTGACCCCGCGTGCCGTCATACAGGTGTGCTCCGCCTCGACGACGACCACCACGCCTTTGGGCGACAGGTTGTCGAACACGGCGTCGGCAATCTGCGCATTCATTCTCTCCTGCAACTGCAAACGCGCGGCGTAGACGTCGACAACGCGCGCCAGTTTGGAAAGACCGACCACCTTGCCGTCGGGAATATACGCAATGTGCACCTTGCCGAAAAACGGCATGAGGTGATGTTCGCAAGTGGAAGAAAACGCGATGTCGCGTTCCACGACCAACCCGCTTCCGCTCTCGGCAAACGTTCTGGAAAGATGTTCCGACGCGTCGGCGGCGTACCCCGCGGTAAGTTCTTTCAGCATACGCGCCACCCTCGACGGCGTTTCGCGCAATCCTTCGCGGCCGACGTCCTCGCCGATTGCCGCAAGTATCTCGCACACTGCGCGTTCAATCCTCTCCGCGTCCACTTCGCGGACTTTTGCGTCCGTGTTTTCGGAAATGTTCTTTTCTTCGTCCATATTCACCTCGTCCGCCCGTCGGCGGCATATCCGACCGTTGCGACTTTCCGCCGCTCAGTATTGTTTGTTTCGGTTGAATTTTCTATCACCGTATTCTCATTTATCCGTCAGAGAGGAAAAGAGCGTGAGCGACCCGAACACGACCGTGCAATCGCACCCACCCGCAAGCGACCTCTCGACCGCGCTCTTCACGCCCCCGACCGCAGTCACGTCCGCGCAGGAGCGGACGGCTTTCACGGTGTCGGCAAGCGCGTTGCAATCCAGCGCGCGCGGCGAAACGGGCGTCACGGTGTATATCTCGTCAAACAGCGGCGCAAGCGTCTTTGCAACCGTTTTGTAGTCCTTGTCGGCAAGCACGCCGAACACGGCCGAACGGTTCTTTCCGTCCGTGTAATCAATAAGTGCTTCGCGCAACGAACAGGCACCGTGCGGATTGTGTGCTCCGTCCAAAATCAGGGCTTTACCGTGCGGAATTGACACTTTATACGGCATTTTTGCATTGTCCGCTTCCGTAAGCATTTCGAAACGGACGCGCCATACGGCGTCTTTCAACCCTTTTGAAAGGGCGTCGTCCGATATCTTCCAGCCCTTCTCGCGCAAGGCTTTCACCGCCTCGATTGCAAGTGCGGCGTTGACCGTCTGGTGCCGCCCTTTCAAGCGCGCGAAATACCGTTTGCCCTCGTATACGAAGTGCTGCCCGTCACCCGCGACCGTTACGTCGCTCACCTCTCCCGTCACTCGCGCGCCCGCTCTTGCAAGCACTTCCGCGGCGCCTTCTTCCTGCGGACAGGTTACGGCGAGGTCACGGATTATCGCGGCTTTTTCCTCGGCTATTTCGGCAATAGTGTCGCCGAGTAACGCACAGTGGTCAAGTCCTATGGGAGTTATGACGGCAAGTTCCTTATCGCACACGGCGTTGGTTGCGTCCCATCTGCCGCCCAGTCCCGTTTCCAGTACGCACACGTCGCACCCCTTGTCGAAAAAGGCGACCAACGCGACTGCGGTTTCGATTTCGAACGCGGTCGGACAAAAGTCCGTCGTGTTGTCGTGGGGCGAATAGGGCGCGGGCGAAAGCGTGCGGGTGCAGTTCTTCTGCGTGCCGTCGTCTTCGCTATGCGCGGTTGCCGCGCGGCGAGCGCGTTCGCGCTCTATCGCGTCGCGGACTTCGGTCATATACTTTGCCACGTCATCGTCGCAAAGAGGCTCCCCGTTCAGAAGGAAACGCTCGTTGTAGCAAAGCACGGAAGGCGAATTGTACGTGCCCGTCCTGTATCCTGCCGCGCGGAATACGGCGGTGAGCATTGCGCACACTGAGCCTTTGCCGTTGGTGCCCGCAACGTGCACGAATTTGAGTTTTCGGTCGGGATTGCCGAGCAACGCCAAAAGTTCGCGCATACGTTCGATGCCGTAATCGGACCCTGCGCGTTCGATGCCTCGGATATAATCCAATGCTTCTCGGTAAAACAAAAAGCACCTCCCTAGAAGCACTTCTCGCAAATGAAGCGGGAGTGAAAAATGCACCGCAAACCCGAAGGTTTTTCGTCCGTGAGCACCCCCCGTCTCATCGGCACTTAACGCGCAAGTTTCTACTACTTCCAAGTAATATGGGGTAAACTGTAAATCGATTGTACCACCGCGCGGCGGGAAAAGCAACCGTATTGCGCACATTGCTTTCAAGTGCCGCTCTCGATACACACGCCGAAACAGACGCGAGAAGCAACGCGGGAAACGGTGTGAAGAACGATGTGAAAAAGACGCGTGAAAATGCGTCGGAACGGTTGCGTCAAACTGTGCCGAAAACGGCGTGAAAGTCCGTCCGACCGCATCGACAAGGCAGTCAAAGGGGGCGTTTTCCGCGCAAAACCGCGCGTAAACATCGACGTTTTGAGGGGTGCGAGTCAAATTCCGTATTGATTATCCGTCGATTTTGTATTATTATAATTTTATTAAAGACTTTCGGGGGATTCCCTGCCGTCCGAGAGGGGACGGAATTTAAGGAGTGTATATGTCTTTCAATCTTCTCAGCGCATTTGTGGGGTTCAATCCCAACAACGGGCTGATGTACGGGCTTTTCGGGGCGGTCATTGTGTTTATCGTCGCGATGAGCGCATATTACATCATCGTTTCGGTGCGCCGCGCAAAAGTCATCGGAATGGATATGGGCAAAATAAAGAAAGTCGTCACCACCTCGGTGACGTTTTCCATTCTGCCCGCAATCGGCATCGGCGTAGGCGTCGTCACATTGATAGGCTCGCTCGGCATCGCATTGCCCGCAATCCGACTTTCCGTCATCGGCTCTTTGCAATACGAGTCAATGATGGCGGACGGAGCCGCGTCCGCGCTTGCCGGCGATATGGAAACTTTTATCGCGGGCAGTATTTCCGCAAAGGACTTCGTCACAATCGCAACGGTTATGACCATACCCATTATCACGGGACCTCTGCTCGTACTGCTCGGCTACAAGAAAATGCAGCCCAAGTTCGCCATGCTCACCCATAAAAGCGGCAGTCCCAGCGGCAACGTGAACCTCGGCGACCTGCTCTTCCAGGTGGTGTTCATCGGTATGATACTCGGCTATCTTGCTATGAGCGTGACCACCATAGCGGGCGCGACCAACTTTGTGGACAGCTACTACAACTTCATCGCAATCGTCGTCGCCGCACTGTGTATGTACGTGTTCGACCTGCTCATCAACAAGGCGGGACAGAAATGGCTGGACAGCTTCTCGACGGCGTTTTCGATGTTGATTGCAATGGGCGTCGTCGCAGTCATCAGTTACTTCTCCTACAAGAACAACTGGCCGCTCAATCCAGATGACGCCGCCGCCGTCGTTTCGGCGATTCTGTGAGGAGGTGCGATATGAAAAAGGAACTCACCACTGCTGAAATCAACAACCGCATGCACCTCATCGGCAGAATATGGATGTTGGTCGGTATGGCGCTTATCGTGACCATTCCCGTGTGGGCGGGTCTTTACTACGGAGTGACGCCCGATTGGAGCGTGTTCGCTTCGTCGGCAGTCATTTCGCCGCTCATTCTTATGGCGTTGTCGGGCATTGCCGAACCCATAGTTTACGCACCCGTCGTCGGACTGAACGGTATGTATCTCTCGTTCATAACGGGTAATCTGTCCAACCTCAAAATCCCCTGCGTCGTCAAAGCGCAGGAAATCGCGGGTACCAAAATCGGCACGGAAGAAAACGAACTCGTGGCTACAATCGCCATTGCGACGAGTTCGCTGGTCACCATACTGATAATCGGTATATTCGTGCTCTGCCTCGCGGTCATTCCCAACCTCACCGAAACGGTGCAGAACACGCCTTATCTCGTCCCCGCATTCGGCAGCGTCGTGTATGCTCTGTTCGGGTCACTCGGCGGCAAATACATCGTCAAGAATCCCAAACTCGCGGCATTCCCGCTCGTCATCATCGTGGTGCTGTCGATAATCCTCGGCGTAGTCGGTTCCGACCCCGGTTCCGTCTACCTTTTCGTCGGCATTGCCATCTGCCTGGTGTTCGCGATTTTGCAGTTCTTCCGCGAGAAAAAGAAACTGCGCGAAAAGGAAGAACAACAACGCCTTGCCGCAATCGCCGCGGGTATGTCCTACGAAAAGGTGGTGGAAATCGAGAAAGCGCAACTTGCAGACGAAAAAGGAGAAAACTCCGTTGCTGAACTTCCCGCTTCGGAAATCGCAGAAACCTGCGTCGCGGAAAACATCGACGAAATCATCGAAATGGCGGAAACTCCCGAAGACAAGGAAGAATGACAACTTTATACTGCTAAACGGATTGAAAAGCCGACGCGGTTGCGTCGGCTTTTTGTTTTGTTGCGGGTGTTTTGCGCGTCGTTCTCGCTTATCGAGCCGACCAACCCGTTCCGTCATAGACGTACGTCGTGCCCGCGGAAAGCGGTTGCAACGCGACGTATTCGCGCACACGTTCAACATAACTATAATTCTTTTCGTTTGTCTTAGGCGTATCCGTGGAAATCACTAAATTTCCTTCGTCAAAACGTGCCTCTTCCGTCAAACTGAAAGTAAGATAATATGTGCCACCCATACCTAATCCTCCTGCGTTTGTCGTACCGCAATTTCCTTCAGTTGAAACCGATTTCAACGTCGTTGTTTTACCGATAACAACTTTACCTGCGGTTTCTGACTGAATTCTGCCTCCAAATACTGCACTATCGGCAAGAACCAAAGTACCATTGACGATAAATTGTGCGGCATCCGCATCGGGGTAACTCAAATTAGCCATAGGGCTATCAGTGAACTCACTATAAACCGTCAATTTCCCTTCAACTGTCAAACTGGCATTTTCGGCGACTTTTAATGTTGACCCAGTGAGTAATTTATATTTATAAGGCATTACGGCAGACGTAGCCGTTATGCCATCGCCGATATTTATGTTCGCGCGCATACAAAGAGGGAGATCTACCGCAGACAAACTTATTGATACCAAAAGTATTCTCATGCTCAAATCGCCGAACATTACATCGCCCGTCAAAGTCACTTCGGAATATCCAACAGTTCCGGCATAATTTTCATTATCATTTTTGAAAACAATTTGAGCTTTGGCATCCTTATCGATATTGATAAGTCCACCTTCGTCACAAATTAAATCAATTTTTGTACTTTTGTGCGCTCCTGCCGCAAAAAGATCCAAATAACTTACATATTTTGCTCCGCCGAAGATGTTTAACGTGCATTGTACATTGTAAAACATATCATAAGTATTGAACGGAGCAATGCTTCCTTTCAGATAGGCCACCGCGGTGTTGCTGCCTCCGCGGAAATCGTACACCACAAACGGAGCGTAAATCGTGGAATGCGCGTGTGCGGTGACCGTACCCGTGCCTTTGACGTAACCACGGACATCGAGGTTCGCGCCGCCGAGCAGATTTATCGTGCCGTTGTTGACAAGCACGGAGTGCATACCCGAGGTATGCCCGGAAATTCCCTGCCCCGTCTGTCCCAGAAGTCCGCACACGATTATGTCGCCGTGGACGGTGAGCGTGACGCCGTCGTTCACGGTGAGCGTGTGCTCGATGTACTGCGCCTGCGCGTCGACGTGCCCCTTTATTCCCGCACCGTAAGTGGGCTCTGCAACCTTGACAGACGCGTCCTGCGACGAGGGCAAAATCAGCGTCGTGCCATGGCGCACCGTGGCGGAGGAGGAAATCACCGCATCTCCGAAAAGGTAGATTTCGCCGCCGATTCTGAGGGCGTCCTCCACCGTGTAAGTATTTTCCCCTATCCGCGCGGCTCTGATTGCCAACACGGCGGAAAGGGTTTGTTCGTTCCAGTTGTCGTTGCCTGCAAGAACTACCGTGAAGGTATAAACGCCGCCCGTCGCGCAACCGTTGCCCGCAACGACTATGTTCTGGTCGTTGTAAGGTTCGGCAACCGTTACGTCATTTTCGGAGTAATAGTGCACGTTTCCGTCCCAATCCACGTAAACCGTGGGAGCGGACGCGTTGGCGGTGGCTTTTTTGACGGTGAACGTCGAAGCAACGGACGTGAGCGTGTAAGCGTCGGTAACGTCGTTGCCTGCCTTGTCGCGCACGGTCACCGCCGTGCAGGAATAGGAGTACTCGCCCGCGTCGGTCGCGGTGAAAGAACTGTATGCCGTGGCGGTGTGTCCTTCGGCAAGTCCTTCAAAGGTGTAGAACTCGGACGAGAAGGACGGAGCCTGCGGAAGTCCGTTGTAGGTGACGGTCTGCGGTTTTGCGGTGACGGTGAGTTGCGCCGACCCTGCCGCGGGTGCGGTGACGACGGCTGTCACCTGTCCTTGCGCGAGGACGTCGGTGCCGTCCGAAATGCGGAATCCGACGACGTACTCGCCGACTTCGCCGACGGTGGGCACTTCACTCTGCCATGCGCCGTTGTCGAGGAGGTATTCGACGACGTAATTGCCGTCGCCCCACACTTCGAGGGTGACGGCGGGGTGAGATGAGGAGTCGAATATCCCAACATAGGGCAAGGCGTTGCAATGCAGCGTCCAATGCGCTTTGAGGACGACGTCGTTCGCGGGCATGGCAGTCGAAAAATCGTACGGCACGGAGCCGTCCGTGGTTGCGTCGTACCAGTAACCGAACACGAACCCGTCTTTTTCGGGTATGGCGGGAACGGGTATTTCGTCGCCGTAGAACACGAACACGGGCGAATAGGACGTTTCGCCGCCGTCGGCGTCAAAAGTCACGGTGTAGGACAATGGCGAATACAGCGCGGTAACGGTGATATCATCGGTCACGTTGTCGAAATCCACGTCCCAGCCGTCGAAGGAGTGTCCCGCAACGGCAGGCGCGACGGGCGCGGTTGCGCTCTCGCCTTCGTCAACGTCCTCGACTTTGAGTATGTTGCCGTCTTTGTCCTTGAAAGTGACGGTATAATATCTGGTCAAATCGGCGTACAGCGTGATGTCGCCGTAAACCGCCGCCGTCATATCGTAAGGCACGGTTTTCTGTTCGTTGACCCACAATTTCTCTATTCTGGATTTCTCGGGCAGAGTCAGGCTGTCAAGGGACAGCGTTTTGCCCTCTTCCACGGACACAGTGCAACTGCCGCCGTCGTAAATAACGGTGACGTTGTAAGACACGGGCGTGGGCTCCTTGTTGCAGGCGACGAGCGCGACGGCGAGCACCGCCGCAAGCACGACCACCAACAGTATCGCTAATTTTTTCATCTTTTCTCCTTCCGTGCAGGGTGCGCGGGATTATACTTCGTGCGGAGCGGGCACGATGAAATCGTATGCCGCGCCGCTCTGTATGAGTTTCTGTTGTTCGGCGTATCCGAAGTCGCTTGCCGCATCGTACATGAAGAAGCGGAAGTCCTCGGTCCCTGCCGCGAGAGGCAACATCGTGCCTTGCAGATACAGCATACTGTTGGAGGGCTCGCCCTGTGCGAGTATGCCGAGGTTGACGGTGTACTCCGTCATCCGTTCCCCTTCGAACTCCGAAAGGTCGAGTATGCCGTAGTTCTTGCCGCCGCCGTAGAAGGCTATGCCGCCGTGCACGTATTCGCCGCCGTCCATGGAACAGATGAGGTTTGCGAATTGCTCTCCGCCGAAGTCGCGCACTTTCTGCAACATCTGTTTTATGTTGAGTTGCAAAAACGCGGTGCTTTCGCTCGTGCCGCTGACCTCGATGAGCGTGGAACTGTCGACGTAGTCGAGGGACTTCCAGTCGTAAATGCGCACGTCACCCGCGAGTTTCAGCACCGCGGAATAACTCGTGCCGCCTATGTCGTCCCAGCCCGTAAGGGGGATTGCGCCGCCGTCCAGCATGGGACCTGCGAAACAACTTTCGAACCCTATCGCGAACAGACCCGAATTGTACAGCGCGCTGTCAGAAAGCGTCATGTGCGTGAGAACGAAGTTCTCGACGAAATCGGCGTCGTTTAGGTTGTCGTCGTTGCGCGGCGCAAAGGTCTTGCCCGCCGCGGAAAGCGCGGGCGACATCATGCTTTCGTCGTAATCCGCGGACGAAGAACCCGACTGCACGAACCGTCCCACAACCTTGCGGTTGGTGCCCAGTTTTACGAGGAACTCGCGCGCGTTGCTGATTATACAGCTTTCAACGGTCACGTCCATTCTCTCGGCGTCGGGGTCGACCGCGCTGTCTTTGAGGGACACGCCGTCCCTGCCGAATGCGCGCAAAGTCGTTCTGCCGTTGGAAATGCGGCAGTTCACGACGCGGCAATCCGCCATAAGTTCCAAAGTCGTCCCCGTGAAGTTGAGGTAACTCAATTCAAACTTTCCGTCATGATACAGACTTTCGTCCTTGCAGCCTTTCAGCACCACGTTATCGAGCACCACGCCGTCGGTGCGCACGAGGAAAACTATGTTGTCCTGCGCCATAACCGACGCGACGTTGTTTGCCGACACGAAGCACAAAGGACCGTTGAACACCGACGCCGACGCCGAAACGGACGGCGTGACTGCGGTGATGTAATCGGCGTTGATTTCGTAACCGTTGCCGTAAACGTCGTTTTTGAACTCGATGCAGTAGTTGACCGTGGGCTGCGACTGCCCTATGTTTTCGTAGTATTTCCAGTCGGCGGTCGTGGGCAGTTGTTTGACGAAACCGCGCAGTTTTTCCGCACCGCCCGCAACCAGCGTGCCGTCGTCGCCGATGACGTTTTCGCCCAGCATAACGTCGTCTTTGAGCACGACGGGAAGTCCCGCTTCCGTCGCTGCGACGAGTGCGTCGTAATCTGACACGTTGACGCCGTCACCGACGCAATCGACGGTTAATGTTGCCTTTATGTTATCGTTAAATGCCGTTGTGTACTTCCAACGTGCATTCACGGTCACTCTGCCGTTGCCCGTTGCAGTGAGATAAAGCACGCCGTCGCGCACGGTCAAGGTCGCCACCGACGGGTCGGAAACCTCGAACAGAACGTCGTCGCCCGCCACGTCGTAAACCGTGCCGTCGCCCGCGGTAATCTGTACGCCGAGCACGGTTTCGTCGGTGCGCAGAACTCCCGTTGTGTCATAGGCTTTGCCGCCCGTTGCGAACACACCGCCTATGCCGCGAGTCTCGGCGTTTTCGGTGAATGCAACCGAACTCACGCCGTTCACAATCAGTATGCGTCTTTCGTCGGCGAGCGTTTCCGTGTCGCCCGTGACGGTATAAACGCGCAGGGTCGTTTCGCCTGCCTCAACGGCTTTTATCCTGACCTGCGCTCCCTCTACGGAAATGATTTCCGCGCCTGTGGTGAGCACTTCGAAACGGTAAGTCATGCCTTCCGTTGCGGGTTCTGTCAATGCGGCGTAAGTCACGGTCGAGCCTGTCTTCTGAATGAAACTGCCTTCGTATACGTTGACGCCGAAAAGTTCCGTCACGCTTGCGGAACATATCATCGTTACCGTATGCGAAAGTGCGCCGGAACGCAGCGTGAGGTCGATTGCGTCGTTCTCCCGCAGGGCTTGCGCAAAGGTCACGTCCACGGCGTATCTGCCTTCGCCGAGGGATTTTGTGTCTGTGTCCTTCACTCCTTCGGGCAGGGGTGAAGGCAGGGTCGGTTCCTCGGGACATTCGACGTAAAGTCTGACCTGCTCGGTTCCGACCGCGACGTGTTGCACGCTTCTGCCCTCTTCGCCGTCCGCGGAATGATAACCGTTGACGGTGAACTGTGCGGAAGGCTCGGCAATGACTTTTATCAACGTGGTTTCATAGCCCGCCACGGACGGGTCGGTCGTTACCGTGAGGAGATATTCGCCTGACATTCTTATGTCCGCTATGCCCGTCACAGGATTGACGGAAAACGCGCCTTCGTTGCCGTCTGCGGACTGCGCCTGATATGTGACGTCCGCCGCCACTTGTGCGGGATACGGCGAGGCGGCGAAACGGACTTTGCCCGTCTTCACGGTGACTTCGAGGTTGATGCCCGTCTGTGCCGAGGGACGGAACTCGTACTGCTCGGAGGTTTCGCTCAAAGAGTACGCGCTCATCGTTACGCCGAGAGCCTTGGTGCTGATGACGTTGATTATGATGCTGTCGCGGAAGCCGCCGTCGTTGGTGACAGCCGACACTTTTACCATTCCCGTTTTCTTTGGGAGTATAAGACCGTCGTCGGTGATTTCGACTTCGCCCGTTTCGCTGCCCTCGACTTCCTCAAAGACCAGTTTGTATTCCCTGTTCGCGGCGGCTTGCGGCAGAACCTCGACTTGCAGATATTTGTCGCTCATATATTCCGCCATATCGATTGTGAGCACGCCTTCCGTCGTTTCGGTGGAAATGATGACGCCCGAAACGGGTATGGATATCGCCACCGAAACGGAAGTCGTCAGCGACATTATCGTAAACAGAATTATGAGCGGTATGACTGCCATCAAGGCGATAATCTTGTTTTTCATAAGTTCGCCTCGCTGAGTTCGTAGTATTTTTTATCCAGCCCCGCAAGCAGGTATGTCACGGACGCCGCGACCAGCACGACCGCTATCGCCGCGACGGACACCATGGACACCATTGCGCCGTATTCCTCGCCCTGTTGGAGTGTGAGATACATACCGCTGTACAGCGCGATGAAGCCGATGAGGAAGGACACTGCGATGCCGAGAATGATGAGCACCGACACCGTGGTGTTGCTTTCGCGGATTTCGCCGTCGCCCTCGCGGTTGAAATGCGGATGATTGAAATCCTTGCGGGTGGCAAAGCATATCTGCGCAAAGGATATGGCTATCGTCACCGCCCAGACGTACAGACTTTGAAGCGGAGTTATGAACCCCGTGCCTCCCACGACGGCGACGCTGACCGAAACGGAAAGCAGCGACACCAGATTGCAGAAAAACACCTTTGCGCGGATTACGGTGCGGTAGTTGAGGGGTGCGGATTTCAGAGTGAAGAAGAACTGCCCTTCGCGGCTTATGTTCGTCGCGCAGAAAGTGTTTGTCAGAATGCCGAACATCACGATGAGGAATATCGCGATTTCGAGGTTGCAGTCCACAAGCACCATCGTATTTACGAGTCCCGAGAAAATCTCCATGCAGAAATACACCATAAGCGGCATCACCACCGCCGTGGAGAAATAGCGGAAAGCGTAGTCGGGGGTGCGCAGAACGAGTAGAAATTCCTTTTTGACGAGAGAAAGGAAGGGCGAACGCGGCGCGGGAAGAGAGGACGCGACGCGTATGACCGTGCGGTTTTGGGAGGTGTATCTGTCCTGTGCGGCGGGAAGCAACAGCCATCTGCCCGTCGAAATGCCGAGCGCGCCCAGCACGAAGGTGACGAGCAAGGTATATCCCACCGCCGCGCCGACGTCGACATCCGACAACATGTCGGCAAAGAACACCGCAGGGTAAAGGTCGGCGGTCACGTCCGCGATTTTGCTCATCACTTCCGCGTCGAAGAAGTAACGGACGTTGCCCGTTGCGACGAGGTCGGCAACGAAGTCGAGCACGGAGGAATACAGCCAGAATACCACACCCGTGACGGCGGTGACGACGATGAGCGTCAGCGCGTAACGGGAGGATACGGCGCGTTTGAGCCAGTAAAGCGGAAGAGCGAGCACGCTGCCCACCGCAAGCGATATCATCGGCAACAGAAACACGATGAGCACGCTCGCGCCCCAGAAGAAGGGGAAGGTAAGCCCCTGCGTCGCAAGCGTGATGTTGACGGGCAAAACCGTAATCAACGACACGACGAACTGCCGCGCGTAGGAAATTATCATTTTGGACGCATACAGCACACCCGGTTTCACGGGCATGGTGATGAGTATGCGCGTGTCCTCGTTCTCGAACAGGGTGCGATATATAATCCGCAGGCCGCTCAGCACGTTGATGACGATTATGACCGTGTAAATGACGGCGAGCATCTCGTGCATACGCGAGGCGGGGTCGGACACGCGGTTGATTTCTATCGCGAGATACATATCGGCAAACGCGTCGAGTATCAGACATACGAACGTGACAATCGCCGCCGCCAGCGCGACGGAGAAAACCGCGCCCACCCAGTCGAAGGACTTGCGCCGCTCGCCGAACGCCGAGAAGGTCTCGGTCAGTTCCTTTTTCAGAAGAATTCCCAGTTGCGACATATCAGTCCACCGCCGTATCGTCCTGCGCCGAGAAGTATTCGACGAAATCGTTTTCGGACAGCTCCGAAACGGGGCTGTCGGCAAACACTCTGCCGCTCTTTATGACCACCACCCTGTCGCATATGCGGCGGACGGCGTCGAGATTGTGCGTGGAGAAAAGTATCGTGTTGCCCTTTGCGGCGTAGTCTTTCATGAACTGCGACACCGCATTCATCGTGCGGGGGTCCAGCCCAAGCATGGGTTCGTCCAGCACCCAAAGGCGAGGCGAATGTATAAGACTGCCCATCATGCAGATTTTCTGTTTCATGCCGTGGGAGTAACTGGTTATCAGATTGCGGATTTTGTCACCGAGGTGGAAACAGCGTTGCAGTTCTTCGAGCCGCGCTTCGCGCTCCTCTTTGCCCACACCGTAGATGTCCGCCATAAACGCCACGTATTCGAGCCCCGTCATCTTGGAAAAAACGGCGTGATTGTCCGTGACGAAACCGAAATTGCGCTTGGCTTTCATACCGTCGCCCTTGACGGAGTTGCCGAGCACGTAAATCTCGCCCTCCTTGAAAGGCAAAATGCCCGTAAGACATTTGAGCGTGGTGGATTTGCCCGCGCCGTTTGACCCGAGCAAACCCACGATTTCGCCTTTGCGGCACACGAAAGACACGTCCTTTACGGCATAGTCCTTTGCTCTGGGATACTTTTTGCTCAGGTTGTCGATTTCGACGACGATTTCGCTCTCGCGGGTATCGTCGGCAACGGGGGTCAGTTCTTCTTTGTCCATTCTCTCCTCGAAAATCATATATGACGTTGTTATCTTCTGCGATAAACCGCTTAATATCAGCCGTCCGACAAAGTGCGCGCCCATACGCGGGCAAACGCAAGCGTACGACAATTATAGACAATATTATCATTAAATATATGTGAAAGCAAACATAATGAGCCACCTGTTCAAAAAAATATTTACGAACTTTTATATTTCCTGCCTGTCTTTCGGGGCTCCGAATTGCTTTTTCCGTCGTTTGCACGGCTTTAAGAAGGTCTTTTTGCACCCCGACAGACGGATTTTCCTTCCGAAAAACGGTAAATCGAGTACTAAAACGCCGCACATTGACAAAAATCCGTTTATATCATATAATGAATGTGCGAAGTCGGTCTGCCGACGGTCGCGAGGAGACTGTGGTGTAAGATTTTTTACTGAGTTTATACAGCCCCCCCCCCCTTTAACCGTTTTTACGGTGTCGATTTCCTTTGGAGGATAAAATGAACAACGGAACGGCCGTAGGCCTTATTATTGCGATAGCCGTACTCATCGTCTTTTCGGCGTACTTTTCCGCGACCGAAACCGCCTTTACGGGCTACAACGCAGTGAGGATGAAACGCCTCGCACAGAAAAAGAAATCCGCCCGCCTCGTGCTCAAAATGAGCGAAAACTACAACAACGTACTCTCAACCCTGCTCATCGGCAACAACATCGTCAACATCGCCTCGGCGTCCATCGCCACGGTGGTGTTCACGTTCTATTTCGAAGACATCGGCGTCACGCTCTCGACGGTGGTCATGACCGTGCTCGTGCTGATTTTCGGCGAAATATCGCCAAAGAGCCTCGCAAAAGAGGCACCCGAAACCTTTGCCTGTTTCGCGGTGTATCCCCTCTATTTCTTCTCCATAATCTTCTGGCCTCTCAACCAGATTTTCAATCTGTGGAAAAAACTGCTCAACAAGATTTTCAGACTGGGCAAGAAGCAGCCCACCCTCACGGAAGAGGAATTCCGCATGATGGTGACGGAAATCAAGGACGAAGGCGTGCTCAACGACATCGAACACGACATCATACAAAACACCATACGCTACGACGACCAGCTGGTCAAAAACGTGATGGTGATGGCGGACGACGTGACGGCGGTGTCGCTGAACACCCCGTTCGAGGACATAAAAGCCGTGTTCGAAAACGACAACTACTCCCGCGTACCCGTCTACGACGGAGATCCGTCTAAGGTGGCGGGCATTCTCTACCGCGCCGACTTCTACGAAATGCTGCTGAACGGCGGCAAGGATTTGTCCGCGCTGATACGCCAACCTATGTTGACGACCCCGGACGCCAAGATATCCGTGCTGTTCAAATCCATGCAGCAAGCGCGAATTCATATGGCAATCGTCGTCGACAAAAACGGTGCGGCGACGGGTCTTGTCACAATGGAAGACATTCTCGAAGAACTTATGGGCGAAATCGAAGACCGTTACGACGCCGAGCCCGACCCCGACGACGATGACGGGGAGAACCCCGTCGCCGAAAACGACGCGCCGACGCCCGCGACGGGCGGGGAACCGTCCTCCGACGGCAAGGAAAAATAATCTGCCCGACCCCGCGACGAAAACGAAACGCCCCTGCATATGCAAGGGCGTTTTCCGTATTCTAACCCGTCGGATTTTTGTTCTCGCCTCCTTTTACGCCTGTCGTTCGGCGCGTTGCGCGCACCTCTTTTTCAAAACTTCGCCTCGGTTTTGCGACATTCGGTATCTCAACCCGTCCGCTTGAGCATAATTGCACAAAGAGCGTTGCGGGCGTGCGGCGCGCCCGCTTGCACACGTTTGCATATGCATACGTGCGCGCTTTCTTCTTGCTTTTGCCGACGGGTTGTAGTATAATAACCTAACTTTGAAAGGGAGTGCGAGATGAACAACATTATCCTCAAAATCGATGACGGCGAATTGTTCAATTTTTTCGACAGCGAGTCGAGAAAATCCTTTACCGTCGGCTCGAAACGGAATTGCGACGTTGTCATCAAATCCTCTCTCGTCGCACCCATGCAGTTGCGGTGCGTTTGCAAGGACGACGTGTGGTATGTCGAAGACGTAACCCCCGACGGATTCAAGTCCGAAGTGCTGATAGGCGGCAAGCGTTTCCGCCGTCCCATCGTCCGTCTGGACAACGAAATCGTCATCAGAAAACCCGACGACAAGCACAGCAAGGATGCAATCCGCATCTCCATCGTCAAGAAAATTTCGCGTCGGCGCAGCGGGTCGAAAGTGGACCTCGCCCAAAAGACCGTGACCACCGTGGGCAGAAACGCGTCCTGCGACATCGTGCTGGACAACCCAATGGTGTCCGAAAAGCACTTCCGCATCATCTACGACGGCAAGTCCTGTTTCATCGAGGACCTGCACACGATAAACGGCACATACGTCAACAACCGCAAAATCCGTCGTGCCGAACTCAAAGATTACGACAGAATTTCCATTCCGTCGGCGGCGTACACCTTCTACGACAAAAAGCTGCTCTTCTCCACCTCTCCCGCAGGCATTCAGATTGATGCGGTAGGCGTGTGCAAAGAGGTGACCGACAGAAAGACGCGCGCCAAAATCCGACTGGTCGACAGCGTGTCTTTCAGAATAGAAGCGGGCGATTTCGTGGCGATAGTCGGCGGAAGCGGCACAGGCAAATCCACTCTGCTGGACTGCGTGAACGGCATCCGTCCCGCAACCGGCGGCGGCATCTACTACGACACAAACAGCTATTACGAAAACATTAAGTCCTACAAGGAAGTCATCGGTTACGTTCCGCAGAAGGACATAATGCACGACGACCTCACTCTGGAACAGGGGCTATACTACACCGCCCGTCTGCGCATGCGTTCCAGCATGTTCAAGGACGAGGTCAAACAGCGTGTGGCGCAGGCAATCGCGGACGTCAGCCTTGCAGGCTGGGAACACGTGAAGATATCCTCTCTGTCGGGCGGTCAGCGCAAGCGCGTGTCCATAGCGATGGAACTGCTTTCCGACCCGAAAGTCATCTTCCTGGACGAGCCGACGAGCGGACTTTCCCCCGACCTCGACCTGGAAATGATGGGCTTGTTGAAGGAACTCGCCTCCAAAGGCAGAACCATCGTCGTGATAACCCACGCCATGGAAAACCTCGACAAGTGCGACAAAATCGCTTTCCTCGGCAAGGGCGGCAAACTCTGTTTCTACGGCAGCCACGACGAGATCTTCCGTTACTTCAACCGCAAGAGTTATTCGCGCATATTCGCCGCGCTCAACAACCCCAAGGTCTGCGAGTATTTCGAACTCAAATACCGCGCCTCGGACTACTACAAAAAACTGTATTCGGCGTTTGTCGCGCTGTACGGCGAGTCAATCAACACACTTCTGCCGCCCGTCAAACAACAGAAACCCAAACGGACGGCAAAAAGCGGCGGCAAGGCTCAATCCGAGCAACCGCCCGCGCCTCTGCCCGACGACGACAATTACGAGGATTTCGCTTTCGACCGAGTGCCGGAGGAAACTCCGACCGCGGAGGACGAAACGCGCGTCGGCGAAATCAGCGGGTACGTATCCAAGAGCGCGCGTCGCAGAGGGGCTGCGCCCCCTGCCGACGCCAATCCCTTCGACGTGATACCCGAAGAGAACGTCGAAAACGACGGTGCGTTCGATTTCGCGACGCTGACGGACGAAGACGCCTCAACCGCGGACGTCGAGGAGAAGCCCGCAGCCGAGCCCGAAGCGCTGACTGCTCCTCCCGCGGAAGAGAGCACGGTGTCGGAGGCAAAGCCCGCAAAACGCAGGGCGGCGCGTGCGCCTAAAGCCAAGGCGCAGACCGCGGACATACAGGACGCACCCGACGCGGAAAATGAGGCAAAACCGCGCAAATCGCGCAGAAAGAAGGCGGAAGAACAACCGCAAAGGGAGGACGACAATGAAGAAACCCGTTGAATTCTCCCCCAGAATGAACGTAATTCAGTTCCGCGTGCTGTTTTGCAGGTACATGCGGCAGATAATAACCAACCCGTGGACGATAATACCGCTCGTGCTCGAAGCGCCGTTTATGCTCGTCATAGTCTCCTTTGTTTACAAGGACAACTGCTTCATAGATTTCGGAAAAGGCGGCTTAAGCGCCGCGAACACGACACTCTTCCTGCTCGCGCTCGCGCCCGCGCTGATGGGATTGCTCAACAGTTACCGCGAAATCTGCAAGGAAAGAGAGATACTCTCCCGCGAGGTATTCGGCGGGCTGGACGTGACGGCGTACGTCGTTTCTAAGGTTGCCGTGCTGGCAATCGTCGGCGCCGTGCAGACTTTCATACTCGTGTTCGGCAGTATGATTTTCATCGACTACGGCTTCTCGCGTCCGTCCTACTCGATATTCTTCTTCCTTGTGGCGATATTCCTCACCAACTACGCGGTGACGGCAATGGGACTGTTGGTGTCGGCGCTGCTGAAAAAATCGGAAAGCGCGATACTGCCCGTCCTCATCATCATAATAATGCAGGTCGTATTCGCGGGGTCGCTGCTGGAATTCGAAGAGCCCGTGAAATATCTCTACTTCATAACGCCCGCGATGTACGGCAACTCCGTACTGGGCAACGTGGCGGGGTTGAACGCTTTCTTCACAATGCGCGAAATCTTCGACTACAACGTGTATGCGTCGTGCGTGATACTGTTGGCAATCGCCTTCGTCTGCCACGTACTCACCGTCATAAAACTCAAACGCGATTATCGCACAAAGGACTAACGGAGCGCGCTCCGCAGGAGAAAACATATGTTGGAACTCAAACACATAACCTACTCCGTACCGCAGGACGGCACGACGGAAAGAAAGGTCATCCTTTCCGACGTGAGTCTGTCCTTCCCGGACGGCACAACAACCGTAATCACCGGACACAACGGGAGCGGAAAATCCACCCTCGTCAAACTGATTATGGGCATAGAGAACCCCGACTCCGGCAGCATAGTGTTCAACGGAGAGGATTTCACGCACAAGAACGTCACCGAACGCGCGCAGGCGGGCTTTACCATAGCCTTCCAGCAACCCGTGCGTTTCAAGGGCATAACGGTCAAGAATATGCTTGATATGGCGTGCAAGAAAAATTGCAGTCACAAAGAGGCTTGCGAATTCCTTTCCGCCGTCGGGCTGTGCGCCAAGAACTATATCAACCGACCTGTGGACGGCACCCTTTCGGGCGGAGAACTCAAACGTATCGAGCTTGCCGTGTCCATAGCAAAAGGCGGCGAAGTCTTCCTGCTCGACGAACCCGAAGCGGGCATCGACCTCTGGAGTTTCGACGAACTGGTCAACCTGTTCGGCACGCTCAAAGACAAAACCGTCGTCATCGTCAGCCACCAGAACAGAATTCTGCAAGCCGCCGACCGCATAGTCGTGCTCAACTCTTCCGAGCAGCCCAAAGTCGGCACGCGCGACGAAATTCTGCCCACCTTGACGCAGGAACCCCCGTTCTGCTGCGCAGTACAACAATAGATTATGGAAAAAACAGACCTCGAACTTCTAGAAAAAATAGCCGAACTGCACTCCATTCCCGAAGGCAGTTTCAACATACGCAAAAACGGAGCACGGCTGATTGGCAACTCCACCGCCGAAATCCGCATCGAACCCAAAGAGGACAACAAAGGCATCGACATCTACGTCGCTCCCGGCGTCAAGAACAAGAGCGTGCATATCCCCGTCATCGTCACCGAAGGCAACTTCCACGATGTGACATACAACGACTTTTACATAGGCGAGGACGCCGACGTCACCATCATCGCGGGGTGCGGCATTCACAACCCCTCTTCGGGCGAGTCGGGACACGACGGCATACACACCTTCCACCTCGGAGAACGGAGTGCGGTCAGATACGTCGAACGTCACTATGCGCGCGGCGACGGCAAAGTCAGCCGCCAGGTGTTCAACCCCGTGACGAAAGTCTTTATGGAAAAAGGCTCCCGTATGGATATGGAAACGACGCAACTCGGCGGCGTGACCTACACCGACCGACTGACGGAAGCCACCCTCGGCGAGGACGCGAAACTGTTCATCAAAGAAAAGCTTTTCACGGAAAAAGAGGAACAGGCGATATCCCGTTTCTCCGTCACGCTGAAAGGCAAGAACAGCACCTCGGACGTAGTGAGCCGTTCTGTTGCGCGCGACAATTCCAAACAGGAGTTTTACTCCGACGTCATCGGCGAGAACGAATGTTTCGGACACGTGGAATGCGACGGCATACTGCTTGACGGCGCACGCATAATTTCCACTCCGAGAATAGACGCGGCAAGCCCCGACGCCAGTCTGGTTCACGAAGCGGCGGTGGGCAAAATCGCGGGAGAACAGCTCGTCAAACTGATGAGTTTGGGTCTTACCGAAAAGGAAGCGGAAGAGGCAGTCATCAAAGGTTTCCTCAACTGACGGCGGTTTTCAGAGCGCGCGACAACGCAGAAAAAAGGCGTACGGCAAGCGCGCGGAAACCGTGCGAGAACGCGCCGCAGACACAGGCGCAACGCCCGTTCGATGTCCTCTTCGCAGACGCGATTAAAACTTGTTTTGACATAAAAACGGACTTTACGTTGTCAATACGACGCATAAAGTCCGTTTTTGGTTATATTACGCTTTCTTTGTGGAAAACTTTACCGCGCAGTGTTCGTGCGCTTGCGCCCGCACGTTTGACTTTGCATCTTTCCGTCGTTTTCGTTTGTCCGCGGTCGGTCAGGAAAGAGAGCGGCAAAGCGCATTCAAGCGTTCGGCGGCAACAAGCGTATCGTCGTGCGCACCGAACGCAGTCAGCCTGAACCAGCCCTCGCCCGTTTTGCCGAAGCCCACGCCGGGCGTACCCACAACCTGCGCGCGTGTCAGAAGTTCGTCGAAAAATTCCCACGACGTCCTGCCCGCAGGACATTTCATCCAGACGTACGGCGAATTGACGCCGCCCGTGTGGGTTATGCCCGCGTCCTGCAATGCGTTGTGTATGACGGTGGCGTTTTGCATATAGTAGCCGACGTTACGCCCGATTTCCGCCCTTCCCTCCGCAGTCAGAACGGCTTGCGCCGCACGTTGCACAATATACGGCACGCCGTTGAACTTCGTTGTCTGCCGTCTGTTCCAAAGGGCATTCAGTTTGCCTTCGGCAATGCCTTTCGGCACTACTGTATAGCCGCAACGCAACCCCGTGAATCCCGCCGTTTTGGAAAAGGAACAGAACTCCACCGCGCACTCCTTTGCACCTTCCACCAGGTATATGCTGGTCGGAAGATTTCCGTCGCGCACGAAACTTTCGTACGCCGCGTCGAAGAATATCACCGCATCCGTCGCACGGGCAAAGTCCACCCACTCTTTGAGTTGTTGCGCCGAATACACCGCGCCCGTCGGGTTGGACGGCGAACACAGATATATGATGTCGAAACGTCCGTCTTCGGGCGGCGCGGGCAAAAATCCGTTGTCCACCGTACCCTCCGCAAAATGCATCTCGTTGCCTGCCATTACGTTGACGTCGTAATAGGCGGGATACACGGGGTCGGGCATCAGCACGCGGCTATTGCCGAACAGTTCGGGCATATTGCCGAGGTCGCTTTTCGCGCCGTCGCTGACGAAGATTTCCTCCGCGTCGAGCGAAACGCCCTTGTCGGCATAGTAGTCGCAAACCGCGTCACGCAAAAAGGCGTACCCTCTTTCGGGTCCGTACCCGCGGAAGGTTTCCGCGCGACTCTGTTCGTCCACCGCCTTGCGCAAAGCGGCAACCGCGCTGTCCGTAAGCGGCAAAGTCACGTCGCCTATGCCGAGGCTTATAACACGCTCGTCGGGGTGACTTGCCTTGTATGCGCCCACCCTGTGCGCTATTTCGGCGAACAGGTAGCTTTCTTTGAGATTGAGATAGTTTGAGTTAAGCTTCATAGTTCGACATCTCCCGTAAAATTGACTTTTGCGTCGCCGTTCATGTACACACCGTCACAGTGCAGCCCGATTGTCAGCACTCCGCCCGTAAGGGCGACGCGTATCGGCTTGGACGCGTCGGCAAATCCGTTGAGCACCGCCGCCACCGCCGTGGCGCAGCTGCCCGTGCCGCACGCCATAGTCTCGCCGCTGCCGCGCTCCCATACGCGCATCGCAAGATCGTTGCCCTCTCCGACCCGTACGAATTCGGCGTTCACCCTTTCGGGGAACATTGGGTGATTTTCCAGCGCCGCACCGTATTTTGCGAGGTCAAAATCCTCCAACGGTTCATCGACGAAAGCCACGCAATGCGGGTTGCCCATACTGACGGCGGTTATGCGGAAAGTGCGGCCGCACACGGTCACGGGCACGTCAACAAGCGCGTTTTCGCCGCTTTTCGTGCGCACGGTTTTCACTCCAGCCGCCGAAAGGTCGACTGGAACTTTTTCCGCTTCCAGCACGGGCAACCCCATATTGACCGTCGCCCCCGTGCAAACACCGTTTTCTATGCACAACGCAATAGGTTTGACTCCGCTTGCCGTTTCCACGCGCACCGCGGTAGTCGTGACGTAACCGTTGTCGAAAAGATACTTGCCCACGCACCGCACGGCGTTGCCGCACATTTTGCCCTCGCTTCCGTCAGCATTGAACATTCTCATACGCGCGTCGGCAACTTCGCTTTTCATGATGAGCACGACGCCGTCGCCGCCCACGCCGAAATGTCTGTCGCTGAGCGCGGGTATTGCTCCGATAATCCTTTCCGCCGCGCCGTCGTCTTTCATAAGGTCGAAATACACGTAATCGTTGCCGCAGCCGTTCATCTTGACGAATTTCATTTTCTCCTCCTAAATTCCGCTTGCGCCGTAGTTGGACAGCACTCTCGCCGACGGGTCGGCGGCGTCCTTGCAACCCTCCCATTCGCGGTTGGGCATCCAGAAATCCGCAACCGTGTGCGCAGACTTCGGATAATACTTCCCGAATATTTCGCGGTAAAGCAGGCTTTCTTTGGTGAAAGGCTTTGCGAAATCGTATTTTGCGGACAGTTTTTCGAAGTCGTCGTCCGAATACAGGCTTTCGGCGTACTCTTTGAGTATGTCCACCATAGAATGACCCACCGCATCGGAAAACGCGGCTTTTTCGCGCATAAGGATTTCCTCGGGCAACCAGTCGCCGCGAAACGCCATACGCAAAAGATACTTTCCCTTATTGTGCGTGTTGAGTTTGAGCGCGGGATTGACGCTCATCACGTACCGCACGAAGTCGAGGTCACCGAAAGGCACGCGGGCTTCCATACTGTTGGATGATATGCACCTGTCTGCACGCAGAACATCGTACATATAGAGTTCGCGCACGCGCTTTGCCGCCTCATCCTGAAACGCCTGTGCCGAAGGGGCAAAGTCCGTGTATTTATAGCCGAAAAGTTCGTCCGATATCTCGCCCGTGAGCAACACCCTGACGTCGGTGTGTTCGTGTATGTACTTGCAGACGAGATACATACCCACGCTTGCGCGGATTGTCGTGATGTCGTAAGTGCCGAGGACGGAAATCACCTTTTCGAGCGACCCCAGCACGGTGTCGCGGTCGATGATGACTTCTGTGTGCTCGCTCTTGATGTAATTCGCAACTATACGCGCGTATTTGAGGTCTATGGCGTCGGTGTTCATTCCGATTGCGAAGGTGCGTACGGGCTTTTTGAGTATCTTTGCTGCGACGGCGCATACAAGACTGCTGTCCAGCCCGCCCGACAGCAGGAAACCGAGCGGCGCGTCCGCATCCAGCCTCTTTTCTATGCCCGCAATCAGTTTCTCGCGGATTTTGCGCTCCACAGTCTGTTCGTCATCCTTGCTGTACTCCTTCACCTCGGTGACGTCCGTGTACCGCACGAACTTGCCTTCCGCATAGTAGTGCGCGGGCGGAAAGGCAAACACTTCCGTGACGACGGGTTCGAGGTTCTTTGCCTCCGACGCAAAGACGATTTTGCCCGACGGCGTATAGCCGTAAAACAGCGGGCGGATTCCTATCGGGTCGCGCGCGGCGACAAAATCACCCTTTTTCGCATCGTACAGCACCATTGCGAACTCGGCGTCCAGTCTGCGGAACATGTCCGTTCCGAACTCCTTATACAGCGGCAGAATGATTTCGCAGTCGCTGTCGCTTTTGAAGGAGTACTTCTTTTCCAGTTGTTTTTTCACGGGTCTGAACCCGTACAGTTCGCCGTTGCACACAACGGCGTTGCCATCCATATAAAAGGGTTGCATACCCTCCTCGGTCAGTCCCATAATGGACAGCCGCTGAAAGCCCATAATGCCGCCGCCCACTCGGGCTATGCGCGTCATGTCGGGACCTCTCGACTCCGTCGTCGCAAGCGCGGCGGCGAAAGTCTGTTCGCTCATATCGTCACTTGTATATACCATTATCGTACACATAACTGCCTCTTGCGTTGTCTGCGCCTTTCTGCGCCTCGTGTCATTTTGCCTTTTTGTCTGCCGCCGCCTTCACGAACGCCGCAAACAGCGGGTGCGCTTTGTTCGGACGGGATTTGAACTCGGGGTGATACTGCACCCCCACGAAAAACCCGCATTCGGGATTGCTCACAGCCTCGACCAGTCTGCCGTCGGGCGACGTTCCTTCCACGACGAGCCCCGCCTTTTCCAGACTGTCCCTGAACGCGTTGTTGAACTCGTAACGGTGACGGTGTCTTTCCTTCACGCTGTCCGCGCCGTATATCTTTCGCAGTTTTCCGTTCGGGTTCAACCTGCACTCGTATGCGCCGAGGCGCATTGTGCCGCCTTTGGGAATGTTGCCCTGTTGGTCGGGCATAAGATCGATGACGTTGTGTTCGGTCACGGCGAACTCCCCCGAATTGGCGTCCGTCATTCCCGCGCGGTTTCGTGCAAACTCGATGACAGCCGTCTGCATTCCGAGGCATATCCCGAGATACGGTACGTCGTGTTCGCGGGCATAGCGCGCGGCTTGTATCTTGCCTTCCGTTCCTCTGTCGCCGAACCCGCCGGGCACCAGTATGCCGTCCGCTCCGCCGAGCAGGACGTCCGCGCTCTCTTCCGTCACGTCCTCCGCCTCTACCCAGTCTATCTCCACGCCTACGCCGTGTTTTATTCCGCCGTGCCGCAGGGCTTCCGCAACGGAAAGATACGCGTCGCGCATTTTCACGTACTTGCCGACCAGCGCGATTTTCACCTTGCCCTTGGCGTTTGCCGCGCGGTCCAGCATATCGCACCATTCGCGCATATCGGGGCGTCTGGTCATAAGTCCCAGTTCACGACACACCACTTCCGAAAAATTGCTGCGTTCCAGCATGACGGGCACTTCGTATATGCAAGGCACGGTGAGATTTTCGATTATACAGTCGGGCTTAACGTCGCAAAACAGAGCGATTTTGTTGCGCGAACCTTCGTCGAGGGGCATTTCCTGCCGTGTGACTATGATATCGGGCGATATGCCCATCTCGCGCAATTCCTTCACCGAGTGTTGCGTGGGCTTGGTTTTCTGCTCTCCCGACGACGCGATATACGGCACCAGCGTTACGTGCACGAAAAGGCAATTATATCTTCCCGCCTCCCTCGACACCTGACGCACGGCTTCTAGAAAGGGCTGACTTTCTATGTCGCCTATCGTGCCGCCGATTTCCGTCATAACGACGTCCGCTCCCGTCTTTTTCCCCAGCGCGTAAACGTACTCTTTGATTGCGTTTGTGATATGCGGAATGGTCTGCACGGTTTCGCCCAGATATTCCCCCCTGCGCTCCTTGTTGAGCACGTCCCAGTACACCTTGCCCGTGGTGAGATTGGAAAAGCGGTTGAGGTCCTCGTCGATAAACCTTTCGTAATGACCCAGGTCGAGGTCGGTTTCCGCGCCGTCCTCCGTGACGAACACTTCGCCGTGCTGACAGGGATTCATAGTCCCCGGGTCGACGTTGATGTACGGGTCGAACTTCTGCGCGGCGACTTTGAGCCCGCGCGCTTTGAGCAATCTGCCCAAGGACGCCATAACAATGCCTTTCCCCAGCCCCGAAACGACGCCGCCCGTCACGAATACGTATTTTGTCATATATGCCTCCACAGTCCGAAATAAACGAGAAGCGTACTTTATCTGCAAAATCTCACAGATAAAGTACGCCTTCGGACTTTTTGTTTATTCGGTTTTGTTTGCGCCGCGCAGGTCGCGCGCGGCACGCTCCGCCGCTTGTTACGCCGACGGAACTATTCCCACTCTATCGTGGCGGGGGGTTTGCCCGTCACGTCGTAAACCACTCTGCCAACACCCGGAACTTCGTTGACAATCCGTTTCGACACCCGGTCGAGCAAGGAATACGGCAAGCGCGCGTACTCGCAGGTCATAAAGTCGGACGTGCGCACCGCACGCAACGCAAGTACGTACCCGTAGGTGCGGAAGTCCCCGACAACCCCCACGCTACGCGACGAGGTCAACACCGCGAAATACTGGTCGGCACGTACGCGCGACTTTTCCGTTTCCTCGCGGAATATCGCGTCGGCGTCGCGCAGTATGTCCAGTTTCTCGGCGGTCACCTCGCCTATGACTCTGACGCCCAGTCCCGGTCCCGGGAAAGGCTGTCTTTCCACCCTCTGCCGCGACAAACCGAGTTTGCGGCCGAGCTTTCTCACTTCGTCCTTGAACAGCCCGCGCAAGGGTTCCACTATCCCCGCGAACTTCGTGTCGGCGGGCAATCCGCCCACGTTGTGATGGCTCTTGATGTTTGCGCTGTTGTTCGCGCCGCTCTCTATGACGTCGGGATATATCGTGCCCTGCGCAAGGAAATTGCCCGCGTATTTCGCGCTCTCTTTCTCGAACACCCGCACGAACTCCTCGCCGATTATCTTGCGTTTGGTTTCGGGGTCCGTCACGCCTTTCAGGCTGTCCAGAAAACGACGGCACGCGTCGACGCACACCAGGTCGAGAGATTTGCCTCCGAATTCCTTCGCGATTTCCTCGCCTTCGTTCTTTCTCATCATACCGTGGTCTACGAATATGCAGGTCAGACGGTTGGGGAGTGCCTCGGCAAGCAATGCCGCGGCGACAGCGGAGTCCACCCCGCCGCTCAGACCGAGCAGTACTCTGCCGTCCTCGCCCACCGTGTCGCGTATGCGACGGATTTCATTTTCGATATACGCGTCGATTGTGTAATCGCCTTTTGCCTTGCACACCTTGTAAAGGAAGTTGCGGATTATGCGCTTGCCGCCGCGGGTGCGCTCCACTTCGGGGTGAAACTGCACCGCATAAAGTCCGCGGTCTGCATTCTCCGCCGCCGCGACGGGACACACCGCCGTGACCGCCGTGACCGTGAAACCCTGCGGCAGTTGCGACACGTAGTCCGTGTGGCTCATAAGCGCGGACAACGGCGTTTTAACTCCGTCGAACAACACGCTGTCGCCGACGACGTCCACGCGCGTGGTACCGTACTCCGACACCTCACAGGACGACACTTTTCCGCCCAGAACGTAACTCATCATCTGCATACCGTAACATATGCCGAGCACGGGTATGCCCAGTTCGAAAAGGGCTTTGTCCGCGCGCGGCGCGTCCTCTTCGTAAACGCTGTGCGGTCCGCCTGTAAGAATTATGCCTATAGGTGCGAGTTCACGCACCTTTTCGACGGGGGTTGACCCCGGCAGTATGACGGAATGCACGCGGTTTTCGCGCACGGTGCGCGCGATGAGTTCCTTGTACTGCCCGCCGAAATCAAGCACTAATATCGTCTGGTGAATCGTGTTTTTCATAGTTCCTTATTATGTTGTCCGCCACGGCGCGGCGTGAAAGTCTGTTGTCCATTGCCGTTTTTTCTATGAACCTGTGCGCGGACTGCTCCGTCATGTTCCGCTTCTCCATAAGCAGACATTTGGCGCGGCTTACCGCCTTTGTTTCGTTCACTTTGTTTTTAAGGCGTGCGTTTTCCTTTCTCAGAGAAAGACACGACCTGTGTATGGCGCGCACCTGCGCAAGCAAAACGACGGGCGCGGCGCAGAACGCTCTCTCGTCCACGGCGAAAACGCCGTGCAATGCAAGCGTCGCCGCGGTCGATGCGGGCAAAGTGCGAGCGAGGAATATCACGGCGGCATCCGTGCTGTCGGCAACGGTCGCCGCGTACGTCGCTCCCGTGCCGTCGGAGTGCTGTCGGATTACGACGAAATCCCCGTCCGTAAGGTTGCGTGCCGAACTTGCGAAGTCGCCCTCCGAAAGGGGTGTCGCGGCAATACCGACGCTTGTCAGCAGTCGGACGAGGACTTTTGTATCGGGGTCCGAAATCAGTATTGCCCTTGACATTTTTGCACTTCCCGCAAAAAAATATGTCGGCAGAATACTATTGTTTGCCCCCTGCTGTCAAGAATTTTTTTTGCATTTTTTCAAAAAAAATCTCTACGAAACCGCTATGAAATTTTTGCAAAAAAATTGCGTCGATTTTGTTGACGAAACGGGGGGTCATAATATAAACTTTTCCGTGTCGCCCCCCTTTGAGGGCGATTTGTTTTATCGGCGTGTCAAATGGAAACCCCGACTTCGGAAATCCCGCGGACGCGCACCCCGAAAGGCACGGAAACATAACGAAAGCGCACCCCGAAAGGTGCGCCTACTCATTCTGTTTTTCTTTGCTCCGCTTTGCAAATTAATTCCGGTCGCTTGCTAACGAATGACGATACTGTCGCGCTCTGCGCCGACGGACACGTATTTCACGGGAGTGGCAACCGCCTTTTCAATATAGTCCACGTACGCGCGCGCCTGTGCGGGAAGCTCGTCGAAGGAACGGCAGGCGGTCGTGGAACACTTCCACCCGTCGAGATACACAACATGGGGTTTTGCCTTTTCCAGTTTTTCGCCGAAGGGGAACTCGGTGACGAGCTCGCCGTCGATTTCGTACGCGTCGACGACGGGAATTTTTTCCATACCGTCGAGAATGTCCAGTTTGGTGAGTGCGAGTTCGTCCGCCGCCTGCATTCTGCAACCGTAACGCGATGCAACCACATCGAAACCTCCGACTCTGCGCGGTCTGCCGGTCGCCGCGCCGTATTCGCCGCCCGCTTCGCGCAGTCTGACCGCTTCTTCGCCGAACATTTCCGCCGTGAACGGACCTTCGCCCACACAGGTGGAATACGCTTTCATAATGCCCACCGTCTTGTCCACGCGCAGATTGGGCACGCCCGCACCTATGGGAGCGTACGCCGACACCGTGTTTGAGGACGAGGTGTAAGGGTAAATGCCGAAGTCTATGTCGCGCAGTGCGCCGAGTTGCGCCTCGAACATTATGTTCTTGCCCTCTTGCGCCACCGCGGTGAGGTAGTTGCCCACGTCGCAGATATAAGGACGGAACCTGTCGCCGTACTCGTGCAACCACTCCGTCATCTCGTCCACACCGAAGGTCTTTGCACCCTTGTACGCGCTGAGACACATATTCTTCCAGTCCAGCACCTCTTCGAGGCGTTTGGCTAGATAATCGGGATGCAGCAAGTCACCCATACGGATTGCCTTTTTCATATACTTGTCGGCGTAAATCGGCGCAATACCTCTGCGGGTGGAACCGAACTTCCTGTCTCCGAGCCTGTCCTCTTCCAGACAGTCCTGCATCACGTTGAAAGGAAAGCATATCGCCGCGCGGTCGCTGATTTTGAGGTTGTCGGGAGTGATGACGACGCCCGCTTCGCGCAGTTTGTCGGTCTCTTTTGCAAGGTGCGCCACGTCGATGACCATACCGCCGCCCATCACGTTGACCTTGTCCTCGCGCAGAATGCCCGAAGGCAGAAGGTTGAGCACGAATTTGCCCTTGTGATTGATGACGGTGTGTCCTGCGTTGTTGCCGCCCTGATAGCGGACGATGACGTCTTGTCCGTCGGAAAGCAGGTCGACCATACGACCTTTGCCTTCGTCACCCCAGTTGATGCCTACGATTGCTGTGAGCATAATTCACCTCTAAATGATTCAGCCCGCCTGTGGGCGGGCAGGATTGCGGCGTCGTTGCCGCAGTTGTTCAGACTCTGATTTGCGCTGACGTGGAAGCGTCGGCTCCGTTCGCTTCTATTATGGGAGCAACGACTTCTGCAAGATATTCCTCGGTCTGTTCCTTGGCGCGCCCGACAAACTGACGGACGTCCATAATCTTGTCGAGCTCCTCCCTGGAAAGACCGAAGGTCGGGTCGGCGAGTATGCGCGACAAAAGGTCGTTTTCGCCGCCCTCTTCTTTGACGACGGCAGCAGCCGCCACGGAATGTTTTCTGATTGCCTCGTGCAGTTCCTGACGGTCGCCGCCCTTCTCTTTGACGCAGTACATCAAAATGTTCTCCGTCGCCATAAACGGCAGTTCACGGTTCAGATTGCGCTCGATAATCTTCGGATACAGTTTCAGACCGCCGATTACGTTGATGTAAAGCGACAGGACGGCGTCGATGGCGAGGAATGCCTCGGGCACGCTGATACGCTTGTTCGCGCTGTCGTCGAGAGTGCGCTCGAACCACTGCGTCGCGGCAGTCACCGCGGGGTTCATCGTGTCGCAGATGACGTAACGCGAAAGCGACGCCATACGTTCCGAACGCATAGGATTGCGCTTGTACGCCATTGCCGACGAACCTATCTGTTTGCTCTCGAAAGGCTCTTCGACCTCTTTGAGATTGGAAAGCAGTCTTATGTCGTTGGAGAACTTGGTCGCGCTCTGCGCTATACCGCACAACACGGAGAGTACGTTGTAATCGACTTTGCGGGAATAGGTCTGCCCGCTCACGGGGTATGTGTCGTCGAAACCCATTTTCTCTGCGATGAGTTTGTCGAGTTTCTTGACCTTTTCGTGGTCGCCCTCGAACAGTTCGAGGAAACTCGCCGCCGTGCCAGTCGTACCCTTGCAACCCAGAAGTTTGAGCGAGCCGAGCTGGAAATCGAGGTTGGAAAGGTCCATGACCAGGTCGTTGAGCCAGAGCGTGGCGCGTTTGCCAACCGTGGTGGGCTGAGCGGGCTGATAGTGCGTGTAAGCGAGCGTGGGCAAATCCTTGTTGCGGGCGGCGAAATCCGCCACACCCTTTATCGCGGCAAGCAGGAGCGAACGTATCTGTTTCAGCCCCATGCTCATCTGAATGATGTCCGTGTTGTCGCCGACGTAACAGGACGTCGCGCCGAGGTGGATTATGGGTTTCGCCTTCGGGCAGGCTTTGCCGTAGGTCAGCACGTGCGCCATAACGTCGTGCCGCACTTCCTTCTCCCGCTCCTTGGCGTAGTCGTAGTCGATGTCGGTCACGTGCGCTTTGAGTTCGGCAATCTGTTCGTCCGTAATCGCGATACCCAGCTCTTTTTCGGCTTCGGCAAGCGCAATCCAGAGTTTGCGCCAGGTCGTAAACTTGAAATCGGGCGAGAAGATGTGTTTCATCGTATCGCTTGCGTATCTCTCGCAGAGAGGAGAAACGTATGTGTCCATATCCGCCTCCGAAAAATATAAAAGTGTCCAAAACGGTTTCTCCGACCCGCCTCCGTCGGCGAGCGGCAGAAACGCCCGAACACTTCCTCGTATTTCTCCCAAAATATAACAAATTTTCCGCGAACTGTCAATTAAATCCTTGACATTGCCGCGGGTGGACGCTTATAATCTTCAGCGTAAAGGCAAGGACGTCTTTCCGCAGGGAGAGGCGTCTTTTCCTTTTCCTCGCCAATCGTGCGCCCTCCCTGCCCCTTGTCTTTATCCAAAGCCTCTCAATGGCTTGCATTATCGACTGAAATTAACTATAATACTTATATTGACGCGTTCCGCGTCGGAAGGAGTAATCTATGGTAATGTCCGAATTGTTCGGGAGTATGGTTTTCAACGAACAGGTGATGAGCGAACGTCTCCCGAAAAACACCTACAAAGAGTTCAAGGAATGCTGCGCGGGCGACCGCCCTCTGCCCCTCGAAACGGCAAACGTCATCGCAAACGCGATGAAGGACTGGGCCGTCGAAAAGGGCGTAACCCATTTCACGCACTGGTTCCAGCCTATGACGGGACTTTCCGCCGAAAAGCACGACTCCTTCATCTCGCCCACCAAGGACGGCGGCGTGATTATGGAATTCAGCGGCAAGGAACTCATCAAAGGCGAACCCGACGCGAGTTCTTTCCCCAGCGGCGGACTGCGCGCCACCTTCGAAGCGCGCGGCTATACCGCGTGGGACCCCACCTCCTATGCCTTCATAAAAGACGGCATACTCTGCATTCCCACGGCGTTTTGCAGCTATAACGGACACGCCCTCGACAAGAAAACGCCTCTGTTGCGTTCGATGGAAGCCGTCAGCCGCGAAGCCGTCAAACTGCTCCGTCTGTTCGGCAGAAAGACCGAAAAGGTTTCCTCTGCGGTGGGACCCGAACAGGAATACTTCCTCATCGACACCAAAGCCTTCGAGAAACGCCGCGACCTGCTCTACACGGGCAGAACACTGTTCGGCGCAAAACCTCCGAAGGGTCAGGAACTCGACGACCACTATTTCGGCGCAATCAAACCCCGCGTCGCCGCATTCATGCGCAACCTCGACGAGGAACTGTGGAAACTGGGTGTACTCTCAAAGACCAAACACAACGAAGTCGCGCCCGCACAGCACGAACTTGCGCCCATATACACGACCGTAAACGTCGCCACCGACCAGAACCAGCTGACAATGGAAACCATGCGCAAAGTCGCCGCCAAACACGGCATGACCTGTCTGTTGCACGAAAAACCCTTTGAGGGCGTCAACGGCAGCGGCAAGCATAACAACTGGTCTTTGGTCACCAATTTCGGGCACAATATATTCGAACCCGGCAAAAGCCCCGCCGACAACGCGCAGTTCCTGCTCATAATGGCGCTTATGATTGCCGCGGTTGACAAACATCAGGATTTGCTGCGCATAAGCGTGGCAAGCGCGGGCAACGACCACCGTCTGGGTGCGAACGAAGCGCCGCCCGCAATCGTCAGTATGTACCTCGGTGACGAGCTTACGGGAATATTGCAGGCAATAGCCGACGGACGCACCTACTCCAAACGCGCGGCGTGCGAAGTGGAAATCGGCGTGCACGTCCTGCCCAAATTCGCAATGGACAGCACGGACAGAAACCGCACTTCTCCCCTCGCTTTCACGGGCAACAAGTTCGAGTTCAGAATGTTGGGTTCGGCATTTTCCATCGCGGACACCAATACGGTGCTCAACACGATAATCGCCGACGAGTTCGCGGCGGCGGCGGAAGAACTGGCGAAAGCCGAGGACTTCAACGCCTGCATACGCGACATAATCGGCAGAATAATGCGCGAACACGGTCGTATCATTTTCAACGGCAACAACTACTCCGACGAATGGGTGCGCGAGGCGAAAAAACGCGGACTGCTCAACCTGCCCTCCACGATGGACTGCCTGCCCTATCTCGACTCGGAAGAAAACATCGCTCTGTTTGCCCGCCACGGCGTACTGACGGAAGCCGAACTCAAAAGCCGTAAGGACATACTCATCGAGAACTACTGCAAACTCATTCACATCGAGGCGAACACTATGCTCGATATGGCGCAGAAGGACATACTGCCCGCGGTGACGTCCTACGAAAAGGAACTGACGCACACCATAGAAGGGCTCAGAAAAGCGGGAATTGCAAAGCCCGCGCAAACCGCACTGGTGGAAAAGCTCAATTCGCTGTATGCGGAAGCCGTCAAACAAATCGAAGTTCTGAAAAAGGCGCTCGAAACGGCGCACGCCGCCGCGGAAAAAGGCTGGCTGGAATGCGGCTTTGCCTACCGCGACAAAGTCATCCCCGCAATGAACGCGTTGCGCGCCGCCGCCGACGAAATGGAAGTCAACACGGCAAAGAAGTACTGGCCTTTCCCGACCTACGGCGACCTGCTCTTCTCCGTGAACTGACCGTGACACCCAACCGAATACGACGCGCTCCGCAATCCGCGGGGCGCGTTTTTCGCAGGCGCGGAGGTTTTGAGGTTTTCGGCGACGCATTCCGTTCCGTTTTCGGAAAATACGGAAAATATCGGTATTGACATACACGCGCGCGAGCGGTAAACTGAAAAAAAGGGGAGATGCACGGAAAGCGCGGTTTTGCCCGCCTTTTTGGGCGATTTAAGGTCATTTTATGAAAATCAGGTCCTATAAACTGTCCGACAAAGAAAGATTGCGCGAAATCTGTCTGCGTACGTCTTCGTATGCCGACAGACCCTCCGAAGCGCGCAAAAACGCTCTGTGCGCCCTGTATAACGACTATTATACCGAGTGCGAAGCGGACAACTGTTTCGTGGCGGCGGACGACGCCGACGAGGCGACGGGATACGTCGTGTGCAGCACCTGCCTTTCGGACTATCTCGCGGCGATGCAGAACAGATACACCGCCATAGCCAAGGCGGCAGGCAGACCCTTTGCGGGGCTGGAACAGCGCGTCACGGAAGCCCTGCTCTCCAAACACGCGGAGGAAGGTTACACCGCCCACCTGCACATCAACCTGCTGGACGAAGCACGTCATCAGGGAGTGGGCAGCGCGCTTATGCGCACGCTGGCGAAACACCTTGCCGACAGGAATGTCGAAGGCGTCATGCTGATATGCGGCTCCGACAACACGAACGCACGCAACTTTTACGAAAGATGCGGGTTCGAACTGTTGCAAAAGTTCTTCTGTGCCTGCGTCTACGGCGCGTTCACCGAGGATCTCGTCCGCAAACTGTCCGAGTGACCGCACTCGCGACAGGCGCACCGACGGTGCGCTTTTTTTATGTCCTTTCCCCCTCCCGCAGCGTCAATTCCGCGATTTCCGACAGTTGTATATTTTGGCTTTTCTTATCGGCACGTTCAGCACGCACTGCGGCAAAAATCCGCATTTTGCGATATTTTACGTCGATTTTAAGCAAAAACTTTTCAAATAATACAAGTGTTGATTTTTTCGTTTTGCCGTGATATAATTTGTTGGATTTGAATAACAGACGCTTGTGAGCGTCTTTTGTCGCATCTTTCGGGGCGCGGCGAAGGAGGTGTCAATGCAACAATTCGAAAGAGTGGTTTCGCATTATGCGAACTGGATGCAGAAGATGAGCGAAGTTTGTGTCGAAAACAACAACATCGACCCTGCCCTCTACGAAATTCACGACGTCAAGCGCGGTCTGCGCGACATCAACGGCAACGGCGTCGTCACCGGTCTCACCGAAATCAGCGAAATCAATTCGCACACCGTCGACGAAAACGGCAACCGCGTCGAGTGCGCGGGCGAACTCTACTATCGCGGCATCCCCATTCAGGATCTCATCAACGGTTTCATCGCCGAAAAGCGGTTCGGCTTCGAGGAAACGGCATATCTGTTGCTCTTCGGCAAACTGCCCGACCGTCATCAGCTCGAATATTTCTTCAAGATGCTCGCCGACTACCGTCGTCTGCCCGACAGCTTCGTGCGCGACATAATAATGAAAGCGCCTTCGACGGATATGATGAACGTCATCGCCCGCAGCGTGCTCACCTTGTACAGCTACGACAAGAACCCCGACGACATAAGCATAGCCAATGTGTTGCGCCAAAGCATACAACTTATCGCGCAGTTCCCCCTGCTTGCCGACTACGGATACCAGGTTTACGCGCATTATCATTCGGACAGCAGTCTGATCATACATAAACCGAAGCCCGAACTCAGCACGGCGGAAAACATTCTGCGACTTATGCGTCCCAACAAGAAATACACCGAACTCGAAGCACGCATACTCGACATCTGCCTCGTACTGCACGCGGAACACGGCGGCGGCAACAACTCCACCTTCACCAACCGCGTTGTGACGAGTTCCGGCACGGATACGTACTCCACGGTCGCCGCGTCGCTCGGCTCTCTCAAAGGACCGCGTCACGGCGGTGCGAACATCAAGGTAGCAAAGATGTTCGAGGACCTCAAAGAGACGACGCCCTGCACGGACAGCGCGATACGCAACTACATCGTCAGACTGCTCGACAAAAAAGCGTTTGACCGTTCGGGTCTGGTTTACGGCATAGGACACGCGGTCTATTCTCTGAGCGACCCGCGCGCCGACATACTGGCGCAGTACGCGCGCAAACTCGCCATTGCCAAAGGGTTGGAGGACGACTTTGCGTACTACGAGAAAGTCGCGCGCATAGCCCCCGAGGTCATAGGCGAAAAACGCAAGATGTACAAGGGTGTCAGCGCGAATGTGGACTTCTACTCCGGGCTCATCTACACGATGCTCAAAATCCCCACCGAACTCTATACGCCCATATTCTCCGTGGCGAGAATCGCGGGTTGGAGCGCGCACCGCATAGAGGAACTCACCAACAAGGGCAAAATCATACGTCCCGCCTACGACGCTGTTGCGCCGAGACAGGCGTACAAGCCCCTCAACAAGAGATGATTTCCGCATTCTAACGCGGTCAATCGTCATTTTCGGTCAATCAACTAACGGATTTTTCGGCTGCGTTTGCGCGCAGTCGGAGGCTTTCGGGCGACGGTCGCAAACCCGTCGCCCGTATCATTCTCGCAAGGCGGCGCGAAATTATGGTTAAACCGCCCCGCAATTAGTGTTTTTTGGGTTGATTATCCAAAATAATTAGAGTATAATAATTTAGCTGTGAGGTGAATATGGATAAATTCCGCGTAATAGAGATCAAAGAAAGCGTATTTGCAGACAACAACGCGGACGCTGTATCGCTGAGAAAGGAACTCAAATCGCAAGGTACTTTCCTGCTCAATCTGATGTCCTCTCCCGGTTCGGGAAAAACCACTTTGTTAAAACGCACCATTGCCGAACTCAAAGACGAAATGAACATCGCCGTTCTCGAAGCCGACATCGACTCCGACGTCGACGCGCGCGCCGTTTCGGAAGCGGGTGCAAAGGCAATCCAGCTGCATACGGGCGGTATGTGTCATCTGACGGCGTCGATGACGCGTCAGGGCGTGGAGGAAATCGGGCTCGACGGCATCGACCTTGCCATTCTCGAAAACGTGGGCAACCTCGTTTGCCCTGCCGAGTTCGACACCGGCGCGTGCAAGAACGCGATGATACTGAGCGTACCCGAGGGCGACGACAAACCCCTCAAATATCCGCTCATGTTCTCGATATGCGACGTGCTCGTCATCAACAAAATCGACGTTGCGCCCTACTTCGACTTCGACTTCGAGGCTTGCAAGGCGCGCGCGAAGAAACTCAACCCCGCCATTGAAATCGTCACCCTGTCGGGCAAGACGGGCGAGGGATTCTCGGCTTGGACGGACTGGCTCCGCAAAGCCGTTTCGGATTGGAAATCCGCCGCCGACATCAGCGACAACGCTTTTGTCGTTCACGGCAGAAAATAGAACAAATTATCGAGGGTTACTATGGCACTGAGAAAGAAAATCGTAAAACTGGCCAAACTCGCGGGCGGTACCGCGGGAATGCTCAACAAAATCGACGAGAACGCTCCCGAGTACTATGCACTCGAATGTTGCGTGACCGACGAGGAAGCGGATGCGGCGTTGTTGCTCAAATGGAGAACCGAAACGCCCATTTCCGAACTGCAAAAACGCGGACAGGAGAAACTCGGTTTCTCCCCCGAAAAGACCTATTCTCTGCTGCTCGGTCTTGCCAAAAAAGGCGTCCTGCGCGTCAACAAGAACGAGAAAGGCGAGGACTGCTTCTTCATTCAGACCTTCGCACCCGGCATTCTCGAGATGCTGGTCGGCAACAAGGAACTGGTTGAAAAGTATCCCCAAATCGCAAAAGCGTTCGAGGAATACACCCGCATCAGAATGGCGACTCTGTCCCCCATGCTCCCCCAGGGCACGGGTCTCATGCGCGTCATCCCCATCGAGAAAACCATCGACGGACTTTCTCACGTGGCTGACGTCGAACGTCTGAGCTACTACATCGACAAATACGACATCTATTCCGTTGCTCCCTGCTCCTGCCGTCGTACCCGCCGTATGCTCGGCGAAGGCTGCGGACATCTCGAACACGATATGTGCATTCAGATGGGCAAAGGCGCGGAATACTTCATCCGTATGGGCAGAGCCCGTCAGATAACCAAAGAGGAAGTCTACGAAATCCTCCACAAGGCCGAAGAAAACGGTCTGATGCACGAAATCCCCAACATCGACGGCACAGGCAACACGGTTGCAATCTGCAACTGCTGCTCCTGCTCCTGCTTCGGTCTGCGCGTTGCCACCCTGTTCGGCGGCTACCGTGTCGTCGCCAGCAACTACCACTCCGTCGTCGACAAGGAGAAATGCGTCGCTTGCGGACAGTGCGTCGAAACCTGCCCCACCAACGCCCTCAAACTCGGTCAGAAACTCTGCACCAAGACCCCTCTCAAAGAAGAGAAATACGACCGCGTCGTCGACTCCGTCTGGAACAAATCCAAGTGGAACGTCGATTACCGCACCAACAAAGAGGACGTCGTCGAAACGGGCACCGCGCCCTGCAAGACCAAGTGCCCCGCGCACATCGCAGTCCAGGGTTACATCAAGTTTGCCGCACAAGGCAAGTATGACGAGGCTCTCGAACTCATCAAGAAAGAGAACCCCCTGCCCGCCGTCTGCGGCAGAATCTGCAACCACGCCTGCGAAGACGCGTGCACGCGTGGCGAAATCGACCAGCCTATCGCAATCGACGAAATCAAGAAGTTCATCGCGGAACGCGAGTTGAAGAAAGAGTCCCGCTTCGTGCCCAAGAAGATGCACGACTACTCCGACAAAAAGATAGCCGTCATCGGCAGCGGTCCCGCGGGTCTGTCCTGCGCATACTACCTCTCCATAGACAACTACTCCGTCACCGTCTTCGAGAAGGAAGACAAACTGGGCGGTATGCTGACGCTGGGCATTCCTTCCTTCCGTCTGGAAAAGGCCGTCGTCGACGCGGAAATCGAAGTTCTGAAAGATATGGGCGTCGAGTTCAAGACGGGCGTTGAAGTCGGCAAGGACGTCACCCTCGACGAACTGCGCGCACAGGGCTACAAAGGCTTCTACATCGCAATCGGCGCACAGGGCGGCAGAAGCATCGGCGTCGAAGGCGAGGACGCGAAGGGCGTCATCGCAGGCATCGACTTCCTGCGCAACATCAACAGCGGCAAGAAATCCGGCATAAGCGGCAAAGTGGTCGTGGTCGGCGGCGGTAACGTCGCAGTCGACGTCGCGCGTACCGCCATTCGCGAAAAGACGGAAAGCGTGGGTATGTACTGCCTCGAAAGCGCGAAGGAAATGCCCGCAAGCCCCGACGAAGTGGAAGAGGCCGTCGCCGAAGGCGTCACCGTCAACAACGGCTGGGGTCCCAAGCGTATCCTCACCGAAAACGGCAAGGTCACGGGCGTTGAATTCAAGAAGTGCGTCTCCGTCTATGACGAAAACCACAAGTTCTCGCCCAAATACGACGAGAACGACACCATCACCGTTCCCGCCGACTTCGTGTTGCTCACCGTCGGTCAGTCCATCATCTGGGGCGACCTGCTCAAAGGCAGCAAGGTCGAACTCAACCGCAACAACACCGCGAAAGCGGACGGCTTCACCTACCAGACTGCCGAACCCGACATCTTCGTCGGCGGTGACGTCTACACCGGTCCGAAATTCGCAATCGACGCAATCGCGGCAGGCAAACAGGGCGCAATATCCCTGCACCGTTTCGTCCAGCCCGGTCAGAGCCTCGTTCTCGGACGCGACAGACGTCATTACGTCGAACTCGACAAGGACAACATCGAAGTCGAAGGCTTCGACAACACTCCCCGTCAGGTCCCCGGCTACGACAAGAGCAAGGACAAGACTTACAGCGACGCGCGTCTTGCCTTCACAGAAGAACAGCTCAAAAAAGAGACCGAACGTTGTCTCGGCTGCGGCGCGACCATCGTCGACACCTACAAGTGCGTCGGTTGCGGTCTGTGCGTGACGCGTTGTAAGTTCGACGCAATTCATATGGAACGCAACGCCGAAGAGTTCTTCTCCGACAAACTCGAAAGTCTGCCCTTCCGTGCGGTCGGCTACGCCGTCAAACGTGCGGGCAAGATCACGGCGAAAGGCATCAAAGACGCCTTCGTCAAGAAATAAGTCACCCTCGACTTACGGACGGCGGGGAGCAATCCCCGTCGTCGCAAAATAAGGAATACTATGCACGAATTGGGATTGCTTGCCGAAATAGTCGGCAAAATCGAAGCCGTGGCGAAGGAAAACGACGTCAAGGAAATCGAAACTCTGGTCCTCGACGTAGGCGAATATTCCGGTGTCGTCCCCGAATACGTGGAGACATGCTACCCCGCCGTAATCGAAGGCACCATGCTCGAAAAGACAAAGTTGCAGATGAACGTCATCAAAGGCGTGGCACTCTGCCATTCCTGCAACAAGAAATTCGACATCAAAGGCAACGAACAGAGATGCCCTTACTGCGGCTCGCAGGAATGCGAAGTCGTCGAAGGCGGCGAATTCATCATCAAAGAAATCGTGGCGTGCTGAACGCGCAACCCCGCCGCGGGCAAGCGGCATATGCCAAAACACCCTGTTAGATAACGGAAAAGTGTCCGATTGCGGACACTTTTCTTTTTGTCTTTCTGTCTGTCACCCTTCTTTCCGCGCGCTCTTTACCGCCTCGACGCACGTGCCAAGCGACAATCTCGTCAGCGCACCAAATCGTGTCGGCGCACTAAATCTTGCACAGTCGAAGCGTAAAAGACGGCAAGCGCATTGCAACGTTTCGCACACAAAAACACGATACGTGTTGCATTGTCGTGTACTCTGCGGACGCAATGCGGAAAAATGCGCTGTTTTGCCAGAAAAACTACGGTTGTGCTCAATGCGGGAAGCAAACGGTCGAAATTCGGACAAACGACGTTTGTACACGATACGTGTGTTTGTTGTGCATTCCGCGCACAAAACAAAACCCCCGCCGAAGCGGGGGTCGGTTGTGTCTGTCAGGCGTCGGCTCAGAAGAATCTTGCGACGAGGTCCTTGGAGTACTGGACGGTCTCTTCCATGTCGCCGAAGCTCATTATTTCGCCTGCATAGTAGGTGTTGAGGTTGCCTTGCATTGCCTCGACTTTGTCATACCAACCGGACGCGTAATCCTCTTGGAAAACGTGGGGGAAGTAATACCACTTGCGCTCGTAGACGCATTTGTCGATGTCGACGCCGCAGGTTTTGAGGTCTTCCCACGCCATCTTCTTGCCGGTCTCGTAGTCGATGAGTTCCTTGCCGTTGTGGTTGCGCAGAATGTAGGTGCTGATGACCTGGTTGGGTTCATTCTTCCAACGGAGATAGAAGACCATCATGTGACCGAGGCGCTCGGGCTTCATGTTGTCGAACACGTAGCTGGACATTTCGGGATAGTAGCTGCCCTTCTTGATGGTGATTGCGGTGACGTCGTAACGCTCGTAATCGATCTTGGCGAACAGTTCCTTTTCCTTGTCGGTCGCATCGAAATAATCGGGCAGGTACTGCAAAGGAGAAGTGACGATGATTGCGTCGTACTCTTCCTTCTTGCCGTTTGCGTAGACCTGGACTTTGCCGTTTTCACGGGTTACTTTCTCGATGTTGACGTTGAGGCGTGCGGGGTTTTTGAGTTTGTTGTTGACGCACTCGTAGATGCTCTGGGTGCCTTCGATCCAGGTCCAGAGGTTCTTGTTGACGAAGTACATCGCGGTTTCGAAATCCAAATATTTGAGGACGTACGCCGCGGGAATTTCGTCGAAATAGCCGTAACCGAACGCGGTGAAAGGCGCGATCCAGATGTCCTGGCAGAGAGACACGCCGTTCATCTTGCAGAACTTGTCAAAGGGCAATGCGAGGTCTTTCAGGTTGGGGTTGACGCCCGTCACGTGTTCGCCCGTTACGGGATCGAAACCGTCGTATCTGCCTTCCGCCACTCCGCGGTGACCGGTGTATTCGTAACCTTTGTATTTGGTTTTGAGCAGGGTGCCGAGTTTCTTGACCTGATTCTTGGTGCGAAGCAGTCTCGGAATGAGGAAAGGATTTCTCTTGGGATCGAACGGATCGTAGGGTTTGCCGTTCAGACGACGATAGGAACGCTCGAGCTTGGGACCGCCCTCGTGCGACGCACCGCCGAATTCTTCGAGTTCGTGCACGGCATAATAAGTGGGGCAACCCATGATGGCGCCCATTTCAAAGCGTTTGCCGTCGTGATGAGGAGAATGGCACTTGCCGCCGACCCAGTTTTCTTTTTCGAGAATGGTGTAGTTGGTGTAGCCCTTCTTTTCGAGTTGGACTGCGGCGGAGAGACCAGCAGGGCCGCCGCCAATGATACAGATTTTAGCGTTTTTATCCATATTACCGCTCCTTTTCCATTTTTCATTATGTTGCATATGGTCAACACCTGCATATATTATAACATCGTTGTTTTATAAAGTAAATAGTAAATTCGCGTGATTACGCGCGAAAATTTGTCGGTTAAGTATTTATTTCCGCAGGATAACGTGTTATAATTATACGAGTGTCGGAGGTGAGTTATGAAATTCGTGAGTTTTGCAGAACTTCTTTCCCGCAATGCCGCCGAGTACGGCGACAAACCCGCGTTCCGTTTCGATAAAGACGGCGTCATCGTCACAAGGACCCACGCGGAATTCATTGACGACATAAACGCGCGCAAGGCGGAATTCGCGGCGTTGCCCGAAGGCGCAATAGGTCTTTACCGCCAGTACACGTACGATTGGATAAAGGATATGTTCGCGTCCGTGCTTGCGGGCAGACAGACGGTGCTCGTCGACCCGTCGGTGGACGGCGCGCCGTTGCAGAAAATCGCAATCTATGCCGATATAACCCATTTCGTGACCGACGAAACGACGGAAGAAGAAGTCGCTTCCCTGGCGAAAGCGCCCGTCCCCGTTCCCACGGCAGACGGCGAAGGCAAATTGCTCTTCTTCACGTCAGGCACGACGGGAGCGTCCAAAGCCGTGGTGCTGACGTCCAGGTCGCTGTGCGCAAGCGCGTGGAACGGCAACGACAAACTGACCTGCCGTCCCGACGACAACCTGCTTGCTCTGCTGCCCTTGTCGCACGTGTTCGGTTTTGTCTGTTCGATGATGTGGCCTCTCTCGCAGGGGGCCTGCATTTCGGTGGGAAGAGGCATGCGCCACCTGCACGAGGACTGCAACTACTTCCGTCCGACGATAGTGTCCGTCGTGCCCTCGCTGCTCGCCTTCCTGCTGGCGAAAAAAGCCGTCAACCCCGAACTGCGCGTCATACTCGTCGGTGCGGGTCCCGTCGACGGCAAGATACTCGCCGCCGCGTCCGCCATGGGGTGCGAAGTGCACTTCGGCTACGGGCTGACGGAAACGTCCAGCGGCGTCGCCATAAGCACGGGTAAAGACCCCTTTGCCATGACGGTATGCCACGACAGCAAAATCACGCTCGCCGACGACGGCGAAATCCTCATCTACTGCCCCGAATGCATGATGCAGGGCTACTACAAACTGCCCGACGCGACAGCCGCCGTGCTCAAAGACGGCGTGCTTTCGACGGGTGACCTCGGCTCCTTCGACGCCGACGGCAACCTGCACATAACGGGAAGAAAGAAAGATATCCTCGTTCTGCCCAACGGCAACAAGATATACCTGCCCGAATGGGAGGACGAACTGCGCGCCGCACTCGGCGTGGACGAAGTCGCAATCGCGATGAAAAACGACGTCGTGACCGCAATCGCCGTCGACAAGACGGGCGAAACGGACAAGGACGAACTCAAAACGCGTCTGGACGGTTTCAACCGCTCCAAAGCCTTCGATATGCAAGTTACCGCGCTAAGCGTGACGCAGACTCCTCTGCCGCGCACGGCGACGGGAAAAATCAAAAGATGGATGCTGTGAGGTATTTATGCAAGCCGACAAACAAGAAATCTTCGACAAAGTCGTAGCTCTCGCCAAGCGTTATATGCCCAAAATCGTGGAACAAATCGGCGAGATAACTCCCGAAGCCAACATCAACATCGACGGTTTCGAGTCGCTCAATTTCATAATGCTGATATGTGAAATCGAGAACGATTACGGCATTAAAATTCCCGACAAGGTGTGGAAGAAACTCCGCACCGTAGGCGATGTGGTCGACGCCGTCGCCGAAGCCGTGGAAAAGAAAAAGAAATGAAAAAAATTCATTCCTTCACCCGCAAAATCCTCGCCGACGACGTGGATATGTTCCGTTCCATGCGCTATTCGGTTTTTCTGAGATGGTTGCAGGAAGCGTCCATCGCGCATACCGAGGCTCTGGGCGCAGGGCGCGACAAGACCCTGGACAAGGGCGCGCTGTGGGTCATCGCGCGGGTAAGCGTCGAAATTCTCCGTATGCCGCAATACGACGAGGTCGTCACCTTCCGCACCTGGGCGGGCAAAACGCGCCACGTGCTCTTTCCGCGTTACTACGAAATAATCGACGCCGAAGGCAACGTAGCCGTACGCGCCTCCGCGGTGTGGCTGCTTATGGACGCAAAGACCCGCAAAATGGCGTTTCCCGACAAGTACGGCGTGCGCATCGCGGACACATCAACGGGGACGGAGCTTCCTCTTCCCGCAGGGGTACCCACGCAGGACGCACCTCCGGTGTACCGTCACACGGTGCGTTTTCAGGACGTGGACATCAACGGGCATATGAACAACTCGAAATACATCGACGTCGTGGAGGACGCACTCGGGTTCGACTTTCTGCACGACTTCGAACTGACGCGGTTCGAAATCGATTACGAGGAGGAAATACGCGGCGGAAAGCGCGTGTCGCTCTTCGGCAAATGCGACGACGGAAAGATATATTTCGAGGGACGTACGGGCAATAAAGTCTGCTTCCGCGTCGGCGCGGAATACACTCATCGGGCTGTACTGTATTGACAAAAGACGGCGTTTATTCGCCGTTTTTTCATATTAAACGCGTTGCTTTGCCGTTCTCGTCGGTCTAACGTTATCCCACGGCAAGTGCGGCGCAAGGAGAAAATTATGTGCGACACCGTTTATCTTCGCCGTGACGGCGCAAGTTATTTCGGCAAAAACAGCGACCGCTCCCCCAACGAAGCGCACATCATGGTGCGTTGCCCCGCGCGCGATTATCCCGCGGGTTCGGTGCTGAAAACAACCTACGTCACCATCCCGCAAGCCGCGCACACAAACGCCTGCGTTCTGCTCAAACCCCATTGGATCTGGGGTGCGGAAATGGGCTGGAACGAATACGGAGTGCATATCGGCAACGAAGCCCTTTTCACCAACGTCAAACGTGAAAAGACGGACGGGCTCATCGGTATGGATTTGTTGCGGCTCGCCCTCGAACGCACCGACAACGCGCTTGCCGCGGCGGAACTCATAATATCTCTCATCGCCAAATACGGACAGGACGGCAACTGCGCTTTCGATAAAAAGTTTTTCTATCACAACGCTTTCCTCATTGCCGACGCCGAACGCGCTTTCGTGCTGGAAACGGCGGGCAGACAATGGGTGCTTGCCGAAGCGGGCGACCTCTGTACCATATCCAACTGCATAAGCGTGACGACCGACTATATCCGCGCAAGCGAAGGCGTCGCGGGCGATTTCAAAAAGAGGTTTGAAAACAAGCTGTTCACCGCCGTGGCGGGCGCGGAAAACCGCAGACGTCTGACGGCGGAAACGCTTGCCCGAAACGGAGAGCCGATTTCCCTCGTATGTTCCGCTCTGCGCCGTCACTCCGCCGACGACGTGACCGTCAACCGCAGTTCCACCGCCAGCCCCTGTATGCATGCGGGCAACATGTTCGGCGACCAGACCACGGGCAGTTATGCCGCCGAGATAGGCAAAGTGTCCTTCGTCACGGGGTCGTCCTTCCCCTGCCTGTCCGTGTTCAAACCCCTTTCGGCAAAGGCGGAGGTTTTGCCCGAGGACGAAAAAGAGGCTCTCGCCTACTGGGTGCGACGCGAAATCGTCAATCGCCATATCATGAGCGGCGCGAAGTTCGCCGTCGACTATCTGTACGCAGGACGACAACTGGAAAACAAGTACGTATCGGCGGCACTGGACGCGAACACGCAGGAAGAAATCGAAGCCCTGTCGGCAAAGTGTTTCGCCGAAGAAGAGGCGTTGGTGTCCGACTTCCTGTCGCGCGTCAAGGGCAAACCGTTGCGCATAAACGGCGGCATGTATTTCCGCTCTTTCTGGAAGAAGAAAAACAAGGCGTTTGCCGAGTGTTACGATGTGTCCGAATATCTGGAATGACATTCTGATTGCTCCCGACAAGTTCAAAGGCTCGCTGACGGCGAGCGAGTTTTGCGCTGTCGCGAAAAAGGTCTTTGCCGAGTTGTGCCCCGAAGCGCGCACCGTATGTCTGCCTCTTGCCGACGGCGGCGAAGGCAGTCTGGACTGTTTCGTGACGGCGACGGGCGCGACCGTCGTGGACGGCGATTTCACGGGACCGGACGGCGACCCCGTCCGCGCCTCCTTCGCAATCCACGGGAATACGGCGTTCATAGAAATGTCGGCGACTGCGGGTCTGGCGCTCACGCGCATACGCAATCCTCTTTATACGACGACGTACGGCGTCGGCGAACAGGTGGCGCAAGCCGTTCACGCTGGCGCAACCGAAATCGTGCTGGCAATCGGCGGCAGCGCGACCAACGACGCGGGGTGCGGAATGGCGGCCGCGCTCGGCTGGCGTTTTGTCGACAAGGACGGCAACTCTTTCGTGCCGACGGGCGGCACTCTTGACAGAATCGCGGAGATGTTCCCGCCCGAAAAAGCCCCGACATTTTCCGTCGTCACTCTTTGCGACGTGGAGAATCCCCTTTTCGGACCCGACGGCGCGGCGTACGTGTACGCCCCGCAAAAAGGAGCAAGTCCCGACGACGTGCGCATACTGGACAAAAATCTAGTCGCCTTCAACGCGCTTTGCGCCGCACACGGCAAGGATCTTTCCGCCGTCAAAGGCGGAGGTGCGGCAGGCGGACTCGGCGCGGGAACGGTGTTCTTTCTCGGCGCGTCCTTGCAGGCGGGTGCGGAAACCTTCTTCCGCCTGACGGACGCCTACGACAAAATCGCAGCCGCCGACCTCGTTGTAACGGGCGAAGGCAAAATCGACGCACAAACTCTGCAAGGCAAGACCGTGGGCACGCTGTACGCCGCGGCACACGGAAAACCTTTCGTCGCGTTCTGCGGCAAACGCGAGGGCGAGGTGCCCTTCGAATGCATCGAGATAAACGACCCCGCGCTTTCTCTCGACGAAAATATGAAACTCACTTCCGCGCACTTGAAAAAGGCGATTGCGGAGCGTTTTTCCTGACATTCTGACCTGCTTTCACATTCCGTTTGCTTTCGCGACCCCGACTTTCCCGATATTTTGGGTATTGAACACGGGGTCGGTTTATGTTACACTTGTATCAAGATTCGGAAATCTTTTCATCCGAATCCTCCGAGCCGAACGACCTAAGGCGCAAGCTACGGTTATTCGGACGGGGTCGCCTTGGAAACGGGACGGCCTCCCATTGCGAAAAGGAGAAAATTATGAAAAAACCGAGCAAACTGTTTACGGTCTTGCTGGTGTTGGCTATGCTTTGCAGCCTCACCGTCGCACTCGTTGCTTGCAACGAAACCCCGTCTTCCGATTCTTCCTCTGAAAAAATCGTAAGAATTTCGACCACAACCTCTGTCAACGACAGCGGTCTTATGGCGTATTTGCAACCTTATTTCAAAGCGGACACGGGTTATGACTGGGAAATCGCTTCCGCGGGAACCGGGGCGGCAATCGAGTCCGCCAAATACGGCAATGCCGACGTGATTCTCGTGCACTCGAAGTCCTCGGAAGTCAAATTCGTGGAGGCGGGATTCGCTCGCAAGGTCGACGGATACGCCGAAGAACGCATTTCCTTCATGTACAACTATTTCGTGCTTGTCGGTCCGACTGCCGACCCTGCCGGCGTCAAAGCCCTTGCGACTCCCGGCGGTGACGTCAAAATCGGTTTCAAAGCCATTTCCGACACTCAAAGCACGTTTATCTCCCGCGGCGACCAGTCCGGCACCCACAACGCGGAAGTCAAACTCTGGGATTCTTCTCTCGGTATAACCAACGACAAAACTTGCGCGAAACATGAATGGTACGTTTCCGCAGGTCTAGGAATGGGCGCTTGCCTCACCATGGCAAACGAACAGAACGCGTACGTCCTCACCGACAAGGCGACTTTCCTCTCCTACAAGAAGAACGCCGACGGCGACAAACTGCCCAATCTCGAAATTCTGTGGGAAGAATCTCCCGCGATGCAGAACACATATACAATGATAGCAGTCAATGCCGACGCACCTTTTGTCGATTCCGTCAACGGCGAAGCTTTGCCCGCAGGCTCCGTCAAAATAGACACGCAAGCGGCAAACGTCTTTATCAACTGGATGAACAGCGTACACGCCCGCTACCTTATCGAACAGTACGGCAACAAAGAGTACGGCGAGCAGCTCTTCTTCTTGCAAGATCTCAATCTCGCATAAAAGTGGCAGAAGCATTCTCAAAAGCATTCGAGTTGATGTCGTCGCACGATCCCATGCTGAGCGGGATCATAACGACGACCCTCGAAATGGCATTCACGAGCTCGATTATTGCCCTCGCATTGGGGGTAATAGTCGGGCTTTTGGTAGCTTCCAACGATTTTGCAGGCAAAAAAATCGTCGTCATGATACTGCGCACGCTGATGGGATTGCCCCCCGTAGTCGTCGGTATCGTCGTGTTTATACTTTTTTCGGGCACGGGACCTTTCGGCAAACTCGGACTTATCTACTCCGTAGAACTGATGATCATCGCGCAAATCGTTCTCATCACGCCCATCGTCGCGGGAATGACGGAAACGTCGATGACGCCCATCGTAGACAGAATGCGTCCCACGGTGAAAGGATTGAGGCTCAATCCCGTAAAGACGTTTGCCCTCACCGTCACGGAAGGCAAATATCAACTCATCGCGGTTTATCTGTTTGCGTTTGCCCGCGCCATTTCCGAAGTCGGAGCGATTCAGATCGTCGGCGGCAACATCCTCTACAAAACCCGCACCATGACCACGGCAATAGCCCTGAACTACAATACGGGCGACTTCTCGATGGCTGTCGCACTCGGAATCATACTCCTGCTTATGGCACTGGGGGTAAACCTGATTGCGGCACTTCTGCAAATGCGACTGAAAAAAAGATATGATTGAAATCTCCGCAAGCAAAACCTACGGCGACCGCAAGGTGCTTGACGTCGAAAGGCTGGCACTTGAACCTGCCACGGTTTATGCCGTCATCGGAAGCAACGGAAGCGGAAAATCCACACTGTTGCAAATTCTGGCGGGCACGCTCAGATTCGACGGCAAAATCAACTTCGGAAATATACGCAGAGATGAAACGGGATATATGCCCCAAAAAAGTTTTGCCTTCGATATGTCCGTAATACGCAACCTGACGCTGACGCATATGGCGAAAGAACGCGGCCTCTACCGAAGAAAAGCTCTGCGCCTGCTTGAAGAACTCGACCTGATTCACCTCAAACGCAAAAACGCCGCCCGACTGTCAGGCGGCGAAACGCAAAGGCTGGCTCTTGCAAGACTCATGATGACACAATACCGTCTTCTGTTGCTGGACGAACCTACCGCGTCAATGGACATAAATTCGACCGTTCTTTGCGAAAAGGTGCTGAAAAACTATTGCGAAAAATGGTCTCCGACGGTGGTTATAGCAACGCACTCTATGCAGCAGGCACGGAGAATTGCCGACTACGTCGTCTTTATGGACAACGGCGTACCCTGCGAAATCAACACGCCGGAAGAAATTTTCTCAAATCCCCGCAGTGAAAGAACAAAGGAATTCCTGCGTTTCAATTCCTGATTCGGGCAGTCTGCCGATTTCGACGTTCGCAGATTTTTGTTTTCACCGCTTCCGGATACGAAAAAGCAGCGGTTCGTTTTCGTGCCGCGCGCAGTCAGGGCAACACGGCGATTTCGTCGCCGGGGTAAATTCTGCCCTCTTCGACGACGGTGGCGAAAATGCCTTCGCGCGGCATTGCGCACACGCCGTATTTCCGTGCGATTTCGCACCCCTGGTCGGCGTGGCATTTCTTGCCTATCTGGCTGACTTCCAGCACCGCCCCGCCTATCTTCAATCTCGTGCCGACGGGCAATTCGTAAAGGCATATGCCCTGCGTGGTTATGTTCTCGGCGAACTTGCCCTCGCAAAGTCCCACGACGTCGCGTTTGCCCTCTTTGAAGCGTTCGATGCTCTCCTTGGAAAGCAGGCTTATCTGCCGAATTCCAGGGCCGCCGTGCGCGTCGCCCTTTATGCCGAAATCCTTCACGCAATCGACATACTCGACGGGGTGTTTGCTCGTTCCCTTAATCTCGCTTATGTTCACCGCAACGACTCTGGCTTCACTCATAACTCACGTCTCCGCTCTTGCCGCCGCTCTTTCTGAGCAAGCGGATGTTTCCTATAATCATAGTTTTATCTGCCGATTTGACCATATCATATACCGTTAGCGCGCAGACCGACACCGCGGTCAACGCTTCCATTTCCACGCCCGTAACGCCCGTGCACCTGACCTCGGCGGTGATGATAAGTTCGTCCTCGCCGAATCCGAAACGGATTTCCGCGCCGCTCAGAGGCAGACTATGGCACATAGGAATGAGCTCCCACGTGCGTTTTGCCGCGGCTATTCCCGCCACAAGCGCGGTGTTGAGAACCTCGCCTTTTCTGCCCGTGCCTTCACGGACGAGAACGAGCGTTTCGGGTTTCATTCTGACGCGGCCTTCGGCGACGGCGACGCGGTGCGTCGGCGTCTTGTCCGATACGTCCACCATTCTGGCGCGACCGTCCGCGCCGATGTGACTCAACATATCAACCTCCTATGCTCCCCATATCCTCGCTTTGCAGTTCCCCTTCTTCGATAAGGTGGGAACGGGGCTTTGCCTTTATGCACTCCGCAAGAAACGCCGAAAGTTTTTCCTCGTCGCCGAGATACGGGCGCACGTCGAAACGCAACCCCGAATGCAGACAGGGAAGCACCATACCCGTGCCCGTAAGTCTCATTCGCTCGCAGTAGTCGCAGAACTTGTTGCCGAGAGGCGAAATGAAACCGACGGTGTGTCCGTCGAAGGTGTAGTATTCCGCCACTCCCTCGCCGAACAGGCGTTTCATTCCGTATTTTTCGATTATGTCCGAGGACGGCAGGAACCTGTCGGAGAAATATCCCGTAGTGGAACGGAACGGCATAAGTTCGATGAAGCGCAGTTGCGCGCCGACGTCCTCGGCAAATTCCAGAAGCGGCATTATGTCCTCGTTGACGCCCTTTTGCAAAACGGCGTTGACGCGCAGGGAAAAGCCCTCTTCCTCCGCCGCGCGTATTCCTTCCAGTGCGTCGGCGATGTCGCCCTTCGTGACGTCGCGGTACACGTCTGCGTCCACGGTGTCGAGACTGACGTTTATGCGGGCAAGTCCCGCCGCTTTCAAGGGCTTGGCAAACTCTTTGAGCCGCGTGGCGTTGGTCGTCATAACGGTCTGGCAACCGAGTGCCGCAACCTGCTCGACAAACGCGACGACGCCGTGCCGCAACAGAGGTTCTCCGCCCGTCACCCGCACCTTGTCGACGCCCAGCCCGCGAAACGCGCGCACCACCTCGACGAGCTGTTCTATGCTCAGCATATCTTCGTGTCGAAGCTGTTTTACGGGGCGCGGCTTGCAGTAAACGCAGGCAAGATTGCACTTGTCCGTGACCGAAACGCGAAGATAGCGGATTTCTCTGCCGTAACCGTCTAGCATAACTTTATAATCTCTCCGAGCCGTTTAGCCGTGTAGTCGCCGAACGAAAGCAGTTTGCCCCTGAATTCGTCCGACACGATGAAATCGAGAAATGCGCGGATACGTTCGTCGTTCAGGGACTCTTCGCGCATAAGAAAGTCGTATTCTTCGTCGTAAAGGGGCACGAAATCCAGCCCCAGACAGTTGGCCGCGCTTCCGACGCCCAGACCGACGTCCGCCGCGCCGCATTCAACCGCCATACCGACGGCAAGGTGCGTGGAATATTCCTTTGCGTACCCGTCGACGTCATCGGGCTTGAAACCGCCCTGCGCCAGCATATAGTCGAAAAGCAAACGGGTGCCCGCGCCGCGCTGACGGTTGGCAAAACGGAAGCCGCCTTTCACGATATCCGCAACGCTCTTGATATTCTTGGGGTTGCCCTTGGGAAGCATAAGTCCCTGCGTTCTGCCCACGCCTTTGACGAGCACCATTTTCTCACCTGCGAAATATTTGCGGATATAAGGAATGTTGTACTCGCCGCTCTCCGCATCGAGCAAATGCACGGGCGCAATGTGGCACTCTCCTTTCTGCAAAGCGTAAATGCCGCCCATACTGCCGACGTGTGCGCTGCTGACGGGTATCTTCTCGCCTATGACGTCGATGACAAGGTCGTGACTGCCTATTATGACGAGATTTTTTTCTATCTGCGAAAGTGGCTTGCGCAGTTCGACTTCCACTTCCGCGCCGCCCTCATAACCTTCGGAATATCTGTCGACGAACATAAGCCCGTCGGCTTTGACGAGGCTCATAATCTGCGCCGCGCCGCGTTCGAGCGGAGTGGCGACGAGTTTGCCGCCGACCTTGCCGAGCGACATACGCACGTATTCGGCGTTTTTGAGCGAACTGACGACGTTGCGCGTAAGCGTGGCGCGCACCGTGCGACGGTCGTCGCCCGACTGTCCCAGCATACGCAGTATCACGGGACGGACAAACAACTCGAAAACGAGATACGCCGACACGGGATACCCCGGCACGCCGATGACGGGTTTGCCCTTCGCCCTTGCCAGAATCGTGGGTTTGCCGGGCTTGATGGCGAACCCGTGCAGGAACACTTCGCCCGCCTCTTCCATCACGTCGACGGCGTAATCCTTCGTGCCCGCCGAACTGCCCGCATTGACGATGACAAGGTCGCATTCGCTCAAAGCGGCATTTAATGCGGTCGATAACGCACTTTTAACGTCTTTTACGGTCGGATAGCGTTTTCCGACACCGCCGCATTCGCCTATGAGCGCGCAGAACATACGCGAGTTGCTTTCCATAAGTTTACCGCTTGCGAGCAAGGACGGGTCTTCCACCATTTCGTCGCCCGTCGTTATGACGCCGACCACCGGTTTTTTGAGTACGGGGATTTCGATATTGCCCGACGCGAATATCGCGCCGACGTCCACGGGGCGTATCTTTCTGCCCGCGGGCAACACCATTTCGCCCGCGACTATGCTCTCGCCTTTGACCCTGACGTGCTGCCACGGATAGGCGGGTGCGGTGATTTCCACCTTGCCGTCACCGAGTTCCGTCACGTCCTCTATCATTATGACCGCGTCGAAACGGGGGTCGATTGCGTTGCCCGTGTTGACGTAAACGAAAGTTTGATTTTCAACGAGCGCCAGCGGACTTTTTTCCGTCGCCGAAGCCGTTGCCGCCGCGCTCACGGCAATGCCGTCCATTGCCGCCGCGTTGTACATCGGGTCGCACACCTTCGCAAACACGGTCTGCGCCGTGACGCGCCCGCAGGCGTCCGCCGTGGGTATCGTTTCCTCGCCGACCGTGACGTCCCCGAGATATGCGAGATAGTCGTCGAAACGCGAAACGTCGTTGTTGCTGATATAGGTCTTTCTCATATTGCGTATATCTCCAATCGTTCCCCTTTGTAGACGCCTTCCGCGCTGTCGGGCAGCACGGCAAAGCCGTCGCACTCCGCAAGGACGCTTATCATTCCCGATTTGTAAAACAGGGGTTTTGCCTTGACCGCGCCCTCGGACACGGACAGTTTCACGGGCATAACGCAGGCTCTGCCACGTCCTCCCGCGAAGTTGACCTCCGCCTCGGCGAACAGAAAGCTCTGACGTTCGGCACCCGCCGCCGCGAGGTACGCCCTCTCGAAAATGAGTTTGAAGGACGTAAACGCCGCCATGGGGTGACCGGGCAATCCGACAAGCAGTTTGTCGCCGCAGGACGCCGCGAGCGTGGGTTTTCCTGGTTTGATTGCAACCCCGTGCAGGAACACTTCGCCGAACTCGTTGAAAAGCCTTTCGGTGTAGTCCGCGATGCCGACGGAACTGCCGCCGCTCACGATGACGACGTCGGCGCAGTCCAATCCGCGGCGCACCGCGGCAGACAGCAAATCGCGGTCGTCGACCACTCTTTCGCGCCCCGCGAGTTCCCACCTTTCGCCTGCCGCGGCGGATATCAGTTCCGTGTTGACGTCGCGTATTTTGCCAGACGGACAGGGTTCGTCGTAACCCACGAGTTCGTCGCCCGTGGATATTACGTAAAAACGCGGCTTGCGATAGACTTCCACGCGCGATATGCCCGCGGCGCACAGCGCGCCGATTTTGCAGGCGTCCAACGTATCGCCTCTTTTCAGAACAATGCCGCCTTCCTCGATGTCCTCTCCTCTTGCCGCAACGTTTTCCATATGGCGCAAAGGCGTTGACAAAAGAATTTCGTCCCCGCGTCTTTCGCAGTCCTCTATCATCGCAACGGCGTCGGCGCCTTTCGGGAGCATACCGCCCGTGGGAACGTAAACGCAACGACCGCCGCCGACGACAAAGTCCGCGCGTTCGCCCATTTTCACCTCGCCGCAGAGTTCGAACACGGCGGGAGCCGACGCGCTTGCGGCGTTGGTGTCCGCGCAGGCGACGGCATAACCGTCCACCGTGGAACGGTCGAAAGCGGGCACGGTTTCGGGCGAAAGTACGTCCGACGCGCATATGAAACCCACGGCGGACATCGTGTCCGTCGTGGTTGAAACAAGCATACTTTCAAAACGGTGCTGAACCGCGGCAACCGCCGCGGGATAAGACAGAACTTTAAGCATCAGCGGGCACACTCCCCCTCTTTGCCGCAAAGCACGTTTATGCCGTGCGCGAGAGGTCCGACCACGCAGGACAGACTTTCGGCACAGGCTTTGGGAGACCCCGGCAGATTGAGTATCACGGTGCGCGCGCGTATGACGCAGACGCCGCGGCTCAGCATCGCGCGGTCGGTGTAGCGCATGGACTCCGCACGCATCGCCTCGGCAACGCCGGGCACGACTTTGTCCGCGACGGCGAGGGTCGCCTCGGGGGTTACGTCGCGAAGCGCGAACCCCGTACCGCCCGTCGTGACGACGAGGTTCACACCCTCGTCGGCGTACTGTTTCAAAGTCCTTTCGATGACTTCTTGCTCGTCGGGAACAATCGTACGCGAAATCACCGAGAAACCGCCCTTTTCGAGTTCCTCGGCGACCACTCCGCCGGAGATATCCTCCCGTGTGCCTGCATATCCTTTGTCGCTTACGGTGACAACCGCTGCCGTGAACATTCTGCCTCCTAACCTCCCGACGCAGGCGACATTATGAGTACCTTGTCGCCGTCGTTGAGTTTTGTGCGGTATTTTTTCAATTCGTTGAAATTGACGTCGTTGACGATGACTATGGAATTTTTGAGGTCGCGCACGGAATAAACGGGGTTCATCTCGTTGAGTTTGCGGAACAGCTCCATAATGTCCGCGGCGTCGATTTCACATTCCTTCATCTTGTAGTTGAGTCTGTACAGCCCGAAAAATTCCACCTTAACCATTGACAGAACTCTCCTTTTTGACTTTGCGGCGTTTGAGATTGCGTTCGCCCTGCACTTCGAGAGGTCTTTCGCCTATGTTGTCGAGACGGTCTATGCCGTAATAGCGTTTGGTGCTCTCCTTGACAAAGCCGTTTTCGTCCCAGCCTCTGCCCTTGTAGAACTGTTTTTTGAGTGCGGCTTGCGGCACTTTGGTGCGCGGGTCGCCCTTTATCTGTTCCTCGTCGGTGAGGCGGCGCGGAAGTTTGTCGTCCTTTGCCGAAATGCCGAGACGCTGATTTATCGTGCGTTCGAGGTTGAACCCTCGCGCGCCTATGCGCATGAGGTCGCCCATCGTCAGTTTCATGCCCGTTGCGGCGTGTATGGCGACGGGGTGCGGCAACATCGAGAAGATGTTGATGTGCGCAAGGTGCGGATATTTGTTGATGATGGCGAGCGCGGGTCCGAGATACGGCAACACCTTGTTGACCGTCTTGGACAGCAGACTGTTGGGGCGCTTGAACAGGAAGAACGGGAAGAACGCGTACGTCGTGAACAGGCAGTTGCCGTCCGCGCTGACCGCTTCCATAAGGTTCTGGAACATAACGGCAATCTGCGCCTTGCCGTGTTTGGTGTACGGGTTTATCGTGAGACCGAGACCTTCGACGACGACTTCGTACCCCGCATTGAGGTGGCATCCGCCGCGGTTGGACACCGAGTAGCCGAGACCCTGACCGACCGCGCCGCGCGGCTCGTACGCCGAAAGTTCCATGCCCTTGACCTGAATGCAGAAGTCCTCGCCGCCGAACTCCCGCATGAGCTCTCGCGAGCCGTTGGCGAGTTTGTCGCCGACTTCGGAGGAGCGATAGGCGATTTCGTGAATTATCTGCGAGATGTTGTCGATTTTGCCGAACTCCAATCCGCAGTCCCACATGCCTTTCTCGTTGAGTTCCATGGCAAACGCGATGGTGCCCGACGCGGATATGGTATCCATGCCGAGTTCGTCCATCTCGTAGTTCCAGCGGATAATCTTTTCTAGGTTGTCGTTCAGTATGTTCGCGCCCATAAGACCCATAATCTCGACTTCGGGTCCTTTGACGATTTTGCCGTCCACTTCGACGACGCGCGCGCACTGAATGGGACAAGTCAGACACCCTCTGTTCTTGACGAGGAATTTTTCGGCGAGTTCCTCGCCCGTGACCTTGTCGTAAAACTCGTAACGCCCCGCACCGAAGTTGCGCGTTGCGAGAATGTTTTTCTGGTTCATCGGAGCAAGCAACGCCGCCGTGCCGAGTTTGGGCAGCTGTTCGCCCGTAAGAGGGTGCGAACGCAGACGTTTCGTCCACTTCTTCTTTATCTCCTGCAAGCGTTCGGGGTCGTAAAATTCCAGCATACCCGTGCCGGTCGCAACCACGGCTTTGAGGTTCTTGCTGCCCATAACCGCGCCTACGCCGCCTCTGCCCGCCGCTCTGTCGTCGCTCACCGCGCACGCGTACCGCACGAGGTTTTCACCCGCGGGTCCGATGACGAGTTTGGTGCCCTTTCCGCCGATTGCCGCCTGCGTATCCGCCGTCAGCATACCCCTGAAAGGCTCGGCGTCCTTGAACTCCACCCCACGCGCCGTCACGTCGAGATAGATGAATTTTTCGCTCTTGCCCGTGATTATGATTGCGTCGTAACCCGCGCGCTTCATCGCCATGGCAAAGCCGCCGCCGCAGTTCGAGGACGTGAGTATTCCCGTGAGCGGCGATATCGTACTTACGTTGAAACGCGACGACGACGGACACCCCGTGCCGTTGAGCGGACCGCTGGAAATGACGATTACGTTCTCCTCTCCGAGCGGGTCGATGGGTTTCGTGATGAAATCGTTGAGAATTCTCGCGGCGAGGATTTTGCCGCCGAGGAAAAGCCGTCTGTCCTCGTCGTTGACGGGATATTCTTCCCACTTTTGCGAAGTAAGGTCGATTTTGATGACCTTGCCGCAATACGCACCGTATTTAGTTGCCATATTTCCCCCTAACTGCAAACAAAAATGCACTTTGCCGCACACGCGACTAAAAAACTATACTGTGATTATATCACAAGTTATACATCCTTTCAAGAGCGTTTTTGCACGACGCACGCCGCGCGGACATATTTCGCCGATTCGGGCAGATATTGACAAACCTGCTTTTCGGAATGTATAATGTTGGAATTAAGGGGATTGAAATGTTCGAAAGAGAATCCGAAAGAAGAAATATCGGCGCAATATCGCACGAACAGCAACTGCTTCTGCGCCACAAAACGGTTTTCATCGCGGGGTGCGGCGGTCTGGGCGGCTATTGTGCCGAACTGCTCTTCCGCCTCGGCATCGGCGGGCTCAATCTCTGCGACAGCGACGTATTCGAGCAAAGCAACCTCAACCGTCAGCTTTACTGCAACACCACGACGCTAGGCATAAACAAAGCCGTCGCCATTGCGCGCTATATATCCAAGAGCGCGATGAGCGAGGTCAAAAGTTTCGCCGTGCGCATAAGCGACGCCAACGCCTACGACCTGATACGCGACTGCGACCTGGTCATCGACGCGCTCGACAACGTGGAGACCCGCTTTGAACTGGAACGTGCCTGCGAGCAACGCAAAATCCCCCTCATCACGGGCGGCGTATCGCACTGGTACGGACAGATTTCCACCATATTCCCCGGCGACAATTCAATGCAGAAAATCTACGGCAACACACCCACGCAGGACGAACCGCCCGTGCTCGCGTTCACCGCTTGCAACATAGCCTCCTTCCAAGTTGCCGAGGCGGTGCGCACTCTTTTCGGCGACCCGGGACTGCGCAAAAAACTGCTCGTCATCGACCTGTACGACCACTGCACGCGCATTCTTCCTCTCGCCTGACGCGGCAAAACACGGCTTTGTCAAATATCGCTAAACAAACACTTCAACGCACCGTTTCGGTGCGTTTATCTTTTTGTTCGGACAACTTTATGCAAATGCGATGTTTCGGCGACGCAAGCGGAGCCGCCTTATGTGCGTCGTAAATGAGGCGCAAAAAAAAGGCGGAAATCTGCAAAATAAAAACTCCGCGAAAGCGGAGCCTTGCAACGTGTTAAAGCGGCGGCGTCTGCCAGAAAGGGGTACTCAACCCTCGGGCTTGCAGAGCGATTTGATTTTTTCCGCGGCTTCGGCAATGTTCTGCGAAAGCGTGGACGATGACACGCCGACTATTATCGTGTTGCATTTGTTGAGGGGCACGAGCACTCGCACAGCTTTGCTCGACGCGAGCGCCTGCGCCATTGACGGAGTGATTTCGCCGAGCAACGCGTCGCTCATCACCACACCGATGGGACCCGTTATCACATCGGCGGTGCGTGCGTTGCAGACTATCGCATTCTCGCCCGTGGCGGAGTGGTCCGCACCCGCTTTGTGCATATTCGCGGACGCGGCGGCATTTGTGCCGCAGGCGTATATTTCGTCTTTTACCCCGACGGCTCGCAGGGCTTCGATTATGCTTTTGCCTATTCCTCCGCCCTGTCCGTCGACAACAAGAATTTTCATAGTTTCAACTTAACACACCGCCGCGGCAAAAGTCAACTTGTTGCGCATCACAGTTTGAGGCAAAACAAACTTAAACCGCCGTTTTGTGCGCTGCGCGTGTTGACAGGCACGCACGCGACTGCTATACTGTTTAAGTCCGAAAGACGTCACGAAGGCGTCGCCGAAAAAGGACGCGAAACTCACAATCATAAGTCACGAAGGCTTGTTCTATATCGCAGTAGAATAAGTCTTTTCTTTTTGCCTATGTTGCTTGAAGTCGAACACCTCTACATCACCGCAGAAATGAGCCGCGGCACGAACGTGATCGTGTCCGACCTTTCCTTTTCTCTCGACAAAGGGGAAAGGCTTGCGGTGGTCGGCGAAAGCGGTTGCGGCAAGACCATGACTGCCATGGCGATAACGGGACTTCTGCCCCGCAACTGCAAGCGCGCGGGCAAAATCCTGTTCGACGGCACGGACCTCGTTTCGGCACGCGAGCGCGATTTGCGCGCATTGCGCGGCAAGGACGTCGTGCTCGTGCCGCAAAGCGGCGGCGAATTTCTCAATCCCTCGCTTACGGTCGGGACGCAACTTGCCGAATGCCTGAAAAAGGCGGGTTTCAAAGGTATAAAGGAAAGACGGGAGCTCGCTCTGGCGCGACTGCGCGACGCGGGGTTGGACGACGCGGAAAACGCAATCGGGAAATATCCTTTCCAGCTTTCGGGCGGACAGGCGCAGAAGGTCGTGCTTGCCGCCGCGCTGTGCGGCAATCCGCGCCTCGTCATCGCCGACGAACCCACCAAAGGCATCGACGAGGCGGGCGCGATGAAGTTCATCGACGGATTGAACGAACTCTTCCCTTCCGCCGCCGTTCTCGTCATCACCCACAACGTGAGCGTCGCGAAGAAGTGCTCGCGCGTGCTCGTGATGTACAAGGGCGAACTTATGGAATACGGCGACACGGGCAAAGTGCTGTCCGCGCCGTCGCACCCTTACACTCGTTCGCTGACGGAAGCCCTGCCCGAAAACGGTTTTCGTCCCTGCCCCGTTCTGCGCGAAGGCGGAACGGGATGCGCGTTTTACCGTCGTTGTCCGCTGGCAACGGAGGAATGCGCCGCGGCAAAGCCGTCCCCCGAAGAGTGCGACGGCGTGACGAGGAGGTGTTTCAATGCTGACGGCAGATAACGTAAGCAAGAGTTTCAAACTGCCCGGCGGCGGCATATGTTCTCCTCTCAAAGGGGTGTCTCTCGTCGTGGGCGAAGGCGAAAAGGTCGCCGTCGTCGGCAAGAGCGGAGAGGGCAAAAGCACGCTTGCCCGCATAATCTGCGGGCTTACGCCGCCCGACGGCGGCAATGTGTACGTCGACGGCAAACCGCTGTTCGACGCAAAACGTCGTTACGACAGAGTTACGGGCAAGACCGTGCAGGTCGTGCCGCAACATCCGTTTGCGTCGCTCGACCCCGTTCAGCCGGTAGGCCGCGCAATCTCCGAAGCTTTGCGCGTATCCCGTCGCGCCGCCGACCGAAGTCAGGCACAGCGTATGACGGAAGAGTTGCTCGAATGCGTGCAACTGGAAAAGGATATAGCAACGCGCGTTCCCGCGCAGATTTCGGGAGGACAGGCACAGCGTATCGCCATTGCGCGGGCTCTCGCCGTAAATCCGTCCGTGCTCATCTCGGACGAGGCGACGGCAATGCTCGACGTATCGTCGCAGGCGCAGATACTCGCACTGTTCGACCGACTGGTAACTACACGGAAGTTATCCGTACTGTTCATCTCCCACGACGAAGCGGTGGTTGAAGCGTTTGCGGACAGACGCTATCGATTGACGGACGGCATACTCTGCGAAATCGTAAAGGAGACACAATGAAAATCACAAAAAAACTCGTCGCGGCACTGTTCTGCGTCGTACTCGCCATAGCGCTCTGCATACCCGCGCTTACGGCGTGCAACCCCAACAAAAACAGCGAAAAGACGCTCATCGTCGGCACGACCACGGTCATAACTTCTCTGAACCGTCTCGACGCGGGCAGCGGCGGCAACCCCGGCTATAACTACGACGTGTTGAGCGGAACGGTGTCGCAACTTGCGCCCGTGGCAAAAAACACCGACGGCACGTTCGAACCGTTGCTCACCACCTACGAGGAAACGGATGGCGGCAGAAGCTGGGTATTCACGGTGCGCAACGGTTTCACCTGGCACGACGGCGTCGCGGTCAACGCGGACGACCTGGTGTTCACTTTCTCGGACTTCTTCGGCTACCCCGACGACGAGAACGGCACGCTTTCAAACATAGAAAAGCTCTCCGACCGCTCGGTGAAACTGACGCTCGCAACGCCCAACCCGCGTTTTCTGAACAGCATTATCGCAATGCGCGTTATGCCCAAGCACCTGCTCGAAGGCAAGACCGCAAAGACGCTTTCGGACGCCGACTCCGTGGTGGGTTGCGGTCCTTTCAAATTCTCGTCCTTCGACACCAACTCCGGCACCCTCACTTTCGTGAAATACGGAGATTACCCCTACGCCGACCAAATTGCGTTTGACAAGGTCATTTTCAAAACGTACGGCACGGCGGACGTTATGCACCTCGCATTGAAATCGGGCGAAATCGATATGGAATACAACTACGCCAAAGGGCTCTACCCTGCCGCGGAAAAAGATTTTGCGGGCTACAAAGGGCTGACCCTCGACAGTTACGCAGACGAGTCCTACCCCATGAACCTCTTTTTCAACAACGCCGTCGTCACCGACCCCAGCGTGCGTAAAGCCGTTGCGCTCGCCATCGATTACGCGCAGATAAGAAAACTTTTCGGCACCTCTTTCGCAACTGCGAGTTACGAGGGGTTCGCCTCGCCCGCCACAATCGGCTACACCGAAACCGCAGAACGCACCCGCAATCTCGACGCCGCGCGCGAACTTCTTCTCGGCGCGGGTTATACGCAGTCGGACAAATTCGCATTCGAACTGCTCGTGCGCGCGGACGGCAACTACGGCGAAGTCGCCAAAGTGCTCAAAACCCAGCTCGAAGAAACGGGATTGATTTCCGTATCCGTCAAGTCGCAGGAGTCGCAAACTTTCCTCAGTACGGTGATGGAACACAAACACCAGGCGTGTCTTGTCAAACTGACGGCATACGGCGTCGGCAATCAGGGCGGGCTCGGCAGTATGTACTTCGTCGCCACGGGCAACGCGCCCTACGCCAACATAACCGACCCCGACTTCCTCCGAATCGTCAACGCGCTGAATACCGCGGCAACGGAGGACGAATACCTCTCCGCGGCGCGCGATTTCCAACTGTACTGCGCCGAGTTCACGCCTGCAATCTCGCTCTACAACGACAGCGTCGTGCAGGTCTACTCCTCGGCTCTTTCGGGCTTCCGCAAGGACGGCAGTTTCGGTCTGCTCAACATAATCGGCTGGCAGACTTTGCGCAAGGCGTAAACTCAACTTCCGTGCCCGCCGCTCTCCGTTTTCGGCAGGCGGGCGGGCACGGCAAAAATATCAAGGATAAGCAGCAAGCGTGAAAAAAAGGATTATCGGCAGTCTGATATTCTCGGTATTGGCTTTGGCGGCAGTCGTTGTCGTCAACTTTTTCCTGCCGCGAATGATGCCGGGTGACCCCGTTCTCACGCTCATAGGCGGCGACGAAGATTACGTCACGCAGGAAGAATACGAGGAATGCCGCGAAATGCTGGGGCTCGACAAGCCGCTTTCGGAACAGTTCGGCAACTACCTCAAAGGACTGTTTACGGGCAACCTCGGGTACTCCTATCATCAGGGCGGCGACGTGTCGGACGTCATATTGCAAAAACTGCCCGTGACGTTGCAGATCGCACTGCCCGCCACCGTGCTTTCAGCGCTCATCGCCTTGCTGTGGGGGTTGCTCGCGGGACGGCGCAAAACTTCACCTCTCGACAAAATTTCCACGGGGTTCAACATTGCTTTGAACTCCGTGCCGACATTCTTTCTTGCAATGCTCGCGGTAATAATATTTGCTTACGAACTCGGCTGGCTGCCCTACGGGGGGCTGAACTCCGTCATTCCGCCAGAAAATTCCTTCCTCTATTTTCTCGACAGGTTGGAACATCTCATACTTCCCGTCGGCGTACTCGTCGCGGCAAGTACGCCCGCAAAATACGTCCTGTTGAGAAATATGGCGGCAAAGGAATGGGAAAGCAAATACGTCGTGTTTGCCAAAGCAAAAGGCATATCCGACGGACGTGTCGGCACGGTTCACGTATTCCCGAACATATGCCAACCCTTCCTGACGCTGGTCGGAACGGGTTTCGGCAAAATGCTTTCGGGGTCGCTCGTGGTGGAAATGATATTCTCTTTGGACGGAATGGGGACGCTGATAAGTCGCGCCATAACACAGCGCGATTTTCCCGTCCTGCAAGGGTGCCTGTTCGTCATCGCGTTGTCCGTAATCATCGCCAATTTCGTCACGGACGTGATATGTGCCGTGACGGATCCGCGGCAAAGGCTGGGTGAGAACTATGACTGAATTTTTCGCCGCGAGCCGCCGCAAAATAAAGCGTTTCAAGGGGTACGGAGCACTCGTCGCCGGGCTTGCGATTTTGCTCACTTTCGTCATATTCGCGGTTTTTCCCGCACAGATTGCACCGCACAACCCCGAAACCGTGTTCGAACCATTCCTTGCGCCTTGCGCCGAACACCCGCTCGGCACCAACAACATCGGGCGCGACATAATGAGCGAAACGATATACGCCGCACGTTCCACTCTCGTGGTCGGATTGCTCGCCGCCCTCGTGTCGCTCGTGATAGGCACGCTGGTCGGACTTGCCGCGGGATACCTCGGAAGCATCGCGGGCGAAGCCGTCAACGGCGTCGTCAATTTCTTCCTGCTCATACCTATGCTGCCGCTTGCAATCGTGCTTGCGGCTTACCTCGGCGCAGGCTGGCACAACGTCGTACTTACCGTTGCTCTGCTCGGTTGGTGCGGTACGGCGCGCGCCGTAAGACAACGCACCCTGCAACTCAAAAAAATGCCCTTCGTGAAAATTATGAAAGGGCTCGGTTACTCGCGCACGCGCATATTGTTCGGGCACATTCTGCCCAACCTGCGCGAAATCGTTCTCGCCAAATTCGTCACGGGCGTGGCATCCTGCGTTCTTCTCGAAGCCACGCTCGGCTTCCTCGGGCTCGGCGACGTCACGGAAATCACCTGGGGCGGAATGATAAATCTCGCTTACCGTCACGGCGGGTTTGCCTCGGGAGCGTACAACTGGTTTATGGCACCGGGGGTGTGCATAATGCTCCTCGTGCTGGCCTTCTATCTTATAAACTACTTCCTCGAAACGCGCGCCAATGCCGTAAAAGGCGGCGCGAGTTACCTCGACTAGGAGAGAATATGTGTGACAATCTCACGGGAGTCTGCACCTGCGGCACACTCTCACATCACGGACACGACCACTCGGAGGGGCACGCGCACCTGCCTTTTCACAACCTCTTCGGCACACTGCACGAAAGTTATTTCAGTCAGTTTGCCGACGCACCCGCGCTCGTCGGCGACGACGAAGCCACCGCCCTCGCCCGATACGAAGCGACAAAATCGCCCACGCCCGAAAACCTGCTGACGCTCGCGGGCGCGCTGTGCTTCCAACTGCGCTACAAGGACGCCGCCGAGGTCTACCGCCGCATACTGCGCGACGCGCCCGACAACTACGCCGCCAAACGCAAACTGGCGCTCTGTATGCTGAAAACCCGCGACTTCGCGACCGCGCGCAAACTGCTCGCCGACTGCGACGCGGCAAATCCCGACAGCCTCGATGTCGTTTACAGACAGGGATTGTGCGAATTCTACGACGGGGATTTCGAGCGGGCGGCACATTATTTCGAAAAGTGTTATCCCCTTTCGGAAGACAACGGGGATATGTATATAGCGACGATTTACTGGCACGCGCTTTCCCTCGTACGATGCAACGGTAACGTCGCCGAGGCGATGAACCGCTACAACCCCGACATAAAAATCGGGCATCACCTCGGATACCTTCTGACCTGCAAACTGTTTTCGGGTGAGGATACGCTTGCCAACCTCACCGAGACGACGGCGCACGCCGACGAGATGACCCGCACCATACTTCTTTACGGCGTGTACCATTTCGAGAAGATGCGCGCGAAACGCACTGCGGCACGCGCCGCCCTTTCCGAGATGCTCTCGCTCGACACCTACTGGGGGAGTTTCGCGTGGATTGCGGCCTACGGCGACGGCATAGCCGAAGGCGTGATACCCGACCTCGCCGCCGTGTCCGAAATGCTGAAAGACCGCCTTGCCTCGTACGGCGAAAAAGGCGTCGCAATCGCCTACTCGGGCGGCACGGACTCGGCTTGCCTCGCGGCTTACGCGCGGCTTGCCGACATTCCCGCAAAAGCCTATCTGGTGAGCTCCCGCCTGCGCTCCGACAAGTCTTTGAAAGAGGCGCAAGAACTCGCGCCAGAAACGGGCGTCGAATCGACAACTGTAACAATCGACGTTTTATCTGACGAAAATATAACGAAAAACACTTCTTTGCGTTGTTATTACTGTAAACGCGCGCTGTTATCCGCGGTTGCGGACGCGGCAAAAAAGGACGGCTTCGACACCGTCGTCGACGGCACGAACGCGTCCGACGACAGCGCGGAAAGAGAGGGTATGCGCGCCCTTTCGGAGCTCGGAGTGCGTTCGCCTTTCAGGGAATGCGGAATAGACAAAAAGACGGTGCGGCTGCTTGCCCGCGCGGCGGGATTGTCCGTCTGGGACAAGCCGTCCGACTCCTGTCTTGCGACGCGCATCGCCACGGGTGAACGGCTGACCGCGGAACTGCTCGGCAAGGTGGAGCGCGCGGAAGAAAAGGTCGCCGAGGCGGGGCTTTCGGGCTTTCGCGTCAAGGTGAAGGACAACCGCGCCACTCTGCTGATACGCGAAGAGGACGAAAAAAAGGCGGAAGAGGCGGGCAAAGAATTGCTCGACGGCATATACGAAATTTTCGACGGCGGGTACCCGCCGACGGGAAGGAGGAGGAGCATATGAAAAATCAGACCGAGGACATTTTGCGCAAAGTGCAGGCGGGCGAAATGAGCGTGGAAGACGCTCTCCTGCTCATCAAGAAACAGCCCTTCGAGGACATCGGGTTTGCGCACGTCGATTATCACCGCGGGGTGCGTCAGGGCACGAAAGAAGTCATTTTCGGCATGGGCAAAACCCCCGAACAAATGACGGGCATCGTCAAAAATATGCTTTCCAACGGATTGAGCGACATTCTCATCACCAGACTGGCGCCCGAAAAGTACGAGGCGATGAAGGACTCCGTCGAGATGACGTACTACCCCGCAGCACAGGCAGCCGTCGTCGCCGAGACGCCCGACAAGGTTCGCGTGGGCAACGTCGTACTCGTGTCGGCGGGCACGAGCGACATATCCGTATGCGAGGAAGCCGCCGTCACCGCCGAGTGTCTGGGCAGCAAGGTGACGCGCATATACGACGTGGGCGTGTCGGGTCTGCACAGACTGCTTGCTCACCTCGACGAAATCATGTCCGCGCGTGTCGTCATCGCGGTTGCGGGCATGGAAGGCGCGCTTGCAAGCGTTGTCGGCGGGCTGGTGGATTGCCCCGTCATCGCGGTGCCCACGAGCGTGGGTTACGGCGCGAATTTCGGCGGATTGTCCGCTCTGCTGGCGATGCTCAATTCCTGTTCCAACGGTACCGCAGTCGTCAACATAGACAACGGGTTCGGCGCGGGATATCTCGCCGATATGATAAACAAAATGGGGGAAAGCAAATGAAAACGCTGTATCTCGAACTCAAAAACGGAGCCTCGGGCGATATGGTCGCCGCCGCACTCTACGACGTTGCGGGACGCGACAGAGAGTTGCTGTCCGAAATGCAGTCCGCCGCTCCCGACGGCGTGAAAATATACGCCAAGGATTGCCTGCGTCAAGGCGTTGTCGGCACTCTGTTCACCGTCGAAAGCGAAAATCACGGACACACGCACCGCACGCTTGCCGACGTGTTCGCCGTAATCGACGCTTTCCTCTTCCCCGCCGAGGTAAAAGCCCTCGCAAAAAGCGTGTACGAAATCATAGCGCGCGCCGAAGCAGAGGTCCACGGGACGACGGAGGACAAGGTGCAATTCCACGAAGTGGGCTCCGTACGCGCCGTCGCGAACGTCGTGTGCGCCTGTTTCCTGCTCGACGCAATTTCGCCGTCGCGCGTGGTATGCTCTCCCGTCAACGTGGGCGGCGGCACCGTACGCTGTGCGCACGGCGTTCTGCCCGTACCCACACCCGCTACCGCCGAACTGCTAAAAGGCATTCCCTCTTTCGGCGACGGCAACTGCGAACTCTGCACCACGACGGGCGCGGCACTGGTTGCCGCCTTTGCGGATAGCTTCGGCAATATGCCGTCGATGACGGTTTCGGCAACGGGTTACGGCATGGGCGGACGCGACCTGCCCGACCGTCTGAACTGCGTACGCGCTTTCGTCGGCGATGCCGAAACGACAACCGAAAAGGACGACTGCGCCTGCGAAGAGGTCGCCGAACTCGTGTGCAACGTCGACGATATTACGGGCGAAGCCGTGGGGTACGCATGCGAAAAACTGATGAAAGAGGGCGCTCTCGACGTCAACACGGTGTGCGCGCAGACCAAGAAAAACCGCCCTTGTTTCATTCTCACCTGCCTGTGCCGCGCAGACGAAGCCGAAAAGTTCGCAGCGTTGCTCTTCAAACACACTTCGACAATAGGCGTGCGCGTGTCCGTCGTGCGCAGAATTTGTCTGAACCGCGAAACGGAAGTCGTGAAAACGCCCCTCGGCGAGGTGCGCGTCAAACACAGCTACGGAATGGGCGCAAGCAAACGCAAAGCCGAATTCGACGACCTTGCGCGCATTGCGGACGCCACGGGGAAATCGCTTGCCGAGGTTTACGACGAAATCAAGGACTTCGTAAAACAGTCGTGAGCCCGATTGTGCCCAACCTTTCTCGTATACGCCCTATTGCATACGAAAGTTCCGTACAACAAAAAAAGCCGCTTTTCGCGGCTTTTGTTTTTCTCGTCACTTGTCACTTGTCCGCTTTTGCGAACTTTTCTATTATGCGAAACAGGTCATCCGAAATGACGTGTTCTATGCGGCAGGCGTTGTCCTCCGCAAGCTCCTTGTCCGCGCCGATTTTCATCAACGCCTCGGTGAGCACCTTGTGCCTGTCGTATATGCTCTCGGCTTTCTTTCTGCCTTCTTCGGTGAACTCGATATTGCCGTCTATGCGGTCGATTGTCACATAGCCCTTCTTTTCGAGCAGATTGACGGCGCGCGAAACGCTGGACTTTGCATAATCCAGTTCCTCCACGACGTCGACGGAGCGCACGATTGAGCGCGTGCGTTTCATCAGCAAAATTGTTTCGAGATACATCTCTTCCGATTCGTGTGTTCTCATATACTGTCCCTTTGATAAGATATTACTCTCAATCTGCGATTTTGTAAAGCCGTTGTTGCCCGCGCCGACGGAAAAACGGGTCCTCTGACAATTTTATGCGCTGCTTTCATAGAGTATAAAGACGGTTACGGAGAAATTATGAACATAGTGGACAGAGAATTTTACAAGTTGGCGGAGCAAATCGGATATATGTCGGGAGAAGAAATCTTCCGAACGATAAAAACTTCGTTCGAAGCGATGGCGGAAGGGACGAGGAAAAGTTACGTAAACTTTTTCAACGCGTTCGGATTTTGGGGAAAACTCAACCCCGAAAAAGGCGTTTACGAAGCGTTCGACCTGAAAGCCGCGGCTTTGAAACAACATATGACGGACTTCGTGTGGCTGTACGAACGCCTTGCCGATTTCAGGTCCAAAAGAACGCTTTACACCGTGCTGAACAACTGGTTCCGTCTGGACTGCACCGCCACGGTGCGCGCAAAGGAATATATGTTCGACGAATATTTCGACCTCGACATACTCAAATACACTTCCGACGAAGTGGTCGTGGATTTGGGCGCGTACGTCGGCGACACCTTATTGCTCTACGTGCTGAACCTCGGCAGAGACAGTTTCAAAAAGTACTACTGCTACGAAATCACTCCATCCACTTTCGAAATACTCCGCAAAAACGTCGTACCGTTCGACAACGTGGAATGCAGACTCAAAGGCATAGCCGACAAAAAAGGAGTTATGCGCATTTCGGAAAACAAAACGAGTTTGTCCGCAAACTCGCTCTCGGAAGAGGGCGAAACCGAAGTGGAAGTCACCACGCTGGACGAGGACGTGACCGAGCCCGTAACGCTGATTAAAGCCGATATCGAAGGCGGCGAACAGAACGCATTGCGCGGTGCGGTAGGACACATAAACAACGATCACCCGAAACTTCTGGTGTCCGTTTATCACAACAACGAGGATTTGTGGAAAATTCCGCAGATGATAGACGGGATTTCAACCGACTACGATTTTTATCTGCGCTACAAAGGCTCCCTGATTTATCCGACGGAAATCACGCTGTTTGCCCTGTAAGCCTTGCTCCGTTTCGGCGCAAATCCAATGCCGACCGACGACGTTTCGCTCAACGAAAAACACAATCGGAAAAAATGCTTAATAAACAAATATTGCGGGCAAAACCCGCAATCTGACGCACTCGATTTGTTTTCGTTCTATTTCGTGAGATACTCGAAAAGCTGCCGAATTCCGATTTCCGCGACGACGATTGCGCCGCAATATTTGCACTCGTAATGATTCCCGCACGTCTTCAACGGCGCGCCGCAGGAGGGACATTTCATTTCAGCAAGTGCCATTTTTACCCCTTTGAATCTCACAGATTGGGAGGAAGTTTTGCCTTCATCCTCTCTCGCAGATTGAACTTCTCGCCGTCCGCGACGAACGTCCCGTCGCCCACGGCGTGCAACATTCTCTTGTCTGCCGCATTCTCGTTGACGACCACGCGCTGCACTTTCAGCACTATGAACCCGTAGTCGTCGATATAGTCCGTCACTTTGCATTCCAGGCACGCGATGCACTCGGCAATCAACGGCGCTTTGACCGTCTTTGCGGGCAACGCCGTGACGGGAAACACGGAGAACTTGTCTATGTCCGCCCCGCTCACCATTCCGATGTCGACGACGGTCTCCGCCATCTCCGCGGGCGGTATGCACACAACGCACTCCCCCGTTTCCATAATGACCGAGAAGGAATGGTTCCATCCCCCCGTCGTGATGACGATATGTCCGTCGAAGTCGATTGCCATCGTCCACGAGATGGTCATCACGTTGTTGCGCACCCCGTCGAAAGAGGTCACGAGCGTAACGGGACCAGGTTCGATGTAGGTCAATGCTCTTTCGATCTTCACTTCTTTCATATTCGCCTCGCTAGCAAAACGCAAATCGGAGCGTCGCGGACGCTTTCGCACAACGTGCTTCCGTTTACGGTGCGGAAGCCCGTGAATCGCGACCCCGAAACAAGTTTAACACATATTTCGCATTTTGCACAGTCGGATATCCCAAACGCCGATTTTCGGCAAAAAAGGCGGGGACGGCACGGCGATATTCGGTTTTGCTTTTGGCGACGGATGTGATATACTGAAAATACAAAGGAGAGCGTATGGAAGTTTCGGAATTTTTCCCCGTATGGAACAAGCTGACCGAAAACCAGCGCGCGACGATTGCGGGCGCGGCTTTCGAGCGCGACTTTCCGAAGGGCGGCATACTTCATAAAGGCGGCACGGAATGCACGGGGCTGATTCTCGTGCAGTCGGGTCAACTGCGCGCCTATACCACCTCCCCCGACGGCAAGGAAATCACGCTGTATCGCCTGTTCGAGCGCGATATGTGCCTGCTTTCGGCATCGTGTATGATGAACGGAATACAGTTTTCGGTGTGGCTGACTGCCGAAAAGGACTCGAAAGTGACCGTGATACCCGCCGACGTCTACAAAGCCGTGATGAAAGAGTCCGCTCCGCTTGCGAACTTCACCAACGAAGTGATTGCGGAAAGGTTCACCGACACGATGTGGCTAATCGAACAGATTATGTGGAAGAGTTTTGACCGCAGGCTTGCCGCCTTCCTCGTCGAAGAAGCCGACATAGAAGGGAGCAACACACTGAAAACGACGCACGAAGCGATAGGAAATCATCTGGGAAGCCCGCGCGAAGTCGTGTCGCGCATGCTGGGATATTTCGCGTCGGAGGGGCTGGTCAAACTGTCGCGAGGGACGGTGGAAATCGTCGACGAAAAGAGGCTGAGAGAACTCGCGGACGAATAATCCGCAGGTCGGAATCGAAAATGATAATCCCGAAAAAGGATAAAGGAAAAGCCGATTGCGAAAGTGCAATCGGCTTTTCACACTTTGGAAGAAAATATCAACTAAACTGCGTCTTTGCCGCAGGCAGTCGCTCGTTCGGCGCACCGTCTGTCGTTGACGACGGCAGCATAATAGCGGTATCCACCGGCGAAATTGTATGCTTTAAGTCCGTATCCTGCAAGTATGCGCGCGGCAATATAACTTCTCAGTCCGCTCTGACATATGACGTACACGGGCTTGTCGCGTGCGATTTCGGACATCCTGTCGCGAAGTTCGTCCACGGGTATGTTGATAAACCCCTCTATCATTCCGCCCGTTCTGCACTCGTCGGCGGTGCGAACGTCAAGCAAGGTCACGCTTCCGTCTCTGGGCAGGGATGGCTCGTCGTCGTAATACCACTGTTTCACCAGTCCGTTCCTGATATTCTCCGCCATGAATCCCGCCATATTCACGGGGTCTTTTGCGGACGAATACGGCGGTGCGTACGCAAGGTCCAGTTCCGTAAGGTCGGTTGCCGTCATACCTGCGCGTATCGCCGTCGCAAGCACGTCAATCCGTTTGTCCACACCCTCAAAACCCACTATCTGCGCGCCGAGCAAACGGTAGGTTCCTTTTTCGAACACGACTTTCATCGTCATAATCCTGCCGCCGGGATAATAACCTGCGTGGCTCATGGGCGAAAGAATAACCTTGTCCGCATCAATCCCTTCGCTCTTCGCGGTTCTTTCGTTGATACCCGTTGACGCGGCAGTCAGTCCGAATATTTTTATTACGGAACTTCCCTGCCCGCCTTTGTATCTGCTGTCTCTGCCACATATGTTGTCGGCGGCAATTCTGCCCTGTTTGTTCGCGGGTCCCGCAAGCGAAATCAGGGTGTCCTTGCCCGTGACGAAATTCTTTATCTGCACGGCATCACCCACGGCGTAAACGTCCTTTGCGGAAGTTTCCATACGTTCGTTGACGACTATGCTGTCCTTAACGCCGAGTTTCAGTCCCGCCGCCTTTGCCAGTGCGGTATCGGGCGTGACGCCGATTGCCATAACCGCCATATCCGCCGTGATGACTTCACCGCTTTTGAGGCGCACTCCCAGCGATTTTCCCGCCGTTTCGAAGCCGTCCACCATACCGCCGAGCACGAGTTCGACTCCCGCCGCCCTGACTTCCGCGTGAATAAAGGCCGCCATGTCCGCATCGAACGGTGCCATAAGTTGCGGCGCCGCTTCCACAAGCGTCACGTCGATGCCCAGACGTCTGAGGTTTTCGGCAACTTCGATACCGATAAATCCGCCGCCGATTACGACCGCCTTTTCGGGAGAAGCGGCAGTGACGTAATCCTTTATGCGGAAAGTGTCTTCAACGTTGCGCAAAGTGAAAATCCTCTCGTCATCCGCGCCTTCGAAATTCGGCTTCACGGGTTTGGCGCCCGTCGAAACCAGGAGCTTGTCATACGTTTCGTCGAATACATCGCCTGTCGTGAGATTTTTTACCGTGACGGTCTTTTTCTCGGGGTCGATTGCCGTCACCTCGTGACGCACTTTCGCGTCTATTCGGAATCTGGCATAAAAGCTTTCGGGCGTCTGCAACGTGAGTTCTTCCTTGTCCTCGATCTCTCCGCCTATGTAATAAGGCAGTCCGCAATTGGCATAAGAGATATAACCCGATTTCTCGAACACCGTTATATCCGCGTGTTCGTCAAGCCGTCTTATACGCGCGGCAGCCGTCGCTCCGCCTGCCACTCCGCCCACTATGACCACTTTCATTGTCTTACCACCTTTCCATTGTAATGCATTATTCCGCCGAGGTCCGTAACGTCGGAATAACCGAGATTTCTCAGCGCCCTCACCGCCGAACGGCTTCTCGCCCCGCTCAAACAATACACGAACAAAGGCGAGTTCTTGTCCGCAACGGCGCTTTCTGCGGTATGTATGGATTGAAGAGGAATGTTCCTGCTGCCTTCTATGTGCCCTTCGGCAAACTCCGACGGCGTGCGCACGTCGATGAGCACCGCGCCGCGGGTGGCTGCGTATCTGTCCACGCCCTCGTTTATGTCCCTGCGACGAAAAATATCCGACCAGCCCATAACGTGCCTCATTTCAACATCGCAAGTATCTCGGACTTGGGGCGAACGCCCACCGAGCCGCTCACCGCTTTGCCGTCCTTGAACACGACAAGCGTGGGTATGCTCATAATGCGGAAAGAATTTGCCAGTTCGGGCTCGTCGTCCACGTTTACCTTGCCCACTTTTACGTCGTCGCGCTCTGCGGCAATATCGTCGACAATCGGGCTCATCATACGGCAGGGTCCGCACCAGCTCGCCCAAAAGTCGAGCAACACGGGTTTGTCCGAACGGAGCACTTCTTCTTCGAAATTGTTTTTTGTTACGGTAATGACCGACATAATCCACCTCGCTGATGTTTTCTGATGTCAGTATACACACCTCTGCGACTTTTTTCCGTAACAAAGTCACAAATGTCTTTCGCCCCTCCGCCGCCTCGAAAATGCCCACGAGTTTCAATGCCTGAACTCGAAAATTCCTCGAAGTCTACTGTGCGGTTTGATTTCGAACCCGTCGGGAAGCCGCACGACGGCTTTGCCGCGTGAAAAATATCCGTTGAAATAGAAAGTTACCTTTTTCAAATTGAAATCCTTGTCAATCACATACGTTTCGTATATGTCTATCATACGGGGCGTTGCGACGGACGTCGTCGACCCCTTGCGTATCAGCGACTTATTGTTACGAACGTTGTTGATTTTCAATTTTATCATTATCATTGTTACATTCGGTAAACGTTATCAAAACGCATTTTTGTTTTTTGTAAAATTATTCCCATTGTCACTGGGCAATGCAATTCAATAACCCGAATCGTATTTTTCCGTTAATAGCTTTTGTTATACATTTTTTTCCGTCAAAAAATTCATAAACAACAAAAACTGTCGGTCACAATCAGCCAAACGACAATAAAAAAGAAATCACAGCATTTAAATTGTTAAAAAACAGATTTTAACCGCTCCGCAAACGATATTTTTGCAATTAAATTTTTGCGCGTTTTAATATGTCATCGCATCAAACGTCTTCTTTTTGACATTTCCTTTCATTTTTTTCATTGTTTCGTTTTATTCGTTTGTATTGTATTGTTCTTTTTATTGCAAAGCCCATAACAGTAAAAAGCACGACACCGATAATAGGCATTCCGATAGCCAAAAACAGTTTGTTTCCGAATCCCAACGAGACACCGTAAGAAATCGCAAATATGCACAAATCGGCAAACACTATCCATAACAACATCTGTTTGTTGTGTGCCTTTTCGCAAGGCGTAGCGACGTTGCCCATATTGTCCGCCATAACTGAATAAAGCAATTGACGACATCCTTTTGCTTGCACAATGACTTGTATAATAAAAATAACCAATCCTATTTCTGTTGCAATAAGCTGATTTTTAACAGTCGACATTGCATGTAAAGCGATCCAAAGCATTCAACTCAATTCATGACCTGATAGGACAAAAGCCACACTGATAGCCAAGAGACCGCTTCTCCGCCAAGCCGCACTGTCAAAACCTTTATAGTTCATTATTCGTCCCCTTGTTTTTCGGTCGTTATTCACTCTTCTTTATGGTGTGCAATATACTGACGTCACCTGCTCCGATACGGCAAGATACAGAAGTGCCCCGCCAAATCAATGGCGTATTCAAGCCACGACCTACAAATTGATGCTAACACGCAAACGGCGAAATTGCAATGCCACAACAAAAATCAACGACCGCCAAAACCATAAAAATCATATCTGTCTTTCAAGTTGTGTATATCGGCGCTGTCGGGGCAAAACAAATGCGGGTGAAGAAATGAAAAACCCACTCAAATGAGTGGGTTGTGTGGAGCTGCTAACCGGATTTGAACCGGTGACCTCATCCTTACCAAGGTACAACCCAGAACAAAATGGGCATTGCCCGCCTCAACATACCCCTTCCAAATCTCCAAAACACCACAATATCTTGTGCTTTTTCTTCCCCCAAATTTCTCTGGCTGTCAGCCCTTTTCCCGATTTGACAGCCAAATACAGCCAATACCGATTTCACGCCGTTTTTCCGCGCTTTTCCCCGCATTTCAAACTGCCTGTTTCTGCCCCGCTCTTACGAAGTTTTTGTAGTCGAAAATCGGCGTCAAACAACGACTCGCCCATTGCTTTTCTCACTGCTATACATTAAATCGTTTATAAGGTAAATTCCAATTCTACACTCAACAATCAGCATACAACCGTGACTTCAACGCTGAAAAATGACTAATCAAAATTCAAAAATGTTCTCCTACCAAGCGTGAGAAAAATATTTATTTAATTTTGTTTTGTTATAATTTTTGAAAGATCACTACGATGACCTATTTGCCATCATTAAATCAACTCTACAAGACAGAACGTATTTATACTATTTCAACTTGCTATTTGCAAATCAAAAATCAAGATTTACTTGTTATTACTCGTCTTTCCTATAACTGACTAACTCCATAATTAACGTCGCCATTTCAGTATACGGGTTTTTATCTATTAGCAAAATGTCATCAGAATACTTTTCATTTTTGATTTCAGCATTATTTATTGCTGCCACATGATTGCTCATTCCAAGTTTAGCCACGCGTATAACATCGGTACTCTCGGTATAATCAGCAATAAACTTTTTCATTTCAACCTTTGCTTTTTGAGAAGAACTAACAACTTTTGGATTTTTTGTAAAATAAAACATCAACCATGTTTCAAAACATGGATTGGAAGGTATAATCATTACTTTCTTGTACCGCTCGCGCGCATGTAAATATTTCTCAAATTTACACCTGTCTAAGTCCAAATCAACCAGACAAAATACTTTATCCCCTAAGGTTGAATCCAGTTGTTTTTCGGCAAATAAGTTGTTGGCTTTTTTTGCCATGCTAATTATATCCGTGTCTTCACAATCAATAATATGCAACACAAAAGGTGCATTTCTATCCTTGAAATGTGTAAAATAAGTTTTTTCAGTTTTATTGCGCCCTTCGCACACAATAAAAATGAAAGGTCGTCGCTCCTTTTTAAACTTTATCTCTTGTTTCTTCCCCATATCATTCTACCTTAATAAATGGAATTGCCCCATATCGCCCTAAAAGGTAGGCTTTTTCAATGTTCTCTGATTTCCTAGGAGAAAAATCTGCCAACGAGAACATTTCTGTTTTTCCACTTTCATAATCTTTTTCCGTAAACCAGATGTCATCCCTTCTAAAAATATCAAGGTTAAGAAGGTTTGTATCATGTGTGTTTGCAATAAGCTGCGCATTATGTCTGTTTATGTCTTTATTAAAAAACATTTTCACAAGATATTCAACCGACAACGGATGTAAACTCTTATCAATTTCATCAATAAAAAGTACTTTCCCCTCCTTAAACACATAGTAAAGTAAAGGTGAATACTTGAACATCTGTATTGTGCCCAATGACTCTTCAACCAAATTCAAACCATATCTTTTTGACTCTTCTCCGTCTTTGATATCGTGAAACGTTTTAAAATCATAGATATTAATATTATCAAGTTCTATGTTGGCAGCCTCGTTTTCCTTAGCTACAACACGAAGAACCTCCGTTACAATTTCACCACCTTTACCCATATCCTTGAGTTTCTTGGCATCCATCGTAAAATCACCAATGCTTAAATCGGCATTGTTTAAGATCCTCAAACAAAATTCTTTATACGCCTGAATCTCATTGTTTTCGTAAATTTTGTCTAAAGTTATTTTCCACAGAGAATCTATATCGAGTGCAACCATTATAGTGTTTAACAAATAGTCAACAACTGGCTTCGTTTTCTCGTAATTCCATGCGGCTGTTGTTACTAAAAACAGCTTATTCTCCAAATTTTTGGTTTTTAAATCGTTTAACAATTTCGAGTCTTTATTAAATTCATAATTAACCGTATCCGTCCTATTAAAAATCATAGTAGGCTTAGAGGTATAATAAATGTCAAGCCTTTCATCAATAACCTTGTCCCTAGTACAACTAAACCTATAGGCATACTTTAGTCCTTCTCTTATGAATTTGATGTAAAACTCACTAGGTTTATTAAAGCAATCGTTACAAAATTTAAATGGCACAACGCGAATTGGCATCTTTTCCAACAAACTATTTGAATTCGCAATGTATGCAGACACAAATAACATCGCCTTAATAAATGAGGATTTACCAGATGCATTTGCACCATATATCATTCTTGCTTTAGAAACGCGCTCTTTCCCTTCAACAATCAAATTGTTTTCATGTGACTTATCCGCATTGGCAAGCATAGTAAAATCACACTCTTCAGCAAAAGAAAGATAATTTTTAAATCTAAAGTCTAACAACATAATAACCTCGCAAATACTTAACTATTACTACTACTTGTAAAATCATCATATTTTCTAAAATTAAAAATGTCAACTATAGTGCGAATATTTTTAATTATTTTTATTATTTTTGACATTTTTTTACAAAATATGATTAAATATTTATCTTAACTGTCCTTTTTATTTTTAAATGCCCATCCTAATGTTTATGAAAAACCAATCGACTTTAACCTATAACTTTGCCGTTTCGGGGGCGGGGTGTAGCACAGGCGGAGCGGAGTCAACGGGCGTAAATTGTCGCTGAAAAATTTAATGTCTTATTACCGCCTCGGGATTATCCCGAGGCGGTTTTTATTTGCAGGCGGGCTCTGTTTTTCAGACCGCTTTATTCTCTATATGACCGCTCTGCTGTTTTACTTGTGCGCCTTGCTATTCAGCGGACTGCCCTGTTAGTTAGGCACAAGCGTTCACCAACCAGACTGCCCTATTTTCTCTCAACAATTTCCGCTCTGCTCCGTTGACTACCGAGAGGGAAATACGGAGTTTTCGTTCATCTCCGCCTGCGCTCCTCCGCTCTTGCCGAAAGGCAAAATCAAAATTCGGAGGTGAACCCTATGGAAAACACAGTTTCCAGCTCTTGCGAAGCCGAAAAAGGCTATCTTGCCGAATTCGACTTTTTCGACGGTGACGATTTCGTCACATTCAACATCATCGGATACAGCACAGACCAATCCGAAATCCTTGTCGCGGTGACGGACAGGGGGAAAATCAGTCTTGTCACTTATGACATTCTAACCGACAAAACCGGCAGACGGTATTTCGAATACGGCTGTATGTTCGACGGAATTTACATCGACGACTTCGTTACTATCGCAGAATCGCTTTAAGGAGAAACAAACTATGACAGGCAAAGAAAAAGCAATTGAAATTTTGAAACAAATGGACATTTACGAGCCTTACATCGAGGGCTTCAAACAAAAGGACAAGGTATGCTTCTTCGAAAATTTCGGCGGGTTCTGGATTGATCAAGAGCCCGAAGCCTACAAGAAAATGCAAGAAATCGAACAGAAGCACGGCTGTAAGGTTTACGCCGTTACACACGAATTCACCGAATTCGGCGAATGCTGGGACTATCTCATTGTCACGGCATATCCAGAAGAATGGGACGACCTCGTTTACAAAAACGGGAGCATGTTCTGCGCGTTCGCCTATGTATGGAACAAGGACGACGAATGGTGCAGCGAATTCGGGAACGTCGGCGTCAGAAGTTTAGGCGGCGGCCTGAAACGTGTGGCGTGAGGAGGACAGACAATGAACAACATGCAAAGACTCGCAACCCACGATAACAGAAACTGCAAACTTTTCGCCGATACGGTTATTTCCCTCATGTCGTCACAGGACTTTTACGGCAGACTTTATCGCGCCGTCAACGAACTTGATGACGACGGTCTGTACGAGCTCGAAGTGCAAATCGCCCAACAGAACTTTCACGATACGCTCGACGTAGTGCTCTGGTTGGAGTGCTGATATGGCTGCACGCCAAAAACCGAATTACGGCTACAAGGTGTGCTACCGCGAAGAAGGTGCGAAAGAATACGTCCGCTACTTCCTGACGCACACCCGAAAACAGGCTTTCACCGCGATGCGGAGTTACATACGCTATCCCCCAACCGAGCGGGACGGCGACAGAGAACTCGTCAACCCGAAATGGAAAGTCATTCCCGTATCGGAAAAAGAAACCAAACGCGGTATATGGAGAGAGTGTCCGTTTTAG
>CASECZ010000002.1 GCA_949286725.1 uncultured Clostridia bacterium
GAATAATTCACGCCGATAAGTTCTATTTGTGGCATAATGATAGTATTATAGCACACATCCGCGCAAATGCAAAACGATTGACGAAAGCCCCGTTAAATCAATGTTGGGACGTATTCGAGCGCGTCTGACGGCGGCGCGCTCCCGCGTGCCCGTCCGTGCACGTCGGAAAAAGTGCACATTTAAAAAAAGATTTCTTGCTATCGCCGCGCATTATAACTATAATACAAGAAAACGAACACGAAAGTCGAGAGACGGTCGGGAAGGAGAATTCTATGTCTAAAAAAATCGTTTATCCTTTGATTGTGTGCGCGCTCGTCTGCTGCCTTTCCTTTGCGCTTGCAGCATGCGACAACGGCGGTAACGATACACCCGGCGGCGAGTTCCAGGGCACGCTCTATTCCATTCAGGCGCCTACGGCGTCCGACAACTACACGGTGGAAAATCTGCCCGAATCCGCCCGCGAAGGCGACGCCGTTTCCTTCACTCTTACGCTCACCTATCCCGACGACAGCATCATAGACGGCGTGGAATTGTACGGCACCGAGACCGGATACGTCGACCTGACCGCAACCGACGGTGTCTACTCTTTCACAATGCCTGCCGAACCCGTGCGCATAAATGTCACCGTGACCTACTATCCCGACAAAGAAACGGACAACTTCCTAAGCTGGGACGGTGACAATCCATCTGCCTTTGCAATCGTACTGACTGCGGACAATCCCGACTATGCACCCCAGTACGACACGATGAACAGGCTCGTTGCCAACGTGACCAAGACGCCCTCTCAGACGGGCGGCTACTTCACCCAGCATCAGCAGACCGCTTTTTCGCTTGACGAGGACGTCATCCCATCCGACGCTCTCACCGTGACATACACCAATTCCAGTTCTTCCAACAGCGCGGTTTCCTTCACCGTATGCATCGACCGCACCATGATACACGAAGGGACGGCAAAGATTGTGCTCCGCGTCGACAACGGCCACAAGTTCGGCGACAAAGCAATTCTCGTCTGCACCGTGACGGTGACTGCCGTACAAGCGTAACGGAACTAACGCAACTGCAAATATCCGACGTTAAAATGCAAAAACGCACGCATAAAAGTGCGTTTTTGTTTTGTCATGAATTGCGGCAAAGTCCGCCGAGCGCGACATAAACGCCGCGTTGATCGAAAGCGGCCGTGCCACCCGTAAAAACACGAATCGGACGAAAAGGAACGCCGACACGGACGGACAAAGACACCGCCGCGGGCAAACGGCTGCGGGCGCGTAGCGGGTGCGCAACTTGGCGGGACGCGTGTCCTGCCCGCGCGTGACTTGCGCACGGGCGATTACAGTTATTCTAATTAACTAAAAATCAAATATTGATTGACTAAACGCGAGCGGAATAGTATAATCCACTTTGCACAGCCGACAGGCTGACACTATTACACGGATTACAAGTTCTATGGAGGTCTTTTATGAAAAAGATGACAATCGACGGTAACACCGCGGCGGCGCATATCGCGTATGCATTCTCCGACGTTGCGGCGATTTACCCCATCACACCCTCCTCGCCTATGGCCGAAAACTGCGACGAATGGGCGGGTCAAGGCAGAAAAAACATCTTGGGCAACGTGCTGAAAATTGCAGAAATGCAGTCCGAAGCGGGTGCAGCGGGCGCGGTTCACGGTTCTCTTGCCGCAGGCGCGATGACCACCACCTTCACCGCAAGCCAAGGCTTGTTGCTGATGATACCCAATATGTACAAAATCGCGGGCGAACTGCTGCCCTGCGTTTTCCACGTTTCGGCACGTGCGCTTGCCACTCACGCCCTCAGCATCTTCGGTGACCACGCCGACGTTATGGCGTGCCGTCAGACGGGCTTCGCAATGCTGGCGTCCAACTCCGTTCAGGAAGTCATGGACCTGAGCCTTGTGGCGCATCTTTCCACACTAAAATCCTCCGTACCTTTCATAAACTTCTTCGACGGTTTCAGAACCTCTCACGAAGTGAGCAAAATCGACGTCATCGAATACGACGAAATCAAATCCCTGGTCGACTTCTCCGATATCGACCGTTTCCGCGCGCGTTCGCTCAACCCCGAACATCCTCATCAGGCAGGCACGGCGCAGAACCCCGACATCTACTTCCAGAACAGAGAAGCCGCGAATAAATACTACCAGGCAGTTCCCGAAATCGTCCAGACCATGATGGACAAGGTAGCGGGTCTCACGGGCAGAAAATATCACCTCGTCGACTACTACGGTGCAAAGGACGCCGACCGCGTCATCGTTCTTATGGGCAGCGGTGCGGAAGCAGTCGAAGAGACCGTCGATTACCTCAACGCGAAGGGTCAGAAAGTCGGCGTCGTCAAAGTCAGACTTTACCGTCCTTTCCCCATCGACCAATTCGTCGCCGCTCTCCCCAAGACCGCCAAGAAAATCACCGTCCTCGACCGCACCAAGGAAGCGGGCTCTCTCGGTGAACCTCTCTATCTCGACGTCGTGACCGCTCTCGAAGAAAAGAAAGTCAAGGCGGAAATACTTTGCGGCAGATACGGCCTCGGCAGCAAGGAATTCAATCCTTCTATGGTCAACGCCGTTTACAAGAATATGAACGAGGGCAAGAAAAATCACTTCACCGTCGGTATTTTCGACGACGTGACCGACACATCTCTGCCCATCGACGAGAAAATCGACGTGGCGTCCCCCAGCACGATTTCCTGCAAGTTCTACGGCCTCGGCTCCGACGGCACCGTAGGTGCGAACAAGAACAGCATCAAAATCATCGGCGACCACACCGAAAAATACGCACAGGGATACTTCTCCTACGACTCCAAGAAGTCGGGCGGCATAACCATCTCCCACCTGCGTTTCAGCGACGAGCCCATCCGCAGCACCTACCTCATCGACCAGGCCGACTTCGTCGCCTGCCACAACGAGTCTTACGTGCTCCGTTACGATATGTTGTCCGACCTCAAAGACGGCGGCACCTTCCTGCTCAACAGCATCTGGTCCCCCGACGAGATGGACAAACAGCTCCCCGCCAAGATGAAGAACCAGATTGCCAAAAAGCATATCAAGTTCTACACCCTCGACGGTCTGGACGTCATCACCAAACTCGGCGCGTCCAAAGGCGTCAACACCGTCATGCAGGCGGCATTCTTCAAACTCGCGAACGTCATTCCTTACGAAGACGCCGAGAGATATATGAAAGAAGCCATCAAGAAGACTTACGGCAAGAAAGGCGACGCCGTCGTCAAGATGAACTGCGACTGCATCGACAACGCCATCGCGGGTCTCAAAGAAGTCAAGTATCCCGAAAGCTGGGCGACCACCACGAAGGGAGCAGATCCCCTGCCCGTCCCCGATGACGATTACTTCAAGAACTTCATCGCCCCCATCACCGCACAGGAAGGCGACAAGCTGCCCGTCTCTGCATTCTCGCCCGACGGCATCGTGCCCACCGGCACCACCAAGTTCGAAAAACGCGGCATCGCGGTAAGCGTCCCCGAATGGGATCCCGCAAAATGCATTCAGTGCAACCGCTGCTCGCTGGTCTGCCCTCACGCGGCAATCCGTCCCGTCCTCGCGACCGCGGAAGAGCTCGCCGACAAACCCGAAGGGTTCGTCACCAGACCCGCAATCGGCTTCAAGGGTTACGAATACCGCATGCAGATCAGCCCGTACGACTGCTCCGGCTGCAACAACTGCGTGAACATCTGCCCCGCGAAAGAAACCGCGCTGTCCATGATTCCTCTTGCCGCGTCCATCGACAAGGACGCCGCAAACTGGGACTATGCGGTCAGCCTCAAAGAGACCTCCGCTCCCATCCCCGCCGACAAGGTCGCGACCGTCAAGAACAGCCAGTTCAAGAAACCTCTGTTCGAGTTCTCGGGCGCCTGCGCGGGCTGCGGCGAAACGCCTTACGTCAAACTCATCACCCAGTTGTTCGGTGACAGAATGGTCATCGCGAACGCAACGGGTTGCTCCTCCATCTACGGCGGCAGCGCACCTACCTGCCCCTACACCAAGAACGACGCAGGCAAGGGTCCCGCATGGGCGAACTCCCTCTTCGAAGACAACGCCGAATTCGGCTTCGGTATGCACCTTGCGTATCAGCAGAGAAGAAACGTGCTTGCCAACATTATGACCAACGTCATCGGTCTGAACACCATCTCCGCCGATATGAAGGAAGCACTCACCGCATGGCTGGACGGCAAGGACGACGGTCCTCTCTCCGAAGCGGCGGCGAAACGCATTCTCGAACTGTTGCCCGCGGAAATCGAAAACGCCAACGGCATCACCCAGGATTTGCTCAACAAGATACTGGCAAGAAAGGATTGCCTCATCAAGAAGTCCATCTGGATTATCGGCGGTGACGGCTGGGCATACGACATCGGTTACAACGGCGTCGACCACGTGCTCGCCAGCGGCGAAGACGTCAACATCCTCGTCCTCGACACCGAAGTGTACTCCAACACGGGCGGTCAGGCGTCCAAGTCCACTCCTACGGGCGCAATCGCCAAGTTCGCCGCAACCGGCAAACGCACCAAGAAGAAAGACCTTGCACTGCTCGCTATGGACTACGGTTACGTCTACGTCGCGCAGGTGTCTATGGGCGCGGATATGAACCAGGTCGTCAAAGCCTTCGCGGAAGCGGAAGCCTACCACGGACCTTCCATCATCATCGCATACGCACCCTGCATCAACCACGGCATCAACATGACCAAGTCCCAGCTGGAAATGAAGAAGGCGGTTGACACGGGTTACTGGCAGCTCTTCCGCTACAACCCCACTCTCGCCGACACCGAGCAGAATCCCTTCTCGCTGGACAGCAAGGAACCCACCGAGGATTACCAGTCCTTCCTTATGGGCGAAGTCCGCTACGCGTCCCTCGTCAAACAGAACCCCGACGCCGCGCAAATCCTCTTCGCCAAGAACGAGAAAGACGCCGCAATCAAACGCGCATTCTACGCACGCAAGGCGGAATCCAACTGGAAGCCCGGCAAATAAGAATCGCATCCGTGCATAAAAAATCCCCGTCCGCTCGGACGGGGATTTTGTTTTGTCTTCCGTTTCGTGTTTGTGCATTCCGTTTCGTGTTTGGCGTTTCGTTTTGCCGATTGCTTTCCGTTTTGTCCGCTCGCCCGAAAATCACCTGCCATTCCGCAAACGTCGGGTGCGGCAGCGCGGCTCCTTCCCGGCGACTGCACGGAAAATTCGCGGCACGCAAAAGCCCGCCGATAAGGCGGGCCGTCGGTTTGACCTGAAAAGAAATTCACAGACCTATGCGCGTTGCGGGGACGTTTCCGTCGAGAATGTCCTTTATCTTGTAGCGGCTGCTTGCTATGATGACCTGCGTGCCGTTTTTCAAAGGCTCTTTGATGTATTCGAGTTTTGCCCACGCGCCCTGCGCACCCTTTCTGGACGCACCTTTGCAATGCGTCTGCAACGCTTCCACGTTGGCGATGAGTTCGTCCGTGTCCTTGCCGCCGACGTTGAGTATCAGCGACTTTTCGTCGTCGGGGTTGAGATAAATCCCGTCCGTCGTCGTCAGGATGAGCAAAGTCTTGCATTTGACGAGGCAGGCAATCTGACTTGCGGTTTCGTCGTTGTCAACGCATTCGATTGCCTTGCCGCGTTCGGCGCGCACCTTGACTATCTCGTGTTTGCGGTTCTCCTCGTCGCTCACGGGGTCGTTGTAGTTGACTATCGGGATGGCGTTCTGCCCGGGACAACGGCACAGCATTTCAAAAAGGTGCTTCCTCTTTTCGGCATCGTTGAAGTGTTGGTGTTCGACAAGTATCTGACGCACGCTGAAACGGCTGTCGATATACTGACGGTAGGTCTGCATAAGTATGGACTGCCCTTGTGCGGAATAGTCCGTTTTGTTCTCCTCGTCCGAACCGTGCAGTTCCTTGCCCGTACGCTTGATGTAGTCCAGTCTGCCGATTTCGGTCGCACCCGAAGTGACCCAGATGTAACCGGGGCGCAACTCGCGCGAAAGCCTGGCTATGATGTTGTAGTTCATATCCTGATATTCGCGGTCGATGAGTGCCATCGAGCCGATTTTTCCGACGAGTTCGATATCGAAGTTTGCCATACAATCCTCTTTTGAGTGAACTGCCTTGCGGCATTTTGATTATATTATATCCGCCGTTGAATGGCAAGCGAATAAACAAAAGGGAACGCTTGCCGCGTTCCCCTCACGATATCTTCGCAATTCGTTACTCCTGCGACGCGTCACCCTCTTCGGGGTCGCCCTGCACGCGTTCCGTCGCCAGATGCAGTTCGGCTTTGCCGCCGACTGTCACCATTTCCCACACGTTGCGGTCGAGGTCGAGCACCTTGTCGCCGAGCGTGAATTCGCTGTCGGAATAGTTCGCGACATCGGTGTTCGTCGCGCCCTCGACTTTCGTGAACTTGAACGCGGGTTCCTCTTCGGATGCGCCCGTAATCGCACTTTCGCCCACTTTAACGGTGTTTTCCGATGCATAATAGCTGTTTTTGAGCGTAGTGCCCGTTACCGTGCGCGCAACGGAGAAGGACGTCGTGACGCCGTCCGAGCCGTCGCCGTTCACCGTGACGTTTACGTTCACGAAGGCGGTGTTGACGGTGACGGTGTCCGCTCTGCCCGACATTGCACCGACGTATGCGGTCGCGCCCGCGGGCGCACTCACGTTGACGTTGCCGACCACGGCGTAAACGAAACTCACGTTGCCGCGCGTTCCGCCCGTGCCCGTCGTCGTGCCCGTTATCCCGCCGACGAAGGAAGTCTGCCCGTCGGTCAGAACGACGTCGAGGGAAACAAGCGACACCCTGGCGTTGGTCAGCACGGTTTCGCTGTAACCTATCGCGCCGCCCGCATTGACGGTCGCGGCGGTGATGCCGAGCGCTGCGCCGTCGGCGAAACATTCGCTCATCGTGCCCCAGACGGCTTTGCCCGCCAGAGCTCCGACGTAGGCTTGTTTGCCCGCCTCGACGGTGACGTTGGCGAGCGCAACTCCGTTCTTGGTGACGTTGACATCGTCGGCGTAGCCTGCTATGCCGCCGAAATAGACACTGCCGCCGCCCGTTGCGACGACGCGCGTTCCGTCTGCGACGGTCACTCTGCAAGCGTTGATTGCCGTTGCCACTCTTCTGTCGGTTTCGGCGGAGCCGACTATGCCGCCCACGCGCACGGATGCATCGGTGACGGACAGGTCGACATCGAGGTTCACCGTGCAGTTGTTGACGGAACTGCCCAGTCCGGTCACGGCGGCGATGCCGCCTATATACACCTTCTTTACCACTCCTGCGAGGTTGACGACAAGGTCGGTTTCGCAGGCGTCGATTGTGCCCATGTTGACAACCGCAACACCGCCCACACGCACCGAATCGCCTTCGGCGTTGTTGATTGCGGCGACGTCGGCAGCGTCAATCGCAATGACTATGCGCAGGTTTTTGACGATGCCCGTGTTCGCGCCTATAAAGCCTATGTCCGCACCTGCCGCGGGATTTATCGTTACCGTGCTCTTGACGGAGGAATTCAGCCCGTCGACGACGCCGTTGAAGGGATTTTCCTCGTCGTACAGAGGCGCGTACGCGTCAAGCGTAACGTCGCCCGTCACGTAGATGTTGGCGTTGAGATAGGCGTATTTTTCGAGTTCGTCCTCGCCGTTGACCGCGGCGGCGATGTCGTTACGCAACGCGGTGATGTCCGTGGTCGACGAAATTTCTATGTGTTTTATCCATTTCGCGTAAAGATTGAGATAATATTTGCCGTCTTCCGTCTTGGAGGCGACGGTTTCGGAAACTTTGGTCGCGTTGCCGTTGTCGGCGTCTTCCGTCACGTCGTCGAACATTACGAACCTGACCTCGGTACGCTTCTCGTTGCCGTCGTCGTCCTTGGAGGTCACGATGTAATACCATTCGACAAAGTCGTAACCGTCGCGCGTGACCGTGGGCACCTGCGACAGCGCGAACGTGTCGTTGAGTTTGACGGACACGACGTCGCCCGTCATCTCGCCCTCTTTTGCGATGAAGTCGACGTCGACGTCGGGAAGCTGACTGTGGAACATCGGATACATCGTCAGCACTCTGTCTACCGTGTATTTCGCGACGAGTTTGACGCTCGTCGCGCCCTTTTGCGCCCACTCGGTAAGTCTTACCTGCGTGTCGCCGTCATAGTAGTACCAGTAGACGAACCAGTCGTCTGCCTTGTCCGTCGCGGGGACGGGAATCGTCGCGTCGGAGGAGTTGTAAGTCGTGACGAAGGAGCCTTCGGCGGGTGCGGTCACCGTGCCGCCCTCATAAGTCCATTTGCCGTCCGTCAAAAAGGACGTGACGTCGTGCTTGTACGTCTTTGCGGTGTAATGGGCTTTGAGTACCAGGTCGGCTTTGACCGTGTCGGTGGCGAAATAAAACTGTTCGCCGTCCGACGTCTCCCAGTAGTTGAACTCGTAACCCGTCTTGAAGGGCGTCGTGGGAGGCTCTTTCACGAGGGAGCCGTAAGCAAGTCCCGTCTGATTGTACTCCGAAAAATCCGTTGCCGCGCCGTTGGAATCGAAAGTGACGGAATAGGTGGTGGGGGTGGGCGTTTTGCCGCCGTCTTCGTCCGTGCCGCCGGCATTGTCGGGATTGCACGCGACGAGAGCCACGGCAAGCAGAGCCGTCACAAGCGCGAACAGAAAAATTTTCAGGCAACAGTTCTTTCTCATAATTTCATCCTACGAATAGTTTTTATAACAATAAATACATTATACCATTTCGGCGGCAAACACAACTTAATTTTGAGTCGTGACGCCACTCACGCGTTTTTTTAATCCGCTCAGAATACCGAAAAAGCCCGACGGACATCGGGCTTTTTTTTGCAAGCGGAAGTATTATTCCTCGCTGTCTTCGATGATTTCGGCGTCGAGGTACTCTTTTTCCTCGGCGGGAGCCTGCGTTGCGGCTGCGGCGGGTGCCGCAGGTGCGGGTTCCGAAGTCACGGCGGCTTTGGTCGCCTCGAATTCGCCTATCTTCTCGACCACGCGAAGCACGACGTCCAGACCGAGATGTACGGTGTCGACGTCGAAGCGTTCGGCCACGTCGTAGCAGGTGTGGTAGTAGTTGGTGAGCACGGGGTTCTGTGCCGCAAAGGTTATGCTCTTCACGCCCGCCTTGGTCATGGGGGTGGAATCGCAGCCGCCAACGGGGTTCACGATGTTGCCGGGTTTCTGAATTCCCGCCTCTTCCATGGCGGCGATGAACATGTTTTCGAGCCCCTTGTCGAAACGGGTGAACTGCCACACGTCGCCGTGCACGACTTCGAAATAATCCTTGTCGGCGACGGAGTCGATGTTGATGTTGTAGCAGTTTTTGAGGATTTCTTCGCCTTTATGCTTTCTGGTAAAGGCAATCGAACCGCGCAGACCCGCTTCTTCCGAACCGCAGTTGAAATCGATGATACGGCAACCCACGGGGATTTTGTCGGGGTTTTCCTTGAAGTACTTGGTGGCGGCGTACGCAATGCCTATGCCCGTTGCGTTGTCCATTGCTCCGGGGGACGCCGTGCGGGGGTTCTTGTCCGCCCACATCGTGATGAGGAAGCAGCCCGGTATCACGAACACGGCAAGCAGCACGTGCAATGCAATCTGGAAGTTTGCGGCGTTGGACAGCGTTTCGTAGAAGTCCAGCAGTTGAGCGGGGGTCAAATCCAGTCCGCCGTTGGAAAAGATTGCCGCTCTGCACTGAATTATGAACATTGCGAGTGCCGAAACGGTCAGGAACAGGAACGCGACGATGCCGATGCCCATTTTCAGGAACACGGGAACGGGACTCTTCTTGGTGAGTGCGGAGTGTTTCCAGTTCCAGCTGGTGTCGGTGTGGCCCGAAAGAATGACGGTATAATTGTACTTTCCGTCGGGCGGCAGGACTTCGCCGTACACGTTCTGCGACATCTCCTGATGGAAGGCGCCGTCGAACCAGGTCTTGTAAAGGAAGACGCTGCAAACAAGCCAGATCCACGCGGCAAGGCACAGGAAAAACACCAGACCGTAAAGCTGTTCGAAATACATCATCACGGCGCAGATTATGCCCAGCCAGCCCGCATAAGGTATGCCGCCTATGCTGGCGCGGGGCGAGACAAGGAATTTCTCCGTAACGGGCTTGATGCCGATGGATTGAAGTTTGTCCGCCATAAAAGAGGCAAACTTCTTCTCGCCGTCGGAGCCGGGCAGACGCGAACCGATGTCGTTCGCCGCGGTTTTGACGATGCCGAACGCTTCATCGGCGTAGGGTTTAAGTTCTTTTCTCATATATCCTCCGTTTCCGCAAAAGCGGTATTAAATTTCGTTATTTGCCTATGAATTCTCTTCCGCCCATCCACTTGCGCAGGACTTCGGGAATTGTGACGCTGCCGTCCTCGTTCTGGAACTGTTCGACGATGGCGGGAATGAGGCGCGAAGTGGCAAGACCGCTGCCGTTGAGCGTATGCACGTATGCAGGTTTGCCCGTTGCGGCGTCACGATAACGCGTGTTGTTGCGGCGCGCCTGATAATCGTTTGCGTTGGAAACGGAACTGCACTCCTTGTAAATGCCCATACTGGGTATCCACAGTTCGACGTCGTAAGTCCTCGCCATGGACGCCGAGCAATCGCCCGCCGCCAGTTTGGACACGCGGAAATGCAACCCCAGTTTCTCGACCAGCGCCGACGCCTTGGCAACCAGTTCCTCGAAAGCTTCCATACTGTGGTCGGGGTGCGCGTACTGCACCATTTCCACCTTGTTGAACTGATGACCGCGTATCATACCGCGCTCTTCGGCGCGCGCGCTGCCCGCCTCTTTGCGGTAGCAGGGGGTGTAGGCGAAGAACTTCATCGGCAGTTTGCTTTCGTCGATGATTTCGCCCGCGTACATGTTGACCAGCGCGGTTTCGGCGGTCGGCAGCATGAAGCGGTTGCGGTGTCTGTCCTCATCGCAATCCAGCCAGTAGACCTCGTCGCTGAATTTGGGGAACTGACCCGCGCCGTATCCGCAGGAATAGTTGAGTTGGTGAGGGGGCAGAATGAATTCGTAACCGTCTTTGAGGTGCTCTTCCACGAAATAGTTGAGCAACGCCCATTCCAGTTGCGCGCCGAGCCCTCTGTAAATCCAGAACCCGTTGCCGCCGAGTTTGACGCCGCGCTCATAGTCTATAAGACCCAAAGACGTGCAGAGGTCGACATGATTTTTTATCGGGAAGGAGAATTCGGGTTTTTCGCCCACGATACGGACGACCTCGTTGTTCTCTTTCTCACCCGCTTTAAGGTCGGGGTCGGGAATGTTGGGCAGGCGGGACAAAAAGTCCGTTATGCGCTCGACGAGCGCGTTGATTTCGGCGTCACTTTCGGCGATTTCGTCGCCGATGTGCCTCATCTCCTCGAAGATGGGCTCGACGGGTTTGCCCGCCTTTTTGAGAGCGGGGATTTCCGTGGAAACCTTGTTGCGGCGGGCTTTGAGCTGCTCCACCTCGTTTATCTTTGCCTTGCGCTCGTTGTCCCACGCGATGACCTGCGCGAAATCCACTTCGCAACCTTTCTTGGCGAGTGCCTGTGCGACCTCGTCGGGGTTCTGTTTGATTCTTACGATGTCCAGCATATATTCCTCTCAATGCCCTTTCGGGCTGTCGGGCGCGCTTTCGGCGCGCGGTTTAAGCGATGATGTTGACCAGTCTGCCCGGTACCACGATTATCTTCTTGGGCTTTGCTTCACCGAGTTGTCCGCCCACAGCTTCGAGAGCGGCGGCTTCGATTTCCTCCTTGCTCGCGGAGGCGGCAACCGTGATTCTCGCACGCAGTTTGGAGTTGATCTGCACGGCGAGTTCGACTTCGTCGCGGACCAGCGCCTTGGGGTCGAACACGGGGTAAGCCTGATTGAACACGGAGTAAGGTTGTCCAAGTCTCTCCCACAGTTCCTCGGCAAAGTGCGGCGCAAAAGGCGCGAGCAAAAGCACGAGGTCTTTTATGCAGTCCTTGAAGAAGGCGTTTTTGACGGGAACTTCCGTTTCGTAGGCGTACAGTGCGTTGACGTATTCCATTATTCTCGCCAACGCGGTGTTGAACGAGAAAGTCTCCAAATCGGCAGAAACGGACTTTATGGTATTGTTTCTGACATAATTAAGTTCCTTTTCCGCTTTTCCCATCGGTTTTTGCTCGAAGTCCATCTCGTAGCATTTACCGACCGTTCTTTCCACGCGGTCGAAGAACCTGCCTATGCTGTCCAGCCCGTTGTCGTTCCACGGACCGCCCTCGACGTAACTGAAACCGAACATCAGATAAACTCTGAACACGTCCGCTCCGTACTTGGAAATGCTGTCGTCGGGAGATACGACGTTGCCCCTCGATTTGGACATCTTGTTGCCGTCCGAGCCGAGTATGGTGCCCTGATGTACGAGGGACAGGAAAGGTTCGTCGAAGTTCAGATATCCCATATCGCGCAAAGCTTTGGTGAAGAAACGCGCGTACAGCAGGTGCATACAGGCGTGTTCCGCGCCGCCGATATATTTGTCGACGGGCAACATCTTGTTTATCCACTCGCTGTCGAAGGCTTTGTCGGCGTTCTTGTTGTCGGGATAACGCAGATAATACCAACTCGAACACACGAAAGTGTCCAGCGTATCGGGGTCGCGTCGGGCGGGTCTGCCGCAGACGGGGCACTTGACATCCATGAACTCCTCGCATTTGGCAAGGGGGCTCACTCCGTCGGGCGCGAAGTCCACGTTGTAAGGCAATCTCACGGGCAAATCCTCTTCGGGCACGGGCACTACGCCGCAGTGCTCGCAGTGTATCATGGGTATGGGCGCGCCCCAGTAACGCTGACGGCTGACAAGCCAGTCGCGCAGGCGGTAGTTCGTTTTGAGCGAGCCTTTGCCTTCTTTTTCCAGTTTCTCGATGACGGCGATTTTGCCTTCCTCCGAAGTCATACCGTCGAACTCGCCGGAGTTGACCATTATGCCGTAGTCGCAGAAAGGCAGTTCGTCGTTGCCGTCTTTGCCTTTGACCACTCTTTCTATGGGCAAACCGAGTTTTTTTGCGAAAACGTAGTCGCGTTCGTCGTGCGCGGCGACGCCCATAACCGCGCCCGTGCCGTAACTTGCCAGCACGTAGTCCGCGACCAGTATGGGCACTTCCCTGCCGTTGACGGGGTTGATTGCGTACGCGCCCGTCATAACGCCCGTCTTCTCGCGGTTGGACGCCAGACGGTCGATTTCCGTGGCTTTTGACGCGTTGAGTTTATATTCCTCGACGGCGGCTTTTTGTTCGGGCGTGGTGATTACGTCAACGAGCGGATTTTCGGGCGCAAGCACGACGTACGTCACGCCGAAAGTCGTATCCGCACGGGTCGTGAAAACGCGGAATGTCTCTTTTCTGCCTTTGATTGCGAACTCGATTTCACCGCCGTAGGACTTGCCTATCCAGTTTTTCTGCATAAGTTTGGTCTTTTCGGGCCAGTCGAGTTTGTCGAGGTCCTGCAAAAGCTCCTCTGCGTAATCGGTGATTTTGAAGAACCACTGCGTCAGATTTTTGCGCACGACCGTCGTCCCGCAACGCTCGCACTCACCCTGCACGACCTGCTCGTTGGCAAGCACCGTATTGCAGGAAGGACACCAGTTGACGGGTGCCTCCTTGCGGTATGCGAGACCCTTTTTGTAGAGTTGAAGGAAGAGCCATTGCGTCCACTTGTAGTACTCGGGAGCGCAAGTGTAAATTTCGTAATCCCAGTCGTACATCGCCCCGATTTTTTTGAGCTGTTCCTCCATCGTGGCGATATTCTTCATCGTGCTGTCCTGAGGGTGAATGCCCGTCTTTATCGCGTAATTCTCGGCAGGCAGACCAAAAGCGTCGAAACCCATCGGCTGAAACACCTCGTAGCCCTGCATCTTCTTGAAGCGGGCGTAGGTGTCCGCGGGTCCGTAATTGTACCAGTGCCCCGCGTGCAGTTTCGCGCCCGAGGGGTAGGAAAACATTTCAAGCACGTACCATTTCTTGTCGACTCTGTCGCGGTTGAACTTGTAAAGTCCCGTTTCCGCCCAGATTTTTTGCCATTTGCTTTCCACTTTCAAAAGGTCCATTTGGATTGCGACTCCTGTAAAAAACTTATTGATATTCTAATACCAAAACGCGCCCCTGTCAATTAAACGGAATAAACACGTAAAGCACGTATTCCGCGCAAACGCGGTTGCGCGGGCGAGCGCGTGCGGCGGTGCGGGTATTGACTTTGCCCGTCGGGCAATGTTAAAATTCCGTTATGAAAAAGTTTCGCGTTATTTCAGCGGTCATGACCGCCGCCGTGCTCCTGCTTTCGGCGTGCGCTCTCGCCGCATGCAACCCCGACGACGACAACAGCGTTTCCGCGTTGCCCGCACTTTCGGTTTCCGACGACAAAATAGTCGACACCGCAGGCAACGAAGTGGCTCTGCGCGGCACCAACCTGGGCGGATGGCTCGTGCAGGAAGGCTGGATGTGCCCCACGGTACAGACGGACTACCTCACCACGATGCGCACGCTCTACTCCCGCTTCGGCAAGACAAAGGCGGAAGAACTCCTCGACGTCTACGAGGACAACTGGATAACCGACGTCGACTTCGCCAACATCGCCGCCATGGGGCTCAACACGGTGCGGATACCCTTCACCTACATGACGTTGTACTACACGCTCGACGACGAGGGCAACCCGCTCCACCCCTCGGAATACACCCTGCGCGAGGACGCCTTCGAGAGGCTTGACTACGCTGTCGAACAATGCAAAAAGAACGGGCTTTACGTCATACTCGACCTGCACGGAGCAGCTGGTTCGCAGAACGGCAAGGACCACAGCGGCGACACATCCGACATACGTCTTTTCGACGACGACGCCTACGGCGAGGCGTGCCGCGCGAACACCGTCGCAGTATGGACAGCGGTCGCGACGAGATATGCGGGCGACACCACGATTGCGGCGTTCGACCTTCTCAACGAACCCGAAGGCAGAACGGGCGAAACGACGACGGCGCAGTTCGAACTGTACGACCTGTTGTACGACGCAATCAGACTGAGAGACCCCGCGCGCATCGTGATAATGGAATCCGTGTGGGAGCCCTACTCGCTGCCCTCGCCCAAGACGTACGGCTGGGAAAACGTGATGTACGAATACCACCACTACAACTGGACGTCCTCGAACGAATCCAACAAATCCTTTTACAACAAAAAACTTATGATGGACACCCTGTACGACCACGACGTACCCGTGCTGATAGGCGAGTTCAACGCATGGGGCGACGCAGGCAGAACCGCGGGCAACCGTGAACAGACGGACGCCGAAGCGTATGCGGGCGTGCTGGAACTCTACACGGGTCAAGGCTGGCATTGGACGACATGGACGTACAAGGTCAACGCAACGTCGGGCAACTGGGGACTGTATCTGCTGAACCCCACGGCGAGTGACGACAAGGTGTACCCCGCCACCGACACGGAAGAGAAAATCCGCGCGATATGGTCGGCTTGCAATACCTCTGTGTCCTACACGATAAATGCGGAACACGCCGACACGGTGTCGCATTATGCGGCACAGCCCTTCGGCAAAACGCCCGAAGGCGGCTACTCCCTGACCGCGTGACAATCCGCGACTTGCGCGTCCGCCGCACGGCGGGCGCGTTTTTACGTCGACGACGTTTTCCGCCCGCCGCGCAACGACCGACGGGCAAAATTATTCAATATGCGGTTTTGAATTGAGAAAGTCCGCGGGATATGCTATAATGTTTCGGAATACGGGGCGCGGAGCGCGCCCGCACGGAGAGGATGACGATGTTTGTTACTTTCGAGGGTTGCGAAGGCGTGGGCAAGTCCACACAGCTTGCGATGCTTAAAGAATATCTGAAAAACAGCGGGCAGGAGGCAGTCTATCTGCGCGAGCCCGGAAGCACGGAAATCTCCGAGAAAATCCGCGGCATCATTCTCGACCCCGCCAACACCGATATGACGGCGGAAACGGAAGCGTTGCTCTACGCCGCCGCACGCGCCCAACTGGTCAGACAGGTCATACGTCCCGCCCTCGACGCAGGTAAGACCGTCATATGCGACAGGTATATCGACTCCTCCGTCGCATACCAGGGATACGCCCGCGGACTGGGAGAAGATTTCGTCAAAAAAATCAACTCGTACGCCATGGAAAACGCAATGCCCGACGTGACGATATTCATCGACCTGCGCCCGTCGGCGTCGTTCAGAAGCGTCAGCCGCAACGACAGGCTGGAACGCGAAGCGCTGTCTTTCCACGATAAGGTCTACGAAGGATTTGTTGCGCAAACAGCCACTTCAAACGGTCGTATCGTATCAATAAAACCCGAAAAAGAGAAAATTTTCACCCACAACAAAATCATTGCCGCACTCAGAGAAAAAGGAGCGATAAGGTGAAAGAAACCACCTTCGAAAACACACTGCGGCTCACCCGCGCGTACGACCTTATCCGCAAGGATTTGCACCACGGGCTGGGACACGCGTATATGGTGATTTCCCCCGACGACGACACCGTCGCCGAGTTCTTTACTTTGATTGCGGCGACCGTGTTCTGCACCACGCAGACGGCGTGTATGGAGTGCGCGGAATGTCACAAAGTGCTGACCGACAACCACCCGGACGTGTTTACCGTCAACGAAGGCGGGGAAAAAATAAAGGTGCAGGAGATAAAGGACCTTGTCGCTTCCGTCTTCATAAAATCGCTGTCGGGCAGAAAGATATATTTCGTACACCGCGCCGACCTGATGACCGCTGACGCACAGAACAAATTGCTCAAAACTCTCGAAGAACCGCCCGCGGGCGTGACCATCTTCCTCGGCGTCGCAAACGAAGCGGGATTGCTCGACACGGTCAAATCGCGCTGCCGTCACATTTACCTCGACGTGTTCGACAGAAAGACGGTATTCGACGCGCTGACGGGACTGGGGTGCGACCCCGAAGCCGCGGGAATTGCGGCGGCGTGTTGCGAAGGTCAACTCGGCAAAGCGCGGCGCATTGCGATGTCCGCCGACTACAAGCAGTATTACTCCGAAGCGTTGACTCTGCTCGAAAACCTGCATCGCTCGCCCGACGTGCTCAAAGTCGAGGGCTCGCCCTCTCTTGCCAAGAACACGGCGGATTTTCTTCGTATACTCACCGTTGTGGTGCGCGATATGATGACGGCAAAGGAAGGCAGACAGCTCTTCTTCGACCGCACGCTCTCGGCGCGCGTCAACGCATTGCAGGAAAAATACTCTCTCAGGGCGCTCGCCCTAATAATCGAAAAAATCAACGAAGCGCAGGAAAAGCTGTTCTACGGCGTGCCCTCTCTCGCCGTGACGGACAGCCTGCTCTTCTCCGTATTGGAGGTCAGACATAAATGGCAATAATCGTCGGCATAAAATTCAGAAACACGAACAAGGTGTATTACTTCGACCCGACGGGCATAGAATTCGCGGAAGGCGACGGAGCAATCGTCGAAACCGCGCGCGGGCTGGAATTCGGCACGGTGTCGGTGCCCAACCGCGAAGTGGAAGAAAAGGAAATCGTCGCTCCCCTCAAACCCGTGGTGCGCAAGGCGACGGAGGACGACCTGAAAAAGGTGGAAAAGAACCTTGCCGACCGCGAACACGCGCTGGAAGTCATTCGCGAAAAAGCCGCCGCTCTGGGGCTCGGAATGAAACTCGTGGACGCGGAGTACACCTTCGACCGCAGCAAACTGATATTCTATTTCACCGCGGAAGGTCGCGTGGATTTCCGCGAACTCGTGCGCACGCTTGCGTCCGTGTTCAGAGTGCGCATCGAACTGCGACAGATTTACGAACGCGACGACACCAAGATGCGCGGTGCGCTTGCCGCCTGCGGTCGTCCGTGCTGCTGCACCGCTCACCTGCCCGATTTCGAGAAGGTGTCCATAAAGATGGCGAAAATTCAGGGGCTCTCCCTCAACCCGCAGAAAATCAGCGGCGTTTGCGGCAGGTTGCTGTGCTGCCTGAAATACGAAAACGACTATTACAGCGAGGTGTTCAAGCTGATGCCCAAGGTGGGCAGCAAGGTGAAAACGCAGGACGGCGAAGGCGTGGTCGAAGCCAACGACCTCATCAAACAGACGTCGCGCGTGCGCGTTCTGCTCAAAGACGGCAACTACGACGTGCGCACCTACAAACTGGGCGAACTCGGCATCGGCGAAAGACAGTCTTCCGCCGAAATCGACTCTATGCCAGACAGCGAAGAATAACGCCGCAAAAAGGTTTTTCCGACCTGTCGGTCGGGTTTTCGAAAAAGACTGTACAAAAACTTTCGCCTGTGATATGATATAGCAAACAGGTTGAAAAACCGATTATCTTATAAGGAGAGAATATTATGGCAAGAGTTATCAGCGACGAATGTATTTCCTGCGGCACGTGTGCAGATACCTGCCCCGTCGGCGCGATTTCCGAGGGCAACGGCAAATACGTTGTCAACGCGGACGAGTGCATTGATTGCGGAGCGTGCCAGGACGGTTGCCCCGTCGGCGCAATTTCCGAGGAATAATCAACTCAACGACTTAGACGAACGGACGGCACAAGCCGTCCGTTTCGTTTTTGCGCAGATTGTCCCGTCGACGAACTGCGCTCCCCCGCAAACGCTCACTCTGCGGGTGCGCTTATTTAATTGTCAATCGGCACAAAATACTATATAATGTCCAGCGTGAAAAGAAATTTTGCCGCCATAATGAAAGAATGTCTGAAAATGTTTGCCGTATTTTTCAAAATAGGGCTGTTTTCCTTTGGCGGCGGCTACGCTATGCTCACGATGATAGAACACGAGGTAGTGGACAAGCGCGGCTGGCTCACGCACGACGAACTCATCGACATATTCGCCATTGCCGAAAGCACCCCGGGTGCGATTTCCATCAACATCGCCACTTTCATAGGCACCAAGCGCGCGGGCATTCTCGGCGGTATAATCACGACTCTTGGCGTCGTGCTGCCCTCTTTCCTCGTCATACTCGCCCTTTCGTACGTCATAGACCTTGTTCGCGACAACAAATGGGTCAACTACCTGTTCATGGGCGTGCGCGTGGGCGTCATAGTGCTCATAGTGAACGGCGCGATCAAATTCCTGAAAGGAATGAAGCGCACCCCGCTTGCCATACTGCTCGCCGTGGCGATGTTCTGCCTTGCGGTTTTCACGGACATAAGCGTCATATATCTTATGCTCGGCTCGATAGGCATATCGGTTATCGCCGTATCCGTCGGCGCAACGGTGAAAAAACGCTCTCTGATTTCCACAGTGTCCAAAGGCGCGGGAGAATACAGGCGTACGGCGGACGACAAGGGTTTCTGCCCGCCCGCCCTGCTTGCCGTCAATATTTCCTGTGACCCGTCCGAAACCGACCTGCCCGCGCAACCCGCGAACGACGCGGCAGAAGAAGCGGAGCAATCCGAGACAGAAGAAACTGCCGATGAGCGGAACGGGAAAGCGTACGGTGCCGAGCCTGCGGACGAAATTCGCGGGGATACGCCCCTTTCCGCCCGTGACGCGGACGGAAACAGAGAAGCCGACGGCAAGGAGGACGAGCGATGATTTATCTCGAAATCCTCTGGACGTTCTTCAAAATCGGGCTCTTTACCATAGGCGGCGGACACGCTATGATACCTATGATAATGAGCGAAATCGTGGACAAGGGTTGGCTTGACCAACAAGTTATGCTCGACTTCATCGCCATTGCCGAAAGCACTCCCGGACCTTTTGCCATAAACATAGCGACGTACGCGGGCTTGCAGGTGGCTGGCATAGGCGGAGCAATTCTCGCTTCCCTCGGGGTGGTGTTGCCCTCGCTCATCATAATCATCATCATCGCGCTCTTCTTCTCCAAGTATATGAACCGCCCGCGCGTGCAGGAAGTATTCGACAATGTCAGCGGGTCGGTAACGGGACTTCTCTTCTCCGTCGTGCTGACGATAGGCATACTCGTTCTGTTCGGAATGGACGGCATTTTTGACACCGCATCATTCAGCCCCGACTATATCGGCATCGGACTTTTCGCGGGGTTGCTCGCCCTTTCGTTCGTGAAAATCAAAGGCAAAAAACTGCCGCCGATTGCTCTTATCGTCATTTCCGCCGTGGCGGGAATTTTGCTGTACGGTTTTATCCCCGTCTGACGCAAAGAAAATTTTTGGAACGCCAATTTTGACGAAAAACGCATTTTATATGCCGATTTAGTCGTTTTAACACACGATTTTGTCCGCAAACCCTTGTTCATTCTTTTGTGCGCGCACGTATAAATGGCTTGATATACTATCACTCGTATGTTATACTCACCGTGTAGGAGCGCTTATGACACAGGAAGTTTTCGAAAAAGAAAAGAGTTGCGTCGAGATTGCCGCAAGTTGCGCCAACGTGTTGAGTTACTATCACCTTCAAAGCAATGTTTCCCCGATAAAGAGACTGTACGTGAAGAACTCTTCCGACAACGAACGCGAGAACGTCAAAATCAACGTCTACTCCGAACCGAAGTTTTTGTTGCCCACCGAGATTACAGACGTGAGGCTGCCCCGCCGCACCACGGCGAAGTTCGAGACCAGCGTTCAGCTGTCGCCTCTGTTTATGGTTGCCCTCGACAAACGCATCGAGGGACAGATAATAATCGAGGTGCGCGAAGAGGACGTCGTCGTTGCCGAACAACGCTATTCGGTGCAGTTGCTCGCTTTCAACGAATGCGACTTCCGTGAGGACCCCGGCAGTCTTGCCGCTTTCGTGCGGCGAACGGCGGAAATCAACAAACTGCTCAATCTTGCCAACCGTAAAGTGCAGAGCTGGAACCTCAACTCCTGCACGGGCTATTCGGGCACGCGCAACAATGTGCGAAACTATTTTGCCGCCTGTTACAGCGTGCTTGCGGACCAGAAGTTCACCCCTGCCGAAGTCAAGGCGGGTCAGGACTACGTATTCATCGCGGACCATCAGGAAACGCTGATATCCAAAATCGCCTCTCCCCTCGAAGTCGCGCTGTTGCTCGCCTCGCTCGTCGAAAGCAACGGGCAAAACGCGCTTATCGCACTTGTAGGCGGCAAGTGGTATGCGGGCTGTTTCCTCACGAACGAATGTCTGCCCCACCTCGTCAACGACGACCCCGACATTCTGCGCAAAAAGACGGAGCGCGGCGTCGGCGACCTCAGCATGGTGTCCGTCGCCGACCTCTTGCAGGGCGTGTCGTTCGAGAAGGCGGAAAAGAGCGCGCAGGCGGCGTTGCGTAAAGACGCCGAGGTGGACTTTATCATAGACATCAAGCGCGCGCGCATAATGCACGTATTTCCTCTGCCCGAACGCGTGAAGAGCGAAGGCGGTTACGACCTGCGCCAGAGCAAGGACTATTACACCGACCTCGCACCCAAACAGCTGAAAGAATACGGCGGCGACATCGTGGGCGAAAAGGAAATCAGCCGCGTCACGCAGTGGGAACGCCGACTGCTGGATATGGATATGCGCAACTCCCTGCTCAACTTCAAGGTTTCGCAGGCGGTTGTCAAACTGCTGGTGCCCTCTCTCGAAGATTTCATCGAGAATATGGCGGAAACAAAATCCTTCACGGTCGAATGCAAACCCAAGGAAAGCCCCGACAGCCCCGACAAAGCGTCCAACGGGTTCGAACGCGGCAGCTTCCTGAAACCGTTTGCCGACTACATACTCTACGAATACAAAAACAAACGTCTGCGCACAGTGTACGACCTGCGCGAACACGAAAGCACGATGCTCCGCCTGTTCCGCAAGGAACGTTCCATTCAGGAAGAAACGGGTACGCTGACGCTGTATCTTGCGGCGGGCTTCCTCAAATGGAAAGAACAGGAACTTTCGGACGAAAAATTCGCCCCCCTCTTCCTCTACCCCGTCACCATAAACAAGAAAGGCGTTGCCGCGCCCGTATATTCCATCGAAATAAACACGGACGACCTGCGCGTCAACAGCACCCTGCTCGAATTTCTGTATCAGGAGTTCGACCTCGATATGCGCGGACTTACGACGGTGGAGCTCGACTCCCCGCAAGCAGTATTGTCCGTTCTCGCGCGCATAAAGCGCGAAACCGTACGCTTCAAGGGCTGGGACATCTACCCCAACGTATTCCTCGCAAGCCTTTCTTTTGCCAACTATCTCTTATGGCACGACGTCAAGTACAAGTCCGACCGCTTCCGCGAGCACCCCATAGTGCGCTCTCTCATCAACAACAGGCTGGAACTGTCGGGCGACGCCTTCAACCTCTCCGACCGCAGCAGCGACGAGGCATATATCGGCACGGAAAAGATGTATCTGCCCATATCCGCCGACTCCTCGCAATACTCGGCGATATATGACAGTCTGTCCAAGAGTTTCGTGTTGCACGGACCTCCCGGCACGGGCAAGTCGCAAACCATAACAAACATCATAGCAAACAATATTGTGCGCGGCAGGCGCGTGCTTTTCGTCGCGGAAAAAATGGCGGCTCTTTCCGTCGTTCACCGCAGACTGCAAAACATCGGGCTCGGCGACTTCTGTCTGGAACTGCACTCCAACAAAGCCAACAAAAACCTGGTGCTCAACCACATAATAAACACTCTCTCTCTCGCCGACGAAACCACCGAACAGGACCTCGAAGAAAAAGCGGCGGAAATTGCCGTCCCGCTCGAAAAACTGCAAAAAGAGCTGGACGCTATGCACCGCAAACGCTATCTCGGATTTTCGCTGTACGAAGCAATTCTCAACTACTTCGAAAACGAGGACGCGCCCGACTGCCTGAATATCGACAGCCTGTTCTACGAAAAACTGACCGAGAGTTCGTTCAACAACTATCTCGACGTACTCACCGAACTGGCTCTGCGCGCCAAGGAATGCGGCGACATAGAAAAATCGCCTTTCCGTCACATCGGCGACTTCGAGTACAACGACAAATGGCGTTCGGACGGCGAATCCATACTGGAAATTTACCTCATCGAACTCAAACACCTGCGTCAGTATGCGCGCAACCTCTTCCCGCTCTTCAATATGCGCACGGTTGCGTTGACGCAAGCCAAACTCGGCGCGTTGTACAGGATATGCCATCTGCTCGGCACGGACTGCGTGCAGGAGTATTTCGCGCATTGCAAACTGGTGCCCAACGCAAAAGGTATGCTGGACTCCTTCCGCGAAGCGTACAAGAAAAACGGCATACTTATGTCGGAATACACGACCAAATACGGACAGTATCCCTACCAAGTGCCCCTCGAAGAACTCGAAGACGCAATGAAAACGGGCAATTACAGCCGCGGCGTCCGCAAGTGCTTCCCTGCGGGCATGGAGAAAAAGGACCGCGGGTTCTTCCTGGAATTCCTCGCAAAATGCGAACTCAACCGTCGCACGCTCAACAAGCGCAAGGAAGAACTTGCCTCGCTTTTCGCTATGACGACGGCGAAAGAAGACGCCGTGCACGACAGGGTCGAGATGCTTGCCGAACTGTTCGACAACGCGCAAAGTCTTTACGCCGATTTCGACCTCAATCTCTTCAACGAAAGTTGTATCGAACTCACGCGCCACGGCACGCACAGATATCTCGAATTCTTCATTTCGGCATACGACACCTGCACCCGCGCGGCACAGGCGTTTTCGGAGATATTCCGCACGGGCGACTTCGTGGGCGGCGACGACATCAACGCGCGCATAGAGTACGTCACCAACGTGCAGAAGAACATAGACTTCATCCCCAACTGGTGCCGTTATCAGGAAATCGTCAACAAATGCCGCAGAAGTGGGTTCGAATTCGTACTCGAACCGCTCAACGTGGGCGAAATCTCCGCCGACGACATTCTGCGTTGCTTCAAAAAGAGCGTTTACTACAACTTCATCAAGAGCGAGCTTTATCTCGACGACGTGTTGTGTCAGTTCTCGGGGCTCACCCTCGAAGAGGCGGCGAACAAATTCAAGACGCTGACCGAGGAATACGAGCGACTGACGCGTCAGGAACTGTACCGCAAACTCGTGGCTTCCCTGCCCCGCGCGGACACGACGGGCGACCACAACCTCGAACGCGTGTTGCTTATGCGCGCAGAGAAAACGGGTATGAAAGGCACTACACTGCGCGGGCTGTTCGCACAGATACCCAACATTCTCAAAGCCTGCTGTCCGTGTATGCTTATGTCACCGACCTCGGTTACGCAGTTCCTCGACATCGATATGGACAAATTCGACCTCGTCATATTCGACGAAGCGTCGCAGGTGCCCACCTGCAAAGCCGTCGGCAGCATCGTCCGCGGCAAGGACCTCATCGTCGTGGGCGACCCCAAACAGTTGCCGCCTACCTCGTTTTTCAGTTCGGACTACAAGGACGACGAACACTACGAGGTCGAGGACCTCGAAAGCATACTGGACGACTGTCTTGCGCTCGGTATGCCCGAAAATCATCTGCTGTGGCACTACCGCTCCAATCACGAGAGCCTCATCGCATTCTCGAACGCGATGTACTACGACAACACTCTGCTGACCTTCCCCTCCCCCAACGAACTCAACAGCAAGGTGTCCTTCAAATACGTTGACGGCGTCTACGACCGCGGCGGCACGAAATGCAACAAGAAGGAGGGCGACGAACTCGTCGCCGAGGTCATTCGCAGGCTGAAAGACCCCGCCACGCGTACCCAGAGTATCGGTATCGTCACCTTCAATACCGCCCAACAGAACTACATCGAAAACGCGCTGTCCAAGCTCATTCACCAGCACAACCTCGACTCCGTCGCCTACGACTGCGAAGAGCCGCTTTTCGTCAAGAACCTCGAAAGCGTGCAGGGCGACGAGCGCGACGTCATTCTGTTCAGCGTGGGTTACGGTCCCGACAGCAACGGCAAACTGTCACTCAACTTCGGTCCCATCAACCAGGCGGGCGGCTATAAACGCCTCAACGTCGCAGTCACGCGTGCGCGCAACGAAATGCGCGTGTTCAGCGCGATAACGGGCAATATGATTGACCTCAACCGCACGGACAGCAAGGGCGTGGCGGGGCTTAAAGCCTTCCTCGAATACGCAGAGCGCGGAAGAGAGATGCTCGCCATTTCCAACACCGACATCACCGAAACCCGCGGCGGCATAGGCGAACTCGTCGCGCGCGAACTCAAAGACAAAGGCATCATTTGCGATTACAACCTCGGCGTGTCCGATTTCAAAATCGACGTCGCAGTCGTCGACCCGCGCAATAAGGACAAGTACATTCTTGCCATCATCTGCGACAGCGAAAGCAGCTGCAAACTCAAAGGCGTCAAGGACCGCGTCGCCATGCAGACCAAAATCCTGCGCAAACTCGGTTGGAACACATATCAGCTGTGGACGGTAAACTTCTTCAACAACACGCGCCGCGAAATCGCCAAAATCAGGGACTACATAACCACCCTGACGGAAAAGAAAGTGATGAGCAAGAAACTGGTGAAAGACATCACCAACCGCTACCGCGTGCCCTATAAGAGTTACTATTGCAAACCTATGGTCAAGGCGGGCGCGGATTTCGTGCTCAACTTCGTCAACGAGGAGAAAATCAAAAACAAAATCCGTGATATAATCGAAACCGAGTCTCCCATCGAAAGTTCCGTGTTGCTCGAAAAGCTGATGGTAATCTTCAACGTTCCCAAGACGAGCAAACGCGCGGCGGCGTTGCTCGGCGACTATATGAACGAGTTCGCAAGCCTGCAACAAACCTATTTCGGCAAGACCTTCTATGTCGACAAACCCGTCGAAACCTTCCGTCCCTGCGACGTCAAAACGACGCGCGACCTCACCAAGGTACACCCTGCCGAAATCATCGCGGCGGCGAAGTGCGCAATCGAAACGCGACTCAATCTCGAACGCGCGGACGTCATCAAAGAAGTCATCGCCCTCTTCGGCGTAGGCAAGAAGACAAAGGCGATTACGGAATGGATTGACCAGTGCATTTCGCTCGGCGTGTCCGAGAATCAGATACTGGTCACCGTGGATGACATCCTCGCCACCTGACGCGAAACGACGAAAACGCTCCCGCAAAACGGGAGCGTTTTTTTGTTTTCCGTATGTCCGTTTGTTTTGCGTTACCGCTTATCCCCTGCCTCCGCCTAGGCGGATTTCTCATTTTCGTCCGAAGGTTCTTCGGCACGTCCTTTCGCATTATCGTAGGCGTCCCCTGTCTGTGCGGTAACGGTTGCGACGCCTGCGTTCTTTTTGCTCAGCATAATCATTGCGACGAACGCGCCTGCGGATACCGCCAGCGTGAGAAAAACGCCCGCGCTGAGGAAATACCCCGTTTTGAAAGTTTCGTTGCCGTATGTCAACGTATCGGAGAATTTCGCCTGCACCGCGCCGAGACAGAAAAGTTCTATGACGTTGAGAACGATAAACGCGATAAACAGTATTTTCACTATTTGTTTCAGCCGTAGCGCACCGATTTTTTCGGGCATACGGATATACCCCGCCGCGCCGATTATTCCGAGCACTCCGAACACCAGCATGACAAGTGCGACAATCAACGCCATTATCTGAAAAGCGCAGGCGGCACCCATTGCCCCGCCCGTCGTCCAGGACAACACGTCGTAGCCGCTCACGCCCGATTTGGTGAGGGTGTAAGTCAGTTGAGCGTCCATGCCCGTATAGCCGAGCACCATATACCTCAACGTCATATAAGGGATTGCAAGCAGGACGAGATAAACAAGCCCCATACCCGCGCAGAGCATCCGATCCGCCATTCCCGCGATTTTGTTTTTGTCCATACGTTCCTCCGATGCGTTTTATTTAATTGTACGCATCCCGCACGCAATTTATCCCTTCGACTTGTGCGAAAAAAAGACCCGCCGATTAACGGCGGGTCCTCTTAATTTTGCCAAAAAGACATTTTACATCGAAATTTGTTGTTTATAAACTATCGTTGCCGAGCATTTGTTGTTCCAGCTGTCATTCCATCCCTCGGGTAACTCGCCTTCCGCAAACGGGACGTTGATTGTGACGAGTTGCGCGCAGCCGTAGAAAATTCCCGTGCCGACTGTTTCAAGCGAGGACGGTAAAGTCACCGTTGTAAGCGGCGCTTTCCAGAAAGCAAACTTGTTGATGTGTTTGACACCTTCCCCGATTTCAATCGATTCGACGTCGCTCTCGGCAAAAGCATATTCGGCAATGCCTACCGTGCCTTCGCGCAACACGACTTCCGTCGCGCCGTCCTCGACATCTATTGCCCATTCGCCGATATATTGCACTTGATCGACGGTTGTGAAAGCTTTCGTACCCGAAAACGCATATTGCGCGATCAGCGTCACGCTGGCCGAAATATAGACGTTTTCCAGTGTGCTGCATCCGTAGAAGGCGCCCGTCGACAACCCCGTCACCGCATCGGTCAACCTTATCTCTTCAAGCGCAATACACCCACGGAAAGCGTAATTGCCTATCAGCAAATTGCCTTCAGTCGGCAAAGATATCTCTTTGAGCTTTGTCATATTGTAGAACAAATAAGACGGAAGCGTTTCGACCGTGCTGCCAATCACCACGTTTGAAATCTCTGTACATTTATAGAATGGCGTATTCGAATAGTTGTTGTCTTCGTTTTTGTTAAGGTGCAACGCGTTTGATGCGTTATAATTCACTTTCGTAAGAGAAGTGCAATTCCAGAAAGGCAGGTACACCATTTTTTCGACCGTGGACGGAATGGTCACTTCTGTTATGCCCGCATTGTAAAACGCGGCGGAACCGATGTATTGCAATCCCTCCGGCAGTTCGTATATGGTTGTCGCTCCCGACCCTGTGACATAGTCAGGCTCCGTCGACACAAGACTTGTGCAATCGTAAAATGCTCCCTTTTGTATGGTTTGAAGCGCCGTTCCTTTGTAGACCGTCTTTTCGAGTGCGGTACAGTTGCGGAAAGCATAGTTGCCGATTGTTTGCAGACCGGTGCCGAACTCCACGTCGGTCAATGCGGCACAACCGTAAAAGGCATATTCTCCCAGGGTATTCAAACTGTCGGGTAAGGTCACCGAAACGAGTTCGCTGTATCCAAACGCATAGTTGCCTATGGAAGTCAATTCAGCACACGCCGAGAAGTCCGCGCCTTTGGACAAAGGCACGTTTTTGAAAGCGCTGTTGCCGATGGTCTTCAACGCCGCTCCGAATTGGACAGAAGCATATCCCGTTTGAATAAACGCCTTGTCGCCTATCGTTTCGAGCATGTCGGGCATCACAAGATCTCCTTCCATGGACGAGCAGTTCATGAATGCCGCCGCTCCGATGTTCGTTATGTCTGTACCGAAATCGATCGCCGTTATTCCGGTGTATGCGAATGCTTCGTCGCCTATCGTTTCGAGAGAATCGGGCAAAACCAATTTACCCGTCAAAGAGGTACAATATTTGAATGCCGCCTCGCCAATGCTCACGATGCCCTCTCCCAGCTCGACGTAGGTCAGCGCCGATTGCTGCGAAGACGATCCGCCGAACATATCCGCGGGTATGGCAAGGTTGTTGCCGCCTTTGAATACGATGCGTTGCAAGGAAGATGAAAAGGCGTCGCCTGCGATCTCTGCCAACGACTCGGGCAAAGTTATTTCGGTGAGTTGACAATTTGCAAAAGCGTTGCCGTTTATTCTTTCTATATTGCCCGTAACGGTGATGTTCGCAAGTTTTGAACCCATAAAACACCGTTCGGGAATTTCAGCTGCCGACTTCCATGTGACGGATTGCACTCCGCTGGAGCGGAACGCGTCGACACCCACGCTTTCGACAGACGACGGAATGTCGATATTCTGTATTTCTCCGCTGTAAGCGAATGCCTCATCGCCTATCGTTTTAAGTGTGGAGGGCAAGATCACGGAGGAAAGCATCGTGTATCTGCTGAACGCTTTTGCGCCGATCGAAGTAACCCCTTCGGGAACGACGACGGTCGACAGTTTGCTGTTTGCGTCATTGATGAGGTTGCGATTGTTGATTGTAACAAGCGAATACGTCTTTCCGTTCAGTTCGTATGTTGCGGACGGTTCAAAGGTTTCGGGCAATGCGTTGTTTACGTCCTCTATGGTGACGGTAAGCGTTTCGGAATCGTAACAGTACAACGCACCGTTTTCGGAAATGTAGATCTTGCCGTCCTCGCCAACGGAATTGTCTGGATATCCGTAAATCACAATCGCCTCCCCTTCGCACATGTCTTCGGCATATCCATCAGGGCGTTTATCAAGTTCACAGTAAACAATCAGATAGTTCGTCGCGACGATGGCTTGGCTATCGACCACCTGCACCGTATCGGGAATTATCACGGAGTTTGTTCTGGGCCAGGTGATTGCGGACTTGAAGATGCGCGTTACGTTGTCGGGCACGACATACGTTTCGCCCTCCTCCGACACCTCTGCGACGTACAGCACCCCGTCTATGATGAGGTTGTCCTTATCGTCGAGCAACAATGTACCCGTAAATGCGTTCGTGCCTATGGAAACGATGTTGGCGGGCATATTCAAAGTGGTAAGAGCGGTGTCGAACACAAATGCCTCGGTGCCGATTGTCCTCACGCTGTCGGGCAATATGACTTCGGAAAGATGAGTCTGATAAGCGATCGCGTAATCGCCGAGCGATACAAGCTGAGTTGCATTGGAAAGATCCAGAACGCCTATATCGAAATGGGCGCCCTGCACAGAGCCCTCGGTGGAACGCAGAACTTCGTTGCCGATGCGTTGCAACTGCGATCCCTCTTCGACCGACAGGTATCCCACGCTCGCATCCAACATATACTTATATTCCCATTTTGTTCCGTTCACGAATTTGACGTACCGCGACAGTTGCCCTATGGGAGTGTCGAGCGCGGTTATTTGTGCGGGCAACACCAAATTCTCCACGTTGAGTTTTTCGGGCACATAGATCAATTCGGAATAATCTTTGGAATACAGCAACCCGTCTCTTGCGGACAAGTACGGATTGCCATCACTCACCGTTACGCAGGCAAGGACCTCGGTTGTCCCGGAAATGAAATCCATTCCGTACGATATGCCGAGCAATGTTTTGGTGACCTCATCGCGCGTCATACCCGAACCTATATGCAGACTTGTTGCATTCGGCAAACTGAGGACTGTTCCTCCCCAATACAAGTCCTCAAGGACGGACGTTACGCTGTCGGGAATTATTACCTCCTCGACACCGCTCAGATTGCCCACTATGGTCGCACCGTCGGCGGACAACACCAAACCGTTTGACATAACGACGTTCGGGTTGTCGGGAGAAATGACAACGTCGGTTACGCCCGACAACGTGCACAGAGCTCTGAATTCGGAAGCAGGCACCCCCGCGCCTATCTCTATGTGCGAAAGTTTCGAACCGAACACGTTGTTCGAAATCAACTCGTACCCGAGGCTGCCCCCGTCGACAACGCTGTCGGGAATGACCACGGACGTGACGTTGGGGAAACTCAGGCGCGCACCGCCGAACATCTTGGACGATACGGCCGTCGTGCCGTCCAGTATGCGCAACTCCCCTTCCATATATCTCGCAACCGCGATGACTTCGTTATCGACTTTGTTGTAAAGCACGTTGGTCTGCGAGAACATATTGGGATTTTCGTCACTGCACGAAAGCGCGGCAAGATCGTCCATATCCGCAAAGAATGCGCTCGTCAGCAAATTGACCTTCTTGCCCAAAGACAGAGAGACCATGTTCTCGCAATTGCCGAACGCGTTTTCCGCCAACGCACCCACGTTGTCCGGAATAACCATCGACGTCATTGCACCGCCGTAAAACGCCGATGCCATAATCGTGGTTGTGCTTGACGGAATCGTAACGGTTGCGTTCACGTTGCCGCGCATGGAATTCTGTGCTATGATTCTGACGCCTTCGGGAACCGCCGTTGCGGTTTTGAGCGCGCCGAGCAACGTAGCGGTATCGATTTCGACAAGGCAACCGTTCTCCACACGGTAGTCCGCATTGTCTGCCGCAACCGTTATGTTTTCCAGCGTCAACGGAAAATCGTAATAATCGTTATTGTCGTAACCGAAATTGATGATTTTGATGATTTTGACGGTTGAAGGATACGAAACCGACTTCAAAACCCCATTATCGAGCGGAAGAACGCAGGAGTTGATGTATTCCACTCCTTCGGGGAAAACTATGCTTTCCACTCTGGCAAGTGCCCTCAACGCCCCGAACACCACCGTCTCGGTGCCCTGTTTGATGTTGACAGCCGTTATTTCTTCGTTGTCTGTGGACACGTAATAATTCTCCAAAGACTCGGCTGTTCCCAACAACACGTTACCCCAATAATACAACCCTTCGATCTCTTCGAGCTGTGCCTTCATCAAAGGCGCATCGCTGAAAATGTTGCTGTATGCGTACACCAACGAAGAGGGGCAATTCACTTCGCCGAGCGACGGGCAATTTTTGAAAGCGTCAAATCCGATTTCTTCGATTTCGTCGGGCAGTTCGACTTTCACAAGCGATGAACAATTTGCGAATGCGTTGTTGCCTATTCTCTTTATATTGTCGTTCAGATAAATGCTTTCGAGTTCAAAGCAGTTCTCAAAGCCCGACGCTTCTATGCGCCGTACCTCTTTGCCCGCATACATCGTCGGCAGGTATGCGCTTGTAATGGTCGACATCACGGCGGGGTTGACGGAAACCGAATAACAATCGTTTGCGGGATAATAGGTGAACACGAAATTGTCGTAATCGATGGCGTTGCTCCACTTTGCGTAGAACGTCACGTCGGATTGCAAAGTATAAGGAATTTCCACGGGAACCGTGCAATCGGCATCGAGATACCAGCCAAGGAAATTGTAAGTGTTTCCTTCCTCGTCGTAACGCTGAGCAACGGGGAATTCGTAAAGCACCCTGCCTTCGGAATGAGAAAGCGGTTGTATCGGTGTGCCGCCATTAACTTCATAAGTCACGACCTTGGCGCTTTTCACCCATTTCGGAGTCAATTCACGCGTTGCGGATATGTTCGTCGAAAAATCGAAGTTCCAGCGATAGTCATCAACGGAAGTGATCGTTCTCCAGAACCAGCCGTCGAAAGTATATCCGGCAACGAATGCATTTTCGGGTCGGACTATCTTCCCGTTATATTCCACGGATTGTTGGGACAGAATCTCGTTGTTGAAACCTTTTTTGAACACCACCGTGGTGTCGGGCTGTTTCTCCCACCGCAGATAGACGTGGTTGCTTTCGGATGTCAGCACAAACGGAACTTCGTATATGTTCTCCGCGGAAAAATCCGCCGATTTGTAGTAGCCCGTACATATGTACCCTTCACGGTAAGGCTGGTTGTACCCGACACTGCAAAACGGAAAATCCATCCTCGTTGTCAGAGCAACGCCTACCGATTGTCCCATAATGCCGTACATTACGGTATTGCCTGCTCCGTTTCCGGGATGAACGGTAAGACTCGCGTAAGTGTCGTCGGCAGCCACTTCGATATACACGGCATACAACGTCAATTCATCGCGCTCCTTGACGTCCACGGGGAACAGCACTGCTTCGTGATAGCTGTTTATCCCCTGGTTTTCGAGGTTGTAACTGTATTGCGCATTCCAAAAGGCAAACTTCAAAGTGTGCCTGATGCTGTCGGCATCCAAGTACGTGATGTCAGGGGGATTGTCGGGCTGTTCAAGCAGCGAGCCCTTATTGACGGTGGTCGACTGCATGACCTCTCCGCCGTAATTAACGGGCAAACTGCTGCCATACGGTTCGGCAAGCAAATATCTGACCGTCGTCTGCCCTTCCGCCGTCCATTTTGCGTAAAAGTTGGTATTCGCTTCCAGTTTGTACGGGAACCGCGCTTCGTTTGTCAGCTGCGCGTCCGTGTACCATCCGCCAAACGAATATCCTTCTCTGCTCGGATCCGACGGAGCGGATATCTCTTCGCCGAAATCGTAGGTCTCGAGCGGGACTATCGGATATCCTCCGTCTGCGTCGAACTGTGCGTAAACGTGGCGCGGAATCCATTTCGCGTACAAGACGATGTCCGCCGTAACGAGAGAAGAAAAATCGTATTCGTTCCCCGCCGTGCAGGCGGCATCGGTATACCACGCGTCGAAATCGGCATCCGCCTTGGTGGGGTTAGACGGCTGTGTTGCCGTTTTGCCGCTCTCTATGCGTTGCGAATCGACGGGAGAGCCTCCTTGGGAATCGAACGTGACAGTATAATACGTTGCATCGGAATCGCCTTGCTGTTTTTCCGTATTATTGTTGCAAGCCACAAATATGCCCAGAACCAAGGAAACAAAGCAAACAAGAACAATTGCCAGAAAAAGTCTTCTTTTCATAATACCCTTCCTTTACACCGATTGCCTGCGGCAACCTTTGTTGTGATACGGCACCACGACAAATGAAAGTAAAAATGCGCCATATTGGGCGACGCTTTCGCATTCGCACCGCCCGCTCGTCGCATGCGGGGTTTCCGACGTAAAAAATAAATCAAAACATAAAACCGTTGGGTATGTCGAAAAGAATCAACCGCATGTAGCAAAGTCAGTATAACATCTAAATCAAAAAAAAACAATAGCGATGATTTTGCGCGCGACGCACGCCCATGCGTGCGTCCTTGAATCTGTTTGCGCAGACACCGATCCGCGCCCGTCGCGCTTACCGTTGGTCGCTGACGTTGGCGGAGGAGTTGTATGCCGAAAGGGAGGCGACGGGGTCGTACGGCGCGCCGCTCGCCGTGCCCGCCAGCAGGGCTATATCCACGGCGTTGGCGGGCAACCCCCACGAATTGCCCGAAAACAATATGTCCGCTCCGTCGACGACGTATCCGCGTGTGTTATAAACCGTGTTGAACATCGCAGTACCCTGCGAGGACGGATTAAAATACGCTGCCTGCCGCAGAGAATAAATCTCGTTGTTGCGCATCGTAAAGTTCTGCACTCCGCCCTGTGTCACCACTCCCCTGTTGACGACCCACCCCGACGAATCGCCTCCCTGCGCGGGGCCGTAAATGACGTTGTCGGCAATCAATACGCCGTTGGCGCCAATCTGTATGAACTCCACGGGATACGGCACGTCGCTGGTGAACGTCAATCCCCTGACGGTAGTGTTCGCGCCCGTCACGAGAAAGGGCACGACCTGCGCCTGCAAAACCATTTTCGCGCCCTGCTGCCCTTCGATTACGACGCCTTCCTTGTTCAGGTTCAACTGCGTGTCAACGGGATAGTCGCCCGACATAACCGTGATTCTGCCGTCGGGAGCAACCTCGGCATATGCCTCGGCAAGAGTGCCGAACGGTTTTGCCTGCGTTCCGTCGCCGTCCGTGCTTCCCGCCTTGACGTAAAGCGAATAGGGATTGGGCGTCAGCGCACCGTCCGCACCCGTGGCACCCGTGGCGCCCGTCGCGCCCGTGGCACCCGTTATTCCCGTGGCACCTGTCGCGCCCGTGGGTCCCGTCGCGCCCGTGGGTCCCGTCGCGCCCGTGGGTCCCGTCGCGCCCGTGGGTCCCGTCGCACCCGTGGGTCCCGTTTCGCCTCTCATTCCGCGCGGACCCGTAGGTCCTGTTATGCCGCCGACCGATATCGCCGTGCCCGAATTTGACCCGCAGGGATAACACCGCCCGCAACAGTCGGGCTTTCCGTCGAAATCGCCGTGACGGAAAGGGGCGTCGCAAAAACCTTTTTTGTCCATAACGTTTCTCCGAAAACTTCCGCTAATTATAAATATGTAAGGTTTGCGACGTCGGGTGAGAAATGCCGACGTCACCGTTTTGATACTTGTCAACCACCGACAAAAATCTTATAATACTGACGGGATGAAAAAGGCAGTTCGCTTTCTTGCTTTCGTTTTCGTTATGGTTTTTTCGCTGACGTTGTGCGCGTGTTCTCGGGCCGTGCCTGACGTTATTTCATCGCGCTACGAAAATCTGGCGGCAGGCGGCAGACTGGAAAACAGTTCGGGAAAGGCAGGCGACAGCGCGGTTTTCCGCTTCCCGTCGAAAACGAAAATCAACGCCGTGGTACTCAAAGAAATCGGCAACTCCGTGACGTCGTTCAGAATATACGCCGACGACGGGGAAACCCCGTTTTACGGCAACGATTATATCGGCGATTACCGTTACTGCGCATTTGCGACAAAGGAAGTTTCATCGCTCAGAATCGAGGTGACCGGTTCGGATGCCGAGTGGGAGCTGCATTCGCTCGAAGCGTATTGCGTCGACAACGGCGCGGACGATTTCGAAGTGGTGAGTTACATCAACGCAGACACCGCGTACACTCTCTCTTCCGAGTATGCCGCAACAGCGGCGTTCGTCACTCAGTTCAACGTTTTCGGCGGCACGTATTTCGACGCGCAAGGCAAGGTGCATTTCGCCGATTTCGAGGTTAACGGCGTCAAAATCGACGGTGAAGTCCTGTTTGAGCAAGCCATAAACAATATACGCATCCTCAACCCCGATGCGGAAATCGTGTTTACCCTGCTCGGCAACCGCGACTTCGGCGACGGTATGAACATCCGCGAACGCCACAATTCCGCAATGGGACTTTTCGGTGAAACTCTAACCTCAAACATACTTTCCGTCATATCCGAATTCGACCTCGACGGCGTTTCGTTCGACTACGAATACCCCGAAACGGAAGAGGATTTCGGCACGTTTGCGAATTATCTTACACGGCTGGACAACGCTTTGGGCGACAAGTTGCTTACCGCTGCGGTTGCGGACTGGTGCATAGGCGACAACGGGTTTTCCATAGACAACCTGCGCCCTCTCGACGAGCTGGAAATTATGGCATACGACCTCTTTGACGAAAGGGGCAATCACGCCACGTTCCTTTCCGTGTATTCGGTTGTACAGAGCCTCGCAGGAAAAGGCGTGGATTTTTGCAAGGTTCGTCTCGGTCTTCCTTTCTACTCCCGCCCGATAAACGGCGACACATATTGGGGGCTTTACCGCGACGTTGCCGAGCGTCTTGCGCCTTACGAAAACGCCGTGTACGAAAGTTATGTCAATGCAGACGGACAATTCGTGTCTTCCGTGCTCAACTACTACAACGGCAGACAAATGATTTACGACAAAACGCGGTATGCGCTCGACGCGGGACTGGGCGGCGTAATGGTGTGGCATTTCGGTTGCGACAGTCCGGACCCCGAACTCTCGCTGTTCGCGCAAATCGGCGCGGCGCTCGACGGCAGATAATCGGCAGAGAACGCTTTTCGTGTTGTCAACCGCCGTCGCCGTGCTATAATGAATAAAATCGGATTTTCAAGTCGGAACGATATGTCAATCGAAAAAGTAAAAACCTATTTCCGCGCTTTCGGAATGGAAAGCCGCATAATCGAATTTCCCACTTCAAGCGCAACGGTGGAACTCGCCGCCGAAGCGTTGCACTGCGAGCCCTGTCGCATTGCAAAAACACTGTCGTTTATGCTCGACGGACGCCCGATACTCATAGTCGCCGCGGGTGACGCCAAGGTCGACAACCAAAAGTACAAGGCACACTTCGGCGCAAAAGCCAGAATGTTGTCGCACGACGAAGTTGAAACGCTTATCGGTCACGCCGTGGGCGGCGTGTGCCCGTTTGCAGTCAACGACGGAGTGACGGTATACCTCGACGTATCGCTGAAAAGGTTCGACACCGTGTTTCCCGCCTGCGGAAGCGGCAACAGCGCAATCGAACTCACCGTCCCCGAACTGGAACGCTGCTCCGCTTATTCCGACTGGATAGACGTCTGCAAACTTCCGACCGACTGAACCGTCGCACCGTTTCGAGTATTCGCCGCGGGGGTTTTCCCGTTTGCGAGCATTTTTTCTCAATCGTACAACGCGTCGGAATTTTCTGCGCAAAATGTCCGTTCCGCTTTTTCAACATCGTTGAACACGCGGGCAAAAGTAAAAAGCGGCGCGACGGTCGCTTTGCAAAGAACGTAAGGTGCGTTGCCGTTTCCGATACATACGAAAAACCGTCCGAAAGTTTCGGACGGTTTTTTCTGGTGGGGTTGAATAGACTCGAACTATCGACCTCGCGCTTATCAGGCGCGTGCTCTAACCAACTGAGCTACAACCCCTTTTTTGTGTCCCTTGCGGGTGTGGTGGAGATGCACGGATTCGAACCGAGGACCTCTTGAATGCAAATCAAGCGCTCTACCAACTGAGCTACACCCCCAAGTGAATGCTAAAAAATAATAGCATTGACGCAATTTTTTGTCAAACGTTTTTCGCAATTTGAAAAATCTGTCCGCCAATATTGCGCCGACGGTGCGCGCAAAATGTCCGAATCGGGCGTCAGTGCGACGTTTTCATAATCGGGTGGCTGCAATTTGGATATTGCCTTCCGCAAGTATTTGTTATATAATTTGAAAAAACAACCCTCGGAGGTTATTATTTATGGAACTCAAAGGAAGCAAAACCGAAAAGAATCTGATGGCAGCTTTCGCCGGCGAGAGTCAAGCACGCAATAAATACACCTACTACGCAAGCAAAGCCAAGAAAGACGGTTACGAACAAATCGCCGCGCTGTTCACCGAAACCGCCGACAACGAGAAAGAGCACGCCAAACTGTGGTTCAAGGAATTCCACGGCATCGGCGACACTCTCGAAAACCTCATCGACGCCGCCGCGGGCGAGCATGCCGAGTGGACGGATATGTACAACTGGATGGCGGACGAAGCCGACGAAGAAGGTTTCCATACAATCGCGGCGAAAATGCGCGGCGTGGCGGCAATCGAAAAGGAACACGAGGAAAGATATCTGCGTCTTGCACAGGCCATCAAAGAAGGCAAGGTCTTCAAAGAGGACGGCATAGTGGCGTGGAAGTGCCGCAACTGCGGACACATTCATTTCGGCAAAGAAGCCCCCGTCGTGTGCCCCGTCTGCGCACACCCGCAAGCCTATTTCGAAGTCAGAAAGTAAACTACGAACTCAAACGAACCGAAAAAGCAGGGCGTCTGCCCTGCTTTTTTCTTTGTTTTTCCTTCGGTTTGCTTGTTTTCGACGGAAAATTCGCCGCCGACTGCGCATTTTATGCAATTTCGACAAAAATATACGGATTTATCGCCTATTATTTGATATTTTGTGCATAATTATTCGTGAATATGCGATTTTATGCGCTGTTTCGCAATTTTATGCGATTTTGTCATTCGCAATCCTCGTCGTCGCTTTCGTCTGTCGGTCGAGCGGTGAGTTTCACGGTCTCGCCGTTCTCCTTTTTGACGTAAGTGTTTTCGAGTTGAGCGCGCAGGTTGCCTACGACGCTGTCGATATATTCCCTGCGAAGCTTTGCCTGTTCTGCCTTTTCTTCTTCGGTCAATCCTTCCGTTTTTGCTTTGCGCGCAAGTTCGTTTATACGTTCGATATCAATACTCATAATACACAAAACGGCGTTTAAGTTCGCCAATCTATCGGGTCAAATCCGTGTTCTGTCAAAAACTTGTTTGTCTTGACGAAGTGCCCGCAACCGAAAAATCCGTTGTAAGCGGAGAGCGGCGACGGGTGCGCGCATTCCAGCACCAGGTGCTGCGGCGCGGTGACGAACGCCTTTTTGGCGCGGGCGTTGCCGCCCCAGAGCAGAAATACAACGGGCTTTTCTCTGTCGTTCAGACGGCGTATGACGGCGTCCGTGACCTGCTCCCAGCCCATACCCTTGTGCGAGTTCGCCTGCCCTGCCCGTACCGTAAGAACGGCGTTGAGCATAAGCACGCCTTGTTTTGCCCACGGCACGAGATAAGGCGAGGTGTTGTCGATGCCCGTTTCGCTTTTTATCTCCTTGAAGATATTGACAAGCGACGGCGGGGTCTCCACGTCGGGCTTGACGGAAAAGCACAACCCGTGAGCCTGTCCCGGTCCGTGGTAGGGGTCCTGCCCGATAATCACGGCTTTGACGTCCTCGTATGCCGTGTATCGCAGCGCGTTGAAAATGTCGTGCATATCGGGATAGACAGTGTAGTGGGAGTATTCGTATTTCAAAAACTCGCGCAGTTTTGCGTAGCCCTCCGACGCGAACACGTCCGCAAGCAATCCGTCCCAAGAATTTCCTATGTTTACCATACCGATATTATAGCAACATTTTTCCTTGCGGGCAAGGTATAAAAGGCAAGCCTTTCCGCCATACTAACAGCAAAGGGCTTTCGCCCTTAATTCGGGGCGAACGCCCAAAAGGAGTGTATATGGAAAACACCAAATCCGGAGCAAACAGCAAAATGTCCGACGCGTGCGAGCGCAGCAACGCCAAAGCGAGCAAGCAGGCGAAGAATTCCGCCGAATCCAAGGGCGCGAAGAACTGCAAAAACTGCAAGTAATCCAGGACAAGAAAAAATCCATCGGGCAAAACCGATGGATTTTTCTTTTATGCAAAACTGTTTCAGTCTGCGGAATCCAATGCGTCGAGGCGGATCTGCTTTTTCTCTTCCTTGGAAAGCTTTCTGCCAGCGCCGACGGGTTTGCTGTCGCCGTGTTTGACGAATATCATAAACACGATGGCGAGCGCAACAAATATCGCGCCGTATATGAACAGCCCGCGGTTGGAGATATTGTCCATAACAAGACCCGCGAATGCAGGGGTGATTGCCTGCGCGGACATCGTAGCGACGTAGTAATAACCCGTATACTGCCCCACCGTGGATTCCGTGGACAGCTCGACCACCATAGGCAGGGTGTTGACGTTGATGATGATAAGACCGAAGCCCGAAATGAGATAGAACAGCGCGAAAAGCACGGCGGGAATGACGGCGTTCTCGTTGGGTTCGACAAACGCGAATATCAGCACGAACGCGACGACCGCCATCGCAAGACCTATCATTATGGTTTTACGCCTGCCGAGTTTTGCCGCCATATAGCCCACCGGAATAAACGCTATCGCGCTGAACCCCATACTTACGCCCGAAATAATCGAGGCGACGCCTGCGTCGAGGCTCAGGGCTTTGGTGGTGTAAATGGACAGGTTACTCGATACGGCGTTGTAGCCCATAAACCACATGAATATCGAAGCGAGAATGAGCAGAAAACTTCTGAACCTCGCTTTCTCTTCCTGCGTCTTGGCCCCCCACCACTCCTTGGGGGAAGGCATTTTGCGCAATTTGGCTTTTGCAAATTCCAGCACGCTGGCACGCGCAGCGTCCGCGTCTGTTTCTCCGTCCGCGATCGCTTCGTGATGAGTCGTCATCGCGGTATCGCAATCCACCACCGACTCGTCGGCGGAAACGGCGATTGCCGCCGTATCCTCTTCTTCGTCCTCAATGCCGTACTCGCGGCAGATTTCGCGGCAACGCTCCACCATCTTCTTCTCGCGGACGAGAGCGAGGAAGCCCGCCAGCAGCAACAGCATACCCGCCGCCACGGAACCGAATATGATGACGTAGTTTTCCAGCCTCTCGCCGAAGAGAACGACCGTGTATATCAAGAAGGCGATTGCGCCGCCCACGCCGCCGCAAAGGTTGATGACTGCGTTACCCTGAGAGCGTATGGGCTTGGGCGTAACGTCGGGCATCAGCGCAACGGCAGGAGAGCGGAACGTACCCATCGCGATGAGAACGAGCAGCAGAATAACCATATAGACCGCAAGGCTGGTGTGCCCCGCCTTGGTATTGGTCGCCTGCTCGTAAACGAGGTTGCTCATATAGGTGTTCATGCCGGCTTCGACGTACCTGCTGTAATAGTCGTTGCCCTGTTTTATGTCGGCATAGGTTTTCGCGCCGTCGCCGTTCCAGTCGTAGACGCCCGCGGCAATTTCGTCGGGCACTGCGTCGGTGAGAGCGACATCGTTGCCGTTATACGAATACGTTTCCTCGCCGAGCATACCGAGGAAGGCTTTTGTCGACTTGAAGTTTTCGTCGAAACGGATTGCGAGGTACTGTTCTTTCGTAATGCCGGAACCCTTGCCGCCGACGGTGCTTTCGCCCGTTACGTATCCCGTGTCGCAGAGGTTTTTGTCGCCGCTGTTCCAGAACATATTGAGCGTTTCGTTCATAAAAGCGTCGTCGTTGAGTTGCGCCTCTATGTTCGCCTCTATCGCCATTGCCTTTTCCTGCTGATTGAGCGTGACGACGGGAACGAAAATCATAAGCACGGCGGAAACAATCGTGCCGATGACGATGAACGGAGTTCTTCTGCCCCATTTCTTGGCGAGTTTGCCGTGCGAATTGTCCGAAAGCTTGCCAAACAGCGGCAACATAAACAGCGAAAGCAGGTTGTCAAGACCCATTATAAGACCGCGAACCGCGTTCGAAAGACCGTATGCGTGTTCGAGAAGTAGCGGTATGACAAAGTCGTACGCAGTCCAGAACAGCATTATGATTGCAAAAGCAAAACCTACTTTGAAAGTCTGACCGTAATCGAGTTTCAGGGGTTTTTGTGGAACGGCGGTGCCGTCCGCGGAGACGTCGTCGATTTGCGGCGACAGGTCTTCGGGTGCGTGCTTCTTACTCATATATTCCTCCTTATCGGAACGCGCGATGCGCGTTTTCAACAAAAAACATTATACTATACACGCGCGCGGCGTGTAAAGAGCCATTTTCAGCGCAGTTGTAAAAATGCGGTAAAAATCACATTTCCACTACGCAAGCCGAAAGCGGAGGCACGTAAAGCGCGTCCACGAACGCTCCCGTGAAAGCGTCCTTCGCGTCGACGTCGCGTCTGACAGTGTGGAAACAGGGGTTGTAGTACGTCCTGACGCGGTGCGCTCCGTCTTCCGAAACACGCTCGAAAACGGTAAGCTCGGGGTCGGACAAAAATGCGATTTTGCCCTTGAACGCTTCTTTGTGGCGGGCGCGCAGAGTGCCGAGCGCACGGTAGTGCCCGAGCAGGTCGTCGTCCTCTCTCCCCCACGGAAAAGTCCCTCTGTTGAGCGGGTCCTCGAACCCCTGCACGCCGGCTTCGTCGCCGTAGAATACGCAAGGCGTACCCGGCAAAGTGTACTGCAATATCGCCGCGGCTTTCAGACGGAGTTTTGCAAATGCGTAATAGTCGGGCGACAGTCTGTATGCCGCGCGCTCCTCGCGCGAATACGGCGCGTCAGCGCCCGACAGCGCGGTCAGCGCGCGCACGGTATCGTGCGATCCGAGCAATGTCATACACACGTCCAGGCTCTGCTTGGGATAGTGCTCCGCAATCAGCGTGATTTGCTCGCGGAAGCCCTCTCTGTCGCCTTTGGTGATGAGGTCGAATATCGCGCGTTTGAAAGGATAGTTCATCACGCCGTCCAGTTCGCCGCCCATAAAGTAGGGTCGCCACGTGCCGTAACTGACCTTGTCCGACGCGTCCTCCCACACCTCGCCGATGATGAGTTTGTCCTCGCCGTTGCGCTTGATGGACGCACACAACAGGTCGGTGAAATCCGTCGGCAGTTCGTCGACGACGTCCAGCCGCCAGCCGTCGGCGCCCGCTTTCGTCCATTTGTCGATTACGCCGCCCTTGCCGCATATGAGTTTGCGGTAGCCCGCCGCGGATTTGTTGACCGTGGGCACGACGGTGGACCCCCACCAGCAGTGATAGTCGTCGGGATAATCGTAAAAATAGAACCAGTCGTAATAGGGAGAATCCTTGCCCTGATATGCACCCTTTTCGGGATAGGTACCGAATTTGTTGAAATACACGCTGTCCGCGCCCGTGTGATTGAACACGCCGTCCAGTATCACGTGCATACCGCGCTCGTGCGCGGCGCGACAGAGCTTTGCAAAACTCTTTTCGTCGCCGAACAGTTCGTCGATGGAAAGATAGTCCGCGGTGTCGTAACGGTGATTGCTAGCGGAAGAAAAAACGGGGGTCAGATACAGCATCTTTACGCCCAGCCCTTCGAGGTAATCCAACTTGGAAATTATACCCTCGGCATTGCCGCCGAAGAAGTCGTCCGCCGCGTAATCCTCCCCTGCGGGCGCAATGTCGGGAGTCTCGTACCAGTCGGCGTGCAGTCTGCCTTTTTTGCGGAAGTCCACCTTCCCCGCCCGTGCGAAACGGTCGGCGAATATCTGATATATAACGCCGCTTTTCGCCCAATCGGGGGTTTTATAGTCGCGTTCCGACACGGTCAACTGCCATTCAGGCAACCATTCACCCGACACGGCGTCTCCGCCCGACCCCCTGCCGTAATAGGTGGTCGCACCTTTGGATACGCTCTCGAAGCGGTAATACCACAGTCCCGACTCGTGCACGGTGACGTCGCCGACGTACACCGCGTCGTCACCCTCGAAGCGTTCGAAGCGCAGTTCGGCACGGCGGTGTTCGCCGCCCTTGCGCACGATGACGAACACGCGTTCGACGCCCGCGGACGCGGGCACCGTGAACGTGAAAACGGTGGGCTGTCCTTTCACGGACGCGCCGTAAGGGCTTTTGTCTGTCAGCGGATTGAAAAACATAATTCCCCCCTTTGCGCTGTCTGCGCTCTTTCAAAAGCGCGGCGTCGTGCGCCGCGCTTTACGTCATTTGATACGTTTGAGTCCCCATATCCTGTCGGCGTATTCCTTGACGGCGCGGTCCGCCGCAAAGAACCCCGCTTTGGCTATGTTGACAAGGGACATTCTGTTCCACTTCTCGGCGTCGCGATAGGTCGCGTCCACCTTCTCCTGTGCCGCACGGTAGGACTCGAAGTCGGCGAGCACCATGAATCCGTCAGGCGCGCCTCCCCTGCCTATCGTAAGGCTGTCCGCTATCTCGGAGAAGGACACTCCGCCCAGCCCGTGACGCAGCGTGTCGATGAGCCGCTTGATGCGCGGGTTGTTCTGATAATAGGACGTCGGGTTGTAACCGTTGCGCCACATCTCCTGCACCTCGTTCGCAAGCAGACCGAAGAGGAAGATGTTTTCGTCGCCCACTTCCTCGTGGATTTCGACGTTGGCACCGTCCATCGTGCCTATGGTGAGCGCGCCGTTTATCATGAATTTCATGTTGCCCGTGCCGCTGGCTTCCTTGCCCGCTATGGAAATCTGTTCGCTGACTTCCGCCGCCGGCATTATGATTTCGGCGAGGCTCACGCGATAGTTTTCCAGGAACACGACCTTGATTTTACCTTTGATGTCGGGGTCGTTGTTGACGACATTGCCCAGAGTGCATATAAAGCGGATGATTTGTTTCGCCATATAGTAGGCGGACGCCGCTTTTGCGCCGAACACGAACGTGCGGGGCACGATGTCGAGGTCGGGGTTCTCTTTCAGGCGGAAATAGAGGTCGAGAATGTGCAGCGCGTTGAGTAGCTGACGTTTGTACTCGTGCAGACGTTTTACCTGCACGTCGAAGATGGAGTCGGGGTCGACGACGACGTTGTTGTGCTCCTTGATGTAGGCGGCAAGGCGCACCTTGTTGGCGCGTTTGATGCGCTGCAACTCGGCAAGCACCTTCTTGTCGCCCATATAGCGCAACAGTTTTTCGAGCTGGTCGGCATCTTTGAGCCAGCCGTCGCCGATGAGGTCGGTTATCAACGCGGCGAGTTCGGGGTTTGCCTCGGCGACCCAGCGGCGGTGGGTTATGCCGTTGGTCACGTTGGTGAACTTCTCGGGGTGCATGCGGTAGTAGTCCGCAAACACGTCGTGTTTGAGTATGTCGGAATGCAACGCGCTGACGCCGTTTATGGTGTGCGACGTGGCAAGGCAGAGGTTTGCCATCTTGATTTGTCCGTCCGCGAGAATGGCGTTGTGCGTAACCGCGCCCCAGTTGGAAGGATAGAACTGCCACAGTTCGTTGCAGAACCGCTGGTTTATCTCGTGAATAATCTGATAAATTCTGGGCAACAGGCTCTGGAAAAGATCCTGCGGCCACTTTTCGAGCGCTTCCGCCATAACCGTATGGTTGGTGTAGGAAATGCAGTTGGTGGTGATGTCCCACGCTTTCTCCCAGCTCATTCCGTATTCGTCGAGCAGAATTCTCATAAGTTCGGGGATACAGAGCGTGGGGTGCGTGTCGTTGATGTGGATTGCCACGCAGTCGGCGAAGTTGTCGAGCGTGGGATTTGTTTTGAGATGGCGCTTTATTATGCTCTGTATGGAAGCCGAAACAAAGAAATACTGCTGTTTGAGGCGCAGGGATTTGCCTTCGATGTGGTCGTCCGCGGGATACAGGACTTTCGAAATGGACTCCGCCATCGCCTTTGCCGACATAGCCTTGACGTATTCGCCGCGGGAGAACATAGACATATCGAAGTCGACGGGCGCCTTGGACGACCACAGTCTTATGCGGTTGACGGCGTTGGAGTCGTAGCCCGATATGTTCATATCGTACGGCACGGCGAGCACGGTCGTGTAATCTCTCTGTCTGACGGTGAGTTTGCCGTTCTCCCAGCTTTCGTCCACCGCTCCGCCGAACTTGACCTCGTAGGTTTCTTCCATACGCGGCGAAAGCCACACGTTGCCCATTTGCAGCCAGTCGTCGGGCTGTTCGAGCTGCCAACCATCCACGATTACCTGCTTGAAAATGCCGTAATCGTACATAATGGAAAATCCGCTTGCTGCATACCCTTCCGAGGTAAGGGCGTCCATATACGCGGCGGCAAGTCTGCCCAGGCCGCCGTTGCCTAGCCCTGCGTCGGGCTCGAACGCGTACAGTTCGTCCATATCCATACCGAGTTCCTTGACCGCCTGCGTGACCTGTTCGGTTATGCCCATATTGAAAAGGTGATTGCGCAAGGACCTGCCGAGCAGGAACTCCATCGACATATAGTAGACCTGTTTCGCGTTCTGTTCGCGAACGCGTTTTTTGAAATTGACGCGCGTCTGCGTAAGCAGGTCGCGCACACACACGCAGGTTGCTCTGTAAATCTGCGCTTTGCTGGCGTCTTCGGGTTTGACACCGAAAAATCTTGCCAACAGGGAAACGACTTGGTTCTTGAATTCTTTGGCTGTTACGTTGAATGCTGACATTTTTCCTTCTTTACTCTTCCGTTTCCCCCTTCGGAAGAGTTGCTAATAGTATTTCTCTCCGTCGTGCGACGGGTATAAACCTGCGTCCGTCGGACGGTCAGATATTATTGTATATGTCGATGTACTTCTTTGCGGACACTTCCCAACCGAAATCCTGTTTCATTGCGTTGGAAGCAACCGCTTTCCAGTTGTCCTTGTCGAAGAACGTGCCGTATGCGCGCCACACGGCGTCGAGCATATCGTATGAATTGTAGGTTTTGAAAGTAAAGCCCACGCCCGTCTTGTCCGTGGGATTGTAAGGTTGCACGGTGTCTTTGAGCCCGCCCGTTTCGCGCACTATGGGCACGGAGCCGTAAGTCATCGCTATCATCTGTCCCAGACCGCACGGCTCGAACTTGGACGGCATAAGGAAGAGGTCGCTTGCCGCATAGAGTTTGCTTGCGAGGTCGCTGGAAAATTGCAGTATGGCGCGGAATTTGTTGGGATACTGCCCTTCCACGCGCTTGACCATATTTTCGTACTTCCAGTCGCCCGTGCCGAGCACGACGACCTGAATGTCCGCGCGCAGGATTTCGTCTATCACGGCGGCGACGAGGTCCATACCCTTCTGCTCGGTCAGACGGCTGATCATTGCAAGCATGGGACGGTTCTCGTCGTAATTGAGGTCTATCATCTCGCACAGCGCCTTTTTGTTCTCCTTCTTTCTGCCGTAGGAACGGACGGAATAGTTGCGGAAGAGCGCCTTATCCGTGGAGGGGTTGTAAACCTCGGTGTCTATGCCGTTGACTACGCCGTGCAGTTTGTAACGGCGCTGGGACAGAATACCGTCCAATCCGTAAGAATAGAATGGGTCGAGGATTTCCGTCGCGTATGTTTCGCTGACCGTCGTCACCGCAAGCGAGGACTCTATGCCGCCCTTCATAAAGTTGACGCAACCGTCGTTGAGCACGAGGGAATGCGCCCATTCGGGCAGACCGAGTATGTCGCCGAGCAGTTCGGTGCCGTACTTGCCCTGAAACTCGATGTTGTGTATGGTGAACACCGTCTTTATGTTGCGGAAGTCCTCCGAAAAACGGTAGAACACGTCGAGATACACGGGTACGAGCGCGGTGTGCCAGTCGTTGCAATGCAGAATGTCGGGGAAGAACCCGATGAGCGGCAGAACTTCGAGGACGGCTTTGGAGAAGAACGCAAAGCGTTCGCCGTCGTCGAAATGGCCGTACAAGCCTTTGCGCTTGAAATAATACTCGTTGTCAATGAAATAATAGGTTACCCCGTCGTAGTTGGCTTCGTAAACGCCGACGTACTGACGTCGCCAGCTCAGGTCCACAAACGTCGAACCTACAAAACGGAACCCGTTCTTGAACGCGTCTTTTATTTCTTCCTTATAAAAAGGCAGAATAACCCGTGCGTCGTGTCCGAGTTTGACAAAAGTCTTGGGCAGGGCGCCCGCGACGTCCCCCAGACCGCCCGTTCTCACGAAGGGAGCGGCTTCGGATGTGGCAAACAGAATTTTCATAATGTTTCTCCTTTCGGAATGGAATTGCCGCGCGGCGGACTGCTCCGCCCGCGGGTTGTGTTCAGATGACTTTGCCCTTGACGACTACCATCGGGTAGCTCTCGTAGCCACTCAGCCTGCGGCCGGACTGAATTATGCAGTCCTTGTCGGTGATTGTATAGTCGAGTTGCGCGTTCTCCATCACAATGCCGTTTTCCATTATTATGGAGTTGCGTATGACCGCGCCTTTGCCGACCTTCACGCTTCTGAACAGCACGCTGTTTTCAACCGTACCGTTGATTTCGCACCCGTCGGCGATTATTGAATTGTGCACGTTCGCGCCCTCTTTGTACTTGGTAGGCACGCTGTCCTTGACCTTTGTGAGTATGGTCGAATGATGATAGAACAAATCCTCGCGTACTTCGGGGTCAAGCAATTCCATACTGCTCTTGAAATACGTGGGAATTCTGTCTATCACGGCAACGTAGTTGTCGATTTCGTAGCTCATCACGTACAGGTCGTTGAGTGAAGCGCGCAGGATGTCCTTCTCGAAATCGTACGAGCCGTGCGCGTACGCGTTGTCGATGAGCGAGATGAGCAGGTCCTTCTTGACGTAATAGATGTTGAGGTTGCAAAGTTGCTTGCCCGTGTCGGTGGCGACGGGGAAACGCAAATCCTTGATGCGCTTGTTCTTGTCCGCCGTCACTATGAGCTTGCGGGGCGTCACGTCGGTGGTCGCATACGTCAGCATCGTGATGTCCGCGCCCTTCTCCTCGTGGAATTTCTCCACCTCGTCGAAGTCGATGTTGAAGGCGATGTTGGTGTTGCTTATGACCACGTACTCCTCGTTGGAGTTGAGCAGGAAGCCGCGCAGCATATAGAGCGCCTCGATTTTGCCCTTATATACGTCGTGTGCGGTGTTGAACACGAAGGGAGGATACACCGAAATGCCGCTGTTCTTTCTGTTGAGGTCCCAGTCGCGGCCCTGACGGATATGGTCCATAAGACTGTTGTAGTTGTTGCGCGTGATTATGCCGATTTTGGTTATGTTGGCGTGCACCAGATTGGACAGCACGAAATCGATAAGACGGTACCTGCCGCCGAAAGGCAAACTCGCCGTCGTGCGGTGAATGGTCAGGTCGTTGAGATGGCTGTCTTCGTCGGACGCAAAAAGTACCGCTACTGCGTTGTTTTTCATAGTGTCCCTCCTTAACCTATCATTTCGTTTGCGCCGACCACCGTGTTATCGGGCAAATTGTAGTTGGGCGCGATGACGCTGATTTTCCACTCGCCGGGCTTGCACTCCGAGAGCGTCTCGCCAATCATGCACCCGTTGCCGATGACCGCGTTCCACCCGACGATGGAGTAACGGATGTCCGCTCCCTCGCCGATGACCGCGCCGGGCATTATTATCGAGCCTTCGATGTACGCGTTCTTGCCTATGGTCACGGAGTGCGAAATTATGCTGTCCTTGACCGTACCGTGCACGACGGTGCCTTCGGAAATAAGGCAGTTCTGCACTCTGCCCGTAGGAGAAATGAAGTGCGGCGGTTCCGCCATGTTTCTCGCGTATATCTTCCAGCTGTCGTCGTCGAGGTCGAGGCTGTCTTCGCCCGTGCCGCCGCGCAGGATATCCATATTCGCCTCCCACAGAGAGGAGATGGTGCCGACGTCCTTCCAGTAGCCGTTGAACTGATACGCGAACATTCTCTGCCCGTCTGCGAGCATTTTGGGAATGATGTTCTTGCCGAAATCGTTTTCCGACGTCTTGTCCTCCTCGTCGGCGATGAGGTAACGGCGCAGGACGCTCCACGTGAATATGTAGATACCCATCGACGCCTTGGTGCTCTTGGGTTTCTTGGGCTTTTCCTCGAACTCGTAAATCTCGTTGTTCTTTTTGAGATTGAGAATGCCGAAGCGGCTCGCCTCCTGAATGGGCACGTCCAGCACGGCTATGGTGCAGTCGGCTTTGTTCTTCTTGTGGGCGGCGAGCATCGCCGCATAATCCATCTTGTAGATGTGGTCACCCGACAATAACACCACATAATCGGGGTTATAGTCGTCGATAAACTCGATGTTCTGATAAATGGCGTTGGCGGTGCCCTTGTACCACTCGCCCGATTTCGCTCTCATGAACGGGGGCAGAACGAAGATGCCGCCGTTGAGCCTGTCAAGGTCCCACGGCTGACCGTTGCCGATGTACTGGTGCAGCTCGAAGGGACGGTACTGCGTCAGCACGCCGATGGTATCTATGCCGCTGTTGATGCAGTTCGACAGCGGAAAGTCGATGATGCGGTACTTCGCGGCAAAGGGTACGGCGGGTTTTGCCACGTCCGTGGTCAGCACGCCGAGACGCGTCCCCTGTCCACCCGCAAGAAGCATCGCAATGCATTCCTTCTTGACGTTGTTTTTCATTATTTTTCCTCCTTATTTTCCGGTTTGAGGAACATAACCGAATTCGCGGGTATGTTCAGTTTGACAGAATACGGCTGCCCGTGAGCGGGCTTTGCGACGGAACGGAAACTCGGGCGCCGTTCCTCGTCGCCGCCGTATTTTTTGAGTGCGGAAGTAAGCTCCGCCTTATAGATTTTATTCTCGGGCACGCCCATTACATACTTGTGTCGCGCAACGGGCGAGAAATTCACCACGCAGATTACGTACTCCCCGTCGGCGGCGCGGCGGATGAAAGACACGATGTTCTGCGTATTGTCGTCGACGACTATCCACCTGAACCCCTCGTACGAGCAGTCCAGCTGCCACATCGCCTTGTTTTCGAGATAGAAATTGTTGAGGTCCTTTATGAACTTGCGGAAAGTGCGGTGACGCGGATAATCGAGAAGGAACCAGTCCAGTTCCTGCGCAAAGTTCCACTCTATGAACTGCGCAAACTCATTGCCCATAAAGTTGAGTTTCTTGCCCGGGTGTCCCATCATAAACCCGTAAAAGGCTTTGAGCCCCTCGAACTTCTGGTCGTAGTCGCCGGGCACTTTGTTTATCATACTCGCCTTGCCGTGCACGACTTCGTCGTGAGAGATGGGCAGAATGTAGTTTTCGGAATAGGCGTAAGTGATTGCGAATGTGAGATTGTTGTGATTGTCCTTGCGGAAAAACGGGTCGAGCGACAGATAATGCAGGCAGTCGTTCATCCAACCCATATTCCATTTGAAATTGAAGCCCAACCCGCCCTGATACGCGGGCAACGTCACCATAGGAAACGCCGTGGACTCCTCCGCTATCGTCAGCGCGCCGTGGTGCTTGGTGAGGATTGCGGTGTTCATCTTTTGCAGAAACTCTTTTGCTTCGAGGTTGTAGTTGCCGCCGTAACAGTTGGGCGTCCACTCCCCGTCCTTCCTGCCGTAGTCGAGATACAGCATTGACGCGACGGCGTCGCAACGTATGCCGTCGATGTGGTAGGTGTCGAACCAGAACATCGCCGCCGAAATGAGGAAACTCTTGACCTCGTTCTTGCCGAAGTCGTAGACCTTGGTGCCCCACTCCTTGTGCTCCCCTTTCTTGGGGTCGGCGTACTCGTAAAGCGGCGTACCGTCGAACATGGCAAGACCGTGTTCGTCACGCGGGAAATGCGCAAGCACCCAGTCCAGAATGACGCCTATGCCCGCGCGGTGACATCTGTCCACGAATTCCATAAAATCCTTGGGCGTGCCGTAACGCGACGTCGGTGCGAACATTCCCGTCACCTGATAACCCCAGCTGCCCTCGAAAGGATACTCCGTCACGGGCATGAGTTCCACGTGCGTGTAGCCCATCTTCTTGACGTAGGGAATGAGTTCGTCGGCGAGCGCGGTATAGTTGAGGAAGTTGCCGTCGGGATATCTGCGCCAGCTGCCCACGTGCAGTTCGTATATGTTCATCGGCGAGCCGTACGGATTGTAGTTCTTGCGCTCCGTCATCCACTTCCTGTCCTTCCAGCGGTAGCCCGAAAGGTCGTAGAGCTTGGATGCGTTTGCGGGTGCGGTTTCGAAATGCAGCCCGTAGGGGTCGCACTTGAACACCGTTTTGCCGTCCTTGCCCGTCACGGCGTACTTGTAGTTGTCGTACTGTTTCAACCCCTCGACGAACAACGACCATATGCCCGCGTCGCAGGTCATCGGATTGGCGCCCACGTTCCAATTGTTGAAATCGCCCACCACGGAAACCGCGGAAGCGTTGGGAGCCCAGACGGAAAACTTCCACCCCTCCTTGCCGTCCTCGCAGACGGGCACGGGTGAAAACATCTTTTGCGCCTGATAGTTTGTTCCTTCGTGGAAAAGATAAGTTGCGTAACTGTCCGGATTGTTTGACATAGCACTTCCCGATATTATTTTGTAAAAATATTATAACAAAGAATAATTCTCCAAACAAGTGGCAAAACGCTTTTTTGACAAATTGCCAAAAAAATTGTTGCAAAATGCGTCGAAATTGTGGGTTTTTGACGGAATAATTTACAAATCGGCGCAATCAGAATGCAGAAAACCGCAAGTTGTGCCGACAAAATAAGTTCTGTAAACCGGCGCGACTTTTTCCTGCACGAGCAGGGCTTTTTCCCTCTCGTCCTCACCGAAAAAGGCGCACACCGCGCTTCCGCTGCCCGACATAACCACGTCGTCCGCGCCCGCCTCGGCGAGCGTCTTTGCCGCAACGGCGATTTCCGGATTGACGGTGCAGGCGGCAATAAACAGGTCGTTCCTCCCCGTCTGCGGCGCGGCGTCGGCAAGACGCGGATTGTCCGCTCCGCCCGTTTCGTCGAAAAGCGCGTATGCCTTCGCCGTGTCCACGCGTCCGTCGGGAACGACAATCACCGCGTATCTCTTCACGAAGGGCAACGGCGTTACGCACTCCCCCGTGCCCGTCACGCGAGCCTCGCCGCCGCGGTACATATACGGCACGTCCGAGCCGAGCGACAAAAGCGTGTCGTCGTCGATTTCGCAGCCTTTTTCACGCGCGAAAAGTCTTGCAAGCCCCGCGCCGACCGCCGAAGAACCGCCCAGCCCTGCCGACGGCGGTATGCGTTTGACGATTTCGAAAGCATATTCGCTTTCGCCGTATTTTGCGGAGAGTATGCCGTAACTGCGCTCGACAAGCGGCAACAACAGTTCCGCCCTGAATTCGGGCAAGTCGCTGCGGAATACGAAACGCGTCCGCCCGTGTGCTGGCACCGCCGCGATTTCGTCGCACAGGTCGCAGGAACACACCCGCATATCCAGGGTGTGCATTTTGCCGCGTTTGCCCGTCACGACAAGGGACAGATTGAGTTTTGCGCCGATTTCCGCCTTCATTTTGCTAAATTCTACCACATCCCGCCCGCGACTTCAACCCCGCGACTTCGACAATATAAAGAAAAACGGCGCACGTCGCGCCGTCTTTCTCCTCCCCTGCACCCGCGTCAGGATACGCTCAGACTTCTGAAATAGATTACGCGGTCGCCTGCGTTGAGCGGCGTGGTGAGCGCGGGGTTCTGTTTCATCACCTCTTCGGGCGTAGCCGTCAGAGCCTTGCAAACGTCCCACATCTCGTCGCCCTCGGAGGCAATGTAGAGCGACAACGCCGAAGTGTTCTGTTCCTTTTCCGCACCTACCTCGACGGCACTTATATATTCCGCCTGCGCCGTGCGGTAACAGGTGAGAAGAATTCCGACCGTGGCGTCCACGTCGATTTCGCTGCCTCTGCGCGCCTTTGCCGAAACGCTCTCCACCACGCACACGGCTTTGACCGCATCGCCGAAGTCGCCCTCGATTTCGAGAGAATACGGCACTTCGGCACGCACGGAGTTCAATCCGTTTTCGTCGCGGTAAACGACGTCGGCGTTGAGCACGCCTTCGACCAGCGCGCCGCCGTCTGTGATTTCCGCTTTCGCCACGTAACAGCGGGCGTAAGGCACCGCCGCGACGAAGTCGGCAGCGGGTCTGTCGCCTAGCGACGCCGTGCCCGATATTCTCTCGCTGACGTACTTTATGCCGCCGCAATAGACAAACCGCCTGCTCTGTCTTTGAATTTCGATTTCGTTTGTCAGCATGAACATGTCCGACACGATTTCGCTCTCGCGGCAGCGAACCACGCCGACACGCAACGCGACTTCGCCTTCGAAACGTATCACGTTCGCGCCCTGCACGCCCGACAACACGATTTTGGAAAAGCGCACGGACGCGTTCGCATACGCGGTGTCGCCCTCCTCCGCGCCGTCGGCGAGCACCTCTTCGGTGAAGGGAATTTCCATCGACGCGCTCTTGACCTCGCCGCCTTCCGCGTAAGTAACCGTGGCAAACACGGTCGCCTGAACCGTGACTTTGCCGTTCTGCACGGTCGCATCGGTGACGGAGGCTTGCGCGTCGGCAAGCAATACGTTTTCCACGTCGCCGACCTCGACCTCTTCGCTCACGGGGACGGAAACGCTCTTGACCGCAACGAGCGAAGGCAACATGACCGTGCCCGCCGTCTTGTAACATTTCTCGGCGTCCACCAACGCCTCCGTTTCGGTGCGCTGAACCGCGCCCGTCCGCACGGAAACCACGGCGGACAACGTCAGCATATCCCCCGTCGCTACGTCCGTCTCGACGACGGACACCTCCGCGGTTACGGAATCCGCCGCGGTGAACTCGCCCTCCACCTTTTTGTTGAAATCGGCATTGTAGTCCTTGCCGCGTACCGCTCCTTCGCGGTCGACGTAAACGAGTCTGAAATTGACTCTGCCCGCGACGTCGGCGTACCCGTCGCCCGCCTCCGCCGAAATCACCTTGCCGTCCACGGCAAGCGACAATACGTTCGCCACGTCCGCGGCGTCCATACCCGACGGAGAGAACTCCACCACGCGCTCGACCGCGGGTGCGTCAATAATGTTGCTGGCGTTGAATTTTTCGAATTTGAACATATCTGCCTCCACTTCACAATAAGTGTATGTCGTTCGGCGGACATATATGAAAAAAAGCCTCCGCCCGACACCGCGCACTTTTTGCAATAAGATATGCCCCGCCCGAAAAATTTATGTCCGCGGGCAAAACACAGGTTTAACCGCCGCGCGACGGGGCAATACTTTTTGTATGCGTGAAATGGGAAAAGGTCTTGCCGAAACGAAATCCCGCGTGGAAAAACTCGTGGGAGTGCCCCTGCTCATGAAAGTCAGCGAAGGCAGAGGCAAAAGCAAACTGTTGCGCGGAAGCATACTGAAAGTGTTTCCCGCAGTGTTCACCGTGCAGCTCGAAAACGGGGAAACGCGCACGTTTTCCTACTCGGACGTCCATACGCGCGGGATACTCTTTTTGGACGAATAAGCCCTCCTTATCTTCCTTACCGGACGAGAGTCCGAAAAAACGCCGTTTGCATAAACGGCGTTTTTTCTGTATGATTTTGACTTTTCAAGTTCTGTTTTTGCCGAAATCGGCGGAAATCATTTCTTCCTTATCGGCGACGGCGGATTGTCGTCGGAAGCCGCTGCGTCGGACGTCGCGGTCGCGCGGACGGCTTTTTGTCTGCGCTTGCGGACAATGCACGCGCCTATCACCGCAAACTGCACAACCCATATTCCCAGCGCGCACCACACGGGTATCATATTGGGGTGCTCGGCATATGAGCGGAAGTTCACCGTGAACGTGCCGTTGACCGTGCCGCCGTCATACACCGCGACGATTTTGTATTCGCCGAACCCTTCGTCGGGTGTGAACTCGAAGGCGTAATCCATATCGCTCGCCCCTGCGGGGGGAATGAACTGCGCCGCGATTTCGCCGTTGACGTACCACGTCACGGTTTTGGGCGCAACGTCTTCGAGCGTGGTTATCGTCAGCGTGATGCCGCCTTTGCCGTACAGGTCGTAAGAACGGGGTATCGACGTGTTCCTGCCGCTGACGTAGTCGGTGCTGCCGACGTAATCCTCGGGCACGATGTACATTCTGTCGTAAAGCGGCGAGGCGTAACTTATCCTGAACGCGGCAGTCTCCGTCGTGTACGTCTGTCCGTCCACGGTCAAGGATGCGAACACTTTGAATATGCCCTCCTCCTCAAAGAGGTATTCGAGGGTCTTGCCTTTGCCCGCCGTCACGGACGACACCAGCGTCTGCACGGTCTTGTCGTCGTCTTTGGTTTCCGTATAGCGTTGCAGCGTCCAGACTATATCCGCGTCGTGAACGGGGTCTGTGTCGCCGTAGGGCGTGGTGTTGGCGATGAAGGTCACGCTCGACCTGCCGTTTTCGCGCAGGGTGCATTTCGTGAGTGCGGTTTCCTTGGTAAGGTCGATTGCGCTTCCGCCGTACGTCTTTGCCGAAAGTTTAAGTCCGTCGACGGGCAGATACTCTCCCTCGAAATCGGAATAATCGGCACTTATGAGATTGTGAATTTCAAGCCGTTTGTAGGAGATGCCGTCCTTTGCCTGCACCGTGGGGTCTCCTTCGTTCAGCGTCGTCAAAAGGCGCGTCAGCACGGTGGCGCGGGGCATTGCTTCGCCGGTCGCCGCCCTGTCGGCGCGGAAACGCAGTTTCAGAAGAGCCGCCGCAACGGACACCATGGGCGCGGCAAGCGAAGTGCCGCTGTTTTCGGAATTCTGCACGAAAGTGCCGTTGACCGACGAGGTCATTATGTTTTCGCCGGGGGCGAACAGGTCGTACGCCGACCCGTAGTTGGTCGTCGAATGGTACGTCGCGTTGTCCGCCGACGCCATTACACCCACGACTCCGTCGTATGCCGCGGGATAATATTTCTTGCTATTGCTTGACGTCGCGTCGTTGCCCGCCGCGGCGACCACCGTCGCCTTGGTCACGGCTTCCTGCACGGCTTCTATCATCGCCGTGTTGTTCTCCCAGCCCGTGGCGCACATAGACATATTGACAACGTCCGCACCCCCCTCGTCGTCGACCGCGTGGTTGACCGCCTCGACAAGACTTGCCGACGCGAACTTGTTGACGTTGGGCGTGTCCTTGTCCTCCGTCATGTCGTCGGCTATTTCCTTGGGATAGGACGCCTTTACGGGATAGAGTTTGATGTAGTCTTCAAGCCCGAGTTCCTTTATCATCACGGCCATTATGCTCGCGACGCGGGTGCCGTGATAGTCCGCGGTTTCGTCCTCGAACGCGCCGAGCTGCTCCGCCGTGGGCGACTTGTTGAACGCCGCATAATACGAACAGTACCCTCGCACGTTCCCGTTTGCGTCACGCAGGAGCAAATCGTCGAAAAGCCCGTTGTTCTTGTTGATGCCCGTGTCGATGACGGCAATGATAACGGGCTCCGCGTCTGCCGCCTGCAAGGCGGGCAACATGTACTGCGCCACATACTGTTTCAACCCCGCGAGGTTGAGTTCGTCGGACGCCATATACCAGAGAGTGTCTGCGTCGATGCCGCCCCACTCCGCCGCGGTGACCGCGTCTTCCGTCGCGCTCTGCTCGGCGTACGCCGTCGGAGCGACGGGCGCAAACCCCGCCGCAAACGCGCACACCGCAAGCAACACTGCCAGCGTGAACGCAACGGATAATCTCAATTTCCCTGTTCTTGTCATAAGCACCTTGGTTGGTCGGGCAAACCCCGACGGATTGTGTCAATTGCCCCTTCGGGGTTACTCTGCCTTTTCGAGCAGCCCCTCCGAAAAACGCAGTCTGCGCAGGCTCTCTTCCTTGCCCAGAACCGCCGCCATTTCGATGGCTCCGCCCGGCGTCACGGGCTGACCCGTAAGCGCGACGCGCATACTGAACATAACCTGTCCGCTCTTCATTCCCGCGCGTTCGGCAGCGGCGACAACCGCCTCCTTGATTGCGGTTTCGTTCCACTCGTCGACGGCTTCAACCGCCTCAATCGACACTTTAACGGCTTGTTTTGCCACATTCAAGTCCACTTTCATCTTCTGATGAACGTACATATTGAGGTCGTATTCACCGAACTCGGCAAGAAAATCTATCTTGTCGGGGATTTCGGACAGTATGTCGACGCGGGTTTGCATGAGTTGTGCGATGATGCGGTCGTCGTACTTTCCGCCGACCTTGCTCTTGGCAATATACGGTGCGCTCACGCGGTAGAACTCCTCTTCGCTCATGGCGCGCAGATATTCGCCGTTGAGCCAGCGCATCTTGGTCTCGTCGAATATGGAACTGCTGATGGACAGTCCGTCCACGTCGAACTGCTCTATCATCTCGTCCATCGTCATTTTTTCCATATTGGATTTGGGGCACCACCCCAAAAGCGCGATGTAGTTGACTATCGCCTGCGGCAGATATCCCTTTGCGAGGAAGTCCTCGAAGTTGGCGTCGCCGAAGCGTTTGGAGAGTTTGCGCGAGGCGTCCTTCATTATGGGCGGCAGGTGCATATAGCGGGGTCTCTCCCACCCGAAGGCGTCGTAGATGAGGTTGTATTTGGGCGTCGACGAGAGATACTCCGTGCCGCGTATGACGTGCGTTATGCCCATGAGGTGGTCGTCGACTACGTTTGCGAAATTGTACGTCGGCATTCCGTCCGATTTCAGAAGCACGCCGTCCTCGATGTCCTCCGACGACACGGAAATCTCGCCGAACACCATATCCGTGTAGGACGAAACCACACCCTCGGGCACCTTCTGGCGTATGACGTACGGCTCGCCCGCGTCAAGCCTCGCCTTCACCTCGTCGGCAGAGAGGTTGCGGCAATGTTTGTCGTAGGTGTGCGTGCCGTTCTCGCCGTGCAGACTTTCCAGCCTCTCCTTGGAGCAGAAACAGTAATACGCACCGCCGAGTTCCACCAGTTTTTCGGCGTACTCGCGGTATATTCCCATTCTCAGGCTCTGAATGTACGGTCCGCAGCCGCCGTCGCGGTCGGGACCTTCGTCGTAGTCTATGCCCGCCGTCGCAAGCGTGCGGTACACCATATCCACCGCGCCTTCCACCATACGTTCCCTGTCGGTGTCCTCTATGCGCAGTATGAATTTCCCGCCGTTATGCCGCGCGAAAAGATAGGCGTAAAGCCCCGTGCGTAAATTGCCGATGTGCATAAAGCCCGTGGGTGACGGTGCAAATCTGGTCCTAACCGTTTTGTCCATTTTATCTCCTGAATCACTCCCGCGGAGCGAGCGCGTCCATAAGTCCGTTGTCCTCGAAGGAGAACGCGTCGTCCTCGGAAAATATTATGTGGTCCTGCAAGCGCACGTTGATGCTGCCGAGCGTGCGGTAAATCTCGCGCGTGAGTTCGAAATCGCGTTGCGACGGTTCGCAGTTGCCGCTGGGGTGATTGTGCGCAATCAGCACAGACACGGCTTTTGTGCGCATGACGAATTCGACGATTTTGCGCATGGACACGGGCACGCTTTCGCCGTCCCCCGTGAACAGACACTCGAACCTGACAAGCCTGTCCTGCGCGTCGAGCGCCGCGATGCAGAGTTGCTCTACGGGACAACCGAACATCATCTTGCGCATATACGCCTGCGCGGTGCCCCGCCCGCCGAGTTTTATCCTCTTTTTCTCCACGTCGGAAGCGTATCTTCTGAAAATATCGGGCAGACCGTTCAGAAACAACGCGGCGTTGCGCGTCATTCCCGGCACCGACGACAGCTGTTCGACGTCGGCGTTCAGCACGTCGGAAAAGGAGCCGAACTTGTCAATCAGCGCGTGTGCGATTTCGTTTGTGTTGCGACGCGGCACGAAATGAAACAAAACGTATTCCAGAATTTCGTGGTCTTTGAGACTTTTAATGCCGTCGGAGGCGATTTTGTCTCTCATCCTGTCGCGGTGTCCGTCGTGTATCCCCATAGTTTTCCCCACGTACGCGGGCGCACTCCCGCGCCCGTACCCGATTTGTTAAATTATATATTATAAAATAACCAAAATCAACAAAACCCGAATATATTTCGCCGTTTAAGCGCGCCCCGAACTGCCGCTCGCCGACAGATACACCGCCACGGCACGGAATATCGTATAGGCTATTTCGGCGCGGTACTCCGCGTTCGTCAGATTGGCTTCGTCCAGCGGGTTGGACAAAAAGCCGCACTCCACGATGACGGCGGGCGACGCCGAATTCTGCAGGATGTACTTCTCGGCTTTCAACGCCTCGTACTCCCTCCCCGTATCGGGCACGTTGAAATCGTCGTTCAGAAATTCCTGCACTATCTGCGCGAGCACGCGTCCCTCCTGCGAGCCTCCGTCGAAAAACGCCTGCGCTCCCCTGCGCGAGGGCGAAGTGTACTCGTTCATATGTATGCTGACCACCGCCGCGGGCGCGGCGCGCCTTATGATTTCCACCCGCTTTTCCATATCGGCGCGCTTTTTGTTGGAGTCGAATGCCGAGTACAACCCCTCGTCGTTGAGGCGGGTGTACACCACGTTGAACCCCGCGCCTTCCAGATACTCGCCGAGGATTTTCGCCACGGCAAGATTGAGTTCGCTCTCCTTCACTCCCGTCCTGACCCCCGTCACTCCGTTGTCAATTCCGCCGTGTCCCGCGTCGATTACCACGGTGACGGAATGAGAAAGTCGGAAGGAAGAAGCGAGAAAGGGCGCGGCGAACGCCGCCGCGACCAGTATTGCCGCAAGCACCGCCGCCACGGCAGCGGGCATAGCGAATTTCTTTTTGAAGCCGTCGAAGTTCTGCATATCGTTTCAATTTTTATTATATTCACCGAAGCATAAAAATACGGATTTATCCACCGAGTTATCCACATTTTGCGCCGAAATTGTGAATAACTTTGTGGATTTCGCCATTCGACGCGACATAATATCGTGCGTATATGTGCGAAAAACAGGTATTATAAAAGCTTTTGTCCGTCTAAAAGTGCCGTTTTTATCCCGCAACGAATACCTCGCCGATTTTTTTCATATCTTTTCGAGAGGTGATATCATGACACGTCTCTCGGATATTTTGAATTCTCCCGTCGTCAGCAAATCCGACTGCGCCGTACTCGGCAACGTCCGCGATGCATATTTTGACGAAAAATGTAAAAATCTTGCATATTTTGTCGTGCGCGGCGAATATTCCGAAAAGCTGTTGCCATTTGCCGCCGTCGCAGCCTTCGGCGACGCGGTTATGGTCGACGACGCTTTCGCCCTGCTCTCCGCAGGCGACGTTGATTTTACGCTTTATCTGCGCGACCTGCCCGGTAAACCCGTGTTCACGGGTGCGGGTAAATCCAAAGGCACGTTGAAGGACGTTTGCTTCGGCACGACGGGCAAAGTGCTTTCTTTGCAGACGGAGGAAATTTCCTGCTCGCCCTCTTCCGTGCGCGCCTTCGGCGACGTTCTCATCATGAAGGACAACTGCGGCAAACGCAAAACGCCGAAAGCGCCCTTCCCGCAGGCGCAACTGGACGTCCCCGTAACCGTACTGGACGAACCCGCGGACGACGCAAAAAGCGTATCATCTCCGTCCGCGGGTAAGGAAAACGCGGACGCGGGAGAAAGCGACCTCGACAAGAACCTGCCCGCAAGCGTCGGCTTTTCCGTCGCGGAAGCGACCGCGGAAAACAGAACCGCGCCCGCTGCGCGCACCGACGTGCGCGCCGAACAGCCCTCCGATTATACCCCCGTCTACATCGAACAGGCGGCGCACACCATACCCGTGCTCTTCAATCAGGAGGACTTCACTCCGCACCGCATAATCGCGGACTACAATTTCCTGCTGGGCAGAACGCTGCGCGAAGACCTGCGGTCGTACGTGGGCGAACGGCTTGCCGCCAAAGGCGAAAAGGTCACGGTTGAGGTGGTCGAAAAAGCCCGCCGTCACGGCAAACTCATAGAACTGACACTCAATTCCAAATGACGCGTCCGCGTCGGGGAGCCATAATGAAAAGAAAATATCTCGCGTTGTCACTTGCACTGTGCATATTGCTCGTCCTTTCGGCGTCCGTTCTTCTTGTCGCCTGCAACCGCAATCCGCAGACGGCGACGGCGGACACCACGACCGTCTACGATATGCGCCTTGACTACGACGGAGGCAGAACGGCGACCCTCGACGCGGACGTGCTTTATTGCAACACGACGGGAAGAGACCTCGACGAAATCAGGTTTCACCTCTATCCCAACGCCTTTTCGGAAGGCAGTCCCAATCCGCCTTACAACGAAACAGACAAGTCGGACTTCTTCTATAACGGCGAAAGTTTCGGCAAAATAGAGGTTTTAAGTGTAAAAACCGACAGAACAAGCGTCGATTTTGCATTAAGCGACAACAAACAAATCCTGTCTGTGCCCTGTGACGCAAAGGCGGGAGACTTTGTCGCGGTGTCCTTCGAGTGTCTGCTCACCCTGCCCGAGTGCATATCCCGTTTCGGCGTTACGCCCGACGGCGTCAACCTGACGGGGTTCTATCCTTCGGTGTGCGTATTCGAAAACGGAGAGTGGCGGGAGGACGCCTATACCGCAATCGGCGACCCCTTTTACAGCGAAATCGCCTCCTTTTACGTCACCGTAAGTATGCCCGAAAGTTTCGTGCTGGCATCGTCGGGCACCGTCGCCGAAAGCGGCGTTTCCGACGGCAAGACAACGGTGTACGTCGAGGCGGAAAACGTGCGCGACTTCGCCGTCTGTCTGTCCGAAAAATTCACGCGCGATTACGCCGAGTTCGAAACGGGCGGCAACACCGTGCGCGTCGAATACTGTTTTGTCGACGACGCCGAGCCCGAACGCACGCTTGCGCTTGCCGTAAACGCGGTGCGCACATTCTCGGAAACTTTCGGCGCGTACCCCTACCCTGCGCTCACCGTCGTGCAATCTCCCCTGAACGCGGGCGGTATGGAATACGGCACCCTCGTCATCGTTGCCCCTTCGGAGGACAGAACGGTGTACGAACAGACCGTGGTACACGAAATCGCGCATCAATGGTGGTTCGGCGTCGTGGGCTCCGACCAGATCAACTGCGCGTGGCTGGACGAGGGACTGACGGAATTCTGCACGGCGTACTTTTACGCTTTGAGCGGCGACGACGACACATATACCGAGGCCGTCGCAGCCTGTCGCAACTACTACGCGGGATACGAGCGTCTGCCCGAGGAAATAGGCTTCGACGGCAGCATGAGCAGACCCCTCTGCGGATTCCTTGCGGAAGGAGAATACGTCGCCGTCACTTATATGAAAGGATTTCTCCTCTTCGACGCCCTGCTGCAAGTGGCGGGCAGAGAAAAATTCAACGCCGCCCTTTCCGACTATTTCGCGTCCAACGCATATTCCATCGCGACGCCCGACGACCTTATTGCCTCATTCGAAAATCAAGGAATTCTCGCGGGCGGCATAGTGGACAGTTTCGTGTCAGACAAGGCGATAATCTGAACAAGCCGAGCAAAGCCGTCATTCCGACGTCGCCAATCCTAATATTATCGCGCGCTTATACGCGCGCGTTTTGCGCGCGTGCCTTGACTTTACCGAAAAAATTTTCTATCCTTGAATTAAGCAAGTACGCTTGCGTTAAAGGAGAGTTATGAAAAAATTTGTTGTTTGTGTCGTGTTTATGCTCGTCGCCGTATCGTTGATACTTACCGCCTGTTCCAAAGAAAACGGAAACTCCACGGAATATATGTTCGACACCATAACGGTTGCCGACGCATCGACGGACGACAAGGAATATCTTGCCCACCCCGACAGCGTGCTCCTCGACAACGGCGATATTCTGACCGCATATCCCATGGGACACGGCAAAGGAGAAACCGTCATCAAAATCAGCAAGGACAAAGGGCTCACCTGGAACAATATATTTTCGGAACAGAACCCCAAACCCGAAAGTTTTCTCTACACCGAGGAAACGCCCACGATATACAAACTGAATTTCACCGACGGCTCTCAGAAACTCATTATGATTTCGGGACGCCCCGGTTGGGATAACGTGGGCAACAACGGCGAGGGGTTCGACGTCACGTTGTCCGTGTCGACCGATGATGGGTCGAAGTCCTGCAACGGGCTTGTGTGGAGCGAACACGAAAACTTTTTCGGGCCCGATGCCGACCGTGCGGAATACGTTCGCTCACGCGGAACGTGGGACTGCATCGTGGCAATGGCGAGCCTTACACAACTGAAAGACGAAGAGGGCAATTTCATCAACGCATGGATGGGGCTTTTCCATGACTACTCTTTCACCGTTTACAAAACGATACTTACGTTTGACGCCGACGGACTGATGCAATGGACGGAACCCGTTTCCGTCTTCGACGGCGACAACCTGAAACTCTGCCGCAACTACAGCCTCTGCGAACCCGAAGTGGTGCGCTCCCCCGACGGGAATGAACTGGCCATGCTGTTAAGAGCAAACAAACACAACTCCAACTCCTACGTTACGTTCTCGACCGATGAGGGCGAAACGTGGAGCGCGCCTCAACTGCTTTCCATCGAACTCACTGGTGATCGACACAAGGCCGAGTACGACCCCGTAAGCGGCAAGCTCGTGGTAACGTATCGCTCCATCCGATGGAAGAACATGAACAACCAGTCGGCGGGCACGGGCGTTATATCCTACGGGTGGCTGACCTGGATAGGCGATTACGAGGACCTCAAAGCGGGTGACGCCGGCAAAGGAGATATGCTAGTCAAAATGGCGCACACATATCAGAGCGAGAACGTGGAACTCACCGCCGACTCCGACACGGGTTATGCGGGCGTCGTCGTCTATCCCGACGGTCTGTTCGTGATGACGTCTTACGGCACATTCTCTCCTCCGTCCGTATCCGACGACACTTACATCATTGCAAAACGCTTTACCGTCGCAGACCTGATTTCCGTATTCGGCAGCAATCCCGACGGGGTTGTCAATTTATTCAAATAAGCAAGATTACGACTTTTTGCGCGGCTCGGTTTTCCGAGCCGTGTTTTTTATACTTATATTTGACGTGCGCGAGCGCGCATTATGCGTAACGCGTGCGCAGGCGCGCACAGAGCGTGAATGTTACACTCCAAGCACGTCATGTGCTCTCCTCTGCCAGACGGATTTCGGGGCGAAAAATTTTTGCGCGAAATTTTTCAAAAGTATTGACAAACCGATTGTTGCGGATTATATTATTAGTAACAATTATCAATAGCAATAGTTCGCAGGACAAACGAAGGCATATGGAAAACTCTTCTCGCAAACGGAATACCAGACAAAAAGCGGCGATAGAACGCGTCGTGCTCTCTGCTTGCGACCACCCCACCGCCGAGATCGTCTGCGACAGGGTCAAGGAGGAAATCCCTTCCGTGAGCCTCGGCACCGTTTACAGGGTGCTGAAAGGGCTGGCGGCCGAGGGCAAGGTGCGCGAGATTTCCGTCCCCGACGCACCGTCCCGCTTCGACAAAACCACGCATATGCATGCGCATTTCGTGTGTCTTTCCTGCGGCAAGGTCGAGGACATCGCCGTCGGAGAAAAAGAGGTCGTCGCCGCCGCCGTGAAGTTGTACCCGCATGCGGGCATTTGCGAGGCGGAGATAATATTGAAGGGGTACTGCCCCGACTGCAAGGAGAAATCGGTATGAACCTGTTGTTCAAAATCAGTTACGGACTGTACGTGCTTTCTTCGGAGTCCGAAGGCAAAAGAGGCGGTTGCATGATAAACACCCTCTCCCAGCAGACTTCGACGCCCGAAAGATTTTCCGTCACGGTCAACAAAGGCAATTTCACGCACGATCTCATCGAGCAAAGCGGCAAATTCGCCGTCGCCGTACTCTCGAAAGCCACGCCATTCTCTCTCATCAAGGGGTTCGGAATGCGCAGCGGCAGAGACGTCGACAAGTTCGCCGACATACCCTGCGTACAAGCCGCGAACGGTTGCTACGTTCCCACGGAAGGCGTGCTCGGGTACTTCGAGATGAGCGTGAAGTCCACGATAGACTTCGGCACGCATACGATGTTCGTTGCGGAGCCCACGGCGACCGTCGTGCTGAAAGACGAAGGAGAGGAACTGACCTATGCCTACTATCAGAGCGACATCAAACCCAAGCCCGTCGTACAGGCGAACGCCGAGGACGAGGAAGTCTGGGTGTGCAAGGTGTGCGGCTACGTCCACAAAGGCAAACTGCCCGCCGACTTCGTCTGCCCCGTCTGCAAACACGGCGCGCAGGATTTTGAAAGAATAAACCCGAAATCAAGCGGATTGTCCGCAGAAAATAAACAAAACAATTCAACGGTTATCAAAGGAGAAAAAACTATGGCAAAATATGTGTGTTCTGTATGCGGTTATGTTTACGAAGGTCCCGAACCTCCCGAAAAGTGCCCTGTCTGCAAGGCACCCAGAGAGAAATTCAACAAAGTCGACGAAGGTGAAAAAGTGTGGGCTGCCGAGCACGTGGTCGGCGTCGCACAGGGTGCACCCGCCGATATCATGGAAGGTCTGCGCGCCAACTTCGAAGGCGAATGCACCGAAGTCGGTATGTACCTTGCAATGAGCAGAGTCGCGCACCGCGAAGGCTATCCCGAAATCGGTCTGTACTGGGAAAAAGCCGCTCTCGAAGAAGCCGAACACGCGGCGAAGTTCTGCGAACTGCTCGGCGAAATGGTCTCCCCCAGCACCAAAGTCAACCTCGAAAAGAGAATCGAAGCCGAACACGGCGCAACCCAGGGTAAATTCGACCTTGCAAAACGCGCCAAAGCGGAAAATCTCGACGCAATTCACGACACCGTCCACGAAATGGCGCGCGACGAAGCCCGTCACGGCAAAGCCTTCGAAGGACTTTACAACCGTTACTTCAAATAAACCCGCTCTCGCCGGAAGGCGGAAGTGCGGACGGCAACAATCCGAAACGGGCGCGCAAGCGCCCGTTTTCGGTTGAAAAAGGTTGCAAAAACGCCGCGGATTTCCGCGGCGTTTCGTTTTGGTTTTTTAGATGTAGTTTGCGTCGGGATGGTTCTTCTTGACGACCTTGTAGGCTTCGTCGGCCACTTCCCAGGTGTACTGCATATCCGCGTCGGTGAGAGCCGCGTTGATGAAGTGGTTGTGGTGCGAGGTGAAGAACACACCGCGCTTGACGCACTCCGCGACCCATTCCTGATGCAGAATGGTGGAGGGGAAGTCGTTGCCGAGGCGCATATAGAACATTGCGGGTTCGCCCGTTACGCGCAGGTCGAAACCGTTGTCCTTTGCGACTTCTTTGAGACCGGTCGTGAGTTTGAGACCCTTCTTCGCATTCTCCTCGACGGCGTGGATTGCCTTTGCCTTTTTGATGGTTGCGATACCTGCCGCAAAGGGAACCGCCGACAGCCAGTAGCTGCCCGTGTACATGATGTCGGAAGTGGCGTTTTTGAGTTTCTCGACGCCGCAGACCGCAGACACGTTGTAGCCGTTTGCGATTGCCTTGCAGAAGCATGACAGGTCGGACTTGATGCCGTAGTGATAGTCACTGCCCTTTTCGTCGATACGGAAGCCCGCGCGGACGTCGTCGAAGATGAGGATGATGCCGTTGTCGTCGCACAGTTTACGCATCTTCTGCCAGTAACCTTCGGGAGGCAGCTGGTTGTCGACGAAAGTGGGATGATAGTAAGGCGTGGCAATGAGTGCCGCGATTTGTCCAGGATACTTCTTGATGAGTTTCTCGAACTGGTCGGGGGCGTTCCAGTCGATGTAGAGGTTGTTTGCTATATCCTCTTCGGTGACGCCTGCATAGCCGAGTTTCTGCATCCAGGGAGCAACGCCGTGATAGTAACCGCTGACGAGCACGACTTTCTTGCGGTTGGTGTAGGCACGTGCGATCATGACCGCGAAGTTGGTCGCGTCGCCGCCGTTCTTGGCGAAGAACGCCCAGTCCGCCATGTTGATGGTGTTGACCATCTCTTCGGCGAAGTCGATGAGCAATTCGGACGTAAGGGTCGCGCAGTTGCCCTTTTTGAGCTGTTCGATTGCGGCGGCGTCAACGTCGGGATCGTTGTATCCGAGGAAGTTGGGGCCGTAGGCGCACATATAGTCGATGAACTTGTTGCCGTCGATATCCCAGAAGTAAGAGCCCTTCGCCTTGGACATGAACAGAGGATAAGAGCTGACGGGGATCATGCAGCCTTCGGACGGACCGAGGTGGCCGTAAATGCCTGCGGGGACGACTTTAAGCGCGCGCTTGAACGCCTCCTGGCTTTTTGTTACGTCGTATATTTTCTTGGGTTCGTAATTGAGATTCATAACACTTCCTCCTTATGCGAGATAGATGCTGACCTGATTCAGCAGTTTTGCCATCTGTTCGAGCATCTCGACAAAACCCTTGACCTGGAACTGACCGGTGCCCATTCCCGTGAAGCTGGAAGTCTTGCCGTTGAGAAGGTCGTGTGCGAATTGCAGATCGCCGAAGACCATCGTCGCGCGAGGCTGTGCGACGTGACCTTTGTTTGTGACGAACTTGTGGTTCTTGACCACGATGTTCATCGCGGGACCGCCGTTGATTTCGCAGGCGATGGTGCCGTCGGGCATACGCTTTGCAATGGCTTTGCCCACAAAGTCGCTGTTGGCGATTTCGGACATCGCATAGAATGCGGTGTACGCCGTGAGAATGGTGTTCGCCTCGAAATATTTGGGGTCTTTAAGAAGCTCGTCTTTCTTGTCGGGCTCGGGCTGGAGATAGAAGCTCAGTCTCTCCGCCAGCTTGGTGAACTGGTTGAGCAGGAAGCCTGCTTTGAATACGTTGTAGAAGATGGGAATGACCATTTTGGGTTTGCCCGTCTTCGGATCGACAGGGGGTGCAATGAGGTTGTTGAAGTGCTCGGGAGAAGTGAAGTAGAGTTTGAGAGCGGATTTGCCCTTGCCTCTCGTGAAAGTGCACTTGCCGTCTTTGAACGTAAGGACGGCACTGCCGACTTCGGGCACGTTGAATTCCACACCGAGGTTGACGTCCTTGATGAGGTCTTTGGATACGGGATCCATTTCGCAAAGATCTTCGATGTTGCGCAGAACGGCATACAGGTTGATCTTCGCTTTGGTGACATTGTCCATAACTTCCTCCTTTACGCAGTCCGCGGGCGTAACGGGGAACTCCCGAAAAACAGTCGGCAGACTACTTTAAGATTAAACTATTACTAACTACGATAATACTTTATTACCTTTTTACTGTCAATACTTTTCTGAAAAATAGTTTAATTGTTTATAATTATCAAACTGAAAAAACGCGCGTTTCCGCGCGTCTTTTTTCTTGAATTCCGCCCTGCTCCGCCCTTGCGGACGCAAAGATTTACAGGTCGAGCGACTGGTCGCCGTATTTTATCCAGCCGAGTTTGCGCATGAGTTCGGACACCCCGAGACACACAACCGCGGGAATGACGAAACAGCAGAACACGATGCCGAGCGCGAGTTTCCAGTCCGGAATGACGCCCGCAGACGCGTCGATTGCGCCGAATATGCCGACCAGACCCGACGTGCCCATACCGCCGCCGACGGCGTTGCAACGCAGTTGGAACGCGCACGTCGAAAGAGGTCCCACGACTATGCTCGCGAGAATGGGCGGCACGAGTATCACGGGGTGACGCATAAGGTTGGGTATCTGCAACATGCTTGTGCCGATGCCCTGCGCGATGAGTCCGCCCCACTTGTTTTCGCGGAAGCTCTGCACCGCGAAGCCTATCATATGTGCCGAGCAACCCACCATTGCCGCGCCGCCCGCAAGCAACATGGCATCGTAGGTTTCGAAGGCAACCGTGCCCGCGGCGTATCCCGTCAGCACGGGAGACGCAATCGCCAGCCATATCGCCGCCGAGGACGTCGGCAACGTGAGCAGTATGCCCATTGCCACGGCAATGACTATACCCATGACGGCGGGCGTCGCCGCAGTGGCAAGCGCGATGCCCTCACCGATGAGATTGACGAAACGTATGAAGGGCCACGCGACCCACACCGCAAACAGACACACCACGAACATGACGAGAGGCACGACCACGATATCGACCTTCGTCTTGCCCGCAACCAGTCTGCCCAGTTCGATTGCCAGCACGGCAACGACGTATGCGCCTATCGGGTTGCCGGGTGCGGCGGGCTTGATGCCCGCGATTACGTTGTTGACGTTTGCCGCGCCCTGCGCGACGAAACCGCCCGTGAATCCGTCCACGATGACGTCGCCGAACGCGCCGACAAGTCCCGCGACGGCAGCGGTGAACATAACGAGTTTGGGTGCTTTGAGCGTATGCGCGATGCCGATGCCGATGCCCGCGCCCATGAGCATTTTCGCAATGTTGGCGACGGCGACCACCGCCCCGCCGATTGCCACGCCCGCATCGGTGCCTGCACCCTGAATCCACGACCCGATTTGTCCGAGTATGGTGCCCGCAATAAGCGTGCAGAACAGACCTTGCGCCATACCCGTGAAGGCGTCAATGAAATATCTTTTGAACCCTTTTTTAAGAAGATGTAAAATATATTTCCACGTAAAAGAGGGTTTTATCTCTTCGTTTTGTTCGTCTGAACCGTCTTTTGCGTCATTCTGCGCGACCTCTGCCTCTTCGCCGACGGCGGCTGAGGTCGTCTCTTCCGCAGCACTTTCCTCCGTCGTTGCGGGTGCGTCCGCACAGACTGTCGCGTCGTTTTCTTCCGCCGCGGATTCCGCGGTTTCTACGCTCGCGCGGAGCTCCTCTTCATTGGCTGCGACGCCCTCTTCATCCCTGTTTCGCATTCTTTTCCTCCATCATGTTTACTGCCGTTCCCAATGCCAGCGCGAACAGTCTGGACATATCCTCTTTGTCAGGCGTATGTCCTTTTTCGGTGTAGTCCTTCGCGACGAACATCGCGCAGTCGCACCCCGCCTCGGCGAGCGCGCTCGCCGAATAGCCGTGCAGGGAATTGAGTTTGCTTTTGAAATCGTCTGACTCGGCAAGGCTGCATGACACGTTGTGTTTGTCAGCGGCGGCGAGCGCGGCGCGCGACGCCGTCTGAGAGTACACCGTACCGCGCAGGGAGTCCTTGTGTATCAGTTTGAAATTGCTGCTCTGTATGTCGCCGATTACGATTGCCTTCGCCCCTTTGATTTCGGGGTGAGCGGCAGCAAAAGCCCGCGAGCCCGCGTGTGCGCTGTTCTCCCCGCCGAAGGACACGAAGTACACCGTCGTCCCCTCGGGAAGCACGCCCGGCGCGGAAACGAAATATCTGTACAGCGCGAGTGCCACGGCAGTGCCCGCGTTGTTGTTCTCGCGCGCATGCCTTTGCATGGGCGAAAAGTGAATGGCCAGCGCGATTATGCCTGCCATGGAAGTGACGAAGGGTATCACGGTCAGCGAGGTGGCTTTTGTCACTCCGTCCGTGCCGACACCGAGGCGTATGGCGCAGAACATCAGAAACAGCACCACCGAAACGGGCACGGTGACGAACACCACCTTTCTGACAAGGTCGAAATCACGCAAAAAGGCACCCGCCGAGGCGTCGTGGTTGGTGGCGACGATGAGCGTCCTTTCCTTTATCGGGTCACCCGAAGGGCAACGGGAACTGACCACGTTGTAGCTGATTTTTTTTGGAAGGATTTTCACGAATTTGCGCGCGCCGAGGAACATTGCCCCCGCAACGAATCCGCCGCCCAGCAGAATGAGCAACGCGAACACCGCAAGCACTATTCCGCTGACGGGACTGCCCGCGAACGAGCACATATAGAAAAGCAGGGCGACGAAATAGACGAGCGCAAGCAACAGACAGCAGTTTCTGCCCGCATAAGGCGAAGTCTTGAAGGCTTCGAGTTTGGCGGGAGCAACGTCGGAAAGTTCGTCGCGCAGATAGCGCGCGCACGCCGTTTCCTCGGGCGTCGCGGTGAGCGCGTCGGCGAAGTCGGCAAAGTCCTGCGTTTTTTTCTCGCAGTACTCCCCCGCCTCGGTTATGCGGCGGGCGGTCTCCGACTCGGTGAACACCTTCGTCACGGGCGGGACGTTGTCCGACGCTTCTAGATGCGCTTCGGTGGGGGTCTCCGTCTGGAACTCCACCTTCTTGAAAATGCGGAATTTGTCGAATTTTTCCAGCATACCGCTCCTCCCCTCCCGTTGTTCAGCCCGCGAATCCGCCGTCGACGACGAGCGTCTGACCCGTCACATAGCGGTTTCGGAGCAGAAATACGACGGCGTCCGCAATCTCTTCCGCCGTTGCCATTCTGCCGAGAGGAATGTCGCGCACGATTTCCGCGCGCTCCTCCTCGGTGTAACTCTTCATCATATCCGTGTCGACGACGCCGGGAGCCACCGCGTTCACGCGGACTCCCGAGGGCGCGACCTCTTTCGCAAGCGCGCGGGTCATTCCTATGAGGGCGGCTTTGGAGGCGGAATACGCCGTTTCGACGCTCGCGCCGACGACACCCCACACGGAGGATACGTTGACTATGCCGCCCTGTTTTGCGGCAAGCATATCGGGCAGGAACTCACGCGTGACGTAAAACGCGCCGTCCGTGTTGACGGCGAATATTCTGCGCCACTGCTCGTCGGTCGTGTCCTGGAACAGTCCCTTTTCCGAGATGCCCGCGCAGTTGACGACCATATCGACCCTGCCGAAACGCTCGTGCACGCGCTTCGCCGTTTCCTTTACGGACGCGGCGGACGAAACGTCGCAACGAAACGCCTGAACGCCCCCGTAACGGGCTAGTTCGGCTTCCAGTTCGCGGGCGCATTCGGGCGAAGAATTGTAGGTGAAGGCGACGTTGCACTCGGGTGCCAACGCCCTCACGATTGCCGCGCCTATTCCGCGGCTTCCGCCCGTCACGACTGCCGTTGCCATTGCAACCTCCCTTTCGCGCTTAATAAAAAAGGCGGACTTCCGCCGCCTTTTTCGTGGTTAGCGTTACTCTTCGTTTTCCTTTTTCTCCGCCTCTTCCTTTGCGGCGGCGTCTTCCGAAGTCATCTTGCCGATCATCGTTGCGGTGAGTTCCTTGCCCTCGTACGCGTTCAGGTCGACGTAACTCACGTAACTGTAATCGTCCGTATTGAAGTAGTAAAGTCTGTTGCCCGCGAATTCCAGCGACAGCCAGTCGGACTTGACGCCCGAGGCAATCACCTTGTCCTCGTTGGGACTTGCGCCCGTCGCTTTGTCGAGGTTGATACGGTAAAGCGCGGTGCCGCCGCTCACGGTGTAGTAGACATAGTCGCCTATGACCGCCTGCACGGTTGCGGCGCGCTCGCCGCCTATCACGATGTCGCTTTCGTCATAGTTGTCGGTCACGTCTTTGAGGATGTAGGTGTTGTTGTCCTTGGCAACCAGAATGCCGCGGTCCCCGCCAAGCGGGAAGAAGGACGTTATCGAGGACGCCGCAATACGTTTTTCCGCCTTGACGTCGAATGCGGAAGTCAGGCTGAACGTGTTGCTGTAAAGCCCCACGCTCTTGGAGGAGCTGTCCTCGTAAATGGACTTGTTGTAATAAAGAGTGACGGTGTCGTCGCTTTCGAAGTAAAGGTCGGCAAGCGAGAAAGTGAATATCTTCTGATAACTGTTCTCGTAGGTGTCGCCTTCGTCGAAATAGCTGTCGAAAGTGGCAAGCGTTCTGCGGTCGGAGCCGTCGTACTTGACGGCGCAGAGGGTGTTGTAGTGCTTGTAGCTTTCGTCACCGGTTATGGACTGAGTGTAGAAGACGTAGTCGCTGACGACCGTGCCCGCCGAAGGAGACCAGTCCGCGTCGTAACCCCACAGGATGCTGGTTGCATTCTCGATGAGGACGCCGCTCGTCGCGCCTTTGCCGTTGTTGACCGCCTTGGTCGTGCTCATACCCGAGAAGTCGATGTAGTACACGGTCGCCGTGTCGGTGCGGTAAAGAATGCGGCTGGGCGTGAACAGGAACTCGCTGCTGCGGGAGTTTATCGTCGCTATGAGTTGGGTCACGGTGCCGTCCGTCTTGGTGCGCATAAAGTCGGTGTGCGTGGTGGAAGGAGTGCCGCTCTTGTCCTCGTCGTTGTTGGGCGTGGCGTAGTAAATCCAGTCGCCGAACACGGCAAAGCCGCCGTTGACGCTGCTGTTGTATATGCTCTTGGGCACTACCACGACCGCCGAGGAATTGTCGATTGTACCGTCGGCACCGATTTTGGCGCGCATAATGCTCTGCTTGTAGGGCGTACCCCAGTCGTTGGCGGCGTTGTCGCCGACGTAACCGTTGATGAAGTAGACGTAACCGCCCTGTTGCACGAAATAGCCGCCGTTGGACACGACGTTCGCGCCGCTGTCGCCTGCTCCGACGCTGTCCCACTTGTAGTAGTTGCAGGCGACAAGCACGCTTGCCACCGCTGCCAGAACGACTATCAGGGACACCACGGAAATAACTTTCTTTCTGTTCATAAAATTCTCCTGTCCTTGCGGACCGTTTGCTCTTGCGCGCGGCTTGATGCCGAGCAACGCAATTATAATTCATTTTGCCGCGTTTGACAACCTTGCGCGCGTCATACGCGTACGTTAAAGCCCTTCGGGCGCGTCACGCCTCGCTCTCCGCCGCAGCGGCTTTCTTTTCCTCCGCCGTGAGGTTGAGCTTGATGTGCACTTCGCGCAGTTGTTTCTCGGTGACTTCGGAAGGCGCACCCATCAGAATGTCGCGCGCGTTTCTGTCCATCGGGAAGACGATGACCTCGCGGATATTGGGTTCCTGCGCAAGCAACATGACGATTCTGTCCACGCCGGGCGCGATACCCGCGTGAGGAGGCGCACCGAACTTGAACGCATTGTACAGCGCGGAAAACTTCTTTTCGATGACGTCCTTGCCGTAACCCACGATTTCGAACGCGCGTTCCATAATGGCGGGCTCGTGGTTTCTGACCGCGCCGGAACTGAGTTCCACGCCGTTGACGACGCTGTCGTACTGATAGGCGAGAATGTCGAGGGGGTTCATATTGTTGAGTGCGTCAAGTCCGCCCTGAGGCATGCTGAACGGATTGTGACAGAAGGTAAGATTGCCCTCGTCGTCGTACTCGTACATCGGGAAGTCGACAATCCAGCAGAAACGGTACGCGTTCTTTTCCAGAAGGTCGAGCCCGATGCCGAGTTCGGTGCGGAGAAATCCCGCCTGTTTTTCGGCGTCCTTGCTCTCGGCGATTATGCCGACGAAAGACCCTGCCGAAAGTCCGAGACGCTCAACCAACGCATCTTTGACGTCCGCGACGAACTTCGCGATTCCGCCCGCGGGCACGCCGTTTTCGTCCAGTTTGAACCAGTACATATTATCCGCTCCGTTGAGCTTGCATTTCTCGGCGAGAGCGTCGATGAACTTGCGCGTCTCCTTGAAGTCGGACACCGCGATTGCCTTTATCTTTTTGCCTTCCGCAAAGAAGGGCGCCTTGCCGACGAGTATGTCGGTCACGTCTTTTATTATGAGGGGGTTGCGCAGGTCGGGTTTGTCCGTGCCGTAATCGCGCATGGCGTCGGCGTACTTGATGCGACGGTACGGTCCCTTGTCGACCTTCCAGTCGCTGAACTCGGAAAACACGCCCGTCAGCACTTCTTCCATAACCGCGAACACGTCGTCCTGCGTGGCGAAACACATCTCGGTGTCAAGCTGATAGAACTCGCCCGGGCTTCTGTCCGCACGTGCGTCCTCGTCGCGGAAGCAGGGGGCAATCTGGAAATATCTGTCGAAGCCCGACGCCATGAGCAACTGCTTGTACTGTTGCGGCGCCTGCGGCAAAGCATAGAACTTGCCGGGGTGCAGTCTGGACGGAACGATGAAGTCGCGCGCGCCTTCGGGAGAGGAGCTCGTGAGTATGGGCGTCGTGATTTCGAGGAAGCCCATGTCCGTCATCTTGCGGCGCAGCCAGCTGACGACTTTGGCGCGGAAGACGATTTTGTCCTTGACCTCGGGGTTGCGCAGGTCGAGGAAGCGGTATCTCAGGCGCGTATCCTCGCGGGACTGTGTGGAGGTTGCGATTTCAAACGGCAACTGCTCGTAGCATCTGCCGAGCACCTCGATTTTTTCGGGTTCGATTTCAATCATACCCGTGGGCATGTCGGGATTGGGCGAACTGCGCTTTATCACCTTGCCCTCGACGGATATCGTGGACTCGCGGGGGATGGAGCGTACAAGCGCTTTCTGCTCTTCGGTGCTTGCGACCGCCTGGGTGTAGCCGTAGAAGTCGCGCAACACGAAGAATATGACCGCGCCGAGGTCGCGCGTGCTCGAAAGCCAGCCCGACAACTTTACTTTTTCGCCGACGTTGCTCTCGCGGAGCTCGCCGCAGGTATGAGTTCTGAATTCCATATTATCCTCTCTTGCCGCACAAAAATGCGGTTTATCTGCCGATTTAGGTCACAGAAGTCTGATTTGTGCGCTTTCGCACTTCGCACGCATTTCGTCGGGCCACAGGCTGACCTGCACTTCGCCGACGTGCGCCTTTTGCAGCAACAACATACAAAGTCTGGACTGCCCTATGCCGCCGCCTATCGTGAGCGGCAGTTCCCCGGACAGGATTTCCTTGTGATATTCGTGCGAAAGTCGGTCGGTTGCGTTTGCCGCGACAAGCTGCGATTGCAGGCTTTCGGCGTCGACGCGTATGCCCATCGACGAGATTTCCAGGCTCTCGCCGAGTATCTCGTCATAGAACAGAATGTCGCCGTTAAGCGACCAGTCGTCGTAATCGGGCGCTCTGCCGTCGTGCGGTTTACCGTTGGAAAGCGCGCCGCCGATGTCCATCAGAAACACGGTGCCGTACTCTTTCGCCGCCGCCGTTTCCCTGTCGTGACCGTCGAGATCGGGATAGCGGTCGAGAAGTTCCTGCGTCGTGACGAATGTGACTTCGCGTTTAAGGGTAAGGTCGATTACGGGAAATGCTTTTTTGGTTTCTTCCAGCGTGTCGACGATTGCGCCGACTATGCGCGTGACCACCATTTTGAGGAAGTCGGTCGTGCGCTGTTCCTTGCCGATGACCATCTCCCAGTCCCACTGGTCGACGTATATCGAGTGGGTGTTGTCGCACTTGTCGTCGCGGCGGATTGCGTTCATGTCCGTGTATATTCCCTCGCCGCAACGGAACCCGTATTTTTTGAGTGCCATACGTTTCCATTTCGCGAGAGAGTGCACGATCTCCGCCTCTCTGCAGTTCTGTTCGAGAATGTCGAAACGGACGGGACGTTCGACGCCATTGAGGTCGTCGTTCACGCCCGATTTGCTTTCGACGAACAGGGGCGCCGAAACGCGCTCGAAACCGAAGTTCCTCACGAAGTTGCGCTGAAACGCGTCTTTAACGAACTTGATTGCCTTCTCCGTTTCGCGGACGCTCATACGTGCCGCGTATCCTTTGGGCAGTGTCAATCTGTACATATAATCTCCTTTTCGGTTTACGCCATAAGGTCGCCCGTGGTGCGGCTGTAAAGCTGCACGTCGCGGATGTTGCCTATGCCGGTTACGTACATCAGTATTCTTTCAAGTCCCAGACCGAAACCGCTGTGCGGAACGGTGCCGTACTTGCGCAGTTCCATGTACCCGGTGTAATCGTCGAGGTTCATGCCTCTCTCCACCATGGCCTGCGTCAGTTTGTCGAGGTCGGCTTCGCGTTCGCTGCAACCGATAATCTCGCCCACGCCGGGCACGAGCAGGTCGGTCGCCGCAACAGTCTTACCGTCGTCGTTCTGCTTCATATAAAAGCTCTTTATCTTCTTGGGATAGTTGATGACGAACACGGGCTTGTTGAAAATCTTTTCCGTTATATACCGCTCGTGTTCGGTCTGCAAGTCAAGCCCCCATTCCACGGGATAGGCAAATTTCTCGTCGGCTTTTTTCAGCATTTCGATTGCGTCGGTGTAATCCACAACCGCAAACTCGCTGGACACCACCTTTTCGAGTTTCTCGCGCAGTCCCTTTTCAAACGCCTTTTCGAAGAAGTCTATCTCCTCGGAACACTCGTCGAGCACGGCTTTGATGACGTACTTTATCATCGACTCCGCAATCTTGATTATGTCGGGAAGACGCGCAAACGCCACTTCGGGTTCTATCTGCCAGAACTCCGCCGCGTGACGGGGGGTGTTGCTGTTCTCGGCGCGGAAAGTGGGACCGAACGTATAGATTTTGCCCATTGCCATCGCCGCGACTTCGCCTTCGAGCTGTCCCGACACGGTGAGCCCCGCTTTACGCTTGAAAAAGTCGTTGGCGATATATTCCGCCTCGTCCTTCGCCACTTTGGCGTCGGCGTACGTGTTGGTCGTAACGCGGAAAATCTCGCCCGCGCCTTCGCAGTCGCTGCCCGTTATTATGGGCGTATGAATGTAAGTGTAACCCTCGCCCTGGAAGAAACGGTGCAGTGCAAAGCTAAGTTTGCTGCGCACGCGGAGCATCGCGTTGAACGTGTTGGTGCGCACGCGCAGATGCGGCACGCTGCGCAGAAATTCGAGGCTGTGATATTTCTTTTGCAGAGGATAATCCTGCGGGCAATCCCCGAGCAACGTCAGTTTTTCGGCGTTGAGTTCATACTCCCCTACGTTGACGACGGCGGGCACGACAGTACCTTCCGCCTCGACGGACACGCCGTTTTTGAGACAGGCGGCAAGTTCCGCCGCGTCGAAATCGGCTTTGTTCACGACGATTTGCAGATGTTTGAGCGAAGTCCCGTCGTTGAGCGCGAGAAACGCCATCGTTTTGCTGTCGCGCGCCGTGCGTACCCAGCCTGCGACTTTTACCTTACGTTGAGCGAGCTCCTCGCCGTGGGTGAGAATCCGGGAAATGTCGGTATAATCCATCTAATCCTTCCTGCGAGACGACGGGTCGCGCCCGTGCGCGTCTCTTTCCTTTATGAATTAGTATTATAAAAGTACTTTAACAGTTTGTAAAGGATTTTTTGACTCCGCTTAAAAAGTTGACGAATTCACATCCTACGGATATACTGAAAAAAATCGATGAAGAGAGGTCATTTATGTACGACGTAATCATTCTGGGAGCAGGTCCCGCGGGGCTTACGGCGGGAATTTACGCAGCGCGCGGAGGACTGAAAACCGTCGTCGTCGAAAGAAAAGCCGCAGGCGGACAAGCCGCCCTCACCGCCGAAATCGAAAACTACCCCGGTTTCAAGAATATAAGCGGGTTCGAACTGGCGTCCCTTATGCAAGCCCAGTGCGAAGAACTCGGCGTCGACTTTGTGTACGACACCCCCGAATGCCTCTCTCTCGACGGCGAAATCAAAAGCGTCGAAACGGCATATTCCGGCACCTTCGAAGGCAGAACCGCGATAATAGCGACGGGCGCGTCCCCCCGTCCTCTCGGTCTCCCGCGCGAAACCGAACTCATAGGCAGCGGCGTGTCCTACTGCGCCACCTGCGACGGAGCCTTTTTCAAAGGCAAACCCGTTGCGGTCGTGGGCGGCGGCAACACCGCGGTCGAAGACGCGCTCTATCTTGCGAACTTCGCCTCCGAGGTCTACCTCATTCACCGCCGCGACGCGCTGCGTGCAAGCGCCCTGCTCGCCGACAAGGTGAAAAACGCAAAAGGCGTGACGATACTGTGGGACAGTGTGGTGACCGCCCTGAACGGGGACAACCGACTTTCCTCCGTGACGGTGAAAAACGTCAAAACGCAATCCGAGCGCGATCTCGCCGTAAACGGCATATTCATCGCGGCGGGACAAACCCCCGCCTCCGAACTTCTGCCCGCCGAAATTCTGGACGACAAAGGTTACGTCGTGACGGACGCGAACATGGCGACGTGCATCGCGGGCGTATTCGCCGCGGGCGACGTCAGACAGAAGGAACTGCGCCAGGTCGTGACGGCGGCGGCGGACGGCGCAATCGCCGCCGACAGCGCAATCAAGTATCTCAGCTGAAACTTTTCCGCGCAACGGCTTTCAACCGCCTTCGCAGTGTCCCCACACGAGGCGGTTTATTTATACGCGAGTATGACCGCAAAATGCCTTTTTTAAGGGTTTTTTAATATTCTAACGCGGTGAAAATTTTTTTCGGAAGGCAAAATCATACGAATGCGACTTTCCTCCGCGATGCGTCGAAAGCCGAAAATGCACTAAACAGAGGGCTTTTTCGGGCAATCTGCAAAAAAGCAGAGCAAAAACCCACATTTTTTTAATATATTTTTAATTTTAATTTTCACTTTTGTGGCTTTTTTCGGGGTGACATAAAATTTTTTTTATTTTTTCTACAAAAAACGCTTGACACCTTTTTCTTGCGGTGCTATTATGCAAGCGTAATCAGGAACGAAATGTTCCGATTGCACCTTAACAGCTCATAATTTTCCCCCTTATCATAGCAAGGAGCGCAGAGTTTCGACTCTGCGCTCTTTGCTTTTGTTTCACGCCCTTTTAACCGCGTCTTTTCGCCGCTGTCGTATGCCGCCCCTCCCCTGCCCGTTCGCTCCGTATCCGCCGCCCCGCTCTTTCGAAAGGCAAAACGGCGCAATGAAAAAGCGCGCCTCCGCGCGCTTTTCAATCCGACTTTTGTTTCGGCACGTCATTTTTTCGTCAGATACACAATCAACACCGCAATGTCCGCGGGGGATACCCCCGATATGCGCGAGGCTTGCCCCAGATTGAGGGGGCGCACCTTGTTGAGTTTCTGCCTTGCTTCCAGTCGCAACGCGGCAATGGACGAATAGTCGATGTCTGCGGGCAACTCGCGGGCTTCCAGCCTCTTCTGTTCGGTTATCGCGCTCTCCTGTTTGCGCAGATACCCTTCGTATTTCATCTCTATGACTGCGGCGTCCAACGCCTCGTCCGAACAGGCGAACGGCAAAAATTCTTTGAGGTCCTCGCCTTTTACGGCGGGTCGACGCGCAAGGTCGCCGAGCGTCGGCGTCTTTTGCGGCAGGGGCTCGTCGATTTCGGCAAACAGCACCGCCGCCTTCTCGCGGGGCACGGGAGTATCTTTAAGCTCAAGCACGCTTTGGATTTCACGCCGCTTTTTCTCGGTGCGCTCCATTCTCTCTTCGGTCGCAAGCCCGAGCGCGTATCCCTTTGCCGTGAGTCGCATATCCGCGTTGTCCTGACGGAGTTTTATGCGGTGTTCCGCACGCGCGGTCATCATTCTGTAAGGCTCGTTTGTTCCTTTCGTCACCAGGTCGTCGATGAGAACGCCTATATACGCCTCGTCTCTGCCCAGCACGAAAGGCGCCTTGCCGTCCAGTCGCAGGCTTGCGTTGAGCCCCGCCATGAGTCCCTGCGCCGCCGCCTCTTCGTACCCGCTGCTTCCATTGAGCTGACCCGCAAGATACAAATTTTTGACCGACTTGCTTTCCAGCGTCGGCAACAGCGACAGCGGGTCTATGCAGTCGTACTCTATTGCGTACGCGTATTTTGCAAACCTGCACCGCGTAAGACCGGGCAAAGTTCGGTACATTTTTTCCTGCACGTCGTGCGGGAGCGAACTGCTCATGCCCTGAATGTACATTTCCTCGCTGTGCAATCCTTCCGGCTCGACGAATATCTGGTGCCGTTCCTTGTCGGCAAATCTGACTATTTTATCCTCGATTGACGGGCAGTATCTCGGACCTATGCCGCTAATGCTGCCGTTGTAAAGGGGACTGCGGTGAATGTTGTCGAGTATGATTTTATGCGTGCGCTCGTTCGTATACGTGAGATAACAAGGCTCCTCCTCGAAGGTGGAGTGCGGCGACATGAAGGAAAACCTGTCCGTGTTTTCGCCGAGCTGGATTTCCATCTCGTCGAAGTCGATGGAGTCGCGGTATATTCTCGCGGGAGTCCCCGTCTTAAAACGTCTGACGGGCAACCCGAGGTCAATCAGACTTTGAGTCAGCCCCGTCGCGGGCGCATATCCCGACGGACCGGAACTTTTGGAATACTCCCCGATGATGACTTTGCCGTTGAGATAAACCCCCGTCGCGAGTATGACGGCGCGGGCGGCGATTTCCTCTCCGTCCGCAAGACGCACGCCGCACGCCTGGCCGTCGCGCGTGAGCACCGCCACGCCCTCCCCTTCGCGCACGTTGAGATTGGGCGTTGCACGCAACACCTTCATCATCTCCGCCTGATACAACTTCTTGTCCTGCTGTCCGCGCAGGGAGAACACGGCGGGTCCCTTTGCGGTGTTGAGCATCTTTATCTGAACCAGCGACCTGTCTGCGACAAGTCCCATTTCGCCGCCCAACGCGTCTATCTCTCTGACGAGATGCCCTTTCGCCGTGCCGCCGATTGCGGGGTTGCACGCCATCATCGAAACCGTGCCGAAATCGAGGCACAACATCAAAGTGTCGTGTCCCGTTCTCGCCGACGCGAGCGCGGCTTCCACTCCCGCGTGTCCGCCGCCTACGACTACGATATCGAATTTTTCCATCTTATTTCCCGACGCAGAATTTTTCGAAAATGCCGTTCACGACGGCTTCCGTCGCGGTCTTGCCCGTTATCTCTCCGAGGGCATCGTACGCCTCGCGCAAATCGATGAGCGTACAATCCACGGTACCGTCAAGTGACGAAATCGCACTTTCAATCGCTTTTTTTGCACGATAAAGTGCCGATAAGTGACGTTCCGACGTGATTATCTCGCCGCCCGCGGTTGCACCTTCGGAGTACAGCGCGGCGATTGAACGGCGCAGAAGGTTAATGTTCGTGCCGTCCTTTGCGCTGACTGCGAAACACCCGTACATTCTGGGACAGGCGTAGGACGTGAGGTCGCATTTGTTGTATACGTTGAAGGTGCGCACATTGCCGAAAGACAGGGTCTCGCGCTCCTTCGCCGTGGTGTCTATAATGTGCAGAACCAGGTCGGCGTTCTGCGCCGCCTTTCTTGCGCGGGCTATGCCCTCGCTTTCCACGACGTCGTCGCTCTCACGCAGTCCCGCGGTGTCCACGAGGTTGACGAGCACGCCGTCGCACTCGAACCTGCCCTCCACCGTATCGCGCGTCGTGCCCGCTATCGGGGTCACGATTGCCCTGTTCTCGCCGAGCAACGCGTTCATCACCGAGGATTTGCCCGCATTGGGCGCGCCCGCCAGTACAACGGTTATTCCGTGTTTCGCCATTCTGCCCTGCGGCGCGGTGGCGATGAGTTTGTCCAGCCTGTCAAGCACGGAGCGGAGCTTTTCCCCGAGCGGAGGCAACACCTCGTCCTCCGTTTCTTCGGGATAATCGAGCACGGCTTCGAGCCCCGTCATGACGTCCAGCAGTTCGTCCGCCGCGGCGTTCACCGCGTTTGCCACGGAGCCGTCCATAAGCCTGTATGCCGCACGCAGTCCCGCCGCGCTTTCCGCGTTTATCATATCCGCGACGCCTTCGGCGTCGGCAAGCGACATTCTGCCTGAAAGGAAGGCGCGCTTTGTGAACTCTCCCCTCTCGGCAAGCACCGCGCCGTGTTTCACCGTTTCGCGCAGCGCGCCGCGCATTATGCGCACGCCTCCGTGCAGGTAAAACTCCACGGTGTCTTCGCCCGTGTAGGACTTTGCGGCGGGAAAATACACCGCATAACCGCGGTCGCGGAAGTCCTCGGCGACGAACTCGCCGAAACACATCCTCGCGGGGTCGCCCGCCAACCGCTCGGCGCAGGGTTTTCCCTTGCAAACAAAAATGGCATCGGCTATTCGCAATGCGTCCTCGCCGGACACACGGATTATGCCGATACCACCCGCCCCGACGGGCGTAGAAATGGCCGCTATCGTGCTCATATCAGAATTTCTTGTTTCCTCCGAAACTCTTGTACTTGGGAGGACCGCTCTTTGCGACGTCCGACTTCACGAAAGTGTCGGTGTAATATCCGCGGTACTCGTTGCCGTCGGGCACTTCCTCTTCGTCGGAGGTGCGGGGACGGCGTTCTCTCCTGCGGTCGTCTCCGCGGGAGGAGCGGGAGTCGCGTCTGCCGTCGTATCTGCCGCCCTTCTTGCCGTCGCGGCGGTCGTTTCTGCCGTCGCGTCTGCCGCCGTCGCGATGATTGCGGCGGGGTCTGTCTTCTCTTATCTCGACGCCCTTCGGGACGATGACGACGTGTCTTTGCGCGTCCTCGCCTTCGGAATGCGTTTCCGCGATTCCGCTTTCGAGAAGCGCGCTGTGGATTATGCGTCTTTCAAAGGGGTTCATCGGTTCGAGTTCGATTTTCCGACAGGTGCGATGCGCCTTTTCGGCAAGACGGAGAGCAAGCGCGGTCAGGGTTTCCCTTCTCTTTTCGCGGTAGTTCTCGCAGTCGATGACGACTTTTGCCGAGGACTGCTTTTCTTGATTAAGATACGTGCGCGCGAGAAACTGAATTGCGTCCAACGCCTCGCCGCGGTAACCGATTGCCGCGCCGCTGTCGTCGCCGCTCACGGTGACGGTCACGGTGCCTTCGCTCTCTTCCGCCGTCGCGCGGGAAGAAAGCCCCATTCTTTCGAGAATGCCGTTGACGAAATCTTCCGCCATACCCGCCGCCGTTTCCACGACGGAAACTCTCACTTCCGCTTTCTGAAACAATCCGCCCTTTGCCAGCACTTCGACGGACACTTTATCTTTTGCGACGCCGAGTTGTTCCAACGCCTTTTCCACGGCGAGGTCAACGCTGCTCGCTTTGACTGTGATGGACTTTTCCATAAAACTCCTTATTTTCTATGCGGTGCAAAACCGCTCTCCGCCAGTTTCTCTTCGCGCTTGTCGAGAATCTTGCCCACCAGCGCGAATATGAGCTGGAAGACTATCGCCACCAGCGAACTGGTGAACGTATAAAGCGCGAACGCCGCGGAGTAGAACAGTGCGAATACGCCTATCATTATAGGCATAAAGTACTGCATCATCTTCATATTGGCTTGCATACTGTCGCCCGACTTCCCGTTGGGAGAGGGAGGGGGCGCGCCCTGCGATTTCGTAAGCAATTTCTGCGAAAGGAAGCTGAGCGCTATGGAAAGCACGGGCAGAATGAGCAAGCCGTTCCACTTCGCGCCTTCGCCGTAGCCCGCCGAATCCGCGCCGATGACCTTGCCCATAATGAGTTCGTACTCGTCTTTCATAACGCCCGTTATCTTGGACATCGCAAAACCTTCCTGCCCCGTTGCGACGAGGTAGTCTGGCACGCCTTCCTTCCAGCTGTCCGAAACGAATATGTTGTGTATCCACAAGAATTTTCTCATGGATACCTGCTGATCGTCGAAATAGAAGTCCGCGACTTTCTGCTGCGCGACCTCGACCGCCGCCTGATATTTCTCGGCGTTTTCGAGGGTCTTGTCCATACTCTCGTAGTCCTCGCCGAGTTGCTCCGTCATTGCGGTTTCAAAGACGTTGTAACTGTTTTTGTAGTCCAACGCGAACTGATAACCGACCATTTCGCGGAAGCCCATAAACAGGACGATGAACACGATAATCGTGACAAGCGACGGCAGACAGGCGCCGACCATCGAATACTTCTCCTTTTTGTAAAGCGCCATCTGCTCCTGCTGATAACGCTGCTTGTCGTCGCCGTACTTTTCCGCCAGGGCTTCGAGTTGCGGGCGCATACGCTTCATCGCTTTTGCGTTGCGGCGCGAAATAACCCTCTGCCAGATATCGAGCGGAGAAAGCACGAGCTTGAGAATTACGGTAAACACAACGACCGTCCAGCCGAAAATCTGGATTTTGTCGTTGAGCTGATACATCAGTTTCGCAATAAAATGCGTGGGTTCGGCAACCGTTTCGCCCGAAACGTCGAACGTGCCTCGGTCGGCGTTGCACGCCGTAAGCGCGATGGCGCACACCGCGAACAGCGCAATCAGCGCGACGAGCAGGAATATCTTTCTGCGTCTTGATTTCAGACCAGCCATTTGACTTTACCTCGGTAATTCTCCGGAACGGGGTCAAACCCGCCCTTGGAAAAAGGATTGCACCTGAGCACGCGCCATAAACCCATTGCTCCGCCCGCTATCAGACCGTAACGGGCAATGGCGTCGTATGCGTACATCGAACAGGTGGGGGTGTAACGGCAACTGTTGCCGATATACGGAGAAAGCGTGCGTTTGTAGAGCAAAAGCAGCAAAAGACCGAGTTTTCTCATATCACTCCTCTGCCAATTTGCCCGCGCGACGGAACAGTTTTTCCGTCTCGGCGCACATTTCCGCGTATCCCAGCCCGCTTGCCGACGGGTGGGCGACGATGACGTACAAAAAAGAAGGGTTTATCCTTTCGACGAGAGGTTGCAACGCTTCGCGCAACAGCCGTTTGACGTGGTTGCGCGTCACCGCATTGCCCACTTTCTTGGATACCGAAAGTCCGATTTTCAGTCCCTCGCCGGATTTTGCACAGAGTAACAGCAGATGACGGGACGCAGTTTTTTCGCCGCGCTTGTAGACGTAAGTGAACGCCGCCCGCTTTTTAAGCCGCAACTCCTTTTTCATATCGTTCAGGCGGTGAGCTGTTTTCTGCCTCTGGCGCGACGTCTTTTGAGAACCTTTCTGCCGCTGGTGGATTGCATTCTCTTGCGGAAACCGTGAACCTTGCTTCTCTGTCTTTTCTTGGGTTGATAAGTTTGCTTCATAATATTGCCTCCTAGGGCGTCCGCCCTGACGTAATGGTCTTGCTCGCTTACGCGCGCACTCCGCGGGCGTTAAACGAAAATATGCTGGGTTATTATATATAATAAATTTTTTTAAGTCAACTGTTTTGGGCACATAGCGCCTTTTTGAAGGGTTGCGCGCGCCCTTACATCGTTTCGGGAGCGTCGATACCGAGCAGCGAAAACGCGGTGTGCAGCGTCTTTGCCACGCAGGAGGTGAGCAGCAAACGGGCGTTGAGCACGCCTTCGTCGTCCACGACTATACGGTGTCCGATGTAGAAGCGGTTGAACTTTTCGGCAAGGTCGACGGCATAGCGGGTCACGAAACACGGCTCGCGCAGTCTCGCCGCCGTCCGCACCGCGTCCTCGAAACCGAGCAGACACCTGACGACGTCGTAAGCCTCTTCGGAGGATATCGCCGACCAGTCGGCTTTTTTCGCGTCGTATGCGCCGCCCTTGCGGAGCGCGCTTGCGCAACGGGCATACGTGTACTGCACGTACGGTGCGGTCTCTCCGTCGAAGTTGAGCACCTTGTCAAAGGAGAAAACGATGTCTTTTATGCGGTTGTTCCAAAGTGCCGAGAAGACCACGGCACCCACGCCGACGCTCTCGGCGATTGCCTCTTTGTCGGGCAGGTCGGGATTTTTCTCCTCGACGATTTTCAACGCCTTTTCCACCGCTTTGTCGAGCACCTCGGCAAGCCATACCACCCTGCCGCCGCGCGTGGACATTGCCCCGTCCTCCAACGAAACCATGCCGAATGCGACGTGTTCCATATCCTTTGCGCCTGCAAAATCCATAAGTTCAAGCACCTTAAACAGCTGCTTAAAGTGCAGATTCTGCTGATACGCCACAACGTAAAGACATTTGTAAAAATCGTAGGTCTGTTTGCGGTAATACGCCGCGGCGATGTCGCGCGTCGCGTAAAGCGTCGCTCCGTCGGCTTTCACCAACAGGCAGGGGGGCATATCCCATTCGTCCAGTCTGACGACCTGTGCCCCGTCCGATTCGGTGAGCAAACCCTTCTTGCGGAGTATGTCGAGGCAGGGCTCCATTTTGTCGTTGTAGAAGCTCTCGCCCGCATAGCTGTCGAACCGGATTTTCAACCGCTTGTATATCTTTTCGACCGCGCGCATCGTGATTTCCTTGAACACGCGGAAATATTCGTTCGCCTCTTTGTCGCCGTCCTCTATGCGTTTGAACCACGCCCTCGCCTCATCGTCGTATTCGGGGTGTTCCTCCGCCTCTTTGTGATAACGCACGTAAAGGGAGTTGAGAAAATATTCGTCCTTGCCCGCTATCTCGTCGAGAGACGACCACTTCTTCACCGCGACAATGAGTTTGCCGAACTGCGTACCCCAGTCGCCCAGATGATTTATACCGACCGCGTTGTATCCGAGATAATTGAAGATGCGGTACAGCGCGCCGCCTATGACCGTCGTGGAAAGGTGGCCGATGTGGAAGGGCTTTGCGATGTTGACGGAACTGTAATCGATACAGACTGTCTTGCCCTCGCCCTCACGCTCACAGCGGGTGCTCTCTCCCGACCAGGCATCGATTTCCGTCAGTTTGCGCGCGACGGCTTCCCTGTCGAAAAAGAAGTTGAGATATCCGCCCGCGGTCTCGGCTTTCGCCACGAAATCGGGCAGTTCGAGCGCAGCGGACAGCTCCGCCGCTATCGCGGGCGGCGCTTTGCGCAATGTCCGCGCAAACTTGAAACAGGGCAACGCGAGATCGCCCATTTTGCTCTCTTTGGGGATTTCCAGCGCGGATTCCGCCTCCTGTGCCGACAGCGCTCCCGCGCTTGCCGCCGCGACGACTTCCGCAATTTCCTTTTCAAACATATTCGGGGGTAACGACTCCTTTTATCAGACGTTGAAACGGAACAGAACGACGTCGTTTTCCTGCATGACGTAGTCCTTCCCTTCGCTTCTCACTTTTCCTTTTTCCTTTGCCGCGTTGAACCCGCCGCAATCGAGCAGGGTCTGGTAGTCCACGATTTCGGCACGGATAAATCCCTTTTCGAAATCGCTGTGGATTTTGCCCGCCGCCTGCGGGGCTTTGGTGCCCTTGCGTATGGTCCACGCGCGCGTCTCTTTTTCGCCCGCGGTCAGATAACTTATCAGCCCGAGCAACTTGTAGGACGCCTTCACCAGTTTGTCGAGACCGCTCTCTTTCAAGCCGTACTCCTCCATGAACATCGCGCGTTCTTCGTCGTCGAGTTCGGACAAATCCTCTTCCAGTTTGGCGCAAAGCACGACGCACTCCGCGCCCTCTTTCGCCGCCTCTTCGCGCACCTGTTCGGTGTAGGCATTGCCGTTTATGCCCGCCTCGTCGGTGTTGGCGACGTAAATCACGGGTTTGCTCGTCAGCAGAAACTGCTCGTCTATGAACGTTGCGAACTCCTCGTCGACCTGCATCGATCGCAGGGGCTTGCCCTCTTCGAGCCAGGCTTTCATCTTCTGCAAACGCTCGACGTCCTCGGCGTACTTCTTGTCGGCTTTCAGCATGGTCTGCGCCTTGCCGATGCGCCTGTCCATGGTTTCGAGGTCGGCAAACACCAGTTCGAGATTTATTGTTTCCATATCGCGCACGGGATTTACGCTGCCGTCGACATGAATTATGTTTTCGTCGTCGAAACAACGCACGACGTGAACGATTGCGTCCACTTCCCTGATGTGCGACAGGAACTTGTTGCCCAGACCTTCGCCTTTGCTCGCGCCCTTGACCAGCCCCGCTATGTCCACGAATTCCAGCGTGGTGGGGGTGACTTTCTTGCTGTCGTAAAGCGCGGCGAGTTTGTCCAGCCTCTCGTCGGGCACGGCGACCACGCCGACGTTGGATTCTATCGTGCAAAATGCGTAATTGGCGGCTGCCGCCCCCGCTTTCGTTATGGCGTTGAACAGAGTGCTTTTGCCCACGTTGGGCAATCCGACCACACCGAGTTTCATATTCCTCCTTGCGCGCCCGTGCCGCGGCGCGGTTCTATCCGCAATAAATAATCAATATAGTAAAACGATTATAAAGCAATCGCGCCGACAAGTAAAGTAATCGCGGGAAAAACCCGCCAAAAGGAGTTTTATGCGCATTCTGGAATACATCCTTCTGGGACTGGTGCAGGGGGCGTCGGAATTTCTGCCCGTGTCGTCGTCGGGGCACCTTCTGTTGCTGGAAAAGCTGGGCATCGGCGAGGAAAACCTCTTTTTCAACGTGTGTCTGCACCTCGGCACCCTGCTGTCCGTACTTATATGCATGCGCAAACCGCTTGCGGAGCTTCTCCGACACCCTTTCAGCAAAACGACGGGATATATCGTGCTGGCTTCCGTGCCGACCGTCGCCCTCGCGCTTGCTTTCAAATACCTCGCGCCCTCTCTGCTCGGCGGCGCATACCTGCCGCTCGGCTTTATGCTGACGGCGGTTTTGCTGTTCGCGAGCGAAAAACTGACGACGCCGAAACTTGCCCCGATAAACGGCAAAACCGCACTTCTGACGGGGGTTTTTCAGGGAATTGCCGTTCTGCCGGGTGTGTCGCGGAGCGGCTCCACCATTGCCGCCCTGCGCTTCTGCGGCACGGACAGAAGCACCGCGGCAGAGTTCAGTTTTCTGCTGTCCGTACCCGTCATCGCGGGGTCGGCACTGTACGAAGGTGCGGAATGCGCCGTGACGGGTGCATTGCAAAACGTGGACTGGCTTGCGCTCGCGGCGGGCGTTGTCGCGGCATTCTTCGCGGGCTGTATCGCAATTCGTTTCTTCCTTTCCATAGTCAAAAACAAAAGTCTGTTGCCGTTTTCCGTGTACACCGCCCTGCTTGCCGTCGCATCTTTCTTCGTGCTGTAACACATTGCAAAATTCGCGGTTTTCCGTATTCTGACTAAACAAAAACGCTCCGAAAGCGGAGCGTTTTTTCTATGTTTCGTCGTTTTGCGCGTGGCCCGCACTCCCTTTCGTGGGCAGCACGTACACCTCGTCAGCCGATTATCACGACGGTTACGCCGTCGGGCGCAAGCGACGCTTTTATTTTGTTGCCTTCCAAAGTCGCCTGACCCGTCACGACTTTGAATTCGCCCTTGAACGCGGGCGCGGCGACGTAATCGTCTTTGCGCAGTTTTTCGACATCTAACGCGCTCTTTTGTTTCAAAATCGTCTTGTTGAAGAAGCACACCGCGGTTTTGCCGTCGGCAAGCGGTTTGGCAAGCACGTCAACCGCTCCGCGCTTTATGCGTTTTGCCTGTTTGCAAAGTGCGTCCTGGTTTATTGCGATGAGGTCGCGGTTGGTGACGATTTCGAGTACGGGTTTGCTGATTTTGCGGATATCGTTTCCGAGGACGAGCGGCGCACACATCATACACCACAGCGCAAAGTGAGCCATATTCCTGTCGTAAGAGAGTTTGCCGTTGCCCACTTCCAGCATATCGGGGTCGTTGAAGTGTCCTTCCGACGCGTATTTGTACAGTTTGACGTTGCGCGCGTAAATGGTCTTTATCCACGGCCACCACGGACGAATGTCGGGGGTGGTGCGCCACATATTGCCTGCGGTTGCGCCCCAGAGCCACGGCTTGCGGAAGCCCCACTCGCATATCGAAAAGGTTATGGGCTTGACGGGCTGTCCCGTTTTTGCCGCCTGTCCTTCCGCGGCATTTTCGAGTGCGTACGCCATTCTGCGATAAAGTATCGCCGCGCTCGCCTTCTTGTCCTTGACGGGATTGTAGAGCGAAATCGAGTTTGCGCCCGCATTCAGTTCCACGACCGCCTGAAAACGCGCGGTCACGTTATACTTTTTCTGGGAGGGGAACTCTATTTCCGCCGCATACCTGCCGTTGACGTCGACCGCAAGATATTTTTCGTACCGTCCGTATTTGAAAATGTTGACGGTAAGCACGTATTTGCCTTTCTCGGGTACGACCACGTTGTCAAAGGTAATACGCCCTGCGCCTTCGTCCAGTCCAGACACGTACTGACCGCCTGCGACTTTGGAACATTTCATTCTGCGGGCAAGCCCTTCGAGGCGTGCGTTGGACACCTGATACTCCGTCGTCTTGCCACCGCCGAGCGGCGTCACGTCCACGGAATACACGAGCGGCGCGTATCCGCTGAGAGGTATATTGTGGCAGAAATCGTATTTGAGATATTCCGCACCCCATTGCGCATATGTACGGGCGTCGGTGCGTTCCCTGCCGAGCCCTGCGGGCAAGTCCTCGCAGGTCAGCGTGCCGTTGGACGAATAAAGCCCCGCCTTGAACCCCATTTCGTTGAGTTTTCCGACAAGGTGGGGAATGCCGTTCGCGAACCTGACGAGGTCGCCTTGTTGCCTGCCCTCCTCGTCGCGCAGGTTGGAATGCCAGTTGTCGTCGAGGTTGACGTACTCGTAACCCGCGTCGAGCAACCCCGTTTCCTTCATCGCCGCGGCGGTGTCGAGAATGAGTTTTTCGTCAATGGTGTTCCGGAACGTGTTCCAGCTCGACCAGCCCATGAGCGGCGTCCTGCGGCCGCCCCCTTCATAGGGCGGGAACTGCTCTCCGCCGACCTCGGGCTTGCCGAGGAACATCTTTCTCAAATAGCAAAAAGGACATGTTTTGTTGCGTTTTTGCATAGATAAAACCTCTTTTTCAGTTCGCGATGCGTTTCTTGTTTTATTGCTTTGCCTGCGGCGCCGCTGTGTAATACACGTGCGCTTCGTAGGGTTTCATCATGTCGGCGAGCGACCATTTGTAGGTGCCGATGAGGCGCACCGCGCCCTTGGGCACGCACTTCCTCGCGCCGCGTGCGGACACCGTTTTTGACGAAAGATTGATTATCACGGTAAGGCGGCTGCCGTCGTCTGCGATTTTGTCGTATGCCATGATGTGTTTGTTTCTGCCCAGCTTCTCTTCGTATCTGCCGTAGATTGCCGCGTCCTTGTACTGTTTGCGCAGAGCGAGTATCGCGCGGTAGTAGTTGAGCAGGCTGTCCTCGTCGGCTTCCGCCGCCGCCACGTTGATGTCCTTGTAGTTGGGGTTGATGTGGAACCACGGCGTGCCCGTCGTGAACCCTGCATTCTCCTCCGCATTCCACTGCACGGGAGTTCTCGCGTTGTCGCGTGCGGCGTAGGCGCAGTTTTCGAAAAGTTTTTTCTTGCTGAAAAGGTGCGTCTTTTCCATAAGTCGTTTCGCCGAGAAGGTCGCCACGTCGGTGAAGTCGCTCCAATCCTTGAACGGATAGTCGGTCATACCGATTTCCTGCCCCTGATAGATGAAATGCGTGCCCGACATAAACGTGTACATCGTGGCAAGTGCCTTGCCGCTTTCGACGCGGTAGTTCTTCTCGTCGCCGTAACGGGATATGATGCGGGGCTGGTCGTGGTTTTCGAGATAGTTGGTGTTCCACGCCTTGCCGTACAGTTTGGTCTGCCAGTTCTTGTAGACGCGTTTGAGTTTCAGCAGGTTGAACTTGGTGCGGATATAACTGACGATGAAGCAGTCCGCCTCCATGGTCTGGAACTGGAACATCATATCCAGCTGCTGATTGTCGCCTTCGGTTATGTACTTCAACGCATTTTCGGGCGTCATCATAGGTGCCTCTCCGAGCTGGAAGGCGTCGTAATCTTTGAGCACCTGCCTGTATTCGAGCAGATATTTGTGAATGTTGGGACCGGGGCTGTAATGCTCCATTCCGCGCATAACGGGCAGCGGAAAGCCGTTAGGCAACCCTTCGCGCTTGCTGATATAGGTTATGACGTCCTCACGGAAACCGTCAACACCCATATCCAGCCAGAAACGCATTATGCTTTTGACCTCTTCGCGCACGGCGGGATTGTCGTGGTTGAGGTCGGGCTGTTCCACCGCGAACAGATGCAGATAGTATTCCCCTCTCTGTTCGTTCCATTGCCAGCCGTCGCCGGGGAAAGTCGCCATCCAGTTGTTTGGGAACTTCTTGCCGTCCTTGCCTTTACCCGGACGCCAAATATAATAATCCTTGTATTTCGGGTCGCCCGCCGCACTCTTTTTGAACCATTCGTGCTGGTCGGACGTATGATTGACGACAAGATCCATAACCACTTTGAGCCCGCGTGCGTGCGCACCTTCGAGCACGGCTTTGAAGTCGTCCATCGTGCCGTATTCGGGAGCGATGTTGCGATAATCGGCGATATCGTAGCCGTAGTCCTTTTGCGGCGAAACGTAAAGAGGCGAGAACCATATCGCGTCAACGCCCAAGCTCTTTATATAATCCAGCTTGCCGAGCACGCCTTTGAGGTCGCCTATACCGTCGCCGTTGCCGTCGCAGAAACTGCGCGGCCATATCTGATATACCGAAAGTTCCTTAAACCAAGTTTTTTTCATATTCTCTCCTTGAACGTTTTTCTGCGTCCGTTTTTCTTCGGCTCTGATAATAATAACAAGTTTTTCGTCGCCGTTCAAGAGCGCGACCGCACGGAAACGCAAAAAAAGGGAACGCTTTCGGCGTTCCCTTGTCGTTTATTCCGCGGAAATTCCGTTTTCGGCGTCGTCAGCCCCGTTCACGGGTTCGGCAACCGCGTCCGCAACCTCTGCGCCTGCGTTTTCCGCAGTCGCGGGTTCGGCGGTCTCCGTTTCTTCTTCCTCTTCCTCGTGCGGGGTGAGTGCGATGCTTGCGATCTTGGCACTGGTGTCCTTGATCTTCATGATACGCACGCCCTGGGTAGCTCTGCCTATCTTGGAGATTTCGTCCGCCTGCACGCGAATGATGATGCCGCCGTCGGTTATCATCATGACGTCCATGTCGGGGTGAATGACTTTGAGCCCCGCAAGCGCGCCCGTCTTTTCGTTGAACACACCCGCTTTGACGCCTTTGCCGGCTCTGCCCTGCAACGGATAGTCGTCTATACCGCTGCGCTTACCGTAGCCGTTCTGGCTTATCGTGAGCACTTCGCTGTCGGGGTCGAGCACCGCGAGCGCGACCATCTGCACGCCCTCGGGAATGCGCATGGACTTGACGCCCATTGCCGTTCTGCCCGTGGGGCGGATATCCTTCTCTCTAAAACGGATGCAATAACCTTCGCTGGACGCCATTATGAGTTCGTCGTCGCCCTTGGTGAGCACGGCGGCAATGAGTTCGTCGTCCTCGTTGAACTTGATGGCTATCTTGCCGTTACGCTTGATGGAGGCAAACTCCGAAAGCGGCGTCTTCTTGATGAGACCCTGTTTGGTGGCGAGCATGAGGAAGTATCCCTCTCTCTCTTCGGGCAGGGGCAATACCGTCTGCACTTTTTCGCCCGAGGACAGTTGCAACAGATTGACGACCGCTCTTCCGCGCGACGTCTTGCTTGCCTCGGGGATTTCGTAGCCCTTCATTATGAAGGTCTTGCCGAGGTTGGTAAAGAACAGGAAATCCTGGTGCGTGTTGCCGACGAAGATGTTTTCGACAAAGTCGTCTTCCTTCGCCTTGTGCGCCGTAACGCCCATTCCGCCTCGTCTTTGAGAATGATACTCGGACACCGCCAAACGCTTGATATAGCCGCCGTGGGTCATCGAAACGACTATGTCTTCCTTCTCGATGAGGTCGGCGATGTTGATTTCGGAATAATCGTAGCTGAGTTCCGAAAGACGCGGGGTGCCGTACTTCTCCTTTATCTCGGTCAGTTCGTTGACGATGATTTCCTTGACTGCTTCTTCGGAGGCGAGGATGCGCTTGTATTCCTTGATTTCGTCCTGCTTCTGTTGCAGTTCTTCGTTTATCTTCTCGACTTCGAGCCCCGTCAGTCTTTGCAGGCGCATTTCGAGGATTGCCACGGACTGCTTTTCGCTGAGCAGGAATCTGGACATCAGGTTGTCGATGGCGTCTTGTCTGTCCGCGCTCTTTTTGAGCAGTTCGACCACTTCGTCGATGTTGGCAAGCGCGATTGCGAGACCTTGAAGGATGTGTTCCCTCTCCTCCGCCTTTTCGAGGTCGAATTTCGTGCGGCGGACGATGACGTCCTCCTGGTGGGCGATGTAGTATTCGAGAATTTGTTTCAGGTTGAGGATTCTGGGCACGCCGTCGACCAGCGCGAGCAGGATTATGGAGTTGCCCACCTGCAAATTGGTCTGTTTGAACAGCGTGTTGAGCACGACCTGCGGGTTATAGTCCTTTTTGATTTCGATGACTATGCGCATACCCGTGCGGTCGGTTTCCTCGCTGATGTCCGAAATGCCTTCCAGCCTCTTGTCCTTGACCTGGTCGGCGATGTTCTCGATGAGTTTCGCCTTGTTGACCTGATAGGGAATTTCCGTGACGATGATACGGCTCTTTCCGTTGGGCAATTCCTCGATTTCCGTCCTGGCGCGCAGCACCGCGCCGCCTTTGCCCGTGCGGTACGCCTGACGTATCGCCGCTCTGCCGAGCACCAGACCCGCCGTGGGATAGTCGGGAGCGGGAATGTATTCCATAAGGTCGTCCACTTCCAGCTCAGGATTGTGCATAAGCGCGATTGTCGCGTCGATGACCTCGCCGAGGTTGTGGGGAGGAATGGACGTCGCCATGCCGACGGCTATACCGTCGGAGCCGTTGACCAGCAGGTTGGGGAAACGGGAAGGCAGAACCACGGGCTGTTCGCGCGTGTCGTCGAAGTTGGGATAGAAGTCAACCGTCTTCTTGTCGATGTCGCGTATCATTTCCAGAGCGATTTTGGAAAGACGCGCTTCGGTGTAACGGTATGCCGCGGGAGGGTCGCCGTCGACGGAACCGAAGTTGCCGTGACCGTCCACAAGCGGACATCTTATTGAGAAGTCCTGCGCAAGACGCACCATTGCGTCGTAAACGGAGCTGTCGCCGTGGGGGTGATACTTGCCCAGCACTTCGCCGACGACCATCGCGCTCTTGCGGTAAGGCTTGTCGGGCGTCAGATTGAGTTCGCTCATCGCGTAAAGTATTCTGCGGTGAACGGGTTTCAGACCGTCGCGGACGTCGGGAATGGCGCGCGACACGTTGACCGCCATTGCGTAGGCGATAAAGGACTTTTTGAGTTCGCTCTCGACCTCTACGTTGACTATCTTGCTGTCGGAAAGATGTTCGAGATATTCTTTGTCTTTATTGTTGGTAGTACTCATATTCGCCACTCCTTATACGTCGAGGTCCTCGACCAGTTTCGCGTTCTCTTCGATGAACGCGCGGCGCAGTTCGGGTTGTTCGCCCATAAGCACGGTGAACATTTCGTCCGCGGATATCGCGTCCTCCATACTCACGCGCAACAGCGTACGGCTCTTGGGGTCCATGGTGGTCTCCCAAAGTTGTTCGGGGTTCATCTCGCCGAGACCTTTGTAGCGTTGCAGGTCGAAACCTTTTCTGCCGTTCTCCTCGTAGAATTTGTCAAGCGCGACATCATCGTAGAAATACCACTCCTGCTTGCCTCGGGAGAGTTTGTAAAGCGGGGGTTGCGCGATATATACGTGACCGTTCTCGATGAGCGGACGCATAAAGCGGAAGAAGAAAGTCAGCATCAGTATGCGGATGTGACTGCCGTCGACGTCGGCATCCGTCATGCAGATGATGCGGTCGTAACGCAGCTTGCTTTCGTCGTAGTCGGCGTTGATGCCGCAACCGAACGCGGTTATCATCGCCTTGATTTCCTCGTTTTCGAGGACTTTGTGCAGTCTTGCCTTTTCGACGTTCAGGATTTTGCCGCGCAGAGGAAGTATCGCCTGGAATCTGCGGTCTCTGCCCTGCTTCGCGCTGCCGCCTGCCGAGTCGCCCTCGACGAGGTAGATTTCGCAGGCTTTGGGGTCCTTGTCCGTGCAGTCCGCAAGTTTGCCGGGCAACGTCGTGGACTCCAACGCGGACTTGCGACGCGCGGTTTCCCTTGCCGCTCTCGCCGCTTCGCGGGCACGCTGGGCGGTGATGGTCTTCAAAATCAGTTCCTTCGCCTCTCTGGGGTTTTCTTCGAGATAGGTGCCGAAACCTTCCGTCACGCTCTTCATGACGGCGTTGCGCATGCTGCTGTTGCCGAGCTTGGTCTTGGTCTGACCCTCGAACTGCGGCTCCGCAAGTTTGACGGAGATGACCGCCGTCAACCCCTCTCTGACGTCCTCGCCCGAGAGTTTGTCCGCCTCTTTGAGTATGCCTGACTTCTTGCCGTAGTCGTTGATGACCTTGCTGATTGCCGCCTTGAATCCTTCAAGGTGCGTGCCGCCCTCTTCGGTGTTGATGTTGTTCGCGAAGGCGAGAATGGTGTCGGTATAGCTGTCGTTATACTGCATCGCCACTTCGATTTCGCTGTCGACGTACGCGGCGTCGAAATATATGACCTTGTCGAAAATGGTCTCCTTGTTCTTGTTGAGGCTCTCGACGAAGGAAACTATGCCGCCCTCGTAACAGAACACTTCCCTGCGTTCGGGCTGAACGCGCTCGTCGGCGATTTCGATTGTCAGCCCCTTGTTGAGGTACGCCAGTTCGCGCAGGCGGGATTTCATCGTGTCGTAGTTGAATTCCAGCGTTTCGAAAATCTCGCTGTCGGGGTAGAACGTAATCGTCGTGCCCGTGGTGTCGGTGTCGCCTATCACGTGCAGGGGACGTTCGGCTATGCCGCGGTTGAAGCGTATCTGATAAACCTTGCCGCCCTGACGGACTTCGGCAATCAGCCATTCGGAAAGCGCGTTGACGCAGGACACGCCGACGCCGTGCAGACCGCCCGAAATCTTGTAGCCGCCGTTGCCGAATTTGCCGCCCGCGTGCAGTTTCGTGAGCACGACTTCGACCGCCGACTTTCCTTCCTTTTCGATGATACCGACGGGAATGCCTCTGCCGTTGTCGGTGACGCGCACCGCTCCGTCGGAAAGGATTTCGACGATGATGTGATTGCAATAGCCGGCAAGCGCTTCGTCGATGGAGTTGTCCACCACTTCCGTCACGAGATGGTGCAAGCCTCTCGCGTCGGTAGAGCCGATATACATGCCGGGGCGTTTCCTGACGGGGTCCAGCCCTTCGAGGACCTGAATATCGGTCTCGTTATAACTGTGTTTGACTTCTTCCATATTTCCTCCTATACAATTAGTAAAAATATAACATTATATCTATACAATATAATTATGTAAAGTAATTATATCATCGCACGCGCGCAAAAGCAACTTATTTGCCGCACAATTTTGCGCACGTCCTTCCCCGTGGAGGGTTACGGGAAAAGGCTTGTTGCGTGTTCTGGGGCTCTACACACCATATATGGCGGTCGGGAAATTCCGCACCGCCATATTTGCTCCGCAAAGAGGCGTTACCCGAACCGAAATTTTTTCTTCGGACGGCGCGGATTTTTTAAGGTTTCTCCCCGCGGGCACGCCGCGAGTCGGCGACCGCCGACGCGGCAACCCCGCGTCCGTCGGAAAAACTTCGACTTGAACCCCACGAAAACGGAGTGTGTATTGACATTTTCCGACATCTGCGCTATTGTATCGTTGGGTTATGGGTATGAAAGGGAAATTTTACGTTTCGTTTGCAACGGTGCTTGCCGCAATCGTTATGTGCGCGGCGTTTTGCACGTTTTTCGCACCGGCGGTATGTCTTGCGGACTCCGCCCTCAATCTCCGTATCGGTACATACGTCGTCACGGGAGGCGACTATATCGTGTGGGACGGCGTTCCCTCCGCGGATTCCTACGAGATTCTCGTCGACGGCAAGTCCGCCGCCGTCTTCCCGTCGCCGCAGGAGGTGCGCATCGACACCCTCGTCACCGCGGCGGGCAACTACGTGCTGACGGTTCGCGCGACGAGCGGAGGGACGGAACTCGTCTCCGAAAGCGTCGCCTACCTCAAAACCGCTCAACTTGCCGCGCCCGACGAGCTGACCTATTCGGACAAGATGCTGACGTGGCTTGCGGTAAGCGGTGCGGACTACTACTCCGTCACCCTGAACGAAGTTCCCGTGGGCACGACGCAAGACCCCTGGTTCGACCTGACAAACCTGCTGCTCATCACTTACGATTTCACCGCCGTGGTCACCGCCTGTTCCGACAGCGAATACCTGTTGCCGTCCGAGCCGTCCAGCGTTTTCTTCCACTACACCGCGCCGCCCTTCCCGATATGGCACATAGAAATCGCGCATATCGCGCACACCTACGTCGCAAGCTGGCCGCACGCGCAAGGACCTCCCGACGGGTACGGCGTCAAAATCTACGCCGGCGAAACGAAAGTCGCCGACTACTACATCGACCACAACTACACCGACATCGGCGAATACGTTACGGGCGACGGCACATACCGCGTCGAAGTCGTCGCCGTGAAAGACGGTTTGTCGAGCGCGCCTTTTTCCAAATCTTTCGCCATTGAAGACGGGGAGGTGACGGTATTGTGAAACGTGTCGCCCCGATATTGCTGATTGCAATCGCGGCAACGCTGCTCTGCACGCTCACCGCGTGCTCTTCCCTGCCCGACGCGACGACGGACGAACCACTTGACGAAGGACTTTTCGTTGCGGGTATAATCACCGCGGCGGACGGTACGGGTCTCGGCGGCGTCACGGTGTCCTCGGCAGAACAGACCCTCGCCGTGTCGGACGACAACGGCGTCTTTTCCGCAACGGGTCTGTCGCAAGGCGACACGATAATTTTCGATAAGGACGGCTACTCGCTGTCACCCTCTTCTTTTACGGTGACGCGCTCGGTGAACGACCTGCGAATAACCGCCGTCGCGGTCAATCCGGACGACAATCCGCCCGACGAGGACGACGACAACGAAACGAATCCGCCCGATGAGGACGACGGTGACGGGGATACGCAGCCGCCCGTCGAACCGACGCCTCTCCCCGCGCCCGACAACGCGGGCGTCGTCTATGTCGACAGCACGGTCGCGTTTTTCGTGACCGTGCACGAAAGCGTGCAGACGGTGTCGTTCTCCTTCGCCTGCAAGGACGGAACGGTTCTGAGTGCGAGCGCGCCCGTTGCCGAAGGCACTCTGGATTTCGCGGGCATAAACGCGCCTCTCACTCTGGAACGCGACGGCGACGAGTGCCTGCTGTCGCTGGACATAACCGCGTTTCTTCACAACGAAACGCACACCTTCGACATCACGGTTACCGCCTCGGCGGAAGGATTCATCTCCTCCGAGGTTTCCGCCACCCTGACCTTCGCGATGAACGAACCCGCCGTCGGAACACCGAGATACAGCGACGGCATTCTTACCTGGTCGGCGTGCAAACTTCCCGAAGGCGCGACATTCGCGGTGATGCGCAACGGCGTCCCCGTCGTCGCGTGCCGTGACACCGTCATAGACCTTGCCGCTTTGGGCATAGTCACGGACGGCAGAACCTCGATAAGGGTTGCCGCCGCGTCAGGCGGGAGCATCGTCATGGTGTCGGACGAAATAATTCTGTAATTTCGCCAAACCAACAAAAGCCCGCCGATTTGGCGGGCTTTTGTCGATTTAGGGGGTTGTCAACTCGTTTTGGGAGGATAAACTCTTTGTTTGCAATTATTCGATTGCGATGGTCTTCTTGCCTTCGGGCTTCTTCTCTTCTTTCTTGGGCAGCGTCACGGTCAGGATGCCTTTGTCGTACTTTGCCTTGATGTCGCTCTCCTCGGTGTCGCCGATGTAGTAGCTGCGCTGGCAGGAAACGCTGCGTTCCTTTCTGACGTAGCGGTGCTCTTCTTTGCCGCTTTCCTCTTTCTCCTTCTTCTCGGCGCGAATGGTCATATAACCGTTGTCCACGTCGATGGAGATGTCCTCTTTGTCGAAACCGGGCATTTCGACATCCAGTTCGTAGGCGTTCGCGGTCTCCTTGATATCCGTCTTCATCGAATCGAACTTCTCGTCATAGAACAGCGGACGGAAGAAATCGTCGAATGCGTCACCGAAAAAGTCGAGAGGATTGTTGTTGCTGTTATTGTATCTGGTAAGATAGTTCTTCATAATTTTGCACACTCCTTGTTTTTGTATTTGGTCGCGGCGGTTCGAGTTGGTTGGCAGTCTGTGTTATTGATTGTTAGCACTCTCGCCCTTCGACTGCTAATATTGTAGCACGTCTTTGCTCCTTGTCAATAGTTTTTGCAAAATTTTTTATTTTTTTCTTGCAAATTAACCTTGCGGCGTTTTCGGGAATATATTGCACTATGCAAAATCAGACTCAGCAAACCAGATATTTCGGAACGGACGGCATTCGCGGGGTGTACGGAGAGGACCTGACGGACGGACTTGCCATGCTCGTCGGCAACAGCCTGGGGCTTTCGGCAAAGGGCGGGCTCGTCGTCATAGGGCGGGACAACCGCGTGAGCGGCGCCAATCTCGCGCGTGCGCTGTCCGAGGGTGTGCTCGCCGCCAGCGGCAACGTCCTGGACGTCGGCGTCGTGCCCACGCCCTGCGTGGCGTACGTGACGGCAAACACGGGCGCGTCCGCGGGCGTGATGATAAGCGCGTCGCACAATCCGCCGCGTTACAACGGCATCAAGATTTTCGGCTCGGACGGCAGAAAAATCAATGCCCAGCAAGAAACTTGCGTGGAGAAGCACATCGCCGAAGCGACGCTCGCCTACTCTCCATATCGCGGCAAGGTGTTGCCCGTCGAGGGTGCCACGGACTGCTATTTCGAAATGCTTGCGGGCATAGGACGGCTGGACGGAATGAAAATCGTGCTCGACTGCGCAAACGGTGCGGCGACGGGGTTCGCACCGTTCGCGTTCCGCAGGCTGGGAGCCGAAGTCGTGGCCGTGGGCGTCTCCGCAGACGGCAACCGCATAAACGACGGGTGCGGCGCGTTGCACCCCGAATACCTCTGCAAAGAGGTGTTGCGCGCGGGAGCAGACATGGGGTTGTGTTTCGACGGGGACGCCGACCGCGTCATCGCCGCCGACGAAAAGGGCAACGTCGTCAACGGCGACCAGATTATATACGTGCTCGCGCGCGCCCTCAAAGAGGAAGACGCTCTTCCCTTCTCCACCGTGGTGGGCACTCTGCACACCAACATGGGGGTGGAGGCCGACCTCAAATCGCTGGGCATAGACCTGGTGCGCACTGACATCGGCGACCACAACGTCATCAGACGAATGTGCGACGCGGGGCTTGCGCTCGGCGGCGAACAGTCGGGACACATAATCGTGCGGCAGTATTCCGAAACGGGGGACGGCATTCTCGCGGGAGCTCTGCTCGCCTGCAAGGTAAAGCAGAGCGGCAAGCCTCTTTCCGAACTCAACGACTGCACCCTCTATCCGCAGATAAACACGGAAATCATCACCCGCAACAAGGAGAAAATCGCGCGCGACAAAAACGTGTGCCGTTTCGTGCAGACGACGGAAGACATGCTGGGCGACAACGGGAGAATCATGCTCCGCCCCAGCGGAACGGAAAACAAACTGCGCATAATGGCGGAATGCAAGGACGACTTTCTCGCGCGGTTCGCCGCGCGCGGAATAGAACTCTACATCCGCACACGCTGCGAGCTCAACTGACAAAACAGGTATTTTATATATCGAAAAAGCCGCGTTATCGCGACTTTCCTGTATTTTGTTGTTTTCGGTCGTTTTCAGTCCGTCTTCAACGAGTCGATGTATCTTTGCATTTTGTCGCCGAAACGGCGCATGCCGATTTCCACGTTGGCCTGCAAAAATCCGAACTTGTCGCCTATGTCGTAGCGCACGCCTTCGAAGTCGTATGCATACACGCCCTTGTCGATGAGCAGTCCTATTGCGTGCGTCAGATATTTTTCCCCGCGGAACACGGGCGCGCGGTCGATGGCGTCGTAGATATCGGGTGTCAGCACGTACCTGCCGAGGCTGCTCAACGTGGACGGCATATCGTCGGGCGTCGGTTTCTCCACTATGTGCAGCACCTGCGTCAGTCTGCCTTCCTGTCTGCCCTTTTCGATGACGGCGTATTTCGCCGCCTCTTCCGGCGTCCGCTCCTGCACCCCGAGCACGGGGCGGCCCGTCTTTTCGTACGCCGCTATCAGTTGCGCCGTGCAGGGCGCGCACCCGTCGGGTATGATCACGTCGTCGCCGTACATTACGGCGAACGGCTCGTCCCCCGTGAAATCCTTTGCGAGTTCCACGGCTCCCGCCGTTCCCGTCGCGTCCTCCTGTATCACGAACTCGAACCTGACTTTTTTCAACAGGTCGTTGAGCTCGCGCTCCGCGACGCAATGCGAGTCGTCGACGGAAAAATATTGCCGTATGACGTCCTTTTCGCGGCTGATGACGATAAGCACTTCTTCGATTCCGCTGTCGGCGGCCTCCTGCACTATGTAGTGCAACGCGGGCTTGTCGATGAGCGCAAGCATCTCTTTCGGCACGGCCTTCGTCACGGGCAGGAACCTCGTCCCGTGCCCCGCCGCGGGTATGACGGCTTTTCTTACCTTTTTCATCTCTCCTCCACGCGTCTCGCCGCTCGACGGCTTCGCCGCCGATTGTTCGGATACTACTTATATTTTATACATTTCGCGCCGTTTTTGCAATAAGCAATCCGCCTCTGTTTCTTTGCGTGACAAATCCTTCTTTTTTGCGCATAATATAATAGGCGGTACACCCGCGTCCGATTATGAAAAAGTGCCTCATTGTGATAAACGAAATGAGCGGACACGCCGCGCGCATCGACACCGACGCGCTGCGCCGCAAATTCTCCGTCGCCTACGACGTGGATTTCGCCTACGTCCGTTCCCGCGACGACGAATGGTCAGCGGACGGATACGACCTGGTCGTCGCCTGCGGCGGCGACGGCACTTTCAACCGCGCGCTCAACCTCTGTTCGCAGTCGGCATCCGACCTCATATACTACGGCTACGGCACCTTCAACGAATGCGCCAAGGCAAAAGGCACCCGTCCGGGTGGTGCGGAATTCATAAGACTGTACGAATACGCGTCCGTCGGCGGCAGATATTTCGGCTACGTCGCCGCCGCGGGCTCCTTTACTCCTCTCGGCTATATCGTCAAGCCCGAGAAAAAACAGAAACTCGGCATCTTCGCCTATCTGCTCGAAGTCATAAAACAATATCGTGTCTGCGACATCGCCGCACGCATCGCCGCAGACGACGAGGAGTTCTCGGGTCGATTCACCCTCATAATGGCAATCGACTCGATGCGCTGTTTCGGCTTCCGCTTCAACCGTCTTTACCGCCCCGACGACGGCAAAATCCACCTCTTGCTGATACGCACGCCGAAAGTCGGCGGTTTGCTCGGCAAAATCGCCGTGTTCTTTCCGCTCTTCCGCGCTTTCTTCATCGGCTTTAACAAAGAGGTCCGCTCCCGCAACCTCGTTTTTCGCGCGGTGTCCGAGGCAACTTTTTCTCTCGACGAGCCGCAGATTTTCGACGTCGACGGCGACGCCGTGACATTGCAGGGATACATCCACGTTTCGGTGAAAAAGCCCGCAGGAGAAATTTACATCGGCGACGCTTCAATGTTGCGCTGACCGAACGCAACCGCCGCGCACCCCGACTGAACCCGCTCTTTAATGAAAAAAAAGAACCGCTTCTGCGGTTCTTCGTTCTTTTTTGTCTGTCGATTATTTGTTCTTGTTCTTGCGAGAACGGGAATATTTCTTGCTGCCGTATGTCTCTTCGATGTTCTCCACCGTCATGACGTCGGATTTCTCGTAGGCTTCCGCTTCGTAAACCACGTCGCTCTCGGGCACGTATTCCGCGTCCTCCGCGATTTCCTCGGGAGTGGCAAGCCTTACGTTGGGGTCGTCGCCCTCGTACGGGTCGATTTCCTCTTCTTCGGTTATGCAACCCTCGATGGGCTCGGCTTCGAGCGGCACCGTTTCCGGCTCCGCGACGTCGGTTTTTTCCTCTTCGGCAGGCTCGGTTTCCTCCTCGACGGGCTCCTCGGCGGGCTCTTCGGGAGCGGTTTCGACAGGCGCGGACTCCGCTTCTTTTACGGGCTCCTCTTTTGCGGGTTCCGCGTTAACGAGTTCCGCCGCCTTTTCCTCGCTCTTTGCAGGTGCGCTCGCCTGCTGTTGCACGGGCGCGGGTGCGACAAGCTCAACCTCTCCGTCATTGTTGGCAAGGAAATCCAGTTTCGACGCCGCCTCTTTGTCGGCAACGACAAGCACGTCGGGGTGCTTGCGCAGCGCCGCTGCGGGACAGGACGTGTCCTCTCTTGCGCGCAACATGTTGTATAGTGCTTCCGCCTTGTTTTCACCGCACGCAATCAGAATTATCTTCTTTGCCGTTAGGATTTCGTTTATGCCCATCGTAAGCGCATAGAAAGGCACGAGTGCGGGATTTTTGAACGCCGTCGCGTTGTCCGCACGCGTCTTTGCCGTAAGATGCGCGATATGCGTGGGTTCGTCGTATTTGGTGTAAGGCTCGTTAAAGCCGATGTGTCCGTTGGCACCTATACCCAGAATCTGAACGTCGGCAGGATGCTTGCGGACGATTTCGGAATAGCGCGCGCACTCCTCGGAAAGGTTTTCGGCCATTCCGTTCGGGATATACGTGTTCGCGGGGTCGATGTCTATCTGCGAGAAGAGATTGTCGCGCATATACCGCGCAAAACTGCTCTTGTCCTTCGCGTCGACGCCCACGTACTCGTCGAGGTTTATCGCCGTGACCCGTTTGTAACTGGTCCCGTTCTCCTTGTGGTCCTTGACCATTTTGGCGTAAAGCGCAAGCGGAGTCGCACCCGTGGCAAAACCGATTACGGCGTCGGGTTTCGCTTTCAGCACGCCTTTCAACTCGAAAAATGCTCTTTCGGCGACTTGCGCCGCATTAGCGACAATGGCAAACCTCATAATATCACCTCTAATAAAATGATTTTATCACATAAGGCGACGACTTGCAACACATATTTCCTCACCCGCCGCTCCGCCGCGTTTGCGGACATTCTCCTCATCGTCCGACCGTCACACGTCCCGCCCTTTTGACCGTCACAAACCCCGCTCGCGCCCGATTGACGTCGTCTCGCGACACCCGTGTTTGCCTCAACCTTCGGTTCGACCCGTCGCTCCGCCACCGCCCCATACATAGACGCGAAGCTTTTTTCTCGACACCGCCGCTTACGCCGCCAAGGTACCTCTCCCCACCGCCACGGCACCTCGCGCCTACGCGATGATTTATTACTCCTTCGATTTTTTATTTTTATCATATATTTCTATCTTTCTATGTTTATGATTTTTTACTTTGCCTGTTTTGTCTACGACCGATACCCTTCAAAACTCACAATCAAAGGCAAAATCAAAGCGAATTTCCGCATATACACCCGATTTTATCGATAAATCCGACCTGCAAAGCCGTTCTCTGCCCCTATGCCGTCTTAAACAGCACCCCCGACACACTCTGACTTTTGTTGCGAACAAGGTCGCGCTTCTGCCGATACGCTTATCAACTATCCACAAAACCGCTTTCTTATGAATTTTCGCGGTTTTGACCGCACAAAATCAATATCTTTTATCTTCGCACCGCTCGCACGGCGGCGTTAATCCGATGTCACACCATGCGTTACATTGTGCGTTACACTGTGCGTTACTTTTGCGCAACATCAGGGGTAGCGGTCGGCGTTGATATTACGTGAATTTCTTTATCCGCTACGTCGCATTTAACGAAATTCGACGGTTCGCAACCCTTTATCTGGAAAACCTTTTCTTGTTTTGCCTTTTGCGGCTTGTCTTCTCCGCAATTTCTCGCGCCGTTTTCTACCGTATTGCCCGCTTTGATCACATCAGTGCCCGCCGCGCCTTTATTTATACCCGCGTTTTTCTGCATTTTCCCGCTCTTTTTTTGATGCTTTGTCCACAAAATTCCGCCGCAATGCCTTCATATTTCACCGTTCAAAACCGCAAAAGCGGCTTGACGCCGCACTTTCTCATATTCTAGCCCGCAAAACAACTCAATTCTAGCAAAAACTTTCGCGCGCTGTTCTTCGACAGCAAAAAAGCACTTAAACACCGCCGAATGCTCGTTTTCAAGGCAGAATAATCCCTAACAGAATATTCACGGCCGTTATAACAACCGCTTTACTTGTCGTCATACTGCTGTAACAAACACCCCCGCGCACTGTCAAACGCGCGCAAAATCAAGCGTTTCAATCGCTTTTTTCTAAAAATTCGCCATCTGGCGAGCCGTTAGGAGCACCACATAAAGCGCCTTCAACGCGCATTGCACCAAAAAATTCCACACCGACAGCCGATCGGACAAAATATTCTCGGCAATAACAATGCTCAATATCCAGTCAAAGAAGAGCAATATTGCCCAAAATTCAGTTGCAATCGTACATTTCCCGCCCAAAAGGATGCAAATTGTTATAAATACGAGCATTCGACCCCATACCAAGCTCACCACACCCGACGTAAACAGCAGACCCTAATGCAGCATATGTTGTTGATATTTCAGCCAAACAAACCTTGCAATTGAAAAATTTTCCGCAATTTTACAGCAATTTTTACTGCAAATTCAGTCAAAACCGCCTTGTTTGCATGGATTTACAGCAATTTCGCGCAGTATAAACGCACACCGTATAATGCGCATGCGCGCAACACGCGCGCCTGCAATTCGCGCGTGAAACATCGCAAAAATACAGCAATTTTTTGTGTAACATTTTGACCTCAAAAATTTGGAATAAAGACACAGAAATTTTCTGTAATTTTTTCTCGGCGAAAGGTCGAAAAATTATTTTTGGCAGGCTTTTTCCCTGTTTTCAAGAGCAATATGTGCTCAAAAACTCCACTGTTTAGTGGATTTTTCGCTGTTTTAGCGGTGTTTCGGGTTTCACGTGAAACGGACCCGTCAAAAATTTTGTTTCACGTGAAACTTATTATTTATAGTTAATTTTTGTCCGATTTTCGGTGGGTTTGGGGCGTTCGCGAGACGTTTTGCCCGTCGCTCGCTCTTGGTGCTCCTTTGCTCGGCTCCTGATACCATGCACGAATCATTGTGAGGCGGTGGCCGATGCCATATCTTCGTATGTGACGTGACACCACCTTCTTTTACCTTGTTGTCGGTCCCCTCGTTGCTTATTCGCCCGTGCGCCCCTTGACGTTACCGAAAAGCGGAAGCTCTTGCACGCCGTGAACGGCGGCAAAACATCTTTGTTTGCAAAAAAAGCCACTGTTTACAGGGATTTTTGCGTGTTTCACGTGAAACAACAGATATTTTTCCTGCACATTTTGCCGCTGTTCTGTTGTTCTTTTGAATATGGTCTTTATGGGTTTTGTATGCGCCTGTCGTATTTTTCGTTCTGTTTTTTTGTCATATGTCACGACTTCATTTTATATAATTCGCCGCTCCGCATTGCCGCACGGTTTTCTTGCCCGCTGTCCCTGGGGGCGGCAAAATGCCTTTTGCGCACATGTTTGCTCTTTCGGGCTTTGTCTGTGTTTGTCGGGCAGGATTGATTTCGGACTTGCTTCGGTTGGTTTCCTTGCGTGTCTTTGCATCCGTATCTTAACCGAACGAGGACCCTTTCTTGCCTCGCGTACATTTTCGCACTTTGTTCGCTTTCGACGTCGTGCGGCAAAATATTATAGGTTTTTGGCTGATGTTTTCCTTGTTTTTCTACTTTTCGACAGGTTTTGCTTTTCGGAATATTTCGGATTTTGCGGCACCTTTGCGCGCGACGACTGTTTCCGCTTTGTTTCGACTTGTTTCGCCGCGAATTTATGCTTCTTTTGCATTCATAGGGACGCTTTATTGTGATTTCTTCGGCTTCTGCCGCCTTTACGGTGCGCCGCATCCTGCCGAAGCATCGTCTGCGCTGCAATTATTCGAGACGGCACTCGAAGCAAGCGGCGGAAAACAAATTGTGCCGAGCTGGCGGAAAAAAATTAGTTGCGATTGGGGATGGAAACAAAACAGCCGTGGCGCAGATGCGGTTGTCCGATGTAAGCAATACCGAAAACGGCGCGGAAAAACGGGAGGAGAAGACCATAAAGAGGGCGGCCAAAAGGTGGCGGGATGAGGGGTGAACGCCTTAAAGAAGGTCGACGGAAGACAAGGAGGCAAGCGACGGCAATGCAAGGATATATAAAATGCACATCGAAACTTAATTAGGGCGCGTGGGACAAAATGGATTTCGCGGCGGAAAGAGCAATGCGACAGTGCGACACGGAAGGAAAACGGGCAACAAGGATAAGCGATCAACGATAATCTTCATGATGAGCGAAAAGCAAGGACGCACCCTGCGCACAAGCACAAACTTATGGCGCAAGGGTGGTCGGACAAGGCGATATCGGTTGCTTCGGTGGATATTGTCAGGTTATGCTACATAGGTTGTTCGCGGATTTCCTTGAAAACAGGAAAAGTTTTGCATGTTTCTGCTGCTATTGTTTTGTTTTCGATATGCCGTTGATATTATGCGGGCGGAACGAAGAATCTCCGCACACCAAACGCCGATGTATAACGGATATATGGTTATTCCGCAACGGACATGTGGCGCGCAGATGGTGCGCGGGGTACAGGCGGACAACTTGCGCAAGACGGGCAGACGACCGAGAAGAGCTTTTTCACAAAGAGTGAGCGGCTTTGACACAATGCGAGAAGTCCTTTTGCAAAACGCATGAAAGCGCATTGTTCGCGATGTCATACTTGACGGACGGGCCGTTTGTAAATGCCGAACGTACGACGTCACACACAAAGAGATGACATTATGTTGTGAAAGTCGTGCATTCGGACTGTGCGGAATTGGATTTGCGTCGCGGATATCGCGAAATTCGACGAGTTTGTCGCTTTCGTTCGATATTGCTTTGCGGCAAGGGCTGTGTTATACTGTCGGTGACATCATCGGGAGGCATTATGAAAGAAAAAGACGAACAGCAACGGAGAATGGTTGCGGGAAAATTGTACAACTCCTCGGATACATGTCTGATTTTGTTGAGAACGCTCACGCGTTCGCGCGTGGACAGATACAACAGGACGCGCGCATGGCAAATCGTTACTCGGACGCGCCTCATCAAAAAGCTTTTCCCAAACGGCGGCAAAAGTCCGTTTTTCGAGCCGCCCATTCGCACCGAATACGGAGAAAACGTGACTTTCGGCGACAACTTTTATATGAATTTCGGGTGTATGCTTCTGGATGTCGCACCCATAAAAATTGGCCACAACGTGATGTTCGGTCCAAACGTGATTGTTGCAACACCGTGTCATCCTCTGGTTGCGCAGGAGAGAATAATGCACAATTACGACGACGGTTTTCATTGCTGGGAATACGCAAAACCCATAGAAATCGGCGACAACGTCTGGATTGCGTCTTCGGTGACGGTCTGCGGCGGTGTTAAAATCGGGTCGAACTCCGTTATTGCCGCAGGCAGTGTCGTCGTGCGCGACATCCCCGAAGGGGTGCTCGCGGGCGGCGTTCCCGCAAAAGTCATACGTCCCATTACCGACGAAGACAGAATGTTTGCCGCACAAAACATCGCTCCGCCAACAGGCGAATAATCCTGTTGCGGTATTGCATTGTTTTCAAACGCCGTCTCCCTGACGGCGTTTTTAATGTTCGTTTTTCTTGCCGCGTCACTTTGTCATACACATTTATACGAGAAGTTCGAATGCGGAAGTTTGCAATGGCGATTTCGGCGACTCCCGCGCGTTTAAGTCGTATACAGGCATATACGCGCGCTCGTCCTCCCTCGTCGGCTTGCCCGACGCAAAATTCATATGTATCGTTATATTTAGATTTATATTGTGCGTTGCCGAGATTTATGTTGTTTGAGAATTGTCCTTTGCTTTGTTTCGGGGAAACAAATGGCATTCGGAAATGTATGGTCAAAAAGGCATTGTCATACGTCCGTCGAAAACGGCGCCGACAACAAACCAAACAAAAAGCGCGCATTTATTATTTTCGATATATGCGCGCTTCGGCTGAACATAACCGTGTGCCGTTTCGCATACGTTCGGCTTTCGGTCTGTCTTGTGAATTCGAACGTCAGATTTTGGCAGGTGGCAGCGGCGCCGCCTTCTCGTCGGCAAGAGCTTTCAGCAGATAGGGCAGGACTTCCTCGTAGTTCGTTATGCCCTTTTCGAGCACTTCGCCGAAGCTGACCGTCGCCTCTTCGTCTGCGCCGTCGGATACGACTTTCAGCGAAAACACGGGGACGTTGTTGCGTTCCGCGGCGAGGCATATTCCCGCTATTTCCATTTCGCAGATGTCCGCGCCGAAGGTGTCGCGCAAAAACGCTTTGGTTGCGCTGTCGGCAACGAATTTGTCTCCGCTTGCCGCAACCACGTTGCGCAGTTTGTAGGGCAGCAGGGCGCGGAGTTTGTCCGCAATCTGTTTGTCGGTGTAGAAATACGGCGAATCTTTGCCGTCGTAGCACCCGAGAGGCGTACCGTTTACCGCGCTGATATCGAACTGATGATGCACGGCGCGTTCCACCACTATGAGTTCGCCCACGCTCAACGCGGGATTGAGCGAGCCAACAAAACCGAAGTTTACGATTGCTTCCACGTCGAACAGGTCGACCAACAACTGCACGGCAAGCGCGGCGCGAATTTCGCCTATACCGGAAGTCGCGAGATATATGGTGTGTCCTTCCGCTTCGATTTGTTTGATTGCAACGCCCGACACGCAGTCTTCGGCGACCACGTTTCCGAGTTTCCGATAGACGGGCAGGGTTTCTTCCGCCATGGCGGTGATAATGCCGATTCTCATAAGCGCCTCCGTAGTTATGATATCACTTTTCCGTCTTGCGGGCAATACGTGTCCGCGCGGAGGTCAAAAATTTTTTGATACGCCATTTTTTTGCGCAAACACGACATTTATCGTGCGCAAATTACAGATAAACGCCGCGTTTTGAAAGTTTTTCCGTCTTTTCGCGGAAGCGCGCCCGCAAACGACCGCGCGCGGACGGTTGCGGAAAGCGCGTTTTGATGATATTATTTTTTTATGAAGTTCAACTGGAAACGAACACTGCTTTGCTCTTTGGCTTTCGGATGGATTTCCCTCTTTTGGGGGTCTTATGACGCTATCATGCAATCCATCGACTACGACGTGTTCGGGCTCAACTCCGTGTGGCACGGCATTATCATCGCCGCCGACAACATACTGGGATTGTTCCTTCTGCCCCTCTTCGGCAAACTCTCGGACAAAACGAAAACTCCGTTCGGCAGCCGCAAACCGTATATCGTCATCGGTACCGTGATTTCGATGATAGGTTTTGCGGGCGTCTGTGTTTTCGCGTCGCTCGGGAAGCAGTATTTCGTGCCCTTCATAATCTGTCTCCTGATTACGCTTGCGTCGATGGCGGCGTACCGCTCGCCCGCGCTTGCGCTCGTGCCCGACATCAACCCCGACCGTTTCCGCAGTATGGCGAACGCGGTGAGCAATATCGTGTCGGTCGTTCTGACCGTCGTCGCCATGCTGTATTTCTACGTCTTCATGATGTTCGACGGATACTACGCGATAGGAGCGGCGTTCATCGTCACCACGTTCGTGATGCTGATATGGTTCTGCGCAACCGTCCACGAACCGAAGTTCAAAACCGACATGCTCGCCGAATGCGAAAAGGCGGAAGAAGAAGAGAAAATCATAGCGGAGCGCAAACGTCTCAACAGCGAAATCATGGACTCCTCCACCGAACAGGTGCAGAAGGAAATCATGTTCAGCAAAAATCACGCGCTGGACGTGCAATCCTTCACCGAGGACAGCCTGCTTCACCTGCCGAACTTCGACGCCGCGCTCAGTCACGAATATCTTTCGCGCAGGAAAGAGCGGAAGCTGGAAAACCGCACGGGCGGACCCGGCAGAAGAACGCTGCGCACGAGCAGGAACTTCAACCGCTTCTGCATACTTGCCGTCGTGTTCTGCTTCTATATGACGTACAACGCGCTGACGTCCAACTTCATAAAATATGCGGAATTCATACTCGGGTTCAAACAAAACGAGGCCATTATTCCCCTCATTCTCGCGCAAGCCGCCGCAATGGTGGCGTTCCCGCTGGCAAGCCTGCTGTCCACCAAAATCGGCAGGAAATACACGATTATTATCGGCTTTGCGATTATGATTGCCGCATTCTCCGGGAGCATAGCGTTCTCGACCCCACACCCTGCGCTCTACATCATATTCATGGTTCTCGGCGTCAGCTTCGGGCTTGTGATGGTCAACATCTACCCCTTCTTCCTCGAAACGTCAAAATCGGAGAAAATCGGCGAGGATACGGGTATTTTCTCCATGGCGATGACGGTTGCCATGGTCATAACCCCCATTCTTTCGGGCGCACTCATCACGGCGACGGACGGCTGGTTCGGCGGCGGCGCGAACGCGGGATTCCGAATCTTGTTCCCGTACAGCATAGTTTTCCTCGCGCTCGCATTCGTGCTCACATTCTTCATCAAAAACACTCATCCCGCGAAAAAGACCAAACAGGGATTGGAGGTGCTGGATGTCGACCTCGATTGACCGCAGCCTTCTGATATCGGCGGCGACGGCGCTCGGCGCACCCGTCGACGATAAAATCGCGAACACCCTCGATACCTTTTTCGGATTGGTTGCCTCGACCAACGAAAAGTTCAACCTTACGGCAATAACGGACGCGGCATCGTTTACGGAAAAACATCTGATAGACAGCCTTGCCGCGGCAGACCTCATTCCCGCCGATGCGCGCGTTGCGGACATCGGTGCGGGGGCGGGCTTCCCGTCCGTGCCGCTCGCCGTCGTCCGTCCCGACATATCCGTCACGGCGATCGACTCGACGGAGAAAAAGGCGAACTTCATCTCGCAGGCGGCAAAGGAACTGGGGTTGAACAATCTCTCCTCCGTGGCGGGCAGAGCAGAGGAGCTCACCTCGCTGCGCGATACGTTCGACGTTGTCTCGGCGCGAGCCGTTGCCTCCCTTCCCGTGCTTTGCGAACTTGCGTTGCCCCTGTTGAAAAAGGGCGGTTTGTTCCTTGCCTACAAAACCGACCTGTCGGAGGTCGCCTCTGCAAAACATGCGCTCACCGTGCTCGGCGGAACAACGAAAGGCGCAAAGGAATACGCCCTGCCGTCGGGCGACAAGCGCGCCGTCATCGTCATCGAAAAGACGCGACCCACACCCGCCGCATATCCGCGCAGGTATTCCAAAATCAAATCGTCGCCGCTGTAAGCCGCGGTGCTTTTTTTGCTCGTTTTTGTGTTTATCGGATTGTTTTGATAAAATAAACCCCCGCTTTTGCGGGGGTTTTGTTTGTTGTCGACCCTTTCGCTCAGAGTTTCTCGTTGAGTTTCAGTATCTGAACGAGCGCGTGAATTCTGTCTATGTCGTCCTCGTTGAAATAGTCGATTATTATTCTGCCTTTCTTGTCGTTGCCGAGCAGTTTGACCTTTGTGGCAAAGATGCGCTTCATGTCGTTGACCATTTCTTTCAGTTCGACGGAAACCTCTCTCTCTTTTCTGGGTCCGCCGGGGATTGCCTTGCGGGTGAAATACAACCTTACGCGGTTTTCGATTTCACGCACCGTGAGCTTGTTGTCGCACGCCTGCTTTGCCAGATTGATGAGATAGTCCTTGTCGTCGATGGAGATTATCGCTCTCGCGTGACCCGGCGACAGAGACCCGTCGCGCACCATCTCAGTGACCTCTTTGGGCAGTTGCAACAGACGGAGCGTGTTGGTGACATACGGGCGGGATTTGCCTATTCTCAACGCGACGTCCTCTTGCGTGAGCCCGTGGTTCTCCATTAGTTCGCGCATACCTTCCGCGGCTTCGATTGCGTTCAGGTCTTCTCTGTGCAGATTTTCGATGAGCGAGATTTCCTGTATCTGCTGGTCGGTGAATTCGCGGATGATTGCGGGCACCTTTTTCAATCCCGCCATTGTCGCCGCTCTGAAACGGCGCTCGCCGGCGATGATAAGATATCTGCCGTTGTCCTGCTTGACGAGCAGAAGCGGTTGCAGCACGCCGTACGTTGCGATAGAGGACGCCATTTCTTTCAGGCTCTCTTCGTTGAACGTTTTTCTCGGCTGGTTGGGGTTGCGGTCGATTGCGGATATCTCCACTTCGACGGTGGGCATATCTTTTACGTCGACTCTTACGTTTTCTTCGTTGTCGGTGAAAAGCGCGCTCAGCCCTTTTCCGCCGAGTCCTCCTTTGACTGCCATAACTACCTCACTTTATTTTTCGGATAAATTCTTCCGCCAGCGACTCGTAGGCTTTTGCGCCGGCGCATTTTCTGTCGTAAAGCACGACGGGTTTTCCGTAACTGGGGGCTTCGGCAAGGCGCACGTTGCGCGGTATTTTGGTGGAAAACACTTTGCTGCCGAAGAGTTTTTCTATTTCCTCCGTGACGCCTTTGGAGAGTTTGGAGCGGTTGTCGTACAGCGTCAGCACCACTCCTTCGACCTCTATTGTCGGATTGAGGAATTTTTTGACGAGTTTTATCGTGTTCATCATCTGCGAAAGTCCTTCGAGGGCAAAGTATTCGCTCTGAATGGGCACAATCACTCCGTTGCTTGCCGCAAGTGCGTTGACCGTCAGCAACCCGAGCGAAGGAGGGCAGTCGATGAATATGTAGTCATATACGTCTTTTACTTCCGCTATTTTTTCTTCGAGCACGCGCTCTCTTCCGATAACGACCTGCGCAAGTTCGAGTTCCGCCCCGGCAAGGTCGGACGATGCGGGAAGAAGAAACAGGTTTTCCACTTCACAGGCGCGGATTGCGTCTTTTGCCACCATATCGTTGCAGAGGACTTCGTAGAGGGAGTTTTTGTCCTTCCTGTCGAAAAATCCGAGCGAACTCGACGCGTTGCCCTGCGGGTCGGTGTCCACAAGCAACACCTTCTTTCCGCCGAGCGCGACATAGGCTGCAAGATTGACGCACGTCGTCGTTTTGCCGACGCCGCCCTTCTGATTGGAAACCGCAATAACTTTTGCCATACCGAAATTATACAATAGGGCAGTTTCAAATTCAAGTTGTTTCACAAAAAAGTTTCACATTGAGACTTTATCGCCCTTTTTTCGCTTCGGTTCGGCAGGGTGTGCACAACTTGTCTTCCGTGTTGACCGATTGTCGATTTCTTCATCGGTTTGTGCACATCGGATTTTCGCCTTTTTTCAACATCTTGATTTTTCTGGGCGGCTCGTTCACAACAAGTTGTAGTCGCCGAATTTTTTCCACTTGTCAACATCACTTATGTATGCTATTATTATTAAAAACAATAAATTATAAAAACAGGCGAAAAAATGAAAGTTATCTGTCAGGGCAACGAGCTCAGCGACGCACTTGCAAAAGTCACGAAAGCTTTGCCGTTAAAAAGAAGCAACCCCATTCTCGACGGAGTAAAACTCACCGCAAGCGGTGACACGCTTACTCTTTTCGCCACCGATCTGGAACTTGCCATCGAAAAGAAAATCAATGCGGAAGTTCTCATCGAAGGAGAGTGTGTCGTTCCCGGCAAACTGTTTGCCGACTACGCGAAAAAGGTCGAATCCGAACAGCTCGAACTCGATGCAACGGCGGAGAGCAAACTCGTCATCCGCTATCTCGACAGCGACGTCACGATAAAAGGTTACGACGCGGCGGATTATCCCGTTTTCAAGGACGTGGCGAAGGAAAAATCCTTCATAATCCTCAAAAAAGACCTCAAAGAACTCATCAACAAAATCATATTCAACGTCGCGACCGACGAGGCGAGACCTTCTCTTCGCGGATGCTGTCTAAACATCAAAGAAAACGAAGTTGAAGGCGTGGCGTCCGACGGATACCGTCTTGCGCTTGCAAAGATGCCCATAAAAAACAACGGCATCATCGACACCATCGTCGTCCCCGCAAAGAGCATGATGGAACTGAGCCGTCTCATTGACGACGACGAGGAGAGCATGACCGTGTACGTCGACAACAATTACGTCATGGTCGACCTCTTCCACACCAAAATCGTGACGCGTCTCATCGCCGAGACCTACATCAGCTATTCCAAAATCATACAGACCGCGTTCAACACCGAAGTCACCATCGACAAAAAGATTTTCGAGAACGCAATCGACCGCGTCGCGCTCATCAACCGCAGTTCCAAAAAATCCTGCGTCAAGTTCGACATCAAAGAGGACAGCATGAACCTCAGCGCGGAGAGCGAGGACGGCACCATCAACGAGCGCGTGCCCATTTCCCTCAAAGGCAAGGATCTGACCGCGGGCTTCAACAGCAGGTTTGTTATGGAATGCATGAAGGCAATCGACGAGGAATTCGTGACGTTCAATTTCACCACGTCGACGTCTCCCGTCATCATAAAAGGCTCGACCGACAGTTGGCTTTACCTCATTCTGCCGCTCAGAGTAATTGTTTGAAAATCGAGTTTATTGTCTGAAAACGACAAATAAACACGAAGTTTTGATAAAAATAAAAAAACAACAAGAGCGCGGCAATCGGATGAAAGCCGCGCTTTTAAGGAGAGAATATGAGCGACGCAAAATGCAGCAACACACATTCCTGCCCCTGCACCTATCCTTGTCACAGACACGGAAAATGTTGCGAGTGTGTGGCGTATCACAACAAGTACGGCGAACTGCCCGGGTGTTTCTTTTCGATGTCGGGAGAGTCTACTTACGACAGAAGCCTGGAAGCGCTCTGCCGCGACAGAAAGATAAAAATACAATAAAAAAACAAACAAAAAAAATTCCGTCATTCGGCGGAATTTTATTTTCTCACGAATTTGTCGTCCGCGGGATTTTCGGAGTCTTCCGAGACGAATCTTTCAACCCGCATGTGCAAATCGTATTTTTCGCGAAGTGTCGCGATTTTTGTCATCATGTCCGACGCATGGTGTGCGTTGATTGCCTTTTGGTCCGTCCATTCGTCGATGAGCAACACTGTTTCTTCATCGTCGAAGGGCAGGAAATATTCGTAACGCAGATTGCCTTTTTCACGACGGATTTCATCGACGATTCCGCTCGACGTCATCTCCCGCGCAAAAGCTTTTGCCGCTCCGTTTTCGCCTTTGTAATAGATATTTACAACGATACTCATAAACCTATCTGTTCAACAGCATGTTTTTGAGGTCGGCAACGACGATTTTGATGCGAGTGTTCGTCTTTATTTCCTCGCTTATCTTGTCGCGGGCGTGTATGACCGTCGTGTGGTCGCGGCCGCCGAACATCTGACCTATCGAAACGAGGGGCATGGAGAGCAGTTCCGTTATCAGGTATATTGCAATCATGCGCGGCTCGACGATGTTCTTCGTCTTCTTTTTGGAGAAGATGTCCGAAGTCGAAATCTTGAAATATTTGCACACAGTGGTGACGATGTCGCTTGCGTCCAGGGTGTCCTTCTTTTCGTCGATGAAGTCCTGCAATGCGTCGTACGCCAGCTCCTTGGTGTCGATAACCTTGTTTGTCAGTGAACTGAAAAAGATTATCTTATTAAGAAGACCTTCCATATCACGGATATTCGTCGTTGCGTTCTCGGCAATGAATTCGGCGACTTCGTCCGAGAGATTGAACTTTTCGTGCGAGGCTTTCATTTTAAGAATGGCAACGCGCGTTTCCATATCCGGGGGCTGAATGTCGACGGACAAGCCCCACGAAAAACGGGTGCGCAACCTCTCTTCGAGAGTGGGGAGGTCTTTCGGTGCACGGTCGGAAGTCAAAATTATCTGTTTGTTTGCCTGATAAAGGTCGTTGAAAATATGGAAGAAGGCCTCCTGCGTGGCTTCTTTTCCGCTCAGGAATTGAACGTCGTCAATCATGAGTACGTCACATGAGCGGTATTTTTCCCTGAAACGGTTGCTTTCTTCGTTGCTGCCACCGCGAATGACACCGATGAGGTCGTTGACTATCGTTTCCGAATTCACGTAGACGACTTTTGTTTTGGGAGAGGTTTTGTGAAGAAAGTTGCCTATCGCGTGCAGAAGGTGAGTCTTTCCCAGACCGACGCCGCTGTATATGAAGAGGGGATTGTATTTTCCGCCCGGGTTTTCCGCAACGGTTTTCGCCGCGGCAAGCGCGTATTCGTTGGATTTTCCCTGCACGAAGGTTTCAAAGGTGTACTTTTCGAGGAAGGGCGTCTTTCTTTCGGGTTTCTGAGGTGCGCTTCCGTCGATAATCAACCCCTCGTCGGGGATTGCCGTACTCTGTTTTTCGAGATATTCTTCGCGTTGGTCCTTAACGATAATTTCCACGTCCGTCACAAACGAGTTGAGCGTGTGCACAACCTCTTTGATCTGGTCGAGATATCTGTTTTCGATGGTCTTTTTCGAAGTTGCGGAAAGCGCGGCAAGCACGAAAGTGCTGTCGATGAAACACACGGGTTCGAGCTTTTCTATCCACACTTCGTAGCTTATCGCCTGCATGGTTTTCGAAAGCTCGTTTTTTACGTCGCTCCAAAATTCTTCTTTGTTGACCATAGGGGATATTATAATAAAACGGCTTGATTTTTTCAAGCGGAAATAGCAAAATAAAATGAGACCACAACATATTGACAATTAAATAAGGTTATTCTATATTAAGGGCAATGAAAATCACCGATTTGCATCTCGAAAACTTCCGCAATTACAAGGCAGAAGATTTCACTTTCGAAGGCGGACTGAACGTCATCTGCGGCGAAAACGGCGCAGGCAAAACCAACGTCCTCGAAAGCGTTTATCTCATGTCCCTGTTCAATTCGCCGCGCACGACGAAGGACAAGGACCTGATTTTCTTCGGCGAAGAAAAAGCGAGAATAAAATTGCAGGTCGAAAAGAGGTTCAGAAAACACACACTAATATTGCAGATAGAGGGCAACGGAAAGAAGAAAGTCGTTGTTGACGGCATACCCGTAAAACGCGCGGCGGAACTTATCGGTGTGTTGGGCGTCGTGTTCTTCTCTCCCGACGAGATGAAACTCGTCAAAGAATCTCCCGCGGAAAGAAGGCGGTTTCTCGACGTCGGAATATCGCAGCAGCAACGCGCGTATTTTGCCGCGCTTTCCAGATACAACAAAATTCTGAAACAGAAAAACAACCTCTTAAAAGACGCGTACAGGCTGGGCAACATAGACGACATGTTGTCCGTGTGGGACGCCCAGCTTGCCGAGTACGGAGCCGTGATAATAGACAGGCGCAGAAAATACATCGAAAAGCTCAACGCCGCCGCGGCGGGATTTCACACCGTGATAAGCGGAGAGAAAGAGAAACTCGCAATATCCTACGAATGCCCCGTGGGCGGAGAAACCGCCGTGGAAATAAAACCACTGCTGCTTGAAAAAATAGAGCAGTCACGCGAAAAAGACATATCTTTGGGGTTTGGCACGGTGGGACCTCACCGCGACGATCTCGCAATCGAAGTAAACGGACTTGACAGTAGAAAATTCGCTTCGCAGGGGCAACAGCGCACAATCGCGCTGGCTCTGAAACTCGGCGAGGCGGAAATGTACAGAAAAGAAAGCGCGGAAACGCCGGTGTTGTTGCTCGACGATGTTTTGAGCGAACTCGACGCCGACAGACAATCCAAACTTATCGAACTTACTCGCGGAATGCAAACATTGCTTACATGCACGGAATTCAGGGAAGAGTGTTTCGCAAACATAATCCGCATATCGGCGGGCAGAGCGGTCAGGGAGTGAAATGGGCGAAGTTTTTTTGGACGCGTTTATAGACAGTCTGAAAGTTCTGGCGGTTCTCGTTCCCGTCAATTTCATAATAACCCTGCTCGAACCGCGGCTTGCCGGCAAAATCAAACTCAAAGGCAAACTGGCGCCGCTTATTGGCGTCACGGTGGGGTTGTTTCCGCAATGCGGTTTCAGCGTCGTGGCAACAGATCTGTACCAAAAACGCCACATCACGGTCGGAACTCTGCTCGGCGTTTATCTTGCGACGTCCGACGAGGCACTCCCGATATTCATCGCCAATTTCGACAAAGCGCCGCACATACTTCCGATACTTGCGTTGAAATTCGCAATCGGACTTATAGTCGGTTATGCCGCCGACGCGATTTTCACCCGAACGAGAACGGAAGTCGAAGAACACGCCGAACACTGCGAACACGAGGACGAAATACATTTCGGTTGTTGCGGACACAGCATAGAAGAGCACGACGAAACCGACGACCACGACCACACGGAGTGCGGCGAGCCCTGCGGCTCCGAAATCGAGACGGCAAAGAAAAACAGAAAGCGCAAAATCAAACAATATCTCCTGCACCCGCTGGGACACAGTGCGAAAATTTTTCTTTACATCTTCGCAATCAACGTGATTTTCGGCGTGATAATCTATTTCGTCGGCGAAGAAAAACTTATGGAGTTTTTGTCTGCAAACCGTTACGTCGCTCCGTTTTTTGCCGTCGTCGTCGGCGCGGTGCCTAACTGCGCGTCGTCCGTCGTGATAAGCAATCTCTATCTTATTGGTGGGCTGGGTTTCGGTGCAACCGTTGGCGGACTGTTGATGAATGCGGGGTTGGGATTTGCCGTTCTGTTCAGAAAAAAAGAAAGGCTTAAAGAAAGCCTTTGTATCTTTTTCGCAATGTTTGCAATATCGGTTGTTTGCGCATATATATTGTCCGCAATTTTCAATTTCGACATTTTATATATATAAAACAGGCGAATAAACTGCGGGAAGCAATAAAAATAACACACCTCGACAGGTGTGTTATTTGTTTTTTTCGGTTGCATTGCGAAGTTACAAAACTGGTACGACGGGCGTGTTTTCGACAACGACCGCGATAATAAAGCATATCCACAGCACGACGATGAACGCACCCTCCGCGGGGATTGCGAGCTTGGTGTAAGGGCACTTCCAGCCCTTGTCCACGAAGGTGAACGCAAGGCGGGTGAAAAATACCGTGTTCGCAAAAATCAGCCCACCGACGAGAGAGTAAAACGGCTTGCCGAAGACGAACGCCAGCACGGCGAGAAAGAGTCCGAGCGCGAAGGAAATTCCGCCGTAGTAAACGCGGATTTCCGTTTTGCCCGCATTGTCCACGGGTTGGACGGAATACTGTCTGCCGAACTTCTCGGGTTTGGACAAAAAGACGGCCGCCGTGCAAAAAAAGTAGATGCAAAGTCCGATGGTCGCCACGGTTGCTGCAATGTTAGACGCGATGATTTCTTTCATTGTTATCCTCCGCGTTCGATTATACGGGCGGAGAGCGAGTTTGTCAACGAAGCAAAAGCACAGGCAAAAACGCAAAAACAGTTGACAAATCCCGCGGGCGATATTATTATAAACGAGCATTGATTTTGCCTGTTTAGCTCAGTCGGTAGAGCATGCGGCTGTTAACCGCAGTGTCGGGGGTTCGAGTCCCTCAACAGGCGCCAGAACACCACGCGAAAGCGCGGTGTTTTTATTTCCGAACCCCGCGTGCGGTGCACGTCCGTGCAGGCACGGCGACACTGCGAGTGTCGGGGCTGACGCGGCGGCGGCAAGCGCGGCAAAGCGCGCGCAACAGAATTGCCGCCCGCCCGCTATTCCGTCGCAACGCGTGACAAGCGGCACAAAAACAAATGGAACAACGAACGGTACAAACATAACGCGTTGCTCCTTACGAGTCCCTCAACAGGCGCCAGAACACCACGCGAAAGCGTGGTGTTTTTATTTCCGAACCCCGCGTGCGGTGCACGTCCGTGCGGGCACAGCAACACTGCGAGTGTCGGGGCTGACGCGGCGGCTGATACTGCCGACGTGCGGATTGCAAAGTGTTGCATAAAAGCAGACGATGTGCTAATATGACGACGTCAGGAGAGAATATGAAAAAGACTTTTATCATTGTTGCAATGCTCGTATGTCTCGTTTGCGCCTGTGTTGTGTTGTGTGCTTGTTCTTCCGACGACGGCATCACCGTTGAGGGGGTTGTCTGGGGGTTCGACACCGCAAGCAAAGTCAGCGACGGAAAGGTGATAGAGTGCAGCGAAAGCAATGCGGAGTTCTATCCCGAGGCAAAAGTCGCCGATTACGAATGTTCCGCCGCAGACGGGCGGCTTGTCATCGTCAACAAGGCAACGCAAAGCAAAATCGAGTTGACTTATTCCAAAATCGGCAACAAAACGACAAAAGAGATAAATTACAACCTCAAAAACGAGGATGGCAACAGCGGGATGATGGTTGTTGCCAACACGAACTACGCCGACGGACACAGCGAAAAGACGCTGGTTGTGTCCTACGACGGCATAGTGTACTATTTCACCGAAAGAGCGTAAACGAAAACGTGCATTAAAACGAAAAGCAAAGCCGCGCATCAAGCGCGGCTTTTTGGTTGTTTTGCTTTCTGCGTTCGGTCATGCGCCGAAGAGCACTTCCATGTCGACCACGAGTTGACCCGTCGATGCGTCGAACTTCAACGCGCCGAAGAAATCGGCGAGGGTGACGTTTTCGAGGGCGGCTTTGACTTGCGCGTTCACGGTCGTGATGTTGGCGTAGGAGATGAGCTCGCCGACCGTCATGTTCGCGAACTTGGCGGTGATGACGGTCGAGAGCGTGTCTATTGTCGCCTTGCGGATGCTCTCGTCGTCGAAGATGGAGTCGGGCTCGATGTCCATGAGTTCTTCGAGCGTGAGGGAATTTACGGTGTCGTTCAAAGAGCCCACGGTGACGTTGCGGTTGAGAAGAGAGAGCAGAAGTGTGGGGCTTGCCTCTTCCACGACGGAAACGCGGAGGCTGTCGAGGTTAGTGCCGTCGCCGACGAGCGGGGGCAGAGTGCCTTCGCCGCTGTCGACGCCCGTTACCGCCGCGCGGTTGCCGAGGTAGGCAATGTGACGGGCATAGCGCTGCAGTCCGTCGTGGTCGGCGTTGTCGGGGTCGTATGCGACGTAATCGCCGTTGAAGAAGACGTAGTCACCCGAGGCGTCCTTCTCGTAGATTGCGACGCACTCGCGCAGGGAGTAGGTGGTTGTACCGGCGGGAACGGAGGCGTCGAGTTCGGAGTAATAGTAATTTCCGTCCGCATCGGCGGGCAGTTTGACGTACAGGGGAGCGTTTGTGCCCACGGCGTTTTCGCGCAGGACGAACGCGTTGTTTTCGTAGACGTACAAATCTCCGGTCACGTCGGCGTCGCCCGAATAGAGATAATAACCGTCGGTGTAACGGAAGTACACGGTTTCGCCGATGTGTTCGGGGTTTTCTTCGGGGTTATAGGGCACGTACTGTCCGAAGACGTTGACGTACAGCGCGTCCGCGGTTGCGTATGTGGTGCCCGTGTACACGACGCCCGACCCGACGCTTTCGGTGTCGCGGGAGTAGGTGTTTTTCAGTTTTGCGAGCGCGTTGCCGAGTTTTTCGATATAACTGTCCGTAAGAGAGGTGTTTTGAACGTACCCGCCGCCGACATTGAAATAAAGCGAAGAACGGTTGTTTGCGAAAAAGTCGTAATTCTGGGTGTTGTTGCTGATGTAGGTGCTTCCGTCATACACCCAGGTTGTACGCAGAGCAAGCAACGCAGGGTACATATTGGCAAAATAATACGACGTAAGGGCGTCGTTTCGCACATAAGGCTCGTCGCCCGAACCCGTCGCGTAATAGACGTTGGTGTTGAACGTGTCGCCGTTGACGAAGTAGTCTTCCGTCTTTTTGGAGTTGGACGAATAGACGTACTCGACACCGCCCGCCAGTGCCGTAAGTTGCGCGGTCGTGGCCGGCAGATACAGTTCTTTCGTCTTGTAGTACTTGCCGTCGCCGTCGTAGACGTAGGTGTAATAAACTTCGTTGCCGTTGGCGTCCTTCTGAGTGAAGTAGGGGTTTTTGCCGACGAGCCAGTATTCCGTGCCGCCCGTGTAATCCTCGACGACGGTGTATGTCACGACGTCTATTATGTCGGAGAGCAGCGTATCTTGCACGATTTGGTCCATAACCGCCGACGCGTCGTCGATTTTGACAAACGCAAGCTGTTTCAGCACGGAGTTGCCTTCGCCCTCGCTCGTGCGCACATAGAGCGACGTTCTCTTTGCGGCGTATGAAGCGGCGTCCGTAACGTCGGTCGCGCGTTTGGGGTACCCGTACGTTGCGTCGAACTCGTAGTACGTTGCGTTCGGGTCGAATTCCGCGTTGCCGACGGAGGCGAAGGAGTCGACGTCGACGCCGAGAGCCTCGCCGAGCAGGAGAGAGGAGAAGGACGCCGAGATATCGGGTATCGCAACGCCCGCAAGTCTTTGCAGGACGGGCGATGACTCGCCCTCGACGGAAACCTTGTCGTATCTTGTCGCGCCGACCATATCGGCATTGTTGGGGTTGTAGAGCGTGTAGTAACCGCCCGTCGCCGTGGAGACGAACACGTACATTCCGTCGGGGTCCTCCCTGTACTCGCTCATCACGATTTCGGTCGCTTCCGAAAGGGTGAGGGTGTTGAGGCGGTCTGACATTTTGTTTATGGGTGTGTCGGCAAGCGCCTGCAAGACCATCGCGCTGGACGCGTCGATGTCTATGACCTCGCCGAGTTTCAGCGACGTAATCTTGTCGGTTGCGCCCGACAGGGAGTTTATCGTTTCGGCGGCAAGGGCCTGTATCGCCATATCCGAGGTGCCTTCGTGCACGAGCAGATACCCGCTGCCGTTTTCTTCGAGGCGGGACGCCGACGTGATTTCCCCTTCGGGCATACCGTACGACACGACGGGTTTTGCGACCTGCGCGCCATCTTCGCCCGACGCGAAGTACAGCGAGCCGTCAAGCACGATTGCGCCGTCGTTAACGGCGACCGAGCCTGCGAGAATTGCCGCGGACAGCGACGTCGTCATCGTTTCGTCGGTGAAGATTGTCGACAGAGAAACGTAACCGTCGCGGGCGGGACCGTATGCGCCGTTTGCGTCGGGGACGAAACAGTTGAGATAGGCGGGCACGACGAACTCGGTGCCTGCGGGGTAGTCCGTCGCCGCGTCGTAAGGAACGTACGTCACGTGACGGTAGAACTCGGTTTCGACCGCGGAAGCGTCGAAGTCCGCGAAGTTGCACGAGTTGTCCACCTTGAACCCTTCGCCGTCTGCGACGTAGCAGAGTTCTTTGTAAAGGAGCGTACCGCTCGCGGTCGTGCCCGCGATGTAGGTTTCCGCCCCCTCTGCCGCCGCGCGGTCGGGATTGGCGAGGTCCTCGGCGGAAATGCGCACGTATTCGTCGGTCGCCACGAAAACGGGCGCACCGTCGGACGTCGCGAAGAGGTTGCTGTCCAGGCTCATCAGGGTGTTGACCGTGAGTGCGTTCATCACGGAGCCGAACTGCGAAAGGGGAGTGTAATAAAGCCGGTCGAACACCTCGTTTTCGCCGAATGAAATGCCGAAGTTGCTCTCGATTGCGGCAAGGGTCAGCTTGTCGTCGTCTATGGATTTAAGCACGTTGTCGAGGGCGACGTTGATTTTGTTGTCGAGGTTTTCTTTGAGGACGGGAATGTCGTACTCGTTTTCGAAGTCCATTTTGAGGAACTCGCCCACGTCGCGCAGCGTCATGTTGTTGACGACGTCGCCGAGGTTGTCGGCGACCTGCGTAATGGGATAGTCGAAGAGGACGGAGATGTCGATGCCGCTTATCTCCTCGGGAATTTTAAGTCCGTATTTGGTGCGGAGCAGATTGATTGTCAGGCTGTCCTTGTTCTGCAGATCCGCAACGAGGTCCTTTACCACCTGGAGCAGGGTTTTGTCGTTGATGTCCGCCGAATCGTCGAAAATGTCCGTGCCGAGCGTGGTTTCCAACTGACCGACGCTGACCAAAGACCCCGCGGCAAAAATCGCGCCTACTACGGCGACGATGAGAAGCACCATTCCGACTATCATTCCGATAATGAAATTGAGAGCTTTCACGAGCGCACCTCCTTTCGGCGTATCAGCCGAAAATCTTGTGGAAAATGGTATATACGGGATTGTTGTTGTACAGCAGACCGCCCAGAGCGGAGTTGCTCAAAGCGTCGTTGAGAGATTGCACCTTGTCGCCGACCGACGCGAATATGGAGAACACAATCCATATGCACACCAGCCCGACGAGCAGGCTGAACAGCGCGCCGAGCCCGCGGTCGAGCACTTTGAGCCAGGTGACGTCGGTGTCCTCGACGGGTTTGAGGAAGAGGCGCAACAGCGCGAAGATAAAGACGAACGCCACGATGTAGATGACGAACATTATGAGGAACACGCAGAGGCTTGTCACGCCGTTTGCGGCAAACTGCGCCACGCTCTGACCCTCTTCGGTGACGAACTGTTTTGCAAAGAAGCCGGCAAGCCCGCCCTTGACGCCGAGTTCGCTGGCGCCGAGTTTGGTGTTCTGCCCGTCGACGACGATGTACGGGTCGCCCGCATCGTCGAAGTAAACGGGGTTGTTGAAAGCCACGCCCCAGTCGGCGGACGCCGAAGAGATTTTCTCGTTTATCGAAGTCCCCATCGAGGTGTTCAGCACGGCGTTGTGCGTGAGCCCCGTGAGGAGCAAGGCAAAGCAAACGATGCATACGAACACGAAGAAACCCTTTGTGGATTTCGCAAGTCCGCGGAATGCGCCCGCCAGCAAAAACAGCGCAAGAATGACTGCAATCGCGACGTCGGCATACCAGTAGGTTGCAGACAAAGCGGAAAGGAACATACCGTTAATATCTCCGTATTACCGTATTCATAATCATAATACACTATAACCCGACGCGCGCGCAAGTGCTAATCGAGGACAATTAAAACGCTTGAAACCGAAAGCGCGGCTTTTCGCCGCGCCGTGGTGACGAAGCGGAAAAAGAAAAAGACGGAAACAAAGACAAAATCGGCAGATAAGCTGCCGATTTTGTCATATAAACGTGTGTTTTTGTCAAAGCTTCTCGACCACGGCACCGTCCTTGGTGTCTTTCACCGAGTAGCCCATCTGCGTGATTTTCGCACGGAGCGCGTCGGCTTCCGCCCAGTCTTTGCGGGCTTTCGCTTCGGCGCGGAGCTGCACGAGCCGCGTGACTTCTTCGGGGACGTCGCTCTTCTGTTTGGCTTCGCACGAGGCGATGAATTCGTCGGGGTCGGCACGGAAAAGTCCGAGCAGGTCATAGGTCTTTTTCACCTGTCCGAGCAGGTTGTTGACGCCCTCCGCGTCACCCGCGCGCAACATCGCCGCCGCACTCTTGAAATAGCCGAAGAGGTCCGCTATGGCTTTCGCCGTGTTGAAGTCGTCGTCCATCGAGGCGTCGAACGCCGCGTCGACCGCGGGGTCGTTTCCGTCGCAGGCGATGCCTTGTCTGCGCGCTTCGGAAAGCACCCTGTAAAAGCCGCACAGATGTTTTTCCGCGTCGGGGAAGAGGTTGTCGGTGACGTTGATATCTGCGCGGTAGTTGGTCTGCAACAGCGCGAACTTTATGGTCTCGGGGGAGTAGGCGGCAAGCAGGTCCGCAAGCAGAAGGCTGTTGCCGAGCGACTTGCTCATCTTCTGTCCGTTGACCTTGATGAGCCCGTTGTGTATCCAGTATTTGGCAAACTGTTTGCCCGTCAGAGCCTCGGTCTGCGCAATCTCGTTCTCGTGGTGGGGGAAGATGAGGTCGCGGCCGCCGCCGTGAATGTCTATCTGTTCGCCGAAGGCTTCCATGTTCATGGCGGAGCATTCGATGTGCCAGCCGGGTCTGCCGTTGCCCCAGGGCGACTTCCAGAATGGCTCGCCCTCTTTTGCGGACTTCCACAGCGCGAAGTCGAGGGGGTTGCGTTTGTTTTCCTCGTTGTCTATGCGCACGCCTTCGCGGGCGTCGTCGAGGTTTCTGCCCGACAGTTTGCCGTATCCCGCAAAGCTGTCGACGGCGAAGTACACGTCGCCTTCGGGGGTGGGGTAGGCGTGTCCCTTTTCAATGAGTTTGGAGATGAACGCGATTATGCCGTCGATCGTGCAGGTGGCTTTCAGCCAGATGTCGGGGTCGTCGACTTGCAGAGCGCGCATTTCGCGGTCGATTTTTTCAATCATCATTTCGGCGTAGCGGTCGGCGGGTATGCCCGTCTCGTGCGAGCGCGCGATTATCTTGTCGTCGACGTCGGTGTAGTTTCTCGCGTAAGTGACGTCGTAGCCTTTCTTTTGCAGATACTTGCGGATGATGTCGTAAATCAACGCCTGGTAGGCGTGTCCGATGTGCGCGTCGCCCGATACGGTTATGCCGCAGGCGTACATATGCACCTTGCCCTCTTCGAGGGGCACGAAATCTTCCTTTCTTCTCGTCAGCGTGTTGTAAATTTTCATATCAGCGTTTCGTCTCCCCTTCGAATTCGGATATGGCCGCCTGTTCGGCGGGATTTGCACCGCCGTCTGCGGGTGCGTATGCGCGGGCGTTGATGCCCGCCGCTTTTTCCAGTTCCGCCACGCGGCGGTTGAGCCGCTTGAACTCCTCCATAATGGGGTCGGGCAGCAGAATCTGGTCCATATCGGCAACGCGCTTGCCGTCCTGTTTGACGACTCTGCCCGGCACGCCGACGACCGTGGAGTAGGGAGGTACGTCTTTCAGTACCACGCTGCCCGCGCCGATTTTGGAGTGTGCGCCCACGGTGAGCGGACCGAGCACCTTTGCTCCCGCGCTCACCATAACATCGTTTTCCAGGGTGGGGTGACGTTTGCCCGTGTCCTTGCCCGTGCCGCCGAGCGTCACGCCCTGATAGAGAATGCAGCCGTCGCCGATTTCCGCCGTTTCGCCGATGACGACGCCGCTGCCGTGGTCGATCATTATGCCTTTGCCGATCTTGGCGGCGGGGTGAATTTCGACGCCGGTGCGTCTGCGGGCGTCGTTGGCTATGAGTTTTGCGAGTACGACGTGCCCTTTGAGATACAGACGGTGCGCCCGTCTGTACGCCGAAAGAGCTTTGTATCCCGCATAGGTGAGCCGCACCGACCACTCGGAAGTGGCGGCGGGGTCCTTTTCCATAACGGCTTTGAGGTCTGCGCGTTTTGCCTCGCGGATTTCCTTCCGCGAGGGAATGTGAACTTTCTTGTCTCCCATATTTCAACCCTATGACAAAACCGCCTCGCGCGTACTAGCGGGGCGGCGTCGATTATTGTTTGTCGCCGTCGTCGGCGGGCTTTGCCGCTTTGGTTCTGCGTTTTACGGCAGGAGCCTCGGCAGGCTCCGCGGGCGTGGTCGCCGCTCCGTCGTCGGAAGGCCTCTTCTCCTCTGCGGTCGTCGCGGCGTCGGGCTGTTCGGGCGCTGCCGTTGCGACGGCTTCCGCCTCCGCCTCGGGCGACTTGTCCTCGAACAGCGCGTCGATTTCGCTTTCGTATATGGTCTCCTTCTCGTAGAGCAGTTTGACCATTTTGTCCATTATGTCGCGGTGTTCTTTGAGAATGTTGAGCGCGACCTGATACTGCTTGTCGATGATGGCTTTGATTTCCTTGTCGATGACGGCTGCCATCTCGTCACTGTATGACAACTGCGTCTGATAGTCGCGTCCGATGAACACTTCTTCGGAGGAGCCGAGATAGAGGTTGCCTATCGCGTCGGACATACCCCATTCCGTCACCATCTTGCGTGCGATTTTGGATGCGCGCTGAATATCGTTGCTTGCGCCCGCCGAGATGTCTTTTATGACCAGCTCTTCCGCGGCTCTGCCGCCGAGCATCATGGCAATCTGGTCGAGCAGCTTGTTTTTGGTGTAATGGTTGTCGTCGTTCTCGGGCAGAGTAATCGTGTAGCCCGCCGCCATACCGCGGGGGATTATGCTGACCTCGTGCACGTTGTCGCAGTTCTTGCTGAGTTTTGCGACGATGGCGTGACCCGCTTCGTGGTAAGCGGTTATGCGCTTGTCGCGCTCCGTGACGACGCGGCTCTTCTTTGCCGGACCCGCGATGACCTTGTTGATTGCCTCGGAGATGTCCTCCATATTGATGAGCTTGCGGTTGGCGCGCGCCGCGAGGATTGCCGCCTCGTTGAGCAGGTTTTCTATGTCCGCGCCCGTAAAACCGGAAGTAAGTCTGGCGAGATTTTTGAAATTGATGTTGGGAGCGAGCGGCTTGTTGCGGCTGTGCACCTTGAATATCTCCTCTCTGCCTTTGACGTCGGGAATGTTGACGTAAATCTGTCTGTCGAATCTGCCCGGTCGCATAAGAGCGGGGTCGAGGATGTCCGCGCGGTTGGTCGCCGCCATAACGATTATGCTGTCCTGCGACTCGAAGCCGTCCATCTGAACGAGCAACTGGTTGAGGGTCTGTTCTCTTTCGTCGTTGCCGCCGCCGAGACCTGCGCCTCTCTGTCTGCCGACCGCGTCGATTTCGTCGATGAACACTATGCAGGGCATGCTCTTTTTCGCCTGGTCGAAGAGGTCGCGCACGCGGGACGCGCCGACGCCGACGAACATCTCGACGAAATCGGAGCCGCTTATGGAGAAGAAGGGCACGTTTGCCTCGCCCGCAACGGCTTTTGCAAACAGGGTTTTGCCTGTGCCGGGAGGGCCGACGAGCAGCACGCCCTTGGGAATTCTCGCGCCGATTTCCGTGAACTTCTTGGGGTCTTTGAGGAAGTCGACGATTTCCTGCAATTCCTGCTTTTCCTCTTCCGCGCCCGCCACGTCGGTGAAACGGACCTTGCTGTCACGCACCTGCGTCGCCTTGGTTTTGCCGAAGTTGAGCGCTTTGTTGTTGGCACCGTTGGACTTGCGCATGATGATGAAGAAGATCACCGCAAGTATGACGATCATGAGCAGGGGAACGAGGAAAGACGTCAGCACGGAAGTGCTGGACGGATCGTTGTAAACGAGGTTTACGGAGGGCGGGGTCTGACCGTTGTCAATCATTTCCGTGTCCCAGCGCGTCAGGTCTTCCTGCACCTCGTTTCGGCTGCTGATGTAGCAATAATAAGAATAGCTCTTTTCGCCCTTGAGCCCGATTTTTACGCTGTAACCGCCATCGACGAAAATGGTGTCGATTTTGCCTTCCTTGTAGAGAGACTCGAAAGAGACGGTGTCGCCCGTGCCGCTGAACGGGATTTCCTTGGGACCGGAAAGGCTCAGCGCGAGGATAACCGCCAAAGCAATCAGGACGATAACGGAAACTATGATGACCGTACGTCTTGTAGATGGTTTCATTTTACCTCCCGCACGCCGCCTGTGGCGGCGGCCAGTCAAAGCAAGTCACTTTAACATAAATAATATGCACTATATTATAAAAAGTAAAAGCAAAAATGTCAATGCGTTGAGCAAATATACCGCGCTTTGCGCCCTCGAATTCCGCTTTTCCGAAAATACCTTAAAACGGGGGAGTTAAACCAACATTAAAAAGCCGTTTCCGCGTTGCAAAAATCGCGCACGGCGGCTTTTATCATAAACGACACTTTATATGCCAATTCCGACACATAAAGCGAGTTTGCCTGCATCAAAGCGGTCAAAGCGTCCTGCGACTTGTCACCCACGACGGCGATGATCCCCACGTCGCCGAAGCGGCTTTTTTTGCCGCCGACCGCGGCGGGACACACCCCGTCGGAGCGCACGGATATCTTGCCGAGGTTGCGCTCGTCGCCGAGGCAGGCGTCCACCGCGACGAACACGGCGTCCTTGTGCGCCTCTTTCACGAAGGATATCCAGTCGTTCATGTTTCTGCCCGTTATGGGGTGGTCGAGGGTGCCGTAGACGAAGGCGGGGAAGTCCTTGTCGTCGCGCAACAGGGTGCCGACTTCGGGACCGAGAGAATCGCCCGCGATTGCGGGCGTTCCGAAACACACGATTACGAGTTGACGGGCTGTGTTCTGCATATCCGCATTATTGCCAAAAACCGCCGTCCTTAAACGGAACGCCGTCTCGAAAAAAAAGCAGTTGCACATCTGCCGTCAATGGGATAAAATATGTATATAAGTCTGTATTCGGGCGCGTTGCTCGTGCGCAGGTGCGCGGATGTGGTTTTTGCCAAGGAACAACGTCTGAAAGACAATCGGAGAAGAGGATATGAAAATTGTTATCGCCGGTGCGGGCATAGGCGGAATGGTCGCCGCGGAAAAACTCGGCAAATTAGGTTTCGAAGTCACCGTTTACGAACAGTCGCCGTCTCTCGATGAGATGAGATACGACTGGCACGACGACGTCAACCCCAAGGTCTTCCGCAGGCTGGGAATGGAGATGCCCGCCGAGAGCAACAAGAAAAAGAGCTGGACGTTCATTTCGCCCTTCGGAGCCGTGATACGCGAATTCCGTCAGGACGAGAACAACGCCGATTATTCCGTCGAACGCAGACCCCTCAACAGAATGCTGTACAACCGTGCGTGCGACGTTGCCAAGTTCGTGTTCGGCGCCAATGTAACCGCGCCGATAGTCCGCGGCAACAGAGTGGCGGGCATAGTCGTCAACGGCGAAGAGGTCGAGGCGGACCTGGTCGTCGACAGCCTGGGCGTCGACTCCGTGCTGCGCAAAGGGTTGCCTCATTCCATGGGCATCACCCAGTATCGCCCGGACGAGGTGTTCGTCGCCTACCGTGCCTTTTACGAGAAGAATCCCGACGCACCCGAACCCAAGTACACCAACAAAGTGTATCTCAAACATATGGGCGCGCCCGGCATTTCGTGGGCGATACAGGACCACGACCCCACCCTCGTGAACGTGCTTGTCGGGCGCATAGGCGCGCTTGACGAAAAGACGCTCGCCGAGGCGTTGGACGACCTGCGCAAACACAATCCCACAATCGGCGACAAGGTGGTGCGCGGCGGCGAAATCTGCAAGATACCCGTGCGCTATCCCGCAACGCGCATGGTCGCAAACGGTTACGCAGCGGTCGGCGACAGCGCGTATCTCACCATACCGATGCTGGGCAGCGGCATTGCGACGTCCATGCTGGCAGGCGCGATGCTTGCGCAGAGCATAGGCGAGAACATGTCCCACGGCGTCAAGGGAGCGGAACTGTTCAAGGTCGGCAAACTCTGGCGTTATCAGGTCAGAATTTTCCGCGACTTCGGGGCAGAGCATTGCGCCGTCGACGTCATGAAGCGCAGCGTGCTGACGATGAAGAACGAGGTGCTCGACTGGTTGCTCGGCTCCGACCTGCTCACCAACGAAGAGATGGGCAAACTCGCCAGCGGCAAGATAATCAAAATCGGCTTTGGCGAAGCAGTGCGCAAAATCAAGGTTGCGGGCGTCAACAAACTCGGCAGGCTGATTTCCATCAACAACATGTTGCAGAAGAGTTACTTCGCCGCCTCCGGCGCGAAGAACATTCCGCGCAACTACACTGACAGCATCACCAAGACGTGGGAAGCGCACATGATGCGGTTCTACAAGCAGACGGCAAAACAGAAGAAAGCTCTCGGTCATTGACATAAACACGAAAACGGGGGGTTTAAGACACCGAAACAAAAAGAAAAACGCGCGGTTTGCGCGTTTTTTGTTTTTCGTCGTTGAACGCTGTCCGCTCAGTCGGGGATGCGGAGCGACTTGTCCGTGCCGACCACCAGCACGCATACGCCCAGCACTTTGTCCTTGGGCACGGACCCTATCATGCGGCTGTCGTTGCTGTTGTTGCGGTTGTCGCCGAGCACGAAGTAGCACCCCGAAGGCACGGTATATTCGGCGTCGGGGGTGTACATTTCGCCGTTGATGTAGTCCTCCGTCAGTTTTATTCCGTTGACGTACAGTTCGTTGTTTTCGAATTTGATTTTGTCGCCGCCCACGCCTATGACGCGTTTGACGAGCGCGTGCGGTTCAAAGCCCGCCTCCTGTCCCCAGTCGTAGTTGAACACGATTATGTCGCCTCTGTTCGGGGTGTCCAGCTTGTTGAGGATGAGCACCTCTCCGTCGTCGAGTGCCGAGCCGCCGCCGTCGAGGGTGGGGTACATCGACGGACCGTCCACGATGAACGTCGTCAGCACGAACTCCCTGACCAGCAGGGCCGACGCGATTGCTATGACGAGAATAACGCCTATGGTGATAAGCGCGATTGCCACGCGCTTTTTCTTTTGCGACGATGTCTCGATGAAGTTGCTGTCATCTTCCATAGCAATAATTGTATGCGGAGTCGTCCTCTAAATCCACACCAGATTGTTGAAGACCACGTTTTCGGCGTCCGCAATCGTCATCAGTTTGCACATTCCGAAACGGGCAAGACTTCTGCCTTCTCCGTTTTTGCATTCCGCGGCGGAGAGTTTCACCTTCTGCCAGAAGTCCCCGCCTTCGAGCGCGACCTTGCAGCGGTAGTTCACCCTGTCGGGGTAGGACAGGAAGGAAAAGCATATCGTGCGCGGCGTTTCGCTGTACACGTCCATTTGAAGCAGGGCGGATTTGTCGCTGGCGTACTCCTCCTGCGTGTTGCGGCAGAGCACCAGCTTGCCTTTCGTCGTGCGGACGCCCTTTATGCCGAAGGGTCCGACGACGGATTCCAGCACGTTCTCGTCCAGGAAGAAGTCGCTGGTCGTCACCCAGAACATCCCCGTTCCCATATTGCCCGAGTAGAGTATGCGCGACTTGGCTTCCGCCGCGTCCTCGCCCTTCTTTATTCCGAGCGTCGAGGGCACGACCGCGGCGACGGGAGGGCTGAGCACCTTTTCCCCGTCCGTGTTGACGCAGGCGAACGCCGTCACCAGCGCGTCGGGGTCGGCGACGGGCACTTTGTAGACGAAGTCGTTTTCGCCCACCTTCTGCGCCGAGGACAAGGGCATCCAGTCCCGCGCGAAGGAAACGGGTTCCCCCGCCGAGAAGTACGCCTCGGACGAGACGGGCACGGACGGGCATCTGAGGTGCAGATAGAGCGTGTTGCCGTCCGCGCGGAAGGAGAGGTGAGCGGGTTGCGAGGGCGTGCCGTCGTGCGCGAAGTTGTCGCGCATCCAGCCCAGCATGCTCCTGTATGCGGACATCGTCACCTGCGACGACGAACCGCGGATTATCATCAATGCTTTGTTTTCGGCGGGCACGAGGTCGAGTATGTCGCCCGCGCGGTCGACGTCCGCCGATATGGAGTTGGACGACACTATGTAACAGGTGGGGCAGGACACGAACTTCGCGTAGGTTTCCGCGCCGACGCCCGCCGAGAAGGCGCGCTCCTCGTCGTCGGAGGGCAGAACGTCCCCGCAGAAGCGGCACTGATTGCGCCGCCAGAGGTAGCCGCCGCCGTTTATGGGCACCAACGCGCGGACTCTGCCGTCGATGCCCGCCACCTGCCACGCAATCTGTGCGCCGCAGTCCACGCCCATAACGCAGATGCGGTCGGCGTCGACGTACTTCGTTTCGGTGAGGACGGTTATGGCGCGACGCGCCACTTTCGCCCATTGGAACCACGGGGTCTCCCTTGCGGACTTGCCTATGGTGAAAAGATGCGCAAAACACTTCGGGGACTGGGCGTAAGCGTATTCGTCGGGATATACGGTGTACGGTTTGTCGCCGCCGCCTTCGAAGTTGCCCGCATAGTCGCAAAGACACACGACGTAACCCTCTTTCACGAGCGACTCCGACAAGTCGTCGTACTGCCGCGTTTCGTCCTGCGAGGGCAACACGAGCACCGCGGGGCGCACGTCGCGCCAGCGCAGGTCGTAACTTATGCGCGCAAAGACGCGCACGCGTGCGTCCTCGGTTTTTTCGGACGTGAAAAAGACGTCGTTCGTGACGATATTATCTTTTTCGCGGGAAGAAATAATCGAAGTCTCCGTCCCGTCCTTTACGGGATTGAACCCTTCCCATATTTCCGTCGGTGTCAGAAATTGCGTTTCCATACCCGAAATTATAACCCAAAGCAAAGGCAAAGTAAAGCGCAAAAAGCAGGGGCGCGCACGGGGGCGGATTGTCCGCGTCGCGCGCGGCGTCGGGCAAATTCGCGTCGGCGCAGCTCATCGCCGAGGTCGTGCGGGGCTTCAACAACGCGGAGTATTCCTTCGCCATTTTCGCCATCGTCTCTTCGGACGGAAGAAGATAATCCATATTCGCCTCCGCTACATTGTATTCCGCACATCCTCCCGTTGCCCCTTGCGAGGACGGAAACGCCTTGCGGCGAAACTCCGCGCTCAGCCGTTTTCGGACACCGTTACGGTCACCCGACAGGAGAAGGATATGTCGGCAAGACAGTCCTCGGGCAGGTCTCTGCCGACGGACTGATACACCTTGTCCTGCAAGTGCAGAATGTCCGCGCCCGTCTCCACGGACAGGTCGTAGCACTCGCGGATTGCGGCGGCAAGTTCCTTTTCCAATTCCTTTGCGGCGTTTTTCACGATGTCGTCCGACGGGGTGACTGTGTCGCTTGCGGCGGTGTTCTGTATCTCCATGAACGACACCTTGATTTCCACTTCCGTGCGCGCGTCCGTTCCGTCGGCTTTTGTTTCGGATTTCACGTTCAGCACGCGGAATTCGACCGTCTCTCCGTCGGGCAGAACGGGGGAGAGTTTGCCCAGCACGTCCTTTTGCACCACGAGGGTGGCGGCTTGCGCCAGCCGCTCGTCGATGACGAAATTTCCTCCGTCCGTCACGACGAGATTTTTGTTCATTATCAATTGCACGAACTTCTCGCCCTCAGCTTCGGCGGTCTGCGGGGGAAACTGCGCTTCCACGGGCTCGACGTATGGTATGTTCACGCTGCCGCTCCGCGAGAGAGTGTGCGCCATGAAGTCCTTTACCGTCACCATGGCAAGTCCGTCTCCGCCGAGGTTCTGTATCAAAGAGGTCTGAATGAAATAGGACGACGCGACGGTCGTGCCCGTGCGCGCGGCGAGAACGTCGGAAGGCGAAACCGAAGCCGACACGACGACCGCCTGCTCGGGCAACTGGTACGCCCCTATGAGCGGCGCGAACAGCAGGGCGTGTTCGGTGAGCAGGGCGGCAGGGGATACAATCAGCACGTTGCAGTGCGAAAGGGAAATCAACAACCCCATCTTCTGAGAGATTTTGTCCAGGGCCTCAGATATCGTCTTGCCCTCGTCGGTGTAGACGGCGAAGGACTGCGTCGCCGACCCGTCACCCGTGCCTCCGTTCAGCACGACGGACTGCGTCGACACGACAAAAGCGCCTTCGTCCGACCTGTCTATGCCCAATCCGATGACGATTGCGGACTGGGTGAGGCTCTTGTTGTCGACAACGCGTCCGAAGAATATAAGCACTGCGGCAATCACGAGTATCACCAGCCACTTTCGGGCAAAGAAGGCGTTGCGCAGACGCGCGGCGGCGTGGCTTTCCGTTTTCATTTTTCACCTCCCGTGCCCGCATCTTCTTTTGCGGGGGTACGCCGACGCAGGTTTCCGTGTTTTACCGCGGCGAAGGCGAACGCCACCGCAAAGAACACCGCGAGCGCGAACATCGCGTAGCCGAACGAGGACGTCGAGAAGGCGACCACGTCCTGCAAGGTCGGCACCGCAAGCGGCACGACCGTTATCAGCAGAGTAAACAGTATGACCGCGGGCAGGGACGAGCCGACGGCGCGTCGGCAACTTTCGGTGCTGCCCCAGAAGAGCAGGGACAACCCCATGACCGCCATGATGATGACGACGAACAACGCCGCCCATTCCAGCCTGCCTATTTCCGTGGAAAGCTGGTTGAACCCCGCTATGCGGATGAGCATGTTGTAGACGTAAGGCAGAGCGTTGCCGTACATGGCGACGGCAACGGCGGCAATGACGACGACGAGGGAATACGCGGCGCCCGTGCCGAAGGCGAAGTAGGGCAGGCGTTTGTTTTTGAGGGTGACGAACAGCAACGGGAAGAGGTCTCCGAGCCACATTCCGAAGTGCAATCCTTCCGAGAAGAAGTCGGCGGGCGGCAGGGCGAACACGGGCAGATTTCTGCCGAAGTCGGTGTCGGCTTCGAGGAAGGCGAGGTTGACGACCATGACCGCGAACAGCAACAGCGCGAAGATTTCCGCCGAGCGCGCGAGCGCGCGCATACCTTTTATACCCGTGTAGACGACGGGCGCGGCAAGCACGAAAACGATGACGTACGGAGCAACCCCCACGAAGAGGTCTATGGTGAGGAATATCACCGTGTAGACGAAATAGAAGAAGCCCTTTGCGAGGAGATAAAGGCAGAGCAGCGCGTTGAGCGCGCGGTATGAAATGCTGCCGCTTTTCACGAGATTTCCGTCCGCGCCGCTCTTTGCGAACAGATACACCGAAAGGAGACAGAGCAGGTCGATTGCGGACATGACGAGGTAAAGCCAGAGCGTGGAACTTTGGAGGTGTTGCGCGACGAGCCCGGGCAACGACGATACCTTGAAAACAATGCCGCAACAGAAGACCAGCGCGCCCGCCTGCGAGTTGTAAATCACGTTGTCGCCGAGAAAGCGCGAGGACGCAACGTCGCGTTCCGCCGTTCGGCGGCACGGCGACGTTTTGTCGCAAACGAGTGTTTTTGCGTCGTTATTTATCATTCAAGTCCTCCTTGTGCAGTCTCGTGCGGTTTGTGACGTTGGGCACGGTGTAGGGTCTGCGCGTCATATCCGCGGTTGCCGCTTTCATGAATCCGTCTTTCAGGTCGGCGAAAATCCTGGGCGCGTAGGGGGCGAGATAGGGCGCGCCGTAGACGGACAGCGTGGACAGATAGGACGCGAGGAGAAGGAGCAGAACCATTATTCCGAACAGTCCGAGCACCGCGCTGACGCAGAGGAAAAGAATGCGCAGAACGGACAGCGTGCCCACCTGGTCGGGCACGCAGAAAACGCCTATCGACGACAGCGCGACGACGAGAACGGCGGGCGAAGAAATCAGCCCCGCTTTGACCGCCGTGTCGCCCAGCACGATTGCGCCGACAATGGACAGCGAGACGCCGAGATATCGCGGCATTCTTATGGAAGCCTCGTTGAGGATTTCGAAGAGGAGAAGAACAAAGAGCATCTCCACCGCGGGCGGAAATGGTATCGCGCTCGTGGCACTGACCAGAGTGACGAGAAACTTTATGGGCAAAAGGTGATAGTGGTAACTTTGCAGGGCGACGTAAGCCGCAGGCAGGAATACGGTGAGCGCGGCGCCCAGCAGGCGGAACAGTCGCGCGAAGGTGGCGCGCCAATCCCCCGAGTAGTAGTCGTAGCCGTCTTGCAGGTCTTCGAGAAAGACGAAGGGCAGAGTCAGCACGAGGGGAGACCCGTCCACGATTACGGCGATTCTCCCTTCCAGCAGTTTCGCGGCGACGACGTCGGGTTTTTCGGAGTTGCCTATCTGTTTGAAGAGAGAGAATCTGCGCTCTTCGAGAAAGTTGGCGACGTACGCGCTGTCGATGATTCCGTCAATGTCCACCGATTGCAGTTTGCGCTTTATCAGTTCCACCGTATCGCCGTCGGCGACGGAGCAGACGTAGGCGAGCGTGACCGCCGTGGAGGAGTAGCGGCCTATCGTCAGATTTTCGAAGACGAGGTCGGGGGATTTTATCCTGCGGCGAATGAGAGATGTGTTGGTCTTTATCTCTTCGATGAAACCCTCTCTCGGACCTTTGAGCACCGTGGACGTGGGCGGTTCGGCGACGGAGCGCATCTGAAACTTGCGCAGGGAGAACACGGCGAATTTTTCCTGTCCGTCCAGGAAGAAGGCGACGTCGCCTTCGGCGATGATTTTCACCGCCTCGTCGAAGTCGGCAAGGGTGACGTCCTGACAGATGTCCGTGACCGCAAGCAGCAGTTCGCGCAGGTCTTCGCAGGAGCGGGGCGAGCCGTCGAAAAGGGCGTCGGACGCCGCGACGGGGGCGATGACGTCCTGTTCCAGCAGTTCCTTGTCGGACAGGTTGTCGATATAGCAGAAGAAACAACCGACGTTGTTTTTGGTGATTTCGCGCACGAGCAGGTCGCCCGTGTTGTGGAATTCCGCCCGCAGGGCGGCGGCAAGGTCGCAGGCTTTCATCGCTTGATTGTTGACTTTGCGCGCGGAAAATATACGGGATTCGCGCGGCGAAAAAATAATGCTTGTCTATACGTATTAAAGTGGTATAATTAAAACATTAAGGAGGGAATATGAACGCAGACCGAACTTTTTTCGACCCGAACGTCGCAATCGAACAACTTGACCGAGAGGAAGAGAAGGAACAAAAGCGAGCCAAAAGAAAAACTCTCGTACAGGCGCTCAAATATGCGGTGTGCACCGCGAGCGCGGGTTTGATACAGTTTGTATCTTTCGCCATATTGCAGGCGGCTTTGCCCACGGGTATGGGCACGATACACTTCATCGTCGAGGATATGCCTCTCGAAACATTCCTCGCAACGACAATCGCACTCGTGCTTTCCGTGCTTTGGAATTTCACCATAAACAGGAAATTCACCTTCAAATCGGCGGGCAACGTGACAAGGGCAATGATACTGGCGTTCTTGTTTTACGTGCCCTTCTACCCCTTCCAGACGTGGTATGTGCACACGGTGAAATTCTCGCTGGGCAACACCGAAGCCGCGGGCTTGCTTGCCGAGGCGACCGTGATGCTCATCAACGGAATACTCGAATTCTGCTGGCAGAAGTTCTTTATCTACCGCAAAGAGGCTGACAGCGCGCTTGCCAAGTACGACGTGGGCACGGTCGGCGAATTCGGCGAGATAACCGTCGAGAAACCCGCCGTGGACGCAAACGGACTGCTCGAACTCATGCGCGCGGGCAAGGACATCGACAAGATGACCGACAAAGAGATGGTCAAGGAGCTTGCCGAACTGGACAAATAAGCGAACGCACAAAGACGCTCCGCGAAGGCGGGGCGTTTTTTATGTCGTGCGGGCGCGGACGCGATAACGGCACAAAAGCGGAAAATTGGGGGTGCAATTCGTTTGCCTTGTGCTGTGTCGATGTGGTAATATATGCCTATGAAAAATTCGGCGCGCGGTGAATATTCCTTCGGGAGCGGTTGCGGACGGGTGTCTTGCACGTATTTCGCCGAGGTGCGCCCAGAATAATCACAAGACGAAAGCACGGCCCTTGCTGTGCTTTAATTTTTTATCGGAGGTCAGTATGCAAAAGCTCGAACAAATCTACGAGGGCAAAGCGAAAAAGGTGTTCGCCACCGACAATCCCGACTACGTGATAGTCTCCTACAAGGACGACGCGACGGCATTCAACGGGCTCAAAAAGGGCACGATTGCGGGCAAGGGCGTCATAAACAACAAGATGAGCAACATGATGATGGAAATGCTCGAAAAGAAGGGCGTTCCCACGCACTATGTCGAACAGCTTTCCGACCGCGACACCGTCGTCAAAAAGGTCGAGATAGTTCCCCTCGAAGTCATCGTCAGAAACGTGGCGGCGGGCAGTTTCTCCAAGCGTTACGGCGTTGCCGAAGGCACCGAACTCGCCATTCCGACCATCGAGTTCTCCTACAAGAACGACGAACTGGGCGACCCCCTCATCAACACCTATCACGCGCTCGCGCTCCGTCTTGCCACCAAAGAGGAAATCGACGAAATCAAGCGTCTTGCCTTTGCCGTCAACGACGCGCTGAAAGAGTTCTTCAAATCGCTCGGCATCGACCTCATCGACTTCAAACTCGAATTCGGCAGATTCCACGGACAAATCGTGCTTGCCGACGAGATTTCTCCCGACACCTGCCGTTTCTGGGAAGCGGGCACGTGGGACACGACCAAACACGTCAGCCTTGACAAGGACCGTTTCCGTCGCGACCTCGGCGGAGTCGAAGACGCGTATCAGGAAATCATCAAACGCATAATGGGCAAATAGTCCGCAGGATGCAACTATGAACGGAATTTACATTGACCAAAAGGATTTCGGCGTGCACGAGGAGTGCGGCATATTCGGCGTGATTCAGAAGGAGAAGGCGCCCCTTGCCCGCGAGGTTTATTACGGGTTGTTCGCCCTGCAACACAGAGGGCAGGAGAGCGCGGGTATCGCCGTCAACATGCCCGACCGCAAAATCGCGTACTACAAGAATATGGGGCTCGTGAACGAGGTCTTCTCGGAAGAGGAACTTTCGCTGTTGCCCGACTCCGACATAGCAATCGGACACGTCAGATATTCGACCTGCGGTTCGAGCAACGTCGTCAACGCCCAGCCCGTCGTATTCTACGGCAGATACGGCAGAATGGCGATTGCCCACAACGGCAACATCGTCAACGCCGCCGCAATAAAGAACTGGCTCATCGACCGCGGACACATCTTCCAGTCCTCGGTTGACAGCGAAGTCGTCGCCGCGCTCATCAACTACTATACGACGTCCAGCGTCGAGAACGGCGTGCAGAAGGCGTGCATGGATTTCGTCGGCGCGTTTGCAGTCGTATGTATGGCGGACAACAAACTCATAGCCGTGCGCGACCGTTACGGACTCAAACCGCTCGTCATGGGCAAAAAGGGCGACGCGGTCATCTTCGCAAGCGAGTCCTGCGCACTCGACGCCGTCGACGCCGAATTCGTGCGCGACGTCGAGCCCGGCGAAATGGTGGTCGTCACGCCCGACGGCAAAATCAAATCGCACAAAATCACCGTGCCCGACCCGCACCCCTGCATTTTCGAATACGTGTATCTCGCCCGCAGCGACTCCGTCATCGACGGCGTCAGCGTGTACGAGGCGCGTTACAACTGCGGCAAGGAACTGGCAAAGAGGTTCAAAATCGACGCCGACATCGTGGCGGGCGTGCCCGACAGCGCAACGGTCTGCGCAAGGGGATACGCCGACGTCAGCGGCCTGCCCATGGTGGACGCGCTCACGAAAAACCGCTATATCGGCAGGACGTTCATTCAACCCAGCCAGTCCATGAGAGAGAGCGCGGTCAAAATCAAACTCAACGCGTTCAGGAGCAACATCAAAGGCAAGCGCCTGATTCTGATTGACGACAGCATAGTGCGCGGCACCACGTCCAAGAAGATAATCAACCTGTTGCGCGCAAGCGGAGCAACCGAGGTGCATATGCTGGTCGGCTCTCCTCCCGTCAAATTTCCCTGTTTCTTCGGCGTGGACATGCAGACCAAGGAGCAACTCATCGGCGCGTACAAGTCCGAGGAGGAAATCTGCAAGGAAATAGGCGCGGACAGCCTGCATTACATTCCGCTCGACTGCATGGTGAAAAGCTGCGGCGGCGGTCCTTACTGCACGGCGTGCTTCGACGGCGACTATCCCATGGAGATTGACGAAAAAGAGGTTTTGTCCGTGGGCGACGCCCTCGAAAAATAATCCGCAAAACCGCACAGACGACACCCGTCCCGCAATCGGAGCGGACAACCGAAAGCAAAATAAACGCCGCCTTGTCCCGTGACAAAGCGGCGTTTTTCGTTGTCCTCGGACGCGTCGGTAAAATGCCGATGTCCGCCGAAAACGATGTTGAATAGGCGAAACCGCGCATTAAACTGCCGTGTTTGTGTATAATTCAAAAATCGCGCGGATTGTTTTGCGGTGTGCGGACGGACGCGGGACTCCCTGTAACGGCAGGGCGGCGACGCCTCGCGACGGAACGCAGTGCAGACAAAAGAAGGCAACCGTTCGGCACCAAAAAAACACAAACAAAAACCCCGCACTTTCGTGCAGGGTGTTGTGTGGTGGAGACGAGGGGATTCGAACCCCTGACCTATGCGTTGCGAACGCATCGCTCTACCAACTGAGCCACGCCCCCGATTCAAATGTATTGCTATTATAGCACAATCGGCGGATTTGGCAAGGATTTTGCCGCAAGTTTCGTTGCGGATTTTGAAAACCGCATTGCGCGGCGGTGCCAAAGCGCGGGTTGCGGCGCGTTGCGCGGAGCGCGAACGGAGGGACGTTGCAGGGAAATCGGACACCCGTTCGGTTTTTGCCGAGGGTGTCGCTTTATGCCGACAGGGCTCGTCTTCGGCGGGCGGTTGCGGTTGTAAAAATGTTGTAAAAGAGTTAAAAGAAGGTCTCGGAATATACTTTTCTTCTTGCGTGCGGGCGGGCGCGTATGCTATTATATAGTCGATTACGCATCAGGGAGAAGGATATGGCTGAAAAGGCTGCAAAAGAACCTAAGGACTTATCTTACAGACAGTCGCCCGATTACGTACCCACCAAAGAAAAACTGGCATACGGGTGCGGCGCGTTCATGGACGGCGGCGGCGTAGCGTTGATGTCGTGCGTCATGCTGAAATACATGACGACGATGGGCATCGAAATGGCGGTTGCTTCCACCATAATGATGGTCGCCAAATTCTGGGACGCAATCACCGACCCGCTCATGGGGTTCATCAGCGACAACACCCGCGGACGCTGGGGCAGGCGCAAACCCTATATGTTTGTCGGCGGCATACTCCTCATCATCGGAATATTCCTGTTGTTCATGCCCGTCAGGGAGTGGGGCATGTCGGTTGCGGATTTCGTGCCGTACATCATCATCATGTATCTGTTGTGGAACACGTTCTCCACAATCACGATGGTGCCTTACTGTTCGATGGCGAGCGACATTTCTCCTTCTTTCAAGGAGCGCAACAACGCCAACACGGTAAAACTCGTTTTCAACGCCGTGGCAAGCGGACTTGCCTATGTGCTTCCTCTTCTGTTTATCGAAGCTCTCACCAAAAAGGACGGATTCATGTTCATGCCGAACATTTCGGCGACGGACTTCTGGCTTGCAATAAGCATCATCTTCGGCGTCCTGTTCGGCGGCGGTCTCATCGTCTGCGGTCTGTTCGTGAAAGAGCGCATCAAGGCGACCGCGCCCAAAGAGAAGTTCGATTTCAAGCAGTTTTGCAAAAACTACGCCGCACCTTACAAGAACCGTTCCTACCGCTGGCACATAGTCATGTACGTCGCGGCATTCATATGCCTCGACATGATTTCCGCACTCGCGGTGTACTACGCAACCGACGTGTGGCACGGTTACACGCTGTTCGGCAAGGACATGTCCTCGCTCTTCATCATCGCGCCTCTCATGGTGGCGGCGGTGCTCATGTTCCCGCTCGCACGCTACGTCATGGACAAGAAGAGCAAACAGTTCGCGTTCAGAATGGGCTTGCCGTGCTACATAATAGCGGGCATAATGCTTGCGGTCATGGACCCGTCCTGGGCGCCTCCCATTCTCGTTCCCATCGTGGCGTTGCTCATGGGCTTCGGTTTCGGCGGCGCGCAGATGATGCCCTGGATTATATTCCCCGACACGGTCGACGTCGCGCAGATGGCGACGGGCGAACGTCCGACGGGCACGTACAGCGGAATGATGACCCTTGCGCGCAAGACAGCGGGCGCATTGGGCGTCGGTCTCATCGGCTGGATGCTCGACCCGATAGGCTACATCGTCAACGACAGCGACGACCCCGCGAAATATATTCCTCAGACGGAAGAAGTTCTGCTTGCGGTCCGTCTTATTATGGGCATCGCAATCGTGGTGTTCATCTCGATTGCTCTGTACGCGTCTTTCCGCTACAAGATAACCAACAAGAAACTTGCCCGCGTGCGTTACTTCATCGACGCGCGTAAAGAGGGCACCGTGCTTTCCGAGGAGGAAGAGGCGGAGCGTGCCGCGCTGGTGCATGAGTTATACGGCAACAAGGACCCCGGCGGTTATCCCGCTGCGGGTATAGGCGGCGGCGAAACGGTGGAGGGCGACGTGCCGGACACGATAGAGGGCGACGTGCCCGAAGAGGCTTTCACCATCATCGCGGCGGAAGACGAGAAGCCCTCAGAGGAAAAATGAAAGCTGAGTTCGCAAGAGAAAAGGACCGTACGGTCATCAGAATGGCGGAGGGCAGACCTTTCCGCATTCTGCAACTGACGGACATACACATAGGCGGCGGGTTTCTCAGCCGCAAGAAGGACGCGCTCGCGCTCGACGCGGTGAGAAAAATCGTGCGCGCGGCGGACGCCGATTTCGTGGTCGTGACGGGAGACATGGCTTATCCGTTGCTTCCATTTTCGGGCACGATAAACAACATGCGTTCGACGAAGATGTTTGCCGAGACCATGGAAAGCCTCGGCGTGCCATGGACGTGCGTGTTCGGAAATCACGACGCGGAGCACGGTTCTTTGTACAAAAAAGACAGATTGGCCGACTACTACGAGTCGTTGAAGTGCTGTTTCTTCCGCAAAGGCGACCCGAACCTGTCCGGCGTGGGCAATCACTGGTTCCGTCTGGAAAAAGCGGACGGCACGCTCGTCGCGCTGCTCATGATGATTGACAGCAACAGTTACGTCGGCAAGACCTTTTTCAGCGGCTTCGACGTGATACACGACAACCAGACGGACTGGTACGAGCGCATAGTGAAAGAGAATTCGCCCGAAGGCGGCGTGGTGCCGTCGTTCGCGTTCTTCCACATTCCCCCCAAGGAGTTCAAGGAGGGTTGGGAAAAATGCTATCGCGGCGACCCCGAAGCGGTGTACCGTCTGGGTTTCGTGGGAGAGAAGGACAACTATTTCGGCTATCCCAAGACGAAGGAGGGCAACTTCTTCCGCAGGATGACGGAACTGGGCAGCTGCAAGGCGATGTATATGGGGCACGACCACCTCAACACGCTGAGCATCGACTACAAGGGCATTCGCCTGACGTACGGCATGAGCATAGATTATCTGGCATATGCCAAAATACTGGGGCAGATACCCACCGCCAAATGCCACACGCAGAGAGGCGGAACGGTGACGGACGTATACGCCGACGGCAGTTTCGAAATCTCGATGTTGCCGCTGGACGACATCGTCGCCGCCGAGAAGTAAAGGAAAACGCTCTCGCGCAAAGCGCGCGGGAGATAATGAATATTATTATTCCTTGGAGGAAAAAATGAAAATCGGTTTTACTGAAACAGTTTTGCGCGACGCGAACCAATCCCTGATTGCAACGCGTTTGCCCTACGAGAAATTCGCCGACATTTTACCCGAAATGGACAAAGCAGGCTATTACAGCGTTGAATGCTGGGGCGGCGCGGTCTTCGACTGTTGCCTGCGCTACCTCAACGAGGACCCGTGGGAGAGGTTGCGTAAACTCCGCAAGGGTATGCCCAACACCAAACTGCAAATGCTGCTTCGCGGGCAAAACCTGCTCGGCTACAAGCATTATCCCGACGAAATCGTGCGTATGTTCGTGGCTAAGTCCGTCGAGAACGGCATCGACATCATAAGGATATTCGACGCGTTGAACGACCTGCGCAACATCGAAGTCGCCACCGACGAAGCCATCAAGCGCGGCGCGCAGGTTTCGGGCACAATCAGCTATACGCAGTCGCCCGTGCACACCATCAAGGCTTTCGCCAAACTCGCCAAGGATATGGAGAGCATGGGCGTCGCCACCATCTGCATCAAGGATATGGCGGGCGTAATGAGCCCTCAGGAGGCTTACGAGCTGATTTCCGAGATCAAGAAGAGCGTCAAACTGCCCGTGGTACTGCACACGCACTGCACGACGGGTATGGCGTATATGACATATCTCAAAGCGGCGGAAGCGGGCGTCGATGTCATCGACACGGCGACGTCCTGTTTCAGCGGCGGCAGTTCTCAGCCCGCCACGGAAACGCTCAATTTCGCTTTTGAGGGTCTAGGTTACGAAACGGGGCTGGACGCCGCGGTTCTGAAACGCGTCAACGATTTCTTCAAACCCGTCCGCGACGAGTTCCTCAAATCGGGACAGCTCGACCCCAAGATGCTCGCAACCGATACGGACGCGCTCAACTACAAGGTTCCCGGCGGTATGCTTTCCAACCTCGTTGCGCAGCTCAAAGCGCAGAACGCAATGGACAAGTTCGACCTGGTGCTCGAAGAGACCCCGAAGGTGCGTGCGGACCTCGGATATCCTCCGCTCGTCACGCCTATGAGCCAGATGGTCGGCGTCCAGGCGACGGCAAACGTGCTCGCCGGCGAGAGATACAAGAATATCTCCAAAGAAGTCAAGGCGTACTGCAAAGGCGAGTACGGCAAGGCGCCCGGCAAAATCAATCCCGAAGTGCTCAAACTCGTGCTCGGCGACGAAAAACCCATACAGGGACGTTACGCCGACACGCTCGAACCTGTTTTCGAAAAGACCAAAAAGGAACTCGAAGGCATCGCCAAGAACGACGAAGACGTGCTGTCTTACATTTTGTTCCCGCAGGTTACGGAAAAATATTTCGCCGCGCGTAAAGCAAAAGAGGAGAAGGTGGTGCGTTACACCATCGCTCCCGCGGAGTAATAAGGAGGCGTTATGCAAATAGGAGCTCTCGACGCATTGCTGATTTCCGTCATTGGCATAGCCATAGTTTTCGCCGTGCTCATGATTCTGATGGGAGTCATAATGCTTATGGGACTGATTGCGGACAAATCCCCCGCGATTGCCGCAAAACTTCCCAAATTCAAGTTCGGCAAAAAGAAGAAAGCGGCAGAGGACACCGCCGCCCCCGCAGAGACGAGCGACGCTCAGCCCGCGGTCGGCACTTGCGGCGAACTGTTGCTTGTCAACACGGAGGAGCGCGACGCCGCCATGATCATGGCAATCGTCGCCGACACCCTCGACACCCCCTTGAACGAACTCAGGTTCAAGACTATCAGGAGAGTTGATTAAGGAGATTTCTGGATATGATATACAAAGTCACTTTGAACGGTAAGACATACGAAGTGGAAGTGGAAAAAGGCGAAGCCGTCATTCAGGCGGAGTACGAAGCGGCTCTTCCCGTCGCGGCTCCCGCGGCGGCACCCGCGCCCGCGGCTGCACCGGTCGCCCCCGCCGCACCTGCGGCTCCCGCGGCAGCTCCCGCAGCGGCGGCAGGCGCAAATTCCGTCACCGCACCTCTTCCCGGCAACATCAACGACGTCAAAGTCGCCGTGGGACAGACCGTCAAAGCGGGTACGGTGCTTGTCATTCTCGAAGCAATGAAGATGGAAAACGAAGTCGTCGCCCCCAAAGACGGCACGGTTTCGCGCATTTTCGTACAGAAAGGGGCGGTCGTTCAGACTGGCGATCCGCTCGTCAACATCGATTGATAAGAGGGCGTTATGGATTTTGTCGAAACAATGAAAAACCTGTGGGAGTCAAGCGGTTTCGCCAACTTCCGCTGGGAGAACGCCGTAATGATTATCATCGCGTTCTTCTTTCTGTTCTTGGGCATCAAAAAGAAATTCGAGCCGCTGCTTCTGGTCGGCATCGCTTTCGGTATGCTGATAAGCAATCTGCCCGGACCGATTTCGGGTTGGCTGTATCACCCCGAGTTCTGGGTCGGTGAAGAAGCCGTCGCAAACGGCGTCGACTATGCCAACGTCCTGAACAACGGCGGGCTTATCGACATACTGTACATCGGCGTCAAGACGGGCGTTTATCCCTGTCTTATTTTCCTCGGCGTCGGGGCGATGACGGACTTCGAACCCTTGCTTTCCAACCCCAAATCGCTGATACTCGGCGCGGCGGCGCAGATAGGCATTTACGTGGCGTTCTTCTTTGCCGTAATCTTCGGATTCTCTGGCGAACAGGCGGCGTCCATCGGTATCATCGGCGGCGCGGACGGTCCCACCGCAATATGGCTTGCAAAGGGGCTTGCTCCCGAACTGCTCGCGGCAATCGCCGTGGCGGCGTACTCGTATATGGCGTTGATACCCATCATTCAGCCTCCGCTCATGCGCCTCGTCACCACCAAGAAGGAGCGCGCCATAGTCATGAAGCCCACCCGCAAAGTCACCAAGGCGGAAAAGATACTGTTCCCCATCGTGGTCACGACGGCGACCTGCCTTTTCCTCCCCTCGGTTGCGCCTTTGCTCGGCTGCCTTATGCTCGGCAACCTGTTCAGGGAATGCGGCGTGACGGCAAGACTTTCCGACACCGCGCAGAACGCGCTGATGAACATCGTCACGATATTGCTCGGCATCTCCGTCGGCGCAACGGCGCATTACTCCACCTTCCTTACGGCGGACACTCTCAAAATCGTCGCGCTCGGTCTGCTGGCATTCGTGTTTGCAACGCTCGGCGGTCTGCTCATCGGCAAACTGCTTTGCTGGCTCACCAAAGGCAAAATCAATCCGCTCATCGGTTCCGCAGGCGTGTCCGCAGTTCCTATGGCGGCGCGTGTTTCCAACCTCGAAGGTCTGCGTGCCAAACCCGGCAACTATCTGCTCATGCACGCAATGGGGCCCAATGTGGCGGGCGTCATCGGCTCTGCCGTTGCGGCAGGTTTCCTGATGGCGGTGTTCGGCGGCTGACGCGCGGACTATGGAAGAATACGTTTTCAAGACATACGCAAAGCAGGGCAGTACGCTGCCTTGTTTTTGCTATAACACGGTACAGTCCACCAACCTCACCGCAAAGGAATTCGTCCGCGCGGGCGACGCGCCCCGTGTGTTTGCGGTCGTTGCCCGCGGGCAGAGCGGCGGGCGCGGAAGATACGGGAGGCACTTCCTTTCGGCGGAGGACAAGGGCGTGTTCGTCACTTATGCCCGCCGCATCGATGACGACTTCGACGCAACTCCGCTCGGGGGGCTTTGCGCCCTCTGCGTGTGCGACCTGCTCGGTGAAACCTTCGACTTGAAATGCGGGGTGAAATGGCCCAACGACGTTCAGACCGAGGGGAAAAAGATATGCGGAATTCTGCCCGAAACCGTGTATTCGGCACAGGGCGAAAGATACCTTCTTCTCGGCACGGGCGTCAACCTGTTCTATGCTGAAGAGGATTTCGGCGAGCTTGCGTCAATCGCCACATCGGCGACATTATCGTGCAAAAACGACAACATAAACAGGCGTTTTGAACAAAACAAGAGAGAAAGCATATATATGCTGGGCGCAAGACTCGCCGCATTGAACGACGACCTTTGCGAGGCGTTTTTTGCCGATGCGAAATCGGTGTGCGCGCGCTATGCCGAGGTGCTGGTCACCACGGGCAAAAACGTCACGTTTCAAGATGCGGACGGCAGGACGCGTTGCGGTGTCGCGCTCGGTACGGACGAAAGATGCGCACTCGTAGTGGAGTGTTCCGACGGAGTGCGCCGCAGGATAAATTGGGGAGAGGTGACGGTGCAGTCATGAACGTGCAGGGCAGCTCGGAAAACAAGAATTCTTTGAGCGGGATAGCCGTGCTTCTGGTGTCCGCGCTGGTGTTCGGAATGACGTTCGTCTTTCAGAAGCAGGCGTCGGAGCATCTGGGCGCCGCCGCCATCGTTACTCTGCGTTTTTGCATAGGCGCGGTTGCGCTCGGCGTCATTTTCGTACTGTGCGATTTCTTCCGCAAGCGCAAAGGGCTCGTGCGGGGCAGGTTCAACAAGCGTGTTTTGCTGGGCGGGTTTCTTTGCGGCGTTTCGCTATTCGTTGCAAGCGTGGCACAGCAGGCGGGGTTGGAAACAACCACGGCGGGCAAGGCGGGGTTCATCACGGCTATCTACATCGTCATCGTGCCCGTGCTCGGACTGCTCGCAGGAAAGCGCACACGCATAAACGTATGGTATGCCGTCGTCGTCGCAACGGCGGGATTCTGGCTTATGTCGTCCATAGGCGACGACGTTTCCGTGGGCGATGGCGATATCCTCGTGCTCGCGGGGTCGTTCTGTTATGCCTTGCAAATTCTGTTCATCGACGAGTTCGCCGACGGTGAGGACCCTTTTCGCTTTGCCTTCGCCGAGTTCGTCACCGCGTCCGTCGTAGGCATACCCGTGATGTGCGTTTCTGGCGTGCCCGCGCCCTCGGACATAAATGCCGCGATAATTCCGCTGTTGTACATGGGGCTTGCCGCCTCCGCGCTCGGATACGGGTTGCAGGTTGTGGGACAGCAGAAAGTCAATCCCGCAACGTCCACGGTTCTGCTCAGCACGGAGTCCGTCGTGGCTTTGCTCGGCGGCGCAATCGTGTTGCACGAAAGCAATTCCGTTGCCGAACTCGGCGGTTGTCTGCTTGTGTTTGCGGGCGTTTTCATCACTCAACTGCAGTTCGGGCGAAGGTTTTTGCGCGTTCCGCGCACAGCGCCTTCTTTGTACGAGCGTATTTTCAAGCGTACACCCGTATTATTTTGACTATTGTTTTTCCCGACGACAACATTTATAATGTTTAAGTAGAACGCGCGGGACCGCGCGCGTGAGGATAAGGAGGAATAATGAGAAAAAGAATCGTCGCACTTGTGCTTTGCATTGCGATGGCGGCTTGCTGTGCGGGCGTTCTCGTCGCGTGCAGCGACAAAGACGCAAACCCGCCTTCGCAGTTTTATTATGACAATTCGCCTTCGACGACGGAAGGAAAGACTCAAATCGTTTTTCTGGGCGACTCCATCGCGGAAGGCATTCTGGGCGCGTCGCCTCTTGCGCTTCGCCACGAATACGCATATCCCAACATCATAGGCAGACGCAACGATTACGCCTATTACAATCATTCCGTTTCGGGTCATCTCACGAGAGATCTGCTCGCCATACTCGCCAACGACGTGGATTACGACGGCGCGCGCATGCTGATTTCGCACGTTATGACCGCAGACGTCATTCACATTTCCATCGTTGGCAACGACGTCTTGCAGGACAGACCCGACCTCGGAGAGAACGTGACGATGCATCAGGTCATCGTCGAAGCGGGGCAGGGCAAGACGGATACCATCGACAAAATCCTGTTCGAGGGCGATGCGTCCAAAAACGTTGCCAGCTCCAAGGATAACGTAAAAGCCATAGTGGAACGCCTGCGCAAACTCAACCCCGACGCCGTCATAATTTTCCAGAAGGTTTACAACCCCATCACCATTCTCGACACGCAACTCATCAAAGAGGACACTCGCCGCGCTCTCGAAGCAATGCCCGAATACAGCGACGGTCTGACCCTCGAAGACCTGCACGCTCTCGGCGACACCCTGATAAGCAGGCTCAACAGCGTGTTCGACGAAGTATTTGCGGAGTTTGAGGCGGAGGGCATAGAGAATGCGTTTTACACCGTCGACGGACAGGCGGCGTTCAACGCCATCTACGACGCCGACAAGGAGCGCGCCGCACGCCTCATCTATCCCGACGGCATCCATCCCGCAAACGAAGGACACGCGGTTCTTGCCGACCTCACGCAGGAATTGCTCGAACACCTCGAACTTGCGGACGGCAACGCCGCGCTTGCCGAGTACAAGAATATGCGCAAAAACGCGCTCAACACCTATTTCGCCTCTTCCGTGAACAACGTGGCGGAAGTATGCGCGCAAATCGACGCGGCGCAGTCCTGTGCCGAAGTGACCGAAATATTCTTCGACGCCACCGCGGGCAAGACCGCGGCGAATTATTGACGGGAGGACGCAAAGATGAAAAACGTTAAGAAAACCGTAATTTGCCTTGTTCTCGCGGTAATGATGGTATCCGTAGCGGCGTTCGCGCTCTGTGCGTGCGACGAACAGGAAGAAACGGTGGTCGAAACCGTCTTCCGCATCGACCCCGACGAGTCCGTCATCTGGCCTGATTTTTACACTATGATAAAAAAGGCCGTGGACTTCGACACCAGCGCGATAATTTTGCGCAGCAACGGCACGATGACATTGCGCCTTATGATTGACGACCAAATCAATTCGTTGCTCAAACTCGTGTTGGGAGGGAACCAGTTGCCCGACCTGTCGGGAGCCATCGAAACCTACGTCAAGCCCATAGCGCCGGGCTTTGATCAAAAAGATTTTCTCGGCTCCGTCGAAAGATGCGGCAAGGCTCTCGGCATCTCGCTCGTGGGCTTCGACCCCGAAAATCCGACCATAGCCGCTCTCGTCGACTCGCTGGAAAACGGTACGACGCTTCCCAAAGACATTTCCTTGCCGTCCGGTCTCGGCATCGAGGTCAACTACAACTATTGCATCAAGAAGGTCACCAATGCGGCAGGGCACACCTATGACGCGGTGTATCTCATCCCGTCCGATTCCGACACTCAGCCTTACGTCGTTATGACGCTCGGCACGGACGAGGAGACGGGCAGACACAGCCTCAACCTGATGATAGACTTCATCAAACTCAATCTCACCGCATACGAGGAATTACCCGCGGATGCAGAGGCGAACGCCTGACATCGAACCGACATCCACTGAAACGGCGCGGTCTTCCGCGCCGTTTCTTTCGGCAGAGCAGAACTGAAACCGCACAGAAAACAACGGTCGGAAAGCCTTTGCAAGGGCAGTCGCCCCAAAATTATTGACACTTTCGTGCGGCTATGCTATTATAAGCAGGCAAAATAAATTCGGCACGGAGAAGTACCCAAGAGGCCGAAGGGGCTCCCCTGCTAAGGGAGTAGTACGAGTGAATCGTAGCCAGGGTTCAAATCCCTGCTTCTCCGCCAGAAAAACCCACCGCAAAACGGTGGGTTTTCCATAGCCTTTACGCAGGGATTTCAACCTATCGCTGACGCGTCAGCGGCAAGCGCACTCTCCGTGCGCAACAGATTGCCGCTTTCCGCTATTCCGTCGCAACGCTCCTCACAAATCCCTGCTTCTCCGCCAGAAAAACCCGCTGATTTTCAGCGGGTTTTCTTTTGCACACTGCCAAGCGTCCGCTCTGCGTTGCGGTACTTTGCGGGAACCCCCGATTTTTCTCCCTTTGCCCGTGACAGCTCCAAATCCGCGTGGCTGACGCGGAGAAAAGAGCATACCTTGTAAAATCATTGCTTATATGATGGGCTGTTTGTCTTAGGGTCAACGATGAATTCAACGAAGCTTAAACAGAGGTTGGTTTTTTGATAGGAATCAATTCGTTGCCCATTTTCACGAGAAGAAAGGAAACGCCCGTCGATTTATCCAAACGGCAACGGTTCGGGGGAGGAAGAGAATATGAAAAGAAAGACCGATTTCAAATTTTCAGCGCTTGCCATTATTTTGGCGGGCTTTTTTTCTGCGTTGCAGGTGTACAGCGAGTGTGATGGACAAGACAGAAATCAGTTCGGCAAGTTTTGCCGTGTTGGAATAAACCTATAGAAACATACGAGGGGAAAAGTTATGAAACGGTTGAATATTATAAAAGCTTTGTCATAATGATAGTGTATATCGGTTATTTTTTGTTGCGATTGCAAGGCGGTACACGTCCCCGTACAAAGGTGCAACTGTCGAGTGCCGCTTTCCCCTCCGGGTGTAACGCAAAATGCAAAATACGAAACTCCGTGCAAACAGTACGGAGAGATTTTGTTGAAAATTTAAAATCCGCCAAACATTTTTCCGTGCAAAGACGCATGCCTGCGAAAAGAGCAAGGGAACGTCTTTATTTATCGTCCGCAGTATGGTACAATGCAGGTAACGACAAAAGCAAGGCGGAACGAGCCGAGTCGCCCTGCGCGCTATTTTTATGGGAGGGAACAGGTGCTGATCGTTGCGCACGTGATAGTTGCAATAAGCACAATGCTTGCAGCATTGTTTTTGTACTATGGTCTGAAATATCTGCTGAGTATCAGACGTGGACGGGAACAGGCAAAAGTCACGGTTCGTCAACCGGAAAAGAATATACGCGGCTCTTGGTTTTTCATTCTGTGTTACATTGTGATACTTGTGCTTGTTTTTCTGCCCGCGGATTATTTCAATGAAAGGCAAAAACTGGTTTTTTCGGCAATGTTGTTCGTATTGGTTTTGGTTCCGTCGTGGTGGAATTCCGTTTCGGCTTTCAACTGGGAACTTGAAATTTTCGACGATTGCTTCATACACACCGACGCTTTAGGCAAAAAGAGACGGTACCGTTACGACGAAACGGAGATAAGGAAACCGAACAAGGACACCGAAAGAGTATACGTGAACGGCAAGTACAAATTCTCCATACGTTGTTTGTATCTTAATTTCGAAGGACTGCAAAAGCGCGTAAAGCATTACAAAGAAAAACAGCAAAGAGAACAATCTTCCAACGAGAGAAAAGAAACACAACAAAGGGTTAATGATTAGGTTTCTTATATATAAACGCGATTTTCGGAGGAATAGCGCAACTGCACAAAGAAACAAACACGGACAGTCTGGCGGAAGATATCGAAAAACTTGCCGATGAGCATTTCAGGTCGAGCTGGAACGGCAGCCCGAAAAGAGCAAACAAAGCGTACAAAAAGATTGTCGGGATATTCCAAAAAATCGAAGATGACCAAAAGACGGCGACCGAACTCACAAGCCGTCTGTTGAATAAAGAAGCCCCGATTTCCAGACATTGGGGCATGGTGCTTGCGTTTGCATATGGTGTAAACGTCGAGCGGGCGTACGCACAAATGACAAAAGAACTTGCAAACAAAGACTCCGAAAATTCGGAGGCGGGAAGGATTGCGTTAGATGCCGAAATGTTGATGAAAAACATAAAGGAACAGGGCGGAGTTGTCCTTTACGAAGGACAGCAACGGGTAAATGTTTCCTTCCTCATCAACAAGATGTTGCAGTAGGCGTAGATTCGGACTGACGGAATGAACCGTTAGGGGACGGAATTTGCATTCGGATAATTAAAGTGATATTATAAAAAGAAGAGATTGTGCGACGCGCTGACTTCGATCGATGTCCCCGACAGCGTAAGGACGATAGGCGGCTATGCGTTCGCATACAGTCATTCTCTTGCGCAAATAACCCTCGGAGTCAACGCAACTACGATAGGTGAGTTCGCATTCAGGGAATGCACGGCACTTTCTTCGATCAACATTCCCGACGGAGTGACGACGATAGACGAAGGTGCGTTCTGTGACTGTGACGCGCTGACGGAAGTTTCCCTTCCCGTTTCGGTCACTGCTTTGGGAAAATGCGTCTTCGGCACGCTGCCGGTCGTGTACTACGAGGGGACGACGGCACAGTGGAACGCTGTCGCAAAAGCGGAAATTCTGTTCTATGCAGACAGCAAAATCAACAGTGTAGTCTGCGTCGACGGAACGCTGACATATTGAAATGTCCGGACGCAAACCGACATGCGCCGAGGAGAGAAACGAAAATGAATCTGACCGAAACCACGGTTGAAAAAAGATACGTATACGAAGGCAAAATCCTGAAAGTGCGGTGTGACGCCGCACGGTTGCCCGACGGGAAACTCTGTGTGCGCGAGATGGTGGAACACCCCGGCGGTGCCGCCGTGCTTGCGGAGTGCGACGGAAAAATCGCGTTTGTAAGGCAATTCCGTTATCCGTACGGAGAGGAAATTCTCGAACTGCCCGCGGGCAAACTGGAAAAGGGCGAAGCCCCCGTGCGCACCGTGGAAAGGGAACTCTCGGAAGAAACGGGACTTGTTGCCGACAGATTCGTTCCTATGGGCGAGCTATACCCGACGCCGGGATATACCAACGAAAAATTGTATCTTTTCAAGGCGGAAGGCGTGCACCGCGGAGAGTGTCACCCCGACGAGGACGAGTTTCTGTCCGTGGAGTGGCTGACGCCTGCCGAAGCACTGGGAATGGTGCGCGACGGAAGTATAAAGGACGCAAAAACCGTAGTTTTGTTGCTCAAATGTTACGGTTAATGTGCGCGTTTATGCAAAATCATGCGCCAAAACAGCTCAACGACAATAAAGAAAATCCCGCCGAAAACGGCGGGATTTTTGTTTGCCGCATAAGGGGTTCCGCTGCGGCGGCGCGCTGTCGGTTGTTGTTTTCGTCGTCTATTTAGCGAGAAAGTTTGCGCGATTCGGGCGCAAAGGATTTTGCGTCAAAAGAAAAACGCCGCATCTGCGGCGTTTTCGTTTTGTTTGAGCGAACGGTTATTTCTTGGGTTCGGGGACGAGCATTGCCTGACACTTGGTCATAATCTCGTTGAACTGCACGGCGTAGCTGTCGCCCGCGCCGATAATCGTCACACAGCCTTTTGCCACCGATTCGACGAAGTCGTAGCGGTTGGTGAGGACGGCAAGGCATCCGTCGGGATCGGGGAATTTGAAGAGCACGAAGGGGTACTTTCTTTCTCCGTTGCCTGCCTTGGTTTTGCCCATCTTGACGCGCAGGTAGGACTTGATTTCGGGATAGATTTCCTTGCCGTTTGCGTCGAGGGTGGGACCGACGATGAACTGATAGGTTCTGTCGGGTTGTTTGAGTGTCCAGTCTGCCATATCGGGCCAGCCGAGCTTATTCGCGGTGGAAAGAGCGCGGGTGATGAGATAGAGGGAGAGCTTGACTTTGAGATACTGTTCCCACGGCTGATCCTTGCTCGGGTTGAAAGATGGCATCGTCTTGGTGAGCGTGAGCATCAGGAACAGGAACTTCATCGTGACGGGGTTGGCGATGTTTTTGAGCAGGGGGCTCACGATGCCGAGCATTTCGGCGGGGGAGCTGCCTTTGAAAACACCGAGTAAGCTCTTGATGGACTTGAAGTACATTTTGACCACTTTAAGTCCGTCGTATTTGCTGCCGTCTGCCATTTCGATGTAGCCGGGGTATTCGCCTTGAAACACTTTGAAGCGTTTGGCGTGCGCGGATTTTGCCGCCATATCTTCGGTGAGGAAGACCATATAGCAGGCGACGGGGTTGGCGTCGTCGGCGGCGCGAAATTCCACGACGGCGTTGACTTTCTCGAACTTCTTTGCCTGTTTCGCGTCTTCTTCGAGGGGTACTCTGAGAGCGGGGAAGGCAGCGGAGAAGTATATTTTGGCAGTCAAGACGTCTTTATCGCTTGCTTTCATAATACACCTCCTATCAGTCTTCGTCGGACCAGTCGTCTTCTTCGATTTCCTTGCCCATTATTTCCATAACGGTTTCCATAATGCCCTGGCTGGAAAGTTTGTATCTTGCATACAAATCCTCGGGTTTGCCGATGGGACCGAATTCGTCGGGGATACCGATCTTGGTGAGGATGCATCTCTTGCCGGACTGTGCGAGTACGGATGCGACTGCGTCGCCGAGGCCGCCGATGATGTTGTGCTCTTCGACGGTGACGATACGGCGGGTCTTGACTGCCGCTTCGATGATGGCTTCCTCGTCGATGGGTTTCAGGGTGTGCATGTTGATGACCTGTGCGGACACGCCCTGTTCTTCGAGCATTTCGCCCGCGATGAGTGCGTCACGGGTGGGAACGCCGCAGGAGATGATGGTGACGTCGTTGCCGTCTTTGAGTTGCATCGCTTTGCCGATCGTGAACTCGTATTCGTCCTCGCTGTTGTGGAGCAGGGGTTCCATACCGCGGCCGACACGGAGATAGAAGGGACCGGGCACGTCGATACACGCCTTGATCGCGCTTGCGGTTTCGTAAGCGTCGGCGGGGATAACGACCGTCATATTGGGGATGGCGCGCATAATGGCGAAGTCCTCGATGCAATGGTGGGTGGAACCCGCGGCACCGAAGGAAACGCCGCCGTGAGTGGCTATGACCTTGACGGGCAGTTTCTGATAAGCGCAGTCCGTTCTGACCTGTTCACCGCCGCGCAGGCAGGCGAAAATCGCGAACGTGGACGCGAAGGGGATAAACCCGACCTTGGCAAGACCTGCCGCCACGCCGAACAGGTTTTGTTCCGCGATACCGACGTTGAAGAGTCTGTCGGGGAAGGACTCGCCGAGGATACCGATGTTGGTGGATTTTGCAAGGTCGGCGGTTACACCGACGATGCGGGGGTCTTTCGCGGCGAGTTCGGCAAGCGTTTTGCCGTACATTGCGCCGGAAGACATTTTGTTTGCATCATATACGTTCCAAGCAGTTCCCATAGTAGTCCTCCTTAACCTCTGTTCTTGATTTCGTCGAGATAGACTTTAAGTTCTTCTTCGCTGGCGCCGAACGAGCAGTAGTGGCTGGTGGGTTTGCCTTCGAATGCCTTAATGCCGTATCCCTTGATGGTGTCGGAAATGATACAGACGGGACCTTCGGTCGCCCAGGCTTGCGCAAGAGCTTTGTCGGCGTCCGCCATATCGTTGCCGTTGCATTTGATTACTTTGAAGCCGAATGCTTCGACCTTCTTATCGAGGGGTTCGAGAGCCATAACTTTTTCGGTCTCGCCGTCGATTTCGAGGTGGTTGCGGTCGATAATCCAGATGAGGTTCTTGAGCTTGAAGTGAGCTGCGGACATTGCGGCTTCCCAGTTGGAGCCTTCCTGGCACTCACCGTCGCCGGTCATAACGACGACTTTGCTGTCGATGCCTTTGAGCCTGAGACCGAGAGCCATACCGACGCCCATGGGAAGTCCGTGACCGAGAGAACCGGTGGAGGCGTCGCAACCCTTGATTTTCTTGCTGTCGGGGTGCATACCGTAGGCGGACTCCGTCTTGTTGAAGTTCTTCATAACTTCGTTGAGGTCGAGGTAACCTCTCATTGCGAGGCAGGGGACATACGCGAGTGCGCAGTGACCCTTGGACATAATAAATCTGTCTCTCTCGTCCCAATCGGGATTTTTGGGATCAACTTTCAAATACTTGAAGTAGAGCGCGATAAGCATATCCGCGCTGGAAAGTGAACCGCCAACGTGTCCCGAGGTGGCATTGAACGTAGTCTGTGCGATATGCAGACGCAGTTCCTTTGCCTTTGCTTTGAGCTCATCAATAGAAACATTGTTTGGCATTTTTTGCCCTCCTACATAATTTTCCTTTTCGCAACTATCGCAAAAATAGTTTACTGTTAAATTATACAATGCCGAAACGCAATAGTCAATAGCGTTTTTTTCAAAAAAATATAAAGAAAGAATAAGCCCGCGCGCCTGCGGGTGCTTATTGAAAAGGGCGCGCGCAGCGGCGGCGGAAACGACGACGAAAACAGATATGTCGAAAGGCGCGGGGAAGGGAGAAAAATTTTTCGGAGTGTGTTGCAACACGCAAAAAGTTTCGGTGCGGTGTCGGCAATTTTCGGCGCTTGCGCGCAGGAACAACCGAAGTGAAACGCGCGGAACAAAAAATCCGCGGCAACGCCGATTGTGACAAAATCGACACTTAATCGCGGATTTTATGCGTTTAAACAGTATTTTTCGGCGTTACATTGCCGCTTTGAACTTTTCTTTGAGTTCCTTGCGCTCCTCTTCCGACAGCGTTTTTCCGTACTCGTCGGCAAGGTGTTTTCCCTTGCGTATCAGGTCGGCGTCTTTGAGCGCGGCAAGTTCGTCAAGCGATATCTTTTCTCCCGTACGGGCGGCAAGATCCTGCATCAGCATCAGCACTTTCAGTTTCTGTACGGACACGTTCAGGGCTTTCGCTATGCGGTTGAGTTTCGCCGCGCTTGCCGAGGAGAGAAATTTTTCGCCCGCGACGTATTGTTCGTAAACGTCTATCATTTCGGGAGTGAGTTTTTCCGCAAGAATATCCGCGACGCCTTCCGCCGCGGCAACGCGGATTTCCGCCGTTTTTGCGTCCTCGCCGTAATTTATCGAAACGCACGCGCGGGCGGACGTCGGCGCGTGGACTGCGATTGTCGTCGCGGCAAGCGCAACCGTCATCAGCAATGCCGTCACGGTAAGGGTTATTCGCACGATGAATTTTGTCGTCATATTTTCTCCTTTGCCGCGTATGCGGTCGGGAACAGTTTGTGCAAAAGCGGACCGGGTATTCAAATCGTTAATTTTTGAACTTTTTTCGCCGTTGCTCTTGAAAACGGATTTTTCGGGTGATATAATGCACTTCGATAGGAGGAAAATATGCAAAAAGAAAAACTCGCATTTTTGAAAGACAAAGCGCTTAAACTCCGTCACGACGCCATCGAGATTATCGGGCACTTCGGCGTCGGTCACATCGGCGGCACCATGTCCGTGATGGACGCGCTTACGGTCATTTATTACGACAAGGCAAACATCGACCCGTCCAATCCCAAAAAACAGGACAGAGACAGGGTGATTATGTCCAAGGGTCACGCGGGTCCCGCTATGTACGCGGTGCTTGCCGACCTCGGTTATTATCCCAAGGAATGGACGCTCACCCTCAATCAGAACGGCACCAATCTGCCTTCCCACTGCGATATGAACAAAACGCCCGGCATCGATATGACGGCGGGTTCGCTGGGGCAGGGACTTTCCGCCGCGGTAGGCATGGCGATCGCCGCGAAAATCGACCGCAATCCCGCCACGATTTACTGCTTTATCGGCGACGGCGAAAGTCAGGAAGGGCAGATATGGGAAGCCAGTATGCTCGCAGGTTCCAAGAAGCTGGACAACCTCATCGTTTTGCTCGACTCCAACAAGATGCAGCTCGACGGTCCCGTGGAGTCCATCAACGGGCTGGAACCCATTCCCGACAAGTGGAAAGCGTTTAACTTCTTCGTGCAGGACATCGACGGACACGACCTCGAAGCCATTTCCGACGCGATCGACGCCGCGAAAGCGCAGAAGGGCAAGCCTTCGATGATTGTTCTCCGCACGGTCAAAGGCAAGGGCGCGTCCTTCACCGAAGGCGTCGCAAACTGCCACAGCATGTCCATTCCCGAAGAGGTTTGGAGAAAAGAAACGGGGAGGTACGAATAATGACGGACGAAAAAGAAGTCAGACAAGTAATGGCGGCAGGACTTATCGAAGCGGCAAAGAAGGACGACAGGATAGTCGTGCTTGACGCCGACCTTATGAGTTGTCACTCCACCAAATGCTTCCTCGAAGCGTTCCCCGAAAGATTCATCAACGTAGGCATTGCGGAAGCCAATATGATAGGCGTTGCTGCAGGTATGGCGGCGTTCGGCAAAATTCCGTTCGCGTTCAGCTTCGCACCCTTTGCCACAAGACGTTGCTACGACCAGATTTTCATCTCCGTGGCATACAGCAAACTTCCCGTCAAAATCGTGGGTTCCGACCCCGGCGTTATGGCGGAAGCAAACGGCGGCACGCATATGCCTTTCGAGGATATGAGCATTATGCGCGCAATTCCCAAGATGGTATGCTTCGAGCCGACCGACGCGACAATGCTCGCCAAGGCACTTCCGCAGATTATCGATTATCCCGGTGCGGTTTACATCCGTATGTTCCGAAAGAAAGCCGAAAAGATTTTCGACGACAGCCTGGATTTCAAACTCGGCAAAGCCGTGGAAGTGAAGAGCGGCAAGGACGTCACCCTGATCGCCTCGGGCATTATGGTCGACAGAGCGTTGAAGGCGGCGGACGAACTCAAAGCGGAAGGCATTGACGCGGCGGTGCTCAATATGCACACCTGGAAGCCCATTGATGCGGAAGCCATCGAAAAAGCCGTCAAGAAGACGGGCGCAATCGTCACGTGCGAGAACCACAGCACTTTCGGCGGTCTCGGAAGCGCGGTTGCCGAAGTCGTGGTGGAGAAGTGCCCCGCGCCCATGGAAATGATAGGCGTCGTCGACAGTTTCGGCGAAGTCGGCAAACAGGCGTATCTCAGCGAGAAGTTCCACCTCACGGTGGCGGACATCGTGGCGGCGGCAAAGAAAGCCGTGTCCAGAAAATAAAAAAATCCGCAATCTAAGCCGACGTTTTACCGCGTCGGCTTTGTTTTTTGCGGCGGAGGACTCTCCTTGTCGGGGGAGTTTTCGCTTGCCGCGGAAAGGGAAATTTTACGTCGCGTTTTCCGCTTGACTATTTCGGTCACATAGTTTATATTATATGAATAAAAATAACTGAAACGGTCGTCGCGGGACGCGCGACAATCGTCGGACGAAGTTTTGCGGCAACCCCGCAAAATTTTTTAGGAGGCTTTATGAACAATATGAAGAAAAACGTCGAGAAGATTCTTGCGTCCGCAAGTATCGTCATCGCACTTGTTCTCATCGTCATTCTGCTTGTGACCGCGTTCGGCGGTATCGAACAGAAAGAGTTCGACAACAGCCTTGTCAAAGGTCTGTTCGTAACCCTCGCGGTGCTGTATATGCTTCTCGCGGGAGGCGCACTTGCTATGTTGTTCATCGGTTCCGAAGCCGTCAGGGAAATCACTCTTCGCAGCGAACAGGGCGGTAACTGCAAAGCCACGCTCGGCGTAATCCGCAAACTCGTCAAACAGAGCTTTGCAAGCGTTGAGGGAGTGAAGACCGGCAAAGTCGGTCTCATCGTAAACGAATACGGCGTCAAACTCAAAGTCTCCGTCCGCATAGTCGACCGCGACGTATTCGAAACCGAAACCTACCTTCGCACTTTGCTCGAAGAGGTTTTCAAAGGCACGCTCGGCTTCCGTTTCCACGCAATCGAAATCAAGGTCACCGCGTTGCAGGCGAAATTCAAGCCCGACACCGCGAAGGTCGAGGCAACCGTGGCGGAGAAGGTTGCCGCCCACGAGCCCAACTTTGCAACTCTTCCCAACGCAGTGGAGCAGGTTGCGCGTGACGACGAAGAAAACGCTGCCGCGTCCGAAGTCGAAGCGGTCGCAGAGGTCGCAGACGTTGCCGACGTCGCAGAAGAGCAGAGCGCGGCGGAAATCGTCGAGAACACCGACGGCAGCGACGCCGTTACCGAACTGCCCGAAGAGGACGACGTTGCGGCGGAACCCGTCGAAGAACCCGCTGAAGAAACCGAAGCGGTCAACGATATAGAGGAGGAGGCCGAGGAGCAATCCGAAAAGGCCGACGAGGAGTAATGAAAGAAGTTTACATTACACAGGAAGGGTTGAAGGAACTCAAAGACAAACTCGACTATCTCTTGTCCGTAAAGCGCAAGGAAGTCGCAGAGAAGATCAAGATCGCCCGCGAATTCGGCGACCTCAGCGAGAACGCCGAGTACGACGCAGCGAAGGAAGAGCAGAGTTTCGTCGAGTCCGAAATCAAGGAAATCGAGGACAAAATCCTGCACGCCGTCATCATCGACGACGGCGAAATCTCCGTGCACGAAGTTTCCATCGGCAACACCGTCAAGGTGCTCGACGTGGAGTTCGACGAGGAGTTGGAATATCGCATCGTCGGCACGACGGAAGCCAACGCAGCCGAGAACCGCATCAGCAACGAGTCTCCTCTCGGCAAGGCGCTTATGGGCAAAAAGAAGGGCGACATCGTCAACGTGCCCACGCCCAACGGCGGCAGCGTGGAATACAAGATTATTGACATTGCTTGACATATGAGTGACGAAATCCGCGAAAACACCGCGCCCGAACAGGATATAAGCGAAGTCCGCAAGGTCAGAAAAGCCAAACTTGCGGAACTGGTCGCCAACGGCAAAAACCCCTTTGAGGAGGTTTCCTATCCGCGCACCGCGACGGCAGGCGCAATCCGCGCCGACTACGACGCATACGAGGACAAGACCGTATCCGTCGCGGGCAGACTGATGTCCAAACGCGTCATGGGCAAGGCAAGTTTCGGCCACATTCTCGACAGCGACGGAGACTTGCAGGTATATTTCAGCCGCGAGGACCTGGGCGACACCGAGTACGCCGAATTCAAGAAGATGGACGTCGGCGACATAATCGGCGTAGAGGGAAGAGTGTTCAAGACCAAGACGGGCGAAATCACCGTACACGCCGCAAAGGTCACCTTGCTCACCAAGTCCCTGTTGCCCCTGCCCGAGAAATACCACGGGCTCAAAGACCCCGAACTTCGTTACCGTCAGCGTTACGTCGACCTCATCGCCAACCCCGAAGTCAAAGAGATTTTCGTCAAGCGCAGCAAAATCGTGTCCGCCGTACGCGAATATCTCGACGGACAGGGCTTCTACGAGGTGGAAACGCCCGTGCTCAATACGCTTGCGGGTGGAGCGAACGCGCGTCCTTTCATCACGCACCACAACACCCTCGACGTGGATATGTATCTGCGTATCGCGACGGAACTCTATCTCAAACGCTGCATAGTCGGCGGTTTTGACAAGGTCTACGAAATAGGCAGAATTTTCCGCAACGAGGGTATGGACCCCAAACACAACCCCGAATTCACCACCGTCGAGTTGTACGAGGCGTACGTCGATTACAACGAGATGATGAGAATATCCGAAGGCATCTTCTGCCATTGCGCCATGAAGGCGTGCGGCACGCTCGACATCACATATCAGGGTCAGCCGCTCTCCCTCAAAGCACCGTGGGAACGTCTCACGATGGTGGACGCGGTGCGCAAGTACACGGGGCTGGATTTCGCGACGGGCAACCTTGCCGACCTCATCGCGGCGGCAAACGAAATGGGGCTCGACCTTCCCGCCGACACCACGTGGGGCAACGCTCTTTACAAGGTGTTCGACAGCTTCGTGGAAGAAAAACTCGTCGGTCCCGTGTTCGTCATCGACTATCCCGTCGAGGTCAGTCCTCTCGCCAAAAAGAAGAAGGACGACCCGCGTCTTACCGAGCGTTTCGAAATCTTCGTCACGGGCAAGGAACTGGGCAATGCGTTCAGCGAACTCAACGACCCCAACGACCAGCGCGAACGCTTCGAGGCGCAGATGAAAGCCAAGGCAAAGGGCGACGAGGAGGCTCAGCCTTACGACGAGGACTTTGTCACCGCGCTGGAATACGGCATGCCCCCCACGGGCGGACTGGGCATCGGCATCGACAGACTGGTCATGCTGCTCACGGACAGTTACAGCATAAGGGAAGTCCTGTTGTTCCCGACCATGCGTCCGCTGGACCGCAAATGACAATCCGAAAGACAAAACGAAACGCGCCGAACGACGGCGCGTTTTATTTTGCATTTATATGTACTATACTTTTATTTTTTATTCTTTTCTATCTTTACTCTGTGTGGTAAGGAGCAATTATTCTTTTCCGTCCGTATTTTACGCAATCGAACGGTCTTGCGCTCCGAAACGCATCCGCGCGGTCGACGGTCAGTCGGCGTAACTCTCTTTCAGTTCGCGGAAGGCGGGGAGAGAGCGTTTTATCATATCGTAGTTCACGCAATAGGAAATGCGCACGTAGCCTTTCGCGCCGAAGTCGTCGCCCGGAACGATGAGCAATCCGAGGTTCTTTGCGCGATCGGCAAAGGCGTTTGCGTCGGGTTCGAGCGCTTTTACGAAGAGGTAGAACGCTCCGTCGGGGCGGACGCACTCGTATCCCGTTTCCGTCAATGCGTTGTAGATGAGATCGCGGTTGCGCTTGTATGCCGCGATGTCGGGGAGCGCGTCGACACACTTTGCGACCACTTGCTGGAATAGGTTGGGCGCGCATACGTAGCCCAGCGCGCGACCCGCGCCGCACACCGCGGCATAAACGCCGCCGACGTCGGCAAGATTGGGGCTCAACGCGATGTATCCTATGCGTTCACCGGGCAGGGAAAGGGATTTGGAGTAGCTGTAACACACGATGGTGTCGTCGTACAGATTCATAAGATAGGGCACCTCGACGTCGCCGTACACGAGTTCGCGGTAGGGCTCGTCGGCTATCAGAACTATCGGGTGACCGAATTCCGCCTCTTTCCCGCGCAGGATGTCGCACATCGCGAGCAAGGTTTTTTCGGAGTACACGGTGCCCGACGGATTGTTGGGCGAATTGACGACGACGGCTTTCGTCGCGTGGGTGATTGCCTTTTCGAAAGCGGCAAGGTCGGGGGAGAAATCCGTTTTGTCAAAGGGCACGACAACGGGTTTTCCGCCCGCCGCGGTTACGAAAACGGAATATTCGGGGAAGTAGGGCGCAAGCAGAATGAATTCGTCGTTGCCTTCGTTCAGGGCGTTCAGGGTTATGGTGAGCGACGCCGCCGCCCCGCAGGTCATGTAAATCGCGTCGGGCGACACGCCCGCGCCGAAACGACGGTTTATACTGTCGGCAACGGCTTTGCGCACCGCCGCGTCGCCCTGCGCAGAAGTGTATCCGTGCAGCGACGTGCTGTCGGGGCGTTGGGTGAGTTCGAGTATGGCTTGCCGCACGCACTCGGGCGCGGGAACGTTGGGGTTGCCGAGCGAAAAGTCGTAGACCTTGTCCGCGCCGACTTCCGCCATACGTTTTTTGCCGAACTCGAAAAGTTCCCTGATGACGGAACGGTGACTGCCGAGTTTGTACATATCCTGATTGAACATACTTCCTCCGTTGCGCAAAACGCGCGGTAGTTCGATTTCCTTTCTATATTATCCCGTTTGCGCCGTTAAGGCAAACGGATTGCGGAAATTTGCCCAAAACCCGCGCGGGGGTTGCGCTCGCGGGCTGTCAGGGGGTATAATCCGATTGAAAGGAGGCGGTTATGGACGACAAAATACTCCTCTTGAAAAAGACAATGGAAAAGGGCGGCGCGGTGCTGTTCACGGGCGCGGGTTTTTCCGTGCCGAGCGGAATACCCGATTTCAGAAGTGCGGGCGGAGTTTACGACGGCGAGTTTGCGGGCTATCCCGCCGAATACCTGTTGTCGCACGACTGTTTCGAACAACACCCCGAACTCTTCTTTTCTTTCTACAAAAGCAAAATGATATACCCCGACGCAAAACCGAACGCCGCGCATCTGCGTTTTGCGCGGTACGAGCAACAGGGTCTGCTTGTCGCCACCGTCACGCAGAACATCGACGGACTGCACCAAAGGGCGGGCGCGAAAAAGGTGTACGAATTGCACGGGAGCGTGGAGCGCAACTACTGCACCCGTTGCGGCGCGCGTTACGGACTTGATTACGTCACGGGCAAAACGGGCATTCCGAAATGCGAAAAATGCGGTGCCACGGTGCGCCCCGACGTCGTGCTGTACGGTGAGTGCCTGGACGACGCAACGGTGACGGCGGCAGTCAGAGCCGTGGCGCGGGCGCGCACTCTCATTGTCGCGGGCACTTCGCTTTCGGTCTATCCCGCGGCAGGACTCATCGACTATTTTTCGGGCGACAATCTGGTGCTTGTCAACAAGAGCGCAACGCCGCGCGACGGTGCGGCGACGCTGGTCATAAACGGAGACGTCGCCGAGGTCGCAAAGGCGCTCTAAACTTTGCAAAAGGAAAGGCAACGCAGATATAAATCGCACAACACGACTTTTATATGAAAAAAAGCGGCGCATAAACGCCGCTTTTTGTTTACGTCTTGTAGCACAGGGTTGTTCCGCTTTTTTGCCGAAAGCGTGCGGGCGGCGGTTATATCACGGTTACGCTTTTCGCGAGATTGCGAGGTTTGTCGGGGTCGAGACCCAGCTTTTCGGAACACGTCAGCGCGAGTGCCTGCAAAGGAATGACGGCGAGCAGAGGCAACAGAAAACAGTCGTCTTCGAAGGGTAGGGAAAGGGTTTTGTCGCAACCCAGACTTCCCACCGCACTCACTCCGTAGACGGTTGCCCCGCGCGATTTAAGTTCGCTCACCGTCGCTTTCAGCCTTTTGACGTCGCGCGCGTCCGTCGCGCAGACTATCGCCGTGCAGGTGTCGTCCGCAAGCGCGATTGTGCCGTGTTTCAGCTCGCCCGCAAGATGTGCTTCGGCGCTTTTGTAGGTTATTTCCTTGAATTTCAGCGCGCCTTCCGTTGCCGTAATCATATCCTTTCCTTTGCCAATGAAAAACAGTTTGCACGCCTTTTCGCAATCTGGAAAATCGGGCGCGTCGGTGAGAGTCGCGGCTTTTCGGCAGAGTGCGTCCGCGTCCTCGGACGTAAAGGTTTCTCTTGTCGCGGCTTTCGCGAGCAGAAAGAGCGCAAACAGTTGACAGCAATACGACTTCGTCGCCGCGACCGCCATTTCCGCGCCCGCGTCCAGCAGAAGGGTGCAGTCGGCGGCAAATGTGACAGAACTTCCCGCCACGTTGGTTATGGCAAGCACGTACGCGCCGCACGCTTTGCAGGCGGCGAGCGCTTGCAGAGTGTCTGCGGTTTCTCCGCTTTGCGTTATGCACACGGCGACCGTGGCGTCGTCCGCGAAACGGGGTTCGTCGATTTCGCTGGCGGGCACGGCGGAACAGGGTATGCCGAGATATTCCTCGAATATTTCCTTGCCGTACATACAGGCGTGATATGCCGTTCCGCACCCCGTCAGTATGACGTTGCTTGCGGCGCGCAGTCGGTTGATAAGATTGTCTTTTTCGGGAAATCCGCCCGCGAAACGGTTGAACGTGGCTTTCAGCGCACGCGGGATTTCCTCGATTTCGGCACGCATATGGCAGGAGCAGTCGCGGGGAAGCGAAGCGGTCAGCGCGCAGTTTCTGCCGCCGCCCGAAAGATTGCCGTCCGCGGCAAGAACGGTCATCGACGCAGGGGAAAGCACGGCGATTTCACCGTCCTGCAACACCGTGACGCGTTCGACGTACGGGGCGAGCGCAAGCATGTCGCTGGAAGCGAAGCTTTCTCCGTCGGCGTGCGCGACTATGAGAGCCGCGCCGCGACGGTGGCAATATATGCGGGGGTCGGCTTGCCGTACGGCGAGAAAGGTCAACGCCCCTTCCGCATACTCGGCGACTTTGCGTATGCGTTCCGTCATCTCTCCCTCTTCCAGCGCGAGAAGGTGCGCAATCAGTTCGCTGTCCGTTTCGGACGCGAGCGGCACGCCCGCGGCAAGCAGACGGGTGCGCAGCGTTTCGTGGTTTTCCACGACGCCGTTGTGTACGACGGCGATTCTGCCGTCGAAGGACAGGTGCGGGTGCGCGTTGCGCGCGGTAGGCGCGCCGTGCGTTGCCCAACGGGTATGCCCGATTGCCGTGCGGCAGTCCGACAGGGGAGTGATACCCGCAAGCGCGTTCACCCTTCCGCCGCATTTGAACACGTCTATGCGTTCGCCGTCTAGCGCGATGCCCGCGCTGTCGTACCCTCTGTATTCCAACGCTTTCAGCCCTTCGAGCACCACGTCGCGCGCCCGTCTGAAACCCGTGTAGCCCACAATTCCGCACATACCGACCTCCCGACTGTTTAATATATGAAGCGCGGCGGGATATGGTCAAACCCGCCTGCGCGCTCGCGTAAAATGGCGGGTAATGCCCGGAAAATATTGACATTTCGAGATAAAGTTTGATAATATTATGAGGATAAACAGACGCGCGGCGCGCAAGTGCGCCCGCGAAAAGGAGACCGAAATGTCAACCACGACCGAAATTGCAGAAAGACTGAAAGGGTTGAGAGAAATGATGGACTTTTCCGTTGCGGAAATGGCTGCCGTCGCCGGTATGGACGAAAAGACGTATCTCGAATACGAAGCCGGCAAAAAGGACTTTTCCGTGACGATGCTTTACAATTGCGCAGGCAAATTCGGCGTTGACGTCACCGCATTGCTGACGGGACACACTCCCACGTTGTCGTCGTACAGCATAGTTCGCGCGGGACAGGGTGTCCTCACCGAACGCCGTCATTCGTTCAGCTATCAGCACCTTGCGTGGAACTTCCGCGGCAGAACGGCGGAGCCTTTTTACGTCACCGCTCCTTACGTCAAAGGCGCGGAGGACAAGCCCATTCCGCTGTCCGCGCACAAAGGGCAGGAGATGGACTACATTCTTTCGGGACAGCTCATGGTCAACATTAACGGCAACATCGACGTCCTCGGCGAAGGGGACACGGTATATTACGACAGCGGTCAGCCTCACGGAATGATAGCCGTCGGCGGAAAGGATTGCGTCTTTCTCGCCGTGGTGCTCAAACCCGAGAAGGAGTGATTCACAGGGGGAAACATGTCACGTTTCGGCATAACTTGCGAACAAACTGCGGAGGAGTGCGTCTATAAGACAGGCAGCCTCCGCTTTTCGGTATTATCCGACAGGATTCTGCGCGTGGAAAAGAGCGTGAGCGGCGTTTTCGTCGACGCTCCCAGCCAAACGGTGTTTTGCAGAAATTTTGCAAAACCCGCATTTGAAGTGTCGAAAAAAGACGGTAAAGTCATCATTTCGACACAACGCGCGATTTTTGAAGTCGACGAAAAGACGCTTGCCGTCGAGTGCGTCCTTGACGGAAAACGCGTAAAACCCGACCGCGGAAATCTCGGCGGAACGGCGCGCACTCTGGATATGACGGCGGGGTGCGTCGCCATCGGAAAGGGCATTATGGCAAAGAGCGGCGTCAGCGTTTTCGACGACTCCGCAACCTGTCTTTTGTCCGAGGACGGCGGTCTGGTCGCCCGCGAAAAGGGCACGCGCGACATTTACGTTTTCGCCTTCGGTCACGACTATGCGGGCGGGCTGAAAGAGTTCTTCGCGCTGACGGGCAAAGTCCCGATGTTGCCCAAATACGCCCTCGGCAACTGGTGGTCGCGCTATCACGCTTACACGCAGGACGAATATACGGAACTGATGGACAGGTTCGCCGAGGAGAAGATACCTTTCACCGTGGCGACCGTGGATATGGACTGGCACATAGTCGACGACGTGCCCTCCGAGTTCAAGTCCAAGAATCCCACGCAGTGCGCGGGCTGGACGGGGTACACTTTCAACAAAAAACTTTTCCCCGACTACAAACGGTTTTTCAAGGACCTCAAAGCGCGCGGGCTTGCAATAACTCTCAATCTGCACCCCCGCGACGGCGTGCGCTATTACGAGGAGCAGTATCCCGATATGGCGCGTGCGGTGGGCATCGACCCCGCAACCAAAAAGACGGTGGCGTTCGACCTCACCGACCCGAAGTTCCGCGACGCGTACTTCGACATTCTGCATCACCCCTACGAAGAGGCGGGCGTGGACTTCTGGTGGATTGACTGGCAGCAGGGCACCAAGTCGGCGATGAAAGGCGTCGACCCGCTGTGGCTGCTCAACCACTACCATTTTGCCGACGCGGGCAGGGGCGGCCGTACTGCGCTCATTCTTTCGAGATATGCGGGCGTAGGTTCGCACCGCTATCCGCTCGGATTTTCGGGCGACACGATAGTGTGCTGGAAGAGCCTGCAACTTCAACCGCGTTTCACGTCGACGGCGGCAAACGTCGGTTACACGTGGTGGTCGCACGACATCGGCGGGCACATGTTCGGAAAGGGCGACCCCGAACTCTACGTCAGGTGGTTGCAGTTCGGCGTGTTCTCGCCCGTCAACAGACTGCATTCCACAAAGCGCGGAAAGTACTCCAAAGAGCCGTGGCTCTACGGCGAACAGGCGGAAAAGATTGCCGACGACTTCCTGCGGCTGCGCCACAGGTTGCTGCCTTTCCTGTACACCGCCGCCGCGGACACGGCGAAAAACGGCGTGCCGATTTGCAAACCGATGTACTACGACTACGATGTGCTGTTTGCGTACGACGCGCGCAACCAGTATATTTTCGGCTCGCAACTCATCGTGGCTCCCGTCATAACAAAGGCGGGCAGAAGCGGGAAATCCCGCACGAAAGTATGGTTGCCTGCGGGCAGGTGGACGAACTTCTTTACGGGTGAGACGCAGGAGGGCAACAGAATAATATTTGCCGCCGACGACCTCGACACCATACCCGTATTTGCCAAAGAGGGCGCGATAATTCCGATGTTGCCCGAGCGCGACGGCAATTCGATGCAGTTCGACGAACTCGAGGTGCGCGTTTACCGCGGGGACGGCGAATACGAAAGTTTCGACGACGCGGGCGGAATACGGTTTGCGGTCAGGACCGAGGGCGACGAAGTCGTGCTCTCCGTAACGCCCGAAGAGGGTTGTGTCACGCGCAAACTCGGCGTGCGTTTCTTCGGAGCGGAGTACTCCTCGGTGTCCTGCAAGGGCAAAGAGGTCGAAGGAAACTCCGTCACGGTGCCCTGCACGGCGTGCGAAATCAGGGCAAAAGTGCGTTCCGTCGACGTAAAAGCCCCCGCGGAGGCACAATAAATGGAATATTTCTAAATTCGCTTGACATAATTTTTCATATTTATTATTATTGTTAAGCGTCTTTTGAGAAAATTGTTGCAGGTGCGAACCAGCCCCTCGCCCCTCGTCGATATATAGAAGAAAGCGAAAAGAAGAATTTTGGAGGTCTGTATGGCTAAGGATTTGTCCGCAATGGCAAACAACAATAAGTCTTACATGGCAAAACCCGGCGAAGTGGAAAGCAAGTGGTACGTCGTCGACGCAACCGATATGGTGCTCGGACGTCTCGCTTCTCAGGTTGCCGCCGTACTCAAAGGCAAAAACAAACCCGAATATACTCCCCACGTCGACTGCGGAGACCATGTGATCATAATCAACTGCGACAAGGTGGTTCTCACCGGCAGAAAACTCGAACAGAAATATTATCGCTATCATACCGGCTTTATCGGCGGTCTCAAAGAAGTGCAGTACAAGAAACTGATGAACGAGAAACCCGAATTCGCCGTGTACAAAGCGGTCAAGGGTATGCTTCCCAAGACCACGCTCGGCAGACAGATGCTGAAAAAGCTCCGTGTTTACGCGGGCAGCGAGCACAATCATCAGGCTCAGTGCCCCGTCGCGCTCGAACTTAAATAGTTGAGGTGAGTTATGGCTACGAAGAAAACCGTCAAGAAGAAAGTTCAATATCTCGGCACCGGCAGAAGAAAGACTGCCGTCGCAAGAGTCCGTCTTATCCCCGGTGAAGGCAACATCACCATCAACAAGCGTGCATTCGAGGATTACTTCCCCCTCGACACGATGCGTCTTATCGTCAACCAACCCCTCGAAGCCGTTTCTGCGACGGACAAGTTCGACGTCATCGTCAACGTCTACGGCGGCGGTATGACCGGTCAGGCGGGCGCAATCCGTCACGGCATTGCCAGAGCGCTGTGCGTGTGCGACAAGGAAGCGTATCGTTCCATCCTCAAAAAAGCGGGCTACCTCAAACGCGACCCCAGACAGAAAGAGCGCAAGAAATACGGTCTGCACAAAGCCCGTAAAGCTCCTCAGTTCAGCAAGCGTTAACCTCGCGAACATCGCAAAGAAATCCCCGTCGGACAGACGGGGATTTTTGTTTATACGCCGAATTTCGCGCGAAAAATCCTTTCCGCCATTAAGAAATCCGTTTCCGAACCTCTTCCGAACCCAACCTTGAAAACCGCGCAAATTGCATTTTCTGACGGTTAACCACTGCAAAAAAGCAGTTTATCGTGTTGTTTTGGCAAAAAATGTGGCGCGGGGCGCAAGACAGTCGCGGCGAAAGCCGAAGTTTAAATTAAATATTGACTAGGCGCGGACACGGTGATAGAATAATAGTAAACTTGTAAATAAATTAAGGCGAGGTAAATTATGTCTTATATCAGTGAAGTAATCGAACTTACAGAACGCAAAAACCCCGGTGAACCCGAGTTTATGCAGACCGTAAAAGAGGTGTTGGAGTCTTTGGCTCCCGCCATCGAGCAGAACGAGGAACTCTATCGCAAGAACTGTATCCTCGAAAGAATGGTCGAACCCGACAGGCAAATCATTTTCCGCGTGCCGTGGACGGACGACAAAGGCGTAAATCACGTCAATCGCGGGTTCCGCGTTCAGTTCAACAACGCAATCGGTCCCTACAAGGGCGGTCTGCGTTTTCAACCCAACGTCAACCTGTCCGTGATGAAGTTCCTCGCTTTTGAACAGACTTTCAAAAACTCTCTCACGGGACTGCCTATGGGCGGCGGCAAAGGCGGCAGCGATTTCGACCCCACGGGCAAATCCGATGCCGAGATTATGCGTTTCTGCTACAGCTTTATGTCGGAACTCTACCGTCATATCGGTCCCGATGTTGACGTTCCCGCAGGCGATATGGGCGTCGGCGGCAGAGAAATCGGCTATTTGTTCGGCGCGTACAAAAAAATCCGCGGTGCATACGAAAACGGTGTTCTGACCGGCAAGGGCATTTCCTTCGGCGGTTCGCTTATCCGTCCCGAAGCCACCGGTTACGGCGCGACTTACTTCTTCAAGGAAGTGCTCGAACATCTCGGCGAGGATATCAAGGGCAAGACGTTCTGCCTGTCCGGATTCGGCAACGTCGCCTGGGGTGCGGCACTAAAAATAACGGAGCTCGGCGGCAAGGTGTTGACCTTGTCCGGTCCCGACGGATACATATACGACAAAGACGGCGTGAGCGGCGAGAAAATCGATTATATGCTCGTAATGCGTGCCAGCGGCAGAAATAAAGTCAAGGATTACGCCGATAAGTTCGGGTGCGAGTTTGTCGAAGGCAAGAAACCCTGGGGCAACGTGAAGGCAGACATTTATATGCCTTGCGCCATGCAGAACGAAATCCGCATCGAGGACGCAAAAGCAATGGTCGCTCTCGGCGTTAAGTACCTCAACGAAGTTTCCAATATGCCCACCACCAACGAAGCTCTCGCTTATTTGCAGGCAAACGGCGTCGTGGTCGCGCCCTCCAAGGCGGTCAATGCGGGCGGCGTTGCGGTCAGCGGCCTCGAAATGAGCCAGAACAGCGAACGTCTTGCGTGGACGGCGGAAGAAGTCGACGAAAAACTCAAGCACATTATGAAGGGCATTCATCAGCAAATCCTCGACGCACTCAAAGCGTACAAGATGGATTACAATCTTGTCGCGGGCGCAAATCTCGCCGGCTTCAAGAAAGTCGCCGACGCGATGATAGCTCAGGGCATCAACTGATGACAATAAACAATATACAAAAAAGCCGCATCTAAGCGGCTTTTTTCTTTTATGGCGGCTTTTTCGGTTTGCGGCGTGAGGGCAGTTTTTTTGCAAACGGAGTAAAACCGTTGCATTACGCTAACATTAAAATTGAGGGAACAAAATATTAAATTAAGTTTTCATATACAAATTCTGACTTGATAATTACATACTGTTATGATAAGATATAAAAGTCAAATAGTCGGTTATTACCGATTTGAGGGGGAAAACGGGAATTGAAAAAGAAAGTTTTATGCATCGTTGTTTTGGTTGCTTTGGCAACATCGGCAGTTTTCGCACTTACGGCTTGTAACAAAACGCCCGAACCGCCGGAAGGAACTTTATGGTCCGATACCCAGAAAATATGGCTTGGCATAGGCGAGCCTTCGATTTTCTTCATCGGTGACGGGACCTGGCGTATGGATATGGGCGGAACGGCTGCCGGTGACGAGAGAAACGAAAGCCTTACATGGTGCAGCGGCGATTATTCGTTCGCAGTTAAAGACGGAGCGTATGTGTTGACGCTCAGAATTGATCCGTCCATCGGCGATCCCGGCAACGTGAGATTGCTCGATCCTTCCGATAACGTTATCGAGAACGGCACTTATATCGACATTTTACCTGACGGAAACGGCACATATTCCGTGCCCGTTACCGTATTGACGAGCGAAACTGCGGAACACGGCCAGGATTTTTCCACCGCACGCTTCAAAATTACCCCCGATAAGGAAACCATCGACGCTTTGATAGCGAATTATTGATTTCGGGCGGCGAAAGCCGAGGCCGACATTACGACGTAACATTATCAACCGCGCAAGGGCAGATGCCGTTGCGCAAATCGAAGAGAAAAGGAGAAAGTTATGGATCAGCGTAGTAAAAACAAAATCAAACTTTTCCGCGTGCTGAAAATTGTTTTCTATTGCTTGGGTCTGCCCCTCTTTGTGTTGGCAACGCTGTTGCTTTCCGCCGAGTTGTTCTCGGGCGAAGCTCCGTTCTGGGGCACTGCCGACAGTGCGATGTTCGCCAGCATAAAGATTTTGTTCACGGCGTCCGGACTTTACGGCGTGTGGATTGCCTTAGGCGTGTGGCTCGTGATTGCCGTCGTGCACATCGTGGTGGTGAAGACCGTCAACAACAGACGTGCAAGAACAATGATAGTCGCGGCGGTCACGCTTGTGGTTATGCTTGTTCCCGTTGTGGTTATGGACCTTGTTATGCCCGCCAAACTCGACGCCATTGCGGCAGAGGCTCCCGACGGAGTAGTCGTGGCGACGTACAAGGACCAACTCGGTTACTACAACACCAAGACGAGCGACGTCGGCACGGCGAACGGCAGACGCGAAAGTTATACGGACACTTATATCAAGTCGGTTGAGAATTTCCTTGAATTCTATAACGTCGGCATGACGGGTGGAGCCAAGGACGGCGTCGCCAACAACGGAGCGAACGCGCCTATTCGTTACGAACAACTCTACGGCTACGAAGGCAGCGAAAAAGGGTTGATCAACGTAGCGCCCGACGGCAGCGGCAAGCTCGTACTCGACGGCAAGGTGTACGACGGCTATTACTGCGCGGCTTACACCAACAAGGTTCCCGTTGCGCAGGGCAGTTCCGAAGTCAAGGAAGTGACCAGATACTTCTGGTACAAGCAATCCAGAATGGCGAGTATGCAGGACGGCTATTACGGATACGCATCCTACAACTCCAACGGTTTGTTTTCAGACGGTTACATCTTCGGCATAGACGTTGCACTCCGCATTCTCGAAGAATATTACTACGCACAGACGATGATAGAAAAGCTCGGCGGCACCGACGCCAAGCACGAAGCCATTTTGCAGAATGCCACCGACGCCCGCAGCGATTATTATAACGAAGATCCCTCTTCCGAAAACGCGTGGATCTGGAATATGGCGTTCGGACTCGAAAGCAATCCCAATGACGGTTACGAAGCCGATTACACCATCACACAGGGCGACCTTGCGGACATCCTCAATGCGCTCGGAGCGGGTGTGGGCACCAACTACTACATCGGCAAACTGCTTTCTTTCGTCAACGGTGTTTATCCCCTCAAATTCGAAAACATCATCAACGACGCCAGCGGTACGTTGAGCATCGCAATCCGTTTCGACGATGCCAAAGGATTGCAAATCGTGCTGTACGGTACGCTCATCAGCGAGAACACCAGCTTCAACGGAGTTGAAGGCAGTTATAATTCCGAAACGGGCGAATACACAATCGTCATCGGCGAGAACCTCATCAGAGATCTTTCCAAGGTCCTCGATATGATCGGCGAGAAGTTCCTCGGTCAGGATATCGCGGGACTGCTTAACCAGTATCTCGGCGAAGGCGGTATCGTCGGTACCATACTCGGTATTCTCGGCGTCAACATTCCGATTACGATTGAACCCGGCATGTCCACCGAAGATATACTCAACGGACTTATCTTTGACTTGCTCGGCGGTCTCTACTGGTATGCCGACCCCGAAATCAAACCCGTTTACGACTTCTACGTCGAGGCGGCGTCCGAGGCCGACAAAGAACTTGCCATGTACTACGCGATGCTCGACAGAGCCACCTACGAAGGTGGTCTGCACGGCTACATGATCGGTTCCGCCCTCATTCCCAACAGCGGACTTATCGCGGGCGACAACATCGGCGACGGCACCTATCCCTCTTCTCTCGGACTTGCGGATTACACCGCCGTCAAACAACTGCAAACCGACCTCTCTTACAAGAGCGTGTACTATCCCATGTTCGCTGTCAGAGATATGCTGGTCAGCTTCCTGCCTTTTGTCGTGTTGTTCATGATTTTGAGCGGCATAGCGGCCGAACGTCAGTTGATGTTCGAAACGGGACAGGAAGTCGCAAAACCCAAAAAGAACCGCAAGGGCAACGATTCGGACGACGCGGAATCCGATGACGCGCAGGCGGACGAAAACGACAATGCGGCATCCGACGATGCGGAGACGCCGCCTTCGGACACACCCGAGGAGGGCACCGAAACACTTGTTTCGGACGAAAACGTAAAGGAGGTGCTGTGATATGAAAAAGACAGGCTCTAACGTTTACGGCAAATTGCAGGGCAGACTGGCCGGTCTGACCACGCTCGAAGTGGTATTCTATATACTCAGCTTCCCCATTCTCATCATACTCGCGGGTGTCTTCGGGTACGAGATGTATCAGCTTGTGCCTTACTACTCCTTCTGGCCCTTCGTGGGCACCATCCTTGCCGCGGTGCTCGGACTCGTGTTCCTCATCGTTTCGCTGTGCGTCACGAGAAAGAAGTCCAAACGCCCGATAAGGAGCCAAACCGTCATTCTCATCGTGACCGTAATATGCCTGACCTCGGTCATCGGCGTAGCGCTCGACGTGTTGCTGCCCGACATCCTCGCAAGCCTGACTTCGAGCACGCTGTTCTACGAAGATATGCAGTACGACTACGAGACGCAGGCGGAAGCCAACGCAAGTATCGTGCGCGAGTTCATAATGCTCAGTATCTTTACGGGTAATTACGATCCTGAGTATTCGTACGAGAATCTGAAAAACAACTCCGTTGTTCAGAAGACCGTAACGGGCACCTACGTGCCTTTCCTGTCCAGTATCACCACGAAGGCCGAATATGAAGAGCAACTCTGGAACAACATGACAGAGCTTGATCGGGAACTCTTCACCTTCGTCTACAACAAGTGGATACTCACGGACATCGACTATGCCTTCAAGTCGCCCGACAGAGAGTTCGGCAACATCCAGCGTCTCGCATTCGGCCACGCCGTGACCGATTATGTGTCCGACGTGTACGCCAAACTCGCCAAAGAGGGTATGAACAACAAGAGAATAGCGTACCTGTTCAACAACAACTATGCAAGTTTGCATCAGGACGGCTATATCACCTACGACGATGCGTTCATTCTCTACGCGACGTCCAACAGAATGACGGCTCCCGTCATCGTGAGACTGCTGCTTGACCAGGGTTATTCCTATTCCGATGACAGAACGGCGTATATGGAGAACGGCGAGATTGTCGAACCCGACGACGTCTACTTCTTCGAACTCTACACCACCGAGGCGACCGTTCAGGCTCTGAAAGACGCCGACGCGCTCGAATGGAACAACAGCCACACCCGTGCGCTCGTCACCAAGGAAGTCAAAGGTGTCGACGTTGCGCTCAATGCGGTCTTCGTGCCTGCGGTCGCGGAAGGCAAGGCAAACGGCGGCTATATCAGACAGCCCATGAAGTGGAGCATTCTGGATATGGACGGCAAGAACATGGATGTTGCCAGCATCGGCGACGTGACCATAGACCTCTCCTTCATCGCGGGCATACTGCCCGACAGTCTGAATTCCATCAAAGGTATGCTTGCCAAGCCTTTGACCATCGGCGAACTGTTCGACGTGCTTAACGCAGCGTTGAGATTGATCATCGACCAGCAAACCTCGGTCGAAGGCCTCATCGGAAGTCTGCTCACCAACGTCGAAGACGTAATCAAAGCGGCAACGGGCGGCAAGACTTTGCACCTCGGCATCAACGTCGACGACAGCGGTGCGCTGAATATCGCAATCAGCCCCTCCAACGTTGAAAGAGGCTTGCTCGGATATCAGTATATGACCTGGATGCAGTCCAACAACCTGCTGTTCGCGGTCATATCCGTCATGTCCCTGCGCAACTGGCTCTTCATCATCGGCGCGGTGTCCGTACTGATGGTGTTTGCGGCGGGCTGCTGCCGTGAGTTCAAGAAGCGCATCAAAGACGATTTCGACGCCAAGTACGTCGAGGTCGAAGCGGGTGCCGCGGGCGACCAGCCCGACGAACAGGCTGCCGCGTCCTATGACGAGGCACAAGCCCCTGCGGAAGATTCTGCGGGAGAACCTGCCGACAATGCGGCAACCGACGCGGAAACGTCGGATGAAGTATGACACGAAGCACCGCCGCAAGGCGGTGCTTTCTTTAAGCCGCGTCTTTTGGCGCGAAACGCAATCGAAAGACATTATTATACGCGTGCGCGCAATGCGTGCGCGAATAATATTGTTGAGGGGAGCGTTGAGGTGAACGGCGCATGGTTCCGCCGAACAATCGCGGCGCGGCGTCCGTCTCCGAAAACCCGTGGCGGACGCGTTTGCGGACGCGGACTCGAAACCCGCGAAAATTCCGCCGAAAAATTTGCGGAAATATTCCCGCAACCGCTTTGCAATCCGTGGGGTATGTGATATAATGGAAAAAATTTCGGGAGGGAAACCGATGTTGCTCTTCAAGAGTGCCGCCTACTTCACGACAAAAGGGATTGTCAAAGGCGACTTGTTCGTCGAAAGGGGTAAAGTTTTCCTTTCGGGGGGTCACGTCTTTTCCGATACCGACGAAGTGATAGACGCCGAAAATATGTTGATTGTTCCGGGTTTCGCAGATATACACGTTCACCTGCGGGAACCCGGTTTTTTTTATAAGGAGAGCATAGCCAGCGGCACGGAAAGCGGCGTGCGCGGAGGATACACCTTGCTTTGCGCTATGCCCAACCTTAACCCCGTGCCCGACAATGCGGAACATCTTGCGGTCGAACGTAAAATTATCGACGCGTCGGCGCGTTGCGAGGTGTTGCCTTACGGTGCGTTGACCGTGGGCGAGAAGGGCAAGGAAATCGCCGACATAGAAGGGCTTGCTCCTCACGTCGTGGGCTTTTCGGACGACGGAAAGGGCGTGCAGAACGACGAAATAATGCGTGAGGCTATGTTGCGCGTCAAAGCCTGCGGCAAGTTCGTTTCAGCGCATTGCGAGGACGAAAGCCTGTTGAACGGCGGCTACGTGCACGACGGCGGATACGCCGCCGCACACGGACACAAGGGCATCTCTTCCGCGAGCGAATGGAAGATGATAGAACGCGACGTCGCGCTTGCCGCGCAGACGGGCGTCAAATATCACGTGTGCCACGTTTCCACCGCGGAGAGCGTGGAAATCATACGTCGCGCCAAGGCGGAGGGCACGAACGTGACCTGCGAGACCGCGCCGCACTATCTCGTGTTGTGCGACGAGGATATGCAAGAGGACGGGCGTTTCAAGATGAACCCGCCGCTGCGTTCCCGTCGGGACAGGGACGCGCTTGTGAAAGCGTTTGCCGACGGTACGGTCGACACAATCGCCACCGACCACGCGCCGCACTCCGACGAGGAAAAATCCCGCGGGCTGGCGGGCAGCGCAATGGGTGTAATCGGGCTGGAATTCTCCTTTGCCGTGCTTTATACCGAACTGGTAAAGACGGGCAGAGTGCCTCTTGACAGGCTGATATACGCGATGAGCACCGCGCCGCGCCGCATAATAGGCGCAGAGGGCGGAGACATATACGACGGAGCAAAGGCGGACCTTGCCGTGCTCGACCTTTCGCGCGAGTGGACGGTTCGGGGCGAGCAATCCGCGTCAAAGGGAAACAGTACGCCGTTCGAAGGCAGAAAGGTGTACGGCAAAAACGTAATGACACTATTGAACGGAGAAATAATATGGAAAGAGTGAAAAGAAAACTCGTGCTCGAAAACGGCGACGTTTACGTCGGTACGGGCTTCGGCGCGGACACGGCCGCAATCGGCGAAATCGTGTTCAACACGTCGATGGCAGGCTATCAGGAAATCATTTCCGACCCCAGCTACGCCGACCAGATTATCGTCATGTCTTATCCGATAATCGGCAACTACGGCATCACGGACGAGGACTACGAGAGCAAGAGCCTACTGCTCAAAGCCCTCATAGTGCGCGACTACAACGACGCACCGTCCAACTTCCGCTACACCAAGACGCTGTCCGAACTGCTGGAAGAGAATTCCATCCCCGGATTGCAGGGCATCGACACGCGCAAACTGGTGCGCACAATCCGCGACAAGGGGTCGATGGTGGCGTATCTTGTGGACGAGAGCGTGCCCACGGAGGAGGCGATGAAAGTCATCAAGGACTACCGCTATCCCACCGACCAGGTCAAGCGCGCGGGCTGCAAGAAGAGATGGTACAGCCGCACCCCCAACCACAAGTACAACGTGGTTGCGATTGACTGCGGAATAAAACACCAGATGGTCAAGAACCTCAACAATCAGGGTTGCAACGTCATCGTGGTGCCTTACAACATCAGCGCGGAGGACGTGCTCAACCTCAAACCCGACGGCGTGTTCCTGAGCAACGGTCCCGGCGACCCCGGCAACGTGCCCGAGGTGGTGGAACTCGTGAAACAGCTCAAAGGCAAAGTGCCGATTATGGGCGTGTGCATGGGTCACCAACTCATAAGCCTCGCCTACGGCGCAAAGACGTACAAACTCAAATTCGGTCACCGCGGCGGCAATCACCCCATACTGGACAAGACGACGGGCTTTATCGAAATCACGGCACAGAACCACAGCTACGCCGTGGACGAAAAGTCCCTTGAAGGAACGGGGCTCGAAGTCACGCACATCAACCTGCTGGACAAGACGGTCGAGGGCGTCGAGGACAAGAAGAACTGCGTATTCTCCGTGCAGTTCCATCCCGAGAGCGCACCCGGTCCCTGCGACACCATACGCCTTTTCGAAAAATTTATCGTGAACATCGAGGAGTGGAAGAAAAATGCCTAAAAGAAAGGATATAAAGAAAGTACTTGTCATAGGTTCCGGCCCGATAGTAATAGGGCAGGCGGCGGAGTTCGACTATGCGGGCACGCAGGCTTGTATCGCACTCAAAGAAGAGGGCTACGAAGTCGTACTTGCAAACTCCAATCCCGCAACGATAATGACGGACAAGATGATGGCGGACAAGATTTATATGGAGCCGCTCACCCTCGAATACGTCGCCAAAATCATACGTTACGAACGCCCCGATGCCATAGTCCCCGCACTCGGCGGACAGACCGGTCTCAACCTTGCAATGAAACTTGCAAAAAGCGGTGTTTTGGACGAATGCAACGTTAAACTGCTCGGAACGTCGCTTGAAAGTATCGAAATGGCGGAAGACAGAGAAAAGTTCAAAGAGATGTGCGAGCGTATAGGCGAGCCCGTCATTCCGTCGCAGATAACTTACAGCATAGAAGAAGCGGTCGAAGCCGCAAAGATAATCGGCTATCCCGTGGTGTTGCGTCCCGCGTTCACTCTGGGCGGCACGGGCGGCGGTTTTGCCGAGGACGAAGCCGAACTCTGCGAGATAATGAAAAACGCGTTGAAACTCTCTCCCGTGGGTCAGGTGCTCGTGGAAAAGAGCGTCAAAGGCTTCAAGGAAATCGAGTTTGAAGTTATGCGCGACGCAAATGACACGGCGGTTGCGATATGCAGCATGGAGAATCTCGACCCCGTCGGCGTGCACACGGGCGACAGCATCGTCGTGGCGCCCGCGCAGACGTTGACGAACAAAGAGGTTCAGATGTTGCGCAACAGCGCGCTCAAAATCATACGCGAACTCAAAATCGAAGGCGGCTGCAACGTGCAGTTCGCACTCGACCCTCACTCCTTCAAATACTATCTCATCGAGGTCAATCCCCGCGTGTCGCGTTCTTCCGCGCTGGCGTCCAAGGCGAGCGGATATCCCATCGCCCGCGTCACGGCGAAAGTCGCTCTCGGTATGCACCTCGACGAAATAATGCTGGCGAACACTCCTGCGGCGTTCGAGCCCGCGCTCGACTACATCGTCACCAAGGTGCCGCGCTTCCCCTTCGACAAGTTCGACACGGCGTCCAACAAACTGGGCACGCAGATGAAAGCGACGGGCGAGGTTATGAGCATAGGCAGAACTTTCGAAGAAAGTCTGCTCAAAGCCCTGCGCTCGCTGGAAATCGGTGCGATACACATCTGGATACCCAAGTTCGACACCTGGACGCGTCAGGAACTGTACGACTACATCAAGGATTGCACCGACGACAGACTGTTCGCAATCGCCGAACTGTTCGAGCGCGGCGGCGATATCGGTCTTATCGCGTCCAGCACCAAAATCGATATGTTCTTCCTCGAAAAGATAAGGGAGATTGTCGAGTTCGAGTTCGTCGTCAAGGCGCATCCCTTCGATTACGAGGTGTTCAAAGAGGCGAAGAAGAGAGGTTTTTCCGACAAATACCTCGCCAAGGTGTGGAAGTCCACCGAAGAGGATATATACCTCAAACGCAAGGAACTCGGCATTATGCCCGTGTACAAGATGATTGACACCTGCGCGGGCGAGTTCGAAAGTTACGTGCCATATTTCTACTCCACCTACGAGGAGGAGCAGGAGAGCATCGTCAGCAAGAAGAAAAAGATAATCGTGCTCGGCTCCGGACCCATCCGTATCGGGCAGGGCATCGAGTTCGACTACTCCACGGTGCACGCCATATGGACGATACGCGAGGCGGGTTACGAGGCAATCATCATCAACAACAACCCCGAAACCGTTTCCACGGACTACACGACGTCCGACAAACTGTATTTCGAGCCTTTGACGGTCGAGGATACGATGAACGTCATCGACCTTGAAAAACCCGAAGGCGTCGTCGTGTCGCTGGGCGGACAGACGGCAATCAACCTTGCCGACAAACTCGACGCGCTGGGCGTCAAGATTATAGGCACGGACGTGCAGGCAATCACCAACGCCGAAGACCGCGACTGTTTTGAAAAGATACTCCACAAACTCGGCATACCCCAGCCCAAGGGCGAGGCGGTGTTCACCGTGGAAGACGGGCTTAAAGTCGCCGCGAAAATCGGCTATCCCGTGCTCGTACGCCCCAGCTACGTGCTCGGTGGCAGGCAGATGCAGATTGCGTCCACGCCCGAAGCGCTCGGTAAGTATCTCAAATCGGCGTCTGCGCTCAACACGGGGCACGCCATACTCGTTGACAAATACATTCTCGGCAAGGAACTGGAAGTCGACGCCGTGTGCGACGGCAAAGACGTGTTCTGCCCCGCGATTATGCAGCACATAGAGAGGACGGGTGTCCACTCCGGCGACAGCATCAGCGTGTATCCGACGTTCAGCATCAACGACGCCGTCAAGCAGAAAATCATCGACTACACCGTCAAGCTCGGTCTCGGAATAGGCATAGTCGGTCTTTACAACATTCAGTTCATCGTCGACGCCAACGACGACGTGTACGTCATCGAGGTCAACCCCCGTTCGTCGCGTACGGTACCTTTCATCTCCAAGGCGTCGGGATACTCGCTTGCCGACATCGGCACCAAAGTAATGCTCGGCATCTCCCTCAAAAAACAGGGGTTCAAGACCGTGTACCCCGAGAAAGAACCGACCAGGTGGTACGTCAAGGCACCCGCGTTTTCGTTCTCGAAAATAAAGGGCATGGAAGTCTATCTCTCGCCCGAAATGAAATCCACGGGCGAAGCCATAGGTTACGACACCGAAATGAAACGCGCGCTCTACAAGGCGCTCAAAGCGTCGGGTATGAGTATGCAGAACTACGGCACCGTGTTTATGACCATTGCCGACTGCGACAAGGAAGCCTTCCTGCCCATAGCGCGCAGGTTCTACGAGCTCGGCTTCAACATCGAGGCGACGAAGGGCACCGCGGACTTCCTGCACGCGCACGGAATAAAGGCGCGCAGCAAAGAGAAAATCAGCGAAGGCAGCGAGGAAATCCTCGACAGCATTCGCAAAGGGCACGTGACGTACGTCATCAACACGCGCGACCTCAACGAGGAGAGCACCAAACGCGACGGCTACGAAATCCGCCGCGCCGCCGTGGAAAACAACGTCACGCTGTTCACTTCGCAGGATACGGTCGAAGCCTTGCTCGACGTCCTCGAAGACATGACCTTCAAGGTCTCCACCATCTGCTGATGAAAAGAGAGACACTCACGCTGACGGGCAACCGCCCCTTGAATTCCTCCGTGTTCGAACTCACGTTCACGGGCGCAAGCCCGATGAGCGCGGGGCAGTTCGTCGAACTGACGACGGAGGGATTTTTCCTGCGCCGTCCGATAAGCGTCGCCGACTGGGAGGACGGGAAACTGACCCTGCTCGTGCGCATAGCGGGCGAGGGCACGAAGAAAATGTCCGAACTTCGCGCGGGCGACAAGGTGGACGCGCTGACCTGTCTCGGCAACGGGTTCGACCTCTCGGCGCAAAAACCCCTGCTCATAGGCGGGGGCATAGGCTGTGCGCCTCTTTACAAACTGGCAAAGGATTTCGCCGCAAAAGGCATTCGCCCCGAAATCGTGCTCGGCTTCCGCAACGCAGACGAAACGTACTACGTCGGGGAGTTCTCCGCGCTCGGCAACGTGACGGTGGCAACCGACGACGGAAGTGCGGGTGTCAAGGGCAACGCGGTTGCCGCGGCGCTCGGCGCGGGTAAGGACTTCGACCTTTATTATGCCTGCGGTCCCGCCGTGATGTTGCACGCGCTTTGCGCCGCGGACGCGCGCGGGCAAGTCAGTCTGGAAGCGCGTATGGGTTGCGGCTTCGGTGCGTGTATGGGGTGCAGCATAAAGACGACGGGCGGGTTCAGACGCGTATGCAAGGAAGGGCCCGTGTTCCGCGCTTCGGAGGTGATATGGGAATGAAAAATTCTTCGGTCGCGCTCGGCGTCGACTTCCTCGGTTACGCGATGAAAAACCCCGTCGTGCCCGCCAGCGGAACTTTCGGGTTCGGCTACGAGTTCGCGGAATTTTACGATATCAACATACTCGGTTCCATATGCCTGAAAGGCACAACGGCACAGGAGCGCTACGGCAATCCTCTGCCGAGAATTGCCGAATGCACGGCGGGGCTCATCAACGCAATAGGTCTGCAAAACCCCGGTGTGGACGCGGTCGTCTGTCGCGAGATACCCACGCTCGACAAAGTGTACGACGGCAAAGTCATTGCCAACGTGGGCGGCCACAGCGTGGAAGAGTATGTGACGACTGCGGCGAAGTTCAACGACTGCGACAAGGTATTTGCGGTTGAACTCAACATCAGTTGTCCCAACGTAAAGGGCGGCGGCATGGCGTTCGGAACGGACGCAAAAATCGCGCAATCGCTTGTTTACGAAGTCAAAAAAGCGGTAAAAAAGCCGCTTATTGTCAAATTGAGCCCGAATGTGACGAGCATTTCCGATATGGCGAAAGCGGTTGCGGACGGCGGCGCGGACGGCATCAGCCTTATAAATACGCTGGTCGGGATGCGCATTGACATAAGGACGCGCAAGCCCGTCATTTCCGTGCGCACTGGCGGGTTCAGCGGTCCTGCCGTGTTTCCCGTCGCGGTCAGAATGGTCAACGAAGTCGCGCGCGCGGTGAAATTGCCCGTAATGGGAATAGGCGGTGTGACGACTGCACGCGACGTGGTCGAGATGATGATGGCGGGCGCAACCTGTGTGCAGGTGGGTGCTGCAAATCTTGTAAATCCCTACGCCTGCAAAGAAATAATCGAAGGACTGCCCGCGCTGCTGGACGAAATCGGCGTAAGCGCGATATCCGACATAATCGGCGCGGCGGTGTAAGGAGAGTTTATGGCAAAAGACGTAATCGTGGCGCTGGATTTCAGCAAAGCCGAAGAGGTGTTTTCCTTCCTCGACGCGTTCGCTGGCGAAAAGCGCAAGCCCTATGTCAAAATAGGAATGGAACTGTTTTACTCGCAGGGCGCGGATATGGTGCGCGAGATAAAAAGGCGCGGACATTCCGTGTTCCTCGACCTCAAACTACACGACATTCCCAACACCGTGAAAAAGTCTATGGCGGTGCTTTCCTCTCTCGACGTGGATATGTGCAATCTTCACGCGGGCGGCGGCATCGCGATGATGAAAGCCGCAATAGAGGGTTTGACGCGCCCCGACGGCAGCAGGCCGTTGCTCATTGCCGTGACGCAACTCACTTCCACCAGTCAGGAGGTTATGACGGAGGAACTCTGGATTGACCGTCCCATAGACCAAACGGTTATGCACTACGCTTCCAACGCGGCGAAAGCGGGGTTGGACGGCGTGGTATGTTCTCCGTTGGAGGCAGGCAAGGTGCACGCCGTGTGCGGCGACGGTTTTCTTACGGTGACGCCCGGTATACGTTTTGCCGACGGCGAGCGTGGCGACCAGGTGCGTGTCACGACGCCCGCGCAGGCGAGGGAACTCGGTTCGGATTACATAGTGGTCGGCAGACCCGTGACTGCGGCACAGGACCCCGTTGCGGCGTACCGCAGATGTTTGAAAGATTTTTTGGGCGAGGAATGATATGCAGGACGTAAAAAGAGAAGTTGCAAAAGGATTGCTCTCGATAGGCGCGGTGTTTCTGCGTCCCGAACAGCCCTTTGTTTGGGCAAGCGGCATAAAAAGCCCCATTTACTGCGACAACAGACTTACGCTGACCGCACCCGCGGTACGTAATGTCGTGGAGCAGGGGCTTGCCGAAATCGTGAAAACGGAGTTTCCCGACTGCGAGGTGCTGATGGGCACGGCGACGGCGGGTATCGCGCACGCGGCAATCGTCGGGCACCTGCTCGGAATGCCCATGGGATACGTCCGTTCGGGCGCGAAAGACCACGGCAGAGCCAACCGAATAGAAGGCAAGCTGGAAAAAGGGCAGAAAGTCGTCGTTGTCGAGGATTTGATTTCCACCGCAAAAAGTTCGCTCGAAGTCGTCGAAGCACTGCGCGAGGAAGGCGCGGACGTACTCGGTATGGTCAGCATATTCACGTACGGCATGCAGGCGGGCAAGGACAAACTTGCGGCGGCGGGCGTAAAAAGCGCCAGTCTTTGCAACCTTGACGAACTGCTCGAAGTCGCCGTCGAAACGGGATACATAAAGCGCGAGGACTGCGCAAAACTCATCGCCTTCCGCAACAATCCCTCAGACGAAAGCTGGATGGCGAAGTAAAGGACGAAAGTATGAAGAAAATCAGACACTTGATTGACATATCCGATTTCACTACGGAAGAAATCGACGGCATAATCGCGGTTGCCGAGGACATAATGGCGAACAGGCAGAAGTACGCCCACGCCTGCGAAGGCAAGAAAATCGCTACGCTGTTCTTTGAGCCCTCGACGCGTACGAGGCTGAGTTTCGAGGCGGCAATGCTGGAACTCGGCGGAAGCACGCTCGGTTTTGCGTCGGCGTCCAACAGTTCCACCACCAAAGGCGAGAGCGTCATGGACACCATACGCACGGTGGGCGCGTACGCGGACATAATCGCAATGCGTCATCCCCTCGAAGGCGCGGCGCTTGCCGCGTCGCAGAGGAGCATAGTTCCCGTCGTCAACGCGGGCGACGGCGGACATTGCCACCCCACGCAGACGCTTGCCGACCTGCTCACAATAAAGAACCGCCACGGCAGGCTCGACCACCTCACGATAGGAATATGCGGCGACCTGAAATACGGCAGAACGGTGCACTCGCTCATCAACGCGCTGACGCGTTACGAGGGCAACAAATTCGTCATGATTTCCCCGCCCGAACTCACAATTCCCAACTACGTACGCTACGAGATTATGCAACCCCGCAACGCGGTGTGGACGGAATGCGCCACAATAGAGGACTGCATTGCCGACCTCGACGTGCTGTACATGACGCGCATACAGAAGGAGAGGTTTGCCGACCTTGACGAATACGAGCGGCTCAAAGACTGTTTTGTGCTCAACGCCGAAAAGATGAAGGCGGCAAAACCCGATATGAGCGTTCTGCACCCCCTGCCCAGGGTCAAGGAAATCAACGTGGACGTGGACGACGACCCGCGCGCGTGCTATTTCAAACAGGTGGAGTACGGCAAGTTCATGCGCATGGCGTTGATACTGAAACTGCTCGGCGACGCCGAAAGAGGATATTGCCCCGAGACGGTGTCGCGTCCGCTCGTGGACAAGGGCATGGTGTGCTGCAATCCCAAGTGCGTGACCGCCGTGGAAAGCGACCTCAAACAGATGTTCTCTCTGCGCGACAAGGAACACGACGTGTACAGGTGCGAATACTGCGAGACCCGTTTCGGTCACAAGAAATAACCGCACAGACGGAGCGCAGAAACCGAAATCATCGTCAAAATAAAACGATAAACCCGCTCAAAGAGCGGGTTTATTTATTCATTTGGCTTGTTTAGCCGTCGTTTGCGCGCATTGCGCGGTTTCGGTTGCGTTGCGTCGCGTGGTGCGTCATTTGCCCTGTTTGGGGACGGGATAACGGCGGTTGTAGGCGCGTATGTTGCGGAAAGTCTTTCTGTTTTTTCTGTATATGCGCTCGTACACCGTGTGATACAGCAACATATATTGCTCGTGGTTTTTCATATCGGGCTCGTAGGTCTTGCCCTCGTGCACCATATTGTCCACGGCTTCCTGCGGGGAAGCAAAACGCCCCATTCCCATATAGCAGAGCATTGCGCAGCCCAGCGCACTGTTTTCGTAAGTCTGTGTTTTGCGTACGGGCACGCCCAGTACGTCGGCGAGTATCTGGCATATTCTGTCGGACAGCGACCCGCCGCCCGATACCATAACGGACGAGATGTCGTAGCCCGCGCGCTTCTCGATGCTGGTCAGTCCTTCGTACAGACCGAAGCATATTCCTTCTATGATTGCGCGGTAGATGTGCGCGCGTGTGTGGACGTCCGAAAATCCCACGATGGAACCCTTTGCCCAGCCCTGTTTGATTTTGGGTGACCAGTAGGGTTGCAGGACAAGCCCTTCGCAGCCTAACGGAGTGGCGTCCAGCAGTTCGTCGAACAGTTCCTCGGGGGCGCAGCCGAGTTCCGCCGCGCGTTTGACTTCCTTTTCGCCGAACTGTTCCTTAAACCAGGTTATCATCCAACATCCGCGGAAGATTTCCACTTCGGGGTTGTAAGTGCCTTTGATGACGGCGGGATAGGGCGGCATAAACGCTTCGGGTTCGACGTATTTTTTTGTCGTAATCTGAATTGTGGCGGTCGTTCCCAGGCTGATGGACGCTTTGTCGCCGCCCAGCGTGCCGGTGCCGAAGGTTTCGCACCCTTTGTCCGAGCCGCAGGCTATGACGGGCAGTCCCTCTTTGAGCCCCGTTTCGACGGCGGCTTCGGCGGTTATGTGTCCTATGACGGAAGTGGAATCGACGATGTCGATCATCTTGTCCGCGCCCGCGTCAGTCAGATAAGTGTTGAGGCTTTTGCCGGTTTGCCAGCGCTGATTCTTGTAGTCGAAAGGCACGTGTCCTATCTGTGACGCCACGCTGTCGAGCAGTTTGCCCGTGAGTTTGAGATTGATATAGCCCGAAAGGGGAATGATTTTGTAAGTGTTGTTCCAGACGTCGGGTTCGTTTTCGTGCACCCAGTTCATCTTGGTGACCTTGCGAATGCCGCAGTAAGGCTCGTACATTTTGACGAGATGGAGCAGGGTTTTGACGGGAGACGGAATGGCCTCTTCGACGCGCGAACACTCGCGCTCGTCCAGCCACACGAGGAAGGGACGGAGCACTTTGCCGTTCTTGTCGACGAAGGTTATCGTGTCGCGTATGGTGGTGACGCCGACGGCGTAAATGCGTTCGAAACCGAGGGGATAGGTTTCTTTGACGGTCTTGACCGCTTTGACGAGACTGTTCCAATAGACTTCGGGGTTTTGTTCTGCCCAGCCGCTGTTCAAGGAAAAGTAGGGGTTGAAAGGTACTTTGGCTTTGCAAATTTCCGTACCGCGGTCGTTGTATATAATCGCGCGGACGCTCTGTGTGCCGAAATCGATGGATAGCACGTAATCTTTACTCATATTTTTCTCCCGCATCATACCGTTGGTAACGGTATATTTATCATATCATCGCGAAAAAACGGTGTCAATAGCGACAAAACGACACCTGTGCGGCTAAAAACATATTTGAACCAATTTGGACGGTGCATCGACACGGTGCGACAAAGCGGAGAGAGGGGGAGGTGCGCCCGTCGCCCGCGACGCGGGAGAAAATTCGCGCCGAGGTCGCGGGCGGGACAACAAAAAAGCGGCGCAGGGTGTGCGCCGCTTTATCAGAAGAAGAAAGGGAGAGCGTAAAACTTCTTCCGAATTTACCTGTTATTCGGCATTGTTGCCGTGCTGGTAGCGGTTGTGAAATTCCTTCCACGCGTCGATGAATTCGTCGGAGTCGAAACCGGTGCTCACGCCGTAACGGTGTCTGTAATGACCCTGTTCGTCACGGTAGTAGCGGACTTCCACGTCGACGTTGACACCGTTCATGGACACGTTGACGTTGAGGTAGTACTCACCGTTTTCGATGTCGCGGCACTTGGTGTAGCGGACGGTGGGATTGATGAAGTCGGCGAGGTTGGACTCGACAACCAGGGTTTCGCTGCCGTCGGCGTTGGTCTCGAAGGAGAGGTTGAAGTCATACTCGGGGATGTACTGGGACACGGGTCTGAAACCGTAGTGGTACTGTTTGGAGTATTTGCCGTCTTTCAAGACCTTCTGTTCCTCGAAGCAGATGCAGTTGCCCGCGCCGTCTTTGAGTTCGAATCCGAATTGACGGCCGTCCTCGACGGAGACGGAGGAGTCGGTGGTAAACGCACCGGACAGGTCGTAAGTGCGGTCGTCGATTTGCAGTACGCCTTCGATTGCGAAGTCGATTTCCTTGCCGTTGGCGTCGACGGTCTTGTCGGCAATCACATTGTAGTAGAGCACGTACACGTGTTCCTCGCCGCCTGCGGTAACGGTGGTGACGGTCAGTTTGAATTCGTAACCGTCTTTGTCGGATTCGCCGGCCTCGACCTTGACGCTTGCGCGGTCGACGAACTGTTCGAACATGTCGAGTTGACCCTCCACTTTGTCGATTATGCCGTCTTCATCCGTGGCTGTGCTGTCTGCCGCGGTGGAAGCCGTGTCCGCAGAACCGCCCGCACCGAGCATGGTTGCGGCGGACGCCACCGAGTAGCCCACGGTGTAGAGGTCTTCACCGACGGCGACCGCGGTGGTCTCGTCGGACGGATTGCACGCAACGAGTGCGAACGCTCCGACGCAGAGAACCAGAGCAAGTACGGATGCAACAATTATCTTTTTCATAGCCAAAACCTCCTTGGTTTCTTCCCTTATATAACAATCCGTCGCCGCGTTTTGCCAACCGAGGCGCAAAAAAAATGCGCGCGTCCTTCCGAGGCGCGCGCGATGCGGCCGTTTGACAGGGGAATTCGCCGCGGGGAAAAGAAGAAAGACGCCCTTGCGGGCGTCCTTCTTCCGTTGGTGAAAAGGAATGAGTTTTACGCTTAAACAGCAGGAGTTGCGAAGATGGCTTCGTACAGCGCGTTCCAGCTCTCTTCTCCGAAGAACGTGAAGCGGTATTCGCCGCCCGCGACGCTCACGGCTTTGAGTTTGGCAAAGGTGGTGCCTTTGCGCAGGGTGATGGAGATGAAGTCTCCGTTGCCGTCGGTCTCGCGTTCGTAGGCGACCATGGTGTTCGCCCAGTTGCCGTTGCCGCCGCCCTCGATGAACGTGACGTCCAGCTCCTCTTTGCCGTTCTCGTTTTCGAATTCGATTTCGAAGCTGTTCACGAGCCTGTTGTTTTCATAGTAGGAATACTTGTATTCCTCTTCGTATTCGCCGTCCTCGACTTCGAAGGACTGTTCGAACACGATTTTGGAGTTGTTGACTCTGTCGAAGGCGGTCATTTCGAACTCGTTTTCGCTTTCGTTGCCTTCGACCTCGTTCTCCATTTCGCCTCTCACATCGTACTCGGCGTCGTTGTAGACGAGCACGCCGTCGATGCGGAACTCTTCTTCGGTTTCGATATCCCAGTCGTCCTCGTCGTCCCATTTGTCGTTATCGTCATCGATTACGGGAGTCGCGTTGTAGTAAAGAATGTAGACACTTTCGTTGCCTCTCATGTCCGTGGTGGTCACGGTGAGCATATGGTCGTATTCGGGTCTGTCCGAAGCGGATTCGACGCTGTTGACCGACGCACGGTCGATGAAACTTTCGATAACGCTGAGCTGTTTGGTGAACTCGTTCTCGAACGCCTGTTCCACCTGGGTGTCGAGGGTGGCTTCGGTGTCGGCGTTGCCGTCGGCGGCGGACGAAGAAGCGGACGACTGCGCGAAGGTGTCGAGCATCACGGCGGAGCTTGCCACGGAAAAGCCGATGGTGGACTTGTTGTCGAACGTGGCGGCATTGCCGCCTCCGCCGCCACCGCTGCCGCCGTCTCCCGCGGTGCCGTCGGGATTGCATGCGACGAGCGCAACCGCACCTGCACAGAGCGCGAGTACGAGCACGATAGCGATTATAACTTTTTTCATAACGGTATCCTCCGATTTTGTTCTTTGTCAATAAAACAATCAAAACCGACATTTTGCCAAAAAATGTTTAATAGATTAATTTTTTTGTTTTTTCGGCAGAAATAAGTTTTCTTTTCGTTAATAATACGCGCGCAAGCGACGATGGTTACACTTGCGTTTCGTTTTTTCGTGTCGCAAGGTGTGTCGCAAGATAAAAGTAAAGTGCGCTTTGCTCACGCAAAACGCACTTTACCATAAGAGAAAGAGGGTATAAAGTAGGATATATGTCACTAGTCTGTGGTCAGTCGTACAACTCTTCGAGGAAATCCTTTTTCCAGTCGTTCATTTTTTCGGAGAGTTCGTTGAAGAATTTGTCGGCTTCTTCTTCGTAAATTTCCACGATTTCGTCCAGCATGTCTCCGAAATGGTCGCACAGCTCGTCGATGTCGTCCCACCATTCTTTCGCCATATCGAGCAGCACGGACAGGTCGAGGAAGGGCAGGTAAGAATAATCGTAGGTCAGTATCTTGCCTATGGTGTCGATGTCCTGCGCGCTCAGCCTTCCGTCGCGGGCTTCGAGGAATTCGATTACGCGTTCCATACTCTCGATGAAATGTTTGCATTCTTCACGCATAGCTTGCAGTTTGTTGACCGTGCCGCCTATTACGGAGTTGTTGTTGTAAGACTCTTCGAGCGCGCTTTCCGTGGCGGTGATTTTGTCTGCGTCGTAGCCTGCAATAAGTTTGCACAGGTCGGCAACCGAAAGTTGCACGCACTTACCGTAACTCATACCCGAACGCTCGCTTGCCAGCGTTGCCATTATGCTTTTGCCGGGGGAAACGTTGTTTTTGTTCTGTCCGTATCTGTGCTGATAGCGGTTCTGTTGCGCAGACGAATTGATGGAATTCTGACAGCTTCCGTTGTGCAGGCAGTCACCCGTGCAGTTCGGGTTGGTGCAGTTCTCGCTGTGTACGCCCGTACCCCATCCGTTACGCCCGAACATATTGCCGAGCGAGGTCAGTATGGAGCTGATGACAGACGCTTCCTTCGAACCGTTGGTGTTGGCGGCTATCACTTCCATAGAACCTGCGTCCGTGGTGTCCAGAAAACCGAGCGCGGCGCATTCCGCAACGATTTCGTCCACGACCTGCGTCAGCGGTTTTCCGACGAGATTCATTCCGTAGAGCACGACCACTGCGTCCGTGTTCAGTGCCGTGACTTCGGTGACGACGTCGTTTTCGTCCGCTTCTATGCCGAATGCGGGATTGATTTTTATGCTGACGTACGTGCCCGATACGGGTACGGGGCTTTGAGCCAGCATAAAGTAGCACACAAGTCCGACCGCAAGACACGCAATCAACAGACAGGCAACGAGGACGGTCGCTTTTTTGCGCATACCGACGCGAGAGGAGACGTTATTGCCCGCGCTTTCGGCGACGACAACGGGTTCGGCGACTTCCGCAAACACGCGGTCGCCGTAAAGCTCGTTGCGAATGCTTTCTTTGACCTTGGAGTCGGGCAACATACGCTCGGCGGCTTTTTTAATTCTCCTTTCGATATTTTTCATTTTCCTCACCATTCAAAATCCGTTTCAGTTTATCCAGCGCCGACGAGTAACGGTACGATACCGTCGATATCGGCATATCCAGCATTTTCGAGACTTCCCGTCGTCGGTAGCCCGCCACCGCGCACATGACGACAATCTGGAATTCGTCGGGGGAGAGCACTCGCTCCGCAGTTTCGATGAGCCCTATCGTCTCATCGTCGGGCATCGACGTCGAACCGAACGCGTCGCCCTCCGCCTGAAAGTCCGTCACACGCTCCCGTTTGCCGCGGTTGTAACTGTTCAGGGCTTGCCGCTTGGCTATCGTCGTCAGCCACGCCAGCAGGTTGTTGCTCGCATACGTATCAAGGTGCTTGAGCGCGGTGATGTACGTGTCGTGCACGATGTCCTCGGCGGTCTCCTTGTTGCGGACGATATTGTGTACGACGAAGAATACCACCTTGTAGGTGTTGTCGTATATGTAATCGAACGCACTCGCGTCGCCCGCCTGCAACCGCTCCACCGCTTTTTCAAGCGACTCCTTAATCATAAGCTCTCCTGACTATACAACAATCGAATCCGCTTTTTTGCCAACAAAAAAACGTAAAATTCCTATAAATAATATAAAAATTCGCATTTGATGTCAATCAAACCCCCTCCTCGATATCCGCTTGACAAAAATCCCGCCCGCGCCTACAATAAAACGGCACGGAAAAGCGGCAGACCGCACCCGTCCGTCGCCCGCGAAACCGCAGTCGATGCGCCCTTTTCCCGACACATACGTTTCCGTAGCTCAGTAGGATAGAGCGTCCGCCTCCTAAGCGGAAGGCCGTGGGTTCGACTCCCGCCGGGAACGCCAGCAAAACCCACTCGTCATCGAGTGGGTTTTTCATAACTCCGCGGCGGTCGTCTTTCCCTGAGGCTGACGCGACGGCGGCAAGCGTGGCAGAGCGCGCGCAACAAATTGCCGCCTTTACGCTATTCCGTCCTCGCTTTGCTCGTCCTTACGACTCCCGCCGGGAACGCCAGCAAAACCCACTCGTCATCGAGTGGGTTTTGCATAACTCCGCGGCGGTCGTCTTTCCCTGAGGCTGACGCGATTGGCGCAATTTTTTGCGAATGTGCTTGCGACGGCCATTGTGTTATTGCCGATATTGAAATGCAATAAATTCGATTTTATAATAAAACAAATCCGCTCGCGCAGATTTGTTAACACACAGCGTGTATTGCCGAAATAATCGGAGGTTTGAAAAATCTTATTTGAACTAACGGTGTAATCGAAAAGGCGTTGGCGGCAAGCGGGAAGTCTGGCAGGGCGGGGAGGTCAGAAGCCGCGGAGGGAGACGGAGATGACTTTTTTCGCGGCGATTTCTTTGAAGCGTTGCGCCGTTTCGTAGTCGGGGGCGTGGAAGCCGTGCTCGAAGCAGGTGTCCGCGTCCTTGTATTTTTGTATGAAATAGCGTTTTGCGCCCGTTATCGTTTCGGCGATGTCGGCGATGTCGTCCTCGGTGTGGAATTCGCGTATCACGGTGGTGCGGAATTCGTAGTCGGGGGCTTCGCGCATTATGAGATTTATGCTGTCGTGCACGGCGTTCCAGTTTACATCGACGCCTGCCGTAAGGGAATATTTGGCGCGGCTGTTCTTGACGTCCATAGCGACGTAGTCCAGCAAGTTTTCCTTGAAGAGGTCTTTCAACACTTCGGGGCGCAGACCGTTGGTGTCCAGTTTTACCGCGCGCCCCGTGGCTTTGACTTTACGGATGAAATCGGCAAGGTCCTTTTGCAGGGTGGGTTCCCCGCCCGACACCACGACGGCGTCGATGAGCGACTTGCGCTTGTTCAGAAAATCGAAGATTTCGCTTTCCTCGACGAGGTAGTCCTTGTCGTTGCACAGCACCAGTTCGGCGTTGTGGCAGAAAGGGCAGCGCATGTTGCAACCCGCGGTAAAAACCACGGTCGCTATCTTTTCGTTGTAGTCCACAAGGGACACGTTTTCCGTTCCGCAGATGAACATAGCTTTGCCTCTCGGTTTCGGTTTCCCGCACAACGCGGGGTTTTGCGGTGCAAAAACCGAGGATAAACCTCGGCTTTTGTGAGTTACGGTTTACGGTTTTGCCACGGGGTCAGCCTATCGCGTCGACGTACTGGCAGGCGGCAAGCGCGGCGACGGAACCGTCCGCAGACGCCGTGACCAGTTGACGCACGGCTTTGGTGCGGCAGTCGCCCGCCACGAATATGCCGGGGCAGGACGTAAGGCAGTTTTCACCCGCCACGATGTAGCCGTTGCGGTCCAGTTCGACTACGTCGCGGAAGGCTTCGTTGTCGGCGACCTGTCCTATGCAGATGAACGCCGCTTTGCAGTCGAGGTGGAACGTTTCGCCGCTTACCGTGTGCTCGAAGTCCAGTCCCGTGACCTCGTCCTCTCCGCAGAAGGCTTTGAGGTTGATATTGTGGTATATCTTCACGTTTTCTTTCTGCTTTTCGAGTACTCTGTCCACGAGGGCTTTGTCGGCAAAGAATTTGTCGAACAGGGTGCAAACGTGCACGGTTTTGCAGTAACCCGCAAGCAGCAGTACGTATTGCAGGGCGGTGTTGGCGTCGCCTATGACGGCGACGTCCTCGTCCTTGTAGAACGCGCCGTCGCAAAGGGCACAGTAACTGACGCCGTTGCCCACGAGTTCCTGTTCGCGCGGGACGCCGATTTCGCGGTGTTTTACGCCCGACGCTATGATGACGGAAAGGCATTCGTGCTCGCCGTAGTCGGTTACGACCTTGAAGCCGAGCGCGGTTTTTTCAATGCGTTCCGCCTTTTCGAGTTCGACCTGCGCGCCCCACTCGACAATCTGCTCGTACAGTTTGTCCATAAGTTCGCTGCCTGCCGCCTGCTGGACGGTGGGGAAGTTCTCGACGCGCGGCGAAAACGCGATTTGCCCGCCGAAATTTTCTGATTCGAGCACGAGCACGCTTTTGCCGTAGCGGAGACAGTTGAGGGCTGCGGTCATACCCGCGGGGCCTGCGCCTATAATTACGATATCAACCATATTTTCTCCCGAAAAACGGGGTATGCGTCGGCATACCCCGTTTCAAAAGTTCCGTTAAGTTACGCCTTTGCGGCTGCCGTTGTCTCGATGAACTTCTTGATTTTGCTCGCGTTGTCGTACACGTCGTAGCCGTTGCCGTTGGGGACGAGCAGCGTGGGTGCTTTCTTGACGCCGTAGCCGACGGTTACGTCCTTGTCGTCCTCTGCGTCAACCACGGTGTAGGCGATACCCGCCTTGTCGAGCATGGCTTTTGCCATCTTGCAGTTGGGGCAGGTTTTGGTGGTGAAAATCACGAAGCCGTCTATGCCTTTCGCTGCGTGCGCGGGTTTGACTTCGAACGCGTCCTTGTCGCACACGGGTTTCTTTTTGAGTTTGGAGTTTGCGATGTCGTACGTCTTTCTCTCTCTGAACTCTTCCAGTTTGCCGTCGTTCCAGTTCTGGACGGGACGGTAGTAACCGGTTATACGGCTGTACACTTCGGCTTTCTTGCCGCAGATGGGGCAGGTATACTGCTCGCCTTCGAGATAGCCGTGGTCCGCACAGATGGAGTAAGTCGGCGACAGCGTGTAGTAAGGCAGTTTGTAGTTTTCGGCAATCTTCTTGACGAGGTTTGCCGCCGCCTGCCAGCTTTCAAGTTTCTGACCGAGGAAGGCGTGGAAGACGGTGCCCGAAGTGTAGAGGGTTTGCAGTTCGTCCTGAATGTCGAGGGCATCGAAGATGTCGGACGTGTAGTCGACGGGCAGGTGAGAGCTGTTGGTGTAGTAGGGCGTTGCGTTTTCGCCTTTGCCCATGGACGCCGTGATGATGTTGGGGTACTTCTCTTTGTCGTGCTTGGCGAGTCTGTAAGAAGTGGACTCCGCGGGCGTGGCTTCGAGGTTGTAAAGGTCACCGTACTCTTCCTGATAATCGGACAGTTTGTTGCGCATGAAGTTGAGCGTCTTCTTGGTGAATTCCTGCGCTTCCTTGTGCGTGAGATCCTTGCCAATCCATCTGGCGTTGAGGCAGGCTTCGTTCATACCGACAAGACCGATGGTGGAGAAGTGGTTGCTGAACGTGCCCAGATAACGCTTTGTGTAGGGGTAGAGCCCTTCTTCCATCAGTTTGGTGATGACGTTGCGCTTGATTTTCAGGCTGCGCGCCGAGATGTTCATAAGGCGTTCCAGATTCTGGAAGAATTCGCCTTCCGTCCTCGCCTCGTAAGCGATTCTGGGCATATTGATGGTCACGACGCCGACGGAACCCGTGGATTCGCCGCTGCCGAAGAAGCCGCCCGCTTTCTTGCGGAGTTCTCTGAGGTCGAGGCGCAGACGGCAGCACATACTTCTGACGTCGCTGGGTTCCATATCGCTGTTGATGTAGTTGCTGAAATAGGGCGTGCCGTACTTCGCCGTCATCTCGAACAGCAGACGGTTGTTTTCCGTCTCGGACCAGTCGAAGTCGGAAGTGATGGAGTAGGTCGGAATGGGATACTGGAAGCCTCTGCCGTTGGCGTCGCCTTCTATCATTATCTCGATAAACGCCTTGTTGACCATCGCCATTTCCTTGACGCAGTCCTTGTACTTGAAGTTCATTTCCTTGCCGCCTACGATTGCGGGGAGTTCGGCAAGGTCGTTGGGGACGACCCAGTCCAGCGTGATGTTGGTGAACGGCGCCTGCGTGCCCCAGCGGGAAGGAGTGTTCACGCCGTAGATGAAGGATTGCAGGCACTGCTTGACCTCTTTGTAAGAGAGGTTGTCAACCTTGACGAAAGGCGCAAGGTAGGTGTCGAAAGAGGAGAACGCCTGCGCGCCTGCCCATTCGTTCTGCATAATGCCGAGGAAGTTGACCATCTGGTTGCACAGCGTGGAAAGGTGCGATGCGGGGGAGGAGGTGATTTTGCCGGGGATACCGCCGAGACCTTCCACTATGAGTTGTTTGAGCGACCAGCCCGCGCAGTAACCGGTGAGCATGCTGAGGTCGTGAATGTGGATTTCCGCGTTGCGGTGCGCGTTGCCGATTTCCTCGTCGTAGATTTCGGACAGCCAGTAGTTGGCGGTGATTGCGCCGGAGTTGCTCAGAATAAGACCGCCGACGGAGTAGGTGACAGTGGAGTTTTCCTTGACGCGCCAGTCGTTTATTTTGAGGTAGTTGTTGACGGTGTTCTTGTAGTCGAGCATCGTGGAACCGACGTTCCTCAATTTCTCGTGCTGTTTTCTGTACAGGATGTACGCCTTGGAAACTTCGACGTAACTCGCCTGAATGAGCACGACTTCGACGGAGTCCTGAATGTCCTCGACGGTGATTGTGTCGCCCTGAAGCTTGCTGTTGAAGTCCGCAGTGACGCGCAACGCCAACATATCGATTATGTCGTCGTTGTAGTTCTTACCGACCGCGGCAAAAGCCTTTTCGATGGCAACCTTGATTTTGTTGAGATTGAACGGCACTATGCTGCCGTCTCTTTTTTTCACATTGAGCATTGTGAAAACCTCCCCTTGGATAATTTGCCTTTACATTATATAGGCGGTCTGTATGTCTGTCAAGGCAAAAACGGAATATTTTGATTATTATTTTTTGTCCGACCACCATATATTGTGGTTATGTCGAAAAGTGCCGTTTTATGCGATTTTGCGCGAAACACCTGTTTACACCCTCGAAAACGGCGTTGAAACGCACTCTCCCGCAGGTATGTGCGTGCGATGCGTGCGTCGTGTGCGTGGGCGTGCGAACATAATAATAAATCCTTTTCGTCCGCCGCGCTTTCCGTTTGCGAAACGTGTTCGGTTTTCGGACGTCGCCTGCAAGGGTAAAACTTGTCCGAAAGAAAAACCCCGCGCTCGGCGGGGTGTGACTTCGGGGTCGCGTTATGCGGGGCGTGTCAGTCGGTGTATCCGTCGGGATTGTTCTTTTGCCAACGCCAGCTGTCGCGGCACATATCGTCCAGCCCGTATTTGCATTCGAACCCCATTTCCGCCTTGGCAAGCGATGGGTCGGCGTAACACTCGGCGACGTCGCCGCTGCGGCGCGGTGCGATGACGTACGGGATTTTCTTTCCCGTCGCCTTTTCGAACGCGCGCACGATTTCCAGCACGCTGTAACCTTTGCCCGTGCCGAGGTTGTAGGTCAGAAGCCCGTGCGAGGTTTCAAGCTTTTTCACGGCGAGGGAGTGCGCGTGCGCAAGGTCGACGACGTGTATGTAATCTCTCACGCCCGTGCCGTCGCGGGTGGGGTAGTCGTTGCCGAACACGCTGAGCTTTTCCAGTTTGCCGACGGCAACCTGCGTGATGTATGGCACCAGATTGTTGGGAATGCCGTTGGGGTCTTCGCCTATTCTGCCGCTCTTGTGCGCGCCTATCGGGTTGAAATAGCGAAGCAAAGCGACGTTCATCGTGGCGTCGGCGGCGCATACGTCGCGCAGTATGTCCTCAATCATAAGTTTGGTTCTGCCGTACGGGTTTGTCACCGAAAGGGGGAAGTTCTCTTTTATCGGCACGGTTTCGGGCTGTCCGTACACAGTTGCGGAGGACGAGAATACGAAATTCTTTACGCCGTTTTCCTTCATCACCTGCAACACGTTCAGGGTGTTTATCAGGTTGTTGCGGAAATAGTCGAGCGGCTTTTGCACGGACTCGCCCACGGCTTTCAGCCCCGCGAAATGTATGACGGCGGTGAATTTTTCTTTCGCGAAAACTTCGCGCACCTTTTCTATGTCGCAAAGGTCGTAAGGATAAAAGGGTATGTCCCTGCCGCAAAGTTCGCGCACGCGTTTCACCGCTTCGGGTTTGCTGTTGCAAAGATTGTCGACGATGACGGGGTCGTAGCCGTTTTCCACCAGGTCGACGACGGTATGAGAGCCGATATATCCCGCTCCGCCCGTTACGAGAATACTCATATATGCCTCCGAATTCTTATTTTCGTTTTTCGCGCTTTTCCCGCGCCGCTTTCGCCGCTTGCGCCACGTCGCGCTCCATTTGCGGCAACAGTTTTTCCATTTCTTCCACCATTCTGAACTGCGTGCGCGCCCGTACAAGGTTGTGTTCGGGGTAGGCGGTCTTGAAGTAGACGTCGCCGTCGAGATAGTCGGTGAGGAATCTCATCCCGCATTCGAAAGTCATAAGCACGGCGGATTTTGCCATAAGCGCGAGTTCTTTTTCCGTCACGCCGTCGCCCAGTCCGTCGAGAAAACCTTGCGCATAGGCACGGAACAGATTTTCGTCGAAATGCACTTTGTCAAGGTCGGGCTCGTCCTCTTTCGCCGTGGAACAGCCCGCGCGCACTCCGTCGCCGAAATCGTAGAGCATACTTCCTGCCATAACTGTGTCGAGGTCGATTACGCACACGGCTTTTTTGGTGTCGACGTCAATCAGTACGTTGTTGAGTTTGGTGTCGTTGTGGGTGACGCGCACGGGAATTTCCCCCGCGGCAAGGGCATTTGTCACGAGCGGACACATTTTTTTTCTGTCGGTGACGAAACGGACTTCGTCGGGCACGCCGACCAACCGTCCGGCCCTGTCCGCTTTCACCGCCGCTTCGAAAGTGTTGTATCTGTTCGCCGTATCGTGAAACCGCGGTATGACCTCGAAAAGAGAAGTCGCGTCGAAACCCGCAAGTCCGTTCACGAATTCGCCGAACGCACGCCCCGCGTCCTTGTACATTTCCGCATCGTCGGCGACAAGGTACGCGTCCGTGTTTTCGATAAACTGCGTCGCGCGCCATACGTCCCCGTCGGGGGATTCGTAATAGCGGCTTCCGTCTTTCAGCGGGATTAGATTCAGGCACTCCCTTTCGGGGTCGCCCCCTCTTTGCAGGACGGAGCGGCGCAGAAATTCCGTGACGGCAATCATATTGCGCATAAGTCCGCGCCTGTCGGGGAAAACGTACGGGTTGAGCTTTTGCAGGATATAGCGCACCGCAGTGCCGTCGCCGCGGCGGCAACTTGCGGCGTAAGTATCGTTGATGTGTCCGTTGCCGTACGGGGACACGTCGAAACAAACTCCCTCGAAGGCAAACAAAGCGGCAATATCCGACAACATTTTCATTTCTCCCTCGGGCGTATCGTACACCCGATACAATTTTAATATCTGCCACGGCAAAAGTAAAGGGAAAGACGGACGGAACGTTTTTTGCGGATAAGCCGCGAATATCTCAAAAACGGCAAATAACCGTATTGACAATGCGTATGCGTGCGCGTTATAATTAGTTAAAAGTTTTAATTAACCCTCGGAAGTTCCGCGGGCGGAGGTAAAATGAAAGTTGCAATCGGGTCCGACAAATCGGGCTTTACATTGAAAGAAGCAATCAAAGCGTATCTCTGTTCCGACGAGGCAAAAGCGGCGGGAGTGCAGTTCGATCCCGCGCGCGACGACCTCGGCACGACGGATGTTGCCGACGTGCATCCGTACTACCGCGTAGCGGGCGACGTCGCCCCTAAAGTGCTTGCGGGTGAGTACGACCGCGCAATCCTCATATGCGGTACGGGCGCGGGTATGAACGTCGTGTCCAACAAGTTCAAAGGTCTGAGCGCGGTAGTGTGTGAAGGCGTGTACTCTGCGCGTATGGCGCGCGTCATCAACGGCGCGCAGGTGTTGTGTATGGGCGGTTGGATTATCGCGCCCGAACTCGGCATCGAAATGGCAAAAGCTTTCCTCGGTGCCGAAACGTACGTCGGCATAGAGGAATGGCGCAAGGATTGGTTGTCCGCCGCGGCAGCCAAAGTCAAAGAAATCGAAGACGAAAACTTCTCCGATTAAATACGAGGCAGATATGAAATTCGGTTATTCGCAACCCGTCGAAATAAGGTTCGGAGCGGGCACGAGGACGGAGGTCGCCGAGGTTATGCGCAAGCACGGCTTCAAACGCGGCATTCTCGTTGCCGACGCCTCCTTGGTCGCAAACGGAAGAGCGGATGAGGTTGCAAAGGCGGCGGGACTTGCCGCCGTGTTCGACGGCTTCGGCGCAAATCCCGACATAACCGCTGCGGACAAGGCCGCCGCACTCGTGAAGGACTGCGGCGCGGACTGCGTCGTGGCGTTGGGCGGCGGCAGCGCAATGGACCTTGCCAAGTTCACCGCGCTCGTCGCAAAAAGCGGGAAGTGCGCGGAGGAACTCTTTTACGGGCAACTTACCGCCGAGGGCTTGCCCGTCATCGCTTTGCCCGCCACGGCGGGAACGGGGAGCGAGGTCACGGGCGTTTCGGTAATGAGCGATGCGGCGCGCGGTGCCAAAAAGCCGCTCGTGTCGCAGGCGTTTTTCGCAAAGGCGGCAATCGTCGACCCGGAACTTACGTTGAGCGTTCCTCCCTTCGTCACGGCGACGAGCGGACTCGACGCGATATCCCACGCGCTGGAAGCGTACTGGTGCAGGGCGCACAACCCGATAAGCGACGCCCTTGCCGAAAAGGCGTTGAAACTGATGTTCGGCAGTCTGGAAAGGGCGTACCGCGACGGCGGCGACGTCGCCGCGCGCACGGATATGAGCCTCGGCGCGCTGGTTGCGGGGCTGGCGTTTGCGCCCACGCGCACCGCCGCGGTGCACGCGTGCAGCTATCCGCTGTCCGAAATTTACCATATGCCGCACGGCGAGGCGTGCGCGTTCACGCTCGACATGTTCGTGAGAATGAACGCCGCGCTCGACCCCGAGAGAACGGAGGCACTTGCCCGCGCGCTCGGTTTTGCCGACTGCGACGCTATGGCGGACGAAATCGCGCGGCTCAAAAGGGCAACGGGAATGCGCCACACCCTGAAAGAAATCGGGTGCGACGACGTCGAGGGGCTTGCCGCGGCTTGCGCGGCGCACCCGCTCATGCAAAATAACAAAAAGGCGTTTTCGGCAGAGGAACTCGCCGTCGCTTTCGGAGGATTGAAATGACTTCTTCGGGAACCCGCAGTCTGAAAGGTCTTCGCCGCGGAAACAAGGAAGCAGTGCTATTTCTGCTCATGCGCGGCGGCGAAATGTCGCGTGTCAGAATAGCCTCGTCCACGGGACTGACGACGGCGTCCGTCACGCAACTGGTAAAGGACCTGATTGCCGAAGGGCTGGTGGCGGAGAGCGGAGAACTCCCGCGCGAAGTGGCGGGCAGACGCGAAACCCTGTTGAAATTCGAGGCGGGGTCCGTCGCCGCGATAGGCGTCAACGTGGAGAGCGACCGCACGCACCTTTCCGCCTGCACATGGAACGAAGTTCTGCGCGAGGAAATCTATCCCACGGCGGAACTCTTCGCCGACGGCACGGGCAAACTCAAAGAGAGAATAAACGAACTCGCGAAGCTGTGCGAGGGCAGAATATTCGCGGGGGCAGGCATTGCAATCGTGGGTCTCACCGACGACGAGGAGGGGGAGTCCGTCAGCAGTTACGGAGTTCTTCCCGACGGATACGCGCTCGCCAACGACATCGCCGCGGGCACGGGAATGCACGTCGAAATGACCAACAACGTGCGGGCGCAGGCCCGCGCCCTGATGACGGGCAAAGAGGACAGTTTCATGCTCGTCAAACACGGACCCGGCGTCGGGTGTGCGGTTATCGCCGACTGCGCGGTGGTCGCGGGAGCGGCAAACCGAGCGGGCGAAATCGGGCATACCGTCGCCAAGGAAGGGGGCGAACCGTGCCGTTGCGGCAAACGCGGTTGCCTGGAAGCGTATGTGTCGGAAAGGCGCATAAGAACACTTTATCTTGCAAAAACGGGCAATGAAATATCGATTTCGGAGATATATGACAAATACGGCGAGGACGCCGCGGCGACGGAAATCCTGGACGGATGTCTTGACTTGCTCGCCGTGTCCATAGGCAACGCCGCCATGTTGCTCAACCCCGTGCGGGTGCTTGCGACGGGCGGAATCTTCTCCCGAGAGAAACTCTTCGACGCTTTCCGTGCGGCGGTGGTCAAGGCGGGCTTCGGCGGCTCGTTCGCTCTGTCGCGTATAGGCGACGACAAAAAACTAAAAGCGTTTTCGGGTGCGCGGCACGTCATTCTGCGCCGCGTATTCGGATTGTAAGGAACGTGTTATGGCTAAAAGAAAAATCAGATTGGGCATAGTTTGCCTGACGCGCAACACTTTCGACTTCAAAGCGGCGGAAGAAATCTACCGCGGCATAGTCAAAAAACTGGAAGCAAGAGAAGACATATCTCTTGCGGCGTTTGCCGACCCCGTAATGGAAATCCCGCAGGCAATCGAGGCGGGCGAGTTTCTGCGCAGGGAGGGCGCGGAAGCGGTCGCCGTCGTGTCGGGGACTTTCCACCTCGGCGGATTGGTGCTGGAAATCAAAAAACGCTGTGACAAACCTCTTCTGCTGTGGGGGTTGCCCGAACTGCCGTACAATGGCGGCAAAATCAGGCTCAATTCCGTGTGCGGCGTAAATCTCAACGCGTCCAACCTGTTCAAAAGCGGATACAGAGATTTTGCGTACAAGGTATCTTCCGACATAGACGAGGACTGGCTCGATGCAGTACGTATGATTTCCGCGCTCCGCGAGGGACGCATAGGCGTGCTCGGTTCCCGCGCGCACGGGTTCTACAACGTCGGTGTGGACGAGCTCGCGCTTTACCGCAAATACGGTTGTTCGGTGGAGTTCTGCGAGTTGTCGGAGGCGTACTCCTTTGACGCGGACGAAAAGAGCGTTGCCGAATACCGCGAACGCACTGACCGACTTTTCGACGGCAGCGGCGTGACGGAGGTGCAGAAGGACAAGGTTGCCGTGCTTTGCGCACGTCTCAAAGCCTTTATGCAGGCGCGCGGATTTTCCGCGCTTGCCGTGCGTTGCTGGCCCGAGTTCGCGGCGGGGTTCGGCATTGCGCCCTGTGCGTCGATGTCCCTGTTGCAGGACGATGGTTTCGTACTTGCCTGCGAGGGCGACGTGGACTGCGCGCTCACCATGCTTTGTCACAAAGCCGCAGGTGCCGACGTGCCTTTCATGGCGGACATATCGCAGGTGGACGACGCGGCGGGGACCGCTCTCATGTGGCATTGCGGCGTGGCTCCGCGTTCTCTGTGCGCCGCCGACTGCACGGCGACACTCGACACCTATTTCGCGGGCGGCAGAGGAGTGACGGCGGGTTTCGTCATGAAGTGCGGCAGGGTGGAAATCGCAAGACTGGACAGCGTGAACGGCAAATACAGACTGTACACCGAAACGGGCACGGCGGTGCCCATGGAAAAACAGCTCACGGGTACGTATGCCAAGGTTAAATTTGACCGTCCCGCCAAGGAAGTGCTGGACAGAGTGATATACGGCGGCATCGCCCACCACGTGTCCATGGTTTACGGCGACTACGGCAAGGCGTTCGAGACCTTTGCCAGACTGACCGACACGGAGATACTATGAAACCGCATTTCGACTGCGACATAAAGGTGCTGACGACGGAGGACGAAAGCCCTCTGTTCGGGCGCGTGGACGTCGACACGACGGAGATACTGCGTCTTGCCGAGGGTCTGGAATACGCCGCCGAAGGCAACACGTACGTCGCGTCCGACCCCGTGCTCGAAGAGATCGCCGCGGTAAGGGAAATAGAAAGGAAGGTTTTTGCCGAACTGCCCGTGCAGGCGGGTTGGTGTTTCGGCAAGAACAGAAAGATGAACGGCATGGAGTGGCACAAGTCCTCCGAAACGGTCGTCGCCTGCACCGACTGCGCGCTGATACTCGGTGACGTAAAGGACGTAATCGACGACGTCTACGACTCTTCCCGCGCGGTGGCGCTGTATCTGAAAAGGGGAGAGGCGGCGGAACTGTTCTCGGGGACTTTGCACCTCGCGCCGTTGCCCGTCGGGGAGCGGTTTGCCGCGGCGATAATCCTGCCCGCGGGCACGAACTCTCCTTTGAAGGGAGGCATAGACGGCACCTTGCGCGCCGTCAACAAATGGTTGTTGGTTCATCCCGAGAACGAAGCGGGATTGCGTGCGGGAGGAAAAGCGGGCGTGACAGGCACAAATATCACGCTGACGGGATATGACGACGAATAAAAACGCGGTTGCCGACGTGCTGTGCATATCGGGTATGATTGTCGCGTGGACGGCGTACTACCTTGCGTCGGACTGGGCGGTCGGATTCACGGGGTCGGCTTTTGCGGCGGGAATGCTCCTGCGCGCGGCGGCACTGGTATTCCTCACCGTGTATCTCATCGTTCGAGGCAAGTTCGCCCTGATATTCAAACAGGGCAAAACCGCGCTGGTGCTGCTCGTCATAGGCGTACTGGGTTATATGCTGGACACGTTCGCGAACCTCGGGTTTGCCTACGGGTCGGTGGGCACGGGCACCGTGCTGCTCAAAACCGACATACTTATGGCAAACGTCGCCACGGCGGTGTTCCTCAGAGAAAGGCTTTACGCCTCGGACTGGATTGCCACGCTCGTAATGCTCGGCGGCGTTATAATGGTGCTGGACATAGACTTCGCCTCGGCGACGTTCAACTGGTACGACCTGTTCTTCATCGCAAGCGCGGCGTCGGTTACGGCAAACGCATTTGTCATAAAGGGAGCGCAGGACAAGCTCGGCGCCGACTCCGACGTTATCGGTTACTACAACAACTTCGTGGTGTTGGTGCTGTTCACCGTCAGTTCGCTGATAGCGGGTGACTTCGGCAGGTTTGCGTCGCTGGACTTCGAGGTGTGGCACGTTTTCGCCATACTGGGCGGCGGTCTTGCGCAGACGCTCATCTACGTGTTTTACTATCGCAATCTGCGCCGTCACCCCGTGTGGGTCGTCAAACTGTATATGCTGTTCGTCCCCGTGCTGACCTGCATAGCGGGCGTACTGCTTTTCGACGAGAGCTTCGGCGCGATGAAAGCGGTGGGTATGGTGCTTGTGCTCGGCGGGGCGGCGGCAATCGCTCTCCGCGGCAAAATCAACGGCGGCAAAATCGTCCGCAAGGACTGGGCGGAGTACGTCTACCGACGCGAGGAAAGAGAAGGAGAAGATTATGAGACTGGTTCGGCAAGGTGATACGGCGGCACTCTTTTTCGGGGGAAGAAAAGTGTTCGAACACACACCGCAAAATCCTTTCGCGACCGCTTTGGCGGGGAAGATTTCCTATCGGAGCTCCCACGGCAATTTCAAGGTTGCGGAAAAGACGGGCAAACGAACGCCGCTTATGCTGGAAGCCGCGGACGGCAACGTGCTGACCTTTTCGGCGGACGGCAAGAGTCTGCGCGTCACCGTCACCGAAAAGTGCGACGGCGTGGAACTCGGGCTCGACCCGAACTGCGCTTTCGTCACGGAACTGCGCTTTGCGGCAATACCCGACGAGGGCATGTTCGGCGGCGGGGAGCAGTACCGTCAACTCAACATGAAAGGGGAGAAAATCGTCAACTTCGTTTCGGAGCACATCGTCGTGCCGCCCATCGTCAGAAAGACGATTTTCAAGTTTTTGCCTTACAAGGAAAAACCCCATTCCTATATCGAAACATACAGCCCGATGAGCACGTACACGAGCAGCGAGAAATACGCGTTGCGTTTCGACGTGTCGTCGTACGGCGTCGCGGATTTCACGCGCGGGGACGTGTCCGTTTTCCGTTTCAAGGACTGCCCGAGGAGCGTGTATTTCACGGCGGGCAAGGACTTTCATTCCGTCGCGCGGGCGCTCAACGCACACACACCGTGCAGAGCGTATCTTCCCGACTGGTGCAACGAAGGAATGATTGTCGCGGTGCAGGGAGGAATGGAGCGAGTGACGGAAAAGGCACTTTATATGCAGAAAAAGGGCGTTAAAGTGTCGGGTGTGTGGTGTCAGGATTGGAGCGGCAGAAAAGTGACCGCCGTCGGCAAGCAGGTGTACTGGAACTGGGAAGCCGACCGCACGCTGTATCCCGACATCGAAAAGGGCATTGCAAGGCTCAACGACGCGGGCATAAGATTTCTCGCCTACATCAACCCTTATCTCGTCAGGGGCGGCAGACTGTACGAGGAATGCGCCGCGAACAAAATGCTCATTCTCAACGCGGAAGGGGAGGTGTATCACGTCAAGTCGACGACGTTCGACGCGGGCATGCTCGACCTCACCAATCCCGCCGCGGTGGAGTTCGTGAAGGAAAGACTGATAAAGAAAAACATGCTCGACCTGGGCATAGACGGATACATGGCGGACTTCGGCGAGTATCTGCCCGTCGACTGCGTGTTGCATGACGGCGACCCTGCGGAAATGCACAACGAGTGGCCCGCCCTGTGGGCGAAAATCAACCGCGAAGCGGTGGAGTCGCACCCTCGCGCAAAAGAGATATTCTTCTTCACGCGGTCGGGGTACAACGGTGCACAGAGCCACACGACGATTATGTGGAACGGCGACCAGCACGTGGACTTCACCAAGGACTACGGCATGCCGTGCGTCATGCCCGCGTCCTTCAATCTCGGATTTTCGGGCATGGCGGCGGTGCACAGCGACGTGGGCGGTTTCATAAGTTTCGCGTCGCTTGCGCGCAGCAAGGAGTTGCTTGTGCGGTGGACGGAGATGAACGCGTTTTCTCCGCTCATGCGCTCGCACGAAACGATACGTCCCGATGTCAACGTGCAGCCTTACGACGACGAGGTCATCGGGTACACGGCGTCGCTCGCGCGCGTGCACGCCGCGCTCAAACCTTATATCGCGCATTGCATGGACGAGGCGTGCGAGGGCATACCCGTCATGCGTCCCGACTTTTACGAGAGCGGGGACTTCGGCGAACACAAAGAGGACTACGCCTATCTTCTCGGTGCCGACGTGTTCGTGGCTCCCGTGACGGAAAAGGGCGCGCTCGCGCGCACGGTGACTTTGCCCGCGGGCAGGTGGATAAAGTTCTTCGACGGCACCGAACACGAGGGAGGCGGCACGGCGACGTTCGACGCACCGCTCGGCAAGCCCGTCGCGTTTTACAGAAAGGGCAGTTCCTTTGCGGAACTGTTTGCCTCGGTCGCGCTGTGACGCGGTCGGGTATAGACGAAAATCTCCGTCAATGACGGTCAAGGGGGAAAATATGAGTCAACAAGTCGCAAATGAAGCCGCACTCGGCGACAACAACGAGAAGAGCTACATTGCCCGTTCGTCGGGGCTGAAACTGCCCGATTACATCGGATACGCGCTCGGCGACACCGCATGCTGTCTGGTGTTCGGACTGGTGACTTCGCTTTTGCAGAAGTTCTACACCGACATCATGGGGCTGGGTCCGCTGTTCATCATGCTCATGATGGTGGGCGCGCGCATATGGGACGCGATAAACGATCCGATAATGGGGCGCATCGCCGACACAATAAAGGTCAGCCGTTGGGGCAGATACCGCCCGTGGTTCCTGTATGCGTCCATACCGCTCACGATAAGTTCCATACTGATGTTCGTCAAATGGCCGGGCATCGAGGAAGGCTCCGTGGGTATGGCGGTCTACGCCACCGTGACGTACGTTATGTTCGGCATGAGCTACACCGCATTGCAGATTCCGTACGGGTCTCTCGCGACCGTCGTCACCACCGACGAGAAGGAACGCACCAAACTTTCCGTGTTCAGGTCGGTTGGCGCAGGCATCGGCAGCATGCCCGTCATCCTGATTGCGTCCTTCTGTTACGCGGACCGCATGGTGGACGGCGTGCCCGTGGTCGGCGAGGACGGCAACGTCATTCAGGACATGCAGTACACACCCGTGCTCATCGGCGTCATCATTCTGGCACTGTTGTCTTTCGTCATGCTGATGCTTGCGTTCCGTTTCAACAAGGAGAGGGTCAACACCGCTCCCGCGGTAAAACGCGCAAAAGGCGAAACGTGGCGCATAATCAAAACTTTGTTCAAAAACCGTGCGTTCATCTCGGTAAGCTGCGCGTCGATGTTGCTGCTTGCTTCGCAGATGTTCACGCAGAGCTATTATCTCTACCTCTTCGACGACTTTTTCGGCAAGAACTGGATGAACACCGTGTCCACGGTGTGCACCTACGCGCCCATGGCGATACTGATGTTCTTCACGCCCAAACTCGTGCGCAAGTTCGGCAAACGCGAGATATGCGCCGCGGGCATCGCCTTGTCCGCCGTCGCCAACCTGCTGATGTTCGCGACAAAGAGTCTGATGCCTTCGGCGTGGTGGCTCTTCCTCGTGCTCTGCTTTTTCAGCGGATGCGGTCAGGCGTTCATCATTTTGCAGGTGTGGTCCATGGCAACCGACGCAATCGACGACGTCGAGGTCAAATCCAAGATGCGCGAGGACGGCACGTCCTATTCCGTGTTCATGTTCTTCCGCAAACTGGGGCAGGTCATAGCTGCGGTCGCGGTCAACGGTGCGTTGCTTGCGATGAACTACAAGACCGAAGTTGGTTCCGTGCAGACCGCCGAAACGCTGAGCACGATGTACGATATGGCGACGCTGATCCCCGCCGTGCTGTTCGGCATCATGGCAATCATACTCTTCGTGTGGTGTCCGCTGTCCAAGAAACGCGTCGGCGAGTTGCAGGTGGAGAAAGAGGAAATCCTGCGTTTGCACTACGAGTCCGGTGAAATCGGCATTCAGGGTCAGCACATCACGGGCGACATAGGCGTGAGCGACGTTGCCGAGTTCCCCGACGACATAGGCGTGACCATGAAAGTCGTGGACGCACCCGAAATCTCCGCCGAGGAAATCCCGACGGAGGAGACTTCCGAAGAGGAAGTGCCCGCAGGCGACGACAAAGACGATGAACAATCAAAGTGACGCAAATTTCGTTTACGCTTCCCCTCCGTGCGGAGCGGTCAAGGGCAGAGCGGAAAGAGGAATGAAAGTGTTCCTCGGCATTCCGTATGCCCGTGCGGACAGGTTTTGTCTGCCCGAGCGCGCGCGGTGGGAGGGCACTTTCGACGCCACGCGGTTCGGCGAATGTTGCCCGCAGAAGAGAGCGTACGCCGACGAGAGCGTGTATTCGCCCTTCTATTACAGGGAGTTCAGGGAGGGCGTCGGGTTCAGGTACGGAGAAGACTGTCTTGTGCTCAACGTCTACGCCCCCGCCCGAGGCGAAAATCTGCCCGTCGTGCTTTTCGTGCACGGAGGGTCATTTTTCAAGGGCAGTGCGGACGAGCGTCCCTTCGACGGAGAGGAGTACTGCAAAAGGGGAGTTATCCTCGTCACGATGAATTACAGACTGGGCGCGTTCGGAATGCTGTCGGACGACAGCGTGCCTTTCAATCTTGCCTTGCACGACCAGTTCTCCGCGCTCGAATGGGTGCACGACAACATCGCCGCCTTCGGAGGCAACCCCGACAACGTGACGTTTGCGGGGCAGAGCGCGGGCGCGATATCCGTGCAGATACACGCCCTGCGCCGCGAGACGGCGAAGTACGCCGCGCGCGTCGTGATGATGAGCGGCGGCGGTTTTCTCGGAGGGCTGTTCGCCCCGCACGACCAGAAATACGCCGTGCGTTTTGCGAAAAAGGTTGTCGCGGCGGCGGGAGTAAAGGACTTCGACGGGCTGCGCAAACTCGACGCCGAGGACCTTTTCAAGGCGTGGCAACGCGCCTTCGACGGCAGTCTGACCGCGCAAATCGCGGTTTTGCCGTGTATGGACGGCGTGCTCGCGTCAAGAGAAAACTACGACCGTTTCGACGACGAACGACAGTTGCCCGCGCTGTTCGGAGTGACTGGCAAGGACATTGCGCCCGCGATAATGCGGCGGGCGGTAAAAAAATATGCCGAGCGGTCGTCCGCCGACTGTTACGGCTACATTTTCGACCTGCCTCTTGCGGGCGGCGGCAAAAAGGGAGCGTGGCACAGTTGCGACCTGTGGTTCGCCTTCGGCACGCTTTCGCGCAGTTGGAGACCTTTTGCCGCCGAGGATTATGAGGCGTCGCGGAGACTTGCGGACGCGGTGTGTTCCTTTGCCTCCCGCGGCGTTCCCGCAAGCGACGGCAGGGCGTGGGTCAAACTGCCTGAGAAGTTCGAGGTGTTTTCCCCGCCTCGACGCTGACTTCGCAACCGAGCGCGACAAGGCGCTTCCGCGGAAGAACCGCGACATACGGAGGAACCCGACGTGATAAAATTCGCCGTTGTGGGAGTGGGACGAATGGGCACGGTGCACGCGCTGAACCTTTACTTCGGAAGGGTGCGCGGCGCAAGCCTTTACGCGGTGTGCGACACCGACCCGACAGCCCTGGAAAAAGCGCGCAGGAGATTTCCGCGCGCAAAAGCTTTTGCGGACACCGAGAGCATGCTCGCCGACGGAGGCGTACAGGCGGTGGTGGTCGCGACGCCGCATTATTCTCACGCAGACATTGCGGTGGCGTGCCTTGAAAAGGGAGTGCACGTGCTTGTGGAAAAACCGCTCGCCGTCACCGAATTGCAGGCACAAAGAATCGTCGACGCGTCCGAACGCAGCAGGAACGCCGTCGCCGCCGTTATGCTGAACCAGCGCACAAACCCTCTTTACCGACGCGCGCGCGAACTCGTGCGGTCGGGAGAACTGGGCGAAATACAGCGGGCACAGTTCGTCATCACGGACTGGTACCGCTCGCAGGCGTACTACAATCAGGGCGGCTGGCGGGCAAGCCTGTGCGGAGAGGGCGGCGGCACGCTGATAAACCAGTGCGTGCACCAGCTGGACGTGCTGCAATGGATATTGGGAATGCCGCGCGCGGTCGAAGCGAAGATGTACACAAAAGGTCGGGACATAACGACGGAGAACGACGTGACGGCGGACTTCGATTACGGTGACGGGGTGCACTGCGTTTTCGTTGCCAGCACGCACGAACTGCACGGCTCCAACAGGCTGGAAATCGCGGGAACGCGGGGCAGAATTGTCGTGGACGGGCTGAGAATGAAGGTGTTGAAATTCCGCAAGGACGAGCGCACCGTAAACGCCGAAACCGTGAAGGGATACGGCAAAGTCGGTTGCAGGACGTACCGTTACGACCACCGTGCGGGGTTTGCGCTCGGCTTCCTGCGAGGCGGACAACAGCGCAACATACTTGTCAATTTCGCGGCGGCGATAGCGGGCAGGGCGGAGCTGATATCCCCTCTTGCGGACGGGCTTTGCTCCGTGAGAATGATAAACGCGACCTACGCGAGCGGCTGGACGGGCGAGCGCGTGGACATACCCGTTCCGCCGACGGAATACGAGCGCATGCTCGAAGAAAAAAGGCAACAGGAAAGAGCGGCGAAAGCGGCGGTTTGCCGCCCCGCCGAAACTGATAAAAGGGAGGACAAACAATGAAAATAAGCGGTTTCACCGACGAGGTGTCGTCGAAGCTTGATGTCCAAATCGGGGTTTTACACGAACTGAACAGACACTTTATGTGCCCGCGCGGTATAAACGGCAAGAACATTTCCGAGTACACCGCGGAGGAGTTCGCAAGAGACGTCAAACCCGTTCTCGACAGAGAGGGCATAAAGATAAGCAGCATCGGGTCGCCCATCGGCAAGGTGGCAATCGACGACGAGGACGGTTATGCAAGACAACTTGCGCAACTCAAAGAACTGGTCAAAATCGCGCAGATGACGGGGTGCGGCTACATAAGGATTTTCTCCTTTTTCGTCAAGCCCGACTGCGATTATTCCGCCATGTTGCCCGTGGTCGTGGGCAAGCTCCGCGGCTTTCTCGACGTCGTGCGCGGCAGCGGTGTCAAACTGTTGCACGAGAATGAGAAGCACATCTTCGCCGACGTGCCCGAGCGCGTCGCCGCGGTTTACGAGGAGATAAACGACCCCGACTTCGTGTTGTGCTACGACGCTAGCAACTTCATTCAATGCGGGTGCGACCCGTGGCAGGCGTATCTCGCACAGCGCGACCGCACGGTATACTACCATATGAAGGATTGCACGGACGGCGTGGAAGTTCCCCTCGGCACGGGTCAGGGACACATACGCGAAATCCTCTTCGACCTCACGGCGAGGGGATACGACGGTTTCCTCACCCTCGAACCGCACACTTTCAAATACGCGCTGATGAAGATACCCGTTTATCTGTTGCCGCCCGCGGGCAAACTGAAAACCCTGCGTCGCGTGTACAGGCAGATAGACAAGGAGATGGGCGTGTCGGCGTTCAAGAGCGTCAGCAGAAAAGACGTCTATCTCAAACAACACGAAAACATTGTGAAAATCCTCGAAGAGGCGGGAGCGAAATATGAATAAAGTCAGATACGGCATTGTAGGCATAGGCAAACAGGGCACGGTGTACACCAAGATGTTCACCAAACTCGGCGGGTTGCTCAAAGGAGCGGAACTCACCGCCGTGTGCGATATCTCGGAGGAGCGCCGCAAGTACGCGCGCGAAAACCTCAAAGGCGTCGAGGTGTTCGACGACTACCGCAAGATGTTTGCGTCGGGGCTCATTGATGCGGTGATGATAGAGACCCCGCACTATTTCCACCCCGAAATCGCAAAGGCGGCTTTCGAGGCGGGGCTCAACGTGCTCTGCGACAAGCCCGCGGGCGTGTACACCTTGCAGGTGCGCGATATGATACGCGCGGCGGACGAGCACCCCGATCTGCTTTTCGGAATGATGTTCAACCAGCGCACCAATCCGCTTTACGTCCGCGCAAAGGAGATTGTGTCGAGCAAACAGTTCGGCGAACTCAAACGCATAGTTTGGATAATCACCAACTGGTACCGTCCCAAGGCGTATTACGACCAGGGCGGCTGGCGCGGCACCTGGTGGGGCGAAGGTGGCGGAGTGCTGCTCAACCAGTGTCCTCACCAGCTCGACCTGTTTACGTGGATTGCGGGGCTTCCCGTGTCCGTCATAGCGACGGCGTCCACGCGCGGCCGCGACATCGCGGTCGAGAACGACGTCACGGCGCAATGCAAGTTCGCAAACGGAGCCACGGGTGTGTTCATCACCTCGACGCACGACGCGCCGGGCACCAACCGTCTCGAAATCACGGGCGACGGCGGCAAAATCGTCATCGAAGGCGGCAAACTGACCTATTACGCCAACGCCGTGCCCGAACCCGAGTTCAGCCGCACCAACAAGGTGTTTATGGGCAAACCCGCCGTCAAGAAGACAACTTACCGCGGCATAGGACAGTATCTCGGATTTATGAAACATCCGCCTCAGCACCTCGGCATAATCCGCAATTACACGGACTACCTGCTCGGCAAGACGGACAAGTTCATCGCGCCCGGCAGAGAGGGCATAACGGGGCTCACGTTCTCCAACGCCATTCACCTTGCGGCGTGGACGGGCAAAGAGGTTTCCATACCTCTGGACGAAAACCTGTTCCTTTCCGAACTGGAAAAACGCAAAGAGGAAGAAAAAGCCGCGGGCAAGAAAGGCTGACGGAGTTTCGGAGTGCACGATACGAAAAAACGCGCGACAGCGACAGGGTCGCGCGTTTTCGTTTGTCGGTGGGTATGTGTGCAAACTATTTGTTCTTGTCCTTATCCGTGCGTATGCCGTCGCCGCCTATTATTGCCGCAACGGTTTCGTCGTCGGCGTCATACCCGAAGAACGTCAGATAAAAATCCTTGATTTTTTCCTCTATCGTGTAGTCGAACGCTTCGGGATAGAGCACTTTTGCCAGCCAGTATATTGCAAGCGGGGTTTCTATGCTGTTGGGGTGTCCGTAGCGCGTCACGCCAACGGGTATCTGATAGACCCTGTCGTTGATGACGGCGTTTACGCCCACGAACCGACTGTCCGACCGAATGGTGTCGTCAACGCCCGCTTCGTTGCAGACGATGACTTCGGGGTCCCAGGCGAGTATCTGTTCCAGCGAGGCGCTGGTCTTGTCGCCGACGACGGTCAGACTGCTTGTGACGGACACGTTGTTCGCGCCCGCCGCCGCCGTCCATTCCGCGTCCATAGCAAAGCCCGTAGGTCGCGGAAATCGGATTTTTATATTATTCTATAATATAAGGTGCGTTTTGTCAATGTCGTCCTTTGCGGGCGTCATTTCAAGTGCTCCTCGGCAAAGGCTTTGAGTTCCTTTGCGGACGCTTTTGCGGAAAACCTCTTGCCTTCCTTCAATGCGGCACCTTTGCAGGACGGCGCGAGCTCTTGCACGGTTCTGCCCATTCCGCTGCTGCCCGAGGTCGCAAACGGCACCACCGTTTTGCCGTTCAGGTCGCATTTTTCGAGGAAGGTGTTGACGATTGTCGGCGCGACGTACCACCATATCGGAAAACCGACGAAAACGACGTCGTATCGGGACGTGTCGGGCACTTCGCCCGCAATCGGGGGCCTGAACGATTTGTCTTTCATCTCCACGCTGCTGCGGCTGCGTGGGTTTGTCCAGTCGAGGTCGGCGTCCGTGTAGGGCGTTTCGGGTCGGATTTCGTACGTGTCCGCGCCGATTGCTTCGGCAAGTCTGCTTGCGAGTGCGGCAGTCACGCCGCTTGCGGAAAAGTATGCAACGAGAGATTTTTTCATAATATGCTCCTTTTCGGGAAACCGCTCCGATAAACGGAATATAACCCCATCGGACGCATTTGTCAATACCCACACGCGCAGGCAACGCTTGTGCGCGGGCGGGAAACGTGATACAATTTGAAAATCGGAAAGGAAGGTAAGACTATGAAAAATTGCAAAATCACCGTTATGAAAAAAGTCAGCCACGAGGATTTGTCCGCTCGCTACGAAAACCCTCTCGAACACGCCTGCGATATGGAAGTGGGACAGACGTTTGTAAGCGTCGCTTGCACCAAGCCCGACGGACTGTGCGACAGCGCGTGGGTGACGCTTTATCCTTTCGTTTTCGCGCTGGCAAACGGCGCGGAAAACCTGTACGACTGCTGGATGAAAAAGCCCTCTTCGGCAATGGTGTCCTGCAACGACGGTTTCCGCCCGGTAAGTTTTCTTGTCGAGGCGACGGACTGACCGCCGAAAGACGGCAATGACGTACAAGGCGCGGCAATCGGATTAAGAAAGTTGGTCCGAAAGCCTGCGAAAGTAAAAGTGCAATAAGGCATAAAGGCAAAACAAAACGGGGCAATGCGCCCCGTTTTCGATTTCTTTCCGTTCGCTCTGTTGCGGGTTATTTCAACTTGCCTTCCACGAAGTCGGCAAACACGCAATACAGTTTCGCGATTTCGTCCCCGCGCGCAAGCAGGGCGTCGCAGGTCAGGTATTCGCCCGCCGTGTAGTCGAAGGCGAAAAAGTCCTGCGAGTCGGCGTTGAAGCCGAATGACACGCCTTTCAGGGCGTCGCTGTCGAAGTTTTTGCAGAAGCAGGTTATCTGCGTCAGACGTTTGCCCACGACGGGGTTCTGTTCGTAGACGGCCTCGGTGAGCACGTTCGCGCTCTTGATGAAACGGCGCACGCGTTTTGTCTTGACGACGAGGTGCGGAATGTCGGCGTGTTTCTTGAACGCCGAGGACAAAGCCGACGCCGCGTTGCCGAAGTTAGCGGCTCTGTTGCGCGCCGCGCTGTCCGTGCCGAGGAAGTCGGCGGCTGCCGCGGAGCAGTCCACGTCGGCGGAGGTCAAGAATTTGTACATCTTGCCGAACAGCACGTATTTTCTGTTTTCGTCGCCCATTGCCGCAGAAGGAAGAGGCAGAGGGCAGAGACGGAACCTGATTTTCTTGTCGTCCTTGCCGCGCGCTTTGTTTTTGGCGTACAGATATTCCGACGCGGTGTCGGCGGCACGCTGTCCGAACGCGAATATCAGAAGTTCGTCCTTGAAATCCTGCGAAAGGGCTTCGGCGATTTTGTAAAGCGAGTTGTCGAGCGCCGCGACGGAGAGTTCACCACCTGCCGCAAGCGACATGACGAAGGCGTTCGACAGGCGGAAGAGCATAATCGCCGTGCGGGCCGCTTCGCCGTAGGCGTTGCGCGTAAAGGCTTCCGTAAAGGGAAGGGGCGTTTCGCCGCAGTCGAGTTTGCCCGCCGCGCCGTCGTCGAACACGAACAGCACGGGGTTGTCCGCCCAGGGTTCGCAGAGCGTGTCCGCGTCGACAAAATCGAGGGAGTGTCTGCCAAGCATACAGCAGTCTGCGTTGAGTTTGTTGACTCTTTTTTTGATGCGTTTCAAGGTCGAAATGTCGTTCATAATTCCTCCTTAATCCCGCGGGAAGTCAGTATTCGACGACGATGGCGTCCTTTCGGCATTTGGTTGCGCAGATACCGCACCTGATGCAAAGGTCCTGACGGATTTCGAAAGGCTCCTTGACGACGCCGTCTATCGCATCTGCGGGACAGTTGCGTTTGCACAGCGTACAACCTATGCACTTTTCGCGGTCGATGTAGACACGCTTGATCTGTTTGTGACCCTCTGCGGGGCGAATGCACTGAACGAGACAGGACTCCGCGCATTGACCGCAACCCGCGCAGGCGTCCGTAATGAAATAATAATCGCGGTCGTTTTCGCGCCTTTCCTCGATTGCGCCGACGGCACATACGAATTTGCAGTACCCGCAACCGACGCAGGCGTCTTTGTCGATGATATAAGCCATATTTTCCCCCTTGCGCAACACCCGTCGGGATCGCGCCACACTTATACAATACCACAATCGGCGAAAATTTCAAGAGCTGGTTTGCCGCGCCGCCCGCGGACAGAGCGAAAAACGCGCAAAAAAAAGCGGTCGCAGCAGCGTCCGCTTGTGTGGCACGTAAAGAAAATCAACCGCATTCGGAGGACTGTCGCGCGGCGTCGCGTTTGTGTTTTATCGAAGTCACGGTAAGCGTGATTGCGACGGCGTAGTAGAGCGGAATGAACAGGAAACACAGCCACGCGCCGTAGTTGTCGGGAATAAGCAGAATGCAGACTTCAAACACCAAAACGCAGATTATCGGCACGTTTATGAAGTATAAAATCCACGTTTTGCCGAAAACGCCGTAGTAGCGCAGTCCGAATATCAGAGGAGCGAGAATGGGCAGGGCAAACCATATCACCCATATGTGTTCCACCTGTGACACCAGCGACGAGAACACGACGCCTATTGCCAGACACAGCGCGGCGCAGACGAAGAAGGCGAACAGACACATCGACCGTGCGAGTTTTTTGCGTTGTGCCATTTGCAGGGCGCGGCTGTCGGCGAGTTCGTTGACGCGGATTTCTCCCGCAGGCTCGACGGGTCGGCGCAACAGGTCGTCCGTCGAAACGTTGTACAGCTCGGCAAGCGCGACCACCGTGTCGAGGTCGGGGCGGCTTTCTCCGCGTTCCCATTTTGAGACCGCCTGCCGCGTGACGAAAAGACGCTCGGCAAGTTGTTCCTGCGTCAGCCCCGCGGCTTTGCGCAGTTCCACCAGATTTTGCGAAACGGGAAGGTCCATATTTTCTCCTCTCAACGATTATACCATTTTTGCGCGCGGTTTCAATCGACATACGCAAAAAAAACAGTCCGCTTTGCGCAACCGTCGGTTGCAATGCGCCCTTGCAACCGCGCGTGGCTTGTCGTCACCTTTTTGCGGGCGGTATCATTGCCGCGGAGGCAAGATATGGACAAAAAGAAATTTGCAACGAAATTCGCGGTATCGTTTGCGGTCGTGGCAGTCAGCGTAGCGGCATATCTGGCGTTCGGATTTTTCTTCGATGTATTCGCCGAGGCAACGCCGTTGCTTCTCATTCCCGTCATAGTCATACCCGTAATCGCCTGTGACAAAGTGCGCGTCACGTTGCGCGCCGCCGTCGCCGCAAGCACGGTTCTGGTCGTGCTTTCCGTTGCGGCGTTCTGTGCCGTGGGCGTGCTCGCGCAGCCCGTCAAAGGCGAAGAGATATGTTGCGGCACGACGGAGAAGTTCACCTATTCGCGGCAGTTCATGCGCGACAACTACGACATCGACCAGCGCGTGGTAATCGAGGTATGGTTGCCCGAAGGTTACGATGCGCAAAAAAGTTATCCCGTCATATACGTGCTGGACGGCGACAGTCTGTTCGAGGCTACGGCGGGCAGCGCGTCCCAGGCCTGCGCTCGCGGCGACGGCGACGCGATTGTGGTGGGCATAGGCTACGGATATCTCAATCCGTCCTTTGCGCGCGGGGGTATCGTCTGGCAGGACACCGAACATTTGCGCGGACGGTGGCGCGATTTCTGTTTTGCCGACGATACGCAGGCAGGATACATGCCGGGTACGACCTTCGGCGGCGACACCAAACGCGGGGCGGAATACACTTCCTTCATAACGGATACGCTCGTGCCCGACATCCGCGCAAAGTATTCCGTCGACCCGCTTTCGAGCACGATATTCGGGCACTCGCTGGGCGGCGGACTGGCGGCGTACTTTATGACGCAGTACGACCCCGCGCTGGGCGAGAACAACGCCTTTACGGATTTTGTCATCGTCGACAACGGGTATCTCGACTATTACAACCGAAAACTCGCCGACTTCGAAACCGCGATGACTGCCGCGGGCGGCGCGACGTATTCGCCCGTTACCGTGTACAGAATATGGGGAGGCGCCGTAAACCCCGAGGGAGATGCGGAACAGGTCGATACGGCGCGGAAACTTGTCGAGTTCGGCTACGACGGACTGACGAGTATTTACTGGCAACCCGACGGGGCAAACCACGGCGACACACAGACGATAGGCATAGACTGCGCCGTCAAAGTGACGCTCGACCTTCCCGTGCAAACGACTTCCGTGGACTGACCGAGAATTGTTTTCCCCGGTCAGGAAAAACCCGCACCCGGTGTGCGGGTTTTTCGTGCGCGAGGAGGCGAACGCGCACATAAAACCATCGTCAGTAAAAGGGGTAGTAACACGAATAGCCGCGACAGCCGCACCCTCTGCCGTCGAACGCGGTGACGACGAACCCGCACCCGCAGGAGTTGCCGCAACGCGGACAACCGCACCCGCACCGCGGAGCGCACAGGCGGCAAAGGCAAAGCGCGGACAAAAGCGCGGCGCACGGATTGCACGCGCACCCGCAACAGCCGCATATCCCGCAGTCGGGACGGACGTACTTCGTTATGCGCGGTTCGGACACTTCTGTCACCGCAGGGTTGCTTCGGGCGAGCGGGGTCGACCCGCCCGCCTCGTAGATTTCGGAAACATTCGTCAGGGTTTTCATATCAGTTTACGGTCACGGAGAACACGACGGTGGTGCTTTCGCCTTCGCCGAGGTCTTTGAGAGGGAAGCCGACCTGAGGGTCGTAGCCCGCCTTGGATATGCCGTCGATTCTTACGCTGTCGGGTATAAACGCGGTGCCCGAAGGCGGCGCGTCCTTGAACACGAGGTTGCTTTGCGCAAGCGAACCCGTGTTGGTGACGACGGAAGTGTAGGTCAGTTCGTCGCCTTTGTTCGCGTAGTTTTTGTCAACGCTTTTTACCACGCTCATATTGTCCTTGACGACGGGTATGGTTATGAGGTTGGTACGCGCGGCGAAGTCCGCTTTACCGCGCGCGGGGTCCATAACCGAGTACGTCATCGCGGCGTCGTTGAGGATGTTTTTTTCGGGCGTGATTGCTCCCGCTTCGATGATATAGGTTATCGTCGCGATTTCGGAGGGATTGAGGTCGGGTATCGGAATGCCCGCTTTCATATCGTACACAGGTTGAGAAACGCCGTTTACGGTGACTGTTCCGTCGATATATTTTCCCCCTTCGGTCATAAAGTCTTTCAGCAGAATTTCTGAAAGGAGTATGGCGGAATTGTTTGTCAGTACGATGGTCTGCGTCGCGCGCTCGCCCTCTCGCATAAAAGCCTTGTCCGAGGCTTTGGTGCGAAGCACGGCGTCGAAGAGGTTTTCCGTCTGCACTTCGTTGCTAACGCTTTCCGCAGGCACTTTGGTCTGGTCGGGCAGCGTATAATCGTAATTTACGGTTGCTGTATTTGTGATAATCATATTTTTCTCCTTAATTTTGATTTATTGTCACACGGAAAGTCAGCGTTCGTACGCTGCCTACCGCCAACGTGCCGAGGTTCACTCCGTCGGCGGGGTTCACGCCCGCATACGGCACACCGTCGACAGTCAGCGAGTTTTCGACAAACGAAGTACCGCTCGGCGCGCCGTCCGTAAAAACGACGTCCTCGGCGGCAAGGTTGCCCGTGTTTGCCACGGTGAACGAATAGGTCAGTTCGTCGCCGCTTTCGGCGTAGTTCTTGTCGACGGATTTCGACACGAAAACCTTGTTGTACACGATGTAGACGGGCACGTCGTTGGACTTTGCCGAAGCGGACACCGTGATGCCGACAAAAGGCGAGAACTCGTAGTTCGCCGTCGCGCTGTTTACCGTGGGGTTCACCGAAGGCAGGGAACTTGCAACGGCGGTGTAAGTCACGGTTGCCGTTGCCCCTGCCGCAACGGAGGCAATCGAAACAGGAAATCCGCCTGCATACTGAACTCCGTTCACCTTTATCGACCCTGCTTTCAATGCCGTTCCCGCCGCCATGGGGTCGGACACCGATACGTTCACGGCGTCGGTGGTGCCCGTGTTGCGAACGGTCAGGGTGTAACCTATCTCGTTGCCGTACGCCACGAAAGAACGGTCGGCGGATTTTGCCAGTTGCAGGTTTGCGCCCTTGCTGTCAATCTGAATGGCGAGCGCGTTTGTCACGTACAGGTCGCCCGACGTCGTAAGCCGTATAAGGGCGGATGTCTGACCCGTCTGCAACAATGGCGTGAGGTCGACGGCGGTTATGTCCCACCCCTGCCTGCACGCCGAGGTGTTTTGTCCCGTTGCCGCCACGGCGTTGCGGGTGCCGAACGTGCCGCTCGTGTCGAGCAAACCCGACGAGTTGTTGATTTGCGATGCGAAGAAATTGTTTACGGGATTGTTGGGACCCGACAACGAAGAGAGATTTGCCGCGGTCTTGCCGAACTGCATTTTGTCGCCGTCGATGACGGCGTCGCCCTCTTGCGCCGACACGAAGATTTTTCCGCTGACGGGCAGGGTTTCGGGGGTCAGAAATCCCGATACGGTGATGTCGGTACTGCCTGCGGCGAGAGATACCGCCGTGCCGCCGCACCACAGGGTCAGACTTCTCAAAGGTGCGGCGGAGTCCTCGTAGACGACGGCAAGCGTCCAGCCTGCGTGGTTGGTGTCCGACGAGAGTGAAGAAGGGTTGGCAATCAGCGCGGGAACTTTCTTTACGGAATACACGCCGTTTCCCGCCGCGCGCACGGCGGCGGTCACGTCCTTTGAGCGCACGTAAAATCCGAGCGTCGACGTGCCCGCGGGCAAAAGCAGATTGTTGCGCGTGGCGGCATCGCCCGACAAGTTGAAAGACGATATCGGCGTGCCGAACACGATTTCGTTGTCCGTTGAAGAAGAGATGTCGACCGAACCGTATTTGTACAGCCCGCCCCAGATCAGTTCGGCGTACAGGACGTATGCTCCCGCGGGTAAGGAGAGCGTGGCAGCCGACCCGTTCAGCCTGTAATCGAGGGTTGTACCCTTGGGATAACCCGTCACCTGCAAGGAGGTGTCGAGGGAAGAGAAAACGGCAATCGAGCCGAGGTAGCCTCCTCCGCTTGCGGTTGCGGGCGCGAGCCCGAGTGTGTTGCCCGTAAAGACGGTGCCGCCCTGTCGGACGGTGGAAAATCGTTTGATAATCGCCATATTGTCCTGCCTGAATTTATGTACGCGGCGACTTCACTATACAGTATGACGCGTGGTGCGGGCGAGGTGCAAGAAAAAACGGATTGCGCAAAAACCGCACAATTAAAAACAAAATCCGCACGATTAAGTGCGGATTTTGTCTGACACCGTGTTCCGTGATTTGTGTTTGCGGCGTCGGGGGAGGGTTTATGGTGTTGGGGTTTCCCTCGTTTATGCTCCTTCCAACAGCATCTTGTCCGCGACGAGCGCGATGAATTCGCCGTTGGTCGGTTTTTCGTTGGCGGAGTAGATTTTCATCCCGAAAATCTGGTTGATGTTTTCGATTTTGCCTCTGTTCCACGCCACCTCTATCGCGTGCCTTATCGCGCGTTCCACCTTGGAGGCGGTGGTGTTGAAAGTCTGCGCGATGGACGGGTAGAGTTTCTTGGTTATGGAGTTGATTATCTCGGGGTCGTCCACCGTTATCTTTATGGCTTCGCGCAGGAACTGATATCCTTTGATGTGCGCGGGTATGCCCACCGAAATGAAGAGGTTTGCGATTTTCTCGTCCAGCGAGCGGTTCCGCCTTTGCGGCTGAGAAGTCACGGCGCGCGCGGCAGGCGCGCTTTCCTCGCCCGAAAATTCGTCCAGCGTTTTGAGCAACACGTCGAAGTTGAAGGGTTTTGCGAGGAAATATCTTGCGCCGTAGCGCAATGCCTTTTGCACAAAGCCGTCGGTGTTCAGTTGCGACATCATAATCACCGTGGGTCTTTGCGTTTTGATTGCGCCGAGCACGCCGAAGCCGTCCAGTTCCGGCATCACTATATCCAGCAAAAGGAAGTCGGGGTTGTATCGTTCCACGAGCGAGAGCGCCTGCACGCCGTTTTCGGCGGTGCCTACGACTTCGTAGTTGCCTTTGCTTCCGAAAAACTCTTTGAGACTGAGCACCAGTCCCGCGTTGTCATCGGCGATAACGATGGATTTTTTCATTTTTTCCTCCAAAATGTGGTAAATTTATTGTAGCATAGTCAAAATTCGTACATTAAAGCGGAAACGCTCGTATTTTCCTGCTTTTTGTCGAGTTTTCGGAGTTCGTGTCTTATGATAAGGCTGATTTGCGGACAACCTTTCCGCGCGTAGAATATAGCAAATTTCACCAATATTTTTCAACAATTATTTTCACCAATTTTCAATTCGGTATATTTAGTTTTTTCATACGGGGCGGCACACCAAATGTTGGGCGGGTACATATGGCGCGCAAAAGTCGGGGGCGGACTTTTTTCGGTAAAGACGGGTGCAGAAGCCACGCGAATTATGCGCAAAGTTTCGACATAATCCGCACGAGGTGACGACTGCACGCATGGGCGCGGAGAGCGGATTTGTCCGAATGGGGCGTATATAAATTATTTTTCTTTTCAAAATGTAGACGAAAACAGTTTACATCTCTGCATCTTATAAATATAATATATGAAAAATTCTGTCAGCGAGGAAAGTATGGCAAAATACAAAAAGTGCCCGCGTTGCGAACTGAACTGGATACCCGTAGACGAAGAACTTTGCGAGGTCTGCAAAGCAGAACTCGGCAAAGCGAGCTCCATCAGTCTGATTGAAGAAGACGACGACATCAACTACGAAGAAGAGAGAATTTGTCCTATCTGCAAGGTGAATTATCTTTCCGACGACGAGGACATCTGTCCCGCGTGCAAGCTCGACCAGGCAAACAAAAAAGTCGACAAAACCGAAGAGGACGACGAAGAAGGTTGGAAGGAGTTCGTCGAGGACGATGCGGACGACGCGGCGCTCGACGAGGACGACGAAATTTCGCTGTCTATGTTGCAGGAAGAGGAAGAAGAGGGTCTCGACGACGAGGAAGAAGAACCCATCGACGACGTCGACGACTTCGACGAGTCGATCACTGATTTCGACGAGTCCGACTTCGACGAGGACGAAGAAGAGGAAAGCGACGAGGACGACGTATGACGCAAAGCAACGGCAAGTCCGTTGCTTTTTTCATCGTTTGGTGGTAGTATGTTCCTACCGCGAATATATGGAGTGCATATGCAAAAGGATAATCAGTTTGTAAAAGAAATCGCCGATATGAAGACGGACTTCCCCCAGTGGTACACGGACGTCATTCTGAAAACCGAACTCGTGGACTACGGTCCCGTCAAAGGCACGATGGTAATCCGTCCCTACGGATACGAAATCTGGGAGCACATTCAGGAAGAACTCAACCGCCGTTTCAAGGCGACCGGTCACAAGAATGCGTACTTCCCGATGTTCATTCCGCTCAGTTACCTCATGAAGGAGGCGGAGCACGTCGAAGGTTTCGCGCCCGAAGTCGCGCTCGTCACCCACGTCGGCAACACCGAACTGGAAGAAAAACTCGTCGTGCGTCCCACGTCCGAAACCATAATCTGCGATATGTACGCGAAATGGGTGCAGAGTTACCGCGACCTGCCCATGCTCATCAACCAGTGGGCAAACGTCGTGCGTTGGGAAAAAACCACCCGTCCTTTCCTGCGCACGAGCGAATTTCTCTGGCAGGAAGGGCACACGCTCCATACCACCGAAGAGGAAGCCCGCGGAGAGGCTCTCAAAATGCTGGAAGTCTACCGCGAGTTTATGCAGAATGTCCTTGCCATGGACGTACTGACGGGCATAAAGACGGACAAGGAGAAGTTTGCTGGTGCCGTGGAAACCTATTCCATGGAGGCGATGATGCTGGACGGCAAATCCTTGCAGTCGGGCACCACGCATTATCTCGGCAAGAACTTTGCCTCGGCATTCGAAATCAAATATCTCGACCGCGACGGTCAGCTCAAAAATCCTTATCAGACGAGCTGGGGCGTCTCGACGCGTCTCATCGGCGCGCTCATAATGGCGCACGGCGACCAACGCGGGCTCAAATTGCCGCCCAGGGTCGCACCCGTTCAGGTTGTCATAATCCCCATTGCCTCTCACAAGGAAGGCGTGGTGGAAAAATCGTACGAAGTGGCGGACACCCTCAAAAAGGCGGGTCTGCGCGTGGAAGTGGACAACCGCGACCAGTCCGCAGGCTGGAAGTTCAACGAATGGGAGATGAAAGGCGCGCCCTTGCGTCTTGAAATCGGTCCTCGCGACATCGAAAACGGCGTTGCGATGTACTCCCGCCGCGATACACACGAGAAGGGCAGCATTCCGCTCGGCGACGTCGCCACCGCCGTACCCGCATTGCTCGACGAAATCCACGAGAATATGTACGAGCAATCCAAGAAATTCCTGCACGGCAACGTCGACGTCTGCAAGAATATGGACGAGTTCAGGACGGCGCTCGACAACCAGCACTTCGTCAAGACTATGTGGTGCGGTTGCCGCGAGTGCGAGGACGCAATCAAAGCCGAAACGGCGGCGAGCGCGCGCGTTATGCCATTTGACCAGACGCCCGTCGGCGACAAGTGCGTATACTGCGGCAAACCCGCGACGAAAGTCGTATACTTTGCAAAGAGTTACTGATAATCCGGTTGCCGGCAAACCGAACGACAAAAGCAAACGCCCCGATATCGGGGCGTTTTTGTTTGTATTTTTTGTTTCAACCGCGGGACGTCAGTCGCCCGTGCCGTACAGTCCTTGTTGATTGACTTCCTGCGACACTTCCTTTTCCACGACGAAGGAGATGTTTTCGTTGACGGTGAGCACGATATTGCCGTTGTTGTCCGTGCGGTATATGGTCATATCGCGGTCGATGAACCTGTCGAGAGTGGCTTGTCTCGGATGATTGTGAGAATTTCCTTCACCGCAGGAAATAATTGCATATTCGCAGGTTATGCAGTCGAGGAATTCGTCCGTAGAGGAAGTCTGGCTGCCGTGATGACCCACTTTCAGCACGTCGCAGTCCAGTTTGCCGCCCACACGGTCGACGAAGGTCGGCTCGTTGATTTCGTTGCTGTCGCCCGTCAGCACGATTTTGAAGTCGTTGTATTCCAGCACGCCGATGGGCGAAATGGCGTTTTTCTTTTCCGCGCTGCCGAGATTGTTTTCGTCGTAATATTCCTGCGTCGGGCAGTAGAAGGTCAGACGATAGGTTGCGTTGGTGTCGGGATTATCGGGGTTTTGTACACCATCATCGGTGATTACAATAGAATTCGAATTTTGGTCGATATCCACATTGAGATATATATTGCAGTCGGGTTCGGATAATGCTGCAATGAAGAACTCCGCATAAACATTGGATGATAAAGTGTCTGGGTCGTCAAACATATTCACTTTATCTTTATCCAAAGCATCAATTTGATCTTGGTATTTATTCGATGAAGCGGTACCGCTTGGAACGGATTTGACGTCGGGCATAAAAATGTTGTCTATGTCGTAAGTTTCTATTACCTCATCAATATATTCAACGTGATCTCTGTCACCGTGTGTAACCATTAAGTAGTCGAGTTGCCCGTCAGTAACAAAAGTGGAAAGATACGTCAGAGTTTCGTCTAAGTCACCGCCTTTGGTCGTACCGCAGTCGATGAGCATATCCTTGCCGTCGGGGAAGAGAATGAGTATGCAGTCGCCCTGTCCGACGTCTATGAAGTGGATTTGCAGGTCGCCTTCGCCGCGTTGAAGGGGATTGCTTCCCGTGCCGGTACCTGTCGTGCCGGAGCCTTCGCCTTTGAAGAACGAGGCTATCGCGTCGAAAGTCGAGGGCGCGGCAAAGTACAGCACGACGAGCGCGATTGCAATGATGAGCAGTATCGCGATTATTGCGATGATCAGATTTTTGTTTGCTTTTTTGGAACGAGATGATTTAGCCATACGGGCATTATATCGCGTAGCGGCAAAGGTTGCAACCTGACAAAAAGCGCGCCGTCGTCGGATATCGGCATATGTGTCAGGGCGTTTTCCGTCTTGTAACAGGGGATTTGCGCCCGAAAAGGTACCGAAAAAATTTTTTGCAAGAAAAACGCGCGCCCTTTCGGACGCGCGTTCGGATTTTAATTGTCAGTCGGCTTTGTAGGGCAGAAGAGCCATAACTCTTGCGCGCTTGATTGCCGTTGCCAAAGGACGCTGATGCTTTGCGCACACACCGCTCATTCTGCGGGGAAGGATCTTGCCCTTCTCGGTGATGAAGCGGCGCAGTTTCGCCGTGTCCTTATAGTCGATGTCGTCGATGTGCTCGACGCAGAAAATGCAAACTTTCTTTTTGGGCGCTCTCTTCGGGGGGCGCGGTGCTTTTACTTCTTCGTTCATTTTTTACTCCTTGTTAATCAGAAAGGCAGATCCTCGTCGATGGGCGTAAGATCGTCGAAATCCACGCCGTCGTCTCTGCCGTCGTCGTTCTTGGTGGAGAGGAATTGGACCTCGTCGGCGGCGATTTCCGTCACATAGCGACGGTTGCCGTCCTGTGCGTCGTAACTTCTGGTCTGGATGGAACCGCTGACCGCCGCTTTGCTGCCCTTTTTGAGATAACGGGCGCAGTTGTCGGCCTGGGCTCTCCACACTACGACGGGCAGGAAGTCGGTCTCGCGCTTGCCGTCCTTGGAGTAGGAGCGGGACACGGCGAGAGTAAATCTGCAGAATTTAACGCCGCTGCCGGTGGTGGACAGTTCGGGGTCTCTGGTCAAATTACCGATCAAAAATACCTTATTCATAATTCACTCCTCATCAATCACTTTTTGATAATCATCTTTCTCACGACGTTGTCGTCGATGCCCATTTGTCTGTCGATTTCCGCTTGCGCCGCAGCGTCGCAGGCGACGTTCATCAGAACGTAGTAGCCTTCGGACTGCTTGTTGATCTCATAGGCGAACTTCTTCATACCCCATTTGTCGAGGGTTTCGAGAGTGCCGAGTTGCTGAGCCAGCGCTTCGTACTTTTCGACGACCTTCTGTTTCTGGTCATCGTCGATGTCGCAACGAATAATGTAGAGTATCTCGTACTTATTCATAGCTACCTCCTTGTGGTCATTTGCCCCTTGCGGGGAAGGATTGAAACTTCTTTTGAAATTTCGCTTGATTATAATAATATATAAAGAAATTAAAGTAAAGTATTTTTTCGAAATAATGTTAAAAGAATTTGACTATGCGCGCCCTCGCGCGGGCGCACGGACGAGCGCGCGACGCGCAAGACGTGTCTGACCGTTTGCGTCCGCGCGCGTGACGCGCGGTCAGTATCGGTGTGCGCCGTTTTTCTCCTTTTCTTTTCGCGCCCGCCGTTTGCCGCGCTCCGTTGGAAGCAATGCTTTCGGCGCAAAAAAAATCCGCCCCGAGGGCGGAAAGAGCACACAAGGCGAAGTCGCCTCAGTCCTTGTTGATGCTGTGCATCACCTTTTCGATTTTCTTCTTTGCGGCGTAGACCGTGTTGTCGACCTTCTTTGCGGACACGCCGATTTTTGCGGATATATCCTTGTAGGGAAGTCCCGCAAGATACAGACGGAATATCGAGAAGTCGGGCTCGCCGAGCAGGTTTTGCAAAGAGGCGTAGAAACTCTCCTCCGCTTCCTTTCTTATGAACTGCGCCTCGGGAGTGGGCTCGGGAGAGGGAATGTCCGCAATGGGCACGTCGCCCGCGAGCGCGCCCGCGTCGTCGATACTCACGGTCTTGCCTGCGGGGGCGTTCTTTGCCGCGCCCGATTTGCGCGCCGCGTCGAATATGCCGTTGCGCATGCACACGGAAGCGTACGTGCGAAACCCCGCGCCCTTGTCGGGGGAGTAGGAGCGCACCGCGCCGAACAGAGCGATTACGGCAATCTGAAACAGGTCGTCGCGCTCGACGCCCGCGGCATAGTAAGAGCGCGAGAATTTCTCGGCGAAATTCCAGTAGCGTTTGACGAGTTCCGCTTCCGCGGCTTTGTCTCCGTCCTGTGCGGCGAGGGCAAGAGCCTCGTCGGTCATACCGTTGAAACCGTTGCTCATTCGTGCCTCTGTCTTGCCGCCTCATACAGCACGACGCCCGCGGCGACGGACGCGTTGAGGCTGTTGATTCTGCCGTATTCGGGGATTGTCACCGTACCGTCGCAAAGCTCCTTGGTGAGGCGTTTTATACCCGACCCTTCGCTGCCGATGACAAGCGCGACGTCGCTGCGCATATCAACGCATTTAGGGGGTTGACCGTCGAAATCGCACGCATAAACCCATACGTTTTGCGATTTCAACTCGCGTATTGTGTCGTTGATGTTGGTCACTTTCGCCACGGCGAGATGTTCGGTCGCGCCGCTTGCGACCTTGACGACCGTGTCGTTCACGCTGACGCTTCTGTGGCGCGGAATGACCACGCCGTGCGCACCGAAACACTCCGCACTGCGGATAATCGCGCCGAGATTGTGCGGGTCGGTTATGCCGTCGAGCAGGAGTATCAGCAACCCTTCTCCGCGCTCTTTGGCAAGGGCGCGCATGTCGTCGACCGTGCTGTATTCGAAGTCGGTTATCTGTGCCGCGACGCCCTGGTGGTTGCCGCCCTCGGCGAGCTGTTCCATTGCGCGGCGGTCTATGTACGACACGGGGACTTTGTTGTCCTTGGCAAGCGAGAACACCGTCGAAAGCTGCATATCCTGCTCGCCTTTGACGAGGTAGAGTTTTTCGACGGTTTTGCCTGCGCGGAAGACTTCGCGCACGGGGTTGCGTCCGTAGATGATCATTGTTCACCTCCCACGGTCATGTCGAGGAAAAGTTTGAGTCTGTCGTTCTGTCCTGTAAGATAGAGATATCCGAGCACGGCTTCCAGCCCGCTGGCTTTGCGGTATTCGCCGCGTTCGGCGTGTTTCGCCGAGGTCTGGATATGGCAGTTGCGCGCCCGACGGAACACGTCGGCTTCCGTCTCGTTGAGCAGAGGATGAATGCGCTCGCTCGCCGCCGCCTGCGCCACCGCGGAAACGTGTTTGGTCACTTCGCGGTGCAGCACTCCCGTTTTGGTGTCGCTGCCTATCGTCACGAACGAACGCGTGTACAGCGACTGAACCGCGTCCCCCACGAACGCCAGCGACATGGGGTGCAGAGACAGGGCCTCTTTTTCGCTTATCGGGTTGAGTATGGCAAAATCGGCGCGAGTGTTGTTATCCATACCGCAATGATACCACACCTTGCCTATGTTGACAAGATTTCGCGGCGTGTGATAAATTAAAATCGGAGAGCAAGGAGTACTTATGAAACACGCGCGCACACGCATATCGCGATCTTTTTTCGCAACTCTGGCAGTTGCCGTCTTTCTCGTTGTTCTCGTTGCATGCACTCTCACTGCCTGCAACCTGTTTGCCTCCTCCCAGAAGGTCACTTCGGCACACCTCGTTTTCTCGGGCAACGTCGACTATTCCGCATCGGAAGAACTTTACGAGGTTCCGGTCGGCGAGGATCTGATCTTTGACGTGCAACTCAATTCGGGCGCGTCTCCCGACGCGGAAATAATGTGGTACAGCGCGCAGGGAAATTCGGTGGAATACATAGGCGGCGGCAAAGGCATAAGACAGTTCGTGCATTCCTTCGACGAAGTGGACGGCAAGGTCTACCGCATATACGCCATTGCGGGAGGCGTGAGAAGCGAGGAGATAAGTTTTCGCGCCGTGTACGCGCGGCTTAGCCGTGCGGACATAACAAGCCCGTCGCACCATATAGTGGACGGCGTCATGCGTCAGCCCGTGAATTCGGCGACGGACGTCACTCTCGTCGGGCGATTTAACGACAATATGCACCCCGACGCCGAGGTGCTGACGACCTGGTACGTGCTCAACGGCGACGTATACGAACAGATAGCGTCGTCCGCCGTCGATGGTACGCTTGTGTATTCGCACGAAGGCGGCGTGGGCGAAGTTCACATCAGAATGATGGCGACCTGCAACGGCGTCACGCTTTTCGACGACGTGGTGTTGTCTTACGTCGAGGAATACGCCGCGGTGCGCACCGTCGACGTGGAACTGCGCAGTTCCGGCACATTCGGTTCCGACGGACAGTATATTTCCTTCAACGACAACGGGTCGACGACAGACGTGACGGTGGCGGCCACTGTGCAGCCCGATGACACGGACCTCAATTCCTCCGTCACGTGGGAAGTCCGCAACGCGAACGGAACGTACAACCCTCCGACCAACGGGTGGGAACTGACGTTTACGCCCGCATACGGCGAGAATTTCGTCACCGCGACGATTGACGGCGTGGAGAGCAGGCATATTGTCGTTTTCCGCATATCTCAGTCCGATTATGCCGCCCACGAGAGCGTCATCGACGACGTGTTCCTGTGGCGCGGAGGCATTCATAACTTCTACGTCACGGACGAAGAGGACCTCGAAGCCGTCGTCAATTACGTCGTATCTATGCACAAGACGGGCTCGGCAAGCAGAAAGGAATGGTATCTCGCCCGCTCGGAGTGGAAGGTTTCGAACGTTTTTGCGGAGGACACTTCGGCGGAGTTCAAGGAGTTGTTCCGCGACGTAATCGGAAGCGTGGACGAGTCGGGGTCGTTCAGTCTGAGTTACGGCACCGACGGAGTGGAGGTCACCGCAGAAAGCGTGTTCGGCATTCCGACAGAGGCGTATCCCACGCAATACGACGTAGTTCAGCAGAAAAGTCTTACCACCTACAACAAGGACGCGTCGTCCTCTGCAACGCTTTTCGACGGCGTGCAGTCGTCGCTCGCGGTTGCCACCGACAGCAATATGTTGTACAGACTGGTGGAGTGGGGTTACAGACCCGAGTTCGTGGATACTCCGCAGTCGCAAGCGGCAAAAGCCATATACTTGCGCGCACGTGACGTCGCAAAGAGCATAGCCACCGACGATATGACCGACGTGGAAAAGGTGCGTGCCGTGTACGAGTGGATAATAACCAACGTGGATTACGATTACGGTGCCGCGGCGCAGGACCTCAACGCACCCGAAACGCTGAAATACAACGCGTTCTATCTCGAAGGCGTGTTTCTGGACGGCAGGGCGGTGTGCGACGGCAAGGCAAAGGCGTTTTCGCTGTTGTGCGGATTGCTCGGCATAAACTCGGTGAGGATAACGGGCACCGCGGAAAGCGGCGGTACCTCCGGCGGGCACGCCTGGAACAAGGTGCTCGTCGACACGCAGGGCAACGGGTACAAACGGTGGTACGTCGTCGACACGACGTGGGGCGACGTGCGAATGGATACGGGCAGCATATCCATGGTCTACGAACTTATGAGTTATGACTATCTGCTGGTGTCCGACGCGGTGATTGCGGACACGCATACCGCGCGCTCCTCCTTCGACCCGCCCGCAACAGACGTATACAACGTGTACGCCGATACGTTCGTGGACGAAGGCGAAACGAGTTTGTACATAACTTCCGACGCAGACCTGCAAGCGCTCGTCGCCTATCTGGACGACAACCTCGAAATGTGGGTCAGCATCAAGGTGTCGTCGTCGTACGCGTCGAGCGAAACCGCGTTGCGCTCCAAGCTCGTCAGGATATGTATGCTCAAACAGTTCTCCCTGCAAGCCTCTCTCGAAAGCAACGACTACTGGCTGCGCAGATACTGACCGGCCCTCCGCCCGACGACCATACGGGGCGAAGCGCAACGGAGAAGTCAGCGCGGCTGCAAGACAACAAAAAAACGACGGCGGTTGCCGTCGTTTTCGTTTCGTTTCCCTCACAGGAAACGACGAAGGGATTTGATGAATTTGTCGTAGGTTCTGACAAGTTCCTTTGCGATGTCGGGCACTTCGTCCTTGCTCGCTTCCGTTTCGTTGACGCACTTCTGCATGCTTGTCACGCCCATCTGATAACCCTCGATGAGCATTTCGGCGATGTGCGACGGTTCGCGGTTTATCATCGCGGATATGGACGCGCCCGCCTTCATCATGGTTTTGGAGATGACGTTTCCTTCCGCTTCGGCGACTTCCTCGGCGGGGAGTCCCTCTTTGGCGCGGTTGTAGAAATCGCACATGACCTGTTTTTGTTCCTTCATGATTTCGGCGAGCTTGTCGTCGTCGACGTAGGGGAGTACGTTGTCGATTGCCTGTACGCCCGTCGAAGAGTTGCGTATGGTTTCTTTCAGTATCTTTTTCATAACAGCCTCCGAAAAGAGTTTGTGCGCGTCCGCCTGTTTTATACGTCGGTCGCGCGGCGCATTTGTTTCAGCCGAACAATTCGGCAAGTTTTTCCGCCACCCACGATTTGTACGTTATTTTTTCTCCGTTCCCGTCGGGCACGAAACAGAGGGGCGGAAACGCCACGCACCACCAGTTGTCGCCCGTGCCTTCGCCGAGCAGTATCATCAGCGCGTCGTATTCGCCTTCGGGAAACACGTATCCGTCGTACGTGCGTTCCGGGAAATGCTCGTATGACAGCGAAACGCGGACATTATAGTCATATCCGTTGCGATAAAGTGTGTTTTGTGCGATTTGACGCAGATTTTCTTCTTCGCCTTCCAGCACTTTCAACGCGTCCGTCTTGTCGGCGCATCCTTCCAGTCTGCCCGTGAGATACGCCGTGATTTCGTCGCGCACGGCAAGTTTGACAGCCTGGTCGTCGGCGTCGTTGCTGTTGGCTCGTATATGTATTCTTACCACTTGTTCGCTTATGGAATTGCTTTCGGGCAGGAATATTCCCGAAAGGTCGTCGCACGCCGTGAGCGCGAGTATCGCCGCGCCCGCCAGCAAAAATAATATCGAAATGAAAACCGTCTTTTTGTTCATAACCGCCTCGCGTGAATTGTTGCCCGTTCGCGCGGCGTTTATACGCGCGCTCGCAGGTTTTGCCGAGGACCAACCGAACCTGCCGCGGCGGCACGGGCGCGGGAAACCGCAAAAGACAATGTGAGCAAAATGCCGAAACACACCGAAAAGAGCGGACGTAGCGGGCGCGAATGATATCGGAAGGAGCGACGGCGCGGGTGCGGACGGGTAGGGAAAGAAGCAAAGACACGGCGTGACGGGGCAATCGGAGGGTGTCGGTCGGGCGTTGCGTTCGTGCGGGTATAAAAGCGCGACGGGGTTGCAAACTAGCGCCGAGAGGTGATTTATGCGTAATGCTTTGATTTTCAGAACGGTTGTTCTCGCGGTCGTCGCGGTGTTCGTCCTCTGTCTGTGCGCGACTTTGTTCGCGGGGACGGAGTTCGCATCGTCGGCACAGGCGGAAGTGCTCAAACAGGGCAGCACGGGGGCAACCGTAAAGACCATTCAGCAAAAGCTCAAAAACTGGGGGTATTACGACGGTTCGGTGGACGGCATATTCGGGTCGGGCACCAGGAGCGCGGTCGTGTATTTTCAGCGCACCAACGGATTGAGCGCGGACGGCATCGTCGGCTCGGCAACAGCGGCGGCAATGGGCGTGTCGCTCGGCACTTCGTCGGGGTCGTCCTCCACTTCTTCGGGCGTGCTCAAACAGGGCAGCTCGGGCGAGGCGGTCAAAACGCTGCAACAAAAGCTCAAGAACTGGGGGTATTACAGCGGTTCGGTGGACGGCGTGTTCGGGTCGGGCACCAAGAGTGCGGTCATGTACTTCCAGCGCAATAACGGGCTGACTGCAGACGGAGTGGTCGGCACCAAAACCGCGGCGGCGCTCGGTATGACGATCGGCGGGTCGTCCGTGTCGGGCTCTTCGTCGACTTCTTCCGATCTTGCGTTGTTGTCGCGCGTGGTGTACGGCGAGGCTCGCGGCGAGTCCTATACGGGGCAGGTTGCCGTGGCTGCCGTCGTGCTGAACCGCGTCAAGAGTTCCAGTTTTCCCAACACCATTGCGGGCGTCGTATATCAGGCGGGAGCCTTCGACTGCGTTGCCGACGGACAGATAAATCTTACCCCCGACAGCACCGCGGTGAAAGCGGCGCAGGACGCGCTCAACGGGTGGGATCCCACTTACGGGTGTTTGTTCTATTACAACCCCAAGACGGCGACTTCCGCCTGGATGTTGTCGCGCCCCGTCAAACTCGTTATAGGAGACCACAATTTTTGCTAGGAGGCCGATATGGAAAGAAAAAACGATACAAGACAAAAAGAAAAGAGCAAAGTTACTCTGTCTGCCGTGACGGAGGAGCAACAGTCGCCCGCGGCGACGGCAAAACGCAACAAGAAAATGCGCACGGCGAGGAACGTCGTGACGGGCATAGTGGTGTCGCTTGCCGTAGGCGCGATTGCGGGACTGTCCGTGGCGCTGTATTACAGCGAGGACATCAACCGTATGCAGGCGAGTTATATGCGTGAAATGGAAGCGGTGTATTCCCGCAACTACTACGATTTGCTGGACAGTGCCAACAACCTCGAAACCGAACTCGGCAAACTCGACGCGGCGAGCACGGTAGAGGCGCAGAGGAGCATTCTGTACGACGTGTGGAGCGCGGCACAGACGGCAGGGTCGGGGCTCAGCGTATTCCGAGGCGGCGAGGACGGCGTCATGCGCGCGACCAAGTTCGTGGGACAGCTGGGCGACTATGCGCACTATCTTGCCAAACGCATGGAAAACGGCGAGCCGCTCAGCGCGGAGGAGCGCGGCATTCTGCGCAAAATGCGCGATATGGCGGGCATACTCAAACAGTCGCTCGGCGACACCCGACAGGGTATAGAGGAAGGCAAACTGTTTCTGGGAGACGGCGGAATGCTCGAAACTTTCACGTCCTCCTTCGACGCCTTTGCCGAACCCGATGTGGATTACCCGCAGATGATATACGACGGACCCTTTTCCGACGCGCTCGAACACCGCGAATGCAAAGCACTCGACGGGCTTGGGAAGATAACCGCCGAAGAGGGCGCGGAACTTGTCAAAGGGTATATCCCCGACGCGCACGACGTGGAGTTTTACGACAGGACGGAAGGCGACGTCGTCACGCTGAATTACAGACTTTCGACAGAGGGCGGCGACGGGTTCGTGCAGCTGTCCGAACAGGGCGGATTGCTCGTTGCGTTCAACCTCGACTACGGCAAATCCGCCGTCGCAGGCGGATACCCCGAGCACTGCGCGGCGGCAATCGGGTTTGCTTCCGCGGCAGGTTACGAGGATATGACCGTGGTGTGGTGTTCGGGTGCGAACGGCATAGTGTTCGTCAATCTGGCACCCGTCGAGGACGGAACTGTGCTTTATCCCGACCTCGTCAAGGTCAAGGTGGACGAGGCGAGCGGCAACGTGATAGGACTGGACGCCACGCACTACGTGTTCAATCACACCGAGCGCGCCCTTCCGCGTCCCGTGCTGACCGCGGCGCAAGCCGCGCAACGCGTCATCCTGCCCACCGTGTCCGAACCGACGCTCGCGCTCATACCTCTCGACGAAACGCGGGAGGTGCTGACGTACGAGTTCGAGTGCGAGAGCGACGGGACGTATTTCGTCTATATCGACGCGATGACTGGCGAGGAGAGCAACATACTTTACGTCGTGGACAGCGAACAGGGTCAGGTGCTTATGTGAGCGCGCGCGACGCGTGCGCGGCGCGCGTCAATAATGATACCGAATAAAAGACGGAAAATCCGTCGTAACGGCAGTTGTCAAAAGACGGCGTCGCGGGCGGCACCGACGAAACCGACAAAACAACAAATCGACGAAACAATGAAAGCGGTTGCCGTTCGGGCAACCGCGAAGAGTGAAAAAAAACGCCGCTCGGTGAGCGGCGTTTCGTTTATGCGACTTTCTTTTTCATGCTTTTGAGGAAGATGAGCGACGCTATCGAGTGCAACACGCCGATTACGACGGGCACGACGATGAGGTATGCGCCGTTTTCGATTATCGTGGACAGATAGTCCGTCAACTTTTCCGAGGTGGCGTCGCCCGTCAGAGCGGGAGCGCAGAGCATGCACACGGCGACGACCAACATTCCGAGACCGAGAATGAGGTTGGGAATGCGGAAGTACTTTTTGGCGAACATACACACAAGCGCCAGTGCTGCGGTGAGAATTGCGCCGAGGAAGAATATAACGGGCAGTACGGTGATGAACCCCGTCGCGACGTCGGCTTCGAACATCGCCTGGTAAAGTTCGGGCTCCTGGGCAATCGATTTGAGCACGGACACGCCGTCAAAGTACGCGAACCCGCTCAGTATGCCGTTGTCGACCGTGCCTTGCGTATAGAGATATCCGAGTACTGCGCAGACGATGAACAGCGCGGAGAAAACAAAGACCGTGATGTTTCTGCTGAGGCCGGATTTCTTTGTTGCCGCGGCGGCTTTGCGAGCCTCCTTCTTTGCGGCCTTCTCGTCCTCCGCCGAAGGGGTGTAGGGCGCGGCGCTGTATATGGGCTCCGAAGAAAATGCGTTGGGATTTGCCGGCGTGAAAGTCGGTTGTACGGAAGCGATGGCGTCACGGTTGGGCAGTTTGACGCCGATGGTAACTCCGCAGCTGGGGCACTTAATCCTGTGCTTGTAGCCGTCGGGCAGATTGGCTGCGTTGGCAGGAGGCTCGAAACATATTTCTGCTCTGCAACTTGGGCATCTGGTGTACATAGTTCACTCCTTATACGATATTATACAATGCTATTATAGTTTGATATGTAGCCAAAGTCAATTATTAGAAAAAATTTCTTGTTTTCTGCCGAGCGCGTACGCGTGCGGTTCGGTTGCCAAAGCGGCGCGCGTGTGGTATCATTGCGGTATCGGGTGCGGCGAAAGCCGATAATCGGGAAGTCGGGTGAAAATCCCGCACAGCCCCCGCTACTGTAAGGTGAAACGGAGCACGCCACCCGCAAGGGGAAGGCGCCGCGGCATTCTGCCGACCGAAGTCAGGAGACCGGCCCGATGAACTACAAGCGGTTGTTTCGGTGGGAGACGACGGCGTGTTTTGCCGTGCCTCCCCGAAAAAACGGGAGGTTTTTTATGAAACGTCAAACGAAAAAAGCATTGGTTCTCTCCGTCGTCGCGGCACTTCTCGTGTGCGTCGTCGCACTTTCCCTCGTCGCCTGCAACGGCTCTTTGCAAGAGCGGATAAAGGACTTGCAGGACAAGGTCACGGGACTGGAACAGACCAGCACGGAAAAGACGGTGAACATTCTCATCGGCGACAAACCGTACGAAATCACCACGCGTATGGGCAATCTCTTCGACGTGCTCGGCGAGATGAAATCGAAGGGTACGATTTCCGTTTTCGACTATACGGGCTCGGGACTGGACGCCTATATCACGGCGGTCGACACCCTCGTCGGAAGCGACGCCGACCGCACCTTCATCGCCATCTACCACGACATCGACAACTATTCGCTGAAAGGCACCGACTACCAGACGGGCGAAATCGCAACGACGGTCGCGAACGGCAAAACCTACTTCTTCTCCAACGTCGGTTGCGCCATTCTTCCGCTCGTGGACGGGGCAAGTTATTACTTGGCAGTTCAGACATATTGACGTTTTAAGTGTCGGTTTTATAAGATAAACCGTCGATTTTGCAATGAAAACAGCACACGGGAGCATTGACGGAAAGGGCGGAAGAGTGCGCCTCACCGCGGCATACGTCGTAAAGGTCGCCGTTATGGCGGCAATGCTCACCGCGCTCAAATTTGCCTTGTCGGCAATCCCCAACGTCGAGGTGGTGACCCTGTTCGTGCTCGTGTACGCCACGGCTTTCGGGGCGGCGTACACCTTGCCCGCGGTACTCGTTTTCTGCGGGGTGGAAGTCGCGCTGTACGGTGTGGCGAGCTGGGTTGTGCTGTATTTCGTTTACTGGCCGTTGCTTGCCGTGCTCGCCTGTCTGTTTCTGCGCAGACGCAACCTCGTCGTCGCGGTCGCGCTCGCCGTCGTGATGTCCGTTTTCTTCGGCGTGCTTTCGGCGTGCGCCGATACGCTGATTGCCTCGGCGGGGCTTGCGGGGACGGACCTCGGAAGATACTGGGTTGCCTATTACGTGCGCGGATTGTATTTCGACGTCGTGCACACGGTGTCCAACTTCGCCGTCGTCGGCGTGTTGTATCTGCCTATGTGTTATGCGGCGGAGCGCATAGCGCGCAACACTTCGCTCGCCGTCCGCCGCGAGGGCGAAGCGGTGTACGTGCGGGAAGAGAGGAAAAAGCCCGATTCGGTTGAGGACGACGGGGAGTAAAGCCGCGCGGGTCGTGCAAGTGCGGTCGCGTATGACAAAAAGCGGGCGCGCAATTTGTCGGGGTTTGACGGAAAAGAGAAATCGAACGGAGGTTTTGTCGCAACCGTCCGCACGCGGGCAATTTATGTTAATATGCACGCGGAGGGCAAAGGTATGGCAAACACGAGACATCCCAAATGCGCCATAAGGGATATGGCGAACGAAGCCAAACGCAGATTGCAATCCAACGCGTACAAGAACGGTGCCGCGGGCGCGCCGCAGGGTATAAGCCTTTCGCAAAGGCAGATTTACATACGGCTCAAAGAACTGCTCGACGCGGGCGAGGAAATCGTCAATCCCATACAGCAACTCGCCGACAAAGAGTTGATGAATGGACTTTCTCACGAAGAGCGGCAAAGGTACGTTTTTCAGCTTGCGGCGGACTATCTTGCCATGAAAAAGGCGTTGGACGGCAGACTGGCAAAGGAAAAGAGAACGAGTTAGTCATTCCCCTTTTCGGGGGATTTTTTCTTTTTGCGGAGCAATCGGGCAAAGAGCGGCGCGGGAGCGTCGGCGGTATCGGGCGTATCGGACGAACGGGCGGCCGTGCGGCGACGTTTTATTGCTTCGACGGCTTTTGCGGCGAGTTTTCTGCCCGCCGCCGCGCCTGCGAGAAAGCAGACGGCACCGTAAACCGTCGGTTGACCTTTTGCGCCGAACTGCACGGACAGCAGGAACAACGCCGCCGACAGAACGACGGCGAAGAAGTCCGCAAGCACTTTTTCAAAGCCTCGCGCGGACACGTCGAGCAACAGCAAAGGCAGCGCCGCGGCAAGTCCGAACGCGACCGCCGTGCAGGCGGCGAACAGTTGTTGCGACCAGTCCGCGCCCGTTGTCATTTGAACAGTTTTTTGATGAGCGACGACGGCGCGATTGCCGTGGAGTATCTCATCGAAGTCACGTAGCCCGACGCGTTGAGCCGCCCGCCTTCGAGGTCGAGCACTTTTACGGTGAGGTCGTGACCCGTGACAGTCAGCCTTTCGCCTTCGAGGTCGATTTCGATGAGTTTGTCCGTGAACGTGGGCACGGCTTTTACGCCCGTTACCGACAGCAACCTGTGTTCGGCAAGTTGCAGGGAATGGGGTTTTGACGTGGTGTTTTCGTTCTTTTCGTTGTTTGGCATATTCTCTCCTTGCACGCGCGGCGAAGGCGCGCAACCGATACATTATATGCGCGCCGTCGCCGATAAAATCCCCGTACGCACAAACAGTTCGGGGTGCGGGGTTATTTCATTGACAATCTTTATAAAAAATAATAAAATGATTGAGCGTTACGGGCGTCCTTGAAGGGAAGGGCGGGCGCGCGTAAAGGGAGGATATATGGCTCAAAAGCGGAAAAACGACGGCGGGCTCAAACGCTACCGCCTCGACGTTTCGGCGAAATTTTATCCCATAATTTCGACCAAAAAAGCACAGAGCATTTTCCGTATCTGTGCGGAAATGGACGAGCCCGTAGACCCCGTCGCGTTACAGCGGGCGGCAGAAGTCGCGTTGAACCGTTTCCCGACTTTCCGCGTTCGACTTAAAAAGGGGTACGCGTGGCATTATCTCGAAGAGAACCCCGAACCGTTCGACGTTCTTCCGTCGTCGGGCGTCATCCTTGCGCCTTTCGACAAAAAACAGACGCGGGGGCATCTTTTCCGTCTCTGTTACGTCGGCAATATGATCGAAATGGAAGTTTTCCACGCAGTGAGCGACGGGCTGGGTGCGCTCGAACTTATGAAAGCCGTGATACTCGCCTATGCCGTCGAAAAGGGCAGGAAACTCGGCGACACGTCCTGCGCGGTCGACCTAAACGCCGCGCCGACGGAAGAGGAGGCGGAGGACGCCTTCTACCGCTATTACCGCCCGATAAGGCTGAGCGACCTCGACCTCAAAGGGTTGATGGGCGAGCCGCCGCAACTGCTGGGAGGTACCCTGTGCGAGGACGGTTACAAGTCCGACATAAAGACGTTGCCCGCCGACAAACTCAAATGCGTCGCCCGCAATCTGGGCGCGACGCTGACATCGTTGATGTGCGGGGCGATGGCGTATGCGGTCGAGCGCGTGACCAAAGGCAAGCGTCCCATTGTGATGATGGTGCCCGTCAACCTGCGCAAAATGTTCCCGTCGGCGACGCTTCGCAACTTCGTCAACTTCGTAAGACTGGTTTTCCGTCCCGGAGAACTGCACACGCTGGGCGAGTACGTAAGTGCGGCGACGGAGCAACTCAAAGCGAAAACCACCAAAGAGGAGATGGAAAAGTTCTTCGCCACCACGGTGCGTGCGGAAAAATCCCTGCTGTTGAAGCTTGCTCCTCTGTGGTTCAAAACGGTCATGGCGCGCATATTCAGGGTGTTCCTCAAATCGCGTCAGACGGTCATATTCAGCAATATGGGTTACGTTGCCGTTCCCGAAGGGTGCGGCGTGCGCAGGCTGGTATTCAACCTCAACGTATCCAAGAACGCGACGGTCAACGTCGGCGCGCTCACCGTGGGCAATGCCACCACGGTGGCTTTCACCCGAGCCGTCAAGGAGCGCAATCTCGAACACGAATTTTACGCCGCACTGGCTCAGGCGGGCGTCACGCCCTCCGACGGGTGCGTGGCGGCGTTGTAATAGGCACAGCCAAAGAGGATTTATGAAAAAACTCGATTCCACACAGTTAAGAAAAGCATACCTCGATTTCTTCAAAGCGCGCGGACACGCGGTCATTCCCACGGCGTCCCTCATCCCCGAAAACGACCCGACGGTGCTGTTCACCACAGCGGGGATGCATCCGCTCGTTCCCTACCTGCTGGGCGAAAAGCACCCCGCGGGCAAGCGTCTGACCGACGTGCAGATATGCGTGCGCACGGGCGACATCGACGAAGTGGGCGACGCGTCGCACTGCACCTTCTTCGAAATGCTGGGCAACTGGTCGCTCGGCGACTATTTCAAGAAGGAGTCAATAGGTTGGAGTTTCGAATTTCTGACCGACGTGCTGGAAATTCCCGTCGACAGACTGGCGGTCAGCGTGTTCGGCGGCGACGAGGATTGTCCCCGCGACGACGAGAGCGCGCAGATATGGAAGAGTCTCGGTCTGCCCGAAAAGAACATATTCTTCCTGCCCAAGAAGAACAACTGGTGGGGTCCCGCAGGCGTAACCGGTCCCTGCGGTCCCGACACCGAGATATTCCTCGACACGGGCAAACCCGCCTGCGGAGAGGATTGCACTCCCGCCTGCGACTGCGGCAAGTACCTCGAAATCTGGAACAACGTGTTCATGCAGTATTTCAAGGACGCCGAGGGCAAACTCAACCCGATGGAGCACAAGAACGTGGACACGGGTATGGGGCTCGAACGTACGCTGGTCACGCTGAACGGTTACGCCTCCGTCTACGAAACCGACCTTTTCGACTATGCCATAGCCGAACTCGAAAAGCTGTCGGGCAAGAAGCACGGCGAGAACGAAGCCGATACGGTGGCGATGAGGATAATCGCCGACCACACCCGCACGGCGACCTTCCTGCTCGGCGACGTCAAACCCGTTTCGCCTTCCAACGTCGACCAGGGTTACGTCCTGCGCAGACTTATCCGCCGCGCAATGCGCTATTGCAGAACGCTGGGCGTGGAGTCCGACGCGCTGCTTGCCCTTGCCGACCTGTACGTCGGAAAGTACGGCGAAGTTTATCCCAATATAGCCGAAAACCGCGAAAGAATTCTGTCCGAACTGGAAACCGAGCGCGGCAAATTCGCCAAGACCATAGAACAGGGGCTCAAAGAATTCGACAAAATTCTCACGCATATTCCCGTGGGCACTTTCCCCGGGAAAACCGCGTTCAGACTTTACGACACCTTCGGGTTCCCCATCGAGATGACCGAGGAACTCGCCCGCGAGAAAGGGTACACCGTCGACCGCGCGGGCTACGAAAAGGCGTTTGCCGAACATCAGGAGAAGTCCAAGGCGGGCGCGGAGCAGAAGTTCAAGGGAGGTCTTGCCGATGGCGGCGAGGCGACCGCGAGGTTGCACAGCGCGACGCACCTTCTCAACTTCGCGCTCAAAAAGGTACTGAAAGACGACGGCATAATGCAACGCGGCAGCAACATCACTCCCGAAAGGTTGCGCTTCGACTTCAACTTTCCCCGTCCGCTGACGGAAGCGGAGATAGCCGAGGTCGAAAAGGTGGTCAACGAACAGATAGCGTCGGCGCGCCCCGTGACCTGCGAGGAGATGAGCGTGGACGAAGCGCGCGCACGCGGAGCGGTGGGCGTTTTTGCCGACCGTTACGGCGACGTCGTCAAGGTGTACACCATAGGCGACTCGGTGGAAATCTGTGGCGGACCCCACGCGGCGAACACCGCGGAACTGGGCAAGTTCAGAATCGTCAAGGAACAGAGTTCCTCCGCGGGCGTCAGAAGAATAAAGGCGGTGCTCGAATGATAAAAGTCGACTCGCACGTGCACACTCACCATTCCTCGGACGGGCACGACCCGATATCCGAAATCGTCGCCGAGGCGAAGAACAAGGGGCTTTATTACCTTGCCACCACGGACCACCTCGACCTCGAATTGAAGTTCGGCGGCAACAAAACGCCCATTCCGTGGAAGCATATCGACCTCGACGCCTATTACGCCGAGTGGAAAGCCGAAGCCGACAAACTGGCGGCGGAGGGCAGTCCGTTGCACTTCCGTCTGGGAATAGAGGCGGGGTTCGGCGCGAACGTATGCGACAGGTATGTCGAGACGCTGGCGCGCTATCCCTTCGACGTGGTGATAAACTCCGTGCACTTCGTGGACGGGTGGGACGTGTACTTCCCGCACGCCTTTTTCCTCAAAAGCAAGAAGCGCATTTACGGCGACTATCTCGACAACATAATCGCAAGCCTGGACGCGCCGTATCGGTACGATATCGTCGCGCACATAGGTTACGTCACGCGCAACGCGCCGTATATCAACAAGAAACTGGAATACGCCGATTATCCCGACAAGTTCGAGCGCATACTCAAAGGCATAATCGACCGCGGAAAGACGTTGGAGGTCAACACGCACACGACACTGTTCCCCACCGAAGAAATCCTGCGCAAATACTACGAGTTCGGCGGCAGGAAGATATCCTTCGGGTCGGACTCGCACCATGCGGAACTGTGCAAGGATTACGAGGCGACCTGCAAGATGCTGAAAGAGATAGGGTTCACGCATTTTTCCGTGTTCAACGCGCATAAAGAGGAACTCGTGCCGATAGGCTGACAGGTCCGGAAAGAAAGGGAGAGGGAGAGCATATGAAAAACGCCGCGAATTTCGCGGCGTTTTGCTTTGCGGTATGAGGCGACGGGCTCCTACTTCACCAGTTCGATGAGATGCAGAGCGCGTTTGAGCGCCAGTTTGCTGTTGACCTTGAACTGGAAGGGCACTTCGGCGTACACCTTTTTGTGACCCGTGTTGGTGTGGGGCATTTTGCCGTCGTTGAATTCGGGCGCGTCGGGGTCGAGGGGCAGATTGATGCGCAGCGAGGTGCCGATTATGGTGACCTTCGCCACGATGTCGCCGTTTCTGCGGTATGTATCGCACTGTTTACTTATGCGGCTCTTGATTTTGGGCGTGCCCTTGGGCGTTGTGGTGAGTGCCTCTTTGAGGGTCGCGTAACGGCTCTTCACGATGTCGTCGGCAAGCGCGTACTTCTCGGCGAAGGACAGGCTCTTTCTCGCCGCCTTCTTCTGCATAACCTTTTCGAGGTCGAAAGCTTTGCCGAGAGAAAGGGAGGAATCCTCTTCTTCCGCGGCTTCGGCGGCAAGTCTTTCCGCTTCGGCTTTTTCCTCTTCCTGCTTTTTGCTCATGCGCTCGACGGCGTTGGCGCAGGGCGTCTCTTCGCTCTTGTCGCAGAAAGCGCAGTAATCGTAACTGCCGCACATATCGAAATGGTTGGTTTCGGATTCCAGCCATTTTTCGACATCAATCTTTTTTTGGAGTTCGACATTCGACATAATATTTACCCACAAAACTGAATTTCCGATATTCTATCCGTTCGGATTTACATAATAATAAAACAATGAAATCGTCGTGTCAAACGATTGACCCCGATAAAACAAAAAATTTTCGATTTTGTTGAAAAGCGCGAAAAGCAAAAACTCCCGTTGGTCGGGAGCTTTTGTATCCTCCGCGGGAGAGTTGAAATTAGCATAAGATAGGGAAGAGCAGAATGACTTGCGCGTGCGGAGGTTCGGACAAGCCCGGAGGGTGGAGTTTTATCCTCTGTTTCACAGTTTAGAGGGTGAGTATTACAGTATCATTAAAATAAAATTTTTCACGAAAAAACCGCACTTGCGTGCGGCGGTTGCTTTTCGGTTTCTTTTTGCGTGCCGTGGAAAGAGGCGGAAAGAAAAGCGGACGGCAAGGCTTGTTCCTTGTCAGTTCGCGCCGTCGGAGTTCTTTTCCTTTTCCCTGTCCCTGCGCGAATTGTTGCGGTGCAAGGGCAGGGTCACGGTAAACACGGTGCCCTTGTTCTCCACGCCGCGGCAGGTGATTTCGCCGCCGTGAGCGTACGCCGTCGCCTGCGCGATGGACAGTCCCAGCCCGAAACTGTTGTTGTCGGGGTTGCTCCTCGCGCCGTCCGTGCGGTAAAAGCGGTCGAACACGTGCTTCGCGTCCTCGTCGGAAATGACGGTGCCCGTGTTCATGATGTGCAGGCGCACCTTTTTGTCTGCGGTCAGTTTCAGTCCGATTTTGCCGTCCTCTCCGCAGTACTTGGTGGCGTTGTCGAGCAGGCACGACACCAGTCTTTCCAAAGAGTCCCTGTCGCCCGAAACGTGAATATCGGGCGTGATGTCCGAAATCAGGCTTACGCCTTTTTCGAAACACACGGCGTCGAAGGACAGACACGCGCCCTCCACGATTTCGCTGAAATCGAGGTCGGTTTTGACAAGTTCCGTGTTCTCCATGCGCGACAGTTGCAACATATTGACGATGAGCCCGTTCATGCGCTGAATCTGCGCGTCTATGGCTTCCACCCATTTGGCGTTTTCCTCGACGGTGGACTGCGGCTCGGACTTCATGACCGAGAGGTTCGTGGATATGACGGTGAGAGGAGTTTTGAGTTCGTGCGAAGCGTTGGCAATCAGGTCGCGCTGTTTCTTGAAGGACTCCGAAACGGGTGCCAGCGTGCGCGACGAAAAGATGTAGAAGAAGAGCACGACGACAATCAGCGCGGTGATGTAAATCAGCGTCATAAGCATTGCCGCCCAGGCAAGCGTGTTGTGGTCGGCGGTTCTGTCGAGAACGGCATACAGGGTTTTGCCGTCGCCGATTGCGCGCGATTCGACGCGGAAGTAGTTGTCGCCCACCGTGAATTTCCCGTCGCCCTCGGCGCGTGCGGAATACAGAATTTTGCCCGCCAGGTTCGGACCGTAGGATGTGACTTCGTCCATATAGACATCGGGCACGCTTGCCATGGCGTCGTCGCCGCATATGAAGGCAAAGCACTTTCTGCCCACGTCGTCGGTGACCTTCGTCGAGGGATTGTCGAGAACCTCGTCGAGGGTGTTCGCCGCAGTTATTTCGGTGGAGACGTACAGCGACACGCAAAAGCCCACCGCCAGCACGAAAAGAATGATTCCGGCAAGCAGAGCGGTGGAGAGAGTGAATTTCAGTCGCAGTTTTTTGATTATGGCGTCCATACGCAATGCGGGGGTTTATTTGTCAAAATAAACAGATAAAGTGTGCTTTCGTGTTTTATCCGTGCAATAAAAACGGGCGCATCAAGCGCCCGCCTCCATCTTGTTTTTGTTGTTGGGGACAAAGCGGTATCCCACGCCGCGCACGGCTTCTATGGTGAAGGACGCGCTGAGATGATTGAGTTTCTTCCTTATGAAGGAGATGTACACTTCGAGATTGTTGGACTCGAAGTCGCTGTCCAGACCCCACGCTTTCAGGATGAGGTCGTCCTTCGCCGCGACGAAGTTGGGGTATTCGAACATATAGCGCAACAGCTCGAATTCCTTTGCGGTCAGTCCGATTTCGCCCTTGGGCGTGGCGAGCGTGAATGTGGTCAGGTCGAGGGTTGCCTCGGCGTATTCCAGTTTGTTGTCCGTCACGAGTTTGCCGCGGCGGCGCAGCAGGGCGCGTATGCGCGCGGACAGTTCGTCAAAGGAGAAAGGTTTGGACACATAGTCGTCCGCGCCTCTGTCCAGTCCCGCGATTTTGTCGTGTTCGTCGCTCAACGCCGTAAGCATAAGTATCGGGGTTTCCACTTTTTTGCGGCGCAACTCGGCAAGCACTTCGAACCCGTTCATCTTGGGCATTATGACGTCGAGAATGATAAGGTCGTAAAGTCCGGAAAGGGAAAAACTCAGACCGTCCATACCGTCGTAAACACAGTCTACGTCGTAGCCTTCCTTTGCGAGCATTTTGGCAAGCGCGCGTGAAAGTTCCTTTTCGTCTTCGACGAGCAAAATTCTCATATCCGTTCTCCTAAATCAGTTTGCGTAAAAATTATGGTCCTATTAGATTAAAGCAGCCTTAAATGTCGCAACGGTATCAGCCGTACAATTTTCCGAGCAGATAACACACCGTGCGTTCGGGCAAGCACTTCGCAAGCCCCGTTAGGAATGCGTACTTTGTGCCGCCCACTTTGCCGACGGGCGGATTTTTCGACACGGCAAGGCGGTATATGTCGCGCGCTATGACGGAAGGCGACATACCGTTCTGTTCGTCGCGTTCCATTGCCTCGACGGCATGGCGCACTCTTTCGCCGTATGCGGGGTTGTCGTAAGAGTTCTTTTCGCGCGCGGCGGTGAAGTCCGTTTTGACGTCACCGGGCAGTACGGAAGTCACTTTTATGCCGAACGGCGCGACCTCGGCGCGCAAAGCCGCGGTGAGAGAGGATACCGCTGCTTTGGTCGCGGAATAGAAGGATTGGAAGGGAATTGCCAGTTTGCCCGCAACGGAACTTACGTTGACGATTGTACCGCCGCCCTGGGCGCGCATAACGGGCAAAACGGTCTGGATTACGTTGAGCAGTCCGAAAAAGTTGAGCTCGAAAATCTTGCGGACGGCGGTGGGGTCGGTGTCTTCCACCGTGCCAGAAATGCCCATACCCGCATTGTTGACAAGAACGTCTATGCGTCCGTGTTCGGCAACGATTGCGTCGATTGCCGTTTTTACCGCTTCGCGGTCCGTCACGTCGGTGGAAATGCTTTCCATACCGTCCACCTTGCGGCGGGCAAGACACACGACTTTTGCGCCGCGTGCGGCGAAAAATTCCGCAGTGGCTTTGCCGATACCCGCGCTTGCGCCCGTGACGACCACGACTTTGTTTTCAATGCCTTTTCTCATACCCTTTTCCTCGTGTATAATCATACTACTTTTATATAATGATTGCAACAAAAGTTAAGCCCCAAACGCACAAAAACGCATTTTTTTGCGCAATTCAGTCGGAATATGCAGGCAAAATGCATTTCGGACGTACGCGATTTTCATTATGCGGGAATTATTTTGACAATCATTGACGAAAGCGGTCTTTTATTATATTATATAAGCAAACAGGTGTATAATTTTGCCGACACCATTCAGGCAGTTGTCATCGGAGGTCGGATTGAGTGCAATTTTGACTGCGATGTCTCAGACGGAGCAGATAATCGTAGCGTTGGTGATAATCGTCGCCGCTGTTGCGGCGGTGCTGTTGTGGCGCACGATTGCTCCCCCGAAATATCCCCGCAAGGACGACGGAAAAAACGGCGCGCAAACTTCGGCAGACGAAAAAGAAAGCGCGGATGAAGAGCAACCCGACGTCAATGCACCCGTCGGGGAAATTCCCGACAAGGGGGAAAGCTCAGACGACAGCGCACCGACCGAGAGAGAAGAACACGCCGAAGCGGAATTGCGGCAGGCGGCAGAAGGGCGCGAAAGCGGCGACGATTCGGGACAAGCGGAAGAGCAGACGGAAGAGAAAGGGGCTTTCGCTCGATCCGAGGGAATTCCGTCCGAGGAAGTCCGGGAAAGCGGCGAAGAAAAAGACCGCGCGGTGCGGACGCAGGACGCGACCGAATACGTCGAGGAAACCGACTGGGACGCCGAAGAGGAGTACGTGCCTTTCGGCGGTTATGCGGGAGGCTTCGGCTTCGAGGACGTCAACCCGTACGTTACGCCGACGTTGGAAGAGGCGTTTTCGTCCGATACCGAGGGCGAGGAATTCGAAACGGAAGAAAGCCTTTCGGAAGATATGGCAAACGAACGGCGCGAGGGCAGGACGAAAATCACTTTCGTGTCCAAGATAAGGGCGACCACTCCCGCAAACCGCGCCATATACAACGCAGTCAAAAACGAAATTCTGTCCTATCGTGGCACGCACTCCCGCGTGGTAAACGGCGGCGACTATTTCCGCAAACGCGGCAAACAGCTTGCCAAAATCGTGCTTATCGGCAGGACGTTGCGGTTGGCAATCGCGCTCAATCCCGCCGACTACGACTACAATATTTATCATCAGCACGACAGAAGCGGAATGAAAAAGTATGCCGACACGCCCATGTTCGTCAAGGTGCAATCCAGGGTGGGCGTTTACAGAGCGGCGAAACTCATTGCAGACCTTATGGAGAAGGAAGGCAAGCGCAAAAACAAGAAATACATCGCGTTGGATTACGCGCGTGAAATAATGTTGACCGACACGGAGCCCGTAAAATCCGCCCCGCGTGACGTTGAGTATCGAGGAGAAGTATGACAGGCAGAACTTCACGTGAAATCATCGAGCAGACCGAGAAATTCGGCGCGCACAACTACCACTCCAAAGAAGTGGTCATAATAAAAGGGCAGGGCGCCCGAGTCACTGACCCCGAGGGCAGGGAGTATTTCGATATGCTGTCGGCGTACAGCGCATTGAACTTCGGACACCGTCACCCCGAAATCGTGGCGGCGGCGAAAGAGCAACTCGACAAAGTGACCCTAACGTCGCGGGCGTTTCACAGCGAACTGCTGGGTGACTTTTGCGAGAAACTGGGTGCGCTTACGGGCAAGCAGATGGTGTTGCCAATGAATACGGGTGCCGAGGGCGTGGAAACCGCGCTCAAAACGGCACGAAGGTGGGGTAACTTCGTCAAAGGGGTCAAAGACGGCAAACAGAATATAATTTGCTGTCGCAACAACTTTCACGGCAGAACGATAAGTATAATCACGATGAGCACGGACGAAACCGCCCGCAAGGGGTTTGCGCCGTTTACGGACGGGTTCACCGTCGTCGACTACGGCGACCCCGAAGCCGTCGAGAGGGCAATCACGGACGACACGGTCGCCTTCCTTTTCGAGCCGATACAGGGAGAGGCGGGAATAATCGTTCCGCCCGACGGGTATCTTGCCGCAGTCCGCGAGATATGCACGCGTCGCGGAATACTGATGATAGCCGACGAGGTGCAGACGGGGTTTGCGCGTACGGGGGATATGTTCGCCTGCATGCACGAAAACGTGACGCCGGACGTCTACGTGCTCGGCAAAGCGCTCGGCGGCGGGATAATGCCCGTCAGCGCGGTTGTCGCCGACCGTGACGTTTTGGGTGTGTTCGACGCCGGCTCGCACGGTTCGACTTTCGGAGGCAATCCGCTTGCCTGCGCGGTTGCGCTCAAAGCGATGGAAATACTCGTGCGCGACGACTATCCTGCTATGGCGCGTGAAAAGGGCGCGAGGTTCGTAAAGGCGTTGCGCGGAATACATAACGACGAGATAAAGGAAATCCGCGGCAGGGGTCTGCTCATCGGCGTGGAGTTCACGCGCGACGCATCGGACTACGTGGCGAAACTCGCTTCCTGCGGCGTGCTTGCAAAGGAAACGCACGAAAGTACGATACGTTTCGCACCTCCCGTAAACATTCCCGACGAGGAACTCGACGAAGCTTGCGACAGGATACGGAGAGCGTTGGAAAGATGAAGAAAGTGGGTGCCGTGTCAACACGGGAACGCACCAAAAATATGGTTTACACTGCGCTTTTTGCGGCTTTAATTGCCGTTATGGCGCAAATATCCATTCCGTTGCCGTCGGGTGTGCCTCTTACGATGCAGACTTTTGCCGTCGCTTTCGCGGGGTTTTTCCTCGGTTGGAAGAGGGGCTTTGCCGCACTTGCGGTCTATGTCGCTCTCGGCGCGATAGGCGTGCCCGTGTTTGCGTCGTTTACGGGCGGCGTGCAGAAACTCGTCGGCGTTACGGGCGGTTTCATATGGGGGTTCGTCGTGCACGCCGTGATGTCGGGTCTGCCTTTGAGACGCAAGAGTGCCGCGGGGTCGATATGCTGTTCCCTCGTGGGACTCGCGCTCTGCCATATGCTCGGCGTGACCCAGTTCAGTCTGATTTCGGGTACGGAATGGAGCGCGGCGGCGCTTGCCGTTTCCGTGCCTTATATAGCAAAGGACGTCGTGTCCGTGCTCGCGGCGTACATCGTCGCAGTCAACGTAAAGAAAAGAGTCCGCTATCCGAGCGAGGATAACGGGCAATACGATAAGGGAGTTTCGCTATGACCAAGAACACCAACAAAACCGACCTCAGAATTCAACGTACGCAAAAAGCCATCGTCGACGCATTCTACGAACTGCTCGACGAAAAGTCTTTCGGCTCCATCACCGTCATAGACATATGCCAGCGCGCACTCATAAATCGCGGCACGTTCTATACGCATTTCGAGGACAAATATCAACTGCTCGACAAGTGCATAAGCGACATTATGTACGGTCTGCACGAGCAGGTCAAAAAAGCCCACGGCGAACACGACCTCATCACCTATTACAACGAGGTCATGGACCTCGGCATAAACTTCCTCGCGGGGCACCGCCGCAGAATCCGCACCATAATCGTCAAGGCGGACAGCGCCCTCGTGTTCGACAAGGTGCACGAGATTCTCACCCACAACATAATCGGCAGGCTGAGCAAGGCAAAGCCCAAGGACGGCAAAGGTAAACTTCCCGCCGATATCCTTGCCGAGTTCTTCGCGGGCGGCATAATATCCCTCATCAAGTGGTGGCTGCTCGAAGAGCCCAACTACACGCTGGAAGACATCCGCAGACAGTTGAGCGTGCTTGCCGAAACGACGCTCAGCGAGTATTGCGCATAAAAACCGAAAAAAACAACTCCGCATCGACGGAGTTGTTTTTTCGATACCCACCCGACACTCACAGGTCGTCGGCGTCCTGTTCGGGCGTTTTGAGGGGATTGTCGGGCACACCCGTCCAACACCCGTTGGGGTCGTAGTGCGACCTGTTGACCTGTTCTTCCGTTTCGTTGCCCGTTGCGGGCGTGAGTTTCGGGTATTTCTTCTTTTTCTTTTTCATAAGTCACCTCCGCTTACAGTATGAGCAAAGGCGCTTTCGTTATGAGCGGGCAATCAGCGCGTCCAGCGCCTCGGCGTATCCCGCAAAGCCTTTCCCGCATATCCTTTCGAAGGCGTACATTCCGACGTAACTCGTTTTGCGGAAGTCCTCGCGGGCATTTATGTCCGTGAGGTGAACTTCCACGGCGGGCAGGGCGACGGCTTTGAGCGCGTCGAGAATCGCCACCGAAGTGTGCGTGTACGCACCCGCGTTTATGATGATTCCGTCGAACTTTCCGAGAGCCTTTTGTATGACTGTCACGATGTCGCCCTCGTGGTTGGACTGAACGCACTTGACCTTCACGCCGCGTTTTTTCGCCTCGGATTTCACGTATGCGACGAGCGCGGCATAGTCGCGCGTGCCGTACGTTTCGGGTTCGCGTATGCCGAGCATATTGAGGTTAGGCCCGTTGATTACCAAAACTTTCATAGTACTTCTCCTTTATGAACTCCGCGGTCTTCTGCGGTGTGCCGTCGTTTGTAGCGGTGACGTCCGCAAACGCAAGATAAGCGGGCAGACGTCTGCGGTACATTTCGTCGAGCGCGTTGGTCTGCGACAGAGGTCTGCCTTCGGTGGACAATGCGGAAAGGTCGCGTTCGAGGAACACGCCGAACCCGTTGGCTTTGAGCGCGAGGGCGTTGGTCGGGTCGAGAATTGCACCTCCGCCCGTCGCGATTACGACGCCTTGCATTGCGGCGCATTTCGTCACGGCTTGTTTTTCCAGTGCGCGGAAACCCGCTTCGCCGCTTTCGGCAAAGATGTCGGGTATGCTTTTGCCCGCGGCTTTCTCCACTTCGGCGTCGGTGTCGACGAACTTCTTGTTAAGCATTTCCGCAAGCAGCTTTCCCACCGTGCTCTTGCCCGACGAGGGCATTCCGCACAGCACCACGTCGGTGAGCTTTTCCCGAAGGTCGTTGCATACGCCGATTATGCGTCTGCCTGCGTCGGAGTCGGGCGGGCAGGGCGCGAACGCCTTGCCGAGGAACAAATCCGCCGCCTGCGCCGCCTGTGCGGTGAGCATAAGCAGTCCGCTTGCGCAGCGTGCGCCCGCGGCTTCGGCTTTCTGCACGAACATCGTGTCGAGCGGGTTGTACACGGCGTCGAACACGCCTTCCAGCGCGGGGAAGTCCGCGGGGTCGACGGGACAGCCTTCTATGTTCGGGAACATGCCGACGGGGGTGGTGTTGAACAGCACCTGCGCGTCGGCGACGAGGTCGAGGTTGGAGTAGTTGTATTCGCCGGTGCGGCTCACCACGCGCACGGACTTTGCGCCTTCGCGCGCGGCGAGCGCGCACGCCGTGTGCGACGTTCCGCCGCTGCCGAGCACCACCACTTTTTTGCCCGCGAGTTCGATGCCCGCGGCACGCAGGGCGAACGACATTCCGAAGATGTCCGTGTTGTAACCCGAAAGTTTTCCGTTTCTGTTGACGACGGTGTTGATTGCGCCGCATTCGCGGGCGCAGTCGTCGATTTCGTCCACCAGCGCGAAGACGTCGCGCTTATAGGGTATGGTCACGTTGACGGCGGCAAACTCCCGCTTGCGGAAGAACTCCGCAAGTTCGTCGGGTTGCAGGACGCAAAGTTCGTAACCTTCCACTCCGAAACGGGAGTGCAGGTAGGGCGAATGGCTGTGTCCGAGCGGATTGCCTATCAGCCCGTATCTCATTGCGACACCTCGTAGTAACTGCCGAGGAACACGAACTGTTCGCTGCCGAGGTCGAGTTCGGCGACGAGTGCCAGCGTGTCGGAGTTCTCAATTTGTCCTTCGAAGTCGAAGTAGAACATGAATTCGAAGTCCGTGCCGGGCAGAGGACGCGATTCCAGTTTGGTGAGGTTGAGCCCGAGCGTCGAGAACTTGTTGAGCACGCGGTTGAGGGAGCCCGACTCGTGGGGCAGAGTCATCATAATGCTGATGCGGTTCGCGGGCGCGTATATTCTGAGGTCCTTGCTGATGCAGATGAATCGGGTGTAGTTGGAGTCGTTGTCCTGGATGTTGCCGTCCAGTATGCCGAGGTCGTAGAGGTCGGCGCAGTTGCGCGAGGCTATGCACGCGACGTCGTTCCTCTCCGATGTGGCGACGCTTTCCGCGGCGACCGCGGTGTTGGCGCACGCAGTGATTTTGATGCCCTTGGGCAGTTTCTGCAAATACTCGGCGCATTGACCGATTGCCTGTTCGTGGGAGAATATCTCCTTGATGTCCGAGAGTTTGACGCCCTTTTTGGCGAGCAGGTGATGGCACACCCTGAGTTTTATGCTGCGCACGATGTAGAAGTGATGTTTCTTCATCAGGTCGTAGACGGCGTTGACGCTGCCGACCGCGCTGTTCTCTATGGGCAGCACGCCGAACTCGCAAAGTCCCTTTTCCACCGCCTGGAACACGCCCTCGAAATTGCGGAAATAAGTGATGTCGGCAATCTCGAAAAGTTTGTCGGCAGCAATGGAAGAGTAGCTGCCTTCCACGCCCTGACAGGCAACCGTGCTGCTGACGGGGAAGTACTTTTTGCCGTCCATAAGCACCCGACGCAGATTGTCCGAAAGCGCCGACACGGGCGCGACAAGCCTGCGTTGATATGCGCGTGAAGTTTCCAAAATCGTCTCAAACACACGTTTAAGATATATTTTTTGCTCGTCATCTGCCGATTTGGTCACTCTTGCGATGATTTTCTTTTCGCGCGAAGGGTCGGCGACCGCCGTGCGGTTGCGGGCTTTTTCCTCGCCTATTTCCTTGACGACGGACTGACGGGCGAGATACAGCCTTGCGATTTCGTCGTCGATGACGTCGATTTTGTTTCTCAGTTCTTCCAGCATATCGGTCTCCTTTATGCGCCTTTGCGCGGATTTTCGTTTTCGAGATATTCGTCCAGCACGGCAAGTGCCACCGCACTTTCGACGGCGGCAACTGCACGCGGTACGACGGTTGCGTCGTGCCTGCCGCCCACGGTGATTTCCGTGTCCGTCATCGTGTCGAGGTCGACGGTCTTCTGGGGCAGGGATATGGACGGAGTGGGTCTGAACGCCGCGCGGAGCGTCACGGGCATTCCGTTGCTTATGCCGCCGTTCAGCCCGCCCGCGTTGTTGCTCAGCGTCACCACTTTGCCGTCGCGTACGGCAAACGGGTCGTTCGCCTTGCTGCCCGTCATTCGGGCAATGTCGAACCCCGCGCCGAACTCGACGCCTTTTACGGCGGGTATGCCGTACACCGCCGCGGCGATTTTGCTTTCAAGTCCGTCCGTGCCGCAGTCGCCCAGTCCCACGGGCAGCCCGCGCACGATACATTCCACCACGCCGCCCGCGCTGTCGCCTTTTGCCGCGATTTCCTTTACCGCGGCGACGGCTTCCTCCACGCGGGAAAGCATGGGCAGAGGTCTGTCCAGACACTCGGCGATTTCCTCTTCCGAGGGTTCGCCGTCGGCGTAGCCGCGACCCTTGACGCCGCCCAGTTCGCCTATGTATGCCGACACGATGATACCGCGTGCGGCGAGCAGTTGTTTGGCAATGCCGCCCGCTATGACGAGGGGCGCGGTCATTCTGCCCGAAAATCTGCCGCCGCCCGAAGCCGCGGCGTCCGCGCCGTCCTTTATCGCCGATACGTAATCGGCGTGCGAGGGACGCGGCGTCGAAACGTACGTGTAGTCGGCGGGGCGTATGTTCAAGTTGTCGATGTGTGCGGCAAGCGGCGCGCCGTCCGTCACGGTGTCGCCCTGCGCATCGGTGCGCAGTCCGCCGTCCCACACGACGGCGTCCTCTTCGCGTCGGGGAGTGGAAAAGAGGTATTTCCCGCTCTTGCGCCTGTCGGCAAAAGCCTGCACGGCGCGCACGTCCACCTTTTCGCCTGCGGGCAGTCCTTCGAGCACCATGCCCACGGACGCCTCGTGCGACCCGCCGTAAATTTTAAGTCGGATTGTGTCAAACAGTTTCATTCGTCTTTCCTCCGAGTGCGTTCAGCACCTCGAAAAAGTCGGGGTAGGATTTTTTCACGGGCGCAATGTTGTCTATCGTTCCTCCCGCAACCAGTCCCGCAACCGCCGCAGACATGACCATACGGTGGTCGTTGAAGGAGCGCGCCTTAAACGGCGAGATTTTGCCGCCGTATATGCGGAGCGCGTCCTCGGTTTCGTCGTATTCGGAGCGCACGCCCATTGCCGCGAGATTGCTCATGACGGCGGCAAGGCGGTCGCTTTCCTTCTCGCGCAGACGCGCCGCCCCCGTGAATACGCTCACGCCGTTCGCCGCGCCCGCCAGCACCGAAAGCACGGGTGCGAGGTCGGGTATGTCCGAAAGGTCGGCACGGAAGGGTGAAAGCGCGCTTTTGCGTGCGCGGAACGCGTCGCCGTCCTTGCTTACGTCCGCGCCCGCGGTCATAAGCAGGTCGTATATGCGCTTGTCGGCTTGTTTGCTGTCGGAGTCGAGCCCCGTCACCGTCACGTCGCCCGCGAGCGCGCCCGCCGCAAGCAGAAACGCCGCGTTGGACCAGTCGCCCTCCGCAACCACGGTGGAGGGGGAATGCAAGCCGCCCGTTATGCGGAATGCCTCGCCGTCGTCGCACACTTCCGCTCCGAAACGCGAGAGCACATCAAGAGTTATGTTTAGGTATCCTTGCGAAACGCGTTTGCCTTGCGTGCGCAACAGGGAGTTTCCGTGCAGACAGGACAGCGCAAGCAACATCCCGCTGACGTACTGCGAACTCACCCCCGCGGGCACGTCGTAAACTCCGCATTCGAGTTTGCCTTCCGTCGAAAAGGGCAGTCGGTCGGCGGAGAAGGTTATGCCGTGCGCTTTCAGGCAATCGGCAAGCCCGCCTATGGGACGGTCGGGCAATCTTCCTCTGCCCGTGAATTCGGCTTTTCTGCCGAGAGCACAGGCGACGGGAAGCATAAAGCGGAGCGTGGAGCCGCTTTCCCCGCAGTCGAGCACGCATTCCTTCGCCGCGTTTTCGCGGGGAACGGGCGTGACGAAAAAACCTCTTTCCGTCTTGTCCGCGACGGCACCGAGCGCGACTATGCAGCGCAGAGTGGCGTCGATATCCTCGGACAGGTCCCGACACACGACTTCGCAGGGGGTGTCGCCGAGTGCCGCGGCAATCAGCAGGCGGTGGGCGTAGGACTTCGACGTTATCGCGCGCACCGTGCCCGCAACGGCAGAGGGCAGAACTTCGGTTTTCATAGCACGAATTCCTCCCACTTTTCGGGCGAAAGCGCCATAATGTCGCAGTCGCCTATGCCGCGTATGACGACGGCGTTGATTGCGCCGTTCACGAACTTTTTGTCGTGCAGAACGTGCGGAAGCACCGAGCGCACGGAATAGGGACATTCGGGGAACCCGTATTTTTGCAGAAGCGCGGTTATGCGCTTGTAGTCGGCGGCGGAAAGAATTCCATTGCTCACGCACGCCCGCGCAATAAGATATATCCCCATCGCCACGCACACTCCGTGCGGAAAGCCGAGCGCGCTCTCCGTCTCAATGGCGTGTCCGAGCGTGTGCCCGAGATTGAGCAGACGGCGTTTGCCGTTCTCGTTCTCGTCGGCTTCCACAATGTCGCGCTTGTATGCGACGCACGCCTGTACGAGGTCGGTTATGTTGTCGCGCGATACGCCTTCTTCCAGCATGCGGAAGATTTCGCCGCCCGCGAGCACACCGTACTTGACGGCTTCGCCCATACCGCATTTCCATTCGGACACGGGCAGGGTTTCCAGCGTGTCGGCGTCGAACACCACGGCGCGGGGCGGATAAATCCTGCCCGCGAGGTTCTTGCCCGCAGTGAGGTCGACGGCGGTTTTGCCGCCCACGGAAGAGTCGATTGCGGCAAGGAAAGTCGTCGGCACCTGTACATAGTCGACACCGCGCATATACACGCTTGCGACAAACCCTGCAAGGTCGCCGACCACGCCGCCGCCCAACGCGACTATAAGGTCGCTGCGGCAGAGTTTGACGTCGGCAAGCCATTCCAGCAGTTCGCCCGCCGTGTTCCAGTTCTTGCTCTTTTCGCCGTGGGGCACGATGTAGGACACCGTGTCGGCGGGCAGAGAAGAGAGCAACCGCGCAAGATAGAGCGGGGCGACGTTGTCGTCGGTGACGACGGCGATTTTGCGTCCTGCGACCTTGTCGCCCAACACGGAGGAGAAGGTGTCGATCAGCCCGCGACCTATAATCACGGGGTAGGTTATCGTCGATGTTTTGATGTCAAGTTCCATATCTTTCCTTGCAGAAAACGGGTTTTATGTTGTCGTTTTGCACCGTTAATCTTCGTCGAGTGCGTTGCTGAGTTTTTTGAGCCTGTCTTTTTCGACGGACAGTTTGATTTCGTTGCCCTCTTCGAGCAGGTCGAAAAGACCTTCCTCGTCCTTGTTGTCCAGGCAGTCCGCATACGCGACGAGGCGTTTTGCGACGGCACGTATTTCGGCGGAGAGGCAGTCGGCGTTGTCGGTCATGAGTTCCGTCCACATTGCGGGGTTCATGCGGGCGACGCGGGTCATGTCGCGGAAACTTCCCGCCGAGTAGCCGTAGTGTTTTTCCGCCGCCGCCGACTTGACGTACGCCGAGGATACGACGTGCGCGAGTTGCGAGGTGTAGGCAATCATTCGGTCGTGTTCTTCCGCTGTTGTGATGAGTACGCCTTCCGCGCCTATCTGTTTGTAAATGGCTTTCAGCATTGCCAGCTTTTCGAGAGGGGTGGAAACGCTGACGAGCAGTACCGTTGCGTTTTCGTACAGTCCCGCGGTCGAATGCGCGACGCCGCTGAACTCTCTGCCCGCCATGGGGTGTCCGCCCGCGAAATCGACGTCGGGGTAACGAGAGGCAAACTCCTTCATCATTGCCACGACGGGACGTTTCACGCCCGCGAGGTCCGTCACGGTTGCGCCCTTGTGCATAAGCGGCAGATATTCTTCGAGCACCGCGGGCATTGCCGACGGCAGCAAGGCAAGCACGAGCAGGTCGACGTCTTTCGCGTTGTCGTGCGTCAGACGCTCGTGATAGGCTTTCAGAAGCGCGCCTTTGCACATCGCCTCTTCGTCCGTGTCGAGCGCGAACACCTTGTGTTCCGTCATCTTGACGAGCGCGCGCCCGAGCGAGCCGCCCATAAGTCCCAGTCCGATTATGCCGATGTTCATTTGTCACGCTCCTTGCCGACGACGGGCAACATAACGTCTATGCGACGCACGAGGTCCTCGAACTGTTCGGGACGCAGGGATTGCGCACCGTCGCACAGCGCGTGCACGGGGTCGTTGTGCACTTCGATTTCCAGTCCGTCCGCACCCGCTCCGACGGAGGCGAGGGAGAGAGGCAGAACGAGCCTTGCAAGTCCCGACGCGTGACTGGGGTCGACGAGAATGGGCAGGTGCGTGAGTTCTTTCAGCACGGGGATTGCAGACAGGTCGAGGGTGTTGCGCGTGTAAGGTTCGAAGGTTCTTATGCCGCGTTCGCACAGGATTACGTCCATATTGCCCTCGGACATGATGTACTCCGCGCTCATCAGCCATTCTTCTATTGTCGCCGCCATGCCGCGTTTCAAAAGTATGGGCTTGCGGGTTTTGCCGAGTTCTTTGAGCAATTCGAAGTTCTGCATATTGCGCGCGCCTACCTGGATTATATCCACGTCCTCGAAAAGGGGCAGATGTTTGATGTCCATAATCTCGGTAATTACGGGCATACCGACTTCGTGTTTTGCGACGGAAAGGATTCTCAGCCCCTCTTCGCGCAGACCCTGGAATGCATAGGGCGAAGTGCGGGGTTTGAACGCGCCGCCGCGCAGGACGGTTGCGCCCGCCGCTTTGACGGCTTTCGCCACGGCGATGACCTGTTCCTCGCTTTCGACGGAGCAGGGCCCCGCAATCAGCTGGAAGTGCCCGCCGCCGAACAGGTGACCGTCCACGTTGACAATCGTGTCCTCGGGGTGGAACTTTCTGTTGGCGTTCTTATACGGTTCCTGAATGCGCTTTACGGACTCCACGATGTCGAGGGAACGGATGAGGTCCTCGTCCACGACGGAGGTGTCGCCGATAAGCCCCATAATGGTGGTGTTGTCGCCCTTGCTCATATGGATATCCAGCCCCAGTCCTTTTATCCACTTGACGAGGTTGTCCATCTGTTTTTTGTCGGGATTGTTTTTTATTACGATAATCATACTGCACTCCGTGGAAGATGTCTTCCGAGCCGCTTGCCGCGGCAATTAAAAAGACCGCCTCGGTATGGCGGTCTTCTTTACGAGTTATAATCGACGTTCGAACTATCCGCGCATACCGAAAACAGGGCTCTCGAAATAAAAGCCCTTAAAGTAGAAGTATGCGTAAGATTTGACCGAACTTTTCATGTTTTGCCTCGTCATCAATATAAAACCGCGGTGGCGAAATGTCAACGGTTTTGAGGTTTGTTTCCGAAAAAACCGTCTCGTCACTCGTCCTCGGCGAGGTTGAGCACGCTTATGGCGTCGGTGATGTTCTTTTCCATCGCTTCCTTGCCGTAGGCGTCGACCTCCGTTTTGTTTTTCTCGCCGTGCGTAAGACAGCCCGCGCCGCCTATGCAGCCGTCAACGCACGCCATACCTTCTATGAAATTGTTGGGCAGAACGCCGCGCGCCGCCTTTGCCAGCGCGATTCTGCACGCCTCGATGCCGTCGCATGTGACGGGGTTGTACACGAAGTCCGTGTCGCCCTGTTCCTTGATTGCTTCGCCGACGGCGTCGGTGAGCCCGCCGCTTCTTGCGAATATTCTGCCGAAGTAGGATGCGTTGTCCAGCACGTCTTCGTGCAGATGTTCGATGTCCACCTGCTTCGCGTCGAACAGTGCCTGCAACTCCTCGAACGTGATTACGGAGTCGATGTACGGGCGAACTTCGGGTTTCTGGAACTCCATTTTCTTCGCCGTGCAGGGTCCGATGAACACCACTTTGCAGGGAGAGGACGTGCTCTTTATGTACTTCGCAATCGTCGCCGCGGGGGAGAGATTGTCCGAAATTTTGTCCGCGAGTTCGGGGAACTGTTTGTGAATGTAGTCGACGAAAGCGGGACAACACGAACTGGTGAGAAAGCCCTTTTCTTTGAGTTCCTTCGCCTCCTTGAAGGCGACCATGTCCGCGCCGAGCGCAGCCTCGACGACGTTGAAGAAACCGAGTTTCTTTATGCCCGTGATGACCTGCCCGAGTTTTGCGTAGGTGAACTGACTGGATATGGAGGGCGCGACCACGGCGTACATCTTGTATGCGGTGTTGTCGCGGCTACGTTTTATCATATCGATGACGTCGAGAATGAAAGACTTGTCGATAATCGCGCCGAAAGGACACTGGTAGACGCACGCGCCGCAGGATATGCATTTGTCGTTGTTTATGCTCGCCGCCTTGTTTTCGTTCATCGAAATGGCTTTGACCTTGCAGGAGTTTTCGCAGGGACGGCGGCGGGAAACGATTGCGCTGTACGGGCAGACCTTGGCACACTGACCGCACTCCACGCAAAGGTTCTTGTCGATGTGCGCTTTTTGCTGGTGGTCGAAAGTGATTGCGTTTCTGCGGCACACGTCCTCGCAACGGTGCGCAAGACAGCCGCGGCAGGCGTTGGTGACTTCGTAGCCGCCGGCGGGGCAGTCGTCGCAGGCTATGTCGATGACCTCTATGACGTTGGGGTTTGCGCGGTTGCCGCCCATGGCAAGTTTGACGCGCTCGGCTATTACGGCGCGCTCTTTGTACACACAGCAGCGCATTGTCGGCACGTTGCCCGGTATTATGACCTTCGGTATGTCGGTTACCTTTTCGAGCAGGGTGTCGTTGAACGCATTGCGCGCGACTTCGCGCAACACTTTGTATTGCAGGTATTGAACTTTGGTATCGAATTTTCTGAGCTTCTTTTTGTCGTCCATAATTGCACCGTATTGCGTTTTTATGAGTCAGACGGCGGGCATACCGTCAGTCGTAATTGAGTTCCACCACTTTGCCCATTGCGCGCAGGTTGGCGGCGATACTTTCGACGAGTTTGAGTTTCATCGTCGTGTCTATGGGCAAGCCCTGATGCGCCACGTTGATGCTTTGACCGACAAAGAACGTGACGTGCGTCGCGTCCTCGAAGAGCATATTCGCAAGCAGGGACGCGCCGTCTTTTTTATTGGAGCGTTTTGGCGTGAGATCGGACGTGGAAAGATAAGTTTCGCTCAGTTCCAGCAGTTTGCGCAGGGTAAGTACGCCTTCGGTGGTCAGATCTATGCCTTTTATGTAACCGATTGGCGGGACGTCCTTGTCGGGAAACTCAAAGGACGCAGCGACCTTTTCTCCGAGATAGCGCGCCACGATTTGCGAGCTGGTGCCGCCGCACACGATTTTTTTGCCTTCGCCGCCGAGAAACCTGGCGATGTAGAAGTCGTCCTGGTCCTTTTCTACGGGGGGACCCACCATTATGCGGACGGGGCAGGCTTTGCGGGCGCGCACCACCGCCACCGTGGTATCGTCGCCGGGTTTGCCGAGGTACAGGTCGTTGCAAGCTCCCGCGAGCAGGCAGGCGACGCCGCGCGCAGACATACCCGTCTTGAAATTGCGGTCGAGGTGTTCCATAACGTCCTTGCGCAGCCAGCCGAAATTGAGCAACATTCCGATGCCCGCGTGAATTACTCCGTCGCTCATCAGCACGATGTAGTCGTCGGGACGCAGAGAGAGGCGGGTGCCGTACACCTTTTTGCCGAGAATGTTGTATTCCTTGCGCTCAAAGTCGCCGCACTTGCCGTCGCGTATCAGAATGGCTTCGGGATTGTCGAATTCGAATAGATATCCGCGCCCTTCCTTGTTGACGTGCACGACGGAAAAAGTGGAATAGGCAACCTGTCGCACTTTGCATACGGGCAGGGTCTGCACCACGGTTTCGATGCATTCTTCTATGCCTATGTTGTTGGACACCATAGTGCAAAGAATTTTGGACGTCAGCGTGGAGAGAATGTTGGCTTTGACGCCGCTGCCCAGCCCGTCGGCGAGCACCAGAGTGGTGTATTCGCCGTCGGAAGTCTGTTCGACTTTGTCGCCGCACAGTTCCTCTCCCTTTTTGTTGAGAGAGGTATATCCGCTTTCGAGAAAGAGTTCCATCAGTCGTCGTCCTCTTTGGAAGAGCGGGGCTGCAAGGTCTCTTTGAGTTTGAGCAGAGCGACCTTGGTTTCCGCCGTGGTTTCGCCGAGCAGGGAAGCGATTTCCTGCGCGACGCGCATTTGCTTTTTGATGACCTCGTCGGTGGTGGCGAGGGTCTCCATCTTGATGGCGTTGAGTTTATCGTCGTACTCGACGCTGTCGGTTATGTCCTTCATAACGCCGAACATAACCTTGTGTTCGCGCAGGAGTACTATTGACAGTTCCATATACTTTTTGGTGCGATTGACAAACACCTTTTTCTTGCTGACGTTGGTATCCTTGGCAAGCGCGGCGATGAAGTCGTCGCATTCGAAACAGTCAAACGCGTTGGCGCCTTTTACGTCGTGTTCGGTTATACCGAGAATTTTGATTGCCTTGGTGTTGATGTCGAGTATACGGAAGTCGTTGTCGAGTAACACTATGCCGTTGGGGGAGTTTTGCAGAATTTCGTAACTCATGGACTCCGCGCGGCTTCTCATATAGGGCAGGCACATTTCGATGTCGGCGTATCCGTTCAGCACGGCGATTGCCTTGTCGCGGCAGGTGGAGTAGCCGCAGGCGCCGCAGTTGAGCTCGTCTTCGGGCGAGTTCTTGCCCGTCTTTGCGAGTATGGCGCGGATATCCCGCTCGCTCGGGATTCTGTCCTCGGTCTTGATGCGGGGGTGCAGCTCGGTGAGAATAACCCCGTCTGCGTCGGCTTCGACGGACTGTGCCGCTTCGCGCGAGGCGTACTTGCGCACCTCCTCGTTGGCTTTCAGCGAGCCGCCCTTCTTCTCTATGCGGCAGGGACCGCCCACGCAGGCGTGTTCGCAGCAGTTGAGTTCGAGGAAAAGCCCGTCGAATTCGTCGATGTCTTCGAGCACTTCGAAACAGCGTTTGACGCCGTCGACCGCGACGTATTCGTAGCCCGCGGGCATAGCCTCGAAAGACTTGATGATACCGCGGCTTATGGGGTAGAACTTGGCGCGGTTGGCTTTCGTGTTCTTGCCGTCGCCGAAAGAGGCAATTTGACCCAAATCGATGTTTTTCTGTTCGAAAATACGGTTTAACTCATCGAATGTGAGAACAGCGTCGATAATTCCGCTTTCCTTGCCTTCGCGTTTCTTGGCGATGCAGGGACCTATGAAAACGATTTTGCAATCGGGAAATTTCTTTTTCAGCATACGCGCGTGCGCCACCATAGGAGAGGCGACGGGCGCAAGGTATTTCAGTGCTTTCGGATAATAAAGCTGTATCATATGGTTGACTGCGGGACAGGCGGAAGTGATGAAATTGCGGTACTCCCCGGTTGCCAGCAGTTTGGCGTATTCTTCGGTTACGACCTTTGCGCCGACCGAAGTTTCCTCGGCGTAGGCAAAGCCCAGTTTGCCGAGGGCAATCTGCATAATGCCGAAGTCCTGCAAGCCGAAACTCGAAACGAAAGACGGGGCGACGCTCGCGATGACTTTGTCCTTGCCCGCAAGCAGTTTCAGCACGTCGTCGGCTTCGCTGTGCACCTGTTTGGCGTTCTGCGGGCATACAAGCGTGCAATGTCCGCAGAGTATGCATTTCTGTTCGATGATTTTTGCCTGGTGGTTTTCATAGCGGATAGCCTTGACGGGACATTCGCGCAGACACTTGAAACAGTCCTTGCATTTGGCGTCCTTGAAATCCAGGTAGGGCGATGATACAGCCATAATTCTCTCCGTTTTCATATAGGTGCGCCGCGGAGCAAGCCCCGCGGCGTAAGAAGGTTATTGTGCTTTTTTTGCAATGACGTCGGTGAAGAAGTCCAGCACGTTTTCGGGTTTTACGGCGAAGTACTCGTCGTCGACCGTGACGCTGACGCCGTCCGCTCCGCATTTACCCATACAGAACGTCCCACCCAGCTCGATGCTGTCGCCGAGGTCGTTCTTGTTGATGAGATACTGCAACTCCTCGACAACCTGACGGGACCCTTTGAGGTGGCAGGAACTGCCGATGCAAACCGTAACTTTTACCATATTCGTCCTCCCTTATTCGTAATCTACCACATCTACCCAATGCAGCAGGAATTCGCGTTCTTCCTTCTTGCCCTTGACGAGCTGACTTGCCGCGACGATGGGTATCCATTTCTGGACGTACTGTTTTGCGGTGTCGCTTTTGAGGCAGAAGAGGTTGAGATATTTTTCGGCGAGGTTGATGTCGCCCGACAGCCAGAAGAGCAGGTAAGTACGCGCGACGTCGGCGGAGGCGTTGCCCTGGGTCGCGTGCGACCAGTCGATGATGTAGGGTGTGCCGTCCTCGTCGGATATGATTATATTGCTGGGGTTGAAATCGCCGTGGCAGACCTTGTTGTGCTTGGGCATGGCTTCGAGGCGCGTATGCAGGTCGTAGCGAATTGTCGCGGTCAGATCGGCTTCGGAGATTTTGCGGTTCATCTTGTCTTTGAGTTTGTTGAGCAGAGGGGCTTTTTTGGAGTGGACTTCCATCTGCAAGTCGACGAACAGGTTGAGATACTCGTCGATTTTGTCGGGGTTCTCCGCCATGAGCTGGGCGAGGGTCTTGCCCTTGATGTAGTCCATAACGATTGCCCATTTGCCGTTGACCTTGGTGACTTCGGCGAGTTTGGGGATATTGAGCCCCGTTTCCTCCACGCGCGCCTGGTTGAGAGCCTCGTTGAGGATATCGGCTTTGGAGTAGTGTTCGTCGAACACCTTTATGACCTTGTCGCCGTCGCGGTAGACGGTCTTCGTGTTGCGTACGGCAATAACTTTATCGGTATTCATAGCGTCCCTCCTTATTTACCGTAATAGGCATTGAGATACATTTGCTTGATTTCGCTCATCAGCGGATAGCGGGGGTTTGCGCCCGTGCACTGGTCGTCGAACGCCTGTTCCACCATATCGTCCAGCCTGTCGAGGAAGTCTTTTTCGTCGATGCCGTAGTCCTTTATCGTCTTCTTGATGCCGACTTTGGCTTTCAGATCGTCGATTGCCTTGATGAGGTTTTCGAGTTTTTCGGCGTCGCTCTTGCCCTTGATGCCGAGCGCGTCTGCGACTTCGGCGTATCTGGCGAGAGTGTGCGGATGGTCATACTGCGGGAAGGTGCCCATCTTGGTCGGCACTTCCGCTGCGTTGAAACGCAGGACTTCGTCAATCATAAGCGCGTTTGCCACGCCGTGGGGCAGGTGATGGAACGCGCCGAGTTTGTGAGCCATCGAGTGACACACGCCGAGGAAGGCGTTTGCGAACGCCATACCCGCCATAGTGGCGGCGTTTGCCATCTTCTCGCGCGCTTCGGGGTCGTTGGGACCGTTGTCGTACGCGCGGGGCAGATATTTGAATATCATTTGCAGACTGCGAAGCGCAAGTCCGTCGGTGTAGTCCGTTGCCATCATGGAAGCGTATGCTTCGAGGTCGTGGGTTACGGCGTCGATACCGCTTGCCGAGGTCAGACCCTTGGGAGCGTTCATCATCATATCGGCGTCCACGATTGCCATATTGGGCATAAGTTCGTAGTCGGCGAGAGGATATTTGACGCCCGTCTTTTCGTCGGTGATGACGGCAAAGGGCGTGACTTCGCTACCCGTGCCCGCCGAGGTGGGAACCGCGATGAAGAAGGCTTTTTCACCCATCTTGGGGAATGTGTAAACGCGCTTCCTGATGTCCATAAACCTCATTGCGAGATCCATAAAGTCGACTTCGGGGTGCTCGTACATCACCCACATAATCTTGCCGGCGTCCATAGCGGAGCCGCCGCCCACCGCGATGATGCAATCGGGCTCGAAGGCGCGCATTGCCGCGGTGCCTTCCTTGGCGCAGGCGAGGGTGGGGTCGGGCGCGACGTTGAAGAACGTGGTGTGCGCAATGCCCATTTCGTCGAGTTTGTCGGTGATGGTCTTGGTATATCCATTATGATACAAAAATCCGTCCGTGACAATAAAAGCTTTCTTTTTTCCCATAACGGTTTTCAATTCGTCGAGTGCGACGGGCAGACAGCCTTTCTTGATGTAAACCTTCTGGGGTGCTCTGAACCAAAGCATATTTTCTCTCCTTTCCGCAACAGTCTTGATATTGACGAGATGTTTGACGCCGACGTTTTCGCTGACGCTGTTACCGCCCCAGCTTCCGCAACCGAGCGTAAGGGAGGGCGTGAGTTTGAAGTTGTACAGGTCGCCTATGCCGCCCTGAGAAGAGGGCGTGTTGACCAGGATACGGCAGGTTTTCATACGGTGCTCGTATTCGGCGATTTTTTCTCTGTGTTTGACCGCGTCGACGTAAAGGGAAGCGGTGTGACCGTATCCGCCGTCGGCGATGAGGTGTTCGGCTTTGTCAAGCGCGTCCTCGAAAGACTTTGCCTTGTACATGGCGAGCACGGGGGAGAGTTTCTCGTGCGCGAACTCTTCGGAGATATCCACGCTTTCCACTTCGCCGATGAGGATCTTGGTGTCGGCGGGAACGGTAACGCCCGCGAGTTCGGCGATTTTGGCCGCGCGCTGGCCGACGATTTTGGCGTTGAGCGCGCCGTTGATGATTATGGTTTTGCGCACTTTTTCGAGTTCGGCGTCTTTGAGGAAATAGCAACCGCGGTCGGCGAATTCCTTTCTGACCGCCTTGTAAATCTTGTCGGAAACGATGACGGACTGTTCGGACGCGCATATCATACCGTTGTCGAAAGTCTTGCTGTGAATGATACTGTTGACGGCAAGCAGAATATCCGCGCTTTCGTCGATGATTGCGGGGGTGTTGCCCGCGCCCACGCCGAGAGCGGGTTTGCCGCTGCTGTACGCGGCTTTGACCATGCCGGGACCGCCCGTCGCAAGAATTATGTCGGACTCTTTCATCAAGAGGTTGGTCATTTCGAGGGAGGGAATGTCGATCCAGTCGATGATGCCTTCGGGCGCGCCCGCCTTGACTGCCGCTTCCAACACGATTTTGGCGGCGGCTATGGTGCAGCCTTTGGCGCGCGGGTGAGGGCTGATGATGATGCCGTTGCGCGTTTTCAAGGCAATCAGGGTCTTGAATATGGCTGTGGAAGTCGGGTTGGTCGTGGGAATGACCGCGCCGATGACGCCGATGGGTTCGGCAATCTTCCTGATGCCGAAAGCCTTGTCCTCTTCAATGACGCCGCAGGTCTTGGTATTCTTGTATGCGTTGTAGATGTATTCGGCCGCATAATGGTTTTTGATTACCTTGTCTTCCACGACGCCCATACCCGTTTCGGCAACCGCCATTTTGGCAAGCGGTATGCGTTCACGGTTGGCAGCTGTCGCCGCGGCAAAGAAAATCGCGTCCACCTGTTCCTGCGTGTATTCGGCAAACTTCTTCTGTGCCGCACGCACACGGGCGATGGTTTCTTCCAGTTTGTCCACGCTGTCGACGACTTGATACTTTTTGGTTTCTTCCATAACGGTCTCCTGTCAGATTTCTTCTTTATTTGTTATTTCTTTGAGTCTGGCGGACAACACTGCGAGCGACGCCGCCATATTTTCGTTCTTGACTGCCACGTTGTCGGGCAGGTTGAGAGTTACGGGCGAGAAATTCCATATCGCGCGGATTCCCGCTTCCACCAGCATGTCCGCCATGAGTTGCGCGTTTGCGGCGGGCAGAGTGAGTATCGCGATGCGGATGCCCAGTTTCTGCACGGTACTAGCCATTTTGGCGACGTGCAGTATCTTTTTGCCGTGCACCTCTTTGCCGATGAGGTTGTTGTCCACGTCGAACCCCGCAACAATCGTCAGCCCGTATTTCTCAAACCCGCTGTATCCCATAAGAGCCTGTCCGAGTTTGCCCACGCCGACGATGATAGCCTCCTTCTCGTGGTCGTATCCCATAAAACTCTCGATGTCGCGGATGAGGTCGGGGATGTAGTATCCGACTTTCGGCTTGCCCTCGGAAACGACTGCCATCGAAAGGTCCTTTTTGACCACCGCGGGGTTTTCCTGCATGGCGTCCGCAAGTCCCACCGACGAGATGTATTCCACACCTTCGGCATCCTTCTGTTTGAGATATCTCAGATACCCGGGCATCCTCTGCAATGTGGCGAGAGATATTGATTTGTCGTTGTCAGCCATAACTCCTCCCGACACAAAATCGTTACGCGATGTATCGTTACTTTTTGTGTCGATTGGATTATAGTTCTCTCCGAAGGCAATGTCAACCGTTTTTCAACAAGAAATAAAGAAATTTTTTCCCGATAAATTTTCGTCGTCTTTTTTACTTGAAAAAGAGGGAAAACGATTTAAGAATATAATTAATTATTTATTGTTTTGTTCTTCAAACTCAGAATATTTTAATTCTTCATTCATATTGAAATTAAGTGTGCACAACATGTCCGTTAATTCCTTAAAGAGATTGCTTTTATAATCTATCAGTGTGTCGATTGTATAATCATTTGAATTTTCGATGATACATTCGCAAGATATCTGCAAACTTTCCAATATTTTGATTTGTTCGCCGTTAAGTATACCCGAGATCAGATATAAATCGCTGTCATTCAGAAGGGACAGCAGAGAATTATTAAGTCGGGTATAATGCCACAATGAAGTTTCATCCGAAGCAGAGTGTTTTTTATGTTCGACAATCAAAAAATTATGTTTTATCGTGTGGCTTTTAATATAGTTTTCCGTGATGATATAGTAGAATTGATCATAATGTTCATTGATGCGGTTGATAATTGCCGATATCGTATCGGTTTTATGATGAATTTTCTTTTCATAATTTTCTCCATAATTTAATTATCATTTTCAAAAGTGTTGCTCCTAAAAAGATAACCAAATCAAATCATTATTATTTTACTACGATATTTGTTGTAAGTCTAGATAGAAAATCGTCAAACATTTTTGAAGATAATACAAATATTTATCGCTCTGTTCCCCGCAGGGGAGGCTCCGTATTGAAATATCTTCGCGCATGCGTTATAATCTCTGTGGAGGCTTGATTATGACGATTTCCCAAAACAGAGTATTCGCGCTCGTGTGGCGCATTGTCGGGCTGGTCGTCGGTGTCGTCGGCAGCGCGTTTATGTTCACCAACTCGATGGGCGCAATGATGCTTGTGTATTTCACGATGCAGACCAACCTTTTCATTCTGGCGTTGTTCCTCGTACTCATCGTGATGACCGCCGTGCAGATTGCTTCCGAAGGCAAAAGGGGAGAGGTCGCACACCTGAACTGTTCGTTCCAGCTTGCGCTGACGTTCTATATAACAATAACTTTCGTGGTCTATTGGGCGTTGCTCTCGTGGCAGAATTTCCAGATGAGCGGGTTGGCGTCGGGTGCGGCGCTCAACGCCGCCAACTACATAGTGCACGGCATAGTGCCTATTTTCGCGATAGTGGACTGGATACTTTTCCTGCCCCACGGCAGGACCCCTCGTTCGGCGTCGTTCACGTGGCTCATTTACCCCGCAATCTACGCCGTATTCATTTTCGTGAGGGCGGAAGTGGGTGCGCCCATGTACGGGACGACGCGTTATCCCTATCCCTTTATCGACGTCGACATAATCGGCGCGTGGGTGGCGGCGGTCATACCCGTTATGGCGGCGGCGTTTTACGGTCTGGGGCGTCTTTACGTCTTCGTCGACGAGAAAATCGCCTTCCGCCGTTTCCGTTCCGTCCCCGCCTACGAACGCGTTTCGGCATAACTTCGTCTTCCGTCGTTTTCTCAATTCGGCGGGTTAAACTGATAAAACAGAAAGATAAACGTGCCGTTTTCGATTTTCGGCACAACGCATCGACCCCTTGCGCGGAGGCTGTGACCGCGTGCTTGCAGGACAAATATGAAAAAAGTTTTATTGGTAATATTGATAGCCGTTCTGGCGGCGTGCGCCGTTATGCTCACGGCGTGCAACCGCGATTCCGACCGCATCAACGAGGACTCCGACATCCTCTCCGTTTCGGTGACCGCCGCAGACGGGTTCACCTTCGAGCTGGACGAGGCGCAGACGGATTTCCTCACGTCCGTCATGCTCAGGACAAGCGAATTCGAGAGCGACTCCAAAACCTCCGTCATCGGCTGGGAGTTCGCCTACGACTACAAGATACGCATCACCGTGCTGGAAAGAAAATTCCTTTTCAAAAAGGAAGAAAAGGTTCTTTCCTATGCCTTCGGCACCACCAAGACTCGCACCAACGCCCTGGGCGAACAAATAAGCGGCTACTACGATACCGAGTGGACCAATTTCTCAACGATTACCGGGTCCAGGAGCATTGCCAATTCGGGCAGCGAGGACGCCGCGGCAGTGCACGAGTTCTTCGAAAACATCATCCTCTCCAAGCGACAGCAGAATTACGAATCGATGAAAGCGCAGTTCGAAGCCGAGGGGTTCGAACTCCGAGATTTGCCTCAGAACGAAATCTCGGGAATGTACGTGGAGGAAGAATATATATACCTCAATGCGAAGCAAGGTTTCGAAGCAACCAAGCAAAGCACGGGCGAAAGTTACAGAGTCTATTATGTCACGGTCGACAAGGCACTCGAAGTTTATGGTGCGTTCCACGGCAAGGACTGCCGCAAGAACGACGTGTTTGTGGGTTGCGGCACAATACCGCAGGCAGGCTCAATCCTCGACCGCGTCTTCGCCGCCGACTGACCCCCTGCCTCAACCGAACGGCGACAACTCCCAAAAACCACTTACGCAGTGTAAAAGAAAACCCACCTTTGCGGTGGGTTTTCTTGGCGTAGCATGAGGGATTCGAACCCCCGACCTTCTGGTCCGTAGCCAGACGCTCTATCCAGCTGGGCTAATGCTACATCTTCAAAAGCATTGACAATTATATTGCCGCGGGTGGCTTTTGTCAACTGTTTTGCCCGAATTGAATTGGGTTTTGCGCCGTTATTCGACGGTGCGGTAGACCCAGTTGACGAAATTGAACGGTTGCAGAAGTATGCCCGTTGCAATCAGTTTGTCTTTTAGGCGCGAATTGGCGAATTCAACGTCGTGCAGACTGCGAACGCGGAGCAGTTCGGCGGCGTTTTGCGGGCGGTCTTCGGGAAGGGCGGCGGTGACGGTGACCGTTTCGCCCGCACGCATATCGAAGAAATTGTCCGAAAAAACGGCGTCCGTGCCGTCGACGGAGAGTTCCACGCCCACGGCGTAAGCCGAGCAGGACAGAGTGACGGAAAGGGCGTTGCCCGAAAGTTCGGCGCGCATATCGAGTTCGGGGTTTTGCAGGGTTGCGCGGTTTTCCTTGCGTGCCGTATGCGAGGTAGCGGCAACGACGTTGCCGTTTTTGTCGAGGAGTCGTGCGAAAACGACGAGGTCGCCGAGGCGGTGTTTGCCACGCAGGGCAGGCAAATGGAGCACGGCGGCGGGCGTCGCGGACTGCGCTTTGCAGTGCAGTGCGGTTGTCAGAGCGGCGAGTTTTTCGCCGCGCATGGTTTCCGCGCCGTATTCGAGGGTGAAATCCGCGTCGTGCAGGGTGTCGTTGATGACGGTTACGTGCGGGCGGTTGACGTCGCGTTCCACGTACAGCGCTACGGGTGCGTTGAAGTGCCGCGCGGCGTAGTGGACGGCTTTCGGGTTGCCGTAGTAGTCCTCGCCCGCCCACGAGGTGACGCCCCAACAGTCGTTGAGTTGCCAGTACAGCGCGCCGTTGCACCTGTCTTTAAGGGTGCGCCAGTACAGGGTTGCGCCTTTGGCGCAATAGGCCTGCGACAGCTGGGAAAGATACGCGACGTCCCAAAGGCGTTCGGGAGTGCCGAAGCGTTCGATTGCATAGTACAGCACGCGCGGGTTGCCGATGACGGCTTTCTGATGTCCTTTCAGAACGGGGTCGTCCAACGAGGCAGGCAGGGCGCCGCCGCACATTCTTTTCACGGTGTTTTCGCAGGGGAAGGACTGCAAACCGAATTCGCTGCAAAAACGCGGGGCGCGTTTGAGAAGATACGAGGCGGGGCGCATTCCGTGCCATACTTTCCACAGGTGAACGTCGCCGTAGTCGTCGGAATTCACGTGTTTCATATAGGCGTCGCCCGTCGGCGAGCCTTCGATATAAGGCGTTTCGCCGTCCAGTTCCGCCACGAGAGAGGGAAGCTCGCGATAGAAAAACTCCTCCGTCTGTTTTATGATGTCGCGGCGGTATATCCATGCGCCCGTCATCGCTTCCAGCTCGTTGTTGCCGCACCAGAGCGCAAGACAGGCGTGGTGCCGCATGCGCGGCACGTTGTCGCGGATTTCGGCGCGGACTTCGTCCATGAACTCTTTGTCGGCGTAGGGGAAGCAGGAACAGGCGAACATGAAGTCCTGCCACAGGAGTATGCCGTTGCGGTCGCAGAGGTCGCAAAGGTCGTCGTCGGCGTAGTACGCGCCGCCCCACACACGCAACATATTCATGTTGGCGCGCTTTGCCGAAAGCACGAGCCGCTCTGCGCGCTCGCGCGTGACGCGGGGAGCGAAGAAGTCGGCGGGAACGTAGTTGGCTCCGCGCGCGAACACGGGTTTGCCGTTGAGCAGAAAACGGAAATTTTTGCCGAAGCGGTCTTTTGCGCGGTCCAGCGTCAGGGTGCGCAAACCTATGCTGTATTCGAGTGGGCTGTCCGTCTGTTCGTCCGTGCGGGCGAGCAGGGTGTAAAGTGGTTGCGCGCCGAGGTCGTGCGTCCACCACAACTCGGGTGAGGAAATCGCGATTTCGAACCCGTCTTTACCGCCGTCGTATTCCCTGCGCGTGCCGTCGGGAGCAACGAGGACGTATGTCACGTCGCGCTTTTCGCCGCGGAATTCGGGGGAGAGGTTCAACGTGACCTTGCCGTCGCGGTGTACCTGTTTTATGCGCACCCGTTCAAGTATGCCGCCGTCGAAAGCGCGCAGGAAGACGTCGCCCGTAATGCCGCAGAAGAGCAGATGAGGCGCCCAGTCCCACCCGAAATGGTAGGCGGGTTTGCGAATGTGACAACTGCCTGCTTCGCCTTCGGTGGTGTTGGGAAGGGGCAGGGCGCGCTGTCGTTCGGCTATGTAAGGCAAGGGGGAACGGAAGAGTACGGAAAGGACGTTTTCGCCTTCTTTCAGCAAATTTTTGACGTCGAAAACGTAAGTGCGGTACGCATTCCGCGTCGTTGCGATTAAGGTGCCGTTCAATGAGATTTCCGCGAGGGTATCCAGCCCGTCAAATACGATTTCGACGTTCTCCGACAAAAGAAAATCCTTTTCGACAAAAAAAGTCTTTCGGTATATCCAGTCTTTTTCGCCCACGTGTTGGACGTCTTTTTCGTTGAGAGCGACAAAGGGGTCGGGGATAACTCCGTTGGCGAGCAAATCCGTAAAATCGCAACCGGGCACGGTTGCGGCATAAGTCTTGCCGTCCTCTGCCGAGGTCAGCGTCCAGTCGCCGTTCAAAAGCAGTTTTTTCATAATTTCCGAAATCCCCTTTTGCCGTTCCAATTCGCAAAACCGCGGTTTTATGTGCGAATTCGTACAAATAAACTCTTTTATGACAGCAATACGGTGGCGAACGCCGCAATCGCGTCGCCTTTGCCGAGCTCGCCCACCTCTTCGTTGGTGGTGGCGGCAACTCCCACGCGCCCGGCGGGTATGCCGAGAAGTGCGGCGGCACTCGCGCGCATTTTGTCGATGTACGGCGAAATGCGGGGGTGCATCGCTATTATCGTGACGGAGCAGTTGACGACGGAGCGGTTTTCGGCGCGCATTATGTCGAGCACGCCCCGCAGAAGGTCTTTGCTGTCCGCGTCGTCGTAAGCAGGGTCGTCCACGGGGTAGAGGTGTCCGATGTCCTTCTTGCCGAGAGCGGACAGTATCGCGTCCATAAGGGCGTGAATCGCCGCGTCGCCGTCGGAGTGTGCGACGAAGGAATACGGACAGGAAATTTTCACGCCGAGCAAGGGCAACCCGTCGCCTTCGCGCAGTCGGTGTATGTCGTAACCGCTGCCGACAAGGCAGGGCACGAGGTCGGTTTTGACGGTGATTTTTCTGTTGGCGGCGTCTCCGTCAACCAAAAGTACGTTGCCGTGCAGTACGCTGTCCGCCACGCCGAAATCGTCGAGGAAATCGCCCGTGCGGTTGCGGTACGCGTCAAGTATGACGTCGCGCGCAAACCCCATAGGGGTTTGAACCAGGCGGAACCCGTTGCGGTCGAGGGGCGCCGCTCCGTTTACGGTCACGGCGAGCAGATTGTCGGTCAGCGGGAGTACGGGTATGCAGGCGCCGCGTTCCTCGGTGCCTTGCATAACCCTTTCGACGACTTCCCGCGTGACGAAAGGACGCGCTCCGTCGTGTATCAGCACGAAATCGCAATCGTCCTCCGTGGCTTCCAGTCCGTATGCCACCGTCTGCGTGCGGCTGTTGCCGCCGCGTGTGAGAACTATTCTGCGGTCGTCGTCCATATGCGCGGCTTCCAGCCTGTCGAGCAACTCGTCGGAAGAGTCGGTGTCGATGGCGACGACGATACGCGTTATTTCGCGGAAGGGGAGAAAAGCCCCGATTGCTTCCGCGATGACGCAGGAGGAGTTGCAGGGCTCGAAGAGTTTGTTTTCCTTGCCGTAACGGACGCTGTGTCCGCCTGCGGCGATGACGACGTTGAAAGTTTTCATAGCGTACCCGCGCGTGCAAGCGCAACGCGCCTTAATCATTATAATGCACGCGCCTGCGGAATGCAAGAAAAAGGCGCGCAGGCAGGCGCGCGGAAAGCGTCGCAAAACGGCGGGGAAGGAGAAAACAGGCGCACGGAATGCGGAAAATGCCGAAAAAAGCGGCTGAACCCGGTAATAAAACAGAACGGACGACGGGGCGGAAACGCGAGCACGAAAAAAGCCGCCTTGCGGGCGGCTCGTCGGGTCGGAAAGTGTTTTCAGGCGTCGGGAAGTATGCGATACATCTCGACGGCGGACTGTTTGGTCTGTTTCTCGTCCACGCTCAGGACCTCGAACGTCAACGAACTGTTGCCGAAAGACACGGTGACGACGTCGCCGACCTTTACCTCTTTCGAGGGCTTCGCGGGTTTGGAATTTATCTCTATTCTGCCGCCGTTGCAGGCGTCCGCCGCTACCGTGCGGCGTTTGATTACGCGAGATACTTTCAGGAATTTGTCGATTCTCATACTTCGTTTACGGGTGGTTTTCGGGCGTGTTCCGCACCGCGGAACGCGCTTTTGAAAAAACCGCGAAATTCTCTTTATTTTATGTACGCGCGCGCTTGACAGCCTTGCCAATTGCTGATACAATAGGAAAATGCGCAATAATGCTTAATTCTACCCTCAAACTTCCTGATTTTGGGGGTAGGGGGTTATATCCCGTACTGCAAGTATAGCGCAGAGCAACAAAAAAAACAACTGCTTTCCGCGAAACCCGAAAATTTTTCAGATTTTTTTTGCGGGGAACAAATCGGTAATTTTCAAGGAGTAAAAAATGTCCCAAAGAATTCACAAGGCCTTGTACGGAACCACCGAGCGTCAGACTTTCTCCAAAATCAAAGACGTACTCGACATTCCGTACCTTATCGAGGTGCAAAAGGATTCCTACGCCAACTTCATCGACGAAGGCATAAGAGAAGTCTTCAAAGACTATTCGCCCATCGTCGACTTCGCCGGCAGACTCAAACTGGAATTCTTGTCTCACTCGCTCACGGGCGAGCCGAAATACTCCGTCAAGGAGTGCAAGGACCGCGACACCACCTACGCTCTTCCTCTGCGCGTAAAGACCCGCCTTACCTTTATGGACACGGGCGAGTTCATCGAGCAGGAAGTGTTTATGGGCGACTTCCCCCTTATGACGGACGCGGGTTCGTTCGTCATCAACGGTGCGGAACGCGTCATCGTCAGTCAGCTTGTCAGAAGCCCCGGCGTGTACAGCGAAAAGTCGCTTGACAAAAACGGCACTCCGCGTTTCAAGACCACGGTCATCCCCAACAGAGGCGCGTGGCTGGAATTCGAACAGGACCAGAACGACGTGCAGTGGGTTCACGTCGACCGCACCAGAAAGATTACGTCCACCACGCTGCTGCGCGCGCTGGGCTACGGCACGGACGAGCAGCTTGCCGAGCTGTTCGGCGGTGACGATATGATTGACGCCACCTGCAAGAAGGACGTCAACTGCAAGACGGAAGAGGCCGGCAAGATGGATTTGTTCAGACGTCTGCGTCCCGGCGAAGTCCCGACCATCGAAGGTGCCGATATCCTCATCAACAACACTTTCTACGAATACAAGAAATACGACCTCGCAAGAGTAGGCAGATACAAGTACAACAAGAAGCTGTCGCTTGCCTCCCGTATCGAGGGTATGGAACTTGCTTCCGACGTCGTCAGCCCCCTGACGGGCGAAATCCTCGCCTCCAAGGGCGAGAAGCCCGACGCGGCGAAGGCGAAGGAAATCCAGAACAACGCCGTCAACGAAGTTTACCTCGCGTTCAAGCACGCGGACGGCTCTGCGGGCAGCTATAAGGTCATCGGCAACAACACCGTCGACCTCGACGCGTTCGTCGACTGCAACCCCCGCGAACTCGGCGTGTTCGAAAAGGTGTACTATCCCACGCTGCGCGACCTTATGGCGGAGTTCACCGACCCCGACGAACTCAAACTGGCAATCAAGGCCTCCGTCGACAAACTCGTGTTCAAGCACATCACCATCGACGATATCGTGGCGACCGTCAGTTACAACCTCGGACTGCGTCACGGGTTCGGCACCTGCGACGACATCGACCACCTCAGCAACCGTCGCGTGCGTCCCGTCGGCGAACTGCTTCAGAATCAGTTCCGCATCGGCGTGTCCCGCCTCGAAAGAGTGGTCAAAGAGAGAATGGCGTCCGCACAGGAGAATGCGGAAATCACTCCTCAGACCCTCATCAACATCCGTCCCGTCACGAGCGCGATAAAAGAGTTCTTCGGTTCCTCGCAGCTGTCCCAGTTCATGGACCAGCCCAACCCCATCGCGGAACTTACGCACAAGAGAAAGCTCTCCGCACTCGGTCCCGGCGGTCTGAACCGCGAACGCGCGAGTTTCGAAGTCCGCGACGTTCACCACTCTCACTACGGTCGTATGTGCCCGATTGAAACGCCCGAAGGTCAGAACATCGGTCTGATTTCCTCGTTGTCCACGTATGCACGCGTCAACGAGTACGGTTTCATCGAGTCGCCCTACCGCAGAATCGACAAGGCGACGGGCGTCGTCACCGACGAAGTCGTGTATATGACGGCGGACGAAGAGGACAAATACGTCGTCGCGCAGGCGAACGAGGAACTCGACGAAGAGAGCAAATTCGTCCGTGACCGCGTCACCTGCCGTATCAGAAGCGACATCCGCGAAGTACCCAAGAGCCAGGTCGACTACATGGACGTTTCGCCCAAACAGCTCGTCTCCATAGCGACCGCGCTCATTCCCTTCCTCGAAAACGACGATACCAACCGTGCTCTGATGGGCTCCAACATGCAGCGTCAGGCGGTTCCGCTTCTCAAACCCGAGGCACCTATGATCGCGACGGGCGTCGAGCACAGAATCGCATACGACAGCGGCGCGCTCAAAATCGCAAAGCGCGACGGTTACGTCGAGTACGTCGACTCCGACAAAATCGTGGTCAAGACGGACGACGGCGACACCGACGTCTACACGATGTCCAAATTCGAGCGTTCCAACCAGTCTACCTGCATAAACCAGCACCCCATCGTGTCCAAGGGCGACAGAGTGGTTGCGGAAAAACGCGACGAGAAGGGTAAAGTCCTCAACGAGGCAACCGTGCTTGCGGATGGTCCCGCCACCGATAAGGGCGAGCTCGCACTCGGCAGAAACATCCTCGTCGGCTTCATGAGCTGGGAAGGCTACAACTACGAGGACGCAATACTTATCAGCGAAGAACTCGTCAAGAACGACGTGTTCACATCCATACACATCGAGGAGCACGAAATCGAAGCCCGCGACACCAAACTCGGCGAAGAGCAGATTACGCGTGACATTCCCAACCTCTCCGACGAAGCGTTGAAGAACCTCGACGAGGACGGTATCGTCCGCGTCGGTGCGGAAGTCAGGAGCGGCGATATCCTCGTCGGCAAGGTCACCCCGAAGGGCGAGACCGAGCTCACTCCCGAAGAGAGACTGCTCCGCGCGATATTCGGCGAGAAGGCGAGAGAGGTCCGCGACACCTCTCTGCGCGTTCCCAACGGCGAGGGCGGCATAGTCGTCGACGTCAAGATTTTCACCAGAAAGAACCGCGACGAACTCAGCCCCGGCGTCAACAAACTCGTCCGTGTCTATATCGCGCAGAAACGTAAGATTTCCGTCGGCGACAAGATGGCGGGACGTCACGGCAACAAGGGCGTCATCTCCCGCGTGCTTCCCAAAGAGGATATGCCTTTCCTCGCGGACGGCACTCCGCTGCAAATCGTTCTGAACCCCCTCGGCGTTCCTTCCCGTATGAACATCGGTCAGGTTCTGGAAGTTCACCTCGGTCTGGTCGCCAACATGCTGGGCTGGAAGGTGGCAACCCCCGTCTTCGACGGCGCGAACGAACAGGATATCAAGCAGCTGTTCGCAGACTGCGGAATATTCAACAAAGACGGCAAAGTGGACGGCAAAATCCAGCTCTTCGACGGCAGAACGGGCGAACCTTTCGAGAACCCCGTCACCGTGGGCTACATGTACATGCTCAAACTGCATCACCTCGTCGACGACAAGATTCACGCCAGAAGCACCGGTCCTTACAGCCTCGTCACGCAACAGCCTCTGGGCGGCAAAGCGCAGTTCGGCGGACAGCGTTTCGGCGAAATGGAAGTCTGGGCGCTCGAAGCATACGGCGCGGCGAATATGTTGCAGGAAATCCTCACGGTCAAGTCCGACGACGTCGTGGGACGTGTCAAGACCTACGAATCCATAGTGAAAGGCAACAATATATCCGAGCCCGGCATTCCCGAGTCCTTCAAGGTGCTCGTCAAGGAATTGCAGAGCCTCGGCCTCGACGTCAAGGTGCTCACAGAGGACCGCGACGAAGTCAAACTGCGCGACTACTCCGACGAAGAGCTTGACTTCGAATCTCCCGCCATCAGAAAGGACGAGGATTTGAAGGAAGTCGATATTCTCGGCGGCGGCAATATCTTCGAGAACATTGCCCCCGAAAGCACGGGCATCGACAATCTGTTCGATACCGGTGACGACGACGAAAATATCTTCGGCGCGCTGACGGAATCCGTACCCGATATGTTCGACCTCTTCGGCGACAAGGGCGATTCCGACGAGAACTGAGACAGGAGGACAATATGTACGAACTCAGCAATTTCGACGCAATTCAAATCGGCATTGCTTCGCCCGAAAAGATAAGAGAATGGTCTTACGGCGAAGTCACCAAACCCGAAACCATAAACTACCGCACTCAGAAGCCCGAACGCGACGGTCTTTTCTGCGAAAAGATTTTCGGACCAACCCGCGACTGGGAGTGCCATTGCGGCCGTTACAAGAGAATACGTTACAAGGGCGTTATCTGCGAGAAGTGCGGCGTCGAAGTCACCAAATCCAAGGTGCGCCGCGAGAGAATGGGTCACATCGAACTGGCAACCCCCGTTTCTCACATCTGGTATTTCAGAGGCGTTCCTTCCCGCATCAGCCTTCTGCTCGACATCTCTCCCAAGGACCTCGAACAGGTGCTGTACTTCGTGGCGTTCATCGTGCTCGACCCGGGCATCGTCCAGGGTCTGACCAAGAAACAGGTCATCACCGACAAAGAGTACCGCGAACTGCTCGAAACCTACGACGCGAAGGACTTCCGCGTCGGTATGGGTGCCGAAGCAATCAAGGAACTCCTTATGGAAATCGACCTCGAAAAGGACAGCGAGATGCTCAAAGGCATCATCGCCAACAGCGTGGGACAGAAGCGTCTGCGCGCAGTCAAACGTCTTGAAATCGTCGAGGCGTTCCGCATCAGCGGCAACCGCCCCGAATGGATGATACTCGACGTGCTGCCCGTGCTTCCTCCCGAACTGCGTCCTATGGTTCAGCTGGACGGCGGCAGGTTCGCAACTTCCGACCTCAACGACCTCTACCGCAGAGTCATCAACCGCAACAACCGCCTCAAAAAGCTCAAAGAACTCGGCGCGCCCGACATCATCGTCCGCAACGAGAAACGTATGTTGCAGGAAGCGGTCGACGCGCTCATCGACAACGGCAGGAGAGGCAAGGCGGTCAGCGGCCCCGGCAACAGAGAACTCAAATCACTTTCGGGTATGCTGCGCGGCAAACAGGGTCGTTTCCGTCAGAACCTGCTCGGCAAACGCGTCGACTATTCCGGTCGTTCCGTTATCGTCGTCGGACCCGAACTCAAACTTTATCAGTGCGGTTTGCCCAAAGAAATGGCACTTGAGTTGTTCAAGCCCTTCATTATGAAGAAACTGGTGGAGCAGAACCTCTGCCACAACATCAAGACGGCAAAGCGTTTCGTCGATACGGGCAAGAACCAGGTCTGGGACATCCTCGAAGAGATAATCAAGGACCACCCCGTGCTCTTGAACCGCGCTCCCACACTGCACCGTCTGGGCATTCAGGCGTTCGAGCCCGTGCTCGTCGAGGGCAGAGCAATCAAACTGCATCCGCTTGCCTGCGGCGCGTTCAACGCCGACTTCGACGGCGACCAGATGGCGGTTCACGTGCCGCTTTCCATCGAGTCGCAGGTCGAGGCGCGCATACTGATGCTGTGCACCAACAACATCCTCAAACTGTCGGACGGCAAACCTATCGTTTCGCCTACGCAGGATATGGTCATAGGCTCTTATTACCTCACCATAATCAAACCCGGCGATAAGGGCGAAGGCAAATATTTCAGCTCCTTCGACGAGGCGGTCATGGCGTATCAGGACGGCGACATCACGTTGCAATCTCTTGTATATATCCGCACGCCTTACACCGACGATGAAGGCAACGAAAAGACCAAGATGCTGCACACCACGGTCGGCCGTTGCATTTTCAACCAGAACATTCCGCAGGATTTGCAGTTCGTCAACCGTCGCAATCCCAAGAATGCGGGTTGTCTGGAAATCGACGGCATACTCGGCATAGACGCCGTCATCGACAACAAGCAGTTCGAGGCTGTCGCAAACGTCCTCAAAGGCAACAACATCACCGCGGCGGAACGCAACAAAGTGCGTGAAATCCTGCGCAACGCAGACCTTGCCGACGCGAAAATCGACGCAATCGCCGAGGCAATCAATTCCTCGTCTGTTGACGTCGCGGGTCCCGAAATCCGCGAAAAGACGGAACTGCGCGAGAAGATACTCAAAATTCTCGGCAAGAAGGCAATGGCTATCGGCAAGAAACAGCTGTCCCTCATCGTCGACAACTGCTTCAAATATCACGGCGCGACCGAAACCGCGAACGTGCTCGACAAGATCAAGGCACTCGGCTACAAGTACTCCACGATCGGCGCGATCACAGCAAGCGTTTTCGATATGCATATCCCCGGCGACAAGAAGAAAATCATCGCCGAGGCGGAAGAGAAAGTCCTCAACATCGAGCGTAACTTCGCAAGAGGTATCGTCACGGACGAAGAGCGTTACCAGACCGTCGTCAAAATCTGGAAAGACGCGTCCGATAAGGTCGAAAAGGAACTGGTCAAGGGGCTCGACGACTTCAACCCCATCTGGATGATGGCGAACTCCGGCGCCCGTGGTAACATGGGTCAGATAAGACAGCTTGCCGGTATGCGCGGTCTGATGGCGGACCCCTCCGGTCGTACGATCGAGTTGCCCGTGCGCGCATCCTTCCGTGAAGGTCTGTCCGTTCTGGAATACTTCATTTCCTCTCACGGCGGCAGAAAAGGTCTTGCGGACACGGCACTTAAAACGGCCGACTCCGGTTACCTCACCAGACGTCTGGTCGACGTATCCCACTCCGTCATCGTGCGCGAGCAGGATTGCGGCGACAGCAAGGGCACGGAAGTCACGGCGATCTGCGACGGCAAGAGCGAAATCGAGTCGCTTGCCGACCGTATCGCGGGCAGATTCACCATCGACCCCATCGTCCACCCCGAAACGGGCGAGATCATCGTGGAAGCCGATACCATGATTTCCACGGACAAAGCCAAGGAAATCGAGGACGCGGGCATCAAGAAAGTGCTCATCCGTTCCGTCCTCACCTGCAAAACGAGAAACGGCGTCTGCGCCAAGTGCTACGGCAAGAACATGGCGAGCGGCAACCCCGTCAAACTGGGCGAAGCGGTCGGCATAATCGCGGCACAGTCCATCGGCGAACCCGGTACGCAGCTCACGATGAGAACCTTCCACACGGGCGGCGTTGCGACGGGCGACGACATCACACAGGGTCTGCCCCGTGTCGAAGAGTTGTTCGAAGCGCGTAAACCCAAGGGACAAGCGGTCATCACCGAAAACAGCGGTGCCGTCCACATCGGCGAAGGCAACCGCGAAATCACGGTCACGGGTTCGGACGGCGAAGCCAAGACGTACCCCATTCCGTTCGGCGCGAAACTGAAAGTCGAAGAAGGCGACCTCATCGAAGCGGGCGACCCGCTCACCAACGGCTCCATCAACCCGCAGGATATGCTCCGTGCGAGAGGTGTCAAGGGCGTGCAGGAATACCTCGCGAAGGAAGTTCAGTCCGCATACCGTCTGTCCGGCGTCGAAATCAACGACAAGCACATCGAAGTCATAGTTCGCCAGATGCTGCGTAAAGTAAGAATAGAGAATCAGGGTGACACCAATATGCTGCCCGGCTCCCTCGTCGACATCTTCACCTACGAGGACGAGAACGAAAAGGCTCTGGAAAACGGCGGTGTGCCCGCAAGCGCGAAACGTACTTTGCTCGGCATCACCAAAGCCGCACTCGCAACGGAGTCTTTCCTCTCGGCTGCGTCCTTCCAGGAGACGGCGAGAGTGCTCACCGAAGCGGCAATCAAGAACAAGATAGACCCGCTCATCGGTCTCAAAGAAAACGTCATCATCGGCAAGCTCATTCCCGCAGGTACGGGTATGAAGATTTACAAGAACATCACCACCGTTCCCGTCGAGAACAACGAGGAACAGAGCGGTGCTGCCAACGAAATGATCTGATATGAAAGAACCGCAAAAAAGATTTTTTACCTCTGAAAGCGTGACCGAGGGGCATCCCGACAAGGTCTGCGACCAGATTGCCGATGCCATACTCGACGACATTTTCACGGAAGATCCTTCCGCGAGGGTTGCCGTCGAGGTGTGCGCGACGACGGGTATGGTAATGGTTTTCGGCGAGGTTTCGACCAGCCATTACAGCGACATAGCGGGCATAGTGCGCGGCGTGGTGAAAGACGTGGGTTACGACGACAGCTCCCTCGGCTTCGACTACAAAACCTGCGCCGTGCTGTCCTCTCTGGACGAGCAGTCGCCCGATATCGCGCGCGGCGTCGACGAGGCGGCGGATTACGTCGGTTGCGACGAGTACGACAAACTCGGTGCGGGCGATCAGGGTATGATGTTCGGCTACGCCACGGACGAAACGGCGGAGTATATGCCTCTGCCCATAATGCTGGCGCACGCCGTGACGCGCAAACTCACCGAAGTGCGCAAGTCGGGCGAACTGCCTTGGCTGCGTCCCGACGGAAAGAGCCAGATCACCGTCGAATACATAGACGGCGTGCCCGAGAGGGTGGACGTCGTCGTGCTTTCGGCTCAGCATTCCGAGGACGTCGACGCGGCGACGCTGGAAAAGGAGCTGACGGAGAAGGTCATCCGTCGCGCCATTCCCGCGGAGTACCTCGACGGCGACACCAAGATATTCATCAATCCCACGGGCAGGTTCGTAAAGGGCGGACCCGCGGGCGACAGCGGCGTCACGGGCAGAAAAATCATCGTGGACACCTACGGCGGTTTCTGTCCTCACGGAGGCGGCGCGCTGTCGGGAAAAGACCCCACGAAAGTGGACAGGAGCGGGCTGTATATGGCGCGTTACGTATGCAAGAACCTCGTTGCGGCAGGCGTATGCCGCAGGGTGGAATTGCAGGTTGCGTACGCTATTGGAATGGCACGCCCCGTGTCCGTGTACGTCAACAGTTTCGGTACGGGCGTCGTTGACGACGACGTCATTGCCGAGATAGTTTCCGAAGTGTTCGATTTGCGCCCGCGCGCAATCATCGACAACCTCGGACTGAACAGACCCATTTACCGTGCGACCTCCAACTACGGGCATTTAGGCAGAGCCGAGTTCCCGTGGGAGAGGACGGACAAGGTCGACGACGTGCGCAGAGTGCTGGAAAGATACACGAAATGACAAAACGAAAAGCAAGGTTGTTGCGCCTTGCTTTTTGTTTGAACGGCCTGTGCGCCGACGGGTGTTATGGAACTTAAAGGCGAAGTCAAAAACCTGATATTCCGAAACGATGAAACGGGTTACACCGTGCTCGACCTTGCGTCCGAGAACGGCGTTTTTACCGTGGTCGGAATTCTGCCCCCCGTCAGCGAAGGACAAAATCTGCGCGTGGAAGGCGATTTCAAGACGCGCAGTATGTACGGCAAACAGTTCACCGCCGAAAAGGCGTACGTCAGCGCGCCCTCCAAACTGGACGGCATAATCAAATTTCTGAGCAGCGGGCTCATCCACGGAATGGGACCCGTCACGGCGGCGGCGATAGTCGATTATCACGGCGTCAACACGCTCGAAGCGATGAAGTACCCCGTGGAAATAGCCAAGGTCAAGGGCATATCCCTGAAACGTGCCACGGATTTCTGCCTGGCTTACTCCAAGTTGCAGAAGATGCAGTCCGCGGTCATGTTCTTGCAGGAACTGGGCATTTCCGTAAATCTCGCGCTCAAAATTTATCGGGCGTACGAGGACGCCACCGAAGAGAAGGTGCGCAAAAACCCGTATATGCTCGTCGACGACATCGACGGCGTGGGGTTTGCCACGGCGGACAGAATAGCGGGCGAACTGGGTATCGCGCGCGACAGCGACTACCGCATATGCGCCGCGGTAAGCTATCTGCTCAAAGAGGCGTCGACCAAGAGCGGACACAACTATTTGCCCGAAAACGAACTTGTGAATGCCGCAATCGAGCTTTTAAGGCTCGATATCGACGATACGGAGCGTCGCGTGCGCGACAATATCGAGGATATGGTGCTGCTAGGCGACCTGGTCAGATACGACACGGGCGAGTGCGTCGCCATACTCACGCGCTACAACTACAACACGGAAAAGAGCATTGCGAAACGTCTTGTCAGGTTGCAGGCGGAAGCCGCCGATTTCAGGGTCAACACCGATTTCGAGGTTGCACAGTTCGAAAAGGAAGCGGGGTTTGTTCTGCACCCCAATCAGGTCGAAGCCGTGCGCGCCGCGGTGGAAAACGGCGTGCAGATAGTCACGGGCGGACCCGGCACGGGCAAGACCACGATCGTGAAGTGCATAATGCACCTTTTCAAAAATCTCAATCAGCGGGTCGCGCTCTGCGCGCCGACGGGCAGAGCGGCAAAGAGACTGTCCGAGGCGACGGGAGAAGAGGCAAAGACCATTCATCGTATGCTCGACCTCGACTGGAAGGACGGCGGCGGACACTTCACCTACAACGAAAACCGCTCTTTGCCGCTTGACGCGGTCATCGTGGACGAGGTCAGCATGGTGGACGCCTTCGTGTTCAACGCCTTGCTCAAAGCGCTGGAACGCGGTTGCAGGCTCGTGCTCGTGGGCGACAAAGACCAGCTCGCTTCCGTCGGAGCGGGCAACGTCCTCAGCGACCTGATCAAATGCGGACGTTTCCCCGTCAGCGAACTCACGCAGATTTACCGTCAGTCGGAGCAGAGCAAAATCGTCCCCAACGCGCACAAAATCAACAGGGGAGAAATGCCCGACCTCGACAACAAGAGTTCGGATTTCTTCTTCGAGGAGCGCGACAATTCCGAGGCTATCGCCGCCACGGCGGTGGAACTCGTAACGCGTAGATTGCCCAAATACCTCGGAGTTTCTCCGCTGGAAATTCAGTTGCTTTGCCCGATGAAACGCGGCGCGGCGGGCACGGTAAGCCTCAACCGCGCTTTGCAACAAGCACTCAACCCTCCCTCCCGCGACAAGCGCGAAGTCCGTCAGGGCGACACGCTCTTCCGCGAGGGTGACAAGGTCATGCAGATGCAGAACAACTATCAGCAGGAGTGGGTGCAGACGACGGGCAACCGCGTGGAAAGAGGCACGGGGGTTTTCAACGGCGACATAGGCGTCATTGAGAGCATAAATACGCAGATAATGCAGTTTACCGTGCGTTTTGAGGACGATAAAGTGTCTGTTTATCAATATGCGGACATAGAACAACTCTCCCTCGCGTATGCCGTCACGATACACAAATCGCAGGGGAGCGAGTTCGACGCCGTGGTTATTGCGCTGGACGCCAACTATATGTTGCAGACGCGCAACCTGCTTTACACCGCGGTCACGAGGGCGAAGAAACTGGTCGTCATAGCGGGGTCCAAAAAGACCGTCGCGCGAATGATAAAGAACAACGAAACCGCAAGACGCTATTCTCTTCTCATCAATCTGATTGAAGAGGAGTTTGCGGGCGAAGTGTTCTAGGAGGGTGCTCCGTGGGTGCGAAATCGGGTGTGGCGAATGCGAAAGAAAAGTCGGAGGGCAAAGTCCTCCGCGCCGTCAAACGCGCGCTCGGCGTCCTCAAAGACGCGGTCTATCCCGAAAACGTGACCTGCGACCTCTGCGGAAAGGAATTGACAGCGGACACGCGCTACAATCTTTGCGCCGCCTGCACGGAGAAAATGCCTTCCGTGCGCGGGCACGTGTGCCTTAATTGTGGCGTGCCGATAAATGACGAAGCCGATTTCTGCCTGCGCTGTCAGCGCACGGAAAGCGTCTACAAATTAAACCGTTCGCCTCTCGTTTACGAAGGCGGAGCGAAAGGGTTGATATACGCGTTGAAGTTCGGCGGCAAAAAGTATATCGCGAAACTCCTCGGCGCGATGATGGCGGACGCCTATCTGAATTCGGACATGGACGCCGAAATCGCCGTGTTCGTTCCCATGAGCGACGCCGAGAAAAAGAAGCGCGGATTCAATCAGGCGGAGTTGCTCGCCCGCGAAGTGGGCGAAAGGCTGGGCTTGCCCGTGCTTCCCGCGCTCGTCAAGGTCAAGGAAACCTCGCCGCAAAAGGAACTGACGGGCAAAGAGAGGGCGGACAACCTCAAAGGGTGCTTTTCCGTTGCGTATGCGGACTGGATCGCGGGGCGCAGAATTCTGCTCGTCGACGACGTGTTCACGACGGGCGCGACGGCAAACGAATGTGCCCGCACTCTGCTGAAAGCCAAGGTCAGACAGGTGAGCGTATTGACTGCCGCAGTCACTGTGCAGAAACTCGCGACGGAATGACGGCGGATAAAACCGTTGCCAGTTTGCGCCAAAAGTTATATCATTAAATAACACGATGCGCCGCACGCGCGCAATGCGCGGTTTGCGCAAGCGCACGCACGCGTCAATTCATTGGAAAACTATCAGGGCTGTGCCCGAAGGACGGAATATGCTTTCAATTTTCAACGAAAACGAAAGAAAGGTAAGGAAGCTTCGCAAAATCGCGGAAAAAATCGACGCGCTGGCGCCCGAATACGCGGCTTTGAGCGACGAACAACTTGCCGCAAAGACCGCGGAGTTCAAGGAGAGTCTGGCACAGGGCAAGACGCTCGATGACATTCTCCCCGACGCGTTCGCAACGGTACGCGAGGCGGCGGACAGGGTGCTCGGGCTGCGTCCTTTCTTCGTTCAGCTTATGGGCGGTATCGCTTTGCATCAGGGCAGAATCGCCGAGATGGGCACGGGCGAAGGCAAAACGCTTGTCGCTACGATGCCTTCTTATCTCAACGCGCTGACGGGCAAAGGCGTGCACGTCGTCACCGTCAACGACTATCTCGCCTCGCGTGACGCGGCGTGGATGGGCAAGGTGCATCGTTTTCTCGGATTGAGCGTGGGCGTGGTCGTTCCCGGCATGAAAAACGAGGAGAAGCGCGCGGCGTACGCAAGCGACATAACCTATTGCACCAACAACGAACTGGGCTTCGACTTTTTGCGCGACAATATGGTCGTGCGCAAGGCGGACAAGGTTCAGCGCGAACTCAACTTCGCAATCATCGACGAGGTGGACTCCATTCTCATCGACGAGGCGCGCACTCCGCTCATAATATCGGGCAGAGGCGGCAAATCGGGCGACCTGTACAAGCAGGCGGATTCTTTTGCGCGGACTCTGCGCGAGGGCGACGATTTCACCATAGAGGAAAAAGAGCGCACCGTAATGCTCACCGATGACGGCGTGGCGAAGGCGGAACGCTATTTTCACGTAACCAATCTCACCGACCTCGACAACACGGAACTCTATCACCACATTCAGCAGGCGTTGAAAGCGCACAACCTTATGAAGCGCGACCGCGATTATATTGTTTCGGACGGCGAGGTGCTGATAGTGGACGAGTTCACGGGGCGTATTATGATAGGCCGTCGCTACAACGAGGGTCTGCACCAGGCAATCGAAGCCAAGGAGCACGTCCAGATACGCAGCGAGAACAAGACGCTTGCCACGATAACTTTCCAGAATTTCTTCCGCATGTATCGGAAGTTGTCGGGCATGACGGGCACGGCGAAGACGGAAGAGGAGGAATTCAAGGGGATTTATTCTCTCGACGTCGTCACCATACCTCCCAACAAACCCTCTCAACGCAAGGACGAAAACGACAAGATATACACCAAAATCGACGGAAAACTACGCGCAATCGTTGCCGACATCGAGGAGTGCTTCAAGAAAGGACAGCCCGTTCTGGTCGGCACGGTCAGCGTCGAGAAGTCCGAGCAGCTCAGCGATATGCTCAAACGCAAGGGCATACGTCATAACGTGCTGAACGCCAAATTCCACAAACAGGAAGCGCAGATCATCGCGCAGGCAGGCAAATATAAAGCTGTTACGATAGCCACCAATATGGCGGGGCGCGGCACGGACATCATGCTGGGCGGCAATGCGGAATTCCAGGCGAAGGAGCGCATGGAGCGCGACGGTTTCGCCCCCGAAATCATCGAAATGGCAACCTCGCCGCACGACTACGACGATGACGCGGTGCGCGAAGCCAAAGAGGTGTTCCGCCACCACTATGACGCGTTCAAGAAGGTATGCGACGAGGAGAAGGAAAAGGTCATCGCGCTCGGCGGGTTGCGCGTCATAGGCTCCGAACGTCACGAGAGCAGGCGTATCGACAACCAGTTGCGAGGCAGAAGCGGACGTCAGGGCGATCCCGGCAGCACCGTGTTCTACATCTCGATGGAGGACGATATCGCGCGTATCTTCGGCGGCGACAGAATGAAAACCATCGCCGAAACAATGCGTTTCGACGACGACACGCCCATATCCAACGGTGTCATCAGCAGACAGATCGAGCGTGCGCAACGCCTTGTCGAGGGCAGGAACTTCTCCATAAGGAAGCAGGTGTTGAGTTACGACGACGTGATGAACGCCCAGCGCGAACTGATATACAAAGAGCGCGGCAAAGTGCTCGACGGTATGGACGTTCACGACCAGATAATCGAGATGATAGGCGACCTCGCCGAAGAGATAATCGGCTACTATGCCGACTACAAGACGGATTACAACACGTGGGACTATCAGGCGTTCAACGCGGCGCTGGAACAGCGCATGTTGCCCAAGGACACCAACCTTATGACGCCCGAACTGTGCTCGTGCTACGACGTGTACAAGCTCAAGGACGCCGTGTTGAAAATCGCGCTCGACGACTACGAGAAGAAGATAGAACGCCTCAAAGCCGACGGAATGAATTTCGGCGAACTGGAACGCGTCATTCTGTTGCGCACGGTGGACAGCAAGTGGATGGACCACATTGACGCCATGGACGCGTTGCGTCGCGGCATAGGACTGCGCGGATACGGGCAGCGCGACCCCGTCATCGCCTACCGTCAGGAAGGCTGGGAGATGTTCGAGGATATGGTGTCGAGGATACATTCCGAAACTGCCGCCGTACTCCTCAAAGTGCAGGTGGAAAAGCGCGAGGAAGGCGCACCCGCCAAGTTGTCGCAGAACATTGCCACGGCGCAGAAAACCGTCGTCAACAAGTCGGCGAAAGTCGGCAGAAACGACCCCTGTCCCTGCGGAAGCGGACTGAAATACAAGAACTGTTGCGGTAAATGATATGCTTGATTATACGGAAAAGAAAAATCAACTCAAATCGCTGAAAGCCGAGTTTATGCACGCATATGAAGGGATAAACCCCGAGAAAATGCGCGCACGCATTGCCGAACTCGAAAAAGAGCAGAACGCGGAAGGCTTCTGGAACGACGCCGAAAACGCCAAGAAAGTGTCCAAGGAAATGAGCCAGCTGACCAGCAAACTCGGCAAGTTCGAGAAGCTCATCGCGGACATCGACGACGCCATCGACACCGTCGATATAGTCGAGCTCGAAAACAGCGAAGAGGAGGACGAGGCGCTGTTGAAGCGCATAGCCGTGCTCACCGAGGAGGTGGAAAAACTCACGCTGTCCACGTTGCTTTCGGGCAAGTACGATGCGTTGAACGCAATCCTCACTCTGCACGCGGGCGCAGGCGGAACGGAAGCGCAGGACTGGTGCGAAATGCTGTATCGCATGTACACGCGTTTCGTGGAGAGGTCGGGGTGGACTTATACCGAACTCGACAGCCTTGCGGGCGACGAAGCGGGGCTTAAAAGCGTGACTTTCCGCGTCGAAGGCGACAACGCGTACGGCTATCTCAAAGCCGAAAAAGGCGTGCACCGTTTGGTCAGAATTTCGCCTTTCGACAGTCAGGCGCGCCGTCATACGTCCTTTGCGTCTTTGGAAGTCATGCCCGAAATCATCGACACGACGGAAATCGAAATCCGTCCCGAGGACCTCAAAATCGATACGTACAGAAGCAGCGGCGCGGGCGGACAGCACGTCAACAAGACGGAGTCGGCAATCCGCATAACGCACCTGCCCACGGGCATAATCGTTGCATGTCAGAACGAGCGCAGCCAGATTCAGAACCGAGAAGTCGCAATGCAGATGTTGCGCAGCAAACTCATAGAACGCCGCGAACGCGAGCGTGAAGAGGAAGCCGCCGCAATCTCCGGTCAGCTCAAAAAAATCGAGTGGGGCAGTCAGATAAGAAGTTACGTATTCTGTCCCTACACAATGGTCAAAGACCACCGCACAGGTTACGAAACGGGCAACGTACAAGCCGTAATGGACGGTGACCTCGAAGGGTTTATCAACGAGTATTTGAAGATGTCCTCTCGCGGTTGAGCGTGCTATTTCGCGTGATACTGTGTCAGACACACGCTCCGCAAACAGTCACGTACAAGGAGTACGCTCCTGTCTGCGTCGGAGATGTCTTCCTTGTCTGACGCGAAATATCACGCTCAACGGACGGCAACGCCGCGACCAAACGCGAAAACAATTCCCGGCGGAATTCTTTTCGGTCGGACTTCGTTCCTTGCACTCACCGCGCGTCGTCACAGCGGGCGCACTTGTTCGAGGCGGCTCTTCGCAAGTGCGGGAATAAAGCATATAGAAATGCTCCTGTCTGCGTCGGAGATGTCTTCCTTGTCTGACGCGAAATATCGCGCTCAATGGACGGCAACGCCGCGACCAAACGCGAAAACAATTTCTGAGAATTCTTTTCGGTCGGACTTCGTTCCTTGCGCTCACCGCGCATCGTCACAGCGGGCGCACTTGTTCGAGGCGGCTCATCGCAAGTGCGCAGCGTTGCTGTTTGTATGATATACTACGCACACTTATTCGTTGTTTCGAGCCGCAAGGCGGCGAGCGTATGAGTGCCGAGCACAAGAACGAGTACGCAGTCCGCGCAGACTGCATTTACGAAGCCAAGCCCGCGGAGTGCGCGGACAAGTGGCATAATGAGAGAAATATCCTTAACGTGCGAGTGCCGAAGGTGTCCTCCCGCGAGCGTGGGTGCCCTTTCAGGGGGTACGGGAGCGGGGGAAACCCGCAGGAAGGGGCAACTCATTTTACGTTGCACGAGGAATGTAACCATTCCGCACGGGGGAGAAAAGTCCGAAGGGAAAAAGAGAGTATTATCTCCAAAACTCGTGTGCGGGGCTCTCGGTTAGCACAAAAAACGACAAAAACACGCGCTTAGAATATAGAAAATGAAGATTTTAGCCATTGAAAGCAGTTGTGACGAAACAGCGGCGGCAGTCGTCGAAAACGGACGGCGGGTTTTGTCGAACGCCGTTGCGTCGCAGCCGTTGCGTCGCAGATTGAAATACACCGCAGGTTCGGCGGGGTCGTGCCCGAAATCGCAAGCCGCAATCATACGCTCGCAATCGAAAACGTGGTAAAGCAGGCGCTTGATGAGGCAAACTGCACGAAAGACGACATCGACGCCGTTGCCGTTACTTACGGCGCGGGGTTGCTCGGAGCGTTGCTCGTCGGGGTGAACTACGCAAAGGCGTTGGCATACACGTGGGGCAAACCGCTTTACGCGATATCGCACGTTCGCGGGCACATAGCGGCGAATTATATCGACAGCGACCTCGAACCGCCTTACGTCTGCCTGCTTGCAAGCGGTGGGCATACCGCGCTTTTGCTCGTCGAGGATTATACTTCGGCAAAACTTCTGGGGCAGTCGCGCGACGACGCGGCGGGAGAGGCGTTCGACAAGGTAGCGCGCGTTCTCGGTCTGCCGTATCCCGGCGGACCCGAAATTCAGAAACTCGCCGCCGAGGGCAAACCCGTCTACAAAATGCCCGTGCCTTCCTTCAAATCCGACGATGCTCTTTATTTTTCGTACAGCGGTCTGAAAACTTTCGTCATAAATCTCGTGCACAACCTCGAACAGAAGGGAGAAGCCGTGCCGAAAGCCGACGTGGCGTGTTCGTTTCAGCATTACGCAGTGGAGCAACTGTTTTCCACGACGGAACACGCGGTGGAGCGCACGGGAGTGAAAAGGGTTGCCGTGGCGGGCGGCGTGAGCGCGAATGCGCTTCTGCGCGCACGTTTCGACGCGGCGCGCGTCGAAAAGGGGTGGGAAGTGCATTATCCGCCATTGAAATATTGCACCGACAATGCGGCGATGATAGGCGCGGAAGCCTACTTCGCGATTGTTTCGGGGCAGAAACCCGCGGACTTTACGCTGGACGCAAAAGCCACGGTGCGATTGTAAAAGGGGCAGCTTGTGCCCGTATACAGGCGCGTTGCGCTATATGTAGTCTATTTATTTATATTAGAAAATTTTTTTGGGAAACTCCCGCCATTCGTTTGACATCGGTTTGGATTGTTGATACTATTATTAGGCTTGCGGAAACGCGAGCAGTTTTTAGCTTAACGAAAAATGAGTAAAGAACAAGAAATACTCGAATTGCTAGCAGTCTCCCCGAAGCTTGTCGGTTCCAAACAGGTTTCGCGGGGGTTATCCGAAGGGACGATAAGGTGTGTCATCGTCGCGGAGGACGCCGAACTTGCTCTGAGGCGCAAGGTTGCGGCGGCGGCCGAGAGTGCGGGCGTACCCGTTCTGTACGCGCCGAGTATGGCGTGGCTGGGACGGGCGGCGGGCATCGAGGTCGGCGCGGCTGCCGTGGGGCTCACCGCAAGGGAGGACTAGATTGATTGCACTTGCATTAGGGTTGAAGCAGGTACATTCGAAAATAATACAGGAGGAACAAGAATGCCAACCATCAATCAGCTTATCAGAAAAGGCAGGGAAAAACAGGTAAAGAAATCCATGACCCCTATTATGGGACAGTGCCCGCAGAAACGCGGTATTTGCCTCAGCGTGACGACGACTTCCCCCAAGAAGCCTAACTCCGCACTTCGTAAGATTGCAAGAGTTCGTCTCGTCAACGGTCAGGAAGGAACTATCTACATCCCCGGTATCGGTCACAATCTGCAAGAGCACAGCGTGGTTCTTATCAGAGGCGGCAGAGTCAGGGACTTGCCCGGTGTGCGTTATCACATCATACGCGGAACTCTTGATACGGCAGGCGTTGCGAAACGCAAGCAGGCGAGATCCAAGTACGGCGCGAAACGCCCCAAATAATTAAATTTTCGAATGTGATTTTACCCTAGGAGGTTATTATGCCAAGAAGAAGTGGCGTGCCCAAGAGAGACGTTCTGCCCGATCCCGTTTACGGCAGCAAGGTTGTGACGAAACTCGTCAACCAAGTTATGCTTGACGGCAAAAAGGGTACCGCGCAGACCATCGTCTATGAGGCTTTCGATATTGCAGCAAACAAACTGGGAGTCGAGGCTATCGACGTCTTTAACAAGGCTCTCGAAAACATTATGCCTCTTCTCGAAGTAAAGGCGAGAAGAGTCGGCGGTTCGACCTATCAGGTCCCTATGGAAATCCGTCCCGAGCGCAGACAGACGCTTGCCATCCGCTGGATGGTGGCTTTTGCGCGCAAACGCGGCGAGAAAACCATGAAGGAAAGACTGGCGGGCGAGCTGATGGACGCTTACAATCTCACCGGCGGCGCGGTCAAGAAGAAAGACGAAATGCACCGTATGGCAGAGGCGAATAAGGCGTTCGCACATTACAGGTGGTAGAATTTATGCAGCGCAACTTTGCACTAGACAAGGTCAGGAATATCGGCATTATGGCTCACATAGACGCCGGCAAGACCACGACCACCGAGCGTATCCTTTTCTATACGGGAATGATACGCAAACTCGGAGAGGTGCACGACGGCGCAGCGGTAATGGATTATATGGTGCAAGAGCGCGAGAGGGGGATAACCATCACTTCCGCCGCCACCACCACCGTATGGAAAAACCATCAGATAAACATCATCGACACCCCCGGACACGTCGATTTCTCCGTTGAGGTCGAGCGCAGTCTAAGGGTGTTGGACGGAGCGGTTGCGGTATTCTGCGCCAAAGGCGGCGTGGAACCCCAGTCCGAAAACGTCTGGCGACAGGCAAACACCTACAAAGTGCCCCGCATTGCCTTCGTCAACAAAATGGATATCAACGGAGCGAACTTTGACAACGTCGTCAAAATGATGCACGAAAGGTTGCACACCAACGCCGTGCCCGTCGTTCTTCCGATAGGCAAAGAAAGCGAATTCGAAGGCATCGTCGACCTGATTTCCGGCAAGGCGATATACTATCCCGCCGAAAACAACGGCATCAACTTCGAGGAAAAGGAAGTCCCCGCGAATATGCAGGACGCTTTCAGACAGGCACGCGCCCACCTTATCGAAGAAGCCGCCAACTTTGACGACGGCATTTTCGAGAAGTGCATTATGGAAGAGGCCGACTCCGTCACGGAAGAGGAACTTGTCAAGGCAATCCGCAAGGGCACGATTGAAATGGGCATGACGCCCGTGCTGTGCGGCAGTTCTTACCGCAACAAGGGCATACAAAGGTTGCTCGACGCAATCGTGGACTTTCTTCCTTCCCCCACGGACATCGCATCGATTACGGGCAAAAATCCGCGCGTGGACAGAGAAGAGGTCAGACATCCTTCGGACGACGAACCTTTCTCCGCGCTGGTGTTCAAAATCCTCACGGACGAATACGTCGGGAAACTCGCGTTTATCCGCATATACAGCGGGCAGATAAAGACGGGCATGATGGTGTTCAACCCCGGCAAGAACGAGAACGAGCGCATAGGCAGAATTCTCAGAATGAACGCCGACGAGAGGGAAGACCTCACCGAGGCGGGCGCGGGCGACATCGTCGCGCTGGTCGGACTCAAAAAGAGCACAACGGGCGACACGCTGTGCGACAAGTCGCATCAGATAGTGTTGGAGAACATGGTATTCCCCGAACCCGTCATCAAGGTGGCGATCGAGCCCAAGACCAAAGCCAGTCAGGAACGTATGAATACGGCAATCCTCAAATTGCAGGAGGAGGACCCCACGTTCAAGGCGTACACCGACAAGGACACGGGGCAGATCATCATCGCAGGTATGGGCGAACTCCACCTGGAAATCATCGTGGACAGAATGTTCCGTGAGTTCAGGGTGGAAGCCAACGTGGGCAAACCGCAAGTCAGTTACCGCGAAACCATCACCAAATCCGCGCAGGCGGAAGGCAAATTCGTCAGGCAGACGGGCGGTCACGGACAATACGGTCATTGCGTCATTATACTGGAACCCAACCCCGGCAAAGGCTACGAGTTCGTCAACGAAACCGTGGGCGGCGTGGTCCCCAAAGAGTTTGCCAACGCGGTCAGCGAGGGCATACAGGAAGCGGCGAAAGCCGGCGTTATGGCTGGTTACGAATGCGTTGACTTCAAGGTGCGCCTGATAGACGGCAGCACGCACGAGGTCGACAGCTCGGAGATGGCGTTCCGCGTTGCGGGCTCCATGGCGTTCCGCTCGGCGGCGGAGAAAGCCGCACCCGTACTTCTCGAACCCATAATGAAGGTCGAGATAGACGTTCCCGACGAGTACGTCGGCGACGTGATGAGCAACCTCAACTCTCGTCGCGGTTCCGTCCGCGGTATGGAGATGAAAAACGGCGTGCAAGCCATCGACTGCGACGTGCCGCTTTCCGAAATGTTCGGTTACGCGACAACGCTTCGAAGCCTTACGCAGGGCAGGGCGACATTTACGATGTTGTTCGACCACTACGCAGAAGTTCCCGTGAGCGTAGCCGAAAAAGTCACGGGAAGAAAATTTTCGAGATAACCTATAAGGATATATATAATGTCTTTATAAGTTCTCTATAAAAACACTACTCAAACAAATCAAATCGGAGGAATTCAAAATGGCAAAAGCGAAGTTTGAAAGAACCAAACCCCACGTCAACATCGGCACCATCGGCCACGTTGACCACGGCAAGACCACCCTTACCGCCGCTATTACTATGTATTGCGCGTCCAAGGGTAAGGCGCAAGTCATGAAGTATGACGAAATCGACAAAGCGCCCGAAGAGAAAGCAAGAGGCATCACAATCAACACCGCACACGTCGAATACGAGACCGACAAGCGTCACTATGCACACGTTGACTGCCCCGGCCACGCCGACTACGTCAAGAACATGATCACCGGTGCTGCACAGATGGACGGCGCAATCCTCGTCGTCGCAGCGTCCGACGGTCCCATGCCTCAGACCCGTGAGCACATCCTGCTCGCAAGACAGGTTGGTGTTCCTTACATCATCGTCTTCCTCAACAAGTGCGACCAGGTTGACGACGAAGAACTGCTCGAACTGGTTGAGATGGAAGTTCGCGAACTGCTCAACGAGTACGGCTTCCCCGGAGACGACACCCCCATCATCCGCGGTTCCGCGCTGAAAGCAATGGAAGCAGGTCTCGCCGGCAAGTGGGACGATCCCGCACTCAACTGCATTCAGGAACTGCTCGACGCAGTCGACAACTATATTCCCGATCCTCAGCGTGACACCGACAAGCCCTTCCTTATGCCTGTCGAAGACGTGTTCACCATCACCGGTCGTGGTACCGTTGCAACCGGCAGAGTTGAGCGTGGTATGCTCAAACTCGGCGACAAGGTCGAAATCGTCGGTCTCAGCGACGAGAAGCGCGAAACGACCGTCACCGGTATCGAAATGTTCCGCAAACTCCTCGACTACGCAGAAGGCGGCGACAACATCGGCGCACTGCTCCGTGGTGTTCAGAGAAACGAAATCGAACGCGGTCAGGTTCTTGCCAAGCCCGGTTCCATTCATCCTCACACCCACTTCACGGCTCAGGTTTACGTCCTGACCAAGGAAGAAGGCGGACGTCACACTCCGTTCTTCGACGGCTATCGTCCTCAGTTCTATTTCAGAACGACCGACGTTACCGGTTCCATCAAACTGCCCGCAGGCGTTGAAATGGTTATGCCCGGCGACCACATCGATATGGAAATCACGCTGATCACTCCTATCGCAATCGAAGAAGGTCTCCGTTTCGCTATCCGCGAAGGCGGCAGAACGGTCGGCTCCGGCGTCGTTGCAAAGATAATCGAGTAAGTGTTCTTTCAAACCGCATTACCTTGCGCGGTCTCCTTCGGCCGCGCAGGGTATGCCTGTGAAAACGAACGCTTGAAAGGAGGCTACCAGTATGGCTCAGAAAGGAGCAAGAGTCAGAATTACGCTCGCTTGCACCGAATGCAAACAGCGCAATTACAATCTCAAAAAGAATAAGCAGAAGCACCCCGACAGAATGGAGCTTCAAAAGTATTGTAGATTTTGCAAAAAGCACACCTTGCACAGAGAGACCAAGTAAGGCATAGGGAGGCTATATGGCTAAAAAAACGCCCAAAAATCAGGTGAACCCCGCGGAAGTTTCTTCCGCTGACGCACAGGTTCAGCCCGTTGTCAACACCGACGCGAAGATGGCAAACGAGCTGGAAAAGCCCGTCGTGTCCGCAGACAATTCCGCAAGCACCAGTTCCGCTCCCGCGCAAAAGGCGAAGAAGACCAAAGCCGCACAGAAAAATCCCGACAAACCCAACATCTTCAAGAGAATGTGGAAGGGCATTAAGGGCATTATTTCCGAGCTCAAAAAGGTCACTTGGCCCAGAGGAAAAGATGTAGCAAAATCCACGGCAGTCGTACTTGTCGTCGTCGTTGCGTTCTTTATCGTCCTGTTCGGCATCGACTATGTGCTCGCCGGTATTCTGAACCTTATCGTTAAAGGCGATTGGTCTTTCGTCTTTATATCTTAAAGGAGCAATATGGAAAACAAAGAACAAGCGCAATGGTACGTCATCCACACCTACTCGGGTTACGAGGCAATGGTGGAGACCAACCTGCACAATATGGTGGAAAACAACAGTCTGCAAGACTACATCTTCGAGGTGAAAATCCCCGTCGAGGACGACGTTGTCGAGAAAAACGGCAAACGCAAGGTCGTGCAGAGAAAGAAGTTCCCCAGCTATGTTTTCATCAAGATGATTTATACCAACCACATTTGGTTTATGGTCACCAACACCCGCGGAGTCACGGGGTTCGTCGGTCCTGCCGGTCGTCCTTTGCCTCTGCGCGACGACGAAGTCAAACGTATGGGTCTCGAAGCCATCGATTTCGAGGACCTCGACATCAAAGTCGGCGACCATGTCAGAGTCATCAGCGGTGCGCTTGAAAATTTCGACGGCGTTATCGAATCCATCAGTGCCGAAAGGCAGAAGGTCAAAGTCGTCATCTCTATGTTCGGCAGGGACACCCCCGTCGAGCTCGACTTCTCGCAGGTCGAAAAACTGTGAGCGGGACTTCGTCCCTTGCGCAGCAAAGCGCAGAAAGTGGGAGGAGATAAATCTTTCATGTCTCCGCAAAAACCACAGTTAGTCAGGAGGTAATATGGCTAAGAAAATCACCGCGGTTGTCAAACTGCAACTGCCCGCGGGCAAAGCAACCCCCGGTCCTCCCGTCGGTTCCTCGCTCGGCCCTCACGGCATCAACATCCCCGCATTCACCAAGGAATTCAACGAGAAGACTTCCAAACAGGCAGGTCTCATCATTCCCGTTGTCATCACCATCTATCAGGACCGTTCCTTCACCTTCATTCTGAAGACCCCTCCCGCCCCCGTCCTCATTAAAAAGGCTTGCGGCATCGAGAGTGCGTCCGCGCGTCCCAACCGCGATAAGGTTGCGACCATCACAAAGGCGCAGGTCAAGGAAATCGCCGAACTCAAAATGACCGACCTGAACGCAGGTTCTTTGGAGGCCGCTATGAGTATGATAGCCGGTACCGCCCGCAGCATGGGCATCCTCGTCGAGGAATAAGGAGGCAACGATGAAACGCGGTAAGAACTATATAGATTCCAAAAAACTCATCGAAAACAACAAACTTTACGACAGCGAGGAAGCGGTGGCTCTCGCCATCGAGACCGCAAAGTCCAAGTTTGACGAAACGATAGAACTTCACGTCAAGCTGGGCGTCGACCCCCGTCACGCAGACCAGCAGGTCAGAGGCGTCGTCGTCCTCCCCAACGGCACGGGCAAAACCGTCCGCGTGCTCGTCATCGCGAAGGGCGACAAGGCAATCGAAGCCGAAAAAGCAGGCGCGGATTACGTCGGTGCAGAGGATATGATTCAGAAAATCACGTCCGAAAACTGGTTCGATTTCGACGCAGTCGTCACCACTCCCGATATGATGGGTCTGGTCGGTCGTCTGGGTAAAATCCTCGGCCCCAAGGGCTTGATGCCTAACCCCAAGTCCGGCACCGTTACGATGGACGTCACCCGTGCAATACACGATATCAAAGCCGGTAAAGTCGAGTACAGAGTCGACAAGACCGCAATCGTGCACGTGCCCATCGGCAAAAAGTCGTTCGGCAAAGAGAAACTGATGGAGAACTTCAACACCCTTATGGAGGCTCTCGTCAAAGCCAAACCCGCGGCGGCGAAAGGACAGTACTTCAAGTCCGTCTACATCGCGTCCACGATGGGTCCCAGCATCAAGATTCTCTACAAAATGAACTGACGAGGCTCTTTTCGCCGTCGCACGTGCCGTGCGGCGGCGGAAATGCCCCCAATCTCCGATTGCTTGTGCAAATCGGTTGACAAAATGCCTGCGCTTTGCTAGAATAAGCGCGTTCCTGAGACAGCAAGTGGCGTCCGCGCCGTAAACGTAGTGCTTGCCGAGGATTGAATTCAATACCGCTCCGGTATTCGTCATTCCGTGTCTTAGGGTGGCGAATTTTATTTTATAAGGAGGTAACAATGGCATCCAAAGACGTGCTTGAACTCAAACAGCAACAGGTTGAAGAGATAAAGGCCAAAATTTCCGCCGCACAGTCCATCGTCGTCATCGACTATATGGGTCTCAACGTCGCCGAGGACACCGCTTTCAGAAAGGATTTGCGCAATGCGGGCGTCGATTATCAGGTCCTCAAAAACCGTCTTGTGAAGCGCGCCTTCAACGAGCTGGGCTACACGCAGTTCGATGAAGCTCTGAACGGACCCACCGCAGTCGCGTTTTCCGACAAGGACGCGGTCGCTCCCGCCAAAATCATCGTCGACAGCATCAAGAAGCTCAACAAGATGAAGACCAAATGCGGTATGGTGGAGGGTGAATTCCTCGACGAGAAAGGCGTCAAAGAAATCGCGTCCATTCCTTCCAAGGAAATCCTCATCGCCAAGATGCTCGGCAGCATGCAGTCTCCCATCACGGGTCTGGCTGTCTGCCTGAACAAAATCGCGGAACAGATGCAGCAACAGGCGTAACAGTCGCCAAACCAATATCATTCAATAACGAAAAAACAATAAACGGAGAAAATAAAAATGGCAGATCTTCAAAAACTTATGGAAGAAATCAAAAGCATGACAGTCCTCGAACTCTCGAAGTTCGTCAAAGAACTCGAAGAGGAGTTCGGTGTGAGCGCGGCTGCACCCGTTGCAGTGGCGGCTGCCGGCGGTGCGGCTGATGCTGCTCCCGCAGAGGAAGAGAAGACCGAATTCGACGTCATCCTCAAAGAAGTCGGTCCCAACAAGGTTCAGGTTATCAAAGTCGTCAAGGACGCAACCGGTCTCGGCCTCGTCGAAGCGAAAGGCGTTGTCGACGGCGCACCCAAAGCGGTCAAAGAAGGCATCCCGAAGGACGCAGCGGAAGCTCTCGTTGCAAAATTCAAGGAAGTCGGCGCAACTGCGGAAATCAAATAACTCAGCCATGTTTCGCCCGCATTATTGCGGGCGTTTTACTTTGTTATGCGGGTGAAGGACAGCTGATTTGTGTTGTACTTCGCCCGTTTTACTTAAAAGGGGTTTTGCGGAGGGCACATTCGTCTTCCGCGCGCCGTGCGGGGGCGGCGTTCACAAAAGAAAAATATGAGAATTTCCAACCATTCCAATCTGAGAAAAGTGGCAATCATCGGCGTTGCGCTCGCAATCATCGCCACCACTTCCGTGGCGGGCACTCTTGCCGCGTTCAACGCCACTTACACCTGGCAATCCGATTCCGCAGTGACGGGCGATTTCGGATTCAGCGATACGACGTACAGACTTTCGCTGTTCGGCGACGATGGCATCATCCTTCCCGACGAGAGCGGCAAAAGCGTTCTGTCGGGTCCCGCCTTCGGTGACGTGCCTGTCACGTGGAGCTTTGCCGCCGACAATCCGAGCGGCATTCCCGTCGTGTTCTATCTTGCGTCCGCCGACGGCAGTGTGGACTATTCCACGGCGTTCTGTTCGGGTTACAACTTTTCGCAACTGGCGTCGTACTACGTGAAAGGCGCCTATGGCGAAAGTATTCCGCTCGCCGAAGTTTCGGGCGACCTTACGGAACTGGTATCCGCGTTGAGCGTGGGAAAGACCTTGTGCTGGACCTGGCCTTACTCCGTATATTCCGACGCCGATTGCACCGTGGAAGTGAACGACGGCAACGTGCAGACCTACAAAGCGTATTGCGAAAACCTCTGCGTCGGCGCATACGAGTTTCCCGTTGCGGTCGCAAACGCGCTTTCCGAGCATACGGTGGGCTATGCGGCGGCGGGCAACGACGATGAGTTCTCGGTGGTTCCGTGCTCCGACAAGACCAGACTCACGCTCGAAGGCGGACTGTTCAAGGCAGAGGGCGTCAACGTGCCTTTGCGCACCTCCGACGGGGTTTTCTACATTCCCGCAACGGTGAACGACCTGAGAATGGACAGCGCGCTCGTCGTGTTCGTGCCTACCAACTCTTATGCGCAGGAGGTGTCCAACGCATTTACCGAAGCGGAGGTGCATTTCGATACGCTCGGAACGTACAACATAAGCGGCGAAACCGCGACCCGCAGCGACGACGGCACCAGAACGGCGTTCGTCGTGCATCCGTCGTCTACGGGAGGCAGTCGTCCCGAAATTTCCGTGACGGCCACCGCCGTGGTGGAAGGCTGACTTGAAAAAGTCGCATAACGCCGAGTTTTTCGCAAACCTGCGCTTTATTCTGGACGGTTTTCTGTGTCGGGCGCTTGTCGCCGTCGGCACGGTTGTGACCCTGATTTGCGTATTCTTTGCGGTCAATACCGTATCCTGCGGATTCCCCGCCTGTGCGGGGAAGGGTTTCGTGTTGTTTTCGTCGGGCGGCGCACTCGGTCTGCCCGACGACGACCTGATAATCTTCGACCCCTGCGACGCGGACGATTTGCGGACGGGCGACTACTGCGTTTACCGTTCGGCATCGGGACCCGACATCGGAGTGGTGAAATCGGCGGGAGAGGACAAAATCGTGTTGACGAAGGATGCGGAAGGCAAAACCGCGACGGTGATAACCCGCGCACTCGTCATAGGGCGGGCACATTCTCACAATCCCTCCGCGGGCAAGGCGATAAGTGCCGTCGCATCCGTAAAGACGGAACTCACCGCAATATCCGCGGCAATCGTGATTTTCGAACTTACCACGCTGATGAGAAAAAACAAACGGGAATTTCTGTCGGCGGACTGATCAAAGGGGAGTGCGCACGTCCAAAGCGCGACGCCATTTTTCCGCGTCGAAACGCGGATTGGCGGGAGAAGTGGACGGAAGCTCTATGCTTACGGGCACCAGCTCGGGAAAAGCGTCGGCGAATATTTTGCCCGCCGTTTTGCCGTTGAGGAGAATGCGCTCGATTTTCGTCGAGGCGAGAAGGGCGGCGACGTTCGCCACGGAGTAGTCTTTTATCGTGCTGTCCTGCGACCCCACGATTTCGCATTCCGTGACTATGTCCCACAGCGCGATGCCGTGTTTGCGGGCGAAAGCCTGCTTTTCGGGCACGCCGACGGGCACGGAACAACCGAAACACTCCGCCGCCGTGCGCCAGAAACGGTTCTGCGGGTGTCCGTAGTAGAAGTTGCACTCGCGGGATTTCACGCTCGGGAAACTGCCCAGCACGAGTACGCGGCTGTCGTCGTCGAAAAAGGGGTCGAAACCTTTCACTTTCATAATTCGAGAGTACTATTCGCCGCGCGTTTTGTCAATAAAGAACGGTGTAATGGTTGCACCGCTGGACAAGCGGCGGGAATAAATGCTATTATATTAATGTTGCTATATTAAAAATGTTCTTTCGAGGTAAGTATGAGAGAATTGAGGCGCAGGTTCGGAAATTTTGCGTACAGCGACATTTATCTTGCCATCGTCGCCGCCATCGTCACTCTGGCGTGGGCGGTCAGAAGCGCGGAGTTCGGCTTCGTCGCGCTCGTGCTTTTTGCCTGCGTGTCTCTCGTTCTGCTTGACGACATTCTCCCTCTCACGGCACCGATATTCTATGCGATGTGCATGATTTTCACGGACCAGGTCGACGACTTTCTGTTTATGTGGCCGACTTTCATTCCGCTCGGCGTCGCCGTCGTGATATTCGTCGTGCGCAACCGCGGCAGGGTGAAACTGGGCAAAATGGTGTTCCCGCAACTCGCCGTATCCGTCGCTCTGCTGTTGGGTGGCGCGGGTACGATTGCCGCCTCGGACTACCTGCGCGCACTTCCCAGCGTACTCTTCCTCGGCATAGGTGTGCTCGCAATTTACATTCTGCTTTTCCAGTTCGTCAAGACGGACGAAAAACGCGACATAGGACTCTTCTTCTGCAAGATGCTGATGTGGTTCGGCGTTGCCGTGCTAATAGAACTCGTCATAGTCATAGTGCGCTCGGGGCAACCTCCCGCCGAATGGGGGCATATGTACCGCGACACGGGCTGGGGCAACGAAAACAATATTGCCACCATACTGAGCCTCACCGCGCCAATGTGCTTCTACCTCTCCACGCGTTACCGTCACGGCTGGGCATACATTCTCATGGGCGTGGCGCAGTACGTGGGGATAATCCTCTCCTTCTCCCGCGGGAGCATACTCATGGGCGCGATAACGGGACCCGTATGCGCGATATACGCCCTCGTCAAAGCCGTCGACAGACGCATCATCGGCATAAGCTACGGCGTTATAATAGCCGCCGTGCTCGCAGGGTACTTCGCCGTATTCGACAAGGTCAACGATATGTTCGCAAGCCTGATGGGGCAGGGCTTCGGAGTGTCGGGCAGAGATTTGCTTTACGCCGAGGCGTGGGACGTGTTCACCAAACACCCGCTCATCGGTGCGGGCGTCGGCTACAACGGACCCAACTACAACATCAACACGATGCAGTTCTATTGGTTCCATTCCACGCTCTTCCAGGTGCTCGCAAACATGGGTATCGTGGGCTTTGCGGCTTATGCGTACTACTACGTCGTCCGTTTCGGCATAGTGTTCAAAGGGATACGCAACCCTCTCAACGTGTTCATGCTGATTGCGTGGCTGGGCTTCGAGGGCTACTCGATGATGGACACGGGCACCTTCGTTCCCTTCCCGACCATGGCACTCATAATGGCGATGGCGATGCTCCTCGAATACACCAACAAAGCCGCTCCGTTCAGAGGCGAGGTGGACGAATACAACCGCTTCTTCAAGCGCGGAGCGATCAAGGCGCAAGCCCGTTACTACGGGACGTTCACCGACGAATACGCAAGAACCGTCGCGGCGTGACGCCTTATCCACGCGGTATTGTCCGAAAACAAAATATGACAAAAACGCACGTTTATACGCGCGTTTTTTCATATTAAACTGCGTTTTCGATATTAAATGCAGACGCCGTGCGTCATTCCTGCGGGGATATGCGGCTGCGGCATTTGGTGGAGAACACGCCGTCCTTCACGGTGATTTTTTCGGCGGAACAGACGCCGTTGCGGTTCAGCGCGCATTTTGCCGAGCACTGCACAATGCTGTCGGTATCCGCGCCGTTGAACTCCTCGCCCGCTTCCACGTCGGCAAAGGACTGCGCAAGCGCGCCGCCTTCGCGTTTTATGCGGCTGAGACACGCCGCCTTGTCGCCCACGGATATTATGCCCGCAAGGCAACGGCATTTCACGTTGTGTTCGCAGTTTGAAGTTTCGCAGATTATTTCTTTCATATTCGCCTCCGCAATTATTCTTGCCACGACGCGCGCTTTTATACGTGCGCGGGCGACGGGATTGCCGTTTGCTATTGTCTTGCCCGCCGCGGTGTGCTATAATCTCCAAAAGGAGTTTTTTATGAAAGTCATTCTCAATCAGGACGTAAAAGGCACGGGAAAGAAGGGCGAAATCGTCGAGGTCAACGACGGGTATGCCCGCAATTTCCTCATCAAAAAAGGTATGGCGACGGAGGGCACTCCCCAAAATCTGTACGTTGCCGAACAGCGTAAAAAAGCCTATGAGGCGAAGGTTGCCGCAGAACGCGCGGAAGCCGAAGTCGTGGCAAAGAAACTGGCAGACATCGTGCTCACCGTCAAAGCCCGCGCGGGCGAGAACGGCGGCAAGATGTTCGGCTCCGTGACGGGCGAAAACATCGCGTCGGCACTTGCCGAAGAGGGTTTCGATATCGACAAGAAGAAAATCGAAATCAAGGAGAGCATAAGGGACTTCGGCGATTTCGAAGTCACGGTCAGGGTTTACGCGGGCGTCGCGGCAAAACTCCGCATTCACGTGGTACGCGCCTGACGGTATGTCGGAATACGCGGTCTTGCTCGGAGGCGGGCACGAGATTTTACAGAGCACCGAGGGATATGCTTTTACGCAGGACTCGGTGCTTCTTGCCAATCTGACCAAAGCGGGAGCGAAGGACAGAGTGCTGGACCTCGGTTGCGGCGGCGGAGTGGTGGGAATACTTCTCTTGCTCAAAAAGAATGTGCGCGAAGTCGTGGGTATCGACGTCGACGCGGCGGCGGTCGATCTTGCGCGCCGAAATGTCGAGCTCAATTCCCTTTCCGACAGAATGACGGTAAAGGAATGCGACGTGCGTCTGTCGGGCTCCGTCGTGGGCGCGGGCACTTTCGACAAGGCGGTGTGCAATCCGCCTTACTATGCCTTCGACGACGGTGCGGGCGCATCGAGGAACAGCCGCGCCAAACGCGAGGGCGACGCCGTGCTTGCCGATTTCGTTGCGGCGGGTGCGCGCGCCTTGAAGAACGGCGGCGATTTCGTGCTGGTGCACAAGACGGACAGACTGTGCGATGCGGTGAGCGCGATGCGTGCCGCGGGGCTGGAACCCAAACGTCTGGTCGAAGTCTATCCCAAACCCGACGCTCCCGCCGACGTTTTCGTTATGACGGCGAGAAAGGGAGGAGCGGTCGGACTGGTCGTCGAGAGCCTTATCGTCAGGGACGCGCAGGGCAACGAAACCGACGCGTTCAAGGAGTTGTACGAATGGCAAAACTCTATATAGTGGGCACGCCGATAGGCAATATGAAGGACATCACCCTGCGCGCAATCGACACTTTGCGCGCCGCCGACATTGTCGCCTGCGAGGACACGCGGCACAGCCGCCCTTTGCTTGCGCAATACGGCATAAACGCACAGCTTGTTGCATATCACAAATTTAACGAGGCGGAATGCGCGCGTAAACTGGTGGATTTTGTCAAAAGCGGCAAAAATGTGGCACTGATAACCGACGCGGGCATGCCCTCGGTGTCCGACCCCGGGGCGGAAGTTGTCGGACTTTGCAGAACGGAGGGCGTCGAGGTCGAAAGCGTGCCGGGTCCCAACGCGGTTGCCACCGCGGTGGCGTTGAGCGGCGTCAAAAGCACGGGGTTCGTGTTCCTGGGCTTTCTGCCCGAAAAGGCGAGCGCGCGCGACGAGCTTGTCAGGCGTGCGGACGGTGCGGAACTGCCGCTCGTCATTTACGTTGCTCCGCACGACGTAAAGAAGACCGCGGCGTATCTCGCGGGCGTGCTTGGCGACAGAAAGGCGTACGTCGTGCGCGAGATGACCAAAATCCACGAGAGCGTGACGGAAACCTCGCTTGCCTCTTTCGAGTGCGAGGAGCGCGGGGAAATAGTGTTGATTGTCGAGGGAGCGCGCAGGGAAAACGAGTTGCTCGCGCTGACTCCCGAAGAGCACCTGCGCAGGTACGTCGAGGCGGGAATGGACAAGAAGGAAGCCGTCAAGAAGGTTGCGGCGGAAAGAGGCGTCCCGCGCAACGAAATCTACAAATTGAGCGTGGTATGAAATAATGCGCGGTATTTCGCGTCGCGGCGTTTGCGCCGCGGCGTTTTTTATTGCAAAATTCGTCACCGTCGGCACAAACTTCCCGCCTTTCGCGGCCGCCTTCGTGTTAGCGTTGCGGTGGAGGTCGCTATGGAGCGCATTGCCGAAACGGCGTTGAGAGCAAAGACCGCGATTGCGGGGGCGGAGATTTTTGCGGGGAAGAGCATAATTCCGTCCTTGCCCGTCACGGTTGCGAAAATTCTCGAAGACGGGTTGATATTCTTATTGTACGACAAAGGCACGGCGGAAATCGCCGCGCGTGTGGAGGCGGAGTTGAAGGGGTACGGCTACCGCGTCAGCGCGCACGATGCGGACGGGGATTTCGCGCCCGAGGAATACAGCAGGCTTGTGGTCGGCGTGGGCGCGGGCAGGGTTGCGGAGTGCGCAAAGCGCACGGCTCGCGGGCTGGACGTCGGTTGCGTGCTGGTCGTCACCGCGCCGAGCAGCGACGTGTTTCTGCGGGGCGGCGGCGTAAATCAGGTGTATCTCGACGAAGAAATTCTGAAAGCGTGTCCCGCGCGGTGCGTCGCCGCGGGGTGGGGGATACTTTTGTCGCGTCCTCTCGACCGCTTCGAGGAATATTTCGACGCGAAGGTGCTGTCGAAGGGTACGCCCTGCGAGGAACGCCCGACGGAACCGCCCGCCGACGCCGACGTCGTGACGCTCACGTTGCAACTGCTGGAATGCGGGGCGGAGAACCGTCCCGAAAGCGCGAGCGACAAGACGGCGAGGTTGCTTGCCGCCATTGCCGAAGAAAAGGGCAAGGAAGTGCGGTTGCACGGGGAGTACAAGTTCCTTGCGGCGTGCACTCTTGCCGTGTTTTACTCGGGGTTTCTGTCCTCTCCCGCAATCGATACCTTGCCGCCCGCCGACCACGACGGCGCGCTGGAAGAATTGAGCAGACTGACGGGCGAACCGCGCGAAAAACTGTGCCATTCGTTTGACTTTTTCGACGTCAGCGGTTATTTTAGAATAAACTATATATTAAGTGAATACAGGTTGGACCTTTTGGAGAGGCTTTCGGGGCTGGATTTGCGTTCGTCGGAACGCAGGTGGCGCAGGCTTTACGAGGACGCGGGTTACTGGCTCAAAAGCGCGTTGACGGCACGCGACATGCTGCGCGCGATGGCACTCGCGGGAGAACTCGGCACGGGGCTTCTCAACTACGCCGTGGGTGCGGGCTTCTTCCGCAGACTGACGGGCGGAGAAGGGAGAAAAAGGGCAGCCTGACTTTCCGTCTCGGGCTCGTTTCTGTGGTGCGTAAGAGGAAAGAAAGGATGTACGAATGGCAAAAAGCATCAAAGACGTCGAACTTTTTCTCTTCGACCTCGACGGCACCGTCTATATCGGCGACAACGAAATAGAGGGGTCTTTTGCCGCAGTCAACCGCTTGCGCGAAATGGGCAAGCGCATTTGCTTTTTCACCAACAACAGTTCCAGAATGCACACGGATTACATCGCGCGGCTCAACAACCTCGGTCTGCGTGTCTATTCCGACGAGATTTACACCAGCGGGCAGGTGACCTGCGAATATCTGCTTGACAACTACCGCGGCAAAAAGGTGTATCTGCTCGGCAACGAGCGTCTGCGCGCCGAATTCGCGCTGTACGGCATAGAACTTTCCGACGACGACCCCGACATCGCGGTCATCGGTTTCGATACGTCGTTGACGTACGACAGACTTTACAAATTCTGCAAATACGTGCACGCGGGGTTGCCCTACATCGCAACGCACCCCGACTTCTACTGTCCCGCGGAGGAGTGCCCGATGCCCGATATCGGCGCGCTCATAGAGGCGGTGCGGCTTACGGTGGACCGCTCGCCCGACCTCATAATGGGCAAACCGCACAAGACGGCAGGGGAGCGCATCGCCAGGAAATACAATCTGTCGCCCAGAAAAATCGCAATGGTGGGGGACAGACTGTACACCGACGTCGCCTTCGGCAAGAACTGCGGGTTCGTGTCCGTGCTCGTGCTGTCGGGGGAAACCGACAGAGCGATGGCGGCGAAGTCCAAAATCAAACCCGACTATATCCTCGATGCGGTGAAGGACATTCCGGATATGCTGTCGTAAACGCATATGCGCAGATGCGCATATGTGAAAAGAGGAAAATTCAATGCGCCCGATATGCAGATATGCGCATGGGGGCGGGGAAGATAAATGCACGCGTGGGCAAAACTACATATGCTCCCGCGTCGGTGGGAGTATATGATTGCTGCGCTTTCGGCAACTTCGACACAGGTCTGGCCGCAATGGCTGATTTTCGGCGTCTATATGGCGGTGATACTTTGCGTCGCAATAGTCACCCGCAGGAAGAGCACCAGCGTCGAAGGGTTTATGTTCGCCAATAAGGGCGTGGGCGGATGGCTGTCCGCTTTCGCCTACGGAGCGACCTATTTTTCCGCGGTCGTATTCGTCGGGTACGCCGGTAAATTCGGTTGGAATTTCGGACTTTCGGCGGTGTGGATAGGCATAGGCAATATGCTGATAGGCACGCTCGCCGCGTGGTTGGTGCTCGCACGCCGCACAAAGGCGATGACCACGACCTTGCAGGCGCGCACAATGCCCGAATTCTTCGAAAAACGCTACGAAAGCAAATATATCAAACTCTTTGCCGCACTTGCGATATTCATATTCCTTCTGCCGTATTCGGCGTCCGTCTATCAGGGAATGGGCTACATTTTCGAAGCCGCGCTCGGCATCGACGCGATGTGGTGCATTCTGATACTCGCGGGGCTCACCGCGGCGTATCTCTTCCTCGGCGGATATTTCGCGACCACAATTACGGACTTCATTCAGGGCATAATCATGATTGTGGGCATAATCGTCACGGTGTTCATGCTCCTTGACACGCAGCAGATGAACTGGGGCGAGGGGCTCGGCGCGCTGATGAGCGACCCCAACCTGACACTCATTCCCAACGCGACCACGCCCGAGGGCGGCACTTTCCTCAACAACCAGCTTTTCAGCGTGCTGATACTGGTGTGCCTGACATCCTTCGGCATGTGGGGACTGCCTCAATCCATACATAAGTTTTACGCAATAAAAGATACCGCCGCCATAAGAAAGGGCGCGGTGATATCCACAGTGTTTTCGGCGATTGTCGGCTGCGGCGCGTATTTTATGGGCAGTATGGTGACGCGTTTTGTGGACGCCGTGCCCGACGGCAACTTCGACAAACTCATTCCCGCTATGCTGGTGAACAACCTGCCGTCGGCGTTGCTGGGGCTGATACTGGTGCTTTTGTTCTCGGCTTCGATGTCCACACTCGCCGCGCTGTCGCTCTCGTCGGGTTCGACGGTCACGGTGGACTTCTTCAAAGGCTATATCAGAAAGACCGCGCCCGACAGCACGCTCAACATTCTCATTCGCGTGTTGTGTCTGGTGTTCGTCGCAATATCGGCGGTGCTCGCCATAGTGGAAATCGACGCCATTGTCAGCATGATGAGCCTGAGCTGGGGCACGATAGCGGGCTGTTTCGTCGGACCTTACGTCTACGGACTGTATTCCAAAAAGGCGAACAAGGCGGGCGCGTACGCTTCGATAGCGTTCAGCCTTATCCTTACGTTCAGCCTGATAATCGGTCTGGGCTACTACATCGCGGACGCGGCGGGCACGACGGTGACTTTCGGGCAGGCGTTCAAAACGGGCATAGGGCAGAGCCCCTTCGTGGGTGTGCTCGCAATGGCGGGCAGTATGCTGATTACTCCGATTGCAAGTCTTATATTCCGCAACAAGTGCAAGGTAAGCGACGGTTTGCTCGCCGAGCTCTTTCCGCCCAGACTAGACAAACTGTGCGTCTACGAGCGCCAAGCGCGCGTCGCCGACGCGGAGTGAACGCAAAACCGCAAAAACAAACGATGAATAACACAAAAACGCGGCATAAAGCCGCGTTTTTGCGTAAGGGGGAGATTATTTCATCTTGGGTAAATCGTCATTTTTCTTCGAGCACGAGCACGTCGAGGGGGTTGATGTCCGCGCCGTCCTTGCTCATTTCGAAGTGCAGATGGTTGCCCGCCAGGCTCTCGGAACCGCGGCTTGTCGACATGGTGCCGAGCAGTTGTCCTTTGACCACCGCCTCGCCTTCGCTGACTTTGACGTCGTCGGAGAGAGAGTAGTAACGGGTCTGATAACCGTCCTCGTGGTCGATGGTCACGTAGTTGCCTGCGAGGATATCGTAGCCCACTTCGCTGACGGTGCCTTTCTCTGCCGCAAGGACGGAGAGGTCGTCGCCCGTGAAGTCAACGCCGAGGTGCACCTGGTACTGTCCCAATGTATCGTTCCAGACAAGAACGGTGTCGCTGTATTCCTGCGATATCGTGCCGTTGACGGGCATACCGAAGGAAAGAGTTTCCTTGTCGGGCTGTTCGTCGGGGTCTTTGTCGTCGTCGGGAGCGGGATCGGGGTTGATAACGTCGTCGCCGGGGTCTTCGTCGATGACGCCCGCGGAGTCCGCCGCCCCGAAATCACCGGTCGCTGCCAGCGCAATGACGGTTGCCACCGACGCTATGCAGAGCACGATGAGAAGATAGAAAGCGTTTCGTTTCATAAATTCGCCGATTTTTTTTGCGGCAACAGTCATTTTGCTCATAGCAATTACCTCCATTTGCCACGATTATTGACAGAGGAGGCGGGGAATATACATTGAACAAAAACTTTTTTTTGTCCTCTTATCCGAGTTTGCAGGGCATTTGCGTATTGACTACCCCCGCGCGCGAGAACTATAATATCGATATGGTCGGCATCAACTGCACACTCTACGATTTCATGAGGAACAACCGTGCCAAATCTCCCGACGGGACGGCGTTTATACGCGGTATGCGCAAAATCTCTTTCGGGCGCTTCTTCAAGGAAATCGACAGAGTGGCGGGCGGACTTGCCGCGCTCGGGGTGAAAAAGGGCGACGTGGTGATGCTCGCGCTTCCCACGATAGGTCAGGGGCTTGCCGCCTTTTACGCCTGTTCGCGCATCGGAGCGGTGGCGTCGATGATTCACCCGCTTATGGCAAGAGGGGAGTTCCTGCAGGCGGTTGCCGAACAGCACCCCAAAGTCGTGTTCCTTTCCGACGTCAATTTTCTGCGACTGGGCAGAGGGCTCAAAGGCGTAAAACGCGTGATGTGTCCTTTCGCCGCCGACGGATACGTCGGATTGCCTCTTGCCGGGAAGTTCATTCCTCAGCAGAGCGACGGGACGGAACCCGCCGTCTATATGCGCTCGGGCGGGACGTCGGGCAAACCCAAAACGGTCGTGTTGTCCTCGTCCGCGGTCAACGCGTTGCCGTCCAATCTCTTCAAGACGCTTGCCGACGACACCTTCGACGAGACCGACAGAATGCTTGCGGCGTTGCCGCTGTTCCACGGTTTCGGGTTGCTGGTCGGCATACACACCGCGCTTTCGACCAACACGCCGCCCGTGTTGCTGCCCGTGTTCAAGGCGAAACGGGCGGTAAAACTGATTGCGCGTCACCGCATCACGACCGTCATCGCCGTGCCCAGAATGATATTCAAACTTCTGCACACCAAAGGTTTCGAGGGCGACAACGTCAGTTGCCTGAAAAACGTGTACGTCGGCGGCGACAACGTGGACGCGGAACTGGAAAAGGAGTTCGACGCGCGTATGGCGCAGGCGGGCGCGCCGTGCCGTATGTCGCCCGGATACGGACTGACGGAGACTTGCAGCGTGTGCGTGTTGTCTCCGCGCAAGGTGGGCGGTGCCGCCGTCGGCAAACCGCTCGAAAACATGAAGTGCCGCATAGTGGACGAAGAGGGCAGGGACGTGCCCGCGGGCGAAGCGGGAGAGTTGCTGTTGTCGGGCAATCAGATGATGAGCGGATATCTCGGCGACGAAAAGGCGACGGCGGAAGTGCTCTTCGAACGGGACGGCGAAACGTGGTTGCGCACGGGGGATTATTTCAGACAAAACGCCGACGGCGTGCTGTACTTTATGGGGAGAAAGAAACGCCTTATCAAGATTTCGGGAATGAACGTGTTTCCGTCCGAAATCGAGAATACGGCGGCGGAACTTCCCTTCGTCAAGGCGTGCGCCGCAATTGAAGTGCGCGAAAACGGCAAACCCTACATCGCCGTGTTTGTGGAGGGCAAGCCGCTTTCTTCCGAACAGGTGAGGGCGCTCAAAGCCCACATCGTGGACAGGCTGTCGCACTGGCACGAGCCGAAGTATGTGATAAGCGTGGAAAGTTTCCCGCGAACGAATATAGGAAAAACAGATTATGTGAGGTTGGCAGATGAATTTGAAAGCAATCGCAAAAAGAGTTCATAAAATCGCGCCTTCCGTCAACGTGGAAGAGTATCGCGGTTGCGTGCGCCTGACGGGTGAACTGGACGACTGGGACAGCATATACCGTTGCGGCGTTGCCGCCGTTTCGTCGCGCTCGCGCGGGGTGCTCAACGACATAAAACTGAAAGGCTTTCACGAAGACGTCAAGGTTCCGTCGATACGCGACGACGCAATCGACGGCGCGACGCCCGACGTGCTGGTCATAGGCGGCGGCATCACGGGGTGCGCCATAGCGCGCGAATTGTCCAAACTCGACATCGACGTCTTGCTGGTCGAGAAAGCCAACGACGTCGCAACGGGTGCGTCCTGCCGCAACGACGGCTGCATTCACCCCGGCATCGACCTGCACAAAGGACAACAGAAACTGTATTACGTTCTGCGCGGCAACAAGATGTACACCAGAATTTGCAAAGAGTTGGGGTGCGACATCGAGCGTTGGGCGCAGACTTTCATTTTCAGCACCAAGTGGGAGACCCGCGTCATTGCGCCGCTCATGCTGCTGAAAGGCAAGATACTGGGCATTCCCGACATGAAATATCTGAGCAAAGCCGACCTCGAAGCCATCGAGCCCAACCCGCCGAAATGGGCGACGGGTGCGGTGTATCTCGCGTCGGGCGGCGTCGTGTCGCCTTACAAGGTGACGATAGCCTTTGCCGACAACGCCGTGGAGAACGGCGCGAAGATTTCGCTCGATACCGTGGTGGAGAGCATGGACCTCGACGCCGACCGCGTGGTCGCCGTGCACACCAATCGCGGCACGGTGTATCCCAAAATCGTGGTCAACGCCGCGGGCGCGTTCAGCGACATAATCGCCGATATGGCGGGCGACAGAACCTTCACCATTCACCCGAGAAAGGGTACGGACCTCATTCTCGACAAGAAGAAAGCCTACTATGCGTTGTCCTCTTTCGCGCGCAGTTATTTCGCGCCGTTGCCTCCCGAGGCACGCGAGGAAACGCACGCTGCCGTGGGTCACACCAAGGGCGGCGGCGTGATGCGCACCGTGGACGGCAACATTCTGGTCGGTCCCAACGCCATAGAACAGCCTTACCGCGAGGACAACACGACCAACCTTGCCGACATCAACGCCATCATCAGAAAGCAGAAAGTCGCGGCGGAGGAACTCTCGACCGCGGACATAATAACGTATTTCTCGGGTGTTCGCGCCGCCACGTACGAGGAGGACTTCGTCGTGCGCAAGGGCGTGTTCACGGAGAACGTCATCGAGGCGGCGGGCATTCAGTCGCCGGGCATCACCGCCGCGCCCGCAATCGCCTGCGACGTGCGCGTATGGGTGCAGGATATGCTCGGGGCGGCGTTCAAGAGCGATTTCAATCCCGAGCGCAAGCATACGCCCAGACTTGCGTCGCTTTCTCCCGACGAGCGCGAGAAGTACATCGAAAAGAATCCCGCTTACGGCGAAATCGTGTGCCGTTGCGAGGAAGTCAGCAAAGGCGAGATAGTCGACGCGCTCGAATCGCCTCTCAAAGTCTGCACGGTGGACGGCATCAAACGCCGCGTCCGTCCCGGTATGGGACGTTGTCAGGGCGGGTTCTGTTCGCCGCTGGTCGTCAAGATTATCGCCGAGCACGAGGGCATTCGCCCCGAGGACGTGCTCAAAGGCGACGAGGGCAGTAACGTGCTTTACGGAAACACCAAGGAGGTTGCGGAATGAAAAATTACGACGTTGTGGTCATAGGCGGCGGTCCTGCCGGTCTTTCCGCGGCGGAAAGCGCCTGTAAAGCGGGGGCGAAAGTCGCAGTGCTGGAAAGAGAGGCAAGACTCGGCGGCATACTCAAACAGTGCGTGCACGACGGGTTCGGGCTCATTCGCTTCGGCGAGAAACTCGCGGGACCGGAATATGCCGAAAGGTACATAGATTTCGTCCGCGCACTGGACATCGATTGCTATACGCTGACTTTCGTTACCGCAATCGAAAAGACGGACAAGGGGTTCAACATAACCTGCGTCAGCCGCGACGGAATGCTGGAATTCGATGCCAAGGCAATCGTGCTTGCAACAGGCTGCCGTGAAAGAACGGCGAAACAGGTGCTCATACAGGGCACTCGTCCCGCGGGCGTGTTCACGGCGGGCACCGCGCAGAATTACGTCAATCTGATGGGCAAGATGCCCACCAAAAAGTGCGTGATTCTGGGCAGCGGCGACATAGGACTCATTATGGCGCGCCGCCTTACGCTGGAAGGCGCGGAGGTGGAAGGCGTGTACGAAGTCAAGCCCGAGCCCAGCGGACTGACGCGCAACATACATCAGTGTCTGCACGACTTTGACATACCCCTGCATCTTTCGCACACCGTGACGCGCGTGTTCGGCGTGGACAGACTGACCGCTGTCGAAGTGGCGCAGGTCGACGACAAGATGAAACCCATCGAGGGCACACAGCGCATAATCGAGTGCGACGCGCTCATCCTTTCCGTCGGTCTGATTCCCGAAAACGAGCTGGCGGAGAGTCTGAAAGTCAAAATCAATCCCTTCACCAAAGGACCCGACTGCGACCAGACGTACATGACGTCGGTTGACGGCGTGTTCTCGGCGGGCAACGCGCTCAACGTGTTCGACCTTGTGGATTACGTGTCCGAATGCGCGGCAGACGCGGGCAGAAACGCCGTCGGCTACAAGCCGTCGTCCGATTGCGTGCGTATAGAGCGTGGCAAGGGGTTGCTGTCCTTCGTGCCGCACCGCATCGACCTGTCCAAGCCCTGCGACAAAGTCGTGTTCTTCTTCCGCTCGGCGAAGGATATGGACAAAGCGACGCTCACGTTCACCGTGGACGGCAAGGAAGTCTTCAAAAAGAAATTCGCGTTCCTGCGACCGCCCGAAATGCAAAGGTTGGAGATCGACTTCTCGGCGTTCGGTCTGAAAAAAGGAGCCGAAATCGTGGCACAGTTGGAGGAGAATTGATATGGAACTGGTATGTATCGTTTGTCCCAAAGGTTGCAGAATGACCGTTGAAAACGGGGTTGTCACGGGCAACACGTGCAAGAAGGGCGAGGCGTTTGCCAAGGCGGAAGCCACCTGCCCGATGCGCACCGTTTGCAGCACCGTGGCGACGGCGTTTGCCGAAATGCCCGTATTGCCCGTGCGTACGGACGGGGAAATCCCCAAGGCAAAAATCGGCGAGTTGATGAAACTCGTCAACACCATCAAGGTTGAAAAGAAACTTCACCGCGGCGACGTCGTCGCGAAAAACGTGGTCGGCACCAAAGTAAATCTCATTGCCACCGCGACCATTTACTGATAAGGAGGACATTATGTCGACCAAACCCTACAAAGATTTCGAACCGCAATGGATTACCACCCCTCCCGTGGAAAAGAGTTACCGCTCCATAATGAAATGGGGTGACCCCGCGGCTTACAAACGTCCCAAAGAAGGACTTTACAAACTCATCAAAAAGCAGTTCAACCTGACCGACGACGACTTCAAACAGATGGCGGACGTCGGCAACGAAGTCGTGGACATCAAGGTTCCGTCCCACCTTTCCGACAAACAGCTTGCCGAACTCAAAGCCATAGTCGGTGACGACAACGTCACCACGGACGAGTTCAAACGCCTGCAAGTCGGCTACGGCAAGACGATGATCGACATCATGCGTCTGCGCAAAGGCATAGTCGAAAACCTTCCCGACGCGGTCGTGTATCCTTCCACCACGGAGGATATGGAAAAACTGGTCGAGTTCGCCAAGAAAAACAAGGTGCACATCTACGTCTATGCGGGTGGTTCCAGCGTCACCCGCGGCACCGAGTGCATGATCGTGCCCAACATGATCCTCGACCTGCGCAAGAACTTCAACAAGGTCATAGCCTTCAACGAGGTCAACCAGACCATCACGGTTCAGCCCGGTATCAGCGGTCCCGACCTCGAAAAAATCCTGAACGAAGCCCCCGAGAACTTCGGCGCGGCGCACAGACTTACCTGCGGACACTTCCCGCAGTCCTTCGAGTACAGCTGCGTCGGCGGTTGGGTCGTCACGCGCGGCAGCGGTCAGAACTCTACCTATTACGGTTGCGCGGCTGACCTCGTGCTGTGTCAGGAATACGTGACGCCCGTGGGCAGAATCCGCACCGATTCCGCACCCAGAAAGGCGACCGGCCCCAACATCGACCAGATTATGATGGGCAGCGAGGGCACTTTCGGCATTCTCACCGAAGTCACGCTCAAAGTGTTCAAACTCTCGGCAAAGCACCGCAAATTCTCCTATATGTTCCCGACGTGGGAGGACGGTATGGCGGCAATGCGCGAAGTCATGCAGGGCGAGTTCGGATATCCTTCCGTGTTCAGACTTTCCGATGCGGAAGAGACGGATATGATGATGCATATGTACGGCATCGCAGACAGCCCTCTCAACGCGCTTCTTTCCGCAAAGGGCTTCAAACCCAGCAAACGCTGCCTGTTGCTCGGCTTTGCCGACGGCGAGGACGGCTTGCAGAGAAACATCGTGAAAAACATTCGCAAAATCGCCCACAAGTACAACGCAATGTCCCTTACGGGATATGTCACCACCTCGTGGGAGCACGGACGTTTCTCCGACCCCTACATGCGCGACACCATTCAGGACTACGGCATCATCATCGACACTCTGGAATGCGCCGTCAACTGGGACAATATGGCGCAGGTGCACGAGGACGTGCGCAAGGTCGTCAAAGCGTGGCCCAATGCCATATGCACCACGCACATCTCGCATTGCTATCCGCAGGGTGCGAACCTGTACTTCATCTTCGTCATAAAGACCACCGACCTCGACGCTTTCAAGAAGTACCATTCCACCATTCTGGAAGCCATAATGAAATCGGGCGCCGCACTCAGTCACCACCACGGCATCGGCAAACTGTTTGCGCCTTTCCTTCCCGGCTCCATAGGCGAGGAACAGATGAACCTGCTCAAAGCGCTGAAACACTACTTCGACCCCGACGGACTTATGAACCCCGGCGGCACGCTCGGACTGGACAAGCACCCCGATAATTTCTGAAATGAGCAATAAAGCGAAACGCTCCCGTTTTCGGGAGCGTTTTTTTTGCCGCATCGGGATAAATTATCCGTGCGGAGGGATTGCAAGAAAAAAAGCGGCGAATTTCGCCGCTTGTTCTCATTCTTCCGCCGCAAGAACCTCTTTGTAAGTTGCCAGCACTTTGGAGCGGAGCATTTCTCTCGTTTCGGTGTTGATGGGATGCACAATATCCTTGAATTCGCCGTCGGGAGTCTTGCGGGATGGCATAGCGATGAATTCGCCTTCCGCGCCGCTTATGATTTTGATGTCGTGCACGGCAAAGCAATCGTCTATGATGACGGAAGCCACGGCTTTCAGCTTGCCGTCGTCGCGCTTGACGAGTCTGATACGAATGTCTGTGATGTTAAGCATAATTTTCCCCTTTTTCCCAAGACTTTAATTGGTATCTATATAATACAATATAATTCGTCGGTTTTCAATAGAAAAGTTGTTTTTCTGCGCCCGACGAGGTCAAAGTGCGCGTTTTAAGAGGAAAAAAACCTTTTTTTACGAAGTAAAGAACTCGGAAAACGGTTGCGGCATATGTTAAGGTATGCGGGAATTTGCGGGCAGAAGAATACACTTCGTGGGAGTGGGCGGCGCCAGTATGCGCGCCCTTGCGGAGTTTTGCGTCGAAGAAGGCGCAAAGGTGTCGGGCAGCGACAAATCGCCCGACGGTCTGCCTGCAAGACTTGCCGAAACGGGTGCGCAGGTTTACGTCGGCAGTCGGACGGATATAATATCTGCGGCGGACGTCGTGGTCTATTCTTCCGCGGTACCTTTCGACGACCCCGAACTTTCGGCGGCGCGGGCAAAAGGCATACCCGTCGTCGAAAGGCAGGATTTTCTTGCCGAAATCGCAGGCACGTTCGACGTCGTTGCCGCCGTTGCGGGAACGCACGGCAAAACCACCGTCACCGCCATGATTGCCCACGTCCTTAAAACGTGCGGCATTCCTTTTGTCGCGCACATAGGCGGCGAGCCGTACGGAATGAGCAATCTCACGGTAAACCGCGGAACCGACGGAAAAATTCCGCATACGCTGTTTCTGACCGAAGCCTGCGAATACAAACGCAATCTTCTTGCGCTGAAACCATCGCTTGCCGTCGTCACAAATATGGAATGCGACCACCCGGACTGTTACGCAAACCTGAACGAGGTGCATTCCGTTTTTGCGAAATTTGTCGAAAAATGTCCGCTGACCGTGCTGCGCGAGGACGATGAATTCGTATGCACGAATGAACATATATGCATACGGAAATACCCGCGCTACGAAAAGCCCGAAAAGGACGACGAGCGCGCAACACGCAACACCGACCCGCAAAGCGTGCGGAATTCTTCCGACGGGGAGGATGAACCTTCGTATGCACGCAAGCGCATTTGTACATACGGCGTTTCGAGAATTCTCGAATGTGCGGAAGGGCAGACGATAGAACTTGCGTGTCCCGACGGGCGAGCGCGAAGCATTTGTCTTTCGCAATGCGGCGAACATATGGCGACAGACGCCGCACTGGCGGTGGTTGCGGTGTGCGGACTTGGGGTGAATGCAGACGACGCGTGCGCGGCTCTTTTGTCGTTTCGCGGGGTGAAACGCAGATACGAAAAGGCGGGAAAGATATCGGGCGCGTACGCCGTTTTCGATTACGCGCACCACCCGACGGAGATAGAATGTACCTTGCGCGTGGCTGAAAAAGAGGGACGGTTGCTTGTCGTGTTTCAGCCGCACACCTACTCGCGGACGGCGCGGTATATGGGGGATTTCGTGCGGGTGCTTTCGCAGTGCGACGAGCTCGTCATAATGCCCACTTACGCCGCACGGGAGTGCGGGTCGGACGGCGCGACGGAGAGGGAACTTGCTGACGCGATTGCAAAAGAATTTCCGAAAAACAATGTTTATCTTGCCGTTTCGCACGATGACGCGTGGAATTATGTAAAAAAGCACGCGTCGGATTTCGACGTCGTGCTCTTTTTGGGAGCGGGCGACATATACGCTTTGAAAGACAGAATCGTACCTGCGGTCAGATGATGTCCGCAAGGTTGAAGTCCAGCACGTCGTGAATGTTGTTTGCAATTGTCATAAGCGATTCGCACTTGCTGAGCGCGTTTTTGTCGTCGCCGCATTCCAGCGACCCGACGGTTTCGGCAAGGGCAACCGAGAACGCGCGCATATCGGGCGAATAGGTGAACATTTCCAGTCCGTGACGCTTTTTCTCCCACCACTCCGTAAGTTCGTTGACTTCGTCGAGGGCGTCGTCCTCGGGCGACACGATTGCATCTTCGAGGGCGTCTATTCTTTCGGTCAGTTCACCGAATACTTTGTCCACGTAAAGCGACTCGGCTATGCCCGCCGCGAGTATGACCGCGAGTATGACGAGTGCCACCGTCAGCCTTTTCATATTTTCCCCTCCGCTGTCGCACGGGTCTTATCGTCTTTTTCCGCACTGCCGAAAAATACTGTAAGACTGTCGCGTTCGTAAGGCTGAACGAACACTTCGTCGCCCGTCACGAGCATAAGCAGAACGTCTTTCTGTTCCATTCCTATGCTTTCCAGCAGGCGCAGTACGCGCTCTTTGGACAGCCAGTCCAGCCCCACCATGTTGGCACCCATGAAGTTGCCCTCCATTATGACGGTTATGGGCATCGCGGCGGGCGGAAGTTTCATGTCCATGTCGGCGGGCGTGAGCGGCTTGTTGCCCGACTTCGGCAACACCGTCATCGTGCCGTTGGTTTCGACTATGGCGTATTCCACCTCGCCGGGGTTGAAATAGCCGTTGCCGCGCAGGGCTTCGAGCAGGTCGTCGATGTTCATGTTGAGTTCTTTCAGCACATCGGGGAGCAGGTTGCCCTTTTCGATGACGACGACGGGTTTGCCGTTCAGCACCTTGCGGAAACGCACGCTTTTGACCGCAAGTTTGGTGATGATGATATGCACAAGGAACAGAGTGAAAACGGGGATTATTCCGTAGATTATCGGCACGGTGGGATCGTTCATCGGTATGCAGGCGAGTTCGCTTGCCACAAGCGTTATGGCAAACTCGAAAGGTTGCAGCTCGCCGAGCTGTCTTTTGCCCATAAGCCGCATCGCGACGAGCAGGAAGAAATAGATGACTATGCACCTGACAAACAAACTGAGCATACGCTTATTTTGTCGTCGGGGCACGGTTTTATGCGCGGATGCGGGGCAATGCGAAGCGCAAAAGGCGTGTTACACCGCTTTTACGCGCGTTTTACGCGCGCGGCGTTTGAAGCGGGATTTCTTCGCGCCTTTTGCGGCAGTCTCGGGGCGGGTAGAAAACGCCGCGGCGAAGAAGGCTTTTACGTCCACGATGTCGAAGGCGGTCACGAAGAGGAAGAAGAAGAGCAGAACGTAAACCGAGGTCGAAAGCAAGGTCGCCGTGTTGCCCATATGCGGCGCAAGCAGTCGTTCGGCGAACATGCCCAGCACGGCGAGCGGGATGGAAAACGCGCACACGCCGACGGCTTTGCCGAGCCCGGGGATTTTGCCCAGTTTGTGCATAATGAGCACGGTGTTTATCGACGCCGTAACGACGAAGGCGGTGCCGCTTGCCGCGGCGACGGCGTATATTCCTATGACCTGCGGCAGGAAGAATATGCAGGGGAGCATGCACGCCAGCCCGCACACGTAACTGACAAATGAGAACTTCTCCATTCCCAGCGAATTGAGCATGGGCGTCGTGACCTGGTTGAGCGCGAGGGGAAATATCAGCGCGGAGGCGTACGCCACGAAGTCGCCCGCCTCGGCGTCCCCGAAGAAGAAGGTGCCCAGTTCCCGCCCGAGGGGGAAGTAGACGGCGAAGAAGAGCGACGCCGTCAGCGCGGCGAACAGCAAAGACGTCCTGAACTTGGAGCGTATCTGGTCGAAATCGCCTTTTGCAGCGAGAGCGGCGATGTCGGGTATGAGCACCACGGACAGCGCGCTGACCACGGTTACGGGTGCCATGATGAGGGGCAGCGCCATGCCTGCGACTCTGCCGTACTGCGCCGTGGCGAGTGCGACGGTCATGCCGCCCGACACCAGCCTCTGCGGAATTACGAGGGCGGTGAGAGAGGCGGAAAGAGATGTCAGAATGCGGATTGCCGAAAGGGGAAGAGTGGCGGAGAGCAGTTCCTTGTATCCCGCGGGACGGCTCAGTCTGCCGCCCGCCTTGAAGAACAGGAGGGCGAGCACGCCCACGCACACGACGTCCGAAAGGACGAACGCCAGCGCAACGCCCGCCGCGCCCGTAAGCGAGGCGAACAGTCCGCCCGCGAACAGCATCGAAAAGCCGATTTTCAGCACTTCGTCGCCCAGTTCGGTTGCCGAGAATGCAAGGAAATTCTTGCGTCCCCAGAACCAGCTGCGCAGAGGCGCGTACAGCGACGACGTGACGAGCGCGGGCAACATAATAAGAAATATCGGAATGCACCTGTCGTCCGTGAATATGCCGCCGAGATACCGCGACAGCGCGTAGAACACCACGCATATCAGCACGGACATTCCCAGCCCGAGGAGCAGGGACGCCGTCGTCAGCGCGTTCTGACGTTTCACGTCGCCGCGTGCCGCGCATTCGGCAACCTTGCGCGACAGCACCGTCGGCGCGCCCGCGGTGAGCGAAAACAGCAGCAGAAGCACGCTGAGCGCAATCTGGTACACGCCGACCGTTTCCGCGCCCAGACTGCGGGACATCCATATCTTGAAAAGGAAGGAGAGCAGTCGTGTCACGACCGAGAAGCCTGTTACTATGGAGAAAGATTTTACCGTGCCGTTCAATTTGTCGCCTCGAAGGAAAATATATGACATAAAGAGCGGAATAATGCTTGCGTGGCGTGAAAGACGGTCGTCGCTGGCAACAAAAAAGCCGCCGCGGTTGCGACGGCTTTTTCAAGCGGTGTCGGTTATTCGTTGAAGGAATCGTAATCGCCCTTCTTCTTGTTGATGTTGTTCTGCGACGTCGAGTCGGCGGGAGCGTCGGAGCTCTTGCCCTTCGTCATCTTCTTCTTGTACTTCTTGACGAAGAAGGTTATGACGACGGCGATGACCGCAAGTGCCATCAGGATGGTGGGAATCATCCACGACAGATTGACGAGGTCGAACTTGTTGTCGGGCGTGGCAGCCTCTTCATTGTCCGTGCCCGTTTCGCCTTCGCTTGCCTTTTCGGGTACCGCTCTGGACAGGACGAATTCGTTGTCCTCGGTGCCTTCGATTGCCTGTTCGTAGGCGTCGATGTCTCCGATTTTCTCAATGCTGACCGCATCGAAGAAGGCGTAGCCGCTGACGAGTTCGGACGCATCGTCAGCGTCGTACAGACCGAGACCGAGGCGAACCGCAACGGACGTCACGTCGTTTTCGGGCGCGAGCACGTAGAAGGTGTAGGTTGCCCAGCCGTCGGATGACTGCACGTCGGCAAAGCGCATGGGCGAATCGGCGTCGTTGGAGGAGCCGAGATAGAGTTCGATATACGCACCCTTGTCGTCCGCCGCGGTGAAGTTGCCGTTCTCGTCGACGTGGCCTATGCCGTAGGTGAACACCTTGACGGTGATTTTGTATGCGGTTTCAGCCGTGAGCGTGTAGCCGGAGGAGGCGTAATAGAACGCGCTGTCGGCTTTGTTGTTGATGACGAGGAAGCTCTTGCCGTCGTAACCCGCTTTGATGTTGCTGAGACTTATCAGTCTCTGTTCCTTTGCGGCTTCGAGTTTTTTCTCTTTGAGCGCGGCGACGATGGCGTCGTCGGTCATGGCCGCATATGCGGGGTCTTCCTTGGCGGCGGTGAGTTCGCTGTCCGTGACGGTGAAGCTGTCGGCGGTGAGTTCGGGTCCGAGACCGACGATGTAACCTTCGTCCTCTTCTGCCTTGTCGATGTCGAAGACGCCCGAGGTGGTGTCGTTGCGGTCTTGTTCGGTGCCCACGGTGCTGGACCAGCCGTCGGGAGTGACGATTGCGTCATCGCTGCTTTCGCCGCTCATGGAATCGAAACTGTCGGTGAAGAAGGTTATCTTGCGCAGTTCGTCTCCGCTGGTCGCGGCGTTGAACTCCTTGTCGGTGAGGGTGGACTTGGTCACCATGTCGAAGAGGGCGATGCCCGTCGAGGCGAGGGCGTCCTTGTCCGCCGTATTGCCCGTGACGTCGGCGTTTTCGCCGAGCCACAGACCGAGTTTGAGAGATACGCTCGTGAGACCGACCTGCACGTCGAAGGTGTAGGTGTGCCACGTGCCGTCGCCGTTTATCTCGAAATAGCGGTCATAGCCGTTGACTTCCGTGCCGGATGCCTCGCCTTGCAGGAATATCATTGCTTTGGTGCCGCTCTCAACTTTCGCGTTGACGGTGATGCGGTAGTTGGTGCTTGCCGAGAGCGTGAAGCTGTCGGAGAGGTAACCCGCATTGTATTTCGCGCCGTTTTTGCCCGCGAGCACGAGCATGTTGGGTGCGCCGTTGTTGGTGTCGAAGAAGGACGCATCCGCGCCGAACAGGTTGGAAATCTGCCCGTCGGTCGTCCAGCCGCCCGCTTCCGCCGTGGAGAATTTGACCACGCCGCCGACGAAGTTCGCGCTTTCGGCTTTGTCCTCGTCGAGCAGGGTGGTGTCGCTCAGCGTCCAGCCGTCGGGCACGCCCGCTTTGTTGCTGTTTTGCAGAGTGCCGTCGGCGGTGTTGTCGGCAGACCATGCCTCGTCGCCCATTTCGGCGTAGTCGAGCGTGTCGAAGCCGCCGTTGGTGAAGGATGCGGATTTGCTGTCGGCGAGATTGACGGATTTCACGTAGGTGCCCGTGGTGGTGGAGGAGAAGGCGGAGTAGGTTATCGCCGTCATACTCATATTGGAGACGAACGCGGTGCCGTTTGCGAGCGTGTCGGAGTTGTAGGCGTTATCCGCGCCGAATGCGATTTTGAGATACGCCTTTTCCGTCTTGTCCGCGTTGCCGCGCACCACGAAGGTGAGCTCCGCCCAGTCGTTGGTGTATTCGTCGTAATCGGCGGTGTTTATCGCGGTGAAGGAGGCGAGTTCCTTGTCGTCGTCGCCCTCTTTCTCTGCGGGTTGCATCAGGTAGACGTAAATGCCCGAAGTGGACTTGACGTCTGCGGTCTTGACCCACAGCGAGATGCGGTAGAAGTGGTTGGGAGCAACGGAGAATTCCGAAGTCTTGTAGCCGAAATAAGTGTTCTGCGTCGCGTTGATCATCAAGCCTTTCGCTCCGTCGCCGAGATTGTACGGAGTGAGAGGCGCGTCGATGCCGAGCGTGGCGAAGATTGCGTCGTCGTTCAGCGTCACGACGCCCGCGGTGACGTATTCGCCGCTGACTGCGGTGTCGCCGAGCGCCTTATCGAAGCCCGCGGGAGTGCCGAGGGTGGAGTTGTCGTAGCTGTCGTTGAGTTTGGTGACCTGCGAGAAGTCGCCGCTTATGCCCGTGCTGCCCGTGACCGCGCCGTCGGTGGTGAACAGATTGTCGGTGTCGAGGCTGTAAACGAGGGCACGCGCTTCCTCGCCGTCGATTTCCGCGGATTGGCTTGCACCCGCTTCTTTCCACGCGGTGTCGAAAGCGCCCTGGTCGGCGAACTCTTTCAGGGTGACGTTATCGAAGAACGCCCAGCCGGATGCGAAGGTGCCGTCCGCAAGATAGGTCGTGCGGGAAGTGCCGGACGTGTCGGAGGTCGAGCTGTAATGGGTGTAGGTGACCTCGGTGTTGTCGGTGGCGTTGCCCGTGCCGAGCCAGAGGGTCAGGTTGTAGGTCATATCCCTGTAACTGTTGCCCTGAATGTAGAAGGTGTAGGTGCGCCAGGTGTTCGTGGACGCGCTGCCTGCGGCGTTCTGCCCGAACAGAACCGTGTCGGGAACCTTGTTCTGGGAAATGCCCTTTATCGCGATTTCCTTGCCGTCGCCCGAAAGGATGAGGGATACGCCTTCGCCGTAGACGTGCGCGGTGAGGACGTTGACGGATATCGCGTAGAACTTGTTTTTCTCGATGGTGATGGATTTCGCGGTCTTGATGCCCTGGGCAGTCATCATCTGCTGAGAGAGCATATAGACGTTGGTGCCGAGCGTGAGGTCGGTGCCGATATTGTCGGCGACCGTCGTAAGGTAGGACTGAGCGGGCGTGTGCGACGCGCCGTTCATATAGTACGTGCCGGAATAGGACTTATAGTTGTCTTCGAATTTCGCGGCGTCGATGATGCCGTTATAGCGGTAGGAGGTGGGAGCGTCCGTGCCCGTGACGAGCGTCCAGTTGGAAGGAGCGACCGTGCCCACGGAGGTCGAACCGAAATCGAAACGGCCGTTGGGAACTTTGAGCGTGACGGTCTGCAGGGCGTCGTTGGTGCCTTTCAGTTCCTTGTCGGCTTTGGCGGCGAACTGTGCCGCCGCGGACTGACTGTCGGTGTCTTCGAGTTTGACGAGGTTGACGTTGTCGAAGAAGGCGTAGCCCGTGGTCAGACCGTCGTTATAGTAAGCGCTGTATTTGCCGAGCGAAAGGCGCAGGGTGAGAGAGGTGCTCGCGGTGGGAGCGCTCTCGAAGTAGATTTCGTAGGTCTTCCATTCACCCTTGGTGTCGATGCCGCTGAATTCGGCATAGGCGTTTGAGGAGACGTAAATGCTCGCGCCGGGGACGTTGTCCTCCTCGTCGGTGCCCGCTATGTTGTAGGTGAGTACGTCGACGGTGAGTTTGTAGTAAGACGCCTTGTCCAGCGTGAAGGACTGGGAAGTGTAACCGTATGCGGTGGGACCGTAATCGTCGTCCTTGCCCGCCTGATCCTTGGTGGGCATATAGATCATCATCACGTTGTTGACCGCATTCGCGTCGGAAGAGTAGTGCGTGCGCAGAGCTTCGTAGAGCGCGCCGTCGTCCTTCCACGCCGACTTGTTGTCGTTGTACAGGGTGGGGTCGAGGCTGACCGCGCCGCTTATGACGTCATCTGGAATGGAGGAAGAGGAGTAGGTTTTGGCTCCCGACCAACCCGTGATGGAACGGGGCCAGTTTCCGCTGGTGGAGATGACCTTGAAGTCGGAGTTGGAGATGAGCAGTCCTTCGGTCGCTTCTATCGTGGTGCCGTCACCGCTTTCCGACGTGTTGTCGGGGTTGCAGGCGACGAGCGCCACCGCCGTAAAAGCGATGACGAGACAGAGTATCAAAGCTAACAGAGAAAATTTTTTCTTCATAATGTCCTTGCTCGGTTTTATTGGGCAAATGCCCGCGCGCATATACCATAAGTATAGGCTAATGTATTCTATAACATAAACAGAATTTTAGCAAACGGATTTCATAATTTCAAGCAAATTAACCATACTTGCAGAAAGGAGAACGCTATGGATTATGCAAGTCCGACGTCGCGGGCGGTGCTCGCCGGGAAACGACGTCTCAACAAATACGCGGTGGCAAACCCCGCGACGCGGATGCGGCGCAAAGCGTTGCTCGTCGTGTGCGGATTGCTGGTCGGTGCGGTCAACGGGCTGTTCGGTGCGGGCGGCGGAATGCTCGCCGTGCCCGTGCTGAGTTACGTGGCGGGGCTGAACGCGCAGAAGTCGCATGCCACGGCGATTGCCGTGATTTTGCCCCTTTGCATAATCAGCTCGGTGGCGTACGCCGCGACGGGCACCTTCGATTATTCCGTCTTTCCGCCCACCGTCATAGGCGTGGTCGCAGGCGGCGTGATAGGCGCGCTCGCCCTCAAGAAACTGTCGGGCGTGTTCATCGATTTTCTCTTTTACGCGCTGATGTTGTTTGCGGGGTTGAAAATGCTGTTCTGACACAAAACGTGTTTTATTGCAACAAAAATATAAATAAAACGCGGTTTATGCGACAAATCGTATTGTCGCAGGAAGGAGGTGCGGGGTATGCAGTGGCTGAAATTCGTGCTTGCGGGATTGCTCGGCGGGGTGCTCGCCGGAATGGGAATGGGCGGCGGAACGCTGACCATTCCTTTGCTCGTTCTGTTGCTCGGCGTCGACCAGCTCACGGCGCAGTTTGCCAACCTCGCGGCGTTTCTGCCCACGGGTGCGGTGTCCCTCGGAGTGCACGCGGCAAACGGGCTCGTGGACGGAAAAGGACTTGCGGGACTGCTGGTTCCCGCGGTGCTTGCAAGCGCGGTCACATCCGCTTTCGCCGCCGACGCGTCGGAGATTCTCGGCAAACTGTTCGGAGGATTTCTGGTGCTGGTCGCCGCCGTCAGTATGAGCGCGACGGTTCTGTCCGCCGCAAGGAAGTGATTTTGTGTCGAAAAGGGGCGGTCGGAAAAATATTCGGTATTTACTTTGTATTATTTTTGTTTTATAATTATTAAAAATCCCGAAGAAGAGCGCGTCGTGCGCGCTGAGGGAAATTTCACGAGAATACGGTCAAGAGGTCTGAATTGAGAACGTTTCGTCACGGGGCACATCCGCCCGCCAACAAACTGACAGAAGCGTCGCCGCTGGCGCCGCTGGAAGTGCCGCAGTTTTTGTTCTTCGCGCTGTCACAACATATCGGCGCACCTGCAAAGCCCGTCGCTCAGGCGGGAGATTACGTCAAAGAGGGACAGATGATTGCAGAAGCGGGAGGGTTTGTTTCCGCTCCCGTCTTTTCCTCCGTATCGGGCACGATCAAGGGCGTCGTTTCGTTGCCCACCGCCACTGGAGGCAAGTGCGACCACATCGAGGTCGAGAACGACTTTCTGTATGACAAAGTCACGCTCCCGCCCCTCGAAAATCCCGACGGTGCGGCGATAGTTGCGCGCGTCAGGGAGGCGGGCATAGTCGGCATGGGCGGCGCGACCTTCCCCACGCACGTCAAACTTTCACCTTCCAAACCCGTTGACACGCTCATCATCAACGCCGCCGAATGCGAACCGTACATCACCTGCGATTTTCGTCTGCTCGTCGAGCGTACCGACGAAGTCATCGCGGGCACGAAGTACCTCATGAAGGCTCTCGGCGTGGACAAGGCGTTCATCGGCGTGGAGGCAAACAAGCCCGAAGCGATAAAGAAACTCATTGCGACCTGTCCGCCCGAGATTTCCGTCGTCAAACTGATGACGAAATATCCGCAGGGCGCCGAAAAACAGCTGATATACGCGATAACCCGTCGCAAGGTGCCCGCGGGCGGTCTGCCCATGGACATCGGGTGCGTCGTCGATAACGTGCACACGGCGTTCAGCGTGGCGCGCGCCGTCGATTGCGGCGAGCCGCTCTATATGCGCGCGATGACGGTCAGCGGCGCGGGTGTCGAACACGCGGGCAACTACTGGGTGCGCGGCGGCACGCCTTACTCCTTTGTCTACGAGAAGACGCGCGGCAACGTCGCCGAGGACGTCACCAAGAAAGTCATCAGCGGCGGTCCCATGATGGGGTTTGCGCAGGCGGATTTGCGCGCCTGCTGCACCAAAGGGTCGTCGTCGCTTCTTTTCCTCGACCAGAAGCAGTTCAACATGACGGAGCCGACGCAGTGCATAAACTGCGGTCGTTGCATACGCAGCTGCCCGATGAACCTCATGCCCCGCGACATGGAGCGCGCGGTGGTCAAAGGCGAATACGAGAAAGTCGCCGCACTCGGCGTCGCCAACTGCATGGAATGCGGCGTGTGTTCTTACGTATGTCCCGCCAAACGGCCTCTCGTTCAGGCGTTCAAACTGGCGAAAAAAGTTATGCGGGAAAGGGGGATTAAATAATGGGCAAATATATCGTTTCCTCTTCTCCGCACATCTCGTCGCCCTCGACGACGCGCAGGATTATGCTGGACGTAATCATCGCGCTTTGTCCGGCTCTCATAGCCTCGGTGCTGATATACGGGTTCTATCCGCTCTTCCTCACCGTGTTGTGCGTTGCCGCGGCGGTGTTTTCGGAGTGGCTCTACAACGTGATAACCAAGAAGCCGCAGAGCGTGGGTGACCTGTCCGCCGTCGTGACGGGCATCATTCTCGCGCTCAACCTGCCCCCCGTCGTGCCGTTCTACGTGCCGATTGTGGGCGCGGCGTTTGCCATCATAGTCGTCAAGATGCTGTTCGGCGGCATAGGCAGAAACTTCGCCAACCCCGCCATCACGGCGCGTATCTTCCTGATGCTGGCGTGGACGGGCGTCATGACGACGTTCGTCGTCCCCATCGACCTCGGCAACGGCGCGAACCTGTTCAGCTATTTCGCGCAGGGCGTCAACATCAACCTTCCCGACGCAATCACTTCCGCGACTCCGCTTGCAGGAGTCAAGAAGGCGATAGAGTCGGGCGCCAATCCCGCCGAAGGACTGAACGCGCTGGATATGTTCCTCGGAAGGATAGGCGGCAGTGCGGGCGAGGTGTGCACGCTTGCCGTGCTCATCGGCGGCGTTTACCTTGCAATCCGCAAGGTCATCGACATAAGAATACCTCTGCTTTACATCGCTTCCACGGCGGTGTTCGCCGCGATATTCTTCGCCGACAGCGCATACACGGGCGAATACGTATGGACCTATCTGCTCGGCGGCGGTCTGATGTTCGGCGCGGTGTTTATGGCGACGGACTACGCGACTTCGCCCAAGACGCTCCCCGCCGTCATAATCTACGGCGTCGGGTTGGGCTTCCTAACCGTGGTCATCAGAAAATACGGCACGATGAGCGAAGGCGTTTCGTTTGCGATTCTGCTTATGAACATCGTCACGCCTTTGCTCGAACGCATCAGAATAAAACCGTTCGGGACTCCCGTGAAGACTCCCGTTCAGATTATCGAGGGCATAAAGCAAAACCGCGCCGCGAAGAAAGCGGCGAAGGCGGCTGCCTCGGAAGGGGGTGAAGGATAATGGCGGACATCATGGACAAGAAAGAAAACGCGACCTCGGCTTCCGCCGCGACCGTGTTGCCCGAAGAGGGCTACAAATGCGTCAAGACCGCCGACGGTCCCGCACCCAAAAACCGCTTTGTCACCAAGGACATAGTGATGTGCGTCGTGGTGCTGGTCGGCATTGCGCTTGTCGCGGGAGTGCTGCTCGGCGTCATGAACTGGGTGACGTACGTCGACCCCGACGCTTCGATTATCGGCGAGGTTGCAAGTTATTACAGTGTGAGTTCCGACCTCGTCGTCAAGAGCGAGGACAGAATAATCAACGCCGACGGCAGCAAGGACGTCGTGCTCGGCTGCTATACGGTGAAAGACAAAGAGGGCGCGGACGTGGCTTACGTCTACTACACCTCGGGCAGCGGCGGCAAAGCCTCTTCGCTCGAACTGCTCGTTCACATCAGCGCCGCGGGCGTCATCACGGACATAGAAGAGTACTCCCAGTCGGAAACGGCGGGCTATTTCAAGAAAGTTATGGACGCAAACAAATCAAAATACGTCGGGTTCGACGTAACTTCGATTGACGGGTTCGAGCTCAACGGCGAGGGCGACAACGGCATAGACGCCGTAAGCAACGCCACCAAGACTTCCACGGGCATCAACAACGCCGTCAACGCCGCGGTCTACGCGTTCAATCATTATTCGGGGGTGGCTGAATGAAAGGCGAACTGAAATTCGACGCCCGCGGAAAGGGCAAAATCATATCCAACGGCATTCTGGCGTCCAACCCCGTTTTCAGGTTGGTGCTGGGCATGTGCCCGACGCTTGCCGTCACGACCAGCGCGTTCAACGGTCTCGGCATGGGACTTGCGGCAACCGTGGTTCTCGTGTGTTCCAACGTGCTGGTGTCGTTGCTGCGCAACATAATACCCGACAAGGTGCGTATCCCCGCGTTCGTGCTGATAATCGCAACCTTCGTCACAATCGTCGAGATGCTGCTGCGCAAGTTCGTCCCCGCGCTTTACAGCGCGCTGGGCATATACCTGCCGCTCATAGTCGTCAACTGCATAATCCTGGCGCGCGCGGAAGCGTTCGCCTCCACCAACCGCGTATTCGACTCCGCTCTCGACGGTCTCGGAATGGGGCTCGGGTTCACGCTGTCGCTGTTGCTCATCGGTTTCATCCGCGAGATTATCGGCGCGGGTACCCTGTTTATGGGGTCGCTCGGTGAAATCGAATTCGGCGTGGCAATCGGCAATCTGCCCGATTACGCGCTCGGCGTGTTCCTGCTTCCCGCGGGCGGCTTCCTCACTCTCGGCATCCTGATGGCGATAATCAACCACCTGTCCGACAAAGCCGCCGTAAAACGCGAAAAGCGTCACGAGGAAGAGGGCAAAGTCATCGACGAACAACTGCGCGACATCATCGCGGAAGAGGAAAAAGCCGCTGTCGAAAAGACGGCTGAAAACGCGGGTGCGCAAACCGTTCCCGCAGGCGAGGAGGTGACGAAATGACATACTTCCTGCTTATTGTCGGCGCCGTGTTCGTCAACAACTTCGTTCTTTGTCAGTTCCTTGGTTGCTGTCCCTTCCTCGGCGTGTCCAAAAAGACGGACACCGCTCTCGGAATGGGGCTTGCGGTCATATTCGTCATGGGCATAGCGTCCATATTCACCTGGCTCATTCAAAAACTGCTCGTGGCGGCGGGAATAGAGTATTTGCAGACCATAGCGTTCATACTCGTCATAGCCGCTCTCGTTCAGCTCGTCGAAATGGTGCTCAAAAAGTTCATGCCGTCGCTGTACAGCGCGCTCGGCGTGTATCTGCCGCTCATCACCACCAACTGCGCGGTGCTGGGCGTCGCGATTCTCAACATCCAGTCCTATGGCGTCGTCGGCGGCGAAAGCCTTCTGCTTTCCTTCCTGAACGGCGTGTTCAGCGGCGTGGGCTTCACGATTGCCATACTTCTTCTAGCGGGCATACGCGAGCGTATGGACATCGACGCCATACCCAAGCCTTTCAGGGGCTTCCCGATTACGCTTATTACGGCTTCGATAATGAGCCTTGCGTTTACTGCGTTCAGCGGTATGATTTGAGGAGGGCGATATGACGTTGAATATTTTGTCGGCTGTCGACACGATGACAATACTGTATTCCGCGCTCGCTCTGCTCGGGCTTGCGCTGGTGTTCGGCGTGCTGCTTGCCGTGCTGGGCAAGAAACTCGCCGTCAAAGAGGACGAAAGAGTGACCGAGGTGCGCAGCCATCTGTCGGGAGCCAACTGCGGCGCGTGCGGATACGCGGGTTGCGACGCCTTTGCCAAAGCCGTGGTGGAGGGCAAAGCGGACATAAACGCCTGCTCGGCGACTTCGCCCGACAACAAGAAGAAGATAGGCGAGATTCTCGGCGTTGCCGTAACTGCCGAGGAGACCAAAATCGTCGTGGCTTGCAACGGCGGAAATGCCGCGTTTGACAAGTACGAGTATATGGGTTACGGCAACTGCCGCAGTATGGAACTGCTGGGCGGCGGACGAAAAGTCTGTCCGTGGGGTTGCCTCGGTATGGGGTCTTGCACGGACGCGTGTCCCGAACACGCAATCGACGTCCGCGACGACGGTTACGCCGTGGTCGACCGCGAAAAGTGCATTGCCTGCGGCAAATGCATAGTCGCTTGTCCCAAGAAACTCATCAAGCGCGTGCCCGTCACGGCAAAAGTCTACATTGCCTGTTCCAACTGCCTGCGCGGCGGAAAGGACGTCAAGGCGATGTGCACTCACGGGTGTCTCGGTTGCGGGCTGTGCGCCAAGAATTGCCCCGAACAGGCAATTACCCTTGTCAACAATCTGCCCGTCATTGATTATGCCAAATGCTCGGGGTGCGGACTTTGTGCGTCCAAATGTCCCGCAAAATGCATTAAATTCTGCGACTGAGTCGCAACGACTGACCGTGCGGGGGCGAGTTCGCCCTCTCATACGGCCGAACAACAAATTCCGCAAGGAACAAGGAGTTTATTATGGAAAAAATTGCTGTTATCGATCTCGGCTCCAATTCTGCAAGACTGGTACTCGTCAATATTCTCGAAGGCGGCTATTTCGTCGTGTTCGACGAATTGAAAGAAACGGTCCGCCTGGGGCAGGATATGGACTGGGACGGTATCATCAAACCCCAGCGTATAGCACAGACGATAAAGACCCTTTCTATGTTCAGAAGACTTTGCGACGCCAACCACGTCGACAAAATTTTCGCATATGCGACGGCGGCTGTACGACGCGCGAAAAACCAGAAGAGTTTCCTCGACGAAGTGGCAATGACGTGCGGAATCAAAATCAAGGTGCTGACCGTCGAAGAGCAGGCGTTGCTAGTGTATCAGGGCGTCATCAACTCGATGGACATTCCCAAGGGGCTCATCATGGAGATGGGCGGCGGCTCGACCAACCTCATTTACTACAACCGCCGCAACCTCATTCATTACGAAACCCTGCCGTTCGGCACAATAACGCTCACCGAGCTGTTCAAGAATTACAGCAACGAGCCCGAAGTGCGCGCGGCGAAAATAGAGGAGTTCATCGGCGAACAGCTTGAAAAGATAACCTGGCTCGACAGCATCGAACCCGACACCAGCTTCGTGGGCGTCGGCGGTGCGTTCCGCAACCTCGGCAGAATAAGCCGTATGGTCAAGAAGTACCCCTTCAACATGACGCACGGCTACGAAATTCCGTTGCAGGAGTTCGAGAGCATATATTCCACGATAAAGAAACTCGACCTCGACTCCACGATGAAAATCAAGGGATTGTCCAGCGGCAGAGCGGACATATTCCCCAGTTCGCTCGCGGTCATCAAAGCCGTCGTGTCGCGCTTCAATTTCCCAAAGATCACGATCAGCGGTTGCGGTCTCAGAGAGGGCGCGATGTTCCGTTACGCCGTCCCCGGCGTCAACGAACGCCCGCTTACCGACGTGCTCGGACATTCTCTGCATACGCAGATGAAATACTATGACGTCAACGTCAATCACGCCGAACACGTTTACAACCTCTGCATACAGCTTTTCAAGCAGTTGAAAGTGTTGCACAAGATGCCCAGAATGTACGTGCGCGTGCTTAAAATCGCCGCCCTCATGCACGACACGGGCATGCGTATCAAATACTATCATCACGAACAGCATTCCTGCTATATCATCCTCAACAGCAACCTCTACGGCGTGCCGCACAAGGACCTCGTGCTCGCGGCGTTCGTGGCGGCGGGTCACCGCAAGAACGAAATCGTCAAAGAGGATATTCTCAAATACAAGGATATGCTCACTCCCGAGGACGTCGACGCTATGCGCAAACTCTCCGTGATACTGCGTATAGCAGAGAGTTTCGACCGCAGTCAGAGCGGCGTCATCACGGGCATAACCTGCGACGTGCTCGGCGACAGCGTCATCGTCAAGACGGAAACGGAAGGGGATTGCTCGCTGGAAGTCAAGGACGCGCTTTCCGTCGCACAGGAATTCAAGGCGGCGTATGGCAAGAACCTCGAAATTCTCTGAGCCCATAGTCCTTGCGTCGGCGTCGCCCAGAAGGCTGGAACTGCTTTCCGACTTCGCGCAGGACGTCACCGTGATACCTTCCGACGTCGACGAAAGCAAAGTAAAAGCAACCTGCGCCCGCACGCTCGTAAAACGCCTTTCGCGGCTCAAAGCGCTCTCCGTCGCCTCGTCGGCGGACGTCGAAGGGAAAATCGTCATCGGCGCGGATACGGTGGTTTATCGCGGCAAAATATACGGTAAACCCCGCAATCGTGCAGACGCAATCCGTATGTTGACGGAACTCGGCGGCAAAAAGCATTACGTTTTCACGGGGGTTACCGTGGTCGACGCGGGCAGAATACGCACCTTTGCGGTGCGCTCGACGGTGCGGTTCAAAAAGCTGACTGCGGAGCAAATCGAACGCTACGTCGACGAACACAATCCTTACGACAAGGCAGGCGCATACGCCATTCAGGAGAACGTCGTCGTCGGGTCTTACAAAGGAAGTTATACCAACATCGTCGGACTGCCAATGGAAAAACTGGCAAAAGTACTCGGAAGCCAAGAGGTGTAATGTGGCTAATATAGAATTATCCATCGACCTTGGAAGTAAATTCATCACCATATACCAGAAAGGTATCGGGCTTGTTCTGCGCGAGCCCGCAATCGCAATCGCACAAAAAGTGCGCGACCGCTTCGAAATCCGCGAGGCGGGTTACCGCGCGGAAAGTATAATGTCGGGTGCGCTCGGCGGCGCGAAAATGGTTGCCCCCATACGCGAGGGGCTGATTGTCGACGACGAAATGTGCATTCTGCTTATGAAGCACTTTCTGCGCCGCATAATTCCGCAGTCCGTCATTCCACCGCGCATAAGCGCCATTGTCAGCATAAGTTGCGCAATGACCAACAGCGACCGCAAAGCCGTCGAAAAATGCATGGTCAAAGCGGGCATAAAGGATGTGCTTCTCGTCGAGTCGCCGCTGTCCCTGCTTGCCTACACGGGCAGCATAGGCGGTCTTTTTGTCGATATCGGGGGCGGCAAGACGGAAATCGCCGCCGTCACCAATCGCGGCATAGCCTGCGGCGTTGCGGTCAATATAGCGGGCGACGCGTTCAACGCCGCAATCATCGACAGCGTTTATATGCACTACGGCGTCAAACTCGGCGAATACACCGTGGAGAAAATCAAAAAGACAGCGCTTTCCTTTTATCTCAACGACGAAGGCAGTTATCCCGTCAGCGGTGGCGGAAAGGACGGCACGCCCAAGAGCGTCGTAATTACGGCGGGCGATATGCGCGACGCGGTTCTGCCGCTTGTCGACAACATTATCGAAGTCATAATGAATGTACTCAATCAGACTCCGCCCGAACTTGCTGCGGAAATTCTGCGCAAGGGCATATTCGTGACGGGCGGTTCAAGTCACGTTCCCGGACTTATCGAATATATGGAACAGGCTTTCGAGTTGCCGCTTACGCCTTTGTACGACGCCGAGAACTGCGTTGCGATAGGCGGTGCGAAATTCCTTGACGACAAGGCGTTGTTGTCCGACCTGCTCGGTATTCACATCGAATAGCGGGCTGAATGTCGGAAACGCACGCCGCAAAAAGAGCCTCGCGGCATTGTCCGACGTGGCGCACACAATAAAGAATCAAAACGAAAACGCCGCAGTCCGCGGCGTTTTGTTTTTCGGATTTTTCTGTTGCGACGGGAGTTGTCGGCAAGTCTGCGACTAACTTACCGTGCAGTTCAAGTGTGTTTGCGGCGCGCTTGCCCGCGCTTTTCCGACGTCGTGCGGTCGTTTGCCCCGCCCGCGCGTCAGTACTTGGCATCGTCGGGATTGCTGCCTATGCGTCCCACGGTGTCGATTGCGTCGATTGCCGCAACTTCGTCGGGTGAAAGAGAGAAGTCGAACACGTCTGCGTTTTCGGCAATTCTTGCGGGGGTTACGGATTTGGGCAGAGGAAGAACGCCGTGTTCGAAACACCAGCGCACAAGCACCTGCGCTTGCGTTTTTCCGTGCTTTTCCGCTGCCGCAACCAACGCGGGATGTCCGAACGCGCGCCCTCTGCAAAGGGGTGCCCATGCCTCGACGACAAGCCCGTTCCGCTTGGAGAATTCCGCCGCTTCTTCTTGCAGAAAACCTGCGTGATATTCAATCTGATTTACCATAGGAGCCACTTTACACGCATCGAATATCACGTTTAAATGGTGTTTCATGCAGTTGCATACGCCGATTGCGCGCACTCTGCCGTCGGCGTAGAGCCGTTCGAAAGCGCGCCACGTTTCGAGGAGTTGTTTGGGGTAGTCCTTGACGAAGTCCTTTGCCATCGGCCAATGCACGAGGTACAGGTCGACGTAGTCGAGCCCCAGTTTCTTTGCCGACTCGTCAAAGCGGTAAAGGGTGCTGTCGTAACCCTGATGAGTGTTCCAGACCTTTGTGGTGACGAATATGTCTTTGCGGGGGACGTCGCTTTCGGCAATGCCGCGCCCCACGCCGTCCTCGTTTTCGTAAAACTCCGCGGTGTCGATATGGCGGTATCCCGCTGCGAGCGCGGCGCGCACGCCTTCGGTACATACGTCGCCGTCGGGCGTGAGGTAAGTGCCGTACCCCAGACAAGGAATACGCACGCCGTTTGTCAATTCGAAGCAGTCGGAAGGGGAACGGAACATAGTCGTCATTTCTGAGTTTTGAGGTTGCCTATCGGCACGTTGATGAAACGCGGACGTTCCGCGCCGAAGAAGAATACCGCAAGCGCACCGGGACCCGCGTGCGAGCCTACGAGGTAGTTGACGTTGCAGAAACGTATTTCGATGTCGGGCAGGCTTTCCTTGATTTTCTGTGCCAGCACTTTGGCGCCTTCGAGATCGTCGCCGTGTTCGACCAGAATAAAATCGTTCTTTTCGGGTTTGCAGTATTTTACCACCTGTTCCGCGATTGCCGACAGGGCTTTTTTCTTGCCCATGACTTTAAGCAACGGCATTATTTTGCCGTAGTGGTTGAGTTCGAGCAAAGGCTTGATACCGAGTATGGTGCCGACCGTAGCTTCCAGTTTGCTGAGTCTGCCGCCCCTGTACAGGGTGCCGAGGTCTTCGACTATGAAGAAGTGGTGGAAATTCATTCTGTTGGCTTCCAGCCATTCGAAAACTTCTTCGAGACTCTTGCCTTCTTCGCGCATTTTGAGAGCGTAATAAACCATCAGACCTTCGCCGCCGCAACCCGACAGACTGTCGAGCACGAGTATACGTCTGTCGCGGTACTTGCGCATAAGTTCGCGCGCGGCGTTGAGGACGTTTTCGTAACTGCCGCTCATTCCCGAAGAAAAGGATATGTGCAAGACGTCTTTTCCGTCGCGGAAATGGTTTTCGAAAATCTGCAAGGCTTCGTACGCCGAAGTCTGCGATGTGTTGGGAATCGCTCCGGCGCGGAGTTTGTCGTAAAACTCGTGATAGGTGGGCAGATTGCGGGAGTCCACGTCCGTGCCGTCGATGGCAAATGGCATAAATGCCACGTCCACGCCGTGTTCGGCGAAGAAACCTTCGGGCATATCCGAAGTCATATCGGTGGTGATAACGAAATTGTGACTCATAGCGGTACCTTCGATTGGATTTTGTTCATTATACCACTTCCGGGCGGGCAATTCAACACGCAAAGCCGTTTTGACAAAATAAGCCGTTATTTTTCATATTGTCCGCTATTGTGCGCGCGTGGTGCGGTTACACTGCGGTTATGAGAAAAATTGTCGTGACTTCCGGCAAGGGCGGCGTGGGCAAAACGACCGTCACCGCAACGCTGGGCAGAAAACTTGCCGACGCGGGCATGCGCGTCGTACTCGTCGACGCGGACGTGGGGCTCAACAATCTGGACGTGGCAATCGGCGTGGAAAGCAGGGTCGTTTACGATGTGGGCGACGTGCTGGCGGGCAGATGCAGGCTCTTTCAGGCTCTCGTGCCCGACCGCGAGAGTTCCCTGCGCGTGTTGCCTTCGTCGGGCAACGGAGAGAGTATCTCCGCGCAGGCGTTCAGGGGAGTGGTCGACGGGCTGACCGATGCCGACATCGTACTCATCGACTGTCCCGCGGGCATAGAGAACGGATTTCACCGCGCCGTGTCCGCCGCGACGGAGGCAATCGTCGTCACCACGCCGTCGGCTTCCGCCATACGCGACGCAGACAAGGTGCTGTCGCTGTTGTCGGGTTACCGCCTCGACGACGTGGGGCTCGTCGTCAACCGACTTCGCCCCGATATGGTGGCGCGCGGCGAGATGATGAGCGCGGCGGATATCAGCCGCTTGCTTCACACGCCCGCAATCGGGGTCATTCCCGAGGACGATTGTATAACGCTTTATCAGCAACTCGGCAGAGTGCCCGATTTCGCTCTGTCCGAAAAGGCGTTCGGACTGTTGGCGTCCAACGTAATCAACGGCACGAAGAACTGTGCCGAGCCGAGGTATATGAGAAGGAGGTTCGGACGATGGCTGTAAGACCCGCAAGCAAAATGTGCGAGAGAATGAAGGAGATGCTGACCAAGGACAAGATGGGCGTACACGAGGGGTTTATGTCCGCATTGAACGGCGATATCGCGCGCACGCTTTCGGACTATTTCGAGCTTGCGGCACCGCCCGTGGTGGGAGTGATTACGGACGACGACGGCAACTTCGAGATTTCCGTCGGCGCGCAGGCGTGCCGCATAAAACCTTTCGCCACCACCTGCGACCTTCCCAAACCGCCCGTGTGAGGCGGTTTTTTCGTGCGTTTCGTTTGCATATCCTCCGCGCCGCCCGCATATGGTTTAGGCGAGGTGGAATTATGGATTTTGACCAAACCAAACGTATCGATGTCGAAGTCAGCGAAAACCAGATCGCGGAAAACGAAGTGGGAGTGCCCACCCGCAGAAAAAGGCGCCGTCTTTTTGCCGAATGGGATATTCTCGACGTTGCGCTCGTGCCCGTCGTGCTGGGCATTTTCGTGTCGCTCGGATTTTTGTTCGCGGGGCTGTTCAGGTCGGCTGCCGCAGCCGAAGCGGCAAACGAAATCGCGGGTACCATTGCCGCAATGATCTGATCCGATGAAGTTCAGGGTCCATCCGCTCTTTTTCGCGCTTGCCCTTTTGCTTGTGCTGTTCGGGCAGGCGCAGGCTTTCGTCTGGGCTTTTGCGGCGGTGTGCCTGCACGAGGCGGGGCACGCGATGGCGGCAAAGGCGAGGGGATACGCCGTGACGGGGCTGGTGCTTCTGCCATTCGGCGCGATGATGAGTGCGGAGGACGAACTGGACGGAACGTCGGGGGTCATCGTGGGGCTTGCGGGTCCTGCGGTAAACCTGTTTCTGGCACTTGCCACCGTGGGCTTGTGGTGGCTTTTCCCCGCGGTGTATCCGTACACCGAATATTTCCTTTACGCAAACCTTTCCATCGGGCTTTTCAACCTGCTTCCCGTCTATCCGCTGGACGGCTCACGCGTGGTGCTGGGGCTGGCTAAAAACCGTCTGAAAGCCGTGCGCGGATTGCAGATAGCGGGCGTAACGGTCAGCGTCGCTATGTTCGCCGTGTTCGTGACGGCGATATTTTTCGGCGTCTACGCCTTCACCTTCGGCGTGACCGCGCTCTTCCTCTTTTACGGCGCGACCTGCGCGGGCAAGGAGGAGACATATCGCAGCGTGCTCGCCGCCCACGCCAAGAACTACGGTGCGGGAGTTACGGAAAAACGGGTGCTCGTGTCGCAGGACGCGCCGCTCGCCCGCCTGTTTCATCACATCGACCGCCACTCTGTCACCGTCTTCGACGTGGTGGAGAAGGAGGAAACCTCTCTCTTGCCCGCCGCACCGCGCAAACTCTATTCCCTCTCGGAGGAGGAACTGCGCTCGCTTGCCGCGGGCGGAAAACTCTCCCGTTCCGTGCGCGAGTGCAGGAAAAAAGCCGACGCCGCCCTTCCTCGTTGACGCAACCGAAAACTTAACCCTCTCTTTCTTGACTTTGCGCGCATATTGAACTAAAATACTAAAAGGGTATGCCGCGCGTACCCGCGGAGGCGTTATGCGATACATCGGCGTCGACATCGGCGGAATGTCCATAAAGGCGGGTCTTACGGACGAGAAGGGCAACATACTGCTCAAAAAGTCCATCGTCACCCGCGCAACCGAACCCGGCGAGAACATCGTCGCGGATATCGCTGCACTCGTGAAAGACGTCGCCGCGGTGGGCGGGCTTGCCGTTGCCGACATAGACGGCGTGGGGCTCGGGTCTCCCGGCTCCGTCGACGACGCGGCGGGCGTTATACGTTACAGTTGCAACATCAACTTCCGCAAGACGCCCGTTGTGGAACTTCTTCGTGAGGCACTCGGCATCGACAACGTGAAAATCAGCAACGACGCAAACTGTGCCGCTTTGGGCGAAACCTTGTTCGGCGCGGGCAGAGGAGCGGGCAACAGCGTCACCGTCACTCTCGGCACGGGCGTGGGCACGGGCATAGTCGTGGACGGCAAACTGCTGACGGGCAACTGCTCGGCGGGCGCGGAAGGCGGACACGTGCAACTGGGGCTCGGAGGTCCTTTGTGCGGGTGCGGAAAGAGAGGGCATTTCGAGGCGTACGCTTCGACGACGGCGCTTCTCCGTCAGACGGAAGATGCCATGAAAAAGCACCCCGAAAGCGCGCTCAACACCGTGGCGAAAGAACGGGGTTTTGACGGAAAAACCGTGTTTATCGCCGCAAAACAGGGCGATAAAGTGGCAAAACGCGTGCTTAACCGTTACATATACTACGTCGGGGTGGGGCTTGTCAGCTTTGCAAACGTATTCTATCCCGAAGTCTTCATAATAGGCGGAGGCATCTCGAAAGAAGGCGATACGCTCATTGTCCCTCTTCAAAAATTCGTGTCCGAAAACGTGTACGGAGCGGAATACAACCCTCCCATCAAGGTCGTCGCCGCGACTCTCGGCAACGACGCAGGCATAATCGGCGCAGCGGCTCTTGCGATGAAGTGACCCGAACTTTTGCCGACGCCTTTCGTTTCGATGGAAAGTTTTAAGCATAGATTGATTTCCCTTCTTCCCGAAGTGGAAAAGCCTGCCCGTTATACGGGCGGCGAATGGAACGTGCCCCACAAGAAATCCGACGTGCGGGCGAAGTTCTGTTTTTGTTTTCCCGACCTTTACGAAATCGGAATGAGCAATCTGGGGTTGCAGATTCTCTACGACGAAATCAACCGACGCGAGGATTTCGCGGCGGAGCGTTGCTATGCGCCAAAAGAGGACCTCGCCGCAAAACTCAAAGAAAACGGCATTCCTCTCCTTTCGCTCGAAAGCGGAACGCCGCTTGCCGATTTCGACGTCGTCGGCTTTTCCTTGCAGTTTGAATTGCTCTACACGAACATACTCTATATGCTCGACCTTGCGGGAATACCTTTCTTTGCCCGTGACCGCGGCGAGGAGTATCCCATAATTCTCGCGGGCGGACCCTGTGCCGTCAACCCCGAACCCTTTGCGGATTTCTTCGACTGCGTGGTGATAGGCGAGGGCGAAGGCGTGGACGTCGCCGTCCTCGAACTGGCGGCGGAAGGCAAGGAGAAGGGTTGGACGAAGACGGAAATCCTGCGCAGAGCGAAGCAGATAACGGGCGTGTACGTTCCCGCTCTTCGCGAAGAGGGCGAGACCGTCACCAAAGCCGTCGTCGCCGATTTCGAGAATTCCGTGTATCCGACAAAGCCGCTCGTGCCCAACGTCGAGGCGGTGCACGACCGCGTCACGCTGGAACTTTACCGCGGTTGTGCCAGCGGGTGCAGGTTCTGTCAGGCGGGGTATTACTACCGCCCCATACGCGAACGCAGCGCCAGAAAGTGCGCCGAGTACGGCATCGAGGCGGTGAACTCCACGGGCTACGGCGAGATATCCATGTGCTCGCTCTCCACGGGCGATTACAGCGGTCTTTCCGAATTGATGGACGAATTGCGCCCCTTCGTGCACGAGAAACATGTCACGCTTGCGCTCCCCAGTCTGAGGCTGTCCAGTTTCAACGGGGAGATTGCGCAGGAGTCGCGACGCAGCTCCCTTACGTTCGCTCCCGAGGCGGGCACGCAAAGGTTGCGCGACGTCATCAACAAGAACGTCACCGACGAAGAGATAAACAATATCGGCAAGGCTTTCGAGGCGGGTTACGACAGCGTAAAGCTCTACTTTATGCTTGGTCTGCCCACCGAGACCGACGAGGACATAGAAGGAATTGCGGAGATATGCCGCCGTCTGCGCGGATTGTATCACGACATACGCAACAAGCGCGGACCCAACATCTCGGTCAGTTGTGCGGTGTTCATTCCCAAACCTTGCACGCCCTTCCAGTGGGAGGCACAGATATCCTTTGACGAAATGCTCCGCAAGCAGAACTATCTGCGCGGGCTGTTGCGCGCCGTAAAGGGCGTGACGTTCTCCTGGCACGGTGCGGAGTCGTCCGTGTTGGAAGCCGCGCTCGCACGCGGCGACAGACGGCTTTGCAAAGTCATCGCCCGCGCTTACGAACTGGGTGCGAAGTTCGACAGCTGGACGGAGCAGTTCAACTGGCAGGCGTGGTGCGACGCGTTTGCCCAATGCGGAGTTTCCATGGATGAGTACACCCGCGCACGCGAGGTCTCGGAGCCTCTGCCGTGGGATTTCATAGATACGGGCGTAAGCCGCAAATACCTGGAACGTCAGCGCGAACTCGCCTATCTCGGCGTGACCACGCGCAACTGCCGCGAAGGGTGCAACGGTTGCGGTGCCAACAAACTCGGGAGGTGCACGATAATATGACGGTTCTGAAATACGTGCGCGTTGCCGAGGCGGCACTCCTTTCGCACATAGATGTCTTGAGACAGATGGGCAGAATTCTGCGCCGTGCGGGCATACCCGTCAAGTTCTCGCAGGGGTTCAATCCCCACTCGCTGGTGTTTTTCTCGCCGCCGTCCGTGCTGGGCGTATCTTCGCTTGCCGAGTACGTCGCGATAGACACCGATATGCCCGCCGAAGAAGTTTTTGCCCGATACAACGCATCCGTGGGCGACAATATGCGTGCCACGGAGCACTTCGAGACTGACAAAAACCCCAATCTGGCGGGCAGAATAGTCGCCGCCGATTACGTCTTTCCCTTTGCGGCCGACGCCGTGACCGAGGGCGCGCCCTTTACGGTCGAGTACGAAAAGAAAGGAGAGACCGTCCGTGAGGACGTCGCGGGCAAGATATACGGTGTGTCTTCCGCTTCGGACGGACGGCTTGTGATGCGGCTTGCCGCGGGCAACGTGACGTTGCGCCCCGACAGAGTGTTCCGCACGCTGAAAGAGAGTGTGCAGTCCTGCGGTGCGCTCACCGACACCGTGAAAACGGCACAGTACGCGGCTTGCGAGGGCGGGTTCGTCGACGTGGACGACCTTCTGCGCAAGGGCGACCGTGCGGGGGGACCTGCGGGTGCCCCTTCGATGACGAAATAAATTTTTTTCGGGAACGAATATATGAAAGAACTTTTTATCGATTACAACCCCTTTTTCGTGCGCGCCGCGCTGGTTGAGGAAGGGGTGCTGACCGAGTTCGGCGTGGAGCACGTGGCGACGAGAGGACACGTGGGCAACATCTACAAGGGCAAGGTCGAAAACGTGCTCGGTGGTATGAAAGCCGCTTTCGTAAACATCGGACTTGAACGCAACGGTTTCCTCTATATCGGCGAGGACGGCGATGACAAGCGCAAGAATGTCTCTTCGGAGATGAAAAAGATTTCCGCGGGCGACGTCGTTATGTGTCAGGTCGTCAAGGAGCAATTCAACATGAAGGGCGCGCGTCTCACCACTGACGTGACGTTGCCGGGCTACTATATGGTGCTTTTGCCCGACAGTTCCTTCTGCGGCGTGTCCAGAAAAATCGAGGACGACGAGCGCAGACGGTATCTCGAAGAACTGGTGCGTTCGGTGTGCCCTGACGACGCGGGCTTCATCGTCCGTTCGGCGGCGGTTGCCGCGGGCGACGACGAGATAACCGAGGAGGCGGGACGGCTGTATTCGCTGTGGAAGCGCATAAAAGGCGACTTCGAAAAGGCATCTCCCACGTCGCTGGTGTTTCGCGAAGCGCAACTTCTCGAACGCGTGATACGCGACAACTACGGCGCAAACGTGGACAGAGTGGTCGTCAACGACGCCGCGCTCGCCGCAAGCCTGACCAGCCGAATTCCCGGCGCCGAAGTCGAACTCTACGAAGGCAAGCGCAACATTTTCAAGCATTTCGGCATTTCCGAACAGGTCGACAAACTGACGGACCGCCGCGTCGAAATCGCGGGAGGCGCGTATCTTGTCATCGACAGGACGGAGGCGCTCACCGTAATAGACGTCAACACGGGGCGTTTCGTGGGCTCCAAGAACCTCGAAGACACCGTCTACAAAACCAATCTGGCGGCGGCGGTCGAGGTGGCAAAGCAACTGCGCCTGCGCAATATAAGCGGCATAGTTATCATCGATTTCATCGACATGCAGACCGAGGAACACAAACGTGCCGTGCTCGAAGTCCTGCGCGAGGAACTCAAAAAGGACAAACTCAAAACCTCCGTCGTGTCCATGACGGAACTGGGGCTTGTGGAACTCACCCGCAAACGCACGCGTTTGCCCGCCGACAGTTTTATGCTGGAACCCTGCAAGGAGTGCTCGGGCGGCTACGTTGCTTCCGCCGTGCACCTCGCGCTCAAACTGCGCGACGAAATGGTGGAGTTCTCGCTGGCAAACGACGGATTCCGTGCCATAACGGCGCGCGTGAATCCCGACATATGCGACAAGATATTCGAGGTCAATCTGATGTCGAGGGAGGCGTCGGGCGTGTGGCACGGCAAGCGCGTTTACATTCTGCCAGACCCTTCGAAAGCGCGCGACGAGTGGGAAATTTCGGGCAGCAACGAAAAGGTGCTGACCTTGCCGTCGGACGCCCGACTGCTGTTTTAGGTTGCAAAAACGCGCATATTGTGCTATTATCAACGGGTATCGGAATACACGCGCCCATCGGCGCGTCGAGAGGTATATATGAAATCCTGGCACATCGAAAATGCGGAACGCGTGAAACTGGTCGAAAGCGTCCTGCATAAAGCCGAAGGCGAAGTCAAACTCAAAATCTCGAAAGTGGCGATATCGTCCACGGATTTTGCCTACTTCGCTTCCGCAAAGGACGGCGTCAAACCCGCCGTCACCGTGCCCGGTCACGCCGCCATTGCCTATATGTCCGAGGACGACGACAACACGGGGCTCAAAGTGGGCTCCCGCGTGGTAGTCAGTCCCTTCGTCAAGTACACCGAACACGGCGTAAGTCGCGTCAAGGTGCTGGGCGTGGACACGGACGGTCTGCTTTGCGACTTCGTTTCCGTGCCTGCCGAGAACGTGTACGCGTTGCCCGACGGCATACCCGACGACGAAGCCATTTTCGCCGAATACGTGGCACTCGGCAACAACGTGCTCAACAGCCTCAACGCCGACAAGGGCGACTTTGTCGTCATAGTGGGAGCAAGCACACTCGGGCTCATTCTCGCGCAACTCGCGCTTTATTACCAGATGATACCCGTGCTTGTCGACCTCGACGCCGAAAAACTCGCGCTGGCGTCCAACTGGGGCGTATATTACGTCCTCAACCCGACCTACGACAACCTCGAACGCCGCGTGGAAGAAATCACGGGCGGCAGAATGGCGGAAGCCTCCGTGTACGTCGGAGACGGCGTTCCCTTCGGCTGCGCGCTCAGACTTGTCAAGGACAAAGGAGAAGTCGTCATCGCGGGATATTCCGTGCACGAAGGACACAACGTGGACGTCAGCGTCATATTGTCCAAGCAACTCACGCTCACGGGCGTTGCGGACGGTTACGGCGAAATGTCGTCGGCAATAAATCTGCTTGCCAACCGCATAGTCAAGACGGACGGGCTCATAGGTTCGCGCGTGAAGTTCGACGAAGTGCCCGAGACCGTGGCGCAGGCGGTCGAATATCCCTATCAATACAACAAAATCATCGTTTCGATGGAATGACGTCCGAGGCGGAAGCCTGCGGTACCGTTTCAACGCAAGACCGACGGCGCAAGCCGTCTTTTTATTTCCCGCATTTTTACGCGTTTATGCCGCCACGGCGCGGAATTTCGCGTCCGCAACCCGCAAAACGAACGGCAGGTCGACCCTGTTGAAACCGAACCGCGGAAGAAAACAGTCTTTCGCACCGACGCAATTTTCCGTTAAAGTACACGATATGTGCGTTATTTTGGGCATTTTGGGCAAAAAGCGCCTGTTTTCGGCGTTTGAAATTCCGCAAAATACACGAAAAGTGTTTAAGATGGCAACATACAGGCGCAGACCGCACGGTACGCCACGCTTGTTCGGATGTCGATACACGTAACGTGTTTCAATGCGTTTTGTGTCGGCATTGTATCGGTGCAGAGGCAAAACACAAGAACAAGCGCAAGAGTAAACGCGGGTGCGAAACGCAGGTCAGAATTCCTTTCCCGACGGGCACGATATAAAAATGACACCGCAAAGCGGTGTCAAAGCAAGGTTTCCAATCGGATGACGGGTTTCGACGGGGCTTGTTGTCAGTCAAGCAGCGTGTCGTGTATCAGCGCGTAGGTCTGCGACGCTTTGTCGACCCAGCTCTTGTAGAGATATTTCGCAAGCTGACGGTTGGCGACGACAAGTTTCAGTTCCATGAGCGTGGCTATGTCGCTGTTGATTTTCATTATGACCGTGTAGGTGCCGTCCGCGTTCTTGGAATAGTCGCAGAAATACGACTGCCTCTTTTTGAAACGCATGCGGTTTTCGCGTGCGTAGGAATTGATGTCGTCACGTATCGAGGACGGAATTCGCGTAAAGAACAGCGCAAGACAACCTATACCGTCCTGCGTGATGTTTATGCAGTCGCTTTTCGGCACTCTGTAAAGCAGATTGGTCTCGATAAGCTCCGTCAGATACTGCTTGCAGTCCATATACGTGAGCCACGTATTGTCCGCGGTGCAAATGTCAAGCAGGGTGGCTTCCGAAAGGGGAATTGCCATCCTGTCGAACACAAACAAGATTATAAGTTTTTGAATTTTGCTGTCCAGATGTGCGGACACGCCTTCCTGATTGTAATCCACTTTGCACCTCAGAGAACGATGGAATAGGATTTTAGCACCTATTTATCGTCATTTCAAGCCTTTGACGGAATTTTTTTGCGAGGCACAAAGTATTGCGCACCGTGAATTTTCGGGCACTATTTTTTCATAGAAAAAAGGCGTCGGCGGGCAGACAATTCCGTCCTGTTGCGTCGGGCGGAATTGTCTTGGCGAAAGTGTCGGTTGTATTTGTTGCTCCGAATGTTAACTAAAAGTAATATAAAGTGCAATTCTGGCGCGTCGACACGGTATATATGTGTCGCGCGAGCGTTCAAACCGCGTATAAAGGATTTTGCCGCGCGTTGCGCCTACTTATACCGAACCGACAACACCGGGCCGACTGAACCGCTTTCCGTGTCGTTTGCGCCCGCAGGCGCGCTAATTCTCGATTGTGTGTGGTTATGGTTTAGCGGCAAAACAAGACAAAATAAAAGCGCGCTTCGAAGCGCGCTTTTATATGTTAACTATGTTTACTCGGCGAGCATAGCGTCCAGACATTTCACGAAGAACTGGGTCGCCTTTTCGAGTTGGTCGACGTGCAGGCGTTCGTTTATGCCGTGAATGCGCGACTGGTCGTCCAACGTGTTGATGAACGGACCGAAACGGAACACGTTGTCGGTCAGCGGGTTGTAGAATCTGGCGTCCGACGCCGCAATGAACATATAAGGCGCGACCACGATGTCGTCAAAGGTTTTGGTTATGGTGTCGCGCAGCCTTTCGTACGCCGTGCAGTGCACGTCTGCTTCGGGCGAAGGATTGGAGTACGAAAGCAGATTGACTTCCACCTTGTCGCCGAGCAACTTTTCGAGGTAGGCTTTGACGTCGTCGGCGGTCTCGCCCGTAATCATTCTGTAATTGATGTTTGCGCGTGTCTCTTTGGGTATGACGTTTCTGGCGTCGCTGCCCCATAGCATTGTGGGTGCGAATGTCGTGCGCACGAGTGCGTTGGTCATCGGCGCAACTTTGGTAAAGACGAATTTGAGCAGGGGAGCGAACACATCGCGGTTGGTCAGCACGAACTTGAACGCGCCCTTGCAATACGGCGAAAGAGCCTTGAAGGTCTCTTTGGTCATATTCGTCCACGTGGTTTTCATCGGGTGGGTTTCCACCTTCGCAACGGCTTTCGACAGCAGTCCCACGGCGGTTGGCGGATTGGGGTTCGAGGCGTGACCGCCTGACTTTTTGACGACCAGTTCGAGGTCGCCGTTACCCTTCTCGCAGGCACCGATGAGCGCCACAGTGTGCGGAATGCCCAGCAGTTTTCCGTCGAGCACGGTACCGCCTTCGTCGATGACGAATTCCATTTCGACGCCCTTCGATTTCAGATAGCGCACGATGTTGGCGGCGCCGCTGGTGGAGTTGCCCGGCTCCTCGTCGTGACCGAAACAAAGGTACAGGTCGCGGTCGAATTGCTTGCCCTGCGCAAGGTGAAATTCCACGGCTTCGAGCAGAGCGACCATATGACTTTTCATATCCTGCGCGCCTCTGCCGTAGATATATCCGTCGTCGGTCAGCACGGCTTCGAAGGGGTCGTATTCCCAGCCGTCTTTTGGGGCGGGAACGACGTCGATATGGCTCAGATAACATCCGCCGCGCAGAGCGTGATTTTTGCCCTTCAAACGGTATATGAGGCTGTAATCGGCGATAATCGTTCTTTCGGCAGCCGCATGCAGAAGGGGATATGTCTTTTCGAGCCAGTTTCTGTAATCGATAAAGGGTTGTACGTTGTCGGCGTAATCTTCCACCATTGACACTGTGGGAATGCGTATTGCTTCGCGCAGATGTCTGACGGCGGCGTCTTTGTCAACGGTGGGCAGGGCTTCGGCTTTGCCCGGTGCCTTGTCGGGCTTGTTGAGAGCCGTACGCACGGAAAGAATGACGAAAAACAGTACGATTACCGCGGCAACAATACCGCCTATTATCGCACCGATAGTGGAGTTGTCCATAATAACCTCCCGAACACTTTATAGTGAGATTATAAGCCCAAAGCAAAGGATTTTCAAGACCGAACGGTCAAAGAGCCTGTCGGACGGCAAAAGCAAGGCAAAGAGCCTCAACGACGGAAAAACGCGGGAAAATCCCGTCGGGAAAATCAAAAATCGCCGATAACGCAAAAAGGGACACGAAAGACGCAAAACGAAGAGCAATCTCGGCAATACGGTACGAAATCGGGCGCAACAAATGAAATGTGAGAAAAAGAGGCGAGACAGAGATAAGAAGAGCGAAAGAAGACGCAAAGCGACTGCAAAATCCGCAATCGGGCGCAAAACACGGCAATTCGTCGGCGAAAACCCGCATGGAGAACCGCAAATGACAAAAGACGAAAACGCAAGCCCGAGACAAAGCAAAAAGAGGCAAAGTACTATAAAACTTCCGAAAATCAAGAAAACATTTTGAAAACGCTTTCTGAACATTGCGGAAAAAGAGAAAAGTATTCTAAAACATCGCGGAAATATAAAATACTTGCCAAAACGGGCAAAACGCTCTGTGCGAAGGGGAAAAGCCGTTGCAAGGGCGAAAAGTCGCAAATAGCGGCAAAATCGTCGCAAACAGTCCGAAATGCGCTTGTAAGGCTCAAAACGGCAGCAAAATGTGAGAAACCGCGGCAAACAGTGCAATATCCCGCAAAAAGGGCGAAAAAGAACAAAAAACGGCTTAAATCGAGCATTCGGAGGGCAAAACGGGGGCAAGATATCGAGCAAATGTGGATAAAACGTCCGATAATTTACATTTTCCCTTGGAAAAACATTGTTTTTATGAGATTTTTTATCGAAGTTATTCACATTTGCAGCATTTTGCCCGAGACGTTTTGCGCATTGAAAAGCTGACAAAAAAATTCTGTTTGATTGCGCGGACTACTGCGTGGACGCACGTGTTCGGGCGTAGTCTGCGGCTTTTTGCCGTTACCGTTTCAGGCAGTTATGCGGTTGTCGGGGAGTGCCGAGGGAGTGTGGGGTCGGGGTGTGTTTAGGGGCGTGTTGTCGGAATGCGATGTGAATGTCGGTGTGCGTCGAGTATGCGTGTCTTCGAAAACGTGGTGTGAATGTCGGAGAGTGTCAGGCGGGTGTGCTGTCGGAATTGTGCGGAGGAATATCGGGGAGTGTGGGTCGGGGTGTGTTTGGGGGGCTGGGCGGACGTGTTTGTTGCTAAAGCGTGCGAACGAGGGCGATGCGGGGAGGTTGAAGGTATGTCGAACGAGCGGGGAGGCGGCACTGAAAAGGAAGGACGACGGCTTAACCCGAATAAGTTTTTGGTTGACACGCGGGGTGGTTGGTTGTAATATTTATAAACGGACGGAATTCGGCGCGCGCACTGTGCGCGCGTTCAAAATGTCCGAGTTGCCGCACTTTTGCGCAACGGCACAATACGAATTACAATTTGCGGTTCTGTCTTTCTTCGTGTCTGACGGAGTCGCCTCGGAGGTAATATGAAATTTGACAACAAAGGAGTCCAGAAGTTCGTTGACGACAGCGTCGCGCTTTGCACGCCCGACAAGGTCGTTCTCATCGACGGTTCCGAGGAACAGCTCGAATCTCTGCGCAAAGAGGCAATGTCCACGGGTGAGATGATACAGCTCAATCAGGAATTGCTGCCCGGTTGCTACCTTCACCGTACCGCGGTCAACGACGTCGCTCGCGTCGAGGGTCGTACCTTTATCTGCACGACCAAACAAGAGGACGCGGGTCCCACCAACAACTGGATGCAGAAAGACGAAGCCTATGAACTGCTCAAAGGCATTTACAAGGGCGCTATGAAGGGCAGAACCATGTATGTCATTCCTTTCTCCATGGGTGCAATCGGTTCTCCTTTCTCCAAGATCGGTATCGAACTGACCGACAGCATTTACGTTGTCCTCAATATGGCGATTATGACCCGCGTCGGCATCAAAGTGCTCGAAACGCTGGGTGACAGCGACGATTTCGTCCGCGGTCTCCACGCAAAAGCCGATATCGACGAAGAAAAGAGATATATCTGCCAGTTCCCCGAGGACAACACGATTATGTCCGTCAACTCCGGTTACGGCGGAAACGTTCTGCTCGGCAAGAAGTGCTTTGCACTGCGTATCGCTTCCTATCAGGGACGCAACGAAGGCTGGATGGCAGAGCATATGCTCATTCTGGGCATCGAAAAGCCCGACGGCGAGACCAAGTACGTTGCGGCGGCATTCCCCTCCGCATGCGGCAAGACCAACCTCGCTATGCTCATTCCTCCCAAGGAATTTGCGGACAAGGGATATAAAGTTCACACCGTCGGCGACGACATCGCGTGGATAAGAGTAGGCAAGGACGGCAGACTGTACGCCATCAACCCCGAAAACGGTTTCTTCGGCGTTGCTCCCGGCACGAACGCCAAGTCCAACCCCAACGCGCTTGCGACGACGAGAAAGAACACCATTTTCACCAACGTGGTGCACAACCTCGAAAACAACACCGTATGGTGGGAAGGTCTGGATAAGAATCCTCCCAAAAAAGCTATCGACTGGAAGGGCAATCCCTGGACGGAAGAGGACAGAGCGAACGGCGTAAAGGGCGCGCACCCCAACTCCCGTTTCACCGCACCCGCGAAGAACTGCCCCTGCATTTCCGACGAATTCGAAAATCCGCAGGGCGTTCCGCTCGACGCAATCATCTTCGGAGGACGTCGCGCAAAGACGGCTCCGTTGGTGTATGAGGCGAGAGATTGGGCGAACGGCGTGTTCGTGGGCTCCATAATGGCGTCCGAAACGACTGCCGCGGCAAGCGGTGCGGTCGGCGTTGTGCGTCGTGACCCTATGGCGATGCTGCCTTTCTGCGGTTACAATATGGGCGATTACTTCCAGCATTGGCTCGATATGGGCGAAAAGGTTTCCAAACAGCCCAAGATATTCAACGTCAACTGGTTCCGCACCGACGAAAACGGCAACTTCCTGTGGCCCGGATTTGGCGACAATATGCGCGTGCTCGACTGGATTCTCCGTCGTACCGAAGGTACGGTTGACGCGGTTGAAACGCCTATCGGCTACGTTCCGAAGCCCGAAGACATCGACCTCAACGGCACCGACCTGACGACAGCGGACGTCGCAAATCTGCTCACCGTGGACAAGGATCTGTGGAGAGAGGACGCAGAGGGTATCGAAGCGTTCTATGCCAAACTCGGCGACAAACTGCCTGCCGCGCTGCGCAAGGAACTGAACACTCTCAAAGCAAATCTCGAATAATTCAGTTGCAAAACCGAAATAAACGTGAAAAGCAATCCTTGCCGTCATCGGCAAGGATTGCCTTTACAAAATAAATAAAAGGACTATTTTATGGAACTGTACCAAAGATTTCTGACCGAAAATGTTGACAAAGACGGGTTGCTCCAAAGCATAGACTTTCACGCGCCCGACAACTTCAATTTCGGCTTCGACGTGGTCGACTACTACGGCACCGAGGAGCCGGATAGAAGAGCCATGATTTGGGTATCCGATGCGGGAGAGGAAAAAATCTTCACCTTCGGCGATATGATGCGCAAATCCGCACAAACGGCAAACTATCTCAAAGCCCTCGGCATTATTAAGGGGGACAGAGTGCTGCTCGTCCTCCGCAGGCATTGGGAGTTCTGGCCGATCATCGTCGCTCTTCACAAACTCGGTGCGATATGCATACCCGCCACCGACCAGTTGAAAGAGAAGGACTTTGTGTACCGCTTCGACGCCGCGGGCGTGAAAGCCATTATCTGCACGGCGTCGGGCAAAGTGTCCGACGAAGCGGAAGCGGCAATCGCCAAGTGTCCGCAGGTGGAACTGAAAATCATAGCCAACGGCAAAAAAGAAGGGTGGCATTGCTACAACACCGAAGTCGAAGCCTATTCCGACGTGTATCCTCGTCCTACGGACGAGAGTTGCCCTATGCGCGACGAACTTATGCTGATGTACTTCACTTCGGGCACAACGGCATACCCCAAAATCGCCGCGCACGAACACACCTATGCGTTGGCACACTTCCTCACCGCGAAATGGTGGCACAACGTCCGCAAGGACGGCATCCACTTCACCGTTGCGGAAACGGGGTGGGGCAAAGCCGTGTGGGGCAAACTGTACGGACAATGGCTCTGCGGCGCTTGCGTCTTCACCTACGACTTCGAGAAATTCGACCAGGAAAAGTTGCTCGGTATGATTGAGAAATACCGCATCACGACTTTCTGCGCGCCGCCCACGATTTACCGCTTTATGATAAAGGCGGATCTCAGCAAACACGATTTGAGTTCGCTCGAATACATCACGACGGCGGGCGAAGCCGTCAACCCCGAAGTTTTCAATCAGTTGTACGCCGCAACGTGTCACAAGCTGATGGAAGGCTTCGGACAGACGGAAACCACGCTCACCATAGCAAACCTGAAAGGAATGACCCCCAAGCCCGGCAGTATGGGCAAACCCACGCCGATTTACAAACTAAAACTCGTTGACGGCGAAGGCAAGGACGTGCCTATGGGCGAAGCAGGGGAAATCTGCATAGACATTTCGGAAGGAAAGCCCTATGGGCTTTTCCGCGAATATTATCGCGACCCCGCAAACACGGCGGCGGTTATGCACGACGGACTGTACCACACGGGCGATATGGCGTACAGCGACGAGGACGGCTACCTGTTCTTTGTCGGCCGCACGGACGACATAATCAAATCCAGCGGCTACCGCATCGGACCGTTTGAAATCGAAAGCGTGCTTATGGAACACCCCGCGGTTCTCGAATGTGCGGTGACGGGCGTGCCCGACCCGACGAGAGGGCAGATTGTCAAAGCGACAATCGTCCTCACCAAGAATTATACCGCGAGCGACGAACTCAAAACCGAAATCCAACAGTTTGTAAAACGCCTTACCGCGCCTTACAAATATCCGCGCGTAATCGACTTCGTGGACGAGTTGCCCAAGACCATTTCGGGCAAAATCCGCAGAACGGAACTTCGCAAGAAATAAAGTTGCGCGTAGGTTTTTAAGTTCGCTACACACACGACACAGAACGCCCCGTTTGTCGCAAACAGGGCGTTTAGTTTGCCGAAAACACGTGTTAAACACGTTGAAAGCAAAAATGCGGCGCGGAAATCAGACGTGCAAAATGTTTGCAAAACGGGATTTGTAAGCGCAATATATGATGTGTTGATTTCAAGGTTGGGGATTGAAAATCTGCCCCCCTGTTCCGATGGAGATAAGACAAAAAAAACGGGGCAGTAGGAGCAAGAAAATTTTCCATATTTTTCTAACATTAAAGAGAGATTAACTTTAATTTAGGGTTGACGAATGATAGAGGAGCAATGATAATATAATTATGCATATAATTCTGCCTGTGTACGCGCGTGTATGTATACGCGACGCGACGGGCAGATGGGAAGAAAGGCTATTTGAGGTGGGAATTATGAGAAACAACCGAAACAGCTCGAGAAACTTTTTCGTCACGGCTACGCGCTTCGGCATTCTGGCAATGGCGTTCGCCCTCGTTTTCGCGCTGGTTATAAGCGGCGGCATTTTCGACATCACCGCTTCCTCAGACAACGTCGCGTTGGCAGACGATGAGGTAAACAATACTGCTCCTGTCCACGGCGTTAATGATTTAAGTGTTGATCAATTGCCTGCATACCCGACTACGGACGAAAGCGGTTTAAGCACGTGGGAATTAACGGTTAATATAGGTTCGATCACAACACAGAGCATTACATATTTCTTTGATTATACTTATTCTGGCATTGGCTCGGTTACCGGTGGAACGGGCGGATATACTATTCTCTCGGATACCAAAAACTGGGGTTGGAGTTTCTTCTGCGGCGTTAACTATGAAATTCCTCAACTTGCCCGGACATTGGTTTCTTATGGATATACGGTTAAAGCAACCGTCAGTGCCACCTATAACTCTTCTGATGGCAGTTCTAATCCGAACGGATATTTAATGCAGCTCAACAGTGGCACCGTTACCGCAAAATCCAACGGATATGCCAATAGATATACAACTTATGAAGGTGATAACGGTTCATATAATACCGATGTCGTAAAATCCAGCACGCTGACATTGAATTCTTCCAGCAATTACATTTACATAGGATATTACGAGAAACGCAGTGTTCAAACGGCAGTCGACGTTCAAGTAAAAAACATCAATGTAAAATATACCATTACGAAACAAAACGATAATGCGGCACCTCAAATAACTGCATTCGGTAATTACAGCGACAGTATAGGTTATGTGGAAGGCAAGAGCTGGGCGCCTGCCGATTCTGTGCTGGCAAACAGCATAAACCAAACGATCAGCGAATTGCGTGCAAAAGAGCTTGATCCCACCGTAAGCGATTATTATGCCAGCAATTCTATCATATTGAATTCCTACCGCAATACTCCCATCAATACAATAAACGATAAATCATATTATAAGCGGCTGACGCTGACTTTATATGATTATTACGGCGTTCCGATAAAAAACGAAGAAGGCGAGATTACAGGATATAATCTGAACAGAGGAACAAACGCAAGTTCAGATTGTGCGGGTATAAGACGAATTCTTATAGGCGAACAAGAAGTCGATATTCTACGCGGTGCGTTTTCGCTGAATACCGAATTTTATTCTGAAGAAGATGACAGCGTGGCTGCGGGCTATGCAACCGTAAGCATTAATTCCAATAGGCTGACGGCCACAATAGACCTCTATTTCTACACCAATGCGGTATTTGACATTACGGTCGTCGACTCTACCAATAACTCTATGAAAAAAGCCGTGACCGTTTCGGGCATCGACTATACCGACCCCGAAAAACCCAATATGACGTCCGATGTTTCCTATTTCGGAACAGACGGTGCAATAGGCTTTGAAGAACTTAACTGGTATCTTGAAAACAGAATTTCGGAGGATTATTTTGCATATGACGGCATAATGAACGAACTTACCGAAGATTTCAGCCCTTATCTTTGGTATTATGCCGTTAAGTATTCGCCCACAATGCCCGCGAAGGGGTCCGATTGGTTTACACCCGATGCAGTCAGTATAAGTTCTGCTTCGTATCCTTTCCAAATTTCTACGATGAGCGACTCGTTCGGGTTTAATTACGATTTCGCTACAGGACTTGCAAGAAACAACGCAACGCCTTTGAACGGTGTTGCCGGTCCTACGGGGATAGGTTATTACCTCTTTACGTTTTATGCTATGGACCTCGCGGGAAACGTTTGCGATGAGTCTACAACGTATTTTGTAAAAGTTGACAATATCACGCCATCAACGACGATTGAGGTGAGCACGGGTGACGAAAACGGCTATAATCCCATTCTGAAAGAGGATAACGGAAATTGGACAAACAAAAATATCCGCATTAACGTGTCGTGGGATCTCAATCTTTCGGGCAACCAGATTACGTTTGCATTTGATGAGTCGTATGTTGTATTCATAAGACAAGGCATCGACGGGAAATACCATATTGCCCAAATCACTCAGGAAGGTAGTCCCGTAACGTTTGATACGGAAACTGATAAATATGTGCACAAGGTGGGAGAAGAGATTGTATTCGAACTGAAATTTACCGAAACAAGCGGAAAAGGTCAACTCGAAATCACATTTACGGGGTGCGATGTTGTCGGTGAATTTTTATACAACGGCTTTTCGCAATTCATTGTGTACAGTGACGGCGACAACAAGGATGCAGAAACCGGCTTGTCTTCGACAGACAACAGTTGGGTGTATAACGGAATAAACGGAACAATCGGACTTCGCATAGACAAAATCGCTCCCGATGCGGCGCAAATCACTTACGGCGATAAAACCGTGAGCGAGTATTTCAACGCGATTTCGGGCGACGTCCTTGCCGTGCCCGATGCGAGAGTGTGGTACACCTCCGCCGAATGGTCCGTCTCGGCTCTGTTGAAGATACTGTCCGAAGACGATGTCGTCCTCGGCAACCTTACGGAAACGGATTTTGCAAATCTGCACGTCAAAGTCTGGAATTATACCGACATCAACGAAATTGCGACAATCAAACTCTCCGATTTGTTTGCCGCGGCAGAAGGCAATCTCGTAAATTACACATATACTCTCGGTGAAATTCTCGACAACAACGTCTTTATCGACCTCGATCCCGATGACGCCAAGTTGGCGGGGTTGAGGGTTGTCGTGTTGCAGGTCGAAGATGCGGCGGGCAACGTCAGCGATTATACTGCATATACAATGCTCGTCGACGGTAACGATTACGAAATCGAAGCCGTACTCAAAGAAATGACCGACCTCGAACTCGGCGATATCGGTTTCGTTTTCAGGGGAGAGGACGGAAGGGCCAAAACCACGTTCAAACGTGGTGAATGGTCTCAACTGGTCATTCAGGGGCTTGCGGAAAATCTCGTTCCTTACGAAATTTACAAGGATAATTATACCGACGATCCTTTCCTGATGTATAAGAGCACGACCTCTCCGCTCAGCAAAGTGTTCTATAACGACGCTATCGTCGAAGAAGGTTACGTAAGGGTGAATTCGTCGAATGCCAACATAATCGAACTTTGCATTGACCGTTCGGATTCCATTGCGAATCTGCCGTTTGCCGATCAGGGCAAGGCGCAGGTCACGATTTCCTTCCGCGAAGTCGTGACGGTTGCCGTAACCAAGACGAGCGTTGAATATAAGGGTGCCGAAACGGTACCTCCCGTCAGCATTTCCAATCTCGACGCAGACAAGCTCATTCAGATGAAATTCTACAAGGACGGGGAACTCGTGGTCGACAACGAAGGTAAGCCCGTGGCTCCTGCCAATGTCGGGGAATATGAACTGGAAGTTTATCTTGCCGACAGCGATACTTATGTCGCTGATGAAGTAAAGATTAAATATAGTATTATTCCTGGTAATATCATTATTACAGTACACGGTACGGGCGTGTACGGCGACGACGTCAGCTTTACGGTCGACATCGTGAAACCCGACTCTCTCGTGTTTGTAAGCGAGGGTAAGTTTGCTCTTGTCGACAAAAACCTCAACGTCGGCAAATATGCAATCAAGAAAACCGAGGATTACGTCCTCAACGACAGCGATAAAAACAACTACAATATCACCTACATACTCGGCGATTACACCGTGACTCCTCGTCCGCTGACGATAACGTTCGACTCGGCGCAGAAAGAGTACGGAGCCGCCGACCCTGCGACGTACACGTTTACCGTGGACGGTCTCGGAAACCTCGTGCTCGACAGCAGTATTTTCGGCGGAGCGACCGTTGCCGACGGCAAAGTGTCCGTTAGTTCCGCGTTCGTCACTCGCGAAACCAATGTCAATAAGTACGGCAATGACAATGTCGGCACATATAAGTTCACGGGTGTTGATACTGCGGCACTCGGACTCAATCCCAACTTTACACTGTCCCTTGCGCACGAGCAAGGAGCGCTCGAAATAGCCAAACGCAGCATTACCGTGCGTGCGATAGCAGGGCAGGTATTCAACGACGCAAACAGCAAAAAAGTTCTTTTCGAAATCGTTTCCGAAGACGACAAGGAATTCGGACGCGAATTGGTCGGCAAATATCTGCATATCGGCTCGATGATATCCGACGGTGTATATTCCGTACGCCCCGGCGACCTTCTCAGCTTGCACAACTTCGACGTCGAACTCGACGAACTGATCAACGTATCCGTTGTGACGGGCGACAACGTCGTCGTGTTCGATTTCACTCAACAGACCGCGCTTTCGGTGCCCTTCGGGACGACTTTCAATCCCTCTGTGCTCACCAACGCGTCCAACTACAACAGAACAAACTTCGGCAGCGGCTTCAAGGTTACGTTGAAAGCCGAAATCGTGGGTTACGATACCGCTGCCGTCGACAAATTCGCAAACGGTGCGGGTTCTTACCGCATCGTGATGAGCGTACTGTCTTACGTCGACCCCAACAACACCGACGTTAAAGACAGCTACAATTTCGTGTTCACCAACTGCGATTATCTGACCGTCACTCCTGCAAAAGTGACCGTAACGCCCGCACTTGTCAACAACTCCAAGGTTTACGGCGACGTCGACAACTGGACGTTCACTTACAACTATTCGGGCAGCATAATCGACGCCGGTTACGTCCCCGCGGCGAATGCGGTCGGCGGCACCATCGTCCGCGCCCTGTACCGTGCCGACGGTACCTTCGTACAGGTAGGCGGGCAGTTCGACCGCGTGACCACCAACGGCACGGTTTCCGCACAGGGTCACTACTACGGCGCTTACGTGCTCGAACCTTTGTACTCCAACGACGGCAACGTCACGTTTACGCTCAACGAAACCGCGTTTGCGGCGCTCCGTTTCGAAATCACGCCGAAAGCCATCAACATCGATGACGCGACCTTCCTCGGCAAGGATAAGAATTTTGACGGCACCAGCTACGTGATTTTCAAGGGTGAAGAAGAAAAGCGTTCCGCCATCAACATCGCGGGACAACTTGCACAGATTACCGACGACGTGTGGGTCGATTTCGTTGCCAATTACGTTGACGGCGCAGAACAAGAGGCGTCTGTGGCAGGTACGTACAGCATCAGATTCCACGACTTCGCGCTCAAAGGCGCCGCGGCGGGCAACTATGTGCTTGAAGGCAGCCTGACACATCTGCTTTCCGGACCGTTTACCATTTCGGGCAGCGGAACGGTGACCATTCAGATTACCAAGAACGACTTTACGATTTCCAAAGAGTACGACGGCACGACCGCGCTCAGCATCGACGATATCGAGATTTCCATCAGTTCCGCACTCTGCGGTCTGGACGTCAGACTCGAAGCGGGCAGCAGCTTTGTTTCCAAGAACGTCGGCGAAACCATCAGCATTGGCAATATGGTATTGAGAATCGTAGGCGTGAACCGTTCTATGTTCGAAGATAAATCCGAAGATGCCGACATCGTTTACCAGGCTGACGGAAATGACACGCTTATCGTTGTCAGCAACGCATACGGCACAATTTCCAAGCGCATGATTTCGCTCAGCGAAATAACGCTCGACGTACCCGCCGAGAAGTACTACGACGGCACCAAATCGGTCACCGTAGGCGTTTCGCTCGCGGGCACCGTGTTGCAGACCGGTGACGATTTCGCGTCGCTCGGAATTTCCTTCCCCGCGACCGTTCCCGACAAGAACGTCCAGGGCGACAAGAACAATCCGACTGCACAGACTGTCACTTTCGGCGAACCAGTGCTGACCAATACGAACTACGGTTTCTCCTTTACCGCCGCCGACATCAATGCCGCAAAGAAGGCAAACGTCACCATCAAACCTGCGGTGCTGTCCATCGACTTCTCGTATGATGAAAACGACGTCGTTTACGACGGCAGCGACGAAGTCAGCATTACCGTTAACGGCATCAAGGTCGAGCAGGGCGCAATTCCCGAAGGTGAGGAAATCGCAATCGTGAATCCTTCCGGTGTCAAGTTCACGTACAGTGACGAGAAAGGCAACTCCTATGCCTATGTCCAGCTGGACGAAAACGGCAACGTCAGACTGCACGACGTAAAAGCAACCGGATTGGAAATCAGCGCAAGCGACAACATAAACGCAAACAACTACAATATCGACCTTACCGTTGGCGGCACGGGCACGGGCAACGTGGATTCCGTGTTCGAAGCGCTCGTTCCTCTGAATCCCATCGTGCTGGATATCAACCTCAGCGAAATCAACATCGCCGATAAGGTTTACGACGGTACGAACAATGCTGAAATCGAGGACCTCAAACTCACCGATTACGGCGCGCTTGAAGCAGACGACATCCACTTCGCACTCGACGTCGTCATCAACGACAACAATCCCAACGCGTCTGACGTCATGTACAATGTCAAGGCGTCCAACCCCAGACTGACCAGCGGCAATGCCGGTGTGCTGGCAAGTTACACCATCAAAAATCTTGCGGAGCTCACCGGCACGATCAAGGAAAAGGCGAAGATCAATCCCGCGCCTCTGGCTGTCGAATTCGACCTCGCAAAGACCTATGACGGTTATCAGTACGGCAACATCGACGTGGACTACACGCTGACGGGCTTCGTGAGCGAGGCGGAAAGAAATTCCTATTCCGTCACGACTGCCGTGTCCGCGTTCAACGGTGCGGACGTTGCCAAAGACGCCGACACCGTAATCGCGAAGGACGGTTGGGTGTACGGATTCAACCTTGTCAACGACGACAAGAGCATCATGAACTATTATCTTGTTTATGCAAGTCTTGCAGGCGACGAAAATGCGATAACCGACACGGGCAACCTGCCTCTGGGCGACGAAAGCGGTCAGGCACTGTACTACTATGCCTTTACGAAAGAGGCTTATAAGGTCAAGAGCGGCGAACTCGTCACCAGCGGCGAAAATGCCGAAAAGACGCCTGTTCAGGCAGTGTACAAGGAAGGCGGTATCGAATACAGCGTGTTCAACGCCGCGCCGACCTCTACGACCGCATACAAGGTCATCAACGTGGCCGACGCAAGCGGTATAATCACTCCCGCCGACATTAATTACGACGTAAGGGTGCACGATACGACTCCGTTCACGAAAGTGTTCGACGACAGCGCGGCAACGAGCGGTTGGAAGTATAAAGCAGGCGCCTCCGACAACACCTTCGATTTCGACCTGAAAGGTCAGTACGGATTTGTCATCGGCGACGTATCCGTGTTCTATACGTCCGTCAACGTCGGCAACGCAATCGGCGTAACGTTCAGAATCGATACTTTCACCGTAAACGGCAGCGACGCTGCGGAATTCAATCCCAACAACTACAACCTGCTGACCAGTGGTACGACCATCAACATCGGCAAGATTACGCCTGCGGCACTTGACGTTGCGCTCGTAACCGAGTCCGAGGACGGGGCGGTGCACTTCACCTACGGCGACGCGCACGTCTATGCCTACACCTACTCCTTCGGCGGCAAGGAAGTCATCCTCGCCAAGGACGCTGACGGCAAGGTCTACGGCTATGTCCTTGCCGAGGAATACGCAGGGGCGGGCTTCAAGGGCACCGACACCGCAAGCAGACTTTACAACAGAACCGGCACCGGTTTCGAAGCGGCGCAGAACGGGCTGTACGTGCGTCTGAACGGAACCTTTACGGAAGGTATGTTGCCTGCAAACGAAAAGGATATCGTAAACGCGGGCGAATACACCGTGACTTCGCTCACTCCTTCCGCGACGAACTTCAATTACCATGTGGTGAACGGCAAAGTCGTCGTCGACAAAGCCGCACTCGAAGTCGGCGTCAACAATGTGCTGTCCAAGGAATTCGGCAACAACGCATATCCCAACATCGACTTCAAGATCACCGAAGGCGCGCTCAAACTCAAAGACACCGAGAAGGGCATCTTCGCCTTGCTCAACACGGGTGCCAAGTATCAGCTTGCCACCGTGACGGACGGAACGACGAGTTACGGTGACGCCGTGGTCGCAAACTCCATGATAAGTGCGGATCTTGCGGACAACCAGTTCTACGCGCTCGTCCTGACCAACGCGCTCGCCAACTACGACGTCAAACTCGACAAGGATTACGAACTGACGGTAGTGCTTCCCGTGCTTACGGGAATAAGCTCCATAGGTTCCAGCTTCGAGCGTCCTTACGACGGAACGACGACCGACGACGCGGAAGCCTTCGCAAGCCGCTATATCAAAGGTTTGCAGGCGGGTGACATCATCGCACTGTCCTGGGGCGACGGAGTGACCGCAAAGAACGCGGGCAGCTACAACTGGGTCTTCACCGTTACCAGAGCGCTCGGCAAAGACGCAAGCGGCACCAAGGATTATTCGATAACCGCCGAAGTGAGCGGCGAATACACCATTACGCCCGTCAACATCACCGTGTCCACGACGCAGAGCCTCGACTTCACCTACAACGGGGAGGGTCAGACCCTCGATATGAGCAAAGTCATCGTCGACGGCGCGCTCGAAGCGGACAAGGAAGGCGTTAAGAACGCACTCGTCATCTCCTACGTACGCGGTCAGGAAGTGCTTGCCCAGATGCTCAACGCAAGTGCCTACACCATCTTCTACGGATTTGCAGACGGCACCGACTACGGCACGAACTACAACGTCATCGACAAGATCGGTCTCGTGACGGTCAAGCGTGCCACCATCGACGTGAGCGTCGATCCCGACAGCAAGAACTGGATACTCGGCAGCGATAACGCAGGCAACATCGGCATTTCCTTCACCGTGCCTGCCGGATTCGACAAAGCCGACTTCACCGTTGTGTACGAATCCGTCAACACGGGCAAAGTGAGCAGCATTGACCAGGCGGGCTCCTACTCCTACACCATCAACTATAACGACCCCAACTACTCGGTCAGATACGGCAGCGGCAACATCTCCGTGCTCGTCGGCGAAGTGTCCTTCGTGATCGACGACACCACATACGCAACCGTCAGGTTCGCAGACCCCGTCGCGGTGGCATACACGCTCTCATATAGAGAACTCAGCAACACCAGCGACGAGATCGGCAAGGCATACTGGCAATTCGTCGACAACTACGTGCGCGGCAACATGAGCGACAGCAACAACGACGCAGTCACCGAAGGCGTGCTCGCAGTCACCCTGATGAACGGTGCCACCGAAGTGCACAGACTCGATCAGCAGATGACGGTGACGGTCAGCCTGCCCGCAAGCATGACGTCCATGGACGGCTACCGTGCGTACTACGTCAGCTCCGACGGACAACTTGTCGAGATCACCGACTACACCGTGAACGGCTCCGACTTCACTTATTCGACGGATTACATCTCCAACCTCGTGTTCGTGAAGATGATGCCCGTGGCACTTCCGTTCTGGATCTGGATCCTGATTGCGGTGCTCGCACTGCTCATCATCCTTGCCATCATCCTTGCGGTGGTCCTGTCCAAGAAGAGCAAGAAGAAGGAATTCGTGCCCGCACCCGAAGCGGCTGCACCCGCACCCGCTCCCGTCGAGCAGCCCGCCGAAATGGCGGACGCCGCGGCAGACGTCGAGGAGATCATAGAGTACTACGATCCCAACCGTCCCAACGTGGTGGGCAAGAACAAGAAACCGCCCATAATCGGCATTCGCTGATTGAAACCACAAACGAAACCCTTGCCCGTCGGGCAAGGGTTTTTTGTTTGCATAGGAAACGACGCGCCGAAAAGACGCGTCGAAAGGTCGAATGGGGAAGACGCATCGGAAATGCACGTCGAAAACATTGTTAAAGGGGCATCGGATTGTGTGTCCGAAATCGCGTCGACATGCGTCGCGATGCACGCAAACGGCGCAAAAGACGCGGCGCGTTCGTGCGGAAAATTCTTGATTTTTACATCTTGCGTGCGCGCGTATGTTATAGTATAATTATTATAATATCTACGGGGGTTTAACCTTATGTATAAAGTTGCCATAGGCTGCGATCACGGCGGCATAGTGCTCAAAGACAGCGTAATTGCCGCATTGAAGGAACTCGGCGCGGAAGTCGTCGATTTCGGGACCTATTCCACCGAGTCCGTCGACTATCCCGTTTACGGGCTGAAAGTTGCCGAAGCGGTTGCTTCGGGCGAATGCGACGCGGGCGTGCTGATGTGCGGCACGGGCATCGGCATCTCCATTTCCGCAAACAAGGTCAAAGGGATACGCGCGGCGGTTACGACGAACGCGTTTATGGCGGAGATGACCAAAAGGCACAACAACGCCAACATCATCGCGCTCGGTGGCAGAGTAATTACCCCCGAGGAAGCACAAACTATCGTAAAAGCGTGGTACACGGCGGAATACGAAGGCGGCAGACACCAAAAGAGGCTGGATATGATTTCCGCCATCGAGGATAAGTATTTCAAATAACGAGGTCGTATGATTGAAGAAGTTCTCAAAGAGATAAAAGAGGCGGAGGAGCAAGCCGAGGAAAAGCGCAGAGAAGCGTTTGCCAAGGGCAAGGAAATTGTCCTGAGTGCCGAAGCCGAGGCGGAAAGGCAGAAGAAGATGACTGTCGAGCAGTGCAAAGCGGATATGAAAGCCGCGCTTGCCGCTGCCGAAGCCGAGGCTGCCTCCCGTCGTACCGCCATTCTGGAAGAGGGCGAAAAATCCGCCGCTGCGCTTGCGGCATCCAAAAAGAAACAGATTGAAAAAGCGGCTGACGAACTGCTTGCCGCTTTTGTCGGGAAATACAGCTGACGTATGATTGTTGAGATGAAGAAGCTGGTGCTTGTCGGGCACCGCTCCGACAGACACAAACTTTTCAAGGCTCTGCACAAGAGCAGGTTGGTGGAAATCGTTTCCGCCGAAGAGTTCCCCTATACGGAAAAACTCAACAACGCCGCGAGAGTCGAGGAATACCGCGAGAAAATGGGTCGCCTCGACGCGGTTTTCGCATTTCTCAAAGAGGCGGGCAGGGTTGCCGACAGGCTCGTCAAGACGACGCGCAAGGATGAGCACCCCTTCTCTTACGACGCACCCAAGAAGTCTTTGCTTGCGCCGAGCATTCTCCGCCTCGATTACGACGAATTCATGGGCGTGGGCACCCGCGAAACCGACCTGCTTTACAGCGTGGAGGAAATCGAGGGCATCATCGCCGACCAGAACGAACTCAACGCGCGCAAAATCAAGTTGCAGTCCGAAATCGAACGCTACGCACTTTACATCACGACGGGCGCGCCTTTCTCGGCGTATGCCGACACGTCGTCCGCGTCCGTGGTGCTCGGGTACATTCCGACGGTGCAGAGACCTATGCTGGAAAGCATAGCCGAAAAGTTCGACGACTGCGCGTATTTCGAGATTTACGATCCGACCAAGTTCCTGCCCTTTGCCGTCGTGGCGGAGAAGGACAGAGCGGACGAGGTGTTCGCCGCTTTGCAGGAGCTGGATTTCACGCGCAACTCTTTTGCGGACGATATGACGCCCGAACAGGCAATCGAGCAGGCTCGCACCGAAATTTCCGAACTCGAAGCCAGAAAGAAGGAGTTGCTTTCCGCCGCTCTCAACAAAGCGGGGCTCACCGACGACCTCAAAATCCTGTACGACTACTATATGTACGAGGTGCAGAAATACGAGGCTCTCGACACTTTCGCCGCGACGGAACGCAGTTTCGTCATGGAGGCGTGGTTCCCCGCCGAACAGGAGGAGAAAATCGCCGAACTCATCGAAAGCGTGTCTTCCGCGACGGTTTACGAGTTCCGCGACCCCGACGAGAACGAAGTCGTGCCTACGTTGGTGCGCTCCAAGAAACTGTTTGCGCCCTACGAAGACATCACCAATATGTACAGCATCCCCAACTACCGCGAGGACATAGACCCCAACCCCATAATGGCGTTTTTCTATTTCCTCTTCTTCGGCATAATGATTGCCGACGCGGGATACGGCATTCTGCTTGCCGTGGCGGGGTTCGTGCTGTACAAACTCAAAAAGCCCGTGCCCGGCAAGGGCAGACTGCTGCTCATCGTGGGAATGGGCGGCATTTCCACGGTCATATGGGGTATAGTGTTCGGCGGTTGGTTCGGACTGACGTTGCCCACGGGCGGTTTCCTCGACTCCATAAAATGGTTCAGTCCGCTTGACGAACCGATACTGATGCTGGGACTGTGTCTCGGTCTGGGTTTGTTGCAGATTATCTGCGGCATGGTCGTTTCGGCAATCAACAAAATCCGTCTGCATCGCGTACTGGACGCCGTGTGCGAGGACATGACGTGGATTGTCGCAATCGCGGGCATAGGACTGCTCGCGCTCTCCCTGCTCGTCGTCAAGAACGACGCAATGAAGTATGCGGGCATCGCGCTCATAGCCGCGGGGCTCGGCGTGCTGGTCATCGGCAACGCGCGCAAGAAGAAGGGCGTCAAAGGCAAAATCCTCGGCGTGTTCGGCGGCGTGGGCAAACTCTACGACGGCGTCAACATTCTTTCGGACGTTCTGAGTTATTCCCGTCTGTTCGGTCTCAGCCTCTCGGGCGGCGTCGTCGCGCTGGTCGTCAACCAGATATGCACGACGCTCATGGACCTGCTGCCTTCCTTCGGCGGCGTGCCCGTCATCGGGGTCATAATCTCCATCCCCATCTTCATGATAGGGCACCTCTTCAACATCGGCATCTCGACGCTGGGCGCGTACGTGCACAACTGTCGTCTGCAATACATCGAATTCTTCGGCAAATTTTATACCGGTTCGGGGCATATGTTCATCCCGTTCGGTTCTAAATCAAAATACACTTATGTTGATATGCAGGAGGTAACAAAATGACATTAGGTACTTTCCTTGGTATGCTCGGCGCGGCTCTCGCGGCATTGCTCGCGGGCATAGGCTCGGCAATCGGCGTCGGTATGGCAGGTAAGGCGGCAGCGGGCGTCACCGCGGAAGACCCCGACAAGTTCTCCAAAGTTCTTGTTCTGCAACTTCTTCCCGGTACGCAGGGCATCTACGGATTGCTCATCGCGTTTCTGGCGTTCATCAAAATCGGTCTGTTCGGCGAGATAGCCCAACTCTCCACCGATGCCGGACTTACGCTGTTCGCGGCGTGTCTGCCCATCGCGTTCGTCGGTCTTATGAGCGCAATATACCAAGCCAAGGTCGCGATCAGCGGCATAGCGCTGGTCGCAAAACGCGCGGAAGAAAGCGGTAAAGCAATCATCCTCACGGTCATGGTCGAGACCTACGCCGTTCTTGCATTGCTGGTCAGCTTCCTCGGCGTCATGATACCCACTTACGCGTAATATGTCCAAAGAAGCCATAATCGAAAAAATCCTGTCCGACGCAGACGTACAGGCGCGGACAACAGTCGAAGAAGCGGAAAAGAAAGCGGACGAAATTCTCGCACTCGCCGCAGAGCAGTGCAAGAGTTATCTCGCCAAGAGCAAAAGCGAGACCGACCGCGCCGTCAAAGAGGTTGCCGAACGCGCCGAAACCGTCGCGGAACTGGACGCAAGGAAAATGCTGCTGCGAGCAAAATCCGCCGTACTCGACGAGGTGTTCGCGCTGGCGCTCGAAAAGGCGCGCGCGCTGGACAAAGCCACCTACAAAAAGATTATCGTCGGCATGCTCAATTTCGCGGAAAACGGGGATAAAGTCACCGTTTCGGCACGTGAAAAGGGCATTGTGACGAAAAAGCTCGTTGACGACGTCGCAAAAGCGAAGGGGATAAAGCTCACGCTGAACGACAAGGAAGGCGACTTCGACGGCGGCATAATTCTGACTTCGGACGGCATCGACAAGAACTTCACTCTCGACGTGGAGTTCGCCTTGTTGCGTGACGCCGCCGAAGCGGAAACGGCAAAGAAAATCTTCGGTTGATATGTCTGACAAATTCATCTACCAGAACGCCCGAATAAAATCGATGGAGTCACGCTTGCTCGGCGCGCAGCAGTTGCAACGGCTTGCGGAGGCTTCTTCCGTGCGCGAAATTCAGAAGATGCTCGGCGAGACGGGTTTCGGTGCGTCCGCGGCGGGCGATGGCGTCGGCGTGGACAGACTTATCGAGGCAGAGGAGAAAAACGCGCTCGCGCTGCTCAAAGAGTTCGATGCGGACGGCGCGCTTACGGCATTCGTTCTCGAAGCCGATTATCTCAACCTCAAAGCGTTGCTCAAAGCGTCCGTGACGGGGGAGAAAAATCCCGTGCTCGGTGCGGAAGGGCTTTACACCGCGGAGGAACTGCGCGCGGCAATCGAAACGGACAGCCGCTTTTTGCGACCGCATATGGCAGAGGCGGTGAACGCCGTCGAAAAACTGGCGGCGGAGGGCAGGCTCACTCCGCACGGTATCGACTGCACCGTGGACAGGGCAATGTATAAGGACGTGTCCGAAGTTGCGGGCAAGGGCGGGAAATACGTGGCGGATTATTTCCGTTTCAAGACCGATTGCGTCAACATTTCCACCTTCCTGCGGTGCAAGAAACTCGGGCTGTCAGAGAAACTCTTTCAGGAAAACTTTATGTCGGGCGGCACGCTCGACGAGGCGTTCTTCCTGTCCGTTTACGAGGGCACGACGGACGTCTTCCGCGACAAGTGCAAATACACGCCGTACAGAGAACTCGTCGAACTCGTGACCGAGGGCGGCTCGCTTACGGCTTTCGAAGTGGCGGTCGACAACATACTGCTCGATATGTGGAGGGAGCGCAAAGACGATATGTTCTCCTGCGCGCCCGTCGTGGGGTTCTATTTTGCCAAGCTTGCCGAAATCAAGTCGGTCAAACTGATTTACGCAGGCGTAAAGAACAGCGTCGAGCCCCGTTTAATCAAAGAAAGGATGCGTGAATGTTATGGTGCGTGACGGCATAGCTGTGGTGGGAGACAAGGACTCCGTCCTCGCGTTCAAGGCGATAGGACTGGACGTTTTCCCCGTTGAGGGCGAAATGGAGGCGCGCGAGAAGGTAAAGCAACTCGCCCGCACTTATTCCGTCATTTTCGTCACCGACCAGATTGCGGCGCAGATAAGTTCTCTTATCGCCCGCTACAAGGCGCGCCCTTATCCCGTGGTCGTTCCCATTCCCTCCGCCGAAGGCAATTCGGGGTTCGGAATGAAAGGTATAAAAGCCGATGTCGAAAAGGCAATCGGCGCGGATATTCTGTTTGATAGAGAGGACAACTAATGCAAGTCGGAAAAATTGTCAAGGTTTCTGGCCCGCTGATTATCGCCGAAAATATGGCGGACAGCAAGATTAACGACGTTGTGCGCGTCAGCGAAAAGCAGCTCATCGGTGAAATCATCGAACTGAGAGGCGACCTCGCGTCCATTCAGGTCTACGAGGAGACGAGCGGTCTCGGCCCCGGCGAAAACGTGTATTCCACGGGTGCGCCCCTTTCCGTCGAACTCGCTCCCGGTCTTATCGAAAGCATATTCGACGGCATACAGCGTCCGCTGTCCAAACTGCGCGAAGTGTCCGGCGACCGTATCGCGCGCGGCGTTTCCGTCAACGCCATCGACCACGAAAAGAAGTGGGACTTCGTGCCCGTTGCGGCAAAGGGCGACAAGGTGAGCGCGGGCAGCGTGCTCGGTACGGTTCAGGAAAACGTGCTGGTGCTCCACAAAATCATGGTGCCCGTCGGCATAGAAGGCACCGTCAAGGAAATAAAGAAAGGCAAGTTCAACATAGAGGAAACCGTGGCGGTGATTTCGACTGCTGACGGCGACAGGAAAATCTGCATGTTGCAGAAATGGCCCGTCCGTAAGGGCAGACCCTACGCCGAAAAACTCGCCCCCCGTTCTCCGCTGGTCACGGGGCAAAGGGTCATCGACACGTTGTTCCCGATTGCAAAAGGCGGCGTGGCGGCGGTTCCCGGTCCTTTCGGCAGCGGCAAAACCGTCGTTCAGCACCAGCTTGCGAAGTGGGCTGACGCGGACATCATCGTGTACGTCGGTTGCGGCGAACGCGGCAACGAGATGACGGACGTTCTGAACGAATTTCCCGAACTCGTCGACCCGCACAGCGGTCAACCGCTCATGAAGCGCACGGTGCTCATCGCAAACACGTCTGATATGCCCGTCGCAGCTCGCGAAGCGTCCATTTATACGGGCATTACGATTGCGGAATACTTCCGCGACATGGGTTATTCCGTCGCCATTATGGCGGACTCCACCTCGCGCTGGGCGGAAGCGCTGCGCGAAATGAGCGGCCGCCTCGAAGAAATGCCCGGCGAAGAAGGTTACCCCGCATATCTTTCCTCCCGTCTTGCGGAGTTCTACGAAAGAGCGGGACTCGTCAAAGTTCTCGGCGGCAACGGCGTCGAAGGTTCGATTACGGCAATCGGCGCGGTTTCGCCTCCCGGCGGCGACCTGTCCGAACCCGTCGCGCAGAGTACGTTGCGTATCGTCAAGGTCTTCTGGGGGCTGTCGGCGGCACTCGCGTACAAGCGTCATTTCCCCGCCGTCGACTGGCTGACCAGCTACTCGCTGTACGCCGACAGGCTCGGCGACTGGTATTCCGAGAACGTGGGCGACGAGTGGCTCGCCCTGCGTGCCGCGGCGATGAGAATTCTGCAAGAGGAAGCGTCGCTGGACGAGATCGTGCGACTGGTCGGTATGGACGCGCTGTCGCCTTATGACCGTCTTACCATGGAAACGGCGAAGTCCATTCGCGAAGACTATCTGCACCAGAACGCCTTCCACGAAGTGGACACCTATTCGTCCTTGCAGAAACAGGAGCGTATGCTCGGCGCGATTATGACGTTCAACCGCCTCGCCAAAGAGGCTCTCGACAAGAACGTCGACATTGAGGATATAGTTGAACTGCCCGTGAAGGAGCAGATAGGCAGAGCAAAGTACATTCCCGAGGAAAATATGGATAAGTTCGACGAACTCAACGCCGAAATCAAGAAGGAAATCCAAGCGCTCTCCGACGAAGGAGGAATGTGATTATGTTGAAGGAATACAAGACCATAAGAGAAGTCGTCGGACCTCTGATGCTCGTCGAGGGCGTCGAGGGCGTCAAATACGACGAACTCGTGGAGATACGTCAGGAAAATGGCGAAGTCAGAAGCGGCAAGGTGCTGGAAATCAACCGCGACAAAGCGTTGGTTCAGCTGTTCGAGCCCGCGCAGGGCATCAAGATGTCCACCGCAAAGGCGCGTTTCCTCGGCAGAAGCATAGAACTTGCGGTGTCCGAAGAAATGCTGGGCAGAGTTTTCGACGGTATGGGTCGCCCCCGCGACGGCGGCGCGCCCATCATCCCCGAAAAGAAGATGGACATCAACGGTCAGCCCATTAACCCCGTTGCGCGCGACTATCCCAACGAGTTCATTCAGACGGGCATAAGCGCAATCGACGGGCTCAACACGCTGGTGCGCGGACAGAAGCTTCCCGTGTTCTCGATGTCGGGTCTGCCGCACGCCGAACTTGCGGCGCAGATTGCGCGTCAGGCAAAGGTCATCGGCTCGGACAGCAAGTTCGCCGTCGTGTTCGCCGCCGTCGGTATCACCTTCGAGGAAGCGGACTTCTTCATTTCCGACTTCCGCAAGACGGGCGCAATCGAACGTGCGGTCATGTTCGTCAACCTGGCAAACGACCCTGCGGTCGAGCGTATCGCAACCCCGCGTATGGCGCTCACCGCCGCGGAGTATCTCGCATACGAAAAGGATATGCACGTGCTTGTCATAACGACGGACATAACCAACTACGCCGAAGCGTTGCGCGAGGTTTCCGCCGCACGCAAGGAAGTTCCCGGTCGCCGCGGATATCCCGGCTATCTGTACACCGACCTCGCCACCATGTACGAGAGAGCGGGGCGTATCGTGGGCAAGAAAGGCTCCATAACGCAGATACCTATCCTCACGATGCCCGAGGACGACAAGACGCACCCCATTCCCGACCTGACGGGTTACATCACGGAAGGTCAGATCATGTTGTCGCGCGAACTGTACAAAAAGGGTCTTACGCCGCCCATCGACGTTCTGCCGTCCCTCAGCCGATTGAAAGACAAGGGCATAGGCGCAGGCAAGACGCGTGAGGATCACGCCGACACGATGAACCAGTTGTTCAGCGCGTACGCACAGGGCAAGGAAGCAAAGGAACTCAGTTCCATTCTCGGCGAAGCCGCCCTTACCGAAGTGGACAAGAAGTTTGCACGGTTTGCCGAGGAATTCGAAAAGCAGTATGTTTCGCAGGGGTTCCAGACCAACCGCACGATAGAGGAAACGCTCGACCTCGGCTGGACGTTGTTGTCGCTGCTTCCCAGGAGCGAACTCAAACGTATCCGCGACGCGTACCTCGATAAGTATCTCAAAAAATCCGAGTAAGTATGGCAAGACTCAACGTAAACCCCACAAGAATGGAATTGAGACGGCTCAAAACCCGCCTCAAAACCGCCACCCGCGGGCATAAGCTGTTGAAGGACAAGTCCGACGAAATGATAAGGCAGTTTATGATTTATATCCGCGAAAACAAACGCCTGCGCGAGGAAGTGGAGGGTGAGCTTTCGCAAGCCCTGAAAGAGTTCATGCTTGCACGTGCCGTGACGAGCGACTCCGTAATCGAGGAGGCGATTGCAATGCCCGGCGTAAAGGTGGAACTCAACACTTCCGAAAAGAACGTGATGAGCGTGGGCGTACCCGAGTTCGGCATTGTGGAAAAGGAACACGGCGACCTGTATCCTTACTCGTTTGCAAGCGTCACGTCGGAGCTGGACAGCTCCATTGCCACGCTGTCGACTCTGCTCGGCAAACTGCTAAAACTCGCAGAGGTGGAAAAGACGTGCAATATGCTTGCAGACGAAATCGAGAAGAACCGTCGCAGAGTCAACGCCCTCGAATACGTGATGATACCCCAGCTCGAAGAGACGATAAAGTACATCACCATGAAACTGGACGAAAACGAGAGAAGTTCGACCATACGGCTTATGAAAGTCAAGTCGATGATAGAGAACCGCTGACCGCCGCGGGGCGTTTCCCGCAAGGCAGGCGGTGACACCGCCAAACAAATAAATCCGCCGTTCGGCGGATTTTGTTTTTCCTTCGTTCCTTATCTCGCATTATTATATGCGTATGCGTCGGAATGACGACGTCAGTTTGCGCAGGGGGAGGGGAAGCCGCAACCGCAGTAGTGCTGGCGGTAAAGTCCGTATTCCTTGCACAACCTTATCGAGGTGAGATAGCCGTCGCGCTTTTTGAAATCGGAGGCGAGATATTCCGTGCCGAAGGCATCGGCAACGGACTGTCCTACCTCGTTTATAAGTGCGGCGTTCTTGCGGGGGCTGACGGTAAGAGTGGTGGCAAACGCGTCGTACTCGTCGCGGTGAGCGGCGAGAAATTCCGCCGTTTTGCTTAGCCGCAGACGGAAACAATCGGTGCATCGCGCGCTGCCTTCGGGCAGGTTTTCCTTGCCCGCCGCAACGGAGAGAAATTCGTTTTCGGACTGTTCGGGCACAATGAGTTTCACGTGCGGAAAATGCTCCAAAAGCTGTTTTAACGTGTCAAGTCGTTTGATGAACTCGCATTTCGGCAAAATGTTGGGGTTGTAATAAAACAGAGTGACGTCGAAATGCGGCGTCACCGCGGGCAGTACGCCTGCCGCGCAAGGACCGCAACAAACGTGCAACAGAAGTCTGTTGCCCGTTGCGCCGTCTTTGAATTCGGTTATCGCTTGCTCCACCGTTTTCATACCGCAATGATAACATTTTTTTTCGGCATGTACAACGGATAAGCGTGTTTTCATATTAGCTATTTTGGGCTGTCGGGTTGAGCGCGCGCGCATGATGTGATATACTCGATATATACGGATTTAACGGGCGCGGTTTGCGCATTATAAAATCCGAGAGGTACCTGATGAGTTGCATTCTGAAAGCGCAGGGACTTACCAAAGTCTACAAAGCCGACGCCGTCGAAACCGAGGTTCTGAAAGGCGTCGATATCGAAATGAACGAGGGCGAGTTCGTCGCCATCGTCGGCGAGTCCGGCTCGGGTAAATCCACTCTGTTGTACATCCTCGCGGGCATAGACAAGCCCACGACGGGCAGGGTGGAACTGCTCGGCAGGGATTTGTCCGCGGTCGGCGACGACGAGCTGGCGGCTATGCGCAGGCGCGAGGTGTCCTTCGTCTATCAGTTCGACAATCTCGTGCCGCACCTTACGGCTTACGAAAACATCGTGTTGCCCCTTCTGCTCGACAAAAAGAAGGAGAGCGAGTTCGGCGACAACGTGCGCGAAGTGTGCGAGTTCCTCGGCATATCCGAGCGGCTCAAAAATCTGCCGTCGCAGTTGTCGGGCGGCGAACAGCAGCGCGTGGCGCTTGCGCGTGCGCTCGTCACTTCTCCCAAGCTCATTTTCCTGGACGAGCCCACGGGCAGTCTCGACAAGGAGAGGGGCAGACAGGTTATGGAGTTGCTGGGCAGAATCAACGCCGAAAAGGGAGTTGCGTTGCTCATGGTCACGCACTCGGCGGCGCACTCGTCCTATGCGTCGCGCATAATCGAAATCGAGGACGGCAAAATCAAGCAATGATATTTTCCCTCGCGCTGAAAAACATAAAAGCCAAACCCCGTCGCGCCGTTGCGACGGTGGCGGTCGTCGCGCTTGCCGTGGCGATGTTTTTCTGCATGTTCGCGTTCGGCGATGCGGTGTACGAGTACATTTACGCCGTCGAGACTGCGGACGCGGGCAACAGCGACATCACCGTCCTCGCGAAGAGCAACGGCGACAGGCTCGCGCTCGTCGACCCTCTCGAAGGCGCCGAGGGTGTGGAGTACGTCGTGCCTTCTCTCTCGCTGTACGCGTTGACCGCAGGTCGCGGCGAGAACGAATATATACGTCTGCGCGGTTTCGACGCCGACAAACTGGAACTGTTGCAGAAGATAAACGTCGTGGACGGAAACGCTGAGAAGGTCGCCGAAAACAGCGACTATGTCGTGATTTCGGAAAAGGCGGCGGAGCATTTCGGTCTGAAAGTCGGCAGTGCGGTCGAAGTGACAACGCTCTATTCCTCCTCCCGTACGGTCAAGTTCTACGTCGCGGCGATTGCCGCAAACGACGGTTACTTCCTTTCGGACGCTCCGTACTGTATGATAGGCACCGTCGACGACGGCATAGCCAGAGTGCTTGCCGCGGGCGGGTTCGCAGTCTACAACGAGATTTACGTCAAGGTCGCTTCGGGCGCGGACGTCGCAGACGTGCGCGAGCGCATTGCCGCCATGCCCGAATATGCTGACCTCAAAGTCGATTTCAGCAAACAGACGGGTTACGTCGAAACCCGCGCGACGGGCATATCCGCGCCCGTCACGATATCGGGCGTTGCCGTGGCGTTGCTTTGCATCGTCAGCGTCATTCTGATTTTCGTTTTGGGCATAGCCGACAAGCGCGCATTCGCTTCCAAACTCACGGTCATCGGTGCCACGCGCAGTCAGTTGCTCGGAATATTCATGACGGAAGGTGCGATACTCGCTTTCATCGGCGCGGCAGTCGGCGCGATACTCGCCGTAGGCGTCTTCGTGCTGTTGTTGCAGGTGGTGCTGTCCTCCGTCGTCACTTTCACGGTCAACGGACTTCTGCTGTTCGCCGCAACCGCGCTCGGTTTCGCGGTGGCGTTCGTTTCGGCAGTCTGTCCGCTTGCGAAAGTCTTTGCCAGCACCGCGCGTGAAAACCTTGCCCCCGAAACGGGCAAAAACAGGTTGGGCGCAGTGTTTGCCGTTGTCGTCACCGTCGCGCTTATCGCCTGTCTGGTTGCGGGCAATCTGATGTCCTCGGTCGCAGGCGCGTTGTCCGTTGTCAGTCTCGTTCTGCTCGTGTTCGCCGTTGCCGCGTGGATACCTTATCTGCTTCGCGGAGCGGCAAAACTGATGACGAAGTGTTCCGTGCCGTCCGTAAGAGTGGCGGGTTACGCCGTAAGCCGCGAGAGGCGCGCCGCGCGCACCGCGCAGACGCTGGTCGTCGGCGTGCTGGTGGTCATGCTGTTGTTCATGGCGTGGTCGCTCACCACGTCCATATTCTCCGATTTCACGGCGGAGTTCACGAACATGATTCTCGTCAGCAACGTGCGCGCCGATGTCGACACGTCGGATTTCACGGGAGTGGAAGGCGTGGATGCGGCGCACCTTATGGTGTGGCGGCAGGGCGACGTTTACGGCGGCAAAATGGAACGTACGACCATAAACGTACTGGGCTCCGCAGAAGCACTCGACCTTATAGATTTCGAATATATAACGCCGCGCGACAAAGTGGAAGATGCTTTGAGCGACGGAGATTATATAATCATAGACTACTCGACGTCCGACCTGTACGGCGTGCGGACGGGCGATACGCTGACGCTCGATCTGGACGGCATTGAGCACGAATACACGGTGGGCGGCATCGTGCGGCACAACTTCTTCGGCGGCAGGTACGTCATCGTTTCGCGGCCTTCGCTGGAAGAATGCTTCGGCGTTTACGCCGACACCGTGGTGCTCGTGACGTCCGAAGATACATCGCTCGTCGCGGAGCGCGTCAGAACGACGTTTGCCGACCGCAACTACTATGCCGTGCCCGCAATCGAAGCCTATAAATGGGACACGCAGTCCCTCGACAACATATTCGACCTTGTGGGCACGCTTGCCTTCGTGATGTCGCTGTTGGTATTCATCGTCGCGCTGTCGGGCGTCGTGGTGGGACGCTCCCACTCCGAACGCACGCGCGGCACCTTGCTTTGCGCGGGTATGTCCCGCAACGCGTTGCTGGGTGCGGAACTGACCGAACACGCCGTCGTCGCGCTCGCCGTGTTTGTCATCGCGTTGCCTGCGTCCGCCATTGCCACTCTGTGCCTGATAGGAGCAATAAGACTGTTCGGACTGTACTACGCGTTCACTTACAGCGCGTGGGTCGTCGTCGTGGTGGGGCTCGTCTTTGCCGCGCTGTACACGTCGATACCCTTGCTGTTCGGCTTCAAACGCAAGTACGGAATGAGGAGATAATATGTCGAGTTGGAACCGATTTCGCAATAATGTCAAATCGACCGTTTCGTGCGGTCGGGTTTTTAGCACGGTGCTCGCGCTCGTGCTGATTTTCACAATGGTGCTTTCGGGGGCGATACTGGTTGCCTGCAATCCCAAAGGCAACGGCGACGCCGCCGAAAAGGAACGCGCCGCCGCTTGCGACGCCTTGCGCGCAAACGCGCTTGCAGCCGTCAACGACGCCTGGACGGACGGATTGTCCGACGAGCAGATTGTTTTGCTCCCTGACGCGGGCAAATACGTGCTTGCCGTCAACTGGACGGGCAGCCTTGCCGATTTCCTGAAAAACTCGGCTTTGCAGACGGAAAAGATAAAGCGACTTGCCGATTTTCTCGCGACCGATGAGGGCAAGCAGACCGTGCGTAACGTTTCGGGCAATATCGACGGACTGATAAACGTGTTCAACTCCGTGGGCTTTACCTCCGCGGACGCGCAGTCGCTCGTCTATGACGGACTTTTGTTTTTGGTCGGAAGCGCGCAGTCAGTGTTCGAGGCAACGCAAAACAAATTGTCCGCATTGCTTCCCGCCGCGACGGGAGACGCCTACGACGACATAAGCGCGCAGTTGGACAGCACCCGACAGATGCTCGCCGTGTACGACGACAATCCCGAAGCCGTTGACAACGCGGCGGCGGAACTCGCCAAAGCCGAGCAGGGGATAAAATCGCTCACCGATTTTGCTTACCGCACGGCGTGGACGTTCGGCGGCGGCGACAGCGGCGAAAGCCTCGGCGGACTTGCGGAACTGTTTTCCTCGGGCAGTCTGTCGGGCGTGTCGGACAGAGAAGCGTTCGTGTATCTGGACAGCATAATGAGCAGCGTGCGCGAGTTGCGCGCAACGCTCACCGACGAACAGATTGCCGCATTGTCGTCTGCGTTCGACAGTCTCGAAAATCTGCTTGAAACCGCAGTCCTGCCCGTGGAACTCTTCGAAAACACGGAGGGCAACACCACGAGGCTCGACACCATACTGGAAAATCTGTACGGTTTGCGTTTTTCCGTCGATTGGTTGCAGAGCGGCACGGACTGGCTCATCGACGCGCTCGACATGATTTACGAAACGGACGAAACGGGCGCATATACCTACCGCTTCGTGCGCAGGATTACAGAGGCGTTTGCCGACAAGGAGTACGTCGAAGAAAATTCGCTCATTCTGATTTGCGAGGTTATGTACAACGCCTTGCAGAAAATCCCCGCAAGCGAAATCAAAGCAAAAATCAACGCCTATTCCGACGAAACCGACCTAAACAAACTGGCGGTGATATTGATGACGTCGGGATATCTGCGCGCGTTGGAGATATCGGGCAGTGCAGAGCCCGACCCCACGCTCAACGACGAGCTGACGTTCGCTATGCGCGTGTATGCGCTCAAAGCCTTCAAAGCCTCTTATCGCACCTATCTCGCAACGGGCGACAGACAGGGCAGCGGCATAACGAAAAACAACACCCGAATCCTTGTCGAATATATCGGCAAGCAGGACCAGGGCTTGACGCAGTACGGCGACGGACACGGCGAAATCACGCAGACGTGGTACGATGGCATAGTGGCGGAAGCCACGGCGAAGCTGACCGCCGACGCGCAGTCGATGAAGAACGACGCAATCGGAAACATCTGCGCACAGATTGACAAGTGGTATACGGATACTGACGGACTTGCGGCGTTTGCGGCGCGAACGTTCGTAAACGCGGATACCACGGAAGAGGAACTCAAAGACCTGACCGCGGCGGCGGAGAAACTGCCCGTGTGGGTGCAGTTTGTCATTCGCGCGATTTTCGGAGGCAAATAAAACCGCGGCAAGTTGCAATCTTTTCCGAAGAGCGCGGTGCGTCGGGAAAAGATATAATGCGCGGCGGCGTTGACAAAACGCCTCGTGCGGTATAGAATGAAATAAAGCAATCCCAAACGATGACTTCGGTCGGAGTGTAAGACGGCAACATAAAGGTGATTTTGCGCGCCGCCGTTTTACACGGCGGCGTTTTTCTTTTCTTCGCGCGGGGAACAATTCAGACGACGTCCGCAAACGTTCGGGGCAGACCCTGCGGTTTGCGGAGAAGTTGCGGGGAAACCCGAAAGGAGACATTATGAAACGTATCGGTGTGGTGGGCATAGTGCTCAAAGGCGACAGAAGCATCGCGCTCGAAATGCAGAAAGTGTTGTCGGAGTTTGCCGATATAATCGTCGGCAGAATGGGCGTGCCGCGCGAGGAAGCCAACGCGATTGCGCTCATCGTCGAGGGCTCGCAGGAACGCGTTTCCGCGTTGACGGGCAGGCTCGGCAAGTTCCCGGAACTCTCGGTCAAGTCGGCGATGACGACTTTTGAAATCGAGTAGTTCCGACACAAAAAGGATTTTATTGCCGCAAAAACGGCGGATAAAGAGGTGAATATGAAAACTTACTTCAAAAAGGTAGCACTTTTCGCCATTATGGCGATATTGACCGTGGCACTCGTCACGGGGCTTGCGGCGTGCAACCCCGACGACAAAACCGAAAACAACAACAGCGTTTACGTGACCTATTACGCCGCCGGCGCGGCGGCGCAGGCGGCACTTGCCGCGGGCGTCATAGACTATGCCGTGGTGGGCGAACCCGCCGCAACCGCGGGCGCAAGCAAGGGCTTTGCCGTCGTTATGGACATACAGGCGGAGTTCAACGCGGCCACGGGCAGTACGAGCGGTTTTCCCATGTCGTCCAGTTTCGTGAGGAACGACCTCGCGGCAAACAAGGATTTCGTCGACGCGTATCTTGCCGCGCTCAACGACAACCTCGCGTATATTCAGGAAAACGCCGCGAACATGACGGCTCTGCTCAAAGCGGCGGGCAGTGCGTCCGCTTTTCCTGCCGCCAGCATTCCCAAGTGCAACGTGGGCGTGTACACTCCCGACAGCGTCAAGAGCGCGGTTGCGGACATGATGAAGTCGTTGAACGGTATGCAGTCCGTGCCCGACAGCGTGTATTATGACGCTTCCGCCGCGACTGCACAGGGCGAGGGCAGCGGTACCATCAAGGTGTACGTGCCTGACGGCGCGCCTCTGCTTGCCGTCGCCAACCTCGCAACGCAGGCGGATATGACCGTGAACGGCTATACCGTCGAAGTCGTGGTCGAAACCGCGCAGAACATTTCCGTTGCAATGGCGCAAGGCACTGCGGATATCGCCGTTCTGCCCGCCAATGCAGGCGTCAACCTCATCGCAAGCAAAAACGTGGGTTATAAGTTCCTGTGCTCCAACACGCAGGGCATACTGTATATGATTGCCAATGCCGACGGCGCAAACGGCACCGTGAAACCCGCCGACCTTGCGGGCAAGAAGATAGGCTGCATAGGTCAGGGCGCCGTGCCTCAGTACGCGGTGGAAAAGGTGTTGACCGCGGCAGGGCTCGTCATAGCGTAAAGGGCGACTGTCGGTCGCATGCACAAAATGCGGATTTTGCCCGCGCGGGCATACCCGAATAACGGAAGGTAACAATGAAAAACAAAACAACGGTTCTGAGAATGGTGGGGAACGTGGCGTACCCCGTCGCGGCATTCGCCTTCGTGCTTGCCGTGTGGGCAATCGTAGCGGCGGTTGAGAACATCCCCGTGCTGTTCCCGTCGGTCGGCGAGGTGTTCCGCGGTTTCGGCGGACTGCTTGCCGACGGAGAAAGCTGGCGGGCGGCGGGTATGACGTTGGGACGCATCACGGCGTGTTTCCTGTTGTCGCTGGCGTTTGCCGCCGTGCTTGCCACCGCGGGCACCTTTTTCAAACCCTTGCACAAGTTTCTGCGCCCCATAGTGACGGTGTTGCAAGCCGCGCCCACAATGGCGGTCATACTGCTTGCCGTGGTGTGGATGGACAACACCGAAGTGCCGATACTCGTGGGCTTTCTCATCTGTTTTCCTCTGCTTTACAACATCTGCCATTCCGCGCTCGACAGCGTGGACGGCGAATTGCTGGAAATGGCTAAGGTCTACCGTATGCGTCCCGTCGACAAACTGACGGGGATATACCTTCCCACCGTCTTTCCAGCCGTTACGGAGGGGGCGAGGAGCGCGGTTTCGCTGTGCGTGAAAGTGGTCATCGCCGCCGAGGTGCTGGCGCAGACGCGCGGCAGCATAGGCATTGCAATGCAACGCGACAGCGTTATGTTCGAAATCGCCGACCTGCTTGCGTGGGTGGTGTTCGCCATAATTCTGAGCTTCGTCCTCGAAGGCATAACCGTGGGCGTCAAAAAGCTTTGGGAGGTGACGAAATGAGCGACGTAACCGTAAAAGGACTCGGCGTGAAGTTCGGCGAAAGAAAAGTTTTCGAGGGCTTCGACATCACCTTTGACGAGCACCGCATAAACGTCGTGCTGGGCGCGTCCGGCGTCGGCAAAACCACTTTGCTGAACGCGATTGCGGGGCTTGTTCCATTCGAAGGCACGATAAGCGGAGCGGAGGGCGGAATTTCGTATATTTTCCAAAAAGACAGGTTAATCCCTACAATAAGCGTCTATAAAAACCTTGATTTGGTGTTACGTTCCGCCGTTGCGGACAAAAACGAGAGGAAGGAACGCATCGATGAAATCCTCGCACGGCTGGAAGTTCTGTCCGAGCGCGACAAGTATCCGACCGAACTCAGCGGCGGTCAGGCACAGCGGATTTCGATGGCGAGGGCGTTTCTCTATCCCTCCGAAGTCCTGCTCATGGACGAGCCTTTCCGTGCCCTCGACCTGGGGCTGAAAACCAGGCTCATCGCACAGCTCGACGGGTTGCTCGCTTCCTCGCCGCGTACGGTGATTTTCGTCACGCACGACGTTGAGGAGTGCTTGTGGGCGGCGGACGGATACACCGTGTTGGACGGCGCGCCCGCACGCATCGTTTTGTCGCGCGTGTCGGACATACCGCGTGCCGAGAGAAGGGCGGACGACAGCGCAATCGTTATGGCGAGGACGGAACTCATAGATACTTTGTCGCGCGTGTAGCGGCGTATGACCTTTCAGCGGCGCGGGCGTCAATCGTATTTTCGTTTCCTCGCGGCGAAAAGTGCCGTCGCGAAAGGTTCGAAATCGCTTGACACTGCGCGTCCGTGCGGATATAATAAAGAAACTTTATGTCATATGCGCGTAGCTCCTTTGGCGCGTGTGGGCGTAAAAATCAGCACAAAACAGGAGTAAACTATGAAAGAAGGCATCCATCCGGATTACCACACCGTCACGGTGCAATGCGCTTGCGGCAATACGTTCCTGACCGGCACGACCAAGAAAACCGACGTGCTCAAAGTCGAAATCTGCTCCAAGTGTCATCCCTATTTCACGGGCAAACAGAAACTGGTTGACACCGGCGGCCGCGTGGATAAGTTCAAGAAGAGATACAATCTCGACTGACACAGCAAGATGCAGACTGCCTGCGCGGTCTGCATTTTCGTATGCGCGCGCGTGAGCGCGCTTTCTCTCGGTAACAGACACACTCAAAGATTTTATGACGGCACATAAAGATGACGCTTCCGGTTCAGCGTGCGGCAAACGCGCGTCGGGCAAAATCGTAAGACGCACTTCCATCGGCGGGCAAGCCGTGCTGGAAGGCGTTATGATGAAGAGCGCGACTTCCGTTGCAACCGCCGTACGTGCGGAAACGGGAGATATTACCGTTGAGTCCAAACGCCTGAAAGACCCCAAAAAGAAGTGCGCAGTTTTGCGTTTCCCGTTCGTCAGGGGAGTGGTAAACCTTTGCTCGCAACTTTATATGGGCATCGGCATACTGATGCGTTCGGCGGAGGTTTACGGCGATTTTGCCGAACCTACCAAGTTCGATAAATGGGTCGCCGCGAAATTCAAGGTCAATCCGATGCACATACTCACGGTATTTTCGCTGATACTGGGTCTTGCGCTCGCAATCGGATTGTTCGTGTTTTTGCCCAACTTCCTCACGGGGCTCATTTTCGAGATACCCGGTACGGTCAGCCATCCCGCCTTTTACAGCCTGTGCGAAGCCGCGATTATGCTTGTAATATTCACGGGTTATCTGCTCTCCATTTCGCTGATGAAGGATATTCGCCGCGTGTTTATGTATCACGGTGCGGAGCACAAAGTCATCAGCTGTTACGAGCACGGGCTGGATCTCACCGTCGACAACGCGCGCAAAATGCCCACGGCGCACAGCCGTTGCGGAACGACGTTCATTTTCTTCGTCGTCGTGGTCAGCATAATCGTTTTCGCGCTAGTCAACTGGATGTTGGACGCGATAGGCTGGACGACGGACAGCAGCGTGCTGAACGCGCTCATCAAACTGGGCGTCAAACTGTTGTTCCTGCCCGTTGTCGCGGGTATATCGTACGAAATTCTGAAACTGCTTGCGAAGTCAGACAACATCGTGTTCAGAATTCTGCGCGCGCCGGGCATGGCGTTGCAGAAGCTCACGACGCGTCAGCCCACCGACGATATGCTGGAAGTCAGCATAAAAGCGTTCACCACCGTTATGGAGATGGACGCCGATCCCGATATGCCCGAGAGCAGGTTCGAGGTCAAAGTGGGCGTGGCGTTTGCGCGGAAACAACTTGCCGCCGTCGCTCCTTACGCGGACGAGAGCGACATCGACTGGATACTGGTGGAAGCCACGGGCAAAAGACGCAGCGAACTTTCATCGTTGCCACATCTTACGAAAGAGCAGTTTTTCGCCGCAAAGAAAATCGCCGGAAAGATGGCGGACGGCACGCCGTTGCAATACGCGCTCGGGAACACGGATTTCTACGGACTGCGCATAGCGGTCAATCCGTCCGTACTCATTCCCAGACCCGAAACGGAGGAGCTGGCGCAGAAAGTAATCGAGTACGCAAAAGACAAGGGCGAAATCGAAGTACTCGACCTTTGCACCGGCAGCGGAGCAATCGCCGTTGCAGTTGCCGCGAATACGGAAGCGAAAGTCACCGCCACGGACATATCGCAGGCGGCGGCGGAAGTGGCGAAAGCAAACGCGCTCACCGCAGGCGTGAAAGTGCGCGTGCTTACGGGTGATTTGTTCGCACCCGTCGCGGGCGAGAAGTTCGGCGTCGTGGTGTCCAATCCGCCTTATATCCCGACGGGCGACATAGCGTCGCTGGACGAAAGGGTGCGTAAGTTCGAGCCCGTGTCCGCGCTGGACGGCGGAGCCGACGGGCTGGATTTCTACCGTCGCATCGCAGCCGACCTTCCCGAGGTGCTGGCGGACGGCGGCGTGTTCTTCTGCGAGTTCGGCATAGGACAAGCCGACGCGCTGAAAGAGATTTTCTCGGGTTTCGACACCGAGGTTTACAAAGACATGCAAGGAACGGAGAGAATTCTCCGTGCGGTTAAGAGAATATGAAACTGAGCGACGCACTTATTGTCAGACTGGATAAAATCGTCGCCCGACAGAACGAGTTGGGCGATATGCTCGCGCGTCCCGAAATCATATCCGACCAGAACGCGTTCAAGGCGCTTTCCAAAGAGCATTCCGACCTGCAACCCATAGTGGATTGCTACGAGGTGTACCGCGAACACAAAAACCAGTTCGACGCATGCACGGAAATGCTCGCCGTCGAGCAGGACGCCGACATGCGCGAAATGCTGAAAGAGGAACTGGACGGGTTGCGCGAAGCTCTCGACAAGGACGCTTCCGACGTCAAGATTTCGCTTTTGCCCAAGGACCCCGACGAGGACAACAACGTCATTATGGAAATCCGCGCGGGCGCGGGCGGCGACGAAGCCGCGCTGTTCGGCACGGAACTGATGAAAATGTACCGTCACTATGCCGACCGCAACCGTTGGAAGGTGGAAGAAATCAATATGAATTACACCGAACTCGGCGGCGCGAAGGAACTGGTGTTTATGATTGCGGGCAAGGGCGCGTACGGCAAATTGAAATTCGAAAGCGGCGTTCACCGCGTGCAGCGCGTGCCCGAAACGGAGTCGCAGGGCAGAATTCACACTTCCACCGTCACGGTGGCGGTGTTGCCCGAAGCCGAGGACGTCGAGGTCAACATCAACGAAAACGACCTCAAAATCGACACCTACCGCAGTGGCGGCGCGGGCGGACAGCACGTCAACAAGACGGAGTCGGCAATCCGCATAACGCACCTGCCCACGGGTATAGTCGTCGAATGTCAGGACGAGCGCAGTCAGATAAAAAACCGCGAAAAGGCGATGAAAGTATTGAAGTCGCGCCTTTACGATTTTTACCGCACGCAGGCGGACAAGGAGTACAGCGAAGCGCGTCGCGCGCAGGTCGGCACGGGCGACCGCAGCGAGAGAATACGCACTTACAACTTCCCGCAGGGACGCGTTACCGACCACCGTATCGGGCTGACGCTTTACACGCTGGACAGATTTATGCTGGGCGAAATGGACGAGATGATTTCCGCCCTTGCAATAGCACTGCAAAACAAAATGTTGGAGAACATCGAATAAGGGGGCAATTATGATTGTCAAGTACAACAAAAACCATCACGTTATCGAGGAGCACGCTTACAAACCCAATTTGCAGGACGTGGCGCACCCCAACCTTCACCGCAAGATATTCACTTACGGCGAAATCCCCAAGACGACTTTCAATATGCGGCACGTTCCCATGGAATGTCCGCGCGACATATTCATCACTGACACCACTTTCCGCGACGGACAGCAGGCGTGCAAACCCTTCGCAGTCAAGGATATCGTCGAACTGTACAAAATGCTGCACCGTCTGGGCGGTCCCAACGGTTTGATAAGGCAGAGCGAATTTTTCCTGTACAGCGACAAGGACAAAGAGGCGATAACCAAGTGTCTGGAACTCGGCTACGAGTTTCCGCAGATAACCTCATGGATACGCGCCAACGAAAAGGACTTCGAACTGGTCAAGCAGTTCGGCCTCAAAGAAACGGGCATACTGGTAAGCTGTTCGGACTACCACATTTTCAAGAAGATGAACCTTACCCGTGCGCAGGCGCTCGATAAGTATCTTTCCATAGTCAAGAAGGCCTTGGAACGCGGTATCGTGCCGAGGTGCCATTTCGAAGACATCACGCGCGCGGACTATTTCGGATTTGTAGTGCCGTTTGCAATCGAACTGATGAAACTGTCGCAAGAGAGCGGCATACCAATCAAAATCCGTGCCTGCGACACTATGGGCTACGGCGTCACGTATCCCGGCACGGCGTTGCCCCGAAGCGTACAGGGCATAATCTACGGTTTCCGTTACTATGCCGAAATCCCGTCCGAGCAACTGGAATGGCACGGGCACAACGATTTTTACAAGGCGGTCACCAATTCGGCGACGGCGTGGCTGTACGGTTGTTCCGCAGTCAACGCAACTTTGCTCGGCATAGGTGAGAGAACGGGCAACACGCCTCTCGAAGCGATGGCAATCGAATACGCCTCTTTGCGCGGCACCACCAACGGTATGGATCTTTCCGTCATAACGGAAATCGCGGAATATTTCGAAAAGGAAATGGGGTTTGAAATTCCCGAGCGCACTCCGTTCGTCGGCAAGAATTTCAACGTGACCAAAGCGGGTATTCACGCGGACGGTATGCTCAAAGACCAGGAGATATACAATATTTTCGACACGGAAAAGATTTTGGGCAGACCCGCGCGAGTGGTCGTCGACATTTTCAGCGGCATTGCGGGGATTGCGTTCTGGATAAACTCCTATTTCGCGGTGCCCGAAGAGATGAAAATCGACAAGCGCGACGCGCTCATCGCCGCGATTAAGGAGAGAGTGGACGCCCAGTACGCGGCGGGCAGAACCACGGTCATCAGCGACGGCGAACTGGAAACGATGTTCAAGGAACTCGACCCCGTCCGTTACGCGGAATTCGTCAAATACGCCTAAACGATACGGTGTGCGGGGCGCGCGTGTGCGCGTACGAGCGCAAATTGGGGCTTGTATTTCTATGATATTTTTTATAGAATATAAGCGGAGGTGACTATGATAAAACTCATCACCGGAGCCAAGGGTACCGGCAAAACCAAAATCATTATAGATATGGCCAACGACAACGTCGAGACCGCCAAAGGAGACATTGTTTTCCTTACCGATACGGACAGATATATGTATTCCCTGCGTTATCAGATACGCGTCATCAACACGGACATACTGAAACGCGCGGGGCAGAGCAACCTCGACGAGCGCGAACTCATCGGCTTCATCAAAGGAGTGCTTGCGGGCAATCACGACATCGAGAGTTTCTACATCGACGGCGCGCACCGTATGCTCGGGAGAAAAGTCGCCGATATGGAGGACTTCTTCACCGACATCTATGCCGTGGCGAAGACCACGGAAACACGGTTTATCCTGACCGTAAGCGAAAACGAGGAGAACTTTCCCGAATTCCTTAAAAAGTATCAAGGAGAAGTATGAAATATATCAGCACGCGCAACCGCAACCGCGTTTACACGGGAGCGGAGGCGATAGTAAAAGGCATATCCGATGACGGCGGACTTATTGTTCCGTCGTCTTTCCCGATTATAGACGGGGCAAAACTCGACGAACTGTGCGAGATGGACTATCCCGAAAGGGCGGCGGAAGTACTTTCCATGTACCTCGACGAGTTCACGCGCGACGAGCTGCTCGACTACGCCCGCAAGGCCTATTCCCGTTTCGACGGCGACGATCCCTGTCCTCTCGTGAAAGTCGAGGACGGGCTGTTCATGCTCGAACTGTGGCACGGTCCCACGTACGCCTTCAAGGATATGGCGCTCACGCTGTTGCCCTATCTCATGGTGGCGTCCAAACGCAAACTCGGCGACACGAGCAAAACGCTCATTCTCGTCGCGACCAGCGGCGACACGGGCAAAGCGGCTCTGGAAGGCTTCAAGGACGTCGAAGGTACGGAAATCATCGTGTTCTATCCCGTCAAGGGCGTCAGCGCAATGCAGAAGTTGCAGATGACCACGCAGGAGGGCGGCAACGTCCACGTCGCGGGCATAAAGGGCAATTTCGACGACGCACAGACGGCGGTCAAAGCCATATTCACCGACCCCGATGCCATTGCCGAACTCAAAAAGAAGGGTATCGAAATGTCGTCGGCGAACTCCATCAACTGGGGCAGGCTCGCACCGCAGATTGCCTACTACGTTTCCGCCTATTGCGACCTCGTGACCAGCGGCGAAATCGAGTGCGGCGACAAAATAAATTTCGTGGTGCCGACGGGCAATTTCGGCAACATACTGGCGGGCTACTACGCCTACCGTATGGGCATACCCGTGGGCAAACTGATAATCGCGTCCAACGCCAACAACATTCTCACCGACTTCTTCAACACGGGCAAATACGACACCAACCGCAACTTCTTCAAGACGATGTCGCCTTCGATGGACATACTCGTTTCCAGCAACCTCGAAAGACTGCTCTTCGAGGTGACGGGCAGGGACGACGCCAAAATCAGAGGGCTGTACGACTCTCTCAAAAAATACGGGAAGTTCGAACTCGACCTCGAAGACGCCGACCTCGGCATATTCGAGGCGGGCTGGGCGGACGAAGAGGACACCCGTGAGGCAATGGCGAACTTCTTCGACCTTGACGACTACGTGCTTGACCCGCACACCGCGGTGGCGGCGAGCGTGTACAGCGAGTACGCCGACGAAACTCAGGACGAAACGACGACCGTAATCGTTTCGACGGCGAGCCCCTACAAGTTCGCCTGCGACGTCTACAACGCCGTCGCCGACGCGCACGAGGACGACGTCGAAAAAGCCGTCAACAAACTGATGCTGTTCACGGGGGCGGAGTGTCCCGAAGGCATACTGAGGCTGAAACATCTGCCCGTGCGCCACAACAACGTCATCGCCAAAGAGGACGCGAAACGCGCCGTGTTTGCGTTTGTTGATGAGGAAAAGAAAGACTGAAACAGGAGTTTATATGTCCGAAAACAACGATAAAGTGCAGATTGAGAGAAAAAAAGTGGTATTGAGCGGCATACAGCCCACGGGCACGATTACGCTCGGCAACTACCTCGGCGCCGTTTCCAACTGGGGCAAAATGCAGGAGGAGTTCGATTCCGTTTTCTTCATCGCCGACCTTCACGCTCTCACCGTCCGTCGCGAGCCCGCGGAGTTCAGACAGACCTGTATGAGCTTCTTCGCGCAACTTCTCGCGTGCGGTATCGACCCCGAAAAGGCGGTGCTTTATTTCCAGTCGCACGTACACGAACACGCCGAACTGCAATGGATACTCAATTGCAACACGTATGTCGGCGAGGCGTCGCGTATGACGCAGTTCAAGGATAAGAGCGCGAAACACGCCGACAACATCAATATGGGACTTATGGACTATCCCGTGCTTATGGCGGCGGACATTCTGTTGTTCCGCACCTCGCTGGTGCCCGTCGGTATCGACCAGAAACAGCACCTCGAACTCACGCGCGATATCGCCATACGTTTCAACAACCGTTACGGCGACACCTTCGTGGTGCCCGAACCGTACATTCCCCAAACGGGCGCAAAGATTTGTTCCTTGCAGGACCCGACCGTCAAGATGTCCAAATCCGACCCCGACACCAACGCGTGGGTATCCGTCATCGAGGACGAGGGAACAATAGTAAAGAAGTTCAAGCGTGCGGTCACGGACAGCGGCAACGAAATCGTTGCCCGCGAGGACAAGCCCGGTATAAGCAATCTGCTTGCAATTTATGCGGCAATCGAGGGCAAGACGGTCGCCGCCGCCGAAAAGGAATTCGCGGGGCAGGGCTACGGCACATTCAAGGTCGCCGTGGGCGAAGCCGTCGCGGCGAAGTTCAAGCCCGTGCGCGAGGCGTACAACAGATATCTTGCCGACAAGGCGTATCTTGCCGAAGTTGCAAAAACGGGAGCGGAGAAAGCCTCGTATATGGGGCGCAGAACGCTTGCCAAGGTCAAAAAGAAAGTGGGACTCGTGTCCTTCGACAAATAGTGCGGAGGCGCGCCGCGGCAAACGCAAAACAGCGCGTGCGTGCGCGTATTTTTCGACATTAAGCAAAAATTAACGATAGCGCGTTACGCTCAGGGTGAAAAGTGTTCGGTTACGTCATTCCCGACAAGAATAATATGTACGTCAAGGACTTCAACGTCTTTCAGGCGTATTATTGCGGGCTGTGCAAGGCTCTTGCAAAGACGGGCGCACCGCACACCAGACTTTGCACCAACTACGACACCACGTTTTACAACGCGCTGTTGCATTCCGTGGCGGGCAAAGAGGTGCAGTTCGAACGCAAACTCTGCGCGTACAACGGAAAGAAGAAGACCGTCGTCAAATGCGACGAGCTGACCGCAAAGGTCGCCGACCTTTCCGTCTTGCTGGTGTACTACAACGCCGACGACGACGTAAAGGACGGCAAACGCTCCCGCGTGTTCGTGCGGGACGCCCTTGCGGCGAGAAAGTGCAGAGCGGCAAAGCGTATGCCCGAAATCGACGCGCTGATGCGCGAGAGTTTCCGCAAACTCGCCGTGCTCGAAAAGCGCAACTGCGCCAACATCGACCAGGTTGCCGACTGCTTCGCCTCGCTTATGCGCGACGTGACGCGGCAACTCGTCAAAACGGACGACAACGTGGACACGTTCACGTACAATCTCGGCAGATTGGTGTATCTGTTCGACGCAGTGGACGATGTGGAAAGCGACGCGAAGAAGGGCAGATACAATCCGCTGCTTGCCGCATACGGGGAGTGCGCTTCCAAGGCGGAGTTTTTGGAAAAGAACGGGCAGGAACTGGATTTTCTGTTGCGTTCCACCTATAACAGAATGGTCGGAGCATACAACGCGATGAACATAGTCGTCAGCGAAGGCGTGCTTTCGAATACAGTATATCTCGGCATCGATATGCAGATGGAGCGACTGCTCAAAGGAGAGGAAAAATGCCAAATGACCCGTTTGTGATTCTGGGGCTGCAAAAGGGCGCATCTCAAAGCGAAATCCTGGAAGCGTACAAGAAAAAGCGCGAGTATTACGCCGCGCACGTTTTCGACGAGGGCGACGCGGGCGCGGAAGCCGCGCGTATGCTCGAAGTGCTCGACACCGCCTACCAGGACGCAATGACCTACACGCACGAGAACGCCACCGTGGACTCCGGCGATGCAAACCAGTTCGACGCGGTGCGCGCCGCGATTTCCGCCAAGGATTTCGTCAAGGCGCAATCCCTGCTTGATGATATGTACTACCGCGGGGCGGAGTGGCACTACTATCAGGCTATCGTGTTCTACGAGAAAAACTGGCTCAACGAGAGTAAAAAGCAACTGGAACTCGCCGTCGATATGGACCCCGAAAACGAGAAATATAAAAAAGCGTTGGAAAATATGAAACGCAAAATCGACGGCACCAACGCCTTTAACGGGCAGCAAGCCAACGGACAGGCGGGCAACGGGCAGGGACAACAGTATTATTCCTCTCAACGCACGTACTCGCAACAACAGGCGCAACCTTCAGCGGCGGACGGCTGCTGCACGGCGTGCCAGTGTGCCATCTGCGCCGACTGCTGCTGCGAATGTCTGGGCGGCGACCTCATCCGCTGCTGCTGATGAAAAAGGGAAGGCTGTCCCCACGTAACGTAACTTACGCGCTTGCGCTCGCGGGCATATCCGCCGCGCTTGCGCTTTTGTTTGTCTGGTTGGGCGTCGTGCTCCGCTACGTAACTATTGCGATGTTCGCGGCGGCGGGTTGCGCGATAATGGTGCCCGTCAGCAAGAAGTATTACGCCTCGGGCATATTCGCCTACGCGGTATCCGCTGGGCTTTCTTTTTTGGTCGGCGACGTTGCCGCAGTCACGGGCTACGTCGTATATTTCGGACCAATGTCGTTGCTTACGGCGTTTCTTGCCGACAAGAACGTGCGGTGGTATATCGCCTATCCCGTCAAAATCGTCTATATCAACGCCGCGCTCGCCGCGCTTTACTACGGCTTGCAGGCGATAGACGTCATTGCGCCCGACGTCGCGGCGCACTTCGAGTACTGGGCGATTGCCATACTCGGCACGGTCGCGCTGCTCGTCATAGACCTGCTTATGCAGTACGTCTACCGCACGTTGAAAAAGGTGCTTGCAAAGGTTTTGCGCGACAAGGGCGACAACCCCGTCACGGAAGAGGAGATACGCCGCGAGGACGAGCGTGAGAACGACGACAACCCCTTCGGCGACGATATGTGACCGACGTCGGAAAAAGAAACGGAGCGCGGGTAAAAAAGAAATTTAATCGCAAAAACAAGCGTTTAACAATACAAAACGGGCAGTAAAGCCCGTTTTTTTGTTTGATTGTGCCACTACGTCGCCGCAGGGAAAAACGCGGGCGACGTTTTGTTCGTCGGGAGTGTTCAGAGGTTCAGGAATTTCACCCCTGCGAACATCACGTCTTCGATTGCACGGTTTTTCAAGGAGTAGTACACGATTTTTCCGTCCCGCCTTTGGCGCACGATGTCCGCCGCGCGCAATAGGCGCAGCTGGTGCGAGCAGGTGGTCTGATTGAGCCCCAGTACGCCCGCAAGGTCGCCCACGCACATTTCGGATATGGACAGAGCGCATATTATTTTCGCGCGGGTCGCGTCGCCGCACGCCGAAAAGAATTCCGACAGCGTGTGCAGGGTCGCGTTGCGCGGGACGTACTTTTTGATGAGTCGGACGGTTTCCTCGTCGAGCATAGTTTCCATAGCCGCATTATAATTCCTACGGCGACGGAAAATTTTGAGTAACTTTGTCGAGGAGCTACGCATATTGTGATAAAAAGTCGGAGGTACGGATATGACTTTCAACGAGAACTGGTTTTTGTTCCTGCTCGTCGTGATGGCGGTGTTCGCCTCCGACGGCACGGTGTCGAGCACGGAAACCGCGGTCATGCTTGCCATTTTGTTCGCGCTTACCGTGGCGGGTCCCACCCTGGTGTCGTCGGACGACGCCGACGACACAGACGACTCCCGCAACTGTTTCTGCAACAAGTAAGCGGGAGGGGCTTTCCGTGCTTTTGCGCGGGCGGGCACATATTCTATTTACTATTTGTTATTTTGCGGTATAATATAGCCGTGGACTTCAAAGCGAAACTCAAAGACGTGCCGGAAAACCCCGGCGTTTATCTGATGTCGAACGAGGACGGAGAAATCATTTACGTCGGCAAAGCCAAAAACCTCCGCGCCAGGCTTCGGCAATACTTTTACAGTTCGGGCAACAAGACCGCCAAGGTCATGGCTATGCTCGAACACGTTGCCGATTTCCGTTATATCATCTGCCCGAGCGAGGTGGACGCCCTCGTCACGGAAAACAACCTCATAAAGAAGTACACTCCGCGTTACAACATTCTGCTCAAAGACGACAAGGCGTATCCCTTCCTGCGTATCGATACCAAGGAGGATTTCCCGACCATACGTCTTGTCAGAAAACTCAAAAACGACGGCGCGCATTACTTCGGACCCTACATGCAGTCCGTCAACATCAAGGATATCTTCGACCTCATTCACACGGCGTTTTCCGTGCGCGACTGCAACCGCGACATGAGCAAGCCTTCGCGCCCCTGCCTGAACTATCACCTGGGGCGGTGTCTTGCGCCCTGTTCGGGCAAACTGGACAAACAGAGGTACGCCGAGGAGATAAAAAAGGTCATCGCGTTTCTGCGCGGCAACGACAGGGAAGTGGAGCGCGTGCTCACCGAGCGTATGAAGAAGTTCGCCGACGAGGAGAACTTCGAAGTCGCGCTCAACTACAAGCACAAGCTCAAAGTGCTGGACAACCTCGTGCGCAAGCAGGTCAGCGCTTTGCCCGCGGAGTTCAACCTGGACATCTTCTCGTACGAGACAAACGGTATTCTCGGGGCGGTCAATATGCTGGTCGTTCGGGGCGGCAAACTGGTCGGCGGGGAGAACAGCGTGTTTAACACGGCGGACGAGGACGCGACGTCTTATATCTTTCAGTACTACACGCGCAACGCTCCCGTCTGCGACGAAGTCGTCACGGACTGCGTGGAAAGCGCGGCGGCTCTCGAAGAGGCACTCTGCAAACTGGCGCACCGAACGGTGCGGGTCATCGAACCCAAACAGGGCGTGCGGCGTCAGCTTCTCGACCTGTCGCATTCCAACGCCTACGACGCCTTGCAGAAACACGGCACGACGGAGGAACGCAAACGCGTGCGCACGTCGGGTGCCGTTGAACAGCTCGGCGAACTGCTCAATCTGCCCGTGCTTCCCAACCGCATAGAGGCGTACGACATTTCGCATATATCGGGCACGGACAAGGTGGCGAGTATGGCGGTGTTCGAGGGCGGCGAGCCGCGCAAGGCGCATTACCGCAAGTTCCGCATAAAGACCGTGGAGGGCAACAACGATTTCGCCTGCATGAAGGAGACGCTGAAACGCAGGTTGGCGCGTCTGGACGAGGGTACGGACGAGAGTTTCGCCACGCCTCCCGACCTGATACTGATAGACGGCGGCAAAGGACAACTCGCGTATGCGTTGGAGGCGTTGCACGAATGCGGCAAGGACGACCTTGCCATACTGTCGCTTGCCAAACGCGAAGAGGAAGTGTTTTTGGGCACTTCGCCCAAAACGCCGATTGTACTTCCCAAGGACTGCGTGGCGTTGCAGATGTTGCAGAGGGTGCGCGACGAGGCGCATAGGTTTGCCATAACCTATCATCGCACGTTGCGCTCCAAGCATATGTCGGAGAGCAAACTGCGCGAAATCAAGGGTGTGGGCAAAGCCCGCGCGGCGGCGTTGCTTGCCGCGTTCGGGTCGGTCGAAAACGTCCGCCACGCAAGCGTGGAGCAGATTGCTTCGCTGGACGGATTTTCCGAAAAGACGGCGCACGCCGTGCTCGACGCGCTGAACGCCGACACGACGGCAAAGCGCGACGCGGAGGAGAAAGGCGCGGACGCGGACGGTCGCGAGTGACCGACGCGCGTGTTTTTTTCGCGCGTACAACAAGGTGAACCTTGTTGTGGAAAACGGGAAATTGATGTATAATCGAAATTCGGAGGAATTATGAGCAACGGAGTAGAGATGGAAAAGGAAAGAAGAAGCCTGCACATATCGCCCGAAAAGTTCGCGGGGGACCTCGGACTGCACATCGTGTACGCGCCGGAAGGGGACCTCGTTTTCAGGTCCACGGCGACCAATCGCCCCGGACTGCTGTTCGCGGGGTTCGACGAATATTTCCCCGCGCACCGCATACAGGCGCTCGGCAACGCCGAAATGGCGTATCTCAATTCGCTGGGCGAAAAGTACCGCGAAATGCAGGTTGACAGACTGTTTTCCAAAAGACCGCCCTGCGTCATAGTTTCGCAAAGCCGCGCGGTGGACGAAAAGATGATTGCCATTGCGGAGAAGTACAATGTCGCGCTGTTCGTCAGCGGGAGCACCACTTCCGCCGTCGAGAGCGATGCGGTGCATTATCTCACGACCGCGCTTGCCGAGAGCGCAACAATTCACGGCGAGTTGCTGGACATCAGCGGCATAGGCGTGCTGATCATAGGTGAGAGCGGCATAGGCAAGTCGGAAACGGCGCTCGAACTGGTGCACCGCGGGCATATGCTGGTTGCCGACGACCTCGTTGAGGTCAAACGCATAAAGAACAAGATTTACGGCTATCCCTCCAAGACGACCGCAAACATGCTGGAAGTCCGCGGCGTCGGGCTCATCGACGTGGAGGCGATGTACGGCGTGGGAGGCGTGCTCAATCAGAAGCGCATTCACCTCGTCATCGAGATGGAGAAGTGGGACGACAACAAGAGTTACGACCGACTGGGCAACGAAAATCTGACCTACGACATTCTGGGAATAACCTTCCAACGCATAGTCGTACCCGTGTCGGCGGGCAGAAACCTTGCGGTCGTCATAGAGGCGGCAAGCCGCAACTTCCGACTCAAAAGTATGGGCAAGGACGCACTTGACGAATTGTCGTTGCGTCTTATGGAGAAAAACCGTCCCAGCGAAACGGATTACTGACAAACTATAATCGAAAAGCCGTCTGCGGCATAGAATTTTCGTATGACGCAGACGGAGATATCGGCGCTTGACGCGCTTGCTGTAAAAATCGGTTTGACCGTGACGGAGGACGTGCCCGCAGCGCAGGTGACGACCTTTCGCGGCGGCGGGACTTTGAAGCGGCTGTATTTGCCGCACACACTGTCGCAGTTGCAGACTTTCGTACGCGGTTGCCGCGCTTTCGGAGAGGAACCTTTCATTCTCGGCGGCGGCTCGGATACCGTGATTGCCGACGGCGAGGTTTCGCGGGCGGTTGTGCGCACGACGGAACTTCGTGTGGTTAAAATGACCGATAGAGGCGTGTTTGCGGAGTGCGGAGCGCGTATAAGCGCGCTCAACGCGTTTGCCGTGCAACACGGGTTCGGCGGTTTGGAGTTCCTTTGCGGAGTGCCTGCCACGGTGGGCGGCGCGTTGCGTATGAACGCGGGCGCGTTCGGGTGGGAAACGGCGGATTTCGTAAAAGAGATAACCTGTCTTGCGCCCGACGGCGACATCGTGGACGTTCCCGCGGGGGAAGTCGGGTTTGCCTACCGCGAAGGCGTGAAAATGCCCGTGTTGTCCGCATTATTCGGGCTGACGCCTACGAGTGCGGAAGAGAGCGCCTCGCGTGCGTCGGAGTACACGGGTATCCGTCGCAGGAAACAGCCCTCTTTGCCTTCCTGCGGAAGCGTTTTCAGAGGAGCCGAAAAGCCCGCGGGTTTTTACATCGAACGCGCGGGGCTGAAAGGCGCGCGCAGGGGCGGGGCGGCGGTGTCCGCCGTTCACGCCAATTTCATCGTCAACGAAGGCAACGCCACGGTTTCGGATTTTCTGCGGCTTGCCGACCTCGTCCACGACAGAGTGCTGGCTCTGTTCGGAGTGGACCTCGAAAGGGAGTTCGTGCTTTTGGAGTAGTCACGGACGGAATACGGAGGACGAAAGGTTATGGAAATCTGGGGAGATTATCACATTCACACGCGCGCCAGCGACGGGCAGGGGCACGTCGCGGACAAGTTCGCCTGCGCAAGCGCGAGAGGTTTGCGCGAGATAGCCGTTGCCGACCACGGTTACGGTGCCATAATCTTTCATCAGACGGACAAGAAGTTCGACGCCGAAAAGCGCGACGTCGAGCGCGCAAACGGGCTCGACTCGGTAAAGGTATATCAAAGCATAGAGGCGACGCCGCTCAACGAGGCGGGCGACCTCGACGTGCCCGACGCGACGATTGCCCGATGCGACATTCTGCACTTCGGCTTTCACCGTCTCATACAGTGGCGACACGTCAAAAAGTGTCCCCGCTATTTCATAGTCAACGGCTGGGGCACCCGCTGGGCGCGCAGCGAAGAGGACCTCGTGGAGTTCAACACGCGCGTCTATCTCAACGTGCTGGACCGCTATCCCGTGGACGTGATATGCCACCTGAACCACCGCGCCCGCGTCGACGTGCGCAGGATATGCACGCGTGCCGCCGAAGACGGCGTGTACGTCGAACTCAACGAAAAGCACATCGAAACGCTGGAAGACTGCATAGACACCGTGCTGGCGACCGACGTGGAATTCATACTCGGCTCGGACGCGCACCGCACCTCCGACGTGGGGAACTTCACGCGGGTCAAGTCCTTCATCGAACGGCACGCCATACCCCCCGAAAGGATATGCGGCGTCGGAGCGAAACCGCACTTCCGCGCCAAAGCCGACTTCGGAAAAGGCAAGGAGAACTTATGACCTTCAAAGAAAACGCCGTAAAAGAACTGCTCACCGTGCTCCCTCGCACCGCCGAGGGCAAATTGTCCTTTATATGCGCCGCCGCAAAACAGGCGGGCTCGCTCAACATATCGGGCAAACGCACCAACCTTGTCATCGCGCTGTCCTCCTACGAGGAGTGTCTTGCGATGGTGGAAATGCTCAAAAGCATTTATCCCACGGAGTTCGAAATCACGGTTGCGCACATCAGGTCGGGCGTACGCAAAGGCGGCACTTCCTATACGGTAGCCGTGCCGACGGGGTTTACGAAACAAGTGCTTGCTGACACGCATCTTGTCCGCGATGACGGAGAGGACGACGGGGAGTGCATACCCGCGTTCGTGCGGGCAAACCGCGAAAATTCCGTCGCCTACCTCAAAGGGCTTTTCCTCGTGTGCGGCAGCGTTTATGTGCCGTCCGCGGGCGACGAGGACGAAAAGCGGGAGGGTTACCATTTCGAATTTATGGTGGAAGACGGCGATTTGGCGGGGGAAGTATGCGACCTGCTCGAAAAGCTGGGCATAAACGCAAAGACCAGCGAGCGCGGCAACAACTTCCTCGTCTACCTCAAAGACAAGGACGAAATTCTGCATATGCTGGCGGAACTGGAACTGGGCGACAGCGTGCTCAAACTCAAAGCCATAATCGATGAACGCGAAACCGCCAACAGCATAAACCGCGTGACGATATGCGAGGCGGCAAACCTCGACAAGACGTACGCCGCCGCGTCGAAACAGCTCATGGCAATCGGCGAGATAGAGGAAAAATTCGGGCTGGACGTCCTTTCGCCCGCACTGCGCGAAACAGCCTGCGCGCGTATGGAATATCAGCAGGCGAGTATGAACGAACTTGCCGAAATTCTAGGCATAACCAAAAGCTGTCTGAATCACCGACTGCGCAAAATCGTCGAAATCGCCGAAAGCGGCGCGGACGACGCAGAGGAGTAACGGCGACGCAAAAGGCATTTTACACACACAAAAAGATACGATAAACCTACGGAGAAGAGAATGAGCGATTTCGTACATCTGCATTTGCACAGCGAATACAGTCTGCTTGACGGGGCAATCAGGCTCAATCAGAGCGTGTTGTCTGACCAGGAGGCGGACAAGGTTCTGCATATATCGCCGCTCGGCGACGCGCTCAAACAGCTGAACATGAGCGCGGTTGCAATCACCGACCACGGCAACCTTTACGGCGTACATACCTTCGTCGACGTCATGCGTCAGGCGGGCATCAAGCCCATCATCGGCAGCGAGTTCTACGTCGCCGACAATCTGTACGTCAAGACCCCCGAAACCCTCCATCGCAGGGAACATCTCATTCTGCTCGCCAAAAACCTGACGGGCTACAAAAACCTGATGAAGTTGTCCACGATTTCCTTCGTGGACGGGTTCTATATGAAACCGAGGATTGACCTCGACACTCTCGAAAAGTATTCCGAAGGGCTGATATGCTGTTCCGCCTGTATCGCGGGCGGCATTCCTTCGCGCCTTCTCAAAAACGATTACGAGGGCGCGAAGGCGTACGCATTGCGGCTCAAAAACATGTTCGAGGAGGGCGACTTCTATATCGAGTTGCAGGACCACGGACTGGAAGACGAGAAAAAGGTGCTCAACAAACTGGTGCAGCTTGCGCGTGATATAGGCGTCAAGGTAGTTGCCACCAACGACGTACACTACCTGCGCCGCGAGGACGCCGACACGCAGGACACGATGATGTGCATCAACCTGCAATGCAAGAAGACGGACACCGTCGGCGTGCGTTTCGAAAACGACAGTTTCTACCTCAAAAGCGGCGAGGAAATGGAAGAACTGTTTTCGTGGATACCCGAGGCAATCGAAAGCACCAAGGAAATCGCGGACAAGGTGGACGGGTCGTACTTCGTCGTCAAGTACAAAAAGACTTTCATTCCGCATTTCGAAACGGAGGATATGAACGGCAGGGACGCCAAGCAGTATCTGCACGACCTTGCCTGGGACAATATCACGAGGCGCTACAAGGAAATCACGCCAGAAATCGAACAGAGGCTCAACTACGAACTCGGCGTTATAGACCGATGCGGCTTCAACGACTACTTCCTCATCGTGTGGGACTTCGTGCACGCGGCGAAGCAGAAGGGCATACCCGTGGGACCCGGCAGAGGCAGCGGCGTGGGAAGTCTTGTCGCCTATTCGATAGGCATTACGGACGTCGACCCGTTGCGCTACAATCTGCTGTTCGAGCGTTTCCTTTCGGAGGAGCGCATTTCGATGCCCGACTTCGACATCGACTTCTGTTTCGTCAGGCGTCCCGAAATCATCGAGTACGTGGTGGGCAAGTACGGCGCGCCCAACGTGGCGCAGATTATCGCCTATTCCACGATGAGCGCGAAAGCCGTTGTCAAGGATGTCGCGCGCGTTTACGACGTGCCGTACACCGACGCCAACACGTGGGTCAAGGATATCCCCGTGGGCAAAGTTTTGCTCCGTCAGTGCCTCACCCCGTCGAGCAAGTTCTATTCGGACGATTTCGCGAAACTCTACAACACCAACCCCACGGCGAAGAACGTCATCGACACGGCGATACAGCTCGAAGGCATGCCGCGCCAGACTTCTATGCACGCGGCGGGCGTCGTCATCTGCGGCGACCCGATTGTAGAGCACGTGCCCCTTTCGCGCAACGGCGAGGACATCACCACGCAGTTCGACAAGAATATGGTCGAGGCGCAGGGACTTCTCAAAATGGACTTCCTCGGGCTTAAAACCCTGACCGATATCAGCGAGGCTCTCAAACTGATAAAAGAGGACAAGGGCGTCGACGTGGATTTCAACAAACTGGGTTACGAGGACGCCAACGTCTACAATTTGATAGCGGGCGGCGACTGCGAGGCGGTTTTCCAGCTGGAAGGCGGCGGAATAAAGAAGTTCATGATGCAGTTGCAGCCGACCTCTCTCGAAGACGTAATGGCGGGCATATCCATGTACCGACCCGGTCCGATGCAGTTCCTCGACATCTTCATTCAGGGCAAGCGGCACCCCGACAAGGTGCAGTACGCGCACCCGCTTCTCAAAAAGGTGCTGGAAACGACGTACGGTTGCATAGTCTATCAGGAGCAGGTTATGCAGATTGCGCAGGTCATCGCGGGGTATTCCTTCGGCGGCGCGGACATAATGCGACGCGCAATCGCCAAAAAGAAACTCGACGTCCTGCAACAGCAGAAGGAGATTTTCATCAACGGCGGCGTGTTGCCCGGCGACATCACGCAGAAGCAGATACCCGGTGCGGTGGCAAACGGTGTCAGCGCGGAAGTGGCGACGGATTTGTTCAATCAGATACTCAAATTCGCCGAATACGCTTTCAACAAGTCGCACGCGGCGGCGTACGCCGTACTGGCGTATCAGACGGGCTGGCTGAAATGCTATTATCCCACGCACTTCATAACCGCCGTCATCAACAACCGCATTACCAATGCGGACGAAACCAAACATTACATAAACTATCTGCGCCGTTGCGGGGTGTGCATACTGGCACCCGACATCAACCGCTCCAAAAAGGTGTTCTCGATTGAGAACGACAACGTGCGTTACGGGCTTATGGGCATAAAGAACGTGGGCGAGCAGGCAATGGAATTCGTACTCAAAGAGCGCGCGGCGGGCGGCGCGTTCACGGATATGCGCAACTTCCTCGAAAGGTGCGCGGGACAGGTCAACAAGCGAATGGTCGAGAGCCTTATCAAGGGCGGCGCGTTCGACTGTTTCGGCAAGACGCGTTCAACGCTTATGGCGTCGTACGAGCGCATAATGGACGCCGTGGCGACGGACAGGAAGAACAAGCAGGAAGGGCAGATGTCCCTGTTCGACGATCTCGTCGAAGACGTGACGGTGAAATATACGGAACTTGCCGAGTACGACAAGGCGCAGATACTCTCGGGCGAGAAGGAAGTGCTTGGTATGTACATCAGCGGACACCCGCTCGACGACTACGTCGCGGCGGCGGGCGAGTTCGATTTCGACACCTCGATGCTGACGGTGTCGGACGTTGACGAAAACGGTGAAGAGGTGCGCAAAGTCAACTCCGAACTCAACGGGCGCACTGTGCGAATGGGGTGCATCATCTCGTCGGCGGAGCGCAAATTCACGGGCAAACAGCAGCGGTTTGCGGTCGGCAGACTGGAAGACAGGGAAGGCACGGTCGCGTTTTCGATGTATCCGCGCGCATACGAACAGTACGGCACGTTGCTGGAAGCCGATTGTCCCGTCAAGGTGTACGGCAAAATAGACCTGCGCGACGAGAGCGAGCCCAAAATCAGCGTGGAGAAAATGGAAGTCTGGGAAAACAAGCGCAAGAAAGAGCAGAACGCCACCAAGACGGGCGTTGTGTACGTGCTGGTCGAGGACGACGCCGTGCGCAAACTTGTCACGGGCGTGCTCGCGATGTTCCCCGGCGATATTCCCGTCAGGGCGCAGATGTGCGTGAACGGCAAAATGTGCCTCAAAGAGTTCCGTCAGCGCGTCGAGCCGACGGACGAACTGATAAAACGGCTTGCCAATATCGTGGGCGAAAGCAAAGTTCGTTACGTAAAAGCAAACTGAGCCTGCCGATTCGAGACCTTCCCGCACGGGAAGGTTTCTTTTGGAATTTATGCTTTACATTTTAACTAATCTTATATATAATTGACACGATAGCGTTTTTTGTGCGCGAAACCAGTCAAAGAGGTAGTGCTATGGCAAGAAACAACCCCAAAGAAAAGAAACTCGCAATTCTCACCAGCGGCGGCGACTCGTCGGGTATGAACGCCTGTATCAGGGCGGCAGTCCGTTATGCGATGAGCAAAGGGTACGAAGTTTACGGCGTACGCCACGGTTACGTCGGTCTTATAAACGACGACATCTTCGAAATGCAGTATAGCAGCGTTTCCAACTGCGTGCATACGGGCGGCACCATTCTGCGCACGGGCAGAACCAACGACTTCAAAAAGCCCGAAGTGTTGCAGGCAGCAGCGCATAATCTCACCAAACGCGGCATTCACAACCTTATCGTAATAGGCGGCGACGGTTCCTTCCGCGGAGTGGAAGACCTGCACCAGAACGCGGATATCAACGTCATCGGCGTTCCGGGCACCATTGACAACGATATGGGTTACACGGACTATACCATCGGTTTCGACACGGCGTGCAATACCGTGCTTGACGCAATGCTCAAATTGCGCGACACCATCACCTCTCACGACAGAATTATGGTGCTTGAAGTTATGGGCAGAGCCTGCGGCGACATCGCGCTTTACACTGCGGTTGCGGGCGGCGCGGAATACGTAATTCTTCCCGAAGCGCCCGTCGACGTGGACGCCATTGCGGCAAGCGTCAAAAAAGGGTTCGACAAAGGCAAGACCTCTACGATTATCGTGCTTGCCGAAGGCAGAGTGGACGTTAAGGACGAACTTATGGAAAAGGTCAAAGCCTCCACGGGCAGAACGGTCAACCATATTGCGCTCAGCTACATTCAGCGCGGCGGCACACCTTCAATGTTCGACAGAGTGCTGGCAAGTCGTATGGCGGTGCGTGCGGTCGAACTCATTGAGTGCGGCCAGAGCGGCAGAGCGGTCGGCGTGCGTGGCGGAGACCTCATCGATATGAACGTCATAGAAGCGTTGAACTATCCCAAGAAGTTCGACACCCAGCTTTACGAAATCGCGCAGAAAATCAGCAAGTGATTTCCATTGCGACAAAAAGAAACGGCTGCCAAGCGGGCAGCCGTTTTTGTTCGCGAGGGAGTTGCGGCAACGGCGGGTGATGCGTCGCCGCTCGCGTTTCGTGCCGTCAGTCGGGATAGACGAAACGGGGATTTTCCGTCAATTCTTTCAGATATCTTTCAACGTAAAATTTCGCCGTCGACAGGTTCTGTTCGAGATAGTTGCCGCATTCGGCGGCGCGCGCACCGGGTATCTCGCCCTCATAGTTCAGAATGAACCCGCACATGTCGCGGATATCCCGCACCACATCTTCGGGGGAGAGGTCGCCGAACATCAGCAGATAGAACCCCGTGCGGCAACCCATGGGTCCGAAATAGACTATGTCGTCCTTGCGGGCGGAGTTGCGCAGGTAGGTCGCGCCGAGGTGTTCCACGGTGTGGACGGCGGGCATGTCCATAACGGGCTCGCGGTTGGGAGCGGTGAAGCGCAAATCGAAGGTTGTGACGACGACGCCGTCGCGCGCGTCCTTGCGCGACACGTAAAGCCCGGGCAGTAGTTCGAGGTGGTTGATTGTGAAACTTGCGATTTTTTCCGTTTTCATACCGACATTTTGCCACCCGCGAGCGCATATGTCAACCCGCAACTCCGCACTTTCGCGCATAAATCGCGCAAGTCGCCGCGCGGGCGGCTTTTGAGGTGCAAATCGCTTGCGATTTTTCTTCAAAACGGCTATTATATTGTCGTTGCAGGAAACTGCCATTCTTTTTTAAGGAGTTCTTATGAAAAATCTGAAAGGTGCTTGCATTTTCGGTCAGAGCGGCGGACCTACCTCCGTCATCAACAGCAGCGCGGCAGGCGTGTTCATCGAAGCTTTGAAACAGCAGAACATCACCGCGGTTTACGGCGCGGAGCACGGTATCGTCGGCATTCTCGGCGAGAAGTTCTACGACATGTCGAAAGAAGACCCCAAGGAACTGGAACTGCTCAAATACACCCCGTCGTCCGCTCTCGGTTCGGCGCGTTACAAACTCAAAGACGTCGCGGAGGACGACACCGACTACAAACGCATTCTCGAAGTCTTCAAGAAGTACGATATCCGTTACTTCTTCTACAACGGCGGCAACGACAGCATGGATACATGCAACAAGGTCAGCAAGTACCTGCAATCCGTGGGCTACGACTGCAACGTCATCGGCGTGCCCAAGACCATAGACAACGACCTTTACGGCACCGACCATTGCCCCGGCTATGCAAGTGCCGCAAAATACATCGCGACCACCATTATGGAGTGCAACCTCGACGCCAAAGTCTACAACTTCGGTCTTGTCTGCATAATCGAAGTCATGGGCAGAAACGCTGGATGGCTCGCCGCTTCCGCGGAACTCGCCAACTACAAGGGGCTCGGTGCCGACCTCATCTATCTGCCCGAAGTTCCCTTCGACGTCGACAAGTTCGTGTCCGACGTCGCCGCGGTTTGCGAGCGCAACGACAACAAGTGCATCGCGGTCGTGTCCGAAGGCCTCAAAACCGCGGACGGCAAATACGTCGGCGACTTCAAAGCGGGTGCCAACGACCTCTTCGGTCACGCGACGCTCGGCGGTCTTGCCGGTATCCTCGGCGGGATTATCAAAGAAAGGCTCAACGTCAAAGTGCGTCCCATCGAACTCAGCCTTATGCAGCGTTGCGGCGCGCACCTCGCATCCAGGGTCGACGTGGAAGAAGCTTTCAACGCCGGTGCGTTCGCCGTCAAATCCGCAGTCGCGGGCGAGACGGACAAAATGGTCGTCTTCGAGCGTGATTACAACGCGAAAGAGTATTCCTGCAAACCCGTTCTTATGCCTCTCGAACTTGCCGCCAACACGGAAAGAACGGTTCCTCTCGAATGGATTACCGAAGGCGGAAAGGGCATAAGCGAAGAGTTCGTCAAGTACGCGCTGCCTCTCATTCAGGGCGACGCCAAAGCTCCTCTCGAAGACGGTCTGCCCAGATTCGCACAGCTCAAAAAGATTTACGCGCAGAAGTAATCGCGCGCACGGCGGCGGCACCGAGCCGCCGCTTTTTAATATGGCAAAACACAGTGTAGGCGAGATATTGGAAGGCGTGATAAGCGACTTCGGAATGAACGGCGAAGGCGTCCTCAAAGAGGGCGCGTATCCCGTTTTCGTCCCTTTCGCAATCGTGGGCGAAAGAGTGCGCGTCGAGATAGTGCACGCGAAGAAGGATTTTGCCTTTGCCGACCTAATCGAAGTTTTAACACCGTCAAAAGACCGCATAAAACCCCGTTGCCGTTATTTCGGCAGATGCGGCGGTTGCGACTTGCAGCACATGGACGCCGCCATGCAGGAGGAAATCAAGCGTGCGGGTCTGGTGCGCACCCTCGCGAAAGCGGGCGTCGTCGCCGACGTGCCCGAGGTCGTCTGCGGCGCGAAATGGGCGTACCGCAATAAGCTTGCGTTGCCCTTCGGCAGAATGGGCAGGCACGGCAAAATCGTACTCGGATTTTTCGAAAAGAAGTCGCACCGCGTCGTGCCGCTCAGAGGTTGCCCGCTGCACGGAGAGTGGGCGGACAAACTGATTGCCGCGGTTTCCGCGTGGGCAAACGAAAACGGTCTGAAAGTCTACGACGAAAAGACGGGCAAAGGTTTGCTCCGTCATCTGGTGGCGCGGTATATAACCACGCTGTCCGTCGTCCTCGTCATCAACGGCGATGCCTTGCCGCACGCCGACAATCTCATACGCAAACTGGACGAGGTCTTCGGCGAATACACGCTGTACGTTTCGCCGAACAAAGACAATACCAACGTCATAATGGGCGAGAGCGTCAAGCAAATTCACGGCAAGGAATACCCGCAGAAACTGGGCTCGTTTTCCGCCGTGGTTTCGCCGCTCAGTTTCTTGCAGGTCAACGACGAAATACGCGACGAGCTGTACGCCGCCGCCTGCGAGTTGCTCGCGGACAGCGAAGGCGACGTCGTGGAACTTTATTCGGGGGTCGGATTGCTTACCGCGGAGATTGCCAACAGGCTGCCTGCCGCGCACGTGACTTCCGTGGAAATAGTGCCCGAAGCCGTCGAGGACGCAAACGCACTGATGCGCAAACTCGGGCTTGCGGACAGGGTGACGGCGGTATGCGCCGACGCCGCCGAATTCATGGCGAAGTGCGCCGATGCCGCAGGACGGGCGGTACTCGTCGACCCGCCGCGCAAAGGTTGCGACGCGACCGTCTGCGAGGGCATAGTCCGCGCGGGGTTCGGCAAAATCGTCTATATATCCTGCAACCCCGCAACGCTCGCGCGTGACGCTAGGTATTTTCAGGACAACGGATACGTGCTTTCGTCCATCCTCGCCTTCGATATGTTCCCCCAGACTACCCATGTGGAAACGCTGGTGAGCCTCGAAAGGAAACCGCAGGGGACAATCGGTTGACGCAAGCGGGAAGGGCAGCGGAAAGGGAAATCGCGGGTGAAATTTTCTTGCTAGGTCGCCAAAAGAAAATATGAAAAAAGAGCGTTCGGCGAACGCTCTTTTTGTTTTGTCCGTTTCCGAATTATTCCGCGTCGGAGGAAATTTCGTCCGCGGCGACGTCCGCCGCAATGCCGTCGGCAAGAGCGGGTTCGCGCACGAATTCGTCCTCGATGGTGATGGGGTTGGAGCTCTTGCCCCAGTTGCGCATGACGAGGAACTTGTTGCCGAGGAAACTCAGCACGAATGCGGTGAAGGAGCCGACCAGTTTGCCCGCGTATCCGCCCACCGTTTCCGCGACGCCGGGGTCGGTGCCATAGGAAATCATGTTGTTTGCCGAGGCTCTCGTGATTATGCCGCCGAGGTAGGTGTTGAGCAGTATTATGCATATCATTATGATAGCGAACATTATGCCCGACACAACCACGTTGTTGGTCGCCTTGAAGGTCTTTTTGCGGTTGAGCACGAAGGTCGCCGTCTGCGCCAGAATGTTGGACACGAGGAAGGCTATGAACGTGCGCGTGTGGTCGTAGCTGAAAAGGAACCATTCGAAAGGTTCGTCATAACTTTTTATGCACAGCTCGATGACAGTGAAAGAGATGTATTCGATTGCGAAACAGATGAGCGAAACGAGGGTATAGACGATGAGTTGTCTGATGTTTTCGTGCGCTGCGAAAAATGCTTTAATCTTTGCGATTGCGTTGGTTTTTACTTTTTCTTCTCCCATAACTCCACCTTATTTCCATTTTATAACAATGCGGCGATAAGTCAAGGAATAATTTACGCTTTTAACTAATTAAATCGATAAATTTTCGCTGTCGGGCGACGGAACGCAAAGGTTGCGTACCGCGGAAGACGCAATCGGGAAAGAGCGGTCGGATTTTGCACATTTTCGTCAAAATGTCCTTTTTCTCGCGTCGGAGGCGCGAGATTTGGATTTGCTATTGCTACAAGAAAGAAAATGTGTTACAATTTAACCAATATTGATAAAGGAGAACGATCTATGGCTGATTTGAAAAAACTCATAGACAACAAAGCTGACAGTGCGCAATATATGATTGACGAAATCACTCATATTTGCAAGAACCTGCCCAAACGCGGCCCCGGCGACGAGGGTGAAAAACTCGCTTGCGAGTATATGGCGGGCGTTCTGAAAGACGATTGCGGTTGCGAGCGTGCAGACGTGGAGTCCTTCAAAGAAAATCCCCATTCCTTCCTCGGTTGGATTTACTTCACCATTTCCTTCGCACTTGCGGGAATAGTGTTGTTCTTCTTCATGCCCGCTCTCGGTGCCGCGCTCATCGGTCTGGGCTTCCTGATCATGGTCGTTCAGTTCGGTATGTACAGAAAGTTCATCGACTTCTTCTTCAAGGAGAAGACCGGACACAACGTGACCGCCATCAAGAAGTGCAAAGGCGAAGTCAAAGCCAGAATTTTCTTCAACGGTCACCCCGACGCGGCGTGGAACTGGCCCGTCAACAACAAGTTCGGCGGTGCGGTGTACGAAGGTCACATCGTGGTCAGCGTGCTCGGCGCGCTCATCTCTCTGGGACTCAATATCGCGGCGGCGGTCGTGCTTAAAGGCAAGTATATGACCACGTTCGCGCTTGCGGATTACACCGCGGCATACGGCGACGCGCTTTTCTGGTGCGGCATTGCGGTGCTGGTGTTCGTTCCCTTCCTCATCGGTATGTACTTCATGTGGGATCCCAAGACCACGGTCGACGGTGCGAACGACAACCTCACCGGTTGCTATATGGGCATCGCGATCCTCAAAGCGATGAAGGACGCGGGCATCGAGCTCGAACACACCGAAGTCGGCGTAATTCTGTCCGGTTCCGAAGAGGCAGGTCTCAGGGGCGCGAAGGCGTGGTGCGAACAGCACGCGGGCGAATTCGACGACGTTCCCACCTGGATTTATTCCTACGACACCATTCACGACGGCAAATTCCTCGGCGTCAACTACCGCGACCTCAACGGCACGGTCAAAGCCGACAAGGACGTCTGCGACAGCTTCATGGAGAGCGCGAAAGAACTCGGCATCAAGTGCAACAAGACATGGGTGCCTCCCTTCGGCGGCGCGACCGACTCCGCGGCATTCGCACAGGCGGGTTACAAAGTCACGGGCATTACGGCGCTCAACCACGTGCTCGAAGACTACTATCACACGCTGAAAGACTCCTACGACAATCTCGACAAGAACTGTCTTGCCGACTGCTACGCGATAAGCGTGCGTTGTCTGGAAAAATTCGACGAACAATTCGGCAAATAACCCGAAAGGGAAAGGCTCCGCGCGAAGCGGAGCCTTTTTGCGCCGTTCGGGCGCGCGGGGACGCGCAACGCTTTTGGAGGTCAGTATGCACAAAAAGACCATAGCCCTGATTGCTCACGACAACAAGAAAGCCGAAATGGTGAGCTGGGCGATGAAAAACAGGGAGATACTTTCGAGGTTCAACCTCTGCGGCACGGGAACGACGGCGAAACTCGTCGCGGATTCCACCGAACTCGAAGTCTTCCCCTATCTGTCGGGTCCTCTCGGCGGCGACCAGCAGATAGGCGCGAAAATCGCGGAAAGACAGATTGACATCGTCGTGTTTTTCTGGGACCCTTTGCAGGCGCAACCGCACGACCCCGACGTAAAGGCGCTTTTGCGCATTGCCGTCGTGTACGACATTCCGATTGCGACCAACAAAGCCACGGCGGAGTACGTCATTCACTCCTCGCTGCTGTAAACCCGCCGCGCGGAAATTGTCGGTATTTACTTTTCAAGACATTTGTTTTATACTTTACCTAACAAGTAAGGAGAGAGAATTATGGACAAAAAATTCGAACCGTTATTTACTCCGTGGAAAATAGGCAACGTCGAAATCAAAAACCGTATCGTCATGTGCCCCATGGGCGGAACTTCGCTGTTCGGTTGGATGGAACCCAACCACTTCGACAAGGTCGCGGCGGAGTTTTTCATCGATAAGGCGAAGAACAACGTCGGTCTTATAATCCCCGGCATTGCGCCGCTGCGCGATACCATAGGCGGAAGATGGCTCTATCAGAACAAAGCAATGTTCAGAAAGCTGAAAACCTTTATGGACGAAATCCATAAGACGGGGGCAAAACTGTTCGTTCAGTTGACCGCAGGTTTCGGACGCGCTTTCGCCATCACGGACAGCCTTACCATTTTGCTCAAAAACAAATTCCTCGGCGCGCTTGCAAAACCCATTGTAGACGCTTCGGCGATTTGCGCTTCTCCGAGTGAACTTCCTTCACGTTGGGCAGAGGACGTCACCTGTCGTGCGCTCACGGTCAAGGAAATCAAAAAGATGATTTACGCCTTTGCCGAAACGGCGCGTCTGTGCAAGGAGGCGGGCGTCGACGGCGTCGAAGTCCACGCCGTGCACGAAGGCTATCTGCTCGACCAGTTCACGCACAAATACACCAACCACAGGACGGATGAGTACGGCGGCAGTTTCGAAAACCGATACCGTTTCCCCGTCGAGGTCGTGAAAGCAATCAAAGAGGCGTGCGGCAAGGACTATCCCGTGTCGTTGCGCTATTCCGTCGTCAGCAAGACCAAGGACTTCTGCGTGGGCGCCGTGCCCGGCGAGGAATTCGTGGAAATCGGCCGCGATATGGAAGAGAGTGAAAAAGCCGCCAAGTATTTGCAGGATGCGGGTTACGATATGCTCAATGCGGACAACGGCACTTACGATGCGTGGTATTGGGCGCACCCACCGGCCTATATGCCCAGAAACTGCAACCTCGAAGACGTTGCGCATATCAAGAAGTTTGTCGACATTCCCGTCGTTTGCGCGGGTCGTATGGACCCCGAAGTGGGCGCGGAAGCGGTTGCGGCAGGCAAAATCGACGGTGTGGGCATCGCACGTCAGTTCCTGACAGACGGCGCGTGGGTTACCAAACTTATGGAAGACCGCCTCGAAGACATCCAGCCCTGCATCTGCTGCCACAATGCGTGCTTTGCCATGGCGCACTACAAGGGCGTTGCCAACGACGAAACGATGGACGATGCGGCGCATATGGCGCGTTGTGCGCTCAACCCGCAGACCATGCAGGGACACAAATATGACATCAAACCCGCCCGCAAAGCCAAGAAAATCGCGGTCATCGGCGGCGGTATCGGCGGTATGGAAGTCGCGCGCATAGCAACTCTGCGCGGACACAAAGTCACCATTTACGAGAAGACCGACAAACTCGGCGGCATCTTCATCGCGGCGGCGGCTCCCGTCTTCAAGGAGAAGGACCGCGACCTCATCGAATGGTATAAACGTCAGATTGCCAAACTCGGCATCGAGGTCAAGTTCAACACCGAGGTCAAGGACCTGTCCAAACTCGACGCGGACGAAATCGTCGTTGCCACGGGCTCCAAGGCACGCAAGATGCGCATACCCGGCATCGAAAACAGCATCGAAGCGGTCGAATATCTCGACGGCTCCAAGAAAGTGGGCGACAAAGTCGTCATCATAGGCGGCGGTCTTACCGGTTGCGAAATAGCTTACGACCTCTTCCTGAAAGGCAAGAAACCCGCCATTGTCGAGATGAAGAACGACCTTATGGCAGTGCGAGGACTTTGCCTTGCGAACTCGTCTTACCTCAGGGATTTCTTCAACTACAAGAAAGTTCCCGTGTTCCTCGAAAGCAAGGTCGCGGAAATCAAAAATGGCAGCGTCGTCATAACCGATAAGAACGGCAAATCGCAGGAAATTCCCGCCGACAGCGTCATAGTGTCCGTGGGTTACGTTCCCGCGCCCGTCGCGCCCAAATCGTCGCACGTACACCTCGTCGGCGACGCGAACGGCGTCGGCAATCTGCGCACCGTCGTGTGGCGTGCGTGGCAGGTCGCCGAAAAACTGTAAAGAGACAACGGCGCGCAAATTTGCGCGCCGTTTTTTCAGGCGTAGACTGACAAGAGGTGCGCCGTCCGCACCTCTTGATTATAGTTAGGGGGAATTCCGAAAGAAAACAATATGAACGAGAAGGGAGAAAAGTGTATCGCGGCGTTGAAGGCGGCGGGAGTGCAGTTCACTCTGGCAGAGCACAGGAGGGCAGACAGCATCGAGGACGTCGTGGCGCTCGGGTTGCCCGACATCGACAAGGTGGCGAAAAACCTGTTCGTGCGGGACGACAAGAAACTGAACTATTACGTGCTCACGGTAAAGCAGGACAGAGCGGTGTCTCTTCGCAGCGTGCAGGAGAAGATGGGGTCGAGAAAACTCAGCTTCGCCGATGCGGAAGACCTCGCCGCTTATTTGGGCGTCGAGCACGGGTCGGTAAGTCCTCTGGGCTATATGAACGACACGGGCAAGAAGGTCAAGTTCGTGCTGGATGCCGAGTTCAAAGGACAGACGATAGGCGTGCATCCCAACGACAACACCGCCACGGTGTGGCTTGCGGCGGACGACGTGATATCTCTCATCCGCAAGCACGGCAACTTCGTTTATTATCTTAGGTTTTAGGGGGAAACAATGGGATTGAACGGCTTCGAAAGATTTGAAGTCAAAACCATGGAAATCTGCGCCAACGGCGTGGAACATATTTATTATCCGCTGTTGTACAAACGCTTTAAGAATATCGACAAACAACGCAATATACGTTATGCACCGAATGGCAAGCGGGCAAAACTCGACATCTTTACCCGCGCCGATGGCAAAAAGAAAAAACCGCTGTTCATTTACGTTCACGGTGGCGGCTGGGTTTCGGGCGTGCGTGGCGTAAGAAGGTTTTATTGTTACAATTACGTAGATAAAGGGTATGTTTCGGTCAATATCGATTACGATTACGCGCTTGCCGCGACGCACCCCGAACACCTGAGACAGATCTTCAAAGGCATAGAATACGTCCTCGACCGCGCGGACGAACTGGACATAGACACGTCGCGCATCGTCGTTGCGGGCGAGTCGTCGGGCGGATTTTTTGCGGGGTTCATAGGCGCGATTGCTTCGCATAAGGAACTCTATGACAAACTCGGCATCGAGTTCAGATACAAGGACGAATTTATGCCCGCGGCGTGCCTTTTGATATGCGGAATTTACGACCCCGAAAAATGCGCGGCAATCAAGTTCCCGTTCATCGGTATTTATCTTCGCGCGCTGGTCGGACAAGGCAGAAAGGATTTTTCGAAGATGTTTACCGACGAATACAATTCACTCGTCGCTCCTCTGAGATACGCCGACGGCGATTATCCTCCCTCGTTCGTCATTGCGGGTGACAAGGACCCCTTGCGCGTTCAGAGCGAGACATTCGCCGAGAATTTGCGCGCGGCAGGGGTGGACTGCGACTATTTTCTGTGCACGGGCATAAACGGTCTGCACGCGGCGGCGCTTGATTTTTCGCACGGGAAATCGGGCAAAGAGTGCTTCAAACGCGCATTCTCTTTCGTTGACGGGAAGATAAATCCCGCAGCGGAGAAACGAGCGGAAATATAACGGCGGCGGTTCGTCGCAAAAGGAGGGGAATATGTTGTTTTCCGTTTTGTCGGCAAAAGTGCCCGGCACCACTACTCCCGAAATGCTGGAAGAAGTGATGCAGGATCCGAGCACTCTCAAATGGTACGTTGTACCGCTTTTCCTCGTCGTACTGTACATTCTCATAACCGAAATCAGAAAACGCAACTACAACGTAATTTTCGGTGCGGCGGCATTCTGGCTTATGGACGTTTTCAACGAGACGTGGAACGCAATGGTCTATGCAACGACGGGGCAACCCGTATGGGGCACAACCGCGGCGGGCGGAAGCGCGTTGCAAATACTTGTCGGTTACAACATAGAGATTTCCTTTATGTTCTTCATACTCGGCGTGGTGGCGTGCAAGTTTCTGAAAGTGTCGCCCGACAGTATAGGCGAGAGGTTCTGGGAGGGCAACGCCAACTGGCTCAACGACCCGAACAATATGTACTATATGGCAAACGTGCCCAACAAACAGCTGACCGTTTCCGAGCGGAAAATCAAGACGAAAGCCGTGTTGGGCAGAATAATTCCCGCCGTGTTCGGCGCGGTGTGCGCGGTGGTCATCGAAATCCTGCTCAACGCCTGCAACGTGCTGACGTGGGAGAAATCCTGGTGGCAACCTTCCATGCCGATAATTCTCTTCCTCATCGGGTATTGTCCTTTCTATTTTGCAGCATACGTCGTGCACGATCTGCCGCGCAAAAAGCAGCTTGTCGTGCTGGGGTGCATATTCGGCGTAACCCTGCTTCTGCTCATCATAGCGGGCAGTCTGGGTATGCTCGGCAAGCAGATACCCGACGGCTTCCCGTATATGAAATAGCAACCGATTGAACACGGTACCGCGCATCCGCTCCCGTAACAAGCGGGCGCGCGGATAACGCGCATTTTATTGAACCGACGCCTCGGCGTCGGTTTTTTTGTAATGAATTTGTAAGGTTTTCGTCAAGACGCGGTAAGAAACGGGGGGTATCCTGTTATTGTCAGGAGGTGGCTATGAAAGTCATTATAGCTCTTACCGGAGCAAGCGGAAATATGGGCAGAGAATGTCTCAGGGAACTGTTGAACCTGCCCGAAGTGGAAAAAGTCAAAATCCTTGTCAGGAAAATCCGCGGGGACAGAGCGTTCGTCGCGAACGCGAAACGCGCGTACGGCAAACGCGTACAGCCCGTTTACGGCGATCTTGCCGACGCACAAAGCTGCGCCGAGCTAGTCAAGGACACCGATTACGTGTTCCACGTCGGTGCGGTCATACCTCCTCTTTCGGACCATAATTTCGCAAACACCAAAGCCGCAAACCTCATCGGTACCTGCAATATGGTTGACGCGGTCTGCGCGCTCGGCGACAAACAGCCCAAGTTCGTGCACGTGTCCACGGTTGCGCTGTACGGTCACCGCAATTATCTGCACCCCTGGGGCAGAGTCGGCGACCCGTTGCTTCCCAGTGTGTACGACGTCTATGCCGCAACAAAACTCCGCGGCGAGCGTTACGTGCTTGACAGCGATTTGAAGTGCTGGGCAATTCTGCGGCAGACGGCAATGTTGCACTACAATATGATGAAGGACAATATGAGCGACGGACTGATGTTCCACACCTGTGTCAACGTTCCTCTGGAATGGTCGACCTCACGCGACAGCGGCTTGCTCATCCGCCGTATTGTGGAACGCGACCTGCGCGGCGAAGTCGACGAATTCTGGAAGAAATGCTACAACATAGGCGGCGGCGAAAAGAACCGCGTGACGGGCTACGACTCCTACGACAAACTGCTTCACACCATAGGCGCGGAGACGGAAAAGGTGATGAAACCGGGCTGGCATTCCATACGCAATTTCCACGGTCTGTGGTTTGCCGACGGCGATGAACTCAACAATCTGTTCGACTTCCAGCACGATACCTACGACGAGTTCTGCGACGAGATAGTGCGCAAGCACCCGATATACAAAGCAGCGTGTCTGGTGCCGTCCAAAGTCATTTCGCAGGTGGGCTTCAAACGCTTGCTTAAACACTTCAATTCACCACTTGAATGGGTAAAAATCAAAGATAAAGGGCGTGTTCGTGCATTTTTCGGCAGTCCTGACAACCTGCGTTGCATGGCGAAAAGCTGGCAGGAATTTCCCGTGCTCGCCAAGGGCGAAGTCGCCGACGGCAACGTGGATTACGACGCGATAAGAAAGACCGAAAACCTCAAAAAGTACGGTTTTTTGCTCAATCACGGCTATGACGAAAGTAAGCCCGACAGCGAACTGGACATCGAGGATATGCGCGAGGCGGCGGCGTACCGCGGCGGTAAGTGCCTGAGTCCGTCGATGACCAAGGGCGACCTTTATACCAAACTCGAATGGGAGTGCCACGACGGACACAAGTTCATGGCGTCGCCTTATACCGCACTCAAAGCGGGGCATTGGTGCCCCGTGTGCTGTCAGCCCGAACCGTGGGATTTTGACAGGCTTGCCAAATTTATGCCTTTTTACGCGCAGGTGTGGTACGACACCCACGCCGTGGAGGAGAATACCGAGTATTTCTTCGGCGGCGAGAAAGGCGACGTCGCAATGTACAGGAGGTTCTGATGAAACGTGTGGCGTTTTTCGTGTTCTCCGCGAGCGGGAATACGCAGAAGATATGCAACCTGTTTGCCGAGAATTTGCAGAGCTCGGGGCTCACAACGGACAACTTCCGCATACGCAAAGATATGGAAATGCCCGACGTGTCGGCGTACGACACCGTAATCGTCGCGTACCCCGTGCACGGGTTTAACGCTCCTCAAATCGTGTTGGATTTCGCAAAAAACTTGCAAGAAGGACAGAATAAGAGTTATTATATTATAAAGACCAGCGGCGAGCCGCTCAGGCTGAACGACGCGTCGTCGCGCAAGCTCGAACGGATAATGAAAAAGCGCGGTTACCGTTTCAAAGGGGAGTTCCATTACGTGATGCCTTACAATATGATTTTCAGGCATACGGACCAGATGGCGGCGCTGATGTGGAAAGCCGCAAACAATACTGTGCCCGCCGACGCGGCAGTCATCGCCGAAAACAAATTTCGTCCGAACGACATAGGCGTCAAGGCGAAACTGACAAGATTTTTGGTGTCCGTCGAAAGGCGCGGCATTGCGCTCATAGGCAGAGGGTTTACGGTCGACAAGGACAAGTGCGTGATGTGCGGCAAGTGCGAAAAGGCGTGTCCCGTCGGCAACATCACCGTCAAGGACGGCAAAATCACTTTCGGATGGCATTGCCTCGGGTGCACGGCTTGCTCCTTCAACTGCCCGAAAAACGCAATAAATCTCGGTATGCTCAACAGCTGGAAAGTCAACGGCGCATATGATTTCGGAGCGTCCGCCGAGGGACTGACCGAAAAGGACGTGTGCAGGTACTGGCATAAATCGTATATGCGTTATTTCAAAGAGCACGGGATAAATCTCGACTGACAGGATTATAAAGCGAGGATTATATGAGAAAGATACTCATTGCCGAAGACAATACCGAACTCAACGATATGATGAGGAACTACCTCATAAAAGCGGGACACGAGGTCTATCAGGCTTTCAACGGCGCGCAGGCGCTCGAATACGCAAAGAGCATGCAGCCCGACCTTGTGCTGCTCGACATCATGATGCCCGTCATCGACGGCTACGAAGTGTGCAGGTCCCTGCGCCGCGAGATGAGCATTCCCGTCATAGTCGTGTCGGCAATCGTCGGCGAGGACGAGAAACTCAAAATGTTCGAACTCGGCGCCGACGACTATATGACAAAGCCCTTTTCTTTCAAGGAAATGGTAGGCAGGGTCAATGCCCAGCTGCGCCGCTACTACGAGTTCAACACACAGGAAAAGGCGGAGCGCGTCTACGGCAAGATGAAGATTTCGTCCACGCGTCACGAAGTGAAGGTGGACGGCGAAACCGTAAATCTCACACTCAAAGAGTTCAATCTGCTCGATTTTCTGACCAAGAACGCCAATCAGATTTTCAGCAAGCAGAAGCTCATCGACGTGGTGTGGGGTTACGACGAGTACATCGACGAAAATACCGTCGCCGTCACGGTCGCCAGACTGCGCGAGAAACTCGCTAAGTTCGGCGTGGAAAACGTGGTGACGGTGTGGGGCTTCGGCTATAAATGGCAGGATTGAGAAAGAAAAATTACGTTCAGGACGCAGTCGCCGCACTCAACGCCGGCGATTTCGCCACGCCCATACAGATACGCGGCGGCGTGGCGCAGAAACGTATTCTCAGACAACTGGAAAAACTGCGCGGGTTCATTATGGAGCGCGAGTTTGCGGAAGCCAGAATGGTGGAGCAGAACAAACTCGCGATAGCGAGCGTTGCCCATGATATAAAGACCCCGCTTGCGCTCATTTCGGGGTATGCCGAGTGTTTGCAGGACGGTATGGACGATAAGGATTACCTTTCGCTCATCTCCGAAAAGACGGAACAGCTCAACAACCTCGTGCTCAAACTGGTGGAGACCTCGCAGCACGAAATAGACGAAATTCCCAAACTGCGCGACCTCGTGGACACTAAGCTGTTCTTCGGCAACCTTCTCGGAAAGTTCGAACCCGTGGTCAAACAGAAGAACATCCGTTTCAAGGTGCGCAAAATTCCTTCGGCACACATCTACGTCGACACGCGCGAAATGGAGCGCGTGGTGCAGAACCTCATCTCGAACGCAGTCAAGTACACCGACGAGGGCGGGAGCATAGAGGTGTTCTGCAAGCGCGAAGGCGAATTTTTCGTGCTCAACGTCAAGGATACGGGCAGAGGAATCGAGAAAAAGAATCTGCCTTTCGTCTTCGACAAATTCTATATGGAAGAGTCGTCGCGCACGGATTCCAAGAGTTCGGGGCTCGGACTGTACGTCACGAGGCACATCGTCGAACGCCACGGCGGCAACATACGCGTCAAGAGCAAAAAGGGCAAGGGGTCGAGGTTTATCGTGAGTCTCCCCGAAGTCGCCGACACCCAGACGCCGACCCAGCGTTTCGAACGCAACTCCAAGTCCGTCAAACTGCTGATGTTCTTCTTTTTCGGATGGATAATGCCTTTCGTCTTGCGCATTATGCGCTATTTCGAAAGCCGCCGTCTCAGCACATTGGTGCTCGGGTTGCTGGCGTTTCCGTTTTTCATGTTCATGTTCCCCGTGGATTTCATCTCGGAGATTCTCTACAACAAGATGACTTTTGCAATGGACTGACCTTCGATTCGCAAACTCGCACACCGCAGGGCGTGCTTTTTTCGTTATCGGGCGTTTTCGGCGCGGAGCGCATCGGGGAGTGCGGAATATTTCTCTTGAAATAATGATTGACGGTATTATATAATATATCCGAACACATGCGGCTTTTGCCGCAAAGGAGATTTTTATGAAAAGTTACGACGCTGTTGTAATCGGCGCGGGCAACGGCGGCTTGACCGCCGCAATCCGTATTTTGCAGAAGGGCAAAAGCGTGCTCGTGCTCGAAAGATGGAACGTACCCGGCGGATTTGCTACCAGTTTCCGCAGAGGAAGATTCGAGTTCGAAGCGTCTTTGCACGAACTCAACGATTTCGGACCGGCAGACAGCCCCGGCGACGTCAGGACGCTCTTCCGCGATTTGGGTGTGGAGAACAAAATCGAATGGATACAAAGCGACGACGCGTACCGCGTCATCACTCTTGACGGAAAGTACGACGTGAGGGTCAAACTCGGCAAGGAGAACTTCAAAAAGTCCGTCGAGGCGGCGTGTCCCGGTTCCGGAAAATATATCGACCGTTTCTTCGACATTGCCGAGGAAATAAGGCAGGCGCAGGCTTATACGATGAGCGTGAACGGCGTGACCGACAAGGATTATATGATAAAGCATTTTCCCAACTTCATCCGCGTCGGGTCTTACAGCGTCAACGAGGTGTTCCGCACGATGGGTATGCCGCAGAAACTCATCGACATTCTTTGCGCCTACTGGTGCTATCTCGGAGCACATTGCGAGGATCTGAGTTTCATTCACTATTGCTCTATGGTGTACCGCTACATCACGAAGTATGCGTATATGCCAAAGTCCCGCTCGCACGAGATTTCTCTCGCGTTCGACGAGAGAATAAGGGAACTCGGCGGCGAAATCTGGTATAACAGCACAGTCACCAGGATACTCACGGACGCAGACAAACGCATATGCGGCGTACGGCTTGCCGACGGTACGGAAGTCGCCACCCGCTATATCGTGGCGAACTGTTCCCCCCATGTGGTCTACGGACAGCTTATGGATCCGTCCGCGGTGCCCGAAGCCGCGCTTAAAAACTGCAACGCACGTAAATTCGCCGGGCGCGGGTTCTGTATGTTCCTCGGCCTCAACAAGTCGCCCGAAGAACTGGGCATCAAGGACCACAGCTTCTTCATCTACGACACAATGGACACCGTCAAACAGTACGACCTTGCCAAGGACATCGAGACAAACGACGTCCAGGCGACGTGCTGCCTCAACATAGCCAACCCCGACTGCTCCCCCGCGGGCACCACGATTATGTATTTCACCACGCTCTTTATGAGCGACGCATGGGCAAAGGTCTCCGAAAAGGACTACGTGAAGGTGAAAGAGCAGGTCGGCAGTCGCATGATAGACGTGTTCGAGAAAGCCACGGGCATAAAAATCCGCGACAGCATAGAGGAAGTATCCATCGCGACGCCCATGACCTATGCCAGATACTGCGGACACCCCGAAGGGACGATTTACGGCTATGAGTCACAGTACTGGGACGGACTTATGCCCAGATTGCAGATGATGAACGAGGAAGTCTACGTCAAAGGACTGCGCTTTGCGGGCGGCTATTCGATGCGCCTGTCGGGGTATTCCAGCGCGTACAATTCCGGTGATATTGTCGGTCGCCAGACGGCGGGCGAAATCGCAAGGGAGGGTAAATAATATGGCTTACAACTTCAAAAAACACATTTTCGGCTTTATGGATATGTTGCGGTTCTCAAAAATGGTGCCGCGCCGCAGGGAAATTTTCGCCGAGTCTCCCGCCACGCCTTTGCCTTCGTCGTATAAGGTGAACGAGACCGCGCAAGCCCTGCACCCGTCCAAGATGTTCGTCAAAGTGGCGCAGATTATCGAACACGCGCCTGACGTCAAGACCTTCGTTTTCGTGCCCGACGGCGAAAGAACGAAACGGCTCGCAGGGTTCAGAGCGGGGCAGTACATCACGATAACCGCCGAGGTGGGTGGCAGTCGCGTGACGCGTGCGTATACGCTTGCGTCCTCGCCGCTCGACGCTTTCGACCGCAACTTCTACAAGGTGGCGGTGAAGAGCGCGGGTATCTTGTCCGACTACCTCTGCACGCAGGTCAGGGTGGGCGACGTGCTCGAAATAGGCGAACCTTCGGGCGATTTCTATTACGAACCCCTGCGCGACAGGAAACACGTCGTCGCAATCGCGGGCGGCGTCGGAATCACCTCGCTGCTGTCCATGGCGAAATCCGTTGCCGAAGGCACCGAGCCCTGCACGATGACTTTCTTCTACTGCGTGCCCAAGGCAGAGGACAGAATGTTCACCGACGAACTCGACGCCCTGAACGGCGACAAAATCAAGGTCGTTTACGTGGTGGAGAAGGGCAAAGCCGAGGGCTGCGAAAAGGGTCTTATGACCGCCGACCTCGTCCGTAAATACGTGGATTGCCCCTTCACGCTGTTTATGTGCGGTTCGGACGGAATGTACGGTTACGTCAAAAAGGAGTTTGAGCCCTTCGGTCTGCGCATCAAGGACGTCCACTCCTCGCCCAACGGCGTGACGGACAGAAAAGTCACCGCCGAAAAGACGTTCACGCTCACCGTGCATATGCGCGACAAGGTCTATACGGTGCCTTGCCGCAACAACGAAACCCTGCTTGTGGCAATGGAGCGCGCGGGCATTCACGCCCCCTCCAAATGCCGTGCGGGCGGTTGCGGTTTCTGCCGCAGCAAACTGATTTCCGGCGAATATACCGCCGCCGAAAACCGTGACAAAAGGAGGATAGCGGACTTCCGCTTCGGCTGGGTGCATCCTTGCTGCATCTATCCCGAAAGCGACGTGACTCTCGAAGTTCCGCAAGGCTGATGAAAGTATTGTTCGTTTGTTCAAGCAACGTGTGCCGCAGTCCGTATGCGGAGTACGTCTTTCGCCGTATGGTGAAAGAGAGCCCCGTGTTGTCCGCGGCGGGGATAGAGGTTTCGTCCTCCGCCGTGTTCAACAAGAGCAGGGAGATATTTCCGCGCGCGCTGATAAGCCTGGAAAAGGAAGGGTTTTCGCGCGAAGAGATACTCGCGCACAAGCCCTCTTTCAAGTGGTGCGACAAGGAGCGCTTCCGCGACGCCGACGTCATCATCGGAATGTCCAAATTGCATAAGTTGCTTACGCCTTGCAAGTACCGCAAGAAGTTCGTCACTCTGTCGGAGGCCGCCGAAGGGAAATATACGCCTTTGCCCGACCCCTTCCTCTACAAAACGCAGGAGGAGTACGACAAGGTTATGGCGCAGATTAAATTTTACGTGGGGGAGTACGTCAAAAAGCTCGAAGAGCGGTTTGCGACGCGCGGCTGACGTTCCGCGCCGAAACCGAGAAAAAACGGATAAAATATAAGCCGCGCAAAAGCGCGGCTTTATTTTCGTGTTTTGGTGGGAAAAACGTCAATTCGGGCGTTTTTCTTTTCTGCAATGCGGCGCAGAGTTACTTGCGCGTCGCCCAGAAGAGGGCTTGGCTTATGCGACTTGCCGCGGTTTGCTGTTTGCTACGGATTTTGACGTTGGCTTTCATAAAGCACCTCCTTGAAATTTCTTGTTGATTTATTTTCGACTGTATTGTATTATCAAAAGATGATAAAAGCATTAAAATTTTGATTGCGGGCTTCTCAATTATTGCCATATTAAAACGTATTATGCAGCCCGCAGGGGGGGGGATTATGCTTGCCGAATACGAACTCAACCGCGAACGCGACGAAAACGTCTTCGTACTCTCCGAGGCGGACGGTGTGTGCCCGATGCATTTCCACAGGAAAATCGAGGTGATGTACGTGCTCGAAGGCAACAAGAAAATCGTTGCCGCAGGCAAGGAAATCACGCTCGGTGCCGACAACGTCTTTTTCGCCAACAGTTACGAGATGCACTCCTATGCCGATTGCCCCGACAGCAAACAGATAATCATCGTCTTCCCAAACCGTATGCTGGGGGCGTTTTACGACGAGTTCGGCGACAAACTGCCGCTCGGAAACGTCATCGACGACACGGAGTTTTGCCGCGGCATTCTGCCTTACTTCCGCGCCTTCTGCGAGGAAAAGGACAGCAAATTGATTGCCCAGGGCTATTGCGACCTTCTGCTCGGCAGCGTCATGAAAAAAATCGGCGTGAGAGAGGGCACGAAGGACAGACAGAATTTCGTCGATTCGCTGCTGGCGTACATAAACGAGAACTACGCCGAGGACATCACCCTGGAGAGTATGGCGGAGCATTTCGGGTACAGCAAGTATTATTTCTCGCGTATGTTCAACGACGCGTTGGGGACTTCGCTTACGGACTACGTATCCGCCGTCCGTCTCATGCATGCGCTGGACATAATGCGGCGCACGGGTTGCACCGTGTCCGAGGCGGCGTTGGAAAGCGGATTCTCGAGTCTGCCTACTTTTTATCGCGTACTGAAAAAAAACTACGACTACAAGTCGGTCAAGGAACTGCTGTGAACGCTTTTTCCTGCGCGCCGCACTTGCGGCGCGTTTTTCGTATCCGAAATTTACGCTTGACAAACCGCGCGCGTTCGGAGTAAAACATTTGAGATAAACGAGAAGAGGCACTTATGGTAATCGACTTTCACACTCACATTTTCACCGACGCTCTGGCACCCAAGGCCAGGGAAGTTCTCATCAAAAACGCAGGGAATGCGTATACCCATTGCACGGATATGACAAAGGGCGGGTTGCTCGCTTATATGGACGCGCACGGCATCGACAAGTCCGTCGTGTTGCCCATCGTCACGAAACAGCACCAGACCGTCACCATCAACGAATGGGCGCGTTCGATATGCGACGACAGAATCACGGCTTTCGGTAGTATCTTTCCCCATACCGACGACTATAAACGCGACATCGACCTCGTGTGCTCCCTCGGGCTGAAAGGCATCAAACTGCACCCCGAATATCAATATTTCGACGTCGACGACGAACATATGATGCCGATTTACGAATACGCGCTGAAAAAAGGGCTGATGATTGTCTGGCACGCGGGTTACGACCCCATAGGCACGCCTCCGTACAGGAGCAACCCGGCAATGTTCGCTTACGTTGCGGACAGAATGCAGGGCGGCGTGATGATTGCGGCGCATCTCGGCGGACAGTCGCAGTGGGAGGACGTTTTGCGCAATCTCGTCGGCAAGAACATATATCTCGACACGTCAATGGCGTCCAAATTCTGCCCGCGCGAGCTTTTCGAACAAATTGTCAAAGCGCACGGCGCCGACAATGTGCTGTTTGCCTCCGACTCCCCGTGGAGCGAGGCTGGCGTGGAAGTCGAAAGACTGAAAAGCTACGACTTCACCGACGAGGAAAAAGAGATGATTTTCCACGGCAATGCGGAGAGATTGCTCGGTCTTGCGGAATAAAAACGCGGTGCAGGGCAATAAATCGGGTATGAGCTTTTACGACAAGGTTTACGAACAGGTCAGAAAAATCCCCGCCGGCAAGGTTGCAACCTATGGACAGATAGCGGCGATGTGCGGCTCGCCCAAAGCGTCCAGAGCGGTGGGGTATGCCTTGCATTTCAATCCCATGCCCGGCGTCATTCCCTGCCACAGGATAGTCAACCGCTTCGGCGGACTTGCGCCCGCGTTCGCGTTCGGGGGCATAGAAGTGCAGGCTGAACTGCTGCGTGCGGAAGGCGTGGAAGTCGGCGCGGACCACTCCGTCGACCTCGATAAATACCGCTATCGCGGCAATTAGCGTCACACCTCGCCCCATATGGGCAATAACATACATTTTTGTCGATTTGTGCGTAAAACCGCTCTTGAAATCCGCGCAACAAGGTGTATAATGTAGGCGTAAAGTCCCGAGGAACAGTTGCGCCGAAAAGCAACAACGGTTTCCGCAAGGCGGGTCATTTGCGCCGAGGTCGAGTATATTTCACGGAGAGGGAACAATAACCGACAGACGCAAATGGCACTTGAAATTCGTCGCGGCAACGCGTGGAACTCCCGCTTACAGGCGGGAGTTTTCGTTTGCACGCAACCCGAGCCGAACGGAACCCGAGCCGAACGGAACGCAAACCCGACCTTATGAAAAAGACGCCCCGAAAAGGGCGTCTTTTTTTATCGTCGATTTGTGACGTTTATTTCTTGACGGGATACTTGCGGTTCCATTCGAAGATATCGGTGGGGTAGGTGTCGGTGTCGTCGAGAGGATTGTCGAAGGTGTAGCCCATCGTCGTCGTGTTGGTGTAACCGTTCTCGGAATAGGTTATGCCCGTGAGTTTGCCGTTTTCTGCCGTGACCGTCATCGTGCCGCGGGTGGGCGTGCCTTCGAGTGCGCCGTCATCGTATTTGAAGGAGTACTCGGTCTTGTAGACGGTGTCGCCCTTCTTGTAGTCCTTGCAGGCCACTTCGGAGAAGGTGTAGTTGTCGATGTTGCCGAGTTTGGTGATGGCTTCGTTGACTTTGCTCTGCTCTTTGAGCGCGTTTATACCGATGAATTGGTCTTTGTTTACTGCCGAGGTGCAGCCGAGACTCGCGGTGTAGGTTTCGCTGTTGTCGGCGAACGTCAGGCAACCGTAGAATTCCTCGTTGGAATTGAATTTGATATAGCGCGTCACTTCGCCGTCGGCGGTGGTCACATTATAGTCCCAGAAGAAATCGCGTTTGGAACTGGTCGAGGTCGTGGTGTTGACGACGTACGCTTTGCCTTCGTATATCTCGTTGCCGCCTTCCGCGGGAGATACCGTGCGGACGGTGTTGACATAACTTTGCGTGTTGTTGCTGAAATCGCCCTGCAAAGTCGAAAGGACGGTTTTCAGTTCGGTTTCGGAAAGGGAGTATTCTTCCACGGTTTCCTTGTTTTTGTTGCAGGCGGTCAGTGCGAATGCGAAACACACGACGAGCAAGCATACAGCCAGTACGGATACGAATTTTTTCATATTACTCCTTGCGAAGGCTCACTCGGGTGCGCCTTCTCTGTCGAATATTTCCGCCGCTTCGATTGCAATATCGACGCCGAGAGAGAAAGTCTTGCGGTCCATATTGTCAGCGGTGTCTTTTACGTTGTGATAGTAGTCGGCGGGCGTGGGATCCATACCCGCGAGGCAGGTCGCGCGCAGTCCGCTCTTGGTGATTGCGGCGGCGTCCGACGCTCCGAAAAAAACGGAGAAGTGTTTGAGGGGTCTGCCGCAAGCCGCTGAGGCTTTGTCCAGCAGTTTGACCGCGCCCGCGTCGTGGGCTATCGTGCCGGTCAGGTCGCGGTTGTAGATGTTGAGATAATCCCAGTCGCGCAGGGTTTCGAGCCCGATGAACACGGTCTCGACGTCGCTAGACAGAATTTCGTCACGGTGTTTCTTCGCCCACGCGAACGCACCGCGCAGCCCCGCTTCCTCCGAGCCTGTGAGCACGAGGTCGACCTCGGTGTGCTCGAAGCGTATGCCGCTCTCTTTCAGGCATTTCAGCACCGCAACCGAAGCGAGTACGCCCGTCAGGTTGTCGTTTGCGCCCGGGACGACCACTTTGAAGTTGCAGAAGAAAAAGAGCAGAATGTAGAAGGGAATGAACAGCGACGTCACGAGCAGGCTCCACCAGCTCATCTCGCCGCGCACGATGTTGAGGATGCAGAGCGCGACGGACGCGAGCACTCCGACCACGCAGAATACGATCGTCACGATCATGAATGCGGGCTTGATTTTCATCAGCGTCCATTCGTATGCCGAGTCGCAGTGCCCCGAGAACACGATTCTGCGACGGGTTTCGCCCGAACTCTTATATTTTGCGTAGACGTTGCCCGACGTGGTCTTCGGAAGCAACGGGTCGATGAAAGGTTTGTAGAGCAGAAACTCCATTATCGTGATGAGCAACGATATCGCCGCAAGTACGACAGTCACGATGTGGCAGGCGAGTGCCGCCTCGGCGACGAGCAGTGCGACGAACTGCATCGCGGCTGCAATGACGAGCAGCACGGACACGATTTTGGTGAATCCGACCAGCCCGTGGCGGGACACCGTGAAGTCCTCGATTTCGGCTTCGTCCGCCCATTGATTGTCGAGGAGCTGGCTTTTCAGCCATTCCTGTGCCTTTCTTTCGTTGGGCATGCCGGACTCTCTCGGACCTATCTCTTCGCAGATGTACTTGATGGCACCGAGGCTGTAATCGACAGCGTCGTCCCTTATTTTCTGTGATACGCGCATTTGCCGCTCCCGTTGCGCACGTTCGTGCGTTGTTACAATCAATATATCACAGGAAAAGAAATATTACAACACTTTACCGTCGGTTACCGTCGGTTGATGGGTTGAAAGGGCGGGGTGCGGTCGCCGCGGTCGGAAAATGACGTGCACGGAAAGTATGCCGATAAACCACACAATGCGCGGATTACGCAGAAAAGTATGTCGGAGATACATTAAATATACTCGTGTATGATATGTTGACAAAGGGTGCCATCTGTGACATAATTATACCAAACCGAGGAGGAACTCCGTTATGGAATACAAGGAAGACCTGCGCATCGTGCGCACGAGAAAACTGCTCAGTTCGACGTTGCTTGATATGATGCAGGAGTGCTCCATAGAAAAAATAAGCGTCATCGACCTGTGCAACCGCGCAATGGTCAACCGCGCCACGTTTTACGCGCATTTCGAAGATAAGTATCATTTGCTGTCATTTGCGCTCGAAGAACTCAAAGACGGCATATATGCCAATTTCACGCGCGAAGTGCCCGCCACGACTCCCAAGGAGATGTTGCGACAACTCATTATGATGGCGGTGGAGTATCTTTCGGACAAACACAACCATATTGCGCAGGTGGTGAAATACAACCGCAACGAAAAAGTGGTGCAGACGCTGACCGACTCGCTCGCGCAGTCCGTGAAATATCAGCTGAGCAAGTTTCGTAATACGCGTCCCACAATCGTGCCTTCGCAGATGACGGCGGTGTGTTACGCGGGCGCTTTGGTCAATCTTTTGTTGCTGCTCATCGACAATCCTTCAATGCTTGCCGATCCGCAACTTAACGACCAACTCAACGCGCTGGTGGACGAAAACCTGCGCTGACGCAGACGCAAAACAAACAAAAAACGGCGGAAACGCCGTTTTTTTGTACCTTTTTCCGAATCGTTCTTAGGACATATGCCGAGGTCGAACGGTGCGAGGACGTCGTTCGTCACACGCCCACGACGAGCAAAGCTATGTAGGCGACGTATCCCGCAAGCATAACCGCACCTTGCCAACGGTGGAACCTGCCCGTGACGAGAGAAGGAATGAGAGCAAACGCCGCCACTGCCAGACAGAAAGGCATATCCAGCGTCAGCGTTTGTCCTCCGACGGGCAGAGAGCCGCCCGAAATCATAGAACAAAGCGGCAGAATGAGAGCGATGTCTATTACGTTTGCACCTATTATGTTGCCCACCGAAAGTTCGGATTTCTTTTTGGCTATTGCGGTTATCGTGGTGACAAGTTCGGGCAATGAAGTGCCCACGGCTATTATCGTGACGCCGATAATGCTGGAAGGAACGCCGAGCATAAGGGCGAGTTTTTCGCCGTATTCGACAAGCAGAAAGGCGCCGCCGACTATACCGCCCGCTCCGAGCAGGAACATAGGAATGTATTTGGCGAGCTCTTTGGGTTCGACGCGTGCGCGTCTGCGCTTGCGGGTGACTGTGCCGTCGGGGTTGACGTTGACGTCGGGGTTGTCGTGCACACAGTTATATTCGTCCACAATAATCGCGTCCGCAAGCGTAAGCGACCTGTCGTTGTGCTTTTTCGCGCTTATCAGGTTTTCCACTATGAAGAGTACGAACACGGCAAGCACGATGAAGGAGTAGCCGAGGTCGAGCGAGCCGCCCGAGGAAAGACCCCACAGCAAGGTTATCGCGGCAAGCAGCATTATGTCCTTGGCAAGGTAGTCCTTGCGGTTGATTTTCGCGGGGATGAAGAGCAGGCTGATTGACATTATGAGCCCGATGTTCGCGTTGACGGAGCCTATGGCGTTGCCGATTGCCATGCCCACGTCGTTCTGCGCCGCGGCGATGGACGACACGAGAATCTCGGGCAGAGTGGTGGCGAGAGAAACTATCGTTGCGCCTATTATGAAAGAGGGAATGCCCGATACGGACGCAATCCAGCTTGCGGCGTCCACGAACCAGTCTCCGCCCTTGATGATGAGAAAGAGCCCGATGGCAAGCAGTAGTATCGTTATAAACCATTCCATACGAAAAAAACTATCATCATTGCGACCCGCTGTCAACGGTTGAGGGACAAAAAGGAACAATAAAGTTTCCCGCGGCTAACGAACGCGGCTGCGGGAATGAATGTGCGCGCTTGACTTGCTCCCGCGGCGTTTGTATAATCGTTGAAGAGGTGCTTATGACGGAATTGCTTTTGAAAGGCGGCAAAGTCGCAGACGGCGAAAAGGCAACGCTCCACAACGCGGACGTTCTGATATCCGACGGCAAAATCGTCGCGGTCGGCGAGGGGATTTCCGCTCCCGACGTACCCGTCGTCGATTGCGAAGGACTTATCGTAACCGCGGGTTTCATCGACGCGCACGTGCACATCGAATCAGGCATGGTGTTGCCCGACGAATTCGGCAAAGCCGTGTTGCCGCACGGCACGACCGCGGTGATTGCCGACCCGCACGAAATCGTCAACGTAGCGGGCGCGAAAGGGTTGAGGGAGTTCCTCGACGACATACACGACGCGCCCATAGACATATTCGCGGTGGTGCCTTCCTGCGTTCCCGCCACTCCGCTGGACACCAACGGCGCGGGCAAGTTCCTTGCCGAGGACATGAAGGAATTCGTCGGACGCAAAGAAGTCGTGGGGCTCGGCGAGGTCATGAGTTTCTACGACGTTGTCGACGGTGACAAAGAGATGGCGGACAAACTGGCGTTGTTTGCCGACAGAACCATAGACGGGCACACTTCGGGTATGCCCGAGGAACTGCTGGACGCCTACGTTGCCGCGGGCATAAGCGACGACCACGAATGCACAGACGCGCACTCCCTTTACGAACGCTACAAGCGCGGAATGAAGGTGTACATAAGAGAAGGCAGCGCGGCGCACAACGCCCGCGACCTGCTCGCCGCCGTAAGGGACATGAAACTCGACACCCGTCGTTTTGCCTTCTGTACGGACGACAAACATCTCGGCGCGGTCAAGAAGGAAGGACACATCTCCCGCATAGCGCAGATAGCCCGCGAAGAAGGCTTCGAATGGGGCGAAATCGCAAGAATGGCGGCATACAACCCCGCAAGGTATTACGGGTTGGAAAAGCGCGGCAACATCAAGGAAGGATACCTTGCCGACATAGCCGTCGTGAGCGACGACGCGACCCGCGTCGCCTACGTCGTAAAGAGCGGCAGACTGGTGGCGCAAAACGCAGAACTGTGCGATGAAGTGTCTAAAACGAGAGTTGAACACAGGAGTTTTGAAAATACCGTGAAATTCAGAGAGTTTACGGAAAAGGATTTCGAAGTTCCCGAAAGGCTCAGAAACATCGCGCTTGAACTGGTGGACGGGCAACTCGTTACGCTGAAAGCGGAGCTTGCGGACGGGGAGTGGAAGTCCCTCGACATGCTTGCCACGGCGGAGCGTTTCGGCAAGAACGGCAACCTGTCCGTCTGCGTGTTGAAGAACTACGGCATAAAGGGCGGCGCGGTGGCGACGAGCGTATCGCACGACTCGCACAACGCCGTGTGTGCGGGCGACAACGCGCGCGACATGGCGGTTGCGCTCAACAGGCTGAAAGAACTGGGCGGCGGTTACGTCGTCGCGGCACAGGGCAAGGTGGCGGGCGAACTGCCTCTGCCCGCATACGGGCTGATGTCCGTCACGGACGCCGAAAGCACGGAGGAGTGCATAGCGCGGTTGGAGAAACTCGCGCACTCGATGGGCGTCAACGCAAACGTGGACGTGTTCACCACGCTGTCCTTCGTCGCGTTGCCCGTCATTCCGTTCGTAAGGCTGCTCGATACGGGGCTTTACGACACGCAGGAAAGACGCTTTCTGTAAAGCGCACCGCGCGAATTTTACGGGAGAGCGGCGTAAAACGACAAAAGAAAACGACGGCGTTTGCCGTCGTTTTTTCGTTGTCCGGTTCGGGTCAGTCTTTCAGTTTGTCCACGGCTTTGAACGCGCCCGCGACGATGACGTGGTCGCCCTCTTCGAAGATGTAGTCCGCCGCCGCGAAGACCGCGGAGGTGCCGCCCTTCTTGACGGCGAGCACGTTGAGGTCGTACTCCTTGCGGATGTTGGCGCGGACGACGTCTTTGCCCACCCATTCGCGCGGGACCTTGATTTCGAATATGCCGTAGTCGTTGCCCAGTTTGATAAAGTCGAAGATGTTGTCGGCGTTGTATTTGATTGCCGCTTTGTACGCCATATCCATTTGCGGATAGATGACTTCGTCCGCACCGTTGCGCAGCAGGAATTTGCTCTGGATTTCGCTTGCCGACATGGACACGACATGTTTTGCGCCCATATCTTTGAGCAGAGCGGTGACTTCGAGCGAGGGCTGGAAACTGTCGCCCATGGTGACGAAGCAGATGTCGAAGTTGTTCACGCCGATTTCGGACAGCACTTCTTCGCAGCTGCAATCGCCTATTATGGCGTCTGTAAAGTGGTGGGAAAGGCGGTTGACGGTTTCCTCGTCCTTGTCGGCTATCATCACCTGATTGCCGAGTTCCGCAAGTCTTTTTGCAAGGTAGGTGCCGAACCTTCCCATACCTATTACCAGAATGGATTTCATATATTACTCCTTTATCCTATAAGGATTTTTTCCGCAGGACGCTTCGTGAGCTGTTTGGTCTTGCTCTCCATCATCGCGGTTGCGAGGGTGAGCACGCCGAGTCTGCCTGCGAACATCAGCAGCGTGATTATGAATTTCGACCCCGCGTGCAGGGCGGGGGTTATTCCCGTTGTAAGTCCGACGGTGGCGATTGCCGATACGCACTCGAAGGATATCTGCGTCAGCGAATAGGGTTCGATTGCGCAGATAATCAGCGTGGCGAGCAACACGAACCCGAAGTATATCGTCAACAGGGACATCGCCTGTTTTGCGAGCGACAGGTCGAGGGAGCGTTTGCCGATGACGATGTCGCGGTGGTTGCGCACGGAAGAGTACAGACCGAACAGTATGACCACTACGGTGGTGACCTTGATACCGCCTGCCGTCGAACCGCTGTTGCCGCCGATGAACATCAGTATTTCCGTCATAAGAATACTGCTGTCACTCATTGATGAGATATTGACAGTGTTGAACCCTGCCGTACGCGGAGTGACGGACTGGAACAGGCAGATAAGGAATTGCTCCCAGGAATTTTTGCCCGCAAGGACGCCATTGTGTTCGAACGCAAAAAAGAGCAGTGCGGGCACAAAAATGAGTATCAGCGTTGCCCACAGTACGATGCGGGTGTGCAGACGGAAGTTTTTGTAATTGAATTTCTTGTCCCAAATGTCGCTCCATACGACGTAACCCATACCGCCCATAACGATGAGAGCGCAGACGGTGAGGTTGACGAGTGCGTCGCCGCTGTACGCAGTCAGGGAGGAGAAGGCGGTGCCGCTTATGCCCATGAGGTCGAAGCCCGCGTTGCAGAACGCCGTTATCGAGTGGAATATGGCAAAGTATATGCCCGTGCCCGCGCCGAAGTCCTGACAGAAGCGGATTGCGAGCAACCCCGCGCCGACGAGTTCGGTGGCGAAAGTGAATATCAGTATTCGCTTTATCAGCACCACTATGCCCGCTTTGGTGAAGGTGCCTGCGGAATGCGCCATAACCGTGCGTTCGAACAGTCCTATTCTGCGTCCGAGAGCGAACGACACCAGCGTTATGAAGGTCATGAAACCTATGCCGCCTATCTGTATGAGCAGCATTATGACGATTTGCCCGAACAGGTTCCAGTACTGGAAGGTGTCGTAGACGACGAGACCCGTGACGCAGGTCGCGGAAGTCGAAGTCAGCAGGGCGTCGATGTAGGGCGTCCATTGACCGCTTCGGTTGGCAAAGGGGAGAGAGAGCAGAAAACTGCCGAAGAGGATTATGCCGAGATAGCCGAGCACAAGTACCTGTGTCGGCGACGGTTTGCGCAGAAACTTGGGTTTTCGCGCTTTTTCGTCGGGTTTGGAAAGCGAACCTTCCGTGTCTGTAAGATTTGTTTCGGTCATAATCGCTCCGGTGCGCGTGCGCACCTTTTTAGTATTCTATCATATTTTGAGCGCAAACGACAACAAAATTTGTCTTTGCGCCCGAAATGTGCAAATCGGAAGTGCGGATTATCCACTGATTACAGGCAAATTTGCATTGATTTGCTTTCGGGAATTTTTTTTGTCGAATTGTGCCGAAATTCTCTTTTTCCTTGCTTTTTCTCCTTGACAGCGAGGGCGGGCGGTGTTACTATTTTCTCGCTAGGGGTGCCGAAAGGCTGAGATTATACCCTTCAACTTGTGAGATAATGCTCGCGTAAGGAAGCGTTTTTTCATTTCCGAATGTTGTACCTCTGGCGTGCCGGAGGTTTTTTTGTTCCTCCGCTCGGTAAGAACTTTTTTAGGAGGATATACCTATGTTGTTCAACTTGTTGTCGTCTGCGGAGGAACTCACTCCCGACGAAATCATTAACGGCGCAGGCGATCAGGTCGTCGGCGCGGTTTCCGACAAAATCGAAGAAGTTACCGACGCAATCTTCGACGGATTGTTCAACGGAATGGGCTTCGCCATTCTGTACACGGTCGTGGCACTCGCCGTACTCGGCTTCGTCGTCGGGCTGCTGATTTACCGCTTCAAGCGCGAAAATCTCAAAGATTACGCCAAAGTCTGCTTCGGCGTGGTCGCAGGTCTTGCCATAACCGCAACCGTGCTTATGGCGTACACCACGTTCTACGAAATCAATTACGGCGGCGGTTCTCCCGACGCGCTGTTCAAACCCATACTGTCGCTTGTCTGCATAGCACTCATAGGCGGCTGCCTTATGGGCGTTGCGTCCTTCTTCAACAAGTTCGCCGTCAAAGTGGCGGCGGTCATCACGGGCGCGGGTCTGCTTGCCGCATTCATCGCGACGATGGTGTTCATGACCCGTTACTATAACGAGGTCTACCAGGCGGACGGTTACTACTCCGAGTATTTCGAGGGCAACGGGCTCATCGTCTCCGTCGTCATCGGGCTGATCGTTCTTATCGTGGCTTACATCTTCGGCAAGAAGAAGGAAGTCAACGACACCAAAGCAATCGTCTACGGCGCGGTGTGCATCGCCATGGCGTTCGCGCTGTCTTACGCGCGTCTGTTCAAGTTGCCGCAGGGCGGTTCCGTCACCTTCGCAAGTCTGTTGCCCCTCATGGTGTACTGCGCGATGTTCGGCACCCGCAGAGGCATCATCGTGTGCGTGATTTACGGCTTCCTGCAAGCCTTGCAGGACACCTACATCATTCACCCGTTGCAGTTCCTGCTCGACTATCCGCTCGCGTTCGGCATGATAGGTCTCAGCGGCATATTCTTCGAGCGTACCCCGCTCAAAAAGAAACCCGTCATCGCATTCGTGTGCGGTGCCGTAATCGCGGTCGTGCTGCGTTACGCCTGCCACATCTGCTCGGGCACCTTTGCTTTCGGTGCGGACGCGGCGTACTACGGTTTCGAGGGCAAATTCTTCTACTATTCTCTCGCGTACAACTCCTTTACCATCGTCGACCTCGCAATCGACATCGCGGCGGGCGTGCTTCTCTTCCTCTCCAAAGCCTTCCGCAACCAGATGACGCTTGCAACGCAGATGGTGAACGGCGTGGAAGAAGACGAGGAAACCGACGCAACCGAGGAATGACAAGACCCAAATGCAGTTTTTGCATATCCTACAAGACAAGACGAACGCCGCGGACTGCGGCGTTCGTCTTTTCAAAACAAAAGCCCCTTGTCGGGGCGGTGCGGTCGGCGGTCGTCGGACGGGAAAGGGGAGCGGACGACAGCGTCGGCAAGAAAGTAAAATCAAAAGTTGCGAATTACGAAAACCAGCCCGTCGGTCACGCGCAGTTTTATGTGCGGCGACGTGGCGCGGTTGGACACGCCGCGCGTGTCGCAGGGCGTGAGCGTCAGATTGTGCAGGGGATATTCCAGTCCATCGGAGTCCGTCACCGTGGCGTTGCCGCCGTGAGGTATGACCGAAAGCGTGTCGCCGACCGCGACGTCGAGCGAAAAATCGGGGTTGAGGCGAGCCGACACGCAGAATATGTCCGAGTCTTCTTCTTCGGCACGGGCGCGCATTCCGAGTTTGTCCGCAAGCGCCATAACGGCAAGATTGCCGAGAGTGTGGTCGTAACGGCCGCCAGTCACGCCGTAGTACACGATTTCGTCCGCGCCCTTCTCCTTCGCAAAATGCGTCGCCGACTCTCCGTCCGTGAAATTCTTGTGCGAGTCGTGGCGCAGAACGGGCACGCCGTCGGGCGCACTTGCGGCCGAATCGAAGTCGCCCACAAAGTAATCGGGACGTACGGGAGAGCAGTTCACGCCGCCGTCGGCGCATATGACGAAGTCGGCGGTTACGGCGCGCGTTATTTTTCTTCCGCAGTTGAGAATTACGGCTGCTTTCATACGGCAGAGTCGTCCTTGTCAGTCACATTGCCACGTATCGGTGGCAGGGTCGGTTTCGTCGAACAGCACGGTGTAGTCGACGCTTTCTTTCACGGCGTTGAGTATGGCGCCCTCGGTGGCTTGCGCCGCCGCAGTCTGCAATAACAGAGTGTTGAGCACGGGACGGTGTCCGCTTGCCATACAGAACATAGTGTCGCCATCGTAGTCGGTGTGCACGGGGCGTATGGCGCGCGCCATTCCGTCGTGCGACGCAGAAGCGAGTTTGTTTGCCGTCACCTTGTCGATTTTCGCGTCGGTGAGAATGCACCCTATCGTAGTGTTGGTGCCTATCATCATTTTGAGGATTTCCCCGTCGGCGATGCGTTTTTGTACGTCGACGAAAGACCCGTCGTTTGCCTTGGTGCCCGCGACTATTTTACCCGTCGAGGGGTCGACGACGTCACCGAGCGCGTTGACGGCGACGATTGCCGTTACGGTCACCCCCGTGACTTTTACGGTGCATGCGCCGACGCCGGATTTGCAAGCGTATTTCATACCGCGCAGTTTGCCGACGGTTGCACCCTTTCCGACGCCGTTTTGACCGAAAACGGGGTTTTTGTCTGCATTTTTGCACGCGTCAAACCCCATTTCTGCGCTAGGGTAGTGATATTCTTTTTGGTTGAGGTCGAAGATTACCGCGCCCGTAACGATGGGTATGACCTTGCCTGCGGTGCGGTAGCCGCAACCCTTTTCGAGCAGATATTCCATCACGCCGTTGCAGGCGGCAAGCCCGTACGCCGAGCCCCCCGCGAGTACTACCGCGTTGATTTTGTCCATCATTTTTTCGGGACGCAACAGGTCGGTTTCGCGCGTGCCGGGTGCGCCGCCGCGGCAGTCCGCACCGCCGACGGCACCCTTTTCGGCGAGTATAACCGTGACGCCCGTGAAGGCGTCCTGTGCCTGTCCTATTCTGAAACCTTTGGGGATTGTTACGTTCATACGCACTCCGTTTCCGTTTATTGCCGCATTGCGGCACGGTGTACTGGAATTATATCATCGAAGCATTGCTTTTGCAAGTGTTGCGCCGTGCGCCGATACTCGCGTTGTCGGTTGATTTTTCGTTGCGTTGTGGTATAATAACTGTATCAATTGCGGAGAAAACCATATGGAAGCTTTCATACAGCAGATAAAAGACTTTTTCTCGAATGCGGGATTAAACATTCTCTTCGGCATCGTCATTTTGGTTGTCGGACTGATTTTATGCAAACTGATAAAAGTCATACTGCGTAAAATTTTGCGCCGCACCAAGCGCGACGAAGCAATGATAAATTTCGTCGTTTCCTTTGCCGACGTGGTGCTGAAAATAGTCGTGATGATTACCGCGCTCGCGACTATGGGCGTAAATACTGCGTCGATTATCGCCGTCGTGGGCACTTGCGGCGTCGCCATCGGTCTTGCCTTGAAGGACAGCCTCGGCAACCTTGCGAGCGGCATTATCATTCTCTACAACAAGCCTTTCAAAAAGGACGATTACGTCGAGATTGCAGGGCGCGAAGGGCAGATTGCAAAAATCAATCTGTTTAACACCACGCTCGTGACCTACGACAATACCGTCATCGTAGTGCCAAATTCCGAGGCGGTCAACAACCCCATCGTCAATTACGACGGTCGTCCGTTGCGCCGCGTGGTGGTGGACATCGTCGTCGCAAAAGGCACCGATATCGAGTATGTGAAGGAACTTGCCCTGCGCGTTGCGGAAGGCGAGCCGCTCGTCAGCCGCGAAGTTGATACTACCGTGCGGCTTGAAGAGCAGACGACCGACTGCGTGAAACTCAAACTCAAAGCGTATGCCGCGACACCCGATTACTGGGACGCGAAATACAATCTTGCCGAAAAGCTGTACGCCGCGTTCAAAGATGAGGATTTGCTGCCTCCCAACGAGCAGATTGACGTGCATATCGAGATGCCCGAAGAAAAGGAAGCGACTGCGGTGCGGCAGACTTTGCAGAAGGGAAAACCGCGCAAACTCGACGTGGTGCATCTGAAATCCACGGGTGCGCCCACCGCGGCGGACGGCGTGTCACGGGCAGACGACGACGGCGACTCCGACTGAAACCAAACAAAAAGAAAAACCGTCCGAGAGGGCGGTTTTCCTTTCCGAGAGGTCAAACGCGTAAGAACCGTAAGATAATTCGCAGGATGACTTCGGTTTCTCCTTACGCTTCGGTGAACTCGTTGTTGGAGCACGAAGGGCAGGGAGGAAGTTTGTCGTATTCGCCGACGCTGACCTGTGTATGGCATCTGGTGCAACAATAAGTGCCTCTGCCGGGTTTTTCGCCCGTTTTGCAAATGTGCTTCATAAATTACCTCCTTTGGGGTTTTGTCGTAGTTTGCGCAGGTGGGGACGGGCTATGCGGGATTTAGGGGTGTAAAAAACTGGGGACGCGCGATACTTTCGTTTGCCGTTAGTTGCGTTTTCGCAACTATTGTGATATTATTGTTTGAAAGTTTTTCGCGGGCGCGTTTGCGCGTTCGCATTGCCGCAGTATGCGGACGGAGGTGTTATGACCAGAGCGGAAAGAGCGGAAGCGAATTTTACGGCGGGGTACAACTGTGCCCAATCCGTTGTTCTTGCGTTTGCCGACCTGCTCGACGTCGACGAAGAAACGCTGAAAGCGGTTTCCGCGCCGTTCGGTGGCGGAATGGGCAGACTGCGCGAGGTTTGCGGCGCCGTCAGCGGTATGTTTATGGTGGCGGGGCTCGCCCGTAAGTGGGACACGCTTGAACGCGGGAGCAAAAACGCGCTTTACGCGCTGGAACGCGAAATGGCGGCTATGTTTGCCGAGCAGACGGGCGGCAGTATAGTGTGCCGCGAACTGCTTGCGACGCGTCCGCACGGCGACGAACACAATTCGCTCAAACCCAAGTGCCGCGAACTGGTGGGCATTGCCGCGCGTATAGTGGAAGAAAAACTGTTTGCGACCGGCGAGGGTGACGCGACCTGTCCGCCTGTTGTGGAGGAATAAATGTCGGAAGGAAAGAGAAGAGCGCGTCTGCGCGCTTTGGCAAACGGAATAGACCCCTGTTTTCAGATAGGCAAAGGCGGAATAAACGAAAATATGTTGGCGGATCTTTCCGCCGCGCTCGACGCGCACGAACTCATCAAAATCACCGTGTTGAGAAACGCGGCGGGTGACGCGCGCGAGTTTATGCACGAGTTGTCGTCCGCACTCGGCGCGGAAGAGGTCGCCGTCATCGGCAATCGCATAGTGCTGTACAGAAGGAGCACCCGCGAGGGCGTTAAGCATATCGAGATATGAGAGACGACAAGACCAGACTTACGCCCGAAAATCTGCCCGCGGACGAGCCGTCCAACGAGGCCGAAAAGGCGGCGCGCGAAGCGTTGAAACGCCGCCGCGCGGAAACGCAGAAATTCAAAAAGCAATACTTTGACTATTACGACGACGTGAAAATTTCGCATCGCGAGGATTGGTAATGAAGTGGTTTAAGAAACTGTTCGTAAAGGATTACAAATCTACCGACAAACCCGAGGTAAGGTTCCGTTACGGAGCGACCGCGGGTATTTTCGGGTTGATTACGAACGCCGTTTTGTTCGGGCTCAAACTCGCCGTCGGTCTCGTCGGCGGCAGCATAACCATCATCGCGGACGCGGTCAACAACCTGTCCGACGCGGGCAGCAGCGTTGTCACGCTCGCAGGGTTCAAACTCGCGTCGCGCCCCGCCGACAAGGAACACCCTTACGGGCACGCGCGTTACGAGTACATAACCGCGCTAGTCATATCCGTCATAATTCTTATTATCGGCGTTCTGCTGTGCAAGTCGTCGGTGGAGAAGATAATTTCGCCTTCCGAGGTCACAGTCAACGTCTACACCTACGTTGTTCTCGGAGTGGCAATCGCGCTCAAAATCATTCAGATGCTGGTGTATCTGGATTTCTCCAAGAGCATCTCGTCCGCCGCACTCAAAGCGTCGGCAATGGACAGTCGCAACGACGTCATCGCAACGTCGGCGGTTCTGATAAGCACCATTGTCATGGGCGCGGCGCAGGTGAACATCGACGGTTATATGGGCGTCGCGGTGTCGCTGTTCATCGTCGTGTCCAGCGTCAAGTTCATGGCGGAAGCGGCAAATCCGCTCATCGGTACGCCTCCTCCCAAGGAACTCGTGGACAAAATCAAGGACATAATCATGTCGCACGACGGCGTCATCGGCATGCACGACCTTGCCGTCCACAATTACGGCGAAGGCAGATATTTCGCTGTCGTGCACGTCGAAGTGCCCGCGAAGGTGCCCATTATGATAACGCACGACCTTGTCGACAATATAGAACACGACGTCGAGCGCGAAACGGGCGCAAGCATCACCATTCACATGGATCCCGTCGACACGGAGGACGAGGAACTGGAAGCGCTGAAAGCACGCGCCGAAAAGGTGCTTGCAGAAATGGGCGACGGGCTGACCCTGCACGATTTCAGACTGGTGCGCGGCGCGACGCACACCAACGTGCTGTTCGACGTGACGATACCTTTCGACAGCAAGTACAAGCTCGCCGACGTCACGGGACGCATGCAGGACGAGTTCGACGCCGACGATACCGTTTATTATTTCGTAATCAACGTCGACCGCGCGAGAGTATAGCGCGGCAGAGTATATTCGGGCGGAATTCCGCCTGCCAAAGAAGAGGATTTTATGATACGTGAAGACCTGAGAAACGTCGCCATCATCGCACACGTCGACCACGGCAAAACCACGCTCGTCGACGGTATGCTCCGTCAGGCGGGCACTTTCCGCGACAATCAGCAGGTGCAAACCTGCGTCATGGACAGCGGCGACCTCGAACGCGAGAGAGGCATAACCATTCTCGCCAAAAATACTTCCGTGCACTGGAAGAACGTCAAAATCAACATCATCGACACCCCCGGACATGCCGACTTCTCGGGAGAGGTCGAACGCGTGCTCAAAATGGTCAGCGGCGTGCTGTTGCTCGTCGACGCGGCGGAAGGCCCCATGCCGCAGACCCGTTTCGTCGTCGAAAAGGCGCTCGAACTGGGACTGAAAATCATCATCGTCGTCAACAAAATCGACCGTCCCGACGCGCGTACGTCCGAAGTGGGCGACGAAGTGCTGGAACTTTTGCTCGACCTCAACGCCACGGACGAACAGCTTATGAGCCCGATAATCTACTGCTCGGGCAAGAACGCGACCGCAACGCTGGATTACAACGTGCCCGGCAAGGACCTGCAACCCCTGTTCGAAACCATACTGAACTACATCGAGCCGCCCGAGGGTGACCCCGACGGTCCGTTGCAGTTGCTCGTGTCCGCAATCGACTACAACGATTACGTCGGACGTATCGGCATAGGCAAAATCGAACGCGGAGCCGTCAACGTGGGACAAGAAGTTATGGTGTGCGACTACGAAGGACTGTCGCCGTACAAAAGCAAGGTTGTCACCCTGTTCCAGATAGAAGGGCTGAAACGCCAGTCCGTCGAAAGGGCGGAAGTAGGCGACATAGTCTGTTTCAGCGGCATTGAAAACATAACGATAGGCAACACGCTTTGCGCGGTCAACAAAATCGAACCCGTGCCCTTCGTCAAAATCGGAGAACCCACGATAGAGATGAACTTCTCCGTCAACGACAGCCCCTTCGCGGGCAGAGAGGGCAAGTTTGTGACGTCGCGTCAGCTCCGTGACAGACTGTTCCGCGAACTGTTGAAAGACGTCTCTCTGCGCGTGTATCAGACGGACAGCCCCGACACCTTCAAAGTGTGCGGCAGAGGCGAAATGCACCTCAGCATTCTCATAGAAACCATGCGCCGTGAAGGTTACGAGTTCGGCGTCGGCACTCCGCAGGTCATATTCAGAACCATAAACGGCGTCAAATGCGAGCCTATGGAAAGACTGTTTGTCGACGTGCCCTCCGAATGCGTGGGCTCGGTCATGGAGCGTATGGGCGTGAGGAAAGGCGAACTTGTTTCGATGAACCCGCACGGCAGCCGTATCAGAATGGAATTCACCATTCCCGCACGCGGACTGTTCGGTTTCAAAAACGAATTTCTGACGGACACCAAAGGCGAGGGCGTCATGAACCAGCTCTTCGACGGATACGCGCCCTACAAGGGGCCGATAATGCGTAGGTTCACGGGGTCGCTCGTCGCGTTCGAAACGGGCGAAGCCGCAACTTACGGTCTGTTCAACGCGCAGGACCGCGGCACTCTGTTCATCGACCCGCAGACTCCCGTCTACGAGGGTATGGTGGTGGGTATGTCCCCGAAAGCCGAGGATATACGCGTCAACGTCTGCAAACGCAAGCATGTCACCAACATGCGTGCGGCGGGGTCGGACGAAGCGTTGCGCCTCGTCACGCCCAGGAAGTTCAGCCTGGAAGAAAGTCTGGAATTCATCAACGACGACGAAATGTTGGAAGTCACGCCCAAGAATATCCGCATTCGCAAAGTGGTGCTGTCGGGCAGTATGCGTATGAAAATGCTGTCCAAGGAAAAGGAAGAAAAACAGCAGGAAAAATAACCGCGAGAGCGGCGCCGCAATGTGCGGATTGTCCGAACATTGCGGTTATATAAGCAAAACGTATGAATAAACGCCGCATTTCGCGGCGTTTATTGTTTTGTAGCTGTGATTTTGCCGCGGCTTTTCTGTGTGTTCGGCGTTTTGACTTCGCACTTCGTCCGCATTCCGCACTTCGCCCGCGTCAATGGCGGACGTTTGTTTTCACGAGTTGCAGCAATTCTTCCGCCGAGACGAGTTCGATATGTTCGTCGAGCAGGGATACGAAATAGTCCACGTCCGCAATCGTCATCGACCACGGGTGAATGTTGATGTAGGAATATCCGTTTTCCGACGTCGGGTCGGTGGGCAACGAGTTGATTTCGTCCGCAACACCTTGCAGCCACTCGGACATCGGCTGTCCGTCGTCCGACGAGTACCACAGCGATTTCCTGACGCTGATGAAGGGCTTGTCGCCGCACCACACGATTTTGCCGTTCAAAGACTGATACCTGTCGGCAATCTGCATGAATCCGCCTTGCAGACCGTCGATGTCGGCGTACGTCTTCATGGCTCTTTTGAGCTTGAACGTCGAGGTGCTGTTGTCGAGTATCGCAAGGGTGGACAGCCCCGCGTAACCCATGGCTTCGACGGATTTGCGGGCAAAATCTTTGAGATATCCCCGCGGGTATGCCGTGGGATTGATGTAACCCATACCCGATACGCCGCTTATGAAGGAGTCGTTCGGGTTGGCGTTGGCGTAAAGGTATTTCAACGCTTCGGGCGCAAGTTTCGCCATAAGCGGGGGCACCGTCCACGTCATTCTGTAATCGAACGCGGAATTCTGTCTGTCGATGTAGTGGTGCGTGAAGGGCAGGTTCTGACACCATTGCAGGTTGTCGCCGTCGCTCATAATCAGTGCGACGTAGTGTTTTGACCCGTCGGGGGTTATGTCCCTCTGTGCGTATTTCTGTCGGAAGGGGGTGTCGCGGTTGCAGCCCGCAAGATAGCTCAGGTTGGAACTGTGGTCGGACGCGATGATGAAAAGCCCGTTTTCGCTGGCTTGTTCCACATAGCCCAGTTCGTCCGTACTCCACCCGAGGACGGGGGCGTTCAGGTTCGCCCAGGAATAGACCTTTTGTCGGAAGTCGAAAGCCTGTTGGCTGTTCTCGTCGGTGTAGAAGCAGAACGCCGACGTCGCTATGCCGTAGTCGCGCAGAGTGACGAGGTCGGGGCTTTGGTGAATTATCACGTTCTTGTTGAGGACGTCCTTGTAGCGGTCGAAAAGAGAGGAGTACGTGTGAACGTAACTGCCGTCGGCGTTTTTCGCCGTCATATCCGCTTTGAGCACAAGCCCGTACAGTTGCGCCTCGTCCTGTGCCGATTTCGGGACGGACAGCCACTTCTCCACGCCCGATACCGTGGCGGCGGTGTTGATTGTGAAGCTGCCCGCGGTTTCGAAAAGGACGTAACCGTCGTCGGCGAGACAGTCTCTGCACGCGTCTATCAGTTCCCACGGGTCGGAAAATTCCGTTACCGCTATGTTGTGGTCGGCGACGAACCCTTCGACGTAAACGTAATTGTCGGAATTTTCAATGTAAATTTTCGACTCCGTCTGCGCGACGATGCCTTGCAACGATACGACCATCGCGTACTCGTCGTCGGAGAGTACGCTGCCGTCGATTATGTAGATTTCACTTTCGGAAGCTTTGAGAACGGGCAGAACGGATACGTCTCTGTTCACCAGCAACGCCAGCGCCGCAATCGACGTCGCGGCGGCAAGCAGAAAGAGCAGAAGCAATGCCAGACATACGGCTTTTTGTGCCTTTTCGATATTCATTTTCACACCATCGCAAACGGAGTTGCCCGTCGGCGTTCCGCCCTCGGGACGGGGGTGCGACGGGTCATTTTTCTTTTTTGGGTTCGGGCAGAGCGCATCCGCAGTAGGGGCATTTGGCGCCTTTGCCGAAGCTTGTGACATACGCGCCGCAATGGCTGCATTCGACGGAATATTCCTTGGGACCGAGTGCGACGTTTTCGTTGAGGACGACGCTGTCGCCTTCGAGCAGATAGCCCGTAAGGTATCCTTTTTGCATGCACTCTCTCAGTGCGGCGGAAGCCTCTTTTTCCGAGACGTTGAGCCTTACCGCAAGTTCCTTCACGGTGTAGAGATGTTCCTCGTTTACCGCACGGACGATGTTTGCGCGGCGGGATGCCGCTCCCACCTGCACCCACGCCACGGGAGTGCCGTAAAAGCCGAGCACGACAAACACTATGCCGATGACCAGCATCGCCACGAAGCCGCCGTTTTGGTGCAGGCGCGTCGCGCCGACAATCAGTATCGGTAAGCCCGCAACGAACATTATCGAGAGGACGATGGCGATGATTTTACGTTTTTCGAGGTCTGCAAGAGCCTGTTTCATAGTCCACCTTTGCCTTTTAGGCGTAAATTACGTATTGAGCCAGCATCAGTATGCCGATTGTGGCGAGAAGAAGCGTAAACTGGATTCTGCCGCTCCATCTGAACCACTTGGGGTAGTTGACCGTCGTCATGCCGAGAATGAGCAGCAGACCCGCATTGGTGGGCAGCAGGACGTTGGCGAACCCGTCGCCGAAGGAGAACGCGAGCACCGCGACCTGTCCGTCAACGCCGAGTTGCGAGCACATCGCGCCTATCATCGGCATCAACAGGAATGCCTTTGCCGAGCCCGACGGAATGAACATTTCGAATATGAAGATGACAAGGTATATCAGAAGAATTATGACCGCGGGGGACTGACCTTTGCAAGCCTCGATGACGTTGTAGAGTATGGTGTCCATCACGTTGCCCGCTTCCATTATGTAGCGCACGCCGCTCGCAATCAGTATCATCGCGACGGCGGGCAACAGGGTCAGAAGTCCTTTGCCCAGTTGGCGGAAAAGTTCCTTGCCTTTCAGACCGCACATGAGGCAGGCGCCTATGCCCGCTATCACGTATATCGCAACGGTTATGTACAGCACGTAGTCGGCAAGAGAGAAGTCGCCGAGGGCGGGTATGTAGTGCGGTTGTATGAATATGGAAAGCACGGCGAAGAATACGACGACGAGCATCCAGCAGGCGAACCATTTGAGAGCCTTGGATTTGCCTGCGTCGTAGACGAACTGCGCCGCGCGGAAGTCGAAGCCGTGTTTTTTGTGGGTGTCTTCGAGATAGACGAGGGATTTCTGCGGGCGTTTCTCTATTTTTCTGGCGTACGGGAAGACGAAAGCCATGAGGATGAGATACGCAACGACGAAGGTCAGAAGGCGCATGGAAATGCCCGAGAACATCGGCAGACCGATGAGGTTCTGGGATATGCCGACCGTAAAGGGATTGACCACGCCCGCCGCAAAGCCGAAACAGGCGGCGAGGACGGATATGCCAAGCCCCGTCAGCGCGTCCCAGCCGAAGGCGTAACACAACAGAACGACGACGGGCACGAGGGGTATCAGTTCCTCGAACATTCCCGCCGACGAGCCCAGGAACATGAACGCGAAGGGCAGGACGAAAAGCAGAACGTATTTGCGCGACGAAAACCTGTTGCGCAGTGCTTCGACCATATAGATGAGCACTCCCGTGTTGTCGAGGGCGGTGAACACCGCGCCTATGACGAGCAGCAGGGCTATCAGCGCCCACACCATGAGCGCGCCGTCCTGCGCGGGGTCGAGCACGAGGAAGGGCGCGAAAATCGCCTGCCACCATTGCAGGGAGGGCAGGTCGGGATTCTCGGCGTAGGAATCGGGCACGAGTTGCGTGTTGCCGTCGGCGTCGATTGTGCGTTGGTATTCGCCGCGGGGAAGCACTTGCGTGAGAGTTATCGCCGCAAGCACGAGAACAAGCACTATGACAATCGAAATGATGATTGCCTTCTTTGAAATTTCAATTGTTTTCGGCGGGGCTTTCGCGTCGCCTTCGCGCACAAACGGCGCGGGATTTTTGCGAACAAACCCCTCGAAAATTCCGCTCTCTGTATTCAACATATTTTTATATTAAAATAAAAGACATTCAAAATCAAGGTTATGCCGCTCGATTTTTAAGTATTTTTTAAGGCTGCATACCTTACTTTCCCCGCCGAATGCCGTCTGCGCGCGGCGCGCGCGTCCCTGCGCCGCATAAAAAAACAAAACCGCAAAGTGCGGTTTTGTCCGACGGTACGTGTCTTGAACGCGATTACACCGCCACCTGTTTTTTCAGGCGCTTGTTCAGCGAAAGGTCGATTTTTGTGTGCACGTTCCGCGTCGTTACGCTGAGTAACGTATATATTGCCGTCATAACCGCAGCGATTGCCGAAAGCGCCTTTATCATTTCCGTAGTGACGTTGTGTTCGATGCCGAAGAAGTCCAGTAGGAAAGGAACGTCGACAAGATAGCACCCAACGAATATGCCGACCATCAGAACAAAGACTATCCCGTGCAGCCAGTTGAAGGGCAGGCACACGCGGAAGAGGTACATCAGACCTATGAACATCGTGATGATGACGTACATCGTGCGCAGTTGCTCGATGGGCAGATTGAGGAAGTACTTTTGCGCAATTATGACTGCCGCCGCACCCAGCATTACCGTTACGCCGCCGGGTATCGCCATGCACAGCACTTTGGTGAGGAAACGCCCCTTGACCAGTTCGTCGTTGGGCTCCAGCGCTATGACTATGGAAGGCATTCCGATTGTCAGCCCGCCGATGAAAGTGAGGTTCTTGGGTTCGAAGGGCAGGGGTTGATTGACAATCATGAACAGTATGGCGAGCAGGACGTTGTACACCGTCTTCATGATGTACAGCGACGCGCTGCGTTCGAGGTTGTTTATGCTGCGTCTGCCCTCGGCGACAATGCGGGGCATGGCAGAGAAGTTGGAGTCCATCAGCACGAGGGAGCTGACGTTCTTTGCCGCGTCGGAGCCAGACGCCATTGCCACGGAGCAGTCCGCCTCTTTGAGGGCGAGCACGTCGTTGACGCCGTCGCCCGTCATAGCAACCGTGTTGCCCGCGGCTTTGAGAGCCTTGACAAGTTGCAGTTTCTGGTCGGGAAGCACGCGTCCGAAAATCGTGTATTTCGTCGCGGCGGCGGCGACTTCCTCCTCCGTGGACAGAGTGGACATGTCGATGACGCTGTCGCAGTTTTCCAGACCTGCGCGCAGTGCCACCGCCCGCACCGTCGCGGGGTTGTCGCCGGATATGATTTTGACGTCGACGCCCTGTTTGCGGAAGAAGGCGAGAGTGTCGGGAGCCTCGGCGCGAATTTTGTCGGTGATGAACACAAATCCCTCAAAACGCAGTTCAGACGGCAGTTTCGAGTTGTTGAAGTCGGCTTTCGAGGAAACGAGCGCGAGCACGCGATAGCCTTTTTCCGCCATTTCCGCGGCGTATGCGTGTTCGGGAGTGTCGCCGTGACCGAGCGTGAACTCCACCGCGCCGAGGGCATAACTCACGCCGTTTATTCTGGCTCCGCTCCATTTTCTCGCCGAGGAGAAGGGCACGGTGACGTCCGCCACGTCGCGCACTTGCAGGCCTTCGAGGTACAGCGCGAGAGCCTGCGCCGTCGCGTTTTCGTCGCCGATTGCCGTGACGACGTCTTTGAGTATCTGACGGAATTCGGCCTCGTCAAGGTTTTCACGCGGCGATAAGCCGTTGACTTCCATCGAGCCTTCCGTGATGGTGCCCGTCTTGTCGAGGCAGAGCACGTTGACGCGGGCGAGCGTTTCGACGCAGTACAGGTCCTGCGCTATGGTCTTGTGTTTGGAAAGGCGGATTACGCTTATGCAGAACACGGTGGAAGCGAGCGCAACGAGCCCCGAGGGTATCATGCCGATTACGGAGGCTATCGTGGTGATCGCGGTGTCGTTGAGGTCCTTGAATCCGCTTGCGAAATATTTGATGCAGAAGAGGGCGATGCCCACGGGCAGAATGACGAAGGACATTATCTTGACTATCCACATAAGGGAGCGCCAGATTTCGGACGTCGGTTTCTTGAAATACTTTGCGCCCGCCGAAATCTTCATCACGAAGTTGTCCATTCCGATGTGTTCCACCTGGCACTTCGCTTTGCCCGAAACGACGAAACTGCCCGACATCACGTGGTCGCCCGCCGTTTTGAGAATGGCGTCGGGTTCGCCCGTTATGAGCGACTCGTTGACTTCGCAGCTGCCTTCCACGATGACGCCGTCGGCGCATATCTGTCTGCCTGCCGCAAGTTCCGTTATGTCGTCGAGCACTATTTGTTCGATGGCGATTTCCTCCGCCTTGCCGTCACGTATGACGGTGGCTTTGGGGGCGGAGAGCAGGGCGAGCCTGTCCATCGTGCGTTTGGCGCGCAGTTCCTGGAAGATGCCCACCGCGGTGTTGAAAACGATGAGTATCATAAAGCCGAAATTGCCCAGTCCGCCTATGCCTTTGGGAACGAAGAATGCGAGAATGACCGCAAGTACGACGAAAACGAAGTTGAAGAAGGTGAGAATGTTGGAACGCAGAATCTGCGCCACGCTTTTGGTGCGCACGGTTTGTTCGCCGTTGATTTTGCCTTCTTTGACGCGTTCTTCGACTTCCTGCGAAGTGAGACCGACGTCGGGAGGGGTGATGTGTTCCGACATTGTCCACCAGATTTTCTTAATAAAATCAATATATCATAAACGTGCGGCGGGCGCAAGAAAAATAAACCATGCGACCGCCTCCGATTTCGGGAAGGCGGCCGCGGGTTCGAAGCGGGAAAATATAATAGCGTTTGCGTGCATAGCGCGCGCTACGCGCAGGCGCGACGCGCGTCTATTTTTTGGATACGACGTCGCCCGTTGCGGGGTCGACGAGCATTGCCCAGTAGTCCACGCCTTCGCCGATGAAGGACACGTAGTAATAATAGGTTTCGCGGTCGCCGCTTATCAGTTTGACGTAGATTTCGCGCGAGGGCTTGCCGTCCGCGCTTTCGGCGGCGATTCTGTCGGCGAACTCCTTGCGCGCTATGTTGACGACGTCGGAGGAGGAGAGTTTGCCCGCAAGCACGTCGGCGAGTTGTATTTCCTCCGTCGTTCCGTTTGCGGTCACGGACACGGAAACGGGGGCGAAGTCAAGCGTCAGCGTCTGGCGGAATTCGCCGAAATTGTTGCCCGTCAGCGTGCCCGACAGATTGGTGTTTTCCGCGTTCAGAAAATAGGAAATCTCCTCGAAATCGTTGGAGGTCAGGGGAGTGACGGTGATTTCCGCAAACTCCGCGACGTCGGTCGCTTTGCCGTCCGCTATGAATGGGTCTTCGCGCATTCCCTTTTCCACGGACACGGCGAAATTCTCGCTTTCACCCGTATAGAGTGCGGATACCGACCGCGAAACGTCGGAGGGCGTTTTGTCCGTGTCGGACTTGTTGCAGGCGGTCATCGCCACCGCAAGTACAAGGACCGTTATTGCTGCGAACACGATAAGGATTTTTCTTTTCATACCCAAAAACTATGACGTTTTGCCCGTATTTATGACTGTTTCGAGCCCCACGACAAAAAAATATTCGCTTTCGGTTAATTGCCCGTCTATTATCAAGTTTTCATTTTACGCGTGCCCGAGGAGGACCGTCGGGGCAAATTTGGTGTTGATTTTTCTTGCGTAATTGGTTATACTTACATTGCAAATCGACCGACTCGGCTCCGAGCGGACGACATAACACCTAGGAGGTAATTATGAACAAGAACGATTTTGTGAAAGCAGTCGCCTGCAAAGCAGACCTCTCCATCAAGGACGCCACCGCAGCGGTGGAAGCATTCTCCGATGTCATCGCAGACGCGCTTAAAGCCGGCGACAAAGTTGCCATCGCAGGTTTCGGAACTTTCGAACTCAAAAAGAAAGCGGAAAGAAGCGGCTTCAACCCCATCAAGAAAGAAGTCATCGTCATCCCCGCCAGCAATTCTCCCGTTCTTAAATTCGGCAAGGCGTTCAAGGATATGTTCAACTGAGCGAAACCACAATAAAAAGAGCACCCGCACAAGGGCGCTTTTTTTATGTCCTTTTCTGTCGCAACACTTTTCGAAAGTCTGTATTTTTGGAGAAACAAAACGACGGATTTGTATATATTTTTAAGGTCGGACAAGTGTTTACAAAGCGCGTCGGGGTTGGTATAATTTCAGTAATGATAAAAATTATGGGAGGCATTTTATGTCAAACGGTTACGCAATATCAAACTGGCAGGACGCCAAGACCATCTACAAGGAACTGGCAGAACTGACCTCTAAACCCATTTACTGCATTTCCGACGAGGAACTCAAACGCGTCCTCGAACATTTCGACACCAAGTGTGCCAAGTCCAAGGAGATTATTTCCGAAGCGAAGAAGTACATCCCCGGCGGCGTTCAGCACAACCTCGCCTTCAACTTCCCCTTCCCGATTTGCATTACCAAGGCGGACGGCGCTTATCTCTACGACATCGACGGCAACAAGTACATCGACTTCCTGCAAGCGGGCGGTCCCACCGTTCTCGGCAGCAACTATCCCGCCGTCAGAGAAAAGGTGTTTGAACTGCTCAACGATTGCGGCCCCGTCACGGGTCTTTTCCACGAAGCCGAACTCCTGCTTGCGAAAGAAGTCAACAAGCATATGCCTGCTTGCGAAAAATTCCGTATGCTCGGTTCCGGCACCGAGTCCGTCATGGCGGCAATCCGCGTCGCAAGATGCGTCACCCGCAACAAGCGCGTCATCAAGATCGGCGGCGCATATCACGGCTGGTCCGATCAGATGGTCTACGGTCTGAAAATTCCCGGAAGCCGCAACTTCCTCGAATCTCACGGCATCCCCGGCGGTTGCTTCGCGAAGACGGACGAAGTTCGCCCCAACGACCTCAACATGCTGGAAGCCATGCTCCGTAAGAACAAAATGCGCGGCGGCACCGCGGCGGTCATCGTCGAACCCGTCGGTCCCGAAAGCGGCACCCGTCCCGTCGACTTTGATTACAACAAGAAAGCCCTCGAACTGGCTCACAAATACGACGCGCTGTTCATCTTCGACGAAGTCGTTACCGGCTTCCGCGTAGGTCTCGGCGGCGCGCAGGGCTACTTTGGCATCAAACCCGACCTCACCATCTTCGGCAAGGTCATCGCGGGCGGCTATCCCTCTGCGGGCGGCGTCGGCGGCAAGAAAGAGTATATCGACCACATGGCGGCAGGCGTTGCGGGCATGGGCAAGCGCGCTTACGTCGGCGGCACTCTCGCTGCAAACCCCCTCTCCGCATATGCAGGATACTGCTGCATCAAGGAAATCGAACGCACCGACGCTTGCGCCAAGGCAGGCAAAGCGGGCGACAGAATCACCCAGGGTCTCAAACAACTCATCGCAAAATACAATCTGCCTTTCGTGGCATACAACCAGGGTTCCATCGTTCACCTCGAATGCACGGGCGCAATGAGCTATGATTTCAGTTCCATGAGCGTGCTCGGCTCCGTCATCCCGATGCTCAAAGCCAAGGACGAGATGATGAACAGAAAGGTCGCAATGGAACAGATGGGTGCCGCGTATATGGCAAACGGCATCGTGACGCTCGCCGGCAGCAGACTTTACACCTCCATGGCAGACACGGACGAAGTCATCGACGACGCACTTGCCCGTTTCGAGAACGTGTTCAAGACGGTTGTTCCCGTCACGCGCGAACTCAACAAAAAAGGTTGAGAAATTATGACACGAGCGAGCGTTTTTGCTCGCTCGTGTGCTATAATGTCTTCGCAAGCCCCGTTATGCGGGGATTTGCCACATTCCGTATGAAGGGGTAAACTATGAATTACATCATTTCACACGACATCGGCACCAGTTCCGACAAGGCCGTTCTGGTCGATTTCAACGGGACCATCATCACCACGGTCGCCGAACCGTATCCGACCTATTATCCCGCACCCGCTCACGTCGAGCAGGACCCCAACGATTACTGGAAAGCGGTCTGCATCACGACCAAAGCCATAATCAAGAAGGCGGGCATTCAACCCGAGGACGTAAAAGGCATCGTTTTCTCCACGCAGGCGCAGGGCGTCATTCCCGTGGACGAGAACGGCAACAACCTCATGAACAACATCACCTGGGTTGACGGCAGAGCGGAGAAGCAGGCGCAGGCGATTATGAACCGTCTCGGCGGCAAGAAGCTGTTCACGATGTTGGTCGGCACTCCCATTATGGGCAAGGACTGCATCGCAAAAATGGCGTGGGTCCGCGACGAGAAACCCGAAGTTTTCGCCAAGACCAAATACTTCCTCGACGTCAACGGCTGGCTCAAATTCAAGTGCACGGGCAAGATGTACGCGGAACTCTCCGGCGCGTCCTCTTACGGTCTCGACCTCAAAAAGAAGACCTGGATGAGCGCGTTCCCGCTTGTCGGCGTCGATATGAAGAAGTTGCCGCCTCTCTGCAAGAGCACCGATATGATAGGCGATGGTCTGACCGCGCTTGCCGCGGCGGAAACCGGGCTCGTCAAGGGCACGCCCGTTTTCGGCGGTTGCGACGACGTTCAGTCCGCGGTCGTCGGCAGCGGTATGACGGGTGACGGCGAAATTCACATTTACCTCGGCACTTCCGCGTGGGTTGCCGCTCCTTCCAGAAACGCGACCAAGTTCATGCACGGCGCAGCGGCGATTCAGTCCGCCGACCCCGAAATGAACCTCATTGCGGGCATCACCGAAGCCGCGGGCAGCAACATTCAGTGGATTTGCGACCAGTTCTTCAAACACGAGAAGGAACAGCTGGGCGACGGTATATACGCGTATATGGACAGCGTCATCGACGACGTCCCCGCGGGCTCCGACCACCTCATCTGCACTCCGTGGATGCAGGGCGAAAGATGCCCCGTATCCAGCACCACGACCCGTTCCACGCTGTTCAACATCAACCCCATTCATACCCGTGAACATCTTATGCGCGCGGTTTACGAGGGCGTTGCTTACAACCTGCGCTGGATACTCGAAAATTACCGTAAGGACTACGGTTTCGAGGGCAACAACTTCCGCATCATAGGCGGCGGTGCGCTGGACAAGGGCTGGATGCAGATCATCGCAGACGTCACGGGTTGCAATTTCTCCGTCGTGAAGAACCCCAGAAACGCGGGCGCACTCGGTTGCGCGATCGTCGCGCTCATCGGCCTCGGAGAACTCAAGAACTTCTCCTGTGCCAAAGATTTCGTGCAGATTGAGGCGAGTTACAAGCCCAATCCCGCAAACAAAGCAATATACGACAAACTTTTCGCCGATTACAAGACTTTGTATCTGGCGCTCAAACGGCCGTACATAACGGCAAATGCCAAGAGATTCGAGGGGATGGAATGAAAAACGAACACATTTACGCAAGTATGAAGAAGTACGCCGCCGAGCTGTTCGCCGACGGTTATATCGAGAGCGGCTACATCGCCGCCAAAGCCGACGAGGGTATGTACATCACCACGCCCGACGCCGACTTCGCCGACCTCAAAGAAGAGCAGGTCGCATTCGTTACGGACAAGACCGTGGAGCAACTCGAAGGCAACTTCCGTGCGGCGGCGGTCGTGTTGCTGTGCGCGCTCAAAGCCAAAAAGGACGCGGGTGCCGCGGCGATAGTCGACAGTAAGAGCATTCTCGAATTCTCCCGGAAGAGAATGACTTTGCCTCCCGTCCTCGAAGACATGTCTCAGATTTGCGGCATCAGCGTGCGCGCGGCGAAGAAAAACACCGCAGCCGAAACCGTTGCCGCGCTTGCCGGACTCAGAAACGCGTGCTTCCTTCCCGAAGCGGGCGCGGTTGTCACGGGACGCACCCTTGCGGAAATCTATACGGGGACGCTCGTTCTCGACAAATCCGCAAACGGTTATCTGCTCGCCGAAAAGAAGGGCGGCATCAAACACCTCAACGCATTCGAAGCCAGCGTAGAGCACATTGTGTATAAGCTGAAATATTCCAAGAAGAACCAGGACAGCCAGAAGGCGGCGGAAGCGGGCAAGGAAGTAGACCTCGCCGAAAAACCCTCCGCAATCGTCACCGACGAGCTTAAAAAGGTCGCGCAGGACATAAAAGACGCCGGCGTCAAACTGCTGGAAGAGAACCTCGTGCAGGGCACCTGGGGCAACATCGCGGTCAGACTCGGCGACAAGGAGATGATGGCGACGCCTTCCGCGCTCGACTACATCATGCTAAAACCCGAACAGATGGCAATAGTCGATATGGAGACGATGGAGTGGAAAGGCTCCAATAAGCCCACCAGCGAAAAGGGCGTGCACGCCAAAATCCTGCTTGCACACCCCGAAACCAACGCAACGGTGCACACTCATCCCTTCTACGGCAGCATACTTGCCGCAATGAGACAGCCTTTGCCCGTCCCCGAGAAATACCGCGACATACTTGGCGACGTCGTGCCCGTCAGCAAGTTCGGTCCTTCCGGCACGGGTATGCTGGTCAAGAACACTGCCGAAGCAATCGGCAACGCGCCCTGCTGCTTTATGGCAAGCCACGGCGTCATCGCCCGCGGCAAGGACCTCGAAGAGGCGTTTGCAATCTGCCGTGCGCTCGAAGACGCGTGCAAGGATTATCTCCTCGGCTGACGGCTTTTTAACGTATTCGGAGCGGAAGACCGCGTTGCGGTTTTCCGCTTTTTTGTTGCTTTGAGAGCTGCTTTTCGCCCGCACGCGAAAAATGTCTCATTATGTCGTACTCCCAAGGGGCTATGCGTACTTTAAGGGGGAGCTTTTATTTATAATGTGAATATGTTTTTCGTACGGGCGGCCGCGTGCGCATATCCGCGTCGGCGCGTCGTGCGTATAAGGAGCGCGAATGAAACTTTTGGAAGAGCGCATCCTCAGGGACGGCAAAGTCTATCCCGGAGAGGTGCTGAAAGTAGGCGGGTTTCTCAATCATCTCATCGATGACGCTTTACTTGAGCAAATCGGCACGGAGATTTACGCGCTTTTCAAGGACGACAACGTCACCAAAATTATGACCATAGAAGCATCGGGTATCGCAATCGCCTGCTACGCAGCACGCCATTTCCACGCCCCGGTGCTTTTTGCTAAGAAATCCAAAACCGCAAACATCTCGTCCGATTGCTTCACCGCACAGGTCAAAAGCTATACCCACGGCAACACCAGCACCGTTTTCGTCGAGAAGGAATATCTTCGTCCCGAGGACAGAATACTCATTATAGACGACTTCCTCGCTCACGGAGAGGCGTTGCGCGGGCTCATCTCGCTCACCGACCAGGCGGGGGCGCATCTCGTGGGCTGCGCAATCGCCATCGAGAAGGGTTTTCAGGGCGGAGGAGACGCTCTGCGTGCGCAAGGTGTCAAAGTCTGTTCGCTCGCGGTTGTGGACAGTATGGAGGGCGGCAAGGTGACTTTCAGGGAGTAGTCACTCCGCCTTTTTTGGTTGTCAATAAGCCGAAAGGCATAAAATACGGAGGTTTCTATGAAGAAAAAAATCTTGGCACTTGTGCTCGTACTCGCACTTGTGGCATCTCTCGCGGTCGCTCTGGTTGCCTGCAACCCCGAAACGCCCGCGGAAACGACCATTTCCTTCAAGCCCATTGCTGCGGAAAACATCAAGTTCGGTCTTATCTGCCTGCACGACGAGAACAGCACCTATGACAAGAACTTTATCGACGCGGCGAAAAACGCCATCAAGGCTTGCGGTCTCAGCGATAGCCAACTCGTCATCACGACCGGTATCCCCGAATCCAACGCTTGCTACGAAGCCGCAATCGAACTCGTCGACCAAGGCTGCAACATCATTTTCGCAAACAGCTTCGGTCACGAATCGTACTTGCTCCAGGCTGCAAAAGAGAACCCCAATGTTCGTTTTGCACACGCCACCGGCACGACGGCTCACACCGAATTGCAGGCAAACTTCTACAACGCCTTTGCGTCCATCTATGAAGGCCGTTATCTTGCAGGCGTTGCCGCAGGTCTGAAACTTCTCGAATCGAAACCCGGTAACGAATCTTACAAACTTGGTTACGTCGGTGCATACACTTATGCGGAAGTCGTTTCCGGTTACACCTCCTTCTATCTCGGTGCAAAATCCGTCATTGAAGAAGCAGGCAAAACCGTGACGATGGACGTCACCTTCACGGGCAGCTGGTATGACGAAACTGCGGAAAAGAACGCGGCAATCAAACTTATTGATCCCAATGGCGCGACCAAAGCCGATCTCGTGAGCCAGCACGCGGACAGTATGGGCGCACCTATTGCTTGCGAAGAAGCGGGTATCCCCAACGTCACCTACAACATCAGCACTCAGAGTGCTTGCTCCAAAACTTACGTCATCGGTTCCAGAGTCAACTGGGAGCCTTACTTCGAATACCTCATCAACTGCACCGAGAATGGTGTTACCGCGGTCGGTTTTGACTGGTGCGGCGGTCTTGGCAACAATCCCGAGAACTACCTTGTAGGCGGTTCCGTCGAAGTCCTCGAAATCGGTACGGCAGCAGCAGCAGGCACTGCCGAAAAACTTGCCGAAGTCGCGGCACAGCTCAAAGCAGGCACGCTCAACGTGTTTGACACCGCAAACTTCACCGTCGGCGGCAAGGCTCTCACCGAGTACCTTGCAGACGTTGACACCGACGCAAACTACGAGAAAGACACCCAGGTCATCTCCAACGGTGTGTTCCTCGAATCCGTTTACCGTTCTGCACCTTACTTCGATCTGCAGATAGACGGCATCACTCTTCTCGACACTGCTTTCTAAGCAAAAACTTTCGTTTATCGGCGGGGAGCAATCCCCGCCGATAACGAACACTCGTTGTTCAATTACGGAGGGAACTGTATGGCAAGCTCCGTTGCCGTTCAGCTGAAAGGCATTTCAAAATACTTCGGCGAAGTTGTTGCCAACAAAAATGTGGACCTCACCGTTTATCGCGGTGAGATTTTGTCTGTTCTCGGAGAGAACGGCAGCGGCAAAACCACGCTGCAAAACCACGCTTATGAATATGTTGTCGGGCATTTATTTCCCCGACGAAGGCGAGATTTCCGTCAACGGCGAGCCCGTCGTCATCCGTTCGCCCCGCGACGCATACGAATGCGGCATAGGAATGGTGCACCAGCATTTCAAACTCGTTGACGTTTTCACCGCAATCGACAATATTATCCTCGGCGAGCACGCTCCGCGCTATTCGGTGAGCGAGCACGCTGCGGCATTGCGCGAAAAGGCGAACGCACCCCGTTACGTCGTCGACAATGACGACGCCGAGGCACCCGTAAAGACCGTGCGCGACACCGATACGCAGATGGGCAGAGCAATGCTCAAACTCAAAATTGCGGCGTTGCCTCTTGCCAAATTCGCCTACAAAGCCAAATTCAACTGGTTGCCCAGAAAACGCGGCGCGCGTGTGCGCGAAGTTGCCGCAAAATACGGCTTCGATATCGACCTCAACAAGAAAATATACGATATGTCTGTCAGCGAAAAGCAGACTGTCGAAATCATAAAAGTACTTTATCGCGGTGCGGATATCCTCATTCTCGACGAGCCCACTGCCGTGCTAACCCCGCAGGAAACGGAAAAACTCTTCAACGTCATACGCAATATGCGCGACGACGGCAAGAGTATCATCATCATAACCCACAAACTCAACGAGGTTATGGCAATCAGCGACCGCGTTGCCGTTCTGCGCAAAGGCGAGCACGTCGCCACCGTTAAGACCGCCGAAACCACGATTCCGCAACTCACGGAAATGATGGTGGGGCACAAGACTGACCTCAACATACACCGTGCCGAGCCGCACGACTCCGAGGACAGATTGCTTGTCAGCGGCGTGTCGCTCACCAACCACGAAGGAGTCAAGGTGCTTGACGATGTGTCCTTTGTGGCACGCTCGGGCGAGATACTCGGCATAGCGGGCATTGCGGGCAGCGGACAGCGCGAATTGCTGGAAACCATTGCGGGACTTATTCGTCCCAATGCGGGTACAATTACGTACAACGACCCCAACACAGGTTTTCAGGAAAATCTCGTGCGCAAATCGCCCGCGCAGATTCGCGAACTCGGCGTCAGATTGTCATTCGTGCCCGAAGACAGACTGGGTATGGGACTTGTCGGCAATATGGACATCATCGACAATATGATGTTGCGCAGTTACAAACGCGGCAAGGTTCTGTACGTTGACGGCAAAAAAGTCAAAAACGACAAAAAAGGCGGTTCATCTGTACAAAATGATAGCGTAAAGCCCGCCTTGAAGCCGAAATCCAGTTCTCATTTCGACGGATTTTTCCTCGACAGAAAGCGCCCGAAACAGCTTGCCGAGGACATAATACGCGACCTCGAAGTCGTTACGCCCAGTTCTCACACCCCCGTACGCAGACTGTCGGGCGGCAACATTCAGAAGGTGCTGGTCGGACGTGAAATCGCGTCCGCGCCTACCGTGCTTATGGCGGCGTATCCCGTCAGAGGTCTGGATATCAACAGTTCTTACACCATATACAATCTGCTCAACGCCCAGAAGGAAAAGGGCGTGGCAGTCATTTACGTCGGCGAAGACCTTGACGTCCTCATCGAACTCTGTGACCGCATTATGGTCATCTGCGCAGGCAAGATAACCGGCATTGTGGACGGAAGGTCCGTCCGTAAAGAGGAAATCGGTCTTTTGATGACTGCCGCTTCCGCAAACGCAAAGGAGGTGCCCGATGCTGAATAGAAAGAGCGAAAGAGAGCCGTTGTTCCGCATAGTCAAGCGCGACAATCTGCCCAAGTGGCAGGCTTGGATTATACGCATTGTTGCCGTGTTCGTAGCGCTCGGCATAAGTGCGGCGGTCAGCGCTATTCTTACCGACGGGGCAAGCGTAGGACAATTCTTCAAAGGATTGTTCGAAGGCGTTTTCAGTACGAAGAACACCATCCTCAAATTCTTCCAGAATACGGCGATTATGCTCATCATCGCGCTCGCGCTCGCGCCTGCGTTCAAAATGAAGTTCTGGAATATCGGCGCCGAAGGGCAGGTGCTTGTCGGCGGACTTGCGTGTATCGTTTGCATCAAGTCCTTCGGACCTTCCCTCAACAACTGGGCGCTGCTCATAATAATGCTTGCTTTGAGCATCGGGTTCAGCGTCGTGTGGGCTGTCATACCCGCTATTTTCAAGGCAAAATGGAAGACCAACGAAACTCTGTTCACGCTGATGATGAACTACGTTGCTATGCAACTCGTCGCGGTCTGCATTTACCTATGGGTTCCCAACGGCTCGGCGGTGCTCGGAACTTTGCCTTATGGACACCTGCCTAAACTCGGTGGCGTAAATTATATTTTCAACATCATAATCGTGGCCGCCATAATGGTGCTGATATTCATATACTTCCGTTTCAGCAAGCACGGTTACGAACTGTCCGTCGTCGGCGAGAGCGAAAATACCGCGAAATACGTCGGTATCAACGTCAAGAAAGTCATCATCCGCACAATGATACTTTCGGGCGTGCTGTGTGGCGTTGCGGGTTGGCTGCTGGTCGCAGGCACCGACCACTCCCTTACGACCAATACCGTCGACAGCAGGGGATTTACGGCAATCCTCGTCGCGTGGCTCGGAAAGTTCAATCCGTTCTTTATGGGTTTCACTTCTATGCTTTACGTGTTCATAGATCAGGGCGCCGCGCGTCTTGCAAGCAACTACGGAATGGGAGATTCGTTCTCGGACATCATCACGGGTATATTCTTCTTCTTCGTCATAGGGTGCGAGTTCTTCATCAACTATAAGATAAAGTTCCGCTCCTTCGGAAAACACCGCGGCACAGTATCACCCGAACCCGAAACGACGGTTGAGGGTGAAATTTCCGCCGACGCCTTTGCAGACGATGAAGCGGTTCCCGCCGTCAACGTCACAGAGGAGGTAAATGCGTAATGTTTCTGACCTTCCTTCAAAGTTCCATTCGTTTCAGTGCCATATTCCTGTTCGGCTCTGTAGGCGAAACCCTGACGGAAAAGTCCGGTAACCTCAACCTCGGCATTCCCGGCATTATGTGTATGGGCGCCGCAGGCGGCATAATCGGCGAGGCGGCCTATATCAAATCCCTTTCCGACCTAAGCGAGATGACGGGAGCCGGAGCTACATTATCGGCAATTCTTATGGCTATGTTGTTCGCAGCGATAGGCGGTTTGATTTATTGTTTCCTTACAACGTCGCTCCGTTGCAATCAGAACGTCACGGGTCTTGCCCTTACCACTTTCGGCGTGGGCATACTCAGTTTCTTCGGCGGTCGTGCAACCACGACGGGTTTCAGCGCGGCAAGTCTTTACTTCAAACAAACGTTCTCGTTTGCGCAGGACCTTGGATGGTTCAGTCAACTGTTCTTCTCTTATGGTTCGTTGGTCTACATTGCGTTTTTCATAGCGATTATTGCGGCAATAGTACTGAAAAAGACGCGCATTGGTCTTAACCTGCGCGCCGTCGGCGAAAATCCCGCCACTGCGGACGCTGCGGGTATCTCCGTCACCAATTACAAGTACGCTGCAACGCTCATAGGCAGTATGATTGCGGGTCTCGGCGGTCTGTTCTACATTATGGATTACCTCGGCGGCAGTGTAGAATATTCCATTGACAAGTTCGGATGGATGGCGGTCGCGCTCGTCATATTCACCGTGTGGCGTCCCAACTGGGCAATCCTCGGTTCCATTCTGTTCAGTATGCTGTATCTGTTGCCGAACTATATCTCGGTGTCGTTCGCGCAAAAGGAAATCATCAAAATGGTGCCGTATCTCGTCACGATTATAGTTCTTGTTCTGACCAGCATTTTGAGCCGCAGGGAAAGCCAGCCGCCCGCGTCGCTCGGCGTCACGTATTTCCGAGAAGAACGATAGCGATTAAGAACGAAAACAAAAGGCACGCCCCCGCGTGCCTTTTTCGTATGTATTCCTTATTTATGTTCGCAGTACCGTTAATATCGAAGTCGGATTTGGAAAATGTATTGTAACCACAGTCAATTTATGATAATATAAAGGCAAAATAAAAGAGGGTTTGTCTGTATGCGTGCGACATTGAAGTTTTTGAGTGAAAAGAGCGGTTTGTCCATTACCGCCATTTCTCTTATTCTGAACGATAAGCCTGTACGCGTTGCCCCCGAAAAGAAAAAACTGGTAAAAGAGCTTGCGGCAAAATACAACTATAAACCCAATATGACTGCGGTTGCCTTGGTAACAAGGAAAACAAAAACCATAGGACTGATTTTGCCTGATATCGTGAATCCGTTTTTTGCCGTTGTCGCCAGTGAAATCGACAAAAAGTTTCACGACGCAGGATACAATATCATCTTGTGCAATACAAACAGCGATACGTCGCTCGAAAACCAATACGTGGAGATGCTGGACGAAAAGCGCGTGGAAGCTCTTGTGATTTGTGCGTCGGACGAAAGAAAACCGTGCGATTTGAGCGGATTTTACGAGCAGGGTATACCTGTTATATTTTTTGACAGATATTACGAAGATTCAAAACTGGTTGTTTCTATTGACAATGCCGAAGGTGCGAGGCAAGCCGTAAAATATCTTATCGATAACGGACACAGAAATATTGCAATGATTACCGGTCCGTTGAATTACCGTTCGGCGCAAGCACGACTTGACGGTTACAAATGTGCGTTTGAAAACTCCGGCATAGAGATAAACGACAACCACATCGTGGTCGGCGACTATACGTTTGCGGGTGGAAAGGCAGCCGCCGAAAAAATATTGAAGTATAAAGAGGTCAGTGCGATTTTCGCAAGCAACGACCTTATGGCATACGGCGTTATCAAAGAACTTTCCGACAAGGGGAAGAAAATCCCCGACGACATTTCTGTTGTCGGTTTTGACGATTTGAATTTTTCGCAGATGCTTCGAACTCCGTTGACGTCCGTAAAGCAAAATCTCAAAGAACTCGCCGAAAGCGTGTTCGAGTTGACAATGAAGGCAATGAGCGGTCATATTGCGCCTGTGCATAAAGTCATAAAAACAAGACTTGTCGAAAGAGAAAGCGTGAAAAATCTGTCCTGAACCTCGGTATATACTTTCCAAACGCACGATTGCAGGGCGGCAATCGGTCTGAAAGCGAGTGCTTTGTATGTCGTTTATTTTCCGTTAATTCGATTTTGGGTATTGACAAACTTATGGCGGCATTTTATAATGAACCCAGATAAAACCTTTTATCAGTTCAAAAATTTGCACGAGATGATGGCTTTATTATTTTTTTTGGGCTGATAAAACGTTTTATCAAAAGATTTATGTTAAGGGGGTACGAAAGAGTTGAAAAAGTCAAAGTTTTTCATTTTTGTCGTAGTTCTCGTGTTGCTGTGTTCTCTGTCTTTTGCGCTTGTCGCTTGTAACGGAAACGAAAACGAAGTCGCACCGGACAGCGACACCGATAAACAGGAAAAACCTCAATATACCGCGTCGGTCGCTTATACGGGCAGTGGTATAGAAATTATGCCCGGCAAGGACCGTCCCGTGTATACGGCCACAGTTCGCGGCGTGGTTGTCGACGAGGATACGGGCGAACCTTTGATTTCTCAGTTGAAAATCTGGGATAAGACGGAAAACCTCGTTTATCGTACGGTCACGGACTATCTGGGGCGTTACGAACTGGTTTTGCCGGACGGCAACTACGACATCGAATTCAGTCACGGCAGCGAATACGAAATCGAAACGCTGTCCGATTACAGCGTTTACACAAACGGTTATTTCAAAATGCCCGATATTTCTTTGAAAAGACTTTATTCGCTGGGGAACTGGTACGCGGGCGATATTCATCAACACAGCACATACAGCGACGGCACGGATTTGCCTAGTGAAGTGCTTAAATCCAATATTGCCGTCGGACTGTCCTACGGCATTCTTTCGGACCACAACAGCGTGTATCAGGTTAAGGAATGGCTTGCCGGAAATAATTTCTATATCGGAGGCGGGAAGAATTTCATTGCAATGCAAGGTTGGGAGGTAACAACGTCGAGAGGACATTATCAGGCTATAAATTGCAGCGAAATTTTCAATGCCACCGCATATTCGTCCAGCGACATTCTGCGAATAGTCAACGATATACGTTTGCAGCCCGACACCATCGCTCAGATAAATCACCCCGGACGCAGCGACGATATGGGCTTCAAGGATTGGAATCTTGCGGGACGTTTCGACACAATCGAGGTTTGGAACGGCGTGTATGCTCCTCCTTCTCTCAGCGGTACAAACAAAAACAGTTATGCGAAATGGGTTGAACTTATGAACAAGGGCACGCGACTTGCCATTGTCGGAGGAACTGACAATCATAACATTTACGGCACGCCCTATGCACCCGACGGAAACGACCTCGATTGGATAAAGCGAAATACTTATTCCGGCAGCCCGAGAACGTATGTGTTCACCGACGAATATTCGTCGGACGGCGTATTGAATGCCATTAAGCAGGGTAATTCGTTCATAACCAACGGTCCGTTGGTGTTTGCCGACATCGCAGGCAAAAAATACGGTGAAACCGTAGCGCTGGACGACAGTATGGTGCTCAATTTCGACCTCAAATCCAACGAAGAACTCAGACAGTTGAAGATATTCGTCAACGGCGCGCTTGTCGAGACCATAGACATCGCGGACGGCACGTTGACTTATCAGGGTACGTTCAAGCTGGAAAATCTGAAATCGGGTGATTGGGTCAATTTGCAACTGTCGGGGGATTTCGGAGGATTTGCAGTGACAAACCCCATTTTTATCGGTTGAACAAAATGTAATGAAAATTACATAAAACGGAGGTAAATTATGAAAAAATTTGCAATTTTACTGATTGTGATTATGGTTGTCGCCGGTGTGCTCGTGGCTTGCAACGACAGCGGTTCCGCAAGCAACGACAACACTCCCAAAGCCGATATCGTAGTCAACAATATCAAAACGCTGAATGCGGGAATTACGGCGGTTTATCAGAATGAAGACGGAGAATTCATCGCGACGCACCGTTCGAAATTCAAGGTCGTGGACGATGACTTTACGGTAAACGAACTCGTTCAGTTATTCTTCGATAAGTCCTACGGCGTGACCGCACTCGACGCAGACGGGAACGGCTCCATCGACCAGCTCACTCTTTCATACGGCAATTGGCCCGATATTACCGACATTACTTTGCCCAATACCGACGAGATGCAGTGGGTTATACGTGACAGTTCTTATAAGATTGTTGCCGATACCACAGCTTCGGTTGTCGACAATGCGGAGTATTACTACAGCTACGAAAAGATTGACAATCCCGTTCCTTTTACGGCAGCCGACCTTTCGCAGATTGCCGATGCCGACAATAAACCCAATTTTTACATCAACAACGTCAGCACAAAAACCGTAAAACTTGTCCTCACCGCACAAAAAGCCGACAAATCCGTTGAAACTATGTTTGACGGGACGCTTCAGATTACCGATGACGATTTGACCTTCGAAGAAGTCATCAAAGCGGCTTGCGATGCAAGAGGAATTCTTTACAGTATCAGTGCCGGCTTTGTCAATTCTATCGGCGTGTACGCAAACGATATGACCGTGTCTGCCTGGTGGACGGGTGGATTTACGGTCGACGGTGTCGAATACGGCAACTATTCCGGCATTCACGTGATTCCGGTCGGTGACGGCGCCGAACTTTATATGAGTTACAGATACAACGCGTAAGCGGTATGTAACCGATAAACCGATATCGGTTTGAGCAGTCGCATCCGCCGCGAGTTCGTTGCGGATGCGGTTGCAACGGAGACTGACTATGAAAAAATCAAAATTTATTTCGATTATACTGGTGCTGTGCGTGATAGTTTCGTGCGTTTTTGCACTGACTGCGTGCCTTGACAGTGACGACGGCGGCGAATTCGACCCCGAAACCGCCAGAATTGCGTTGTTGGTAAACGGTACCCTCGGGGATAAGTCGTTTTTCGATTCGGCGAACGAGGGACTTCAAAAAATCAAAGCCGCTTATCCCAACACAACCGTCAAAGCCATCGAAATGGGCACGGACAGCACAAAATTCCGCAATTTTGTGGATGACGCTTGCGAAGAGTACGATATCATAATTATGGGTACTTGGCAGATGTATAACCATATGGCGTATGCAACCGTCGAATATCCCGACAAGAAATTTATTCTCTTCGATTACGCAGGCGACTTTTCCGACGGTAAGGGCGCAAATAACCTTTACTCGATAGAATTCAAACAGAATCAGGTCGCATTCCTCGGCGGAGTGCTTGCGGCACAGATTGCCAACGACCCGAGCCTTCCTCTGTCGAACGGGAGCAAACAGCTTGGTTTCATAGGTGGGGCGGACTCTCCGATTATCAAGGATTTTCTTGTCGGATTTATCGAAGGTGTGCATTATGCGGACCCCAATTTCGATGCATCGAAACCCGCAAACGACCCTGCCAATGCAAACAAGATAACCGTTCAGAGCAGCTTTATCGGCACCTTCCTTGACCCGACGCGTGCAAAGGACCAGGCGAATATCCTTTACGACAGGGGTTGTGACCTCGTTTTTGCGGCGGCTTCTCAGGCAGGACTCGGAGCGCTGGACGCGGCAGTCGATAACAATAAATATTATCTCGCCTGCGACTCGGACCAAATCAGACTTTTTGCCGACCAGCCCGCAAAACAACGTTATATTGTCGGCAGTGTTTTGAAAAAAGTCGACGTTGCTCTTTTCCGTGCTTTCGAAAAAATCGTGAACGACGAAATGCAGTGGGGCACCAACGAAAGAGTGGGCTTCGATGAGGATTGTATAGGATTTATCGGCTACAACAGCGACATTCCTCAGAATATGATTGATTTTGTCGAAGAGACGGAAGCAAAACTCAGAGCGGGGCAAATCACCGTTACCACCGCAATCGGAAGCGGTGCGGAGATGTCCATTGTGGACGGCATTATAGCTGCGGCAAAATAGAACGAATCAATCCGACGGTGCTGTGTCCGTGCGGCACGGCACCGTCAAGGAGCTTATATGGACAACGTCTTGCAACTGGTCGGAATCGGGAGGGTTTACGGCAACGGTATTGTTGCCAACCACGACATAAACCTGGAAGTTCGCAGAGGAGAAATCCACGCAATCGTCGGGGAGAACGGTGCCGGAAAGTCAACGTTGATGAAGATAATTTACGGAATGGAAAAGCCCAATTCCGGACAGATGTTCGTCAACGGACAGGAAGTGAAGTTTTCTTCTTCTATGGACGCCATCAAAATGAATATCGGTATGGTGCACCAGCACTTTATGCTCGTCAATTCGCTGACGGTCGGCGAGAATCTCATTTTGAATATGCCGAAGCGTTTTTTCATCAACAAACGCAAAATCGCGAAACTGACGGAGGAACTGTGCCAAACGTACGGTTTCAATCTGGACGGAAACGCCGTGGTAAGGGATTTGTCCGTAGGAAATCAACAGCAACTCGAAATACTCAAAGCGCTGTACAGGGGTGCTCAGATTCTGATACTTGACGAACCCACGGCGGTTTTGACGCCCCAGGAAACGGAAAAACTGTTCGAACAGCTCAAACGCTTGAAAGAGTCGGGACATACGATTTTGTTCATCTCACACAAACTCAACGAGATTATCGGCATTTCAGACAGGATTTCCATACTTCGTCAAGGAACGATAGTGGACACTTTCGATACGTCCGACGTTGACGTAACTCAATTGTCGAATCTGATAGTAGGCAAAGAATTCTGTGAAAAAATCGACAAGCCGGAAATCGAACGCGGTGACGTCGTTCTTGAAATCGAAGGGTTGTCATATGTGAATTCTTTGAAGAAAAAATTGCTCGACGATATCAGTTTTACGGTTTCGCAAGGTGAAATCGTCGGTATTTGCGGCGTTGAGGGTAACGGGCAGCGGGAGCTGATACAGTCGGTAGCCGGCAGTATAAAGAATTTTACGGGAAAAATAGAAATCGATAATAACCCCGTCAAAGGAATTCAGCGCAAAAAGTTGCGTGAAATGGGCGTCGTTCACGTACCCGAAGACAGAATTGCTGAAGGGCTGAGCAAGGATTCGTCCATAGCGGACAATCTTATATCCACTTTGTATATCAACGGTAAGTTCGTGAAACACAAATTTTTCCTTGACCGCAAAGCCATCAGGGAATTTTCGGACGAACAGATAGCGAAATACGAAATAAAAGCCAACGATTGCGACGATGTGGTGGGAATGTTGTCGGGTGGCAATATGCAGAAGGTGGTCGTGGCAAGAGAATTCGAGGACGCTCCCAAACTGGCAATTGTCGACCAGCCCACACGAGGCGTAGACATAGGCGCGTCAAAAATAATCCGCGACAAAATCGTCGAGTTGCGCAACAACGGGTGTGCCGTTTTGCTCAACTCGGCGGATTTGTCGGAACTGTTGAGTATCAGCGACAGAATACTGGTCTTTTACAGCGGCAAAATCGTTGCCGATTTTAACAGACCTAAAGAAATAAACGAGGAAACGCTGGGCAGATATATGCTTGGGTTGGACAATATGTTCGGCGATAAAGACGATGAATAAAATTGATATCAAGAGTGCATTTTCCAATGCATACCAAAAATTCAAAACAAAACGTGACGCCAGAAGTATGTCCAAAAAGGTCGAGTCGATAAAGATTCAGACCGAATTGCTCCGTACCGCCGTAGCCATCGTAGCGGCTTTCTGCGTGGCGCTCATCATCATTCTTTGCGTAAGCGACCAGCCGATGGAAGCGTTTGAATATCTGGTTCTCGGACCGCTTATGAAACCGAGATATTTCAATCAGGTACTTGTGCAGATGGTTCCCATTGCGCTGACGGGGCTGGCTCTTGCGCTAATGCTGAAAGCGGGGCAATTCAATCTTGCCACGGAAGGCGCGTTCATACTCGGAGGGGTTTTTGCCGCGTTGGTTGCTATAAGAGTGGCTCTCCCTCTCGGCATACATCCCATTCTTGCCATTGTCTTCGGCATAATCGGCGGTGTGATTATATGCGTTATACCCGCAATTTTGAAAATATCTTTCAAAATATCCGAAATGGTGGTTTCGCTTATGATGAATTACATTGCACTGCGAATAGGCAATGTAATCATAAGAGGCGCGCTGTTGGACGAAACCGCGGGAATACTTACGACCAAGGAATTTCTCGATTCCGCAAAGATGTCGGTAATACCCGTCGGCGAACTCGAAATACAGGTTGCGCTTGTCATTATGATAATCGTCGTCGTCGGTTTCTATATTTATCTAAGCAAAACGAGAAACGGATACGCGTTGCAATTGAGCGGGTTGAACGGACGCTTCCTTGCCTTTTCGGGTATAGGCGTGAGCGGCTTGGTGTTGACGTCGCAAATTATGGGCGGTGCGGTCGCAGGCGGTGCGGGCGCTATGTATACGCTCAGCAACCTCGAAAGGTACGACCTGGTGAATACTTTTCCGAACAAGGGCTTCGACGGAATGATAGTGACAATCCTTGCCCGCAACAATCCCTTGCTTGTTCCGGTTGCGGCATTCTTTATCGCCTATGTGAGAGAAGGGGCGGAAATAATGTCGAGGCATACCGACGTTTCGGTCGAAATTATGTCCATAATTCAGGGCATAATCATCATTCTGGTCGCAGGACAGGCCCTGTTCTCCAATATGCAGAACAAACGCATTATAAAGGAGGTCGCAAATGGATGATTTCTTCAATATAATCTTTTCAAACGAATTCATCGTTTCCGTATTGCGCTTGTCAACGCCTATACTGTTTGCGGCTCTCGGTGCGCTTATTTCGAATAAGGCCGGGGTAGTCAATATCGGACTTGAAGGAATAATGCTGTTTTCGGCGCTGTTCGGAGTGTTGGGCAGTTTCTGGACGGGCGATTTGTTCACGGGCGGACTCATAGGTGTGCTGATAGGTGCTCTGGTAAGCGCGGTGCTGGCGTTTTCCACCCTGTATTTGAAATCGGACATAATACTGACCGGTGTTGTGATAAACCTTATCGGAGCAGGAGGAACCATATTCTTTCTGGAAGTATTTACGGGCGACAAAAACGTTTCGACGTCCATAGTCAGTCAGGTGTTTCCTAACATCGATTTTCCTGCCATAAGCAACGTTCCGTTTATAGGAGGATTGCTCAGCGGACACAACGTGCTAACCTGGGTTGCCGTGGCGCTCGCCGTAATACTGTGGTTTGTAATCAACAAAACTCATTTCGGACTTAAACTCCGTGCCGTGGGCGAAAATCCGCTTGCCGCAAGCAGCCTCGGCATTTCCGTCAAAAAGCATAAATTCGTTGCGATAGTGCTCAGCGGAGTTCTGGCATCCGTAGGCGGTATTTTTCTGTCGATGGGATACGTTTCATTCTTTGCCGCAAATATGACAGCAGGGAGAGGGTTTATCGCATTGGCGGCAGAGGCAATGGCAATGGGCAATCCGTTGTGGACGATGTTGAGCAGTTTGCTGTTCGGTTTTATGTCGGCAATTGCCATTGCTTTCGGGTCCAGCGGCTTTCTTGCCATATTCAACGAAATATTCGAAATGTTGCCTTACGTGGCAACCATTGTCGCTCTCATCATATATGCGGTGATAGCGAAGCAAAGAATTAAAATGTTAGAGGTAAAAAATGGAAAAGGCTTGGGAAAGAGAATACAGGATGATGTGCGCCGCCGTCCCTCGTGTTTTAGAAGAAGATGAACAGGGATGGTTGTTTGCCGAAACCATAGAAAAACTCGATGATACGTTGCTCAAAATGAAATGGAAGAGTAACGTGCCCGGTTCCAATGCACCGGAAAGAGTGATTATAGGCGCGATAGCCGATATGGGAAATATGGGTTACGACGTGTCCGAAGCGGAAAAACTCATCGACGAAGGGCTTTCGTGTTACGACAAAAACGATATGCCGGGACTGAATCGTGTGACCTGGCGTATATGGAACGCACTCAACAATGCTCCGAAAATCGAAGGGCACGAATATTTTTCGTACGAAGTGTACGATTCCTTCGAAAAGTACAAACGTACCGTCGACACCAAACTGAAATTCGACGAACCCGACAAGTACGGTAAGGATTTTTCGGAAAGGACCTATTACGGTTGGGTTGCACAGATTGTCGGAGGCGCAATAGGTACCGCAATCGAAGGTTATGTGACCGAACAAATCGAAAAAGCTTTCGGAAACGTTGACGGTTATGTGCGTGAGCCGAACACTTACAACGACGATATCACATACGAAATTGCGTTTCTGATTGCGGCGTCCCGCAAGGGTAAGAACGTGACATCCGCGGATATAGCAGAGGAGTGGGCTGCGCTGGTTCCTTTCGGTTGGTCTGCGGAAGAGTGGGCGTTGAAAAACATAAAAAGCGGCATATATCCTCCTGAAAGCGGTTATATGAACAATCCGTACAGGGAGTGGATTGGTGCGCAAATGCGCGGGGCGGTGTGCGGAATGGTTGCCCCGGGCAATCCCGTGCTGGCCGCCGATTACGCTTTCAGAGACGGAGTCGTTTCGCATCACAACAACGGCGTTCTGGGTGAGATTTTCAATGCGGTTATGGTGTCGTTGGCTTACGTCAAAAAGGACGTGAGGGAAATACTGGAACTTGCAATAGACAAATACCTGCCGCACGACAGCGAATATTACAGCGTAGTAAAATTCGCTCTCGACCGTTGCAAAGAATACGGAAGTTGGAAACAGGCGTGGGAAAAAGCACGTGAAAAGTACAAAAAGTATAACTGGGTGCACGCATATCCCAATGCGGCGTCGGAAGTCATATCACTGTGGTACGGAAACGGTGATTTCGATTACACAATGAATATTTCTTCTATGATAGGGTATGACGTTGACTGCAATGCGGCGCAGATTGCAACCGTTCTCGGTATAATCGGCAAAGAACGCACCGTAAGCGAAAGGTGGACGGCACCGATAGGGGACAAGCTGAAAACTTATCTCAGACAGTATAAAGAAATAAGCATAAAGAAACTTGCGGAATATACTGTCGACATCAGCAAAAAAATGTAAGATAAGGTAATGCTATGAAAACGATTTTTGTTATGGGTAGCTTGAATATGGACGTTTCTTTCGACGTCGATAATTTGCCTAAAAACGGCGAAACCGTGAATTCGCGCAATCTGCTTGTCAATCTGGGAGGTAAAGGCGCGAATCAGGCCGTTGCTGCCGCAAAACAGAACGCTAACGTAGTTATGTTAGGTGCAGTCGGCAACGACCAATTCGGAGAACAATTGCTCAAAAGTCTGAAAGAGACCGGTATTGCGTCTGAGTTGGTAATAAGAAAAGAATGCGGCACGGGAGTTGCGGGAATTTTGTTGCATAACGGCGACAATCGTATAATCATACACGGAGGGGCAAATTCTTCTTACGAATACGACGATTTTGCTCAGATACTTTCCAAACAGGCAAAGCGCGGAGATATATTCGTTACGCAGCTGGAAACCAGAAACGATACCGTGATAAACGGTCTGAAACTGGCGAAAAGGTTGGGAATGCTCACCATTCTTAACCCCGCACCGGCGTCGTCGGACGCCACGGTTGCGTTGCAGTACAGCGATATTCTCATTCCCAACGAAACGGAGACCGAGATACTTGTCGGCATTTATCCTCATCGCGACAATTATGCCGAACTCAAAAAACGTTTTCGTCAAATGGGAGCCGACAAAATCATTATAACTTGCGGCGATAAAGGCTGTGTTTTGCTGGACGAAGAAATCAAAGTCTACAACGCTTACAAGGTCAAGGCAGTCGACACAACGGCAGCGGGAGATACGTTTATAGGTGCGCTTGCGGCGGTTTTGGCAAAAGGACGCAATATAGGCGAGGCAATCGAATATGCGACGGCTGCTTCCGCAATTGCCGTGACGCGCAAAGGCGCGCAATGTTCGATTCCCGTTGAAAAAGAAGTGTCGGAATTTTTGAAACGCACCGATTCACCGTGTGAAAACGGTGTTACAGTCAGAACGGCAATGGCAATTTAGAACCGTTTCTTCATACAAACCCCTTGATGAATTCGCCCGCATTTGCGGGCGAATTCATCTTAACGGTACTCGGTTTATAAGCGAATTGCTGGTGCGAACGTTCGGAGCGTTTCATCATCGGAAAACCCCGCGGATTATTTATTGCGGGCAATGATTTTTGCGATTGCGACGATGTTCGCAACGAGGAAGGCCGAAACAGAAAAAAACTATCCGAGGTGTTCGGATAGTTTCGTTATGGTGGAGCAAATGCACACAAATTCGAATAAAACAAAAACCTAAACCGATTTATTCGATTTAGGTTTGATTTGGTGGAGCTTAGGGGATTCGAACCCCTGACCCCTTGACTGCCAGTCAAGTACTCTAGCCAACTGAGCTAAAGCCCCTTGTCGCTTTGTTATATTAACGCAAAAATTCGTTTTGCACAAGCAATTTGCGCAAATTCGCGGGCGGGCGGGGCATTTTTTTTCAGAGGGACGGCGTTGAGCCGCGTCGCCCGACAGAATTTCTTAATGATGGAGTTATATTTTTTCAACATTCTTGACAAATCGTTCGGAATAGTGTTTACTTTATATATAATGTAATTATATATCGACCGTTTTTGGCGATAAAAAATTGTGTAAGGCGGGTATTATGGAAGATTTGAACGTTTCGTCCGTACAAGCAACCGACGCCGCCGTGGCGGAGCCCAAACGAACAATATGGCATAAATTGTTCGGTTCCGTTCCCGGTGACGGTGAAATGCAACCCAAAGAGGGCATCTGCTATTCGCTGTGCGGGTTCGGTCAGAACCTTATCTGCACGGTAATCGGCTCTTACCTTACGGTGTTTATGACAGACGCCATAGGGTACAGCGCGATAGCGGTTGCTCTTTTGATGTTGTTCGCGCGCATTTACGACGCTTTGAACGACCCGATTATGGGTTCCATTGTTGACAGAACGCGCACGAAATGGGGCAAATGCCGTCCTTATCTCAAATGGATGGCTTTGCCGATTGCGGGTATGACGATACTGTGTTTCATGCCCGTTTACGGAAGCGATTGGGGCAGCTTTGCGGCGATATCCATCGTCTACATAATCTGGGGTATGGTGTACACCGTTGCCGACGTTCCTTACTGGGGACTGTCCACGGCAATGTCCAACGACACTTACCGCCGCGGCAATCTGCTCACCATAGCGCGACTGTTGTGCACGGCAGGTGCCGGTCTTGTCACCATCATCGTTCCTCAGATTACTTCCAATATGACGGCTGACGCTGCCGAACAGGTCAAGGCATATCAGACGCTCATAACCGCCATTCACCAGTCCGGGTTCAACCTCGACGAGAACGCGCTCAGCTCTTTGGGCAGCATTCAGGCGTACGTGGCACAGCTCATCAACTCCAATCAGGGTGCGGGCGTTGCCTCCATACTTGCCGCTCTCGCAGGCGTAACGGCACTCAAGAATCCGCTTTACACGGGCGCAATCGTCACCGGCGCGGATTTGCAGAATGCAATCGACGCGACCCGCGGCGACATGCAGAACGAACTCAGCTGGATTTATTTTGTCATTGCAATCGTCTGTGTCGTGGTGGCGGTGCCTCTGTTCTATCTCGGTTTCAAGAACACCCGCGAAAGAAACCAGACGATGGAAAAACCCCCGTCTTTGAAACACAACCTCCAACTCCTGTTCAAGAACAAGCCTCTTATGCTCATCGTCATATCGGGCGTGCTCGGCGCGGCGAGAATGGTGTTCACCTATACGGGCGGTCTGTACTTTGCGAAATACGTGCTCGCGGACGTCAACTTCCTCGGCATGCAGGGCGAAGGTCTTTACACTCTGATAACCCTCGCCGTCGTTCCCGGCGGTCTGGTCGCATCTCTCATGGTGCCGTATCTCACGAAGAAAATCGGCAAGAAACAGTCCTATATCTGGTCGCACATCGTCGGCGGTATCGCGTTGCTCATCGCGTTCATCATCGGTATGGCAATCGACAAGGGCAACTACACCTCCACCGCGACGCTGGTCATCGCGTTTATCGCGCTGGTCATTGCGGGCGTGCCGTCCGGTCTCAGCAACATCGTGTCTTACGCAATGATAGGCGACACGGTCGAATATCTCGAGCTCAAGACGGGCGAACGTGCGGAAGGCATATGCTTTGCAATGCAGACCTTCATCAACAAAATCGGTATGGCGGTCGGCGCGTTCATCGGCGTTCTCGGCTACTACATGGCAGGCGTAACGGCGAACAACCCCGGCGCACTCGACTCCGACGGCAAAGACGTCATGTGGATTATGCTGATGCTGGTCGCGGCAATAAGCTTCATCGCGGCGGCAATCCCGATTTTCTTCTACAAGTTCAACGAAAAAGAACAGGTTGAAGCGGCGGCGGAAATCAAGCGTCGTAAAGAGGCGGCGGCAGGTGAAATCACCGTGACCGACACCGTCGAAACCGTAGAGAACGGCGATACGGTCGAAACCGTTGAAACAATCGAAATCACCGAGGTCGAGGAAACGGCAACAACGCCCGAAGAGGACGACGACAAAGAGTAATATCATCTGAATCAAAGCCCCTTGTTTGACGCAAGGGGCTTTTTGTAACCTGCGACATATGGAAAAGACGACGATAGGAGTCAAGAGCAAGAACAGCAACCGGGATTTTATAGGCGGCGAAATCGTGTTCGGATTGATGTTCGTTACGGCGGTTTTGCTTACCGCGCTCATTCCTTTGGAGGCGGACGCTGCATACGTGCGCTATATTTTCGCAGGGTTGGCGGTTGTTTTTTTCGTGCCGCTTTTACTCATCGTCGTTGCTCACGTGAGGTTTTCCAAAGCACCCGAAATTATGTTGGAACTCGTCGACGAAACAAACCTGTTCAACCGTTGCGACAATGTGATGATAAGACTTAAAGACGTTGACGATATCAACGTTAAAACCGACAAGAACAAATACGGCAAACCTTATTCTTACGGAACGTTGAAACTTACCGTCGGGAGCAAAGTGTACGTGTTGAAACGAATATCGCACCCCGACGATGTCAAGAACGCTTTGCTTGAATGTAAAGAAAGGGCAGAGAGGCAGTCGTAAAAACAAAACAACCGAAGTCGAACGACTTCGGTTGTTTGTGGTGGAGACTACAAGACTTGAACTTGTGACCTCTTGCATGTCAAGCAAGCGCTCTAACCAACTGGGCTAAGCCTCCGTAAGCAAAAGATATATTACACTAAAATGAGAGCCGTGGCAAGCGTTTTGCCACATTTTTTGCCGCTGCCGGCACTTTTCCGTTGACGGGGGCGGAATACCGTTGCGCAGAGTGACGAAAGACAGTATTCCGACATCTCTTTCGTGTGCACGTATATTTGTCGGCAAAATCAGATACCATTATGGTATGGCAGATGTTCGCAAACGCAAACTGTTGACGTTTTGTATAGTCGGATTCTTTTTCGTGTGCGGACTGGGCGCGGCGTCGCATTTCTTTTACGAGTGGTCGGGATATGCGACGGCGGCGGGGATTTTGTTCCCCGCGAACGAAAGCGTGTGGGAACACCTGAAACTTGTGTTTTTCCCGACGCTGGTTTATTTCCTTGTTGCGGCGCCTTTTATGCACGGAGAAAACAACTATCTTTTTGCTGCGTTCATAGCAAACGCGCTTGCAGCTCTGTTTATACCGCTCGTATTTTATACCTACACGGCGTTTACGGGCGAGGCGATACTTGCGGTGGATATCGCGTCTTTTGCGGTCGGGGTGCTCATCGGCTTCGTTGCGGCGTACGGCGCGATGCGAAGGGAAGTTTCGCCTTTTATGCAAGTGGTGGGCGGATTGGGACTTGCTCTGATTGTCGCGGCGTATCTCACGCTCACGGCGTATGCCCCAGAATTGCCGTTGTTTTGCGACCCGACGACGGGCGGATACGGACTGAAAGGTATTGCCGAGGGATTATAACACCGGAAAATGAATAAAATGCATAAACTTATTGCATAAAATGAATAACTTTTTTCCGTGTTTGTTGACAACGACTTTTTTGTCGGGTATTATATCTATATTGCTAGAAAAAGTGACGGGAGTACTTTATGGAAGAAAAATCTTACTGTAACATTTGCAAGGCACTCAGCGACAGCAACCGAATGATGATTTTCAATCTGTTGCGTAAAAATACGATGTGCGCGTTTGAAATTCTGGAACATTTGCAATGCAGTCAACCGACCCTGAGCTATCATATGAAACAATTGTGCGATTGCGGACTGGTTGATGCGACGAAGAAGGGACTTTGGGTTCATTACAGCGTGAACGAGAAGTGTCTTAAAGAGTTTTCGGAGTACTTTGCTTCGAAATCCGAGTGACCCCTTCAAACGCAGTTAAAGCCCTTCGAGGGCTTTATTTTTTTATCGGGCGTGCTTGCGTATTCCATCGGAGGATGTTAAACTCTGCGTATGAAAAACTCTTTCGACGTTGTGATTATCGGCGGCGGCGCGGCGGGATTGTTTCTCGCGGCGCGGCTTGAGGGTGTCTCGGTTGCGATAGCCGAGAGCAATTCGCGCGTGGGCAAAAAACTGCTCGCCACGGGCAACGGCAAATGCAACCTGACCAACGACGATTGCCGCGCGGACAAGTACAACGACCCTCGCGTCGGAGCGTTTCTCGCGCGTTACGGAGCCTCGGACGCCAAACGCGATTTCGCGGCAATGGGCTTGCCCGTGAAATCCGTCGAAGGCAGGGCGTATCCCTACTCGGAGTGCGCGTCGTCAGTGCTGGACGTCCTGCGTATGCGTGTGCGCGACAAAGGCGTCGCGGTCTTGACGGAGTGCACCGTGACCGCGGCGGAAGGGATGGAAAACGGTTTTTGCCTCACGACGCAGAAGGACGGAATGGCGGGCGCAAAACTCTTTGCGCGAAACGTGGTGCTGGCAACGGGGTCGGACGCCACGTTCGGCAGGGACAGCCTGTCGCTGTACGCGCAGTTCGGACACCGCGTACGCGCGTTTTCGCCCTCTTTGGTGCCCCTGCTTACGGACAGGGAGAGCGTAAAGGGTTTGAACGGAGTGCGCGTCAAATGCGCCGTTACGTTCGCAGGAAGGCGCGAGACGGGCGAAATACTTTTCAAGGATTTCGGGCTGAGCGGCATTGCGGCATTCGACCTGTCGTCGCAGGCTGCGCGCGGGCGCGCGCACGCGGGCGAAACAATAATAATCGACTTTATGCCCGACTTCACGACGGAGCAGGCGGAAACTCTGTTTGCCTCCTCGCCTGCGGGCAACACCGAAGACGTGTTGCGAGGTGTGTTCCATTCCAAACTGTGCGAAAGGATTGCCGCCCGTGCGGGGCTTGCTCCTTCCGAGGCACCCGACCCGCACGCACTTGCGCTTGCGGCAAAGAACTATCGACTCCTTTTCAAGGGCACTGCGGACAAGTCGTATGCCCAGGTTATGTCGGGCGGGCTGTCGCTCGGAGAGTTCGACGACGACCTGCAATCGGTTTTTCGGAAGGGCGCGTTCGCCGTCGGCGAGGCGTTGGACGTGGACGGGCAGTGCGGCGGATACAATCTGCAATGGGCGTGGACGAGTGCGGCAGTTGTCGCGGCAAAACTGTCCGAAACCGAACTTTAACAGATATTTTGATGTTATAAAACCTGTTTTGTGCGCGGAATTCTTTTCGCGCGCTTTTTATGGGACGGATTTGCGGCGCGGACGTGCGCCGCGCGAACGGAAAATTTTCTCTGTCAAAGTAAAAAAAATAGGTAAAGAGGTTAACTTTTTTATTCAGTTAGGTTGAAATAATATTGTTTCAATGTTATACTATTTCCATGGACGTTAAAAATGCTGCCTATTTCTTTTCGGCGTATCGCAAACTGCTGCGCTCCTACACCGATTTCCAGCTCAACGCGCTGGAAGGTTACGACCTGTCTCCGAACGAAATCGTGGTTCTCAGCAGTATCGAAACCACTCCTACCGCAAGCGAAATCGCGTTGCTCGCGGACGTCAGCAAGGCGCTCGTTTCGCGCAGCGTGAAACTGCTCAAAGACAAACAGTATATCACGGCGACCGTTTCGGAGGAGGACAAGCGCGAGCAGGAGCTCGCTCTCACCGACGAAGGCAAGAAGATTGCCGAACTCATCGACGAGGCAAACAGGCGCTATTTCGCCACGGCTTTCGCCAACTTCGAAACCAACGAGAAACAGGTGCTCAAACTGTTGCTTGACATGATGATGAGAAATCTCAATATCGGAGGACTGGCATGAGTTGGACCGAGATTAAGAAATCTGCCGAGGACGGCGCGGAATTCGTGCTTGCCGAGGCGGCAAACATAACCGAAAATTATCCCAAGCGCGCCGCCGGGTCGGAAGGTGAAAAACAGGTCCGCGAACATCTCGCGTCGCTGTTGTCCCAATGCGCCGACGACGTCAGAGCGGAGAGTTTCTCCTTTGCACCCGACGCCGCCACAGGCTGGATTTATCTGACCGTCGTATGCGCGCTGTTGGCGTTCGTGGCGTACTTCTTCGTCGCGTTCGTCTCCGTCGTGCTTATCATTCTCGCTCTGGTGCCCTTCGTCCTGCAAGGCGTTCTCTGCCTCAGGTCTTTGGACGGAATGTACAAGACGTCCGTGTCCGAAAATCTCGTTGCCACCGCAAAGTGCAAGGGCGAAGTCAAACGCCGCATATACCTTTGCGCGCACGTCGACGCGGCGCCCGAGTTCCGTCTGCACGCAAAACTCGGCGGGAAGTTCTTTGCCGCGGCGATGGCAGGGTCTGTCGTCGGCGTGCTTTACATGCTCGCCGCAAACATTGCCCGCTGGGTATGGCTCGGAAGTATGGGAGCGGCTCTCGCCGCCGACGCATATCTCATCGTCGGGCTCGTCGGGCTGATATTCATTCCTTTCTGGGTGTCCTGTTTCTTCTTCGTGGACAAACGCAAGACCGTCGACGGTGCAAACGACGATTTGTCGGGATGTCTCACCGCGGTCGCCGTGCTCAAAGCCATGCGCGAAAGCGGCACGGTGTGCGAGAACACGGAAGTCGGCGTGTTGCTGACGAGTGCGGAAGAATGCGGACTGCGCGGCGCGTATGCCTGGTGTGACGCACATGCGGCGGACGACAAGGACGTGCCCGCTCTCTATCTCGTGCTCGATACACTCCGCGAAAGCGACAAACTCGCGGTAACTTCGCGCGAGTTGAACGGTTTGCAGAAGACAGACGCCGAAGAAGCGGCTGCGTTTGCGGAAGCGGCGCAGGCGGTCGGCGTGAATTGCAAGAAATCCGCCTGTATGTTCGGCGCGACGGACGCGGCGGCATTCGCGAGAAGGGGAGCCCGTGCTTTCAGCGTGACCGCGCTCGGCGGACTGCCCGAATATTATCACACCGACAAGGATACCGCCGACAATATGAACGCGCCCCTGATTGCGGATTGCATAAAGGCGGTTGCCGAGTTCATACGCAGGGCGGACAACGCGGAGGACTGAACCGCGGCTGTAAAACGGAGAAAACAAAAAAGCGAACGCATGCGTTCGCTTTTTCTTTTGTTTTCGTCGTGTTCGGATTGACCTTGCGGCGGCATTCGCTTGTGCGGCGTTGTTCCCGTCGTGTGCGCGGCGCGTTGGGGCGGAGCAGATTATTTCAGCCGCAGGTCGTCGCCCGTGAAGGGCAAAAACAGCGAGCCGCGTTTGTCGCACATACGCGAATATATGCGTTCGTTGTACTGGCGCATGATGTCGTCGGGGGAAAGGTTGGTGGTGATGACCGTCGACAGTTTGCGCGAAGAGCGCTCTTCTAACACGAGCAGGAGATATTCGCAGGTGACGTTGCGGTATCTCGGCTCCGTGCCGAGGTCGTCTATCACCAGCATATCCGCGTCCATAACGTCGCGAAGTATGCCGTCTCTTTCCGAATAAGGGGAGGTGTGGCACTTTACCATCAGGCTGTTGAAGTTCATTGCCGAGAGTATCAGCGCGCTGTATCCGCGGCGTATCATATTGCGTGCCATTGCGGTGGCAAGCACGGTTTTGCCCGTGCCCGTTTTGCCCGACATCACAATTATACGACGATTGACGGCGGGATATTTTTCGGTGTAGGCGCGCATTTTGGAGTATATTTTGTTGAGGTTCTCTGCCTGTGCGCCGTCGGCTATCACCGCGACGGAAAAGTCGTCGAAGCAGAACCCTTCGGGAGCGATATCGCAGGCGATGCCGAGTTGTTTCACGAATTCTGCGCGCACGCATTCGCAGGGTTGTCCGTTCACCGTGCCCGTGTCGTTGCATACGGGGCACACCGCGGCGGGTTGAAAGTCGCTCTCGGAAAACCCGTGCGCCGCAAGTGCGGCGAGATATTCCTCGTGCAAGGCACGCGTGCGCTCGGAGGGCTTGCCGTGACGGAACATGTCGGAGTAGTACGCCTCGACGTACGCCTGTTGCGCGGCGGAGATTTCGGGCACGGCAAACGCGGCGTCCTTTCTGGACTCCGCCTCCTGCGCGGCACGCGCCTTTTCCGCCCGCTTTGCCGCGAGCACCTGTTCCATCACGCGTTCTTTCATAGGTCGGTATCTTTTATGCTGTCAATGCTCGTAAATACGGCTTGCAGCTGGTCGTCGGTGTAAGTGCGTTCCGCAAAATTCTTACTTTCGGGCGAGGATACCGCCGCTCCCTGTTTGCGGGCGGCTTCGACGGTTTTCACGCCTTTGGATTTCCACTCCGAAAGCAGGCGGTTGACGGCCGACGTGGGATAGGGCTTGCCTGCGCACATTTCCGCGGCGAGCAGAATAACGTCGTCGTCAAATCCCCAGCTTGCCGTCCACGTACGGTAGAAGTCGCGGTCGGACGCCGTTACGTTCCTGGACCTGCCGCAGGCTTCGATGACCGCTTTTATGCGTTCGTCCTGTCCGACTTGCACCGAAATAAAATCGTCGATTGCCTCGACGGTGAGCAACCCTTGCGCGAAAAACTTGTTTACCACGCTGTTCATACCGTCTAAACTGCGTATTCCGCTCAAAAAGCAGTAATGTGCTATGGTCACCAGCGCGTCGTCGGAGAAGCCTTTGTTCGTCCAGGGAATGGTGTAGACCTCCACGATGTGGTCGAGCGACTCGTAGAACACGCCGATGTTGCGGTTGATTTTCACCGCCAGTTCCTGCATGCGTTCGCGGTAGCGGTCGCAGTCCGCCATCTCCTCGGCGGTGAACACGGACATGCGGTAGAACTCGTCCAGTTTGCGGTCGAGTTTTTTGAATGATTTGCCGCCTTTCAACGACTTCGCCGCGGCGAGTACGGCGGGCATTTCAAACCCCCAGCTCCTCGTCCATTTGAGCAGCATTTGTTTTTCTTCGAGTTCGGCACCCGTCTTTCTTCCGAGGGCGGAGAGTACCGCTCGCATATCGTCGGTCTGCGCTTCGTATTCGTCGAGTTTGTTTTCTACGTCGGCGACCGTCTTTACGCCGTCGGCAACCCAGTTGCGCGCCACGGTGAGTATGTACGGATAGCGTACGGAGTCGCCTTTGAGGTTGATGCAGTACTGCACGATCATCAGCATCGCGTCGCGGTCGAGTTTGTTGGAGTCGAGGAAATTGTAATACTCGTTGAACTCGTTGGGCGTTATCATCCGCTCGGGGAAGAGCGATTGAAGTTCGCGGTTGAAGTCGTGCCACTTCTCGGACTTGTATTTCTTGGGAGGTTGCGCCGAGCCTTTCAGGGAAAGATAACTGACTTCGAGCGGCGAGGTGCTTATCAGTCTGCAAAGACCCGCATCCTCGAACCCTCGGTATATTTCGATTATCTCGGCTTCGGTGAGCCCGAGCGCGTTGCACATTGCCTCGGTCGTGTTGCCATTCTGCGGCAGGGTGCACATATACAGCCCGTAGACGTAGACTTTGAGTTGCTTTTCGTCGCAATAGGGGAGGTGTTCGTTGATGAACAGGTTGTCAACGAGAGTGAAACTCTCGATAAGAAAATCGCTGGAAAACTTCGCAAACCCCATATTGCCCTCCGAAAATATTTCCCGCGGCTCAACGCGGGTGAATATAAGATAACACAAACCGAGCGGGAAATAAAGAGATAATTCGGGCAAAAAATAAATTTTCTACATATAGTGCCGCCCGCCCTTCGGCGGACGGTCGGAGAGGCGGAACAAGGCGCATCGGGCGGGGTGCGCGGTCAGTCGTCCTCTTTTTCCGCGGTGCGCGGTATACGCACGTAGACCTCGTCCTTTTTGCCCGTGTATATGGCGAGCCCGGCTCTTCTCAACGCCTTTTCCAACAGTATCGTGAGAGGGAAGCCGATGACCCCTACCACCAGCGTTTCGGAGGCGAGTATGAGCCCGAAGTTGAGGAAGTACGCGGCGTCGGAGCCGTCCACTATCCAGATGACGGGCACGAGCAACGCGTTGAGAATGAGCGGCGGAAGCACTGCGAGCAGTTTGTGTCTGCGCAACAGGTACGTCAGCACGCCCGCAAGACAGGTCGCTATCGTGCCGAAGATGACGTCGTACATCGTGGAGTAGAGAAAGTTCGACAAAAAGCAACCCACGGTTATGCCGATTATGGATTCCGGCATGAACAGAGGCAGCAGGACAAGGGCTTCGGAAAGCCTGAACTGTACCGCTCCGAAGGAGACGGGTTTCAATGCGGTTGCGAGGGCGAAGTAGATTGCCGCAACGAGCGCGGCGCGGGTGAGCACGAAAACGCTTTTTTTCAAAATTTACCTCGGTTTTTTTTATTGATGGGTGTTGCCGTAACCATCGCGATTATGTTATCATACAATAAATTCAAAAGCAACGGATTTCAACGGCATTTGCATTTCCGTCGCTCTTCGGAGGCAGTATGGCTAAGTTCGAGAATATGGATTTCATGAGTACGGCGTTCACCACGGGCGCGTTCGTGGCGTCTGGCGACAACGTAATGGTGGCAAGCTGGGGCTTTGTCGGCGTCATGTGGGGCAAAAAGGTTTTCGTTGCGCCCATACGCGACAGCCGTTACACCAAAGAGATGATAGACAAGACGGGCGAGTTCACCGTCAGCGTGCCCGCCGAGGGCGATATGAAAGCCGCCGTTTCCTTCTGCGGAAGCAAGAGCGGCAGAGATTACGACAAGTGGAAGGAAACGGGGCTCGTGCGCAAGAAGGCGCAGGTCGTGTCCGCACCGCTGGTCGAGGGTTGCGCGCGCTATTTCGAGTGCAGGGTGATAGGCGTGCTCCCCATGGGCGATATGGACATATCCGCCGTGAAACAGTGGTATCCAACCGCCGACATGCACAACTTCTATTTCGGCGAAATCGTGGCGGAGTATTGAGTGAAAATCTGGGCGAAAGTCATGCGCGGCGACAAAATTTTGCGCGACGTCGTGTACGAGGGCGAACATAAACTCACGGCGTCGGGGTTTTGCGATGCCGTTCAGAACGTGGCGTATCTGATAGACATATCCACCCCCGTGCTGTTGCCCGCTCACCTCAAACATTTCGCGTCCTTCAACCGCGTCAAGTTCTCGCCCGCCGACTTCATCGAAGAGGTGGACTTCACCTGCGTGGTGCTGGAAGCCGTGCGCGAGGACAAACCCGTAAAACGCTGACCCGAAGCGACTTCGTCTTACATCGAGAATAATAAACCTCCCGTTGCGAAAACTATTGTCCGACGGGAGGTTTTTTATGAGTGTTTCGGGCATTGTCCGCCGTATGGACGAACTTGGCAGAATAGTCATTCCCAAAGAACTGCGCAAAACTCTGCGCCTCAGAGAGGGCGACGAAATGGAGATTTTTCCCGACGGTGACGGACTGTACGTCAGACGTCATTCGGGCTTATGCGGGTTTGAACGCGCGGCGGAAGCGGCGGCAAAGTTTTTGTGGCGTCGTACGGGGTGTGCCGTTATGGTCGTCGCAGGCGGACAGATTGTCGCGGCGGCGGGCGATACGTTGCGTTCGGCGGCGGGACGTAAGCTCGACAAGGGCTTTGACGCCGTGCTTTCGTCGAGGGAGAAACTTGTCTTCAAAGACCTGCCATTTTCGCCCGTTGAAGGTATGGTCGGATTGAAGGTCGGGTGTGCAGTCACGGTGCCCGTTACGGCCCTGGGCGACGTGCGCGGAGTAATCGTGGCGTTGGGCAACGACGCCGAAAAAAAATCCTGCGAGTTCGAACTCGCCGCCGAAATGCTCGGTGCGGTGATGGAACAATGAAACGCGGTGCGAAAAGCGTTTTGCGGTCGGGGCGGCTTATGGGCGGAGCCGCCGTGCTGGCTCTCGGAGGAATAATCGCAAAACTCGTCGGTGCGTTTTACCGCGTGCCTCTAACCAATATTCTAGGCGCGGAAGGGATGGGAATGTATCAACTCGTTTTTCCCGTTTACGCGCTGTTTATGACTATGTCCACGGCGGGCATTCCCACGGCGCTGTCGCGTATCGTCGCCGAACAGAAAGCGCGCGGCGAAGGCGCGAAAAAATATCTCTTTTCCGCATTGATGACCTTGCTTACCGTGTCGGTGCTGGCGGGCGTGCTTGTCGTGGCGCTCTCGTCCGTTCTTGCACGCTGGCAAGGCAATGAAGCCACCGCGATAGGCTATACGGTCATTGCGCCGTCGGTGTTTTTCGTGGGGATAATCGCGGGCTTGCGCGGATGGTTCCAAGGCGAAATGTATATGGTGCCGACGGCGGTGTCAAACGTCGTCGAGCAGATTGTGAAACTGGGTGTGGGCGTGGGACTCGCGGTTGCTTTGGCACCGCGCGGAACTCTCGCTTCCGTGTGCGGCGCGCTTGCGGGCGTCACCGTGTCGGAAGCCGTCGCCGCGCTGTATCTCGTCGTGACGTACGCCGTGCGGACACGCAAAAATCCCAAGGAAAAACTTATACCGAACAGACAGGAAGCGGGCGCGATGTTTCGCGTTGCGTTTCCCATTGCGTTGCTCGGCATAATGTTGCCGCTAGGCTCCTTTTTCGACAGTCTGATTATCGTCAACGCGCTCAAATGGGGCGGCGCGTCCACGTCCGCCGCAACCGCTCTGTACGGACTGTACAGCGGTCCCGTGAATTCGCTCATCAATATGCCCGTTGTAATAATAATGTCGCTTGCAATCGCCGTCGTGCCTTCGGTGTCGCTGTCGCGCGTGGAACACGACGCCGCGGCAATCGTTTTGAAGAGCCGAATGTCGCTCAAAATCGTCTATCTGATAGGCGTCCCCGCGACGTTGTTCTTTATGGTGTTCGGCACAAACATCCTGTCCGTTTTGTATCCCGCGCTGTCGCCGCAGGAAATATCGATAAGTTCGGGGCTTGTCAGAATCGCCTCTTTCGGCGTGGTGCTGACGAGCGCGACGCAGATATACGTTTCGTTGTTACAGGGACTTGACAGGACGTTTTCGGCGATTAAAAGCCTTTTTGCGGCAATCGTCGTAAAAATTGCGGTTTCGCTGGTTGCGGTCAGGTTCATAGGCATAGCGGGCGCGGCGGTCGCTTCGGTGGCTATGTCCGCGGTGTCGCTTGCGGGGTGCGGCGCCGCTTTTTGCAGGCTGACCTCCGTGCACGTGGAAAAAAATATTGCCCAAACCCTGATAAGCGGTGTTATAATGGCTCTGATAGGCGTGGTCGTGCGCGAATACGTGCCGACCGATATCGGCGTTCTCGTCGCGGGAGGCGCGGTGTGCGGCATCGTGTATTTTCTGCTTGTCACGCTGTTCGGTGTGTTCGACGAGGAAGAGTGCGCGTTTATGCCGTTCGGCAGATATTTCGCCCGTCTGAGAAAAAAAATCCGCTTTTGGGAGTGACTTATGACCGACTGCAATCACGGCAAAGGACACCGTTGCGGACGCCGTCGTTGCGACGGCTCCGTGCAAATTTACATACCCGACGATTTCGTCTGTTCGGCTGTTGCCGTAAACAAACGCATTCTGCTGGAAATCCGCGACGTATCCGCGGACGATATGCCCGCGGTGCGCGGCAAACTGCGCGACCTGTACGGAGGCGACAAAACCGTCGTCGTCGCGCGCGGCGAAGAGGAACGCGAGCTCACTGTCAACGCGTTGCGCGACGAGCCTTGCGACTGCATTCGCGCCGCGGCGGAAAGCCTGACCGAACACGCGCGTTTCGACTTTTCGGACCTCGAAGAAATAATGACCAGGTTGCGCGGCGAAGGCGGTTGCGAATGGGACCGCGCGCAGACGCACGAAAGCATCCGCATAAATCTCATCGAGGAAGCCTACGAACTGGTCGAGGCGATTGACTGCGCCGACCGCGATATGATGCTCGAAGAAAGCGGCGACGTGCTCATGCAGGCCGTGTTTCATACACAGATTGCCACGGAAGAAGGCGATTTCGATTACGGCGACATGCTGACCGCGCTGTGCCGCAAACTGCTTGACCGCCACACCCACATATTCGGCGAAAATCACGCCGACAACGCCGACCAGGCTCTGAATTTCTGGAACGAGGCGAAGAAGAAGGAGAAAAAATACAAGTCCAGCACGGACGCCATGGAGCGCGTGCCCAGGAATCTGCCTTCCTTGCTTTACGCCGAGAAGATACAGAAAATCGCCTCCAAGTGCGGTTTTGACTGGAAGACGGTTGCCCCTGCCGCCGACAAAGTCGGCGAGGAACTCGGCGAGTTTTTGTCGAGCGACCGCGAACATCTCGTCGAGGAAGGCGGAGATTTGTTGTTCGCCGTCGTCAACGTGTTGAGGCTGAGCAAGGTTGAACCCGAAACGGCTCTGCGCGAAGCCAACGCGAAATTCCTGGCAAGGTTTGCCGAGGTGGAACGCCGCGTCACGGCGAGCGGCAAGGATATGAAGGATTGCACCCTCGAAGAACTGGACGCAGTCTGGGACGAAGTGAAACGCGACGAGAGGTCGGCAAAATGAATATCGGCGGCGTAACGACAACCAATACCGTCATGCTGGCACCGCTTGCGGGGTTCACCGACGCGGGTTTCCGTGCGCTGTGCGCAAACTGCGGCGCGGGTATGACCGTCACCGAAATGGTCAGCGCAAAGGGAATGTGCTACGGCAACAAAGGCACGGACGCATTGCTGTACAAGACCGTCGAGGAAAACCCCGTTGCCGTTCAACTGTTCGGCAGCGACCCGAATTTCATGTACATAGCCGCTCACGACGAGAGGCTTGCCAAGTTCGACGTCATCGACATAAACATGGGTTGCCCCGTGAGAAAGATAGTATCAAACGGCGACGGAAGCGCGCTGATGGAAAATCCGTCGCTCATCGAAGAGATTGTGACCGCCGTGCGCGAAGGTTCGGGCAAACCCGTAACCGTCAAACTGCGTTCGGGCGTGCGCACGGGCGAAGTCGCCGCCCCCGAATGCGCAGAAGCCGCCGTACGCGGCGGAGCGTGCGCGGTGACCGTTCATCCGCGGTTCAGAGACCAGATGTACGGAGGCGTCGCCGACCATTCGGTGACGGCGCAGGTCGCGCGGACGGTATCCGTGCCTGTCATAGCAAGCGGAGATATCGTCGACGCCGAGAGTTTCTGGCGTGTCAAACGGCAAAGCCGCGCTGCGGGATTCATGATAGGTCGCGGTGCGCTCGGCAGACCGTGGATATTCGAGGTGCTCGCCGAGGCGGACAAGTTCGACCTCGCACGCGTATTCGACGAACACGACAATCTGACCGAAGAGGCGCGCGCGTATGCGGTCGAAATCACAAAGAGCGCGAAGGACAAATTCGACGTTGCAAACGCAATCCGTGCGCACGTGACCATACTGTCGCACATTTTGCCCGAGCGCGCAGTTGCAAACAGCATGAAACTTCATCTTTGTCATTATGCGAAGAATACGCCGAACGCGAAAGCCGTGCGGCTTGCCATAACTTCGATTGACGGTTACGATGCAATCGAAAAGGTAATCAAAGAATTTTTCGAGTGATTATGTTCAATATCGTTCTTGTGGAACCCGAAATCCCGCAGAATACGGGAAACATAGTCAGAACGGCGGCTGCCACGGGCTGCAAGGTGCACTTGGTCAAGCCGCTCGGTTTCGACATCTCCGACCGTGCGCTCAAACGCGCGGGACTGGATTACTGGCATCTCACGGACTTTACCGTGTACGAAAGCGTCGAGGACTTCTTTCTGAAAACGGTTTCGTTCGACAAGAAGTACTGGTTCGCAAGCACAAAGGGGTCCTTGCGCTACGACGAGGCAAAATATTCCGAAGGCGACTACATCGTGTTCGGCAAGGAGACCAAAGGATTGCCCGAAGCACTCCTGCACGCCAATTACGAAAACACGATACGTATTCCTATGATAGCAGAGGCACGTTCTCTCAATCTTTCCAACTCCGTTGCCGTCGTGGTCTATGAGGCTTTGCGACAGCACGGTTTCGCAGGTCTGCTGCAACAAGGCAAACTTACACAGTATTGAGCACAAGGCACTTCCCGTGTTCTGTCGATTGCGGAGAGGGGAAGTGTTTCTGCTTTCATACAACACGATAAGTGTTCTTCAAACCGTATTCGGGCGTTGCTCCGTTGCAATAATACACGATAAGTGTAATTTTCGATTGTCGGTCGGTTTTTTTACGGTCTTTCGCCGCCGAACGGTTGTCTAGCCGCTCGAGGCGGTCGGTACGACGAAGTTCAAGCCTTTCGGAACGCTCTTGCGGAAGTTGTCGGCTTTGACGTTTTTTGCTTGCTATGCGCGTGGGCGTGTGATATAATATTTCACGTTAAAAATGCGGGCGCGCCGTACAGGCGTGTCGCGAAAATTTTTGTAAAGGAGACTTCCTATGAGTAAAATGACTATCCGCGACGTTGACGTCAAGGGCAAAAAGTGTCTGACGAGAGTCGATTTCAACGTGCCTATGGTGGACGGTGTCATCACCGACGAAAACCGCATCCAGGGCGCACTTCCCACCATCTCTTATCTGATGGACCACGGCGCAAAGGTTATCCTTTGCTCTCACCTCGGCAAACCGCACAACATTTTCACTCCCGGCTTCGGTCTGACCAAGAAGGAGAAGAAGGCGGTCGAGGCTCTGCCCGCGGAAGAACAGGAAAAGGCAAAAGAGGAGTACATCGCAAAGGCGTTGAAGAACGACCCCAAGAAGTTCTCTTTGAAGCCCGTTGCGGACAGACTTGCCGAGATTTTCCCCGGCAAAGTCACGTTTGCCACCGACCTTGTCGGTGACGACGCAAAAGCCAAGGTCGCGGCACTCAAAGACGGCGAGTGCGTTTTGCTCGAAAACACCCGTTTCGACGCAGGCGAAGAGAAGAACAGCGAGGAACTTTGCAGAAAACTCGCCGAGTTCTGCGACATCTACGTCAACGACGCGTTCGGCACGGCTCACCGCGCGCACGCGACGACAGCGGGTATCGTGCAATACGGTTTCGCACCCGTTGCGGTCAGCGGTTTCCTCATTGAAAAGGAACTGAAATTCCTCGGTGCGGCGGTCGAAAATCCCGCACGTCCTTTCGTTGCCATCCTCGGCGGCGCGAAAGTTTCCGATAAAATCGGCGTCATCGAAAGCCTCATCAACAAGTGCGACGCACTCATCATCGGCGGCGGTATGGCTTACACCTTCCGCAGAGCACTCGGCTATAAAGTCGGCAACAGTCTTCTCGAAGAGGACAAAATCGAACTGGCGAAGGAACTTATGGCAAACGCCGAGAAGAAGGGCGTCAAACTTATGTTGCCCGTTGACAACGTAATCGCGGACGCGTTCTCCAACGACGCGAACATCAAAGTCGTTGAAGGGGATATTCCCGAAGGCTGGATGGGACTCGACATCGGTCCCAAGACCATCGCCCTTTATTCCGAAGCGGTCAAGACCGCAAAGACCGTGGTCTGGAACGGACCTATGGGTGTTTTCGAAATAGAAAACTTCGCCAAAGGCACCAAGGCGGTTGCGGCGGCTCTTGCCGAGACCGACGCCATCACCATCATCGGCGGCGGAGACAGCGCGGCGGCGGTCGCGCAGCTCGGTTACGCCGACAAGATGACGCACATTTCCACGGGCGGCGGCGCATCGCTGGAATTCCTCGAAGGCAAGGTTCTGCCCGGCATCGCCTGCCTCAACGACAAACAATAACACGGCATCGACGCGACGGCTTCGGGAACTATGTTCCCGAAATGTCGCGTGACCAATAACGAAACGGATTTCAAAGGAGATTAACTTTATGCGTAAACCCATCATCGCCGGCAACTGGAAGATGAACAACACCATCGCCGAAACGAAAGCGCTTGTCGCCGACCTCATTCCGCTTGTCAAAGACGCGAAATGCGACGTCGTCATCTGCACGCCTTACACCGACCTTGCGGCGGCAATCGAAGCCACCAAAGGTACCAACATCAAAGTCGGTGCGGAGAACGTGCACTGGGCGGAAAAAGGCGCGTTCACGGGCGAAATCAGCGCGAAAATGCTTGTCGAGCTCGGCGTGGAGTACGTCATCATCGGTCACAGCGAGAGAAGACAATACTTCGGCGAGACGGACGAAACCGTCAATATGCGCGTCAAGGCGGCGCTTGCCGCAGGTCTGAAACCCATCATCTGCGTGGGTGAATTGCTCTCCGAGCGCGAAGCGGGCAAGACAGAGGAAGTCGTCACCCGTCAGACCGTCGGCGCATTCAAGGACATCGACAAGAGCGAACTCGAGAACATCGTCATCGCTTACGAACCCGTATGGGCAATCGGCACCGGCAAGACCGCGACCGCACAGGACGCGAACGACACCATCAAGGTCATCCGCGACACCATGGCGAAACTGTATTGCCCCAAGTGTGCGGAAGAGAAAGTGCGCATTCAGTACGGCGGCAGCATGAACCCCAAGAACGTGGCGGAACTTATGGCAATGCCCGAAATCGACGGCGGTCTCATCGGCGGCGCGTCTCTCAAAGCCGAGGACTTCTCGAAGGTGGTCAACTACTGAGGAAAACGGAGGTAAGGGAGACGCAGTGTCTCCCGTTTTCCGTGTTCTAACGGCATATTTTTACGGGCTGCGTATGCGGTCCGTTCCGTCCTTGCGACGGAAAACAGGAGTTTTATGTACGCATTGATAATTATGGACGGTTTCGGCATTGCGCCTGCCGGCCGTGACAACGCCATTACGACGCAGGGGACGCCCAACATAGACAAGTTGCTGGCGAAATATCCTCATACGCAACTCGGCGCGAGCGGTCTGGACGTCGGTCTTCCCGACGGTCAGATGGGCAACAGCGAAGTCGGTCACCTCAACATGGGTGCCGGCAGAGTGGTGTATCAGGACCTCACCCATATCTCCAAGGAGATATCCGACGGGGAATTCTTCCGCAACGAGGTTCTTCTTCACGCCATGCACGCCGCGCGCGACAACGACAAACAACTGCACTTTATGGGACTGCTCGGTCCCGGCGGAGTACACAGCCACATCGAACACCTTTTCGCGCTGTTGGATATGGCGAAACGCGAAAACGTGAAAAAGGTTTTCGTGCACTGCTTCCTCGACGGACGCGACCTTCCTCCCGAAAGTGCGGCGGGATATGCGCGTGAACTGGACGAATACATCGCGAAAATCGGCGTGGGCAAAATCGCCACGGTGTGCGGCAGATACTATGCCATGGACCGTGACAACCGCTGGGAGCGCGTGGAAAAAGCATACGATATGCTCACCCTCGGCGAAGGCAATTTTGCCGTGAACGCCGCGGAAGCCATAGAAGAAAGCTACCGTCAGGGCGTGACGGACGAGTTCGTTCTGCCCACCGTCATTCTGGAAAACGGCGCGCCCGTTGCCAAGGTGAAAAAGGGCGACAGCGTCATATTCTACAACTTCCGTCCCGACCGCGCGAGAGAGATGACCCGTGCGCTTTCGCAGGAAGGATTCGACGGTTTCGAGAGAAAAACGGGCTTCCTTGCGCCTGTGTACGTCTGCTTTACGCGTTATGACGCCACGTTCAAGAACGTGGAAATCGCTTTCAAGCCGCGCGTTCTCGTCAATACGCTGGGAGAGTATCTCTCCAAGTGCGGCAAAAAGCAACTGCGCATCGCGGAGACCGAGAAATACGCGCACGTGACGTTCTTCTTCAACGGCGGTGTGGAAGCACCCAATCCCGGCGAGGACAGAGTGCTTATTCCGTCCCCCAAGGTCGCGACTTACGACCTCAAACCCGAGATGAGCGCGTACGAAGTCAAGGATAAGGCGGTAGAACTCGTAAAAAGCGGAAAATACGACGTTATGATACTCAACTTCGCAAACTGCGACATGGTGGGACATACGGGCGTGTTCGCCGCCGCGGAAGCCGCTGTCAAAGCCGTTGACGAGTGCGTGGGCGAAGTCGTCGCAGCCGTGCTCGAAGGCGGCGGCAAGGTTCTGCTTACGGCAGACCACGGCAACGCCGACCATATGTTCGACGCGGACGGAACGCCTTTTACGGCGCATACGACCAACCCCGTGCCGTTGGTTCTCATCGGCGATACGGACAAGAAACTCGCAGACGGCGGCAAACTGTGCGATATTGCACCCACGCTTCTGGAACTTATGGGACTTACCATTCCCGCGGAGATGACGGGCAGAAGCCTTTTGAAGTAATCCGTCCAAAACGGCAGAACCGAAGAAACACAAGACGCAACGTCGAAACGAAAGACGGAAACGCAAAACAAAACCCCGCTTAAGCGGGGTTTTTCTTACACGCTTTTTTCTTATGCGTATTTGCGTGCGGTTCGGATTATCTGTCGTTTGCCGCGCCGTCCGCGCCGCGCGCGTCGTCGTTGCGCGCGTCCTCGTCGGTCGAGGCGTCGGCGAGCAATTCTTCCGTGCGACGGTTGAGTTCGGACAGGGTGGAGGCGGGATAGTCCTCGCCGAAGGGCGTATCCGCCGTTGTGTCGGAGGCGGCGCACTCGGCGCACAAACCGTCGTTTGCCGCAAGATTTTCTTCGCGCGACGCTTTTTCGGCGTCCTTGGCGTTGAATATCTTTTTGATTGTGGCAAACATCACAGGCAGGAACACGATTACGACCAGCACTTCCGCGATGGGGAAGGACGCCCATATGCCGAGCACGCCGATGTAATGGGAGAGCAGATAGGCGAAGGGCAACAGCAATCCGAGCTGTCGGAGCAGGGATATGAGCATTGCTTTCGTGCCGTGTCCGATTGCGTTGAACATTGCAATCATTATGACGCCTATTGCCGCAGGCAGGAAGCACAGCGAGGCTATGCGGAGCGCGCGTTCGCCCATTGCCATGGTCGCCGCGTCGACGGCGAACAGTTCGAGGATGTAGACGGGCAGGGTGTGGAAGATTATTATGCCGATGACCATCATCGAGAACGCCGTTATCATCGATATGCGCAGAGTGCGCATGAATCTGTCCTTGTGACCCGCGCCGTAGTTGTAGCCGAATATCGGCATAATGCCCTGGTTCAGACCGAAAATGGGCATGAACACTATGGATTGAAGCTTGTAGAATATGCCAAACACGTTGACCGCCACTTCGGTGAAGGGGATGAGAATGAAGTTCATCACCAGATACATAATCGAGCCTATCGCGTTGAGGAAGAAGGCGGGCAGACCGACGGTGAGCAGTTCTTTCACCGTCTTGCCGCGCAGACGGAAAGTGCGGTCGAAGAAAATGCGTATGTCGAGTTTGTGGCGCAACACCACGATTGCGACGATGACCGTGCACATAGCCACCGCCTGACCCGCGACGGTGGCAATTGCCGCGCCCGTCACGCCCATTCTGGGGAAACCGATACCGAATATGAGCAGGGGGTCGAAAATAATGTTGGTTGCCGCGCCCAGCAACTGGGATATCATAGGCACAATCGTGTTGCCCGTCGCCTGTATGGCACGGTTCATCGATATTTCAACGCAGGGAAACATCGAGCAGCAGATGCAGATGGAAAGATAGTCCACGCCCATTTCGTAAACTTCGCCCGTGGCGTAAAGGCTTATGAAACATTGCGATATGAAGTAGCCGCAGACCGCAAAGAGTACGCCGCTGCACAACGCGATGAACACGCCCGTTTGTGCGGCAAGCGTAGCCTGGTCGTAATTCTTTTCGCCCAGTCTTCTGGATATCAGCGAGTTTACGCCGACGCCCACGCCGAGAGCCACCGCGAGTACGAGCATCTGCATCGGATACGCATAGGACAGCGCAGTAAGCCCTGCCTGCGAATAGTTGGAGACGAAGATGCTGTCAACTATGTTGTACAAGCCTTGTACGAGCATACTGATCATTGTCGGAGTGCTCATCTTGAAGATGAGTTTTCCGACAGGCTCCGTGCCCAGTCGCAGGGATTTGAGTTCTTTTGCCGAGTCCATAATTATGTCAATCGAAGTCCGTCCTTGCAAGACGGAGCGTGGTATCGGTTATGCTTCGGTGTTTCCCGAGCCGTCGGAGCCCGACGCCGAACCGTCGTTGTCCGAGCCTATCCGAATGGTGGCGGGGGAGTAGGTTTCCAGTCCGTTGTCCTGTTTTTCCGCGGGGGTGCCGCTGAAACTGCCCATTACGTTGAGTTCGTCGGGAGCTTTGAAGTCGGTGCTCTCGGCGGGAGGAGGCAAGGTTTTGTCGTTGCGGTAAGAGAGTTTGAGGAGCAGGGGAGTGAGCAGGGTCGTGACGATTATCAGTATCAGGACGAAGGGCATAATCGCAGGGTCGACAAGTCCCGCGTCGATACCTTTCTGAGCGCAGACGAGCACGACTTCGGCACGCACCATCATACCGATGCCGACGCGCAGGCTGTCCTTGACGCCGTACCTGCATATGAACGCGCCGAACCCGCAGCCGAGCAGTTTGCCCAGAATGCCCGCAAGTATGAAGCAAAATCCGAAGGCGACCATAGTCGCGCTGATTTCCCCGAACGAGGTGGATATGCCGATGTTGGCGAAGAACACGGGAGCGAAAATCATATAGTTGCTGACTTCTATCTTCTTGTCCACGTATTCGGCTTCGCTTATACCTGCGAGTAACAGTCCCGCAACGTAGGCGCCCGTAATGTCGGCGACGCCGAACCAGGTTTCTGCGGCGTATGCGAAGAAGAAGCACATTGCGAAACTGATTATCGGAATGCGTCGGGTGTGAGGATGACGTTTGGATATGAATTTGATTGCGAAACGAAGAAGTATGCCGACTGCCGTCGCAGCTGCGAAGAAGGCAATCATCATTCCGATGGTCTTGCCTATGTCTGAAGCCGACCCGCTGGTGTCCAGACCGATGAACAGCGAGAGCAGTATAACGCCGATTATGTCGTCGAGAATGGCGGCGGCGATTATGGACATACCGACCTTCGAATTGAGTTTACCAAGTTCTTTGAGTGCGGCGACCGTGATGCTGACGGAAGTCGCCGCAAGTATAGTACCGTAGAAGAACGCGGCAATTATTTCGTGCTGGGTGAGCCCCATGAGCCCGCCGTAAAGGAAGCAGGCGGCGACTATGAAGCCGAGCACCAGCGGGAAGATGACGCCCATCACCGTGATGACCACGGAAGGAATGCCCGTCTTTTTGAACTGTTTGATATCCGTCCCCAGACCTGCCGAGAACATTATCAGAATGACGCCGATTTTGGCAAGGAAAGACAACCCTTCCATTGCGGTGTCCGTGAACAGGGTCTGGTTGGGAATGAGTTTGATAAGACCCAGCAGAATGCCCGCGACGATCATACCGATGACCTGCGGAAGGCCCAGTTTTTTACCCAGTAAGGAAAGCAGCTTGGACGCAAGCAGAATTAAAGCAAGCGGCAAAAGAAGCTCGTCGAAATTCATCGTACTACCTCCTCTTTTTCTTAACCTTGTCTGTTATACTACTAAAAAAACAAATAGTCAAGTGTTAAATTTTCAGCCTGAAAGTGCACTCAAACGTGTGCGCGCGGCGCGCCGCGCGACGACGGGGAAGCCCGCGGCGGGAATGGCGGCGGAACGCACTTCCTTGCGGGGACGGCGCGTCCGAAGCACGAAAGATAAAAATTTTGTGCAGAAAAAGGTATTTTATCGTGTCAAAAACGATGTTTAAGTGCCGATTTAAAGTTAAATTCACAATTCTCAACTGCTGTTCATTTTGTTTGACACGCTTGTTGTAAAATGCTAAAATAATTGCGTTGAACAATACTGCCGCAGGGCGGAGACGCTTTGCAACGAGAGAGAAATGTTTGATACAATATCTGTCATCATCGGTGTGGTCGGCGCATTGCTGGGTATCGCGGGTACAATACTTGCGGTGGGCGGCGTGCTTCTGCTGGTGGCACTGATAAAGAAACTCCCGTCGGGGGTGAGGGCAATCGTATCGGCGACGGCGGCGTCCATCGTCCTTATGACCTTCCTCAAACACTTCGCGTTGGAATACTTCGACTTCCTGCTTTTCAAGTCGATGATCGGCGCGTCGTTGGCGTTCGGAGTTTGCGGGTTGTATCTCATTCTCGGCAGCGTGGTGCTGGGCAACTGGGTCAAGATGCTCTTTGCCTCCGCCGCCGCGCCTCACGTCAGCAATCTTTCCGAGGAGTCGCCCGTCAAGACGGTCGACAATCGGGACAATCTTTCCGCGCCTTCCTCGTTTTTGAAGGCGTTTTCCGTAATGTTGCAATAGAATTTCCCTTGCGGGTTTTTCCCTCTGCGCGTCGGCGCAAGGTTTTTGCTTATGTCGCGCACACAGGCGCGCGCGAGCGCGCGTACCTACATACGATATGTAGCACATTGTAAAATTTCACGAAAATCAACAGGAGAAAATATTTATGTTAACAGTCAGTCATCTCAAAAAAATCTATCCGAAAAGCGACCGCGTTGCCGTCGATGATATTTCTTTCGAACTTCGTCCCGGCGAAATCTTCGGTTTCCTCGGTCAGAACGGCGCAGGCAAATCCACCACGATAAAGTGCCTCACGGGCATTCTGCCTTTCGAAGAGGGCACCATCGAAGTGTGCGGCTACGATATTCAGAAGGAGCCCATCAAGGCGAAAATGAATATGGGTTACGTTCCCGACAACCACTCCGTGTACGAGAAACTCACGGGCAGGGAATACGTGAATTACGTCGCCGACCTTTACCGCGTTTCCAAAGAGGACAGAACGGAAAGACTGGAAAGATATCTCGACCTCTTCAAACTGCGTTTTGCAATCGACAAACAGATCAAGGCTTATTCGCACGGCATGAAACAGAAAATCTGCATCATTGCCGCACTCATTCACGAGCCCAAACTGTGGGTCCTCGACGAACCCATGATGGGTCTCGACCCCCAGTCCACGGCGGAAATCATCGCCTATATGAAAGAGCACTGCGCCAAGGGCAACACGGTGTTCTTCTCCAGCCATAACCTCGACCTTGTCAAGAGACTGTGCCACCGAGTCGCCATAATCAACGAAGGACACCTCATCGACTGCTTCGACCTTGCCGGCAACGAGGAGAACAAAGCCAACCTCGAAGAGAGATTCTTCAAGATTACGGGCACCTACGAAAAGAGGCTGTTCGAAGATTATGTTGCGCAGGAGCAGGCGGATATGCGCCCCGTAACCGCGGAAGCCTCCGAAACCGCGCAGGCGGATAAAGCCGAAGAAGAAGTCGTAGTCCAAAACTGCGAAGAGCCCGTCGCCGAAGAAGTCGCCGAGAGCAAGAAACGGAGGAACAGAAAATGAAAGACAGTCTCTCCTGGGCCAGCGTAAAATCGCTGTTGCGACTGGAATTGCGCTCGCGTTTCGGTTCCAAAGTGGAGTCCAGCGTCAAGAGCAAGATTATGAAGTCGCTGAACGTCCTGTTTACGGTCGTCATATACGGCATACTCGTGGCGGGCATATATTTCCTTACGGAAATGTTCGTCAAGCGTTCCAACCTCACTTTCGAGTTCCTGGTGCTTTCCACCGTGTTCACGATGGTGCTCACGACGGCGGTCGCAATCGGCAACGTGGTCAAAAACCTGTATATGAGCGGCGACAACGAACTGTTGTTGCGTTTCCCCGTCAGCGGCAAGGAAATCCTGCTTGCGAAATCCATCTACTGCTTCATCCATAACGTCATCATAAACGCTATGGTCATCCTGCCGTTCTATATCATATTCGGTATCGTGACGCACGCGGGCGCGGGCTATTACTTCGCCAGCTTCGGCGTGATGCTCGTCGCAATGCTGTTGCCTTATGCGATTGCAAACCTGCTCGCAATCCCCGTCATGATGCTGGTCAACTTCGTCAAGAACCAGTTCCTGCTCGTCCTCATCTTCCTGATTGCGCTGATATGCGCGGGCTTCATTCTCTACATGACCGCGCTGTCCGGCATTCTGGAATACATGAAGGAGGAGGGCAAGAGCATGTTCTCCGCCGATATGATTGCCCGTTACAGCCAGTTTGCCGCAAACGCGTATCCCTTCAAGTGGTATGCGGTGTTGCTCGCGTCCTCGGTCACGGGCACGTTCACCGCGCTGGAAACGGGACTTTCCTTCCTGTGGGTATTCCTGATGACCGCGGCACTCGGCGTGGGCGCGTACTTCGTGACGACGCGCGCGTATTACAAGACCATTCTGACGGGCATAGAATCCGAGAAAGTGTCCTTCCACAAGAAGACCCCGAACGTCTGCCGTTCGGTGTTCGGCACTCTGCTTCACCGCGAATTCTTCCTCATTCTGCGCTCCTTCAACTACTCCTTCCAGTATCTCGCAATGGCGGTTGCGGCACCCGTTATGGTGTACTACTGCAATGACCTTGCTGCCACTATGGGTAAGGATACGGTCGGCGGCGCGATTGTCCCCGGTCTTACGTTGCTGGTCATCATCATATTCGTGTCGATAATCGTGTCCTTTGCCTCGACGTCCGTGTCGAGAGAGGGCAACGCTTTCTATCACACCAAAATAGTGCCCGTGAGTTACACAAAACAAATTCTTGCAAAACTCTTCCTGTATGCCGTCGTCGGCACGGGGTCCGTCGTGCTTTCCTGCATAGTGGTCGCCGCCGCGTTCGGAACGGAGAAAGCGGGATATTTGCTGTCTTCACTCGATATCGGGTGTATATTCATCATCTCCGAAATGCTGGTGCTCGCGCTTACCTGTCTTGCCATATGGGCGGACGTCAAATCGCCTACGTTCAACGTGGTCGGCGACGGCGAACTGGTCAGCGCAAACAAGAACGTAGCCGTCTCCCTGCTGGTCGGCATACTCGTCGCGGTTGCCTTCGGCGTGTTCTCGATGATATTCAACTTCCTGCCCCTGCAAGTCGGCGACACCGTGATCATCAATGGTATGGGCGACATATACGGAATTCTCTCTGCCGTGGCTGCGGTTATACTGATAGCCAGCGTGCTCACGCTCTTCGTCAACCTCGAAAAGCGCTATCAGAACATCAACCCGTAACGGGCAATTCGTCGCAATATGAAAAAAATAATGATTGGCATTCTGATTATCATTCCCTTGCTCATCGTGCTCACGGTGGGTCTGGTGACGACGTTCGTTTCCACGCGTGTGGAAATCGGCGTCGAGAGCGTTGCGCTCGATAAATCGGAATTGACTCTCGAATTGCAGGACGGATATTACAAAATAGACGATTTGCTCAAAGTCACGGTTATGCCCGAAAGAGCTTCGGACAAGTCGTACGAGTGGAGCATAGCCAACGTCCACAGCCGCGATCCCCAGTATCCCGACGCCGACAACGGCAAGGACGGGTTCTTTTACGTAAGGTTGCTTGACGCCGCATATCAGCCCGCGAACACAGTGTCGTCGGGGTATCTCGACATCAACGTGCATTGCACGTTCGACCTCATCGTGACGGCGCAGACGTATTCGGCAACCTGTCTGGTGACGGTGGGCAAGACGATAAGCAACGTGTCGATAGAGAGTGCCGACACCGATCTTACGGTCGGAGAAAAGGCGCAACTCAACGCCGTGTTCACGCCCCTTGACGGCATAGCCAGTGCGGTATACTGGCACAGCGACGACGATAATGTCGTAACGGTCGACAAGAACGGCGTCGTAACCGCGACGGGCAAAGGCTCGGCAAGCGTTACGCTCGAAGTCATAAACGCGGAAGGTACGTCCGTGAAATCCGCGCCCGTGACGTTTAACGTGACGGAAGGTTACACGCGCTTCGGCAATTCGGTGTACACGCACCTTCGCCGTATGTCCTTCGACGAACTCGGCATGTCGCCCGCGATAATAGCGGGCACGACTGGTTGCTCGGTGGACGGCGATTACCTCGTCATAGACGGGACGACCGACAGGGCAGTCGTCAATACGACGGACGGCGGTGAAATTATGTTCGCGGTGTGCGGGCAGTACGACGTCGTCATTATGGGTGCGGAATACTTCGGCGCGGACTACGTGCTCGAAACGCAAGGACTGCCTTTGTATCTTACGGTCAAATACCTTTCCGTCTTTATGAGCGACAGCGCGCTCGGCGAGGTTGTTTGGTCGTCAAATGACGAAACCGTGGCTTCTGTGACTCAAAACGGTGAGGTAAACACCGTAAACAGCGGAGATGTTACGATTTCCGTTGGGGTGGAAACTCCCGAAGGCAACAGGGAAGCCTCCGTCGAAATCAAAGTGCGCCGCAAAATCGCGGTGTTGATTTCCGAGGTCACCGACACTTCCTTGCAGGCGGGGCTTGCACGCGAAACCGTCGTGGCGTCGCACAAGCTCACAAACGGCAACGAAGAGCCGAACGCCTTTGCAGTGACCGTTGCGTATCCCAAGCGCGCGGAAGGGGAGAGCGAAGAGACTTTCTACGAGTCCTTCCGCTTCGAGACCGACAAGCCAGAATACGCCTATTTCGACACCGAGGACGGCAACGGCATCGCAAACAACCTGCTTATGTTCAATCACGAAGCCCTGCTCGAAAACGGCGGAGTGGTGGAAATCAAGGTTACGGTGTCGGCGCGTTATCCCAAGTATCCCAATCTGCCTTCCTATACCACGGCGAGTTTCACCGTCAAAGTCGTGGCGGGTGTTCAGGTTGACAACCACAAGGATATGAAAGCCGCGCTCGAAGCGGGCAAGAACGTATGCCTTGCGGCGAACATTCCGCTTATCAATGAGGCGGGCAAGAACTCGGCGCCCACGATCTATGCGCGTGCCAATCTCTACGGCAACGGTTATATCGTTTCGGCACAGAAAGACCAACTCGGCGAAGCGTTGCGCCCGATAATCACGTCGGCAGCGGACAACCTGATAATCAGCAACGTCACTCTCCGTGCCAACACGATAGAGGGCGACGTCGACGCGCTGGAAGCGTCCACGTTCACCACGGGGTACGCCATAGGGTTTCGCCAGTCCGACAACGGAAACGTGCATATCAAGGGCAACAGGGTGGAATTCTGCATTCTCGAAAACTGCCGCAGTTTGTGCGATATGAAAGGCGCGGACGTGGAGTTCGAGGGGTGCATACTCCGCAATACGTCGGGCGTCGGGCTTTATATCGACACAAGAGTTTCCGGTTCGACGGTTTGGTACAATAATCTCACTATGACCAACTGTATAATGTCCAATATGATAGGCTCGGGTATGAACTTCGGATATTACAATTACACGGACGACACGTACGCGAAATATCCGCACACGACCTTCACCCAAAAGGGATTCCTGGACATTTACAACTGGCAGCCCGTGGACAACTGTTCGCTCATTCCCGACGACGTCATCAACGACGCGGGGTTGCCTTCCGACTTGGTGAAAACCGCAATACAGTCCGTCATACGCGACTCTCAGTTCCTCAACCGCTTCAAGAAGACGTACGACGGCACGATAAACATTCACTTCGGTTTTATCTCTGTCGGCCTCAACAACAAATCTTATCTCAGCTCGGATATCAGCCTCGAAGACAAACGCTTCAAGGTGTTCGACACCTCGCAGATAGAATCCATTCCTTCTCTGGTGCAGAACTTCCTCAAATATCCGATTTACGTGTGGTGCTACGACACGAACGAAACGCAGCTGGTGCCCGGTCATACCTACGTTGTCAACGCAAAGACGATTGACAAACTGCACGGCACAGTCTGACGGCTTGCGGCAGTCTAACACGCGAAACTATGAAAAAATTGATGATTGGAATTCTGATTGTAATTCCGTTGGTGGTTATGTTGGTTGTCGGTCTGGTCACGAGGTTCGTGTCCGTTGCCGTCAACATCGGCGTCGAGCAGGTCGTGCTCGACAAAGAGAGCATAACGCTTGAATTGACGGGCGAAGACATCTACCTCAACGACTTAATCAAGGTAACGGTTCTGCCCGAAAAGGCGACGAACAAGACCTACGAATGGAGTCTTGCTTCCGTCACGAGTCTGGACCCCGCGTACGACTCGTCCGCCGCACCCGTGGAATTGCTCGACGAAAACAAACAGCCCGCGGATATCGTATCGAGCGGATACCTGAGAATTAACACATTCTGTATGTTCGATATCGTAGTCACGGCGGAAGCCGCTTCGGCACGCTGCCTGGTGCAGGTAAAGGGCGACGTGACCTCCGTGTCCGTTTCGGGCAATTCGTCTATGAAAACGGGCGAATATCAGTTGCTCAGCGCAGTATATACGCCTCTCGACGCACTTGTCGAAAGCGCCGTGTGGCACAGCAGCGACGAGAGCGTTGCCACCGTTGACGCAAACGGCGTGGTACACGCCGTGGGAGCGGGCAGTACGGATATCACCGTTTCGGTTCAAGGAACGGGCGGCAATACGGTCGTTTCCGAGCCGTTCAGTGTCGAATGCGTGCTTGACGGCACCTTGTTCGGCACGTCGTTCAGCGTACATACCGACGACATTCCGCTTTCCGCGATGGGTATAACCGCCGCGGACGTCGACTCGGGTTCGCTCGACGGGTGCGTTTTGTCCGACTCGACTTTGACGCTCACGGCGGATACGGCGACTTTTTCCGTAAACGGCACATCGGTCACGGTAACGAAATGCGACGCTGACGCAATCGAAATCGTATCGTCCGCGATATTCACTTCCGACGGAGGCTTCACGCTTGCCGCCGACGACAAACTCGCTCTTGCGGTGAAATACAAATCTGTATTGCGTGACGAAACCGTCGCGGGTGCCGTCTGGACGACGGATTCCGAAGACGTGGCGGTCGTGAACGCAGAAGGAATTTTGTACGGTCACGGAAGCGGAGAAGTGAACGTGACGGTCAGCGCGGGCGGTCATTCCGACTCGGTGCGGATTTCCGTGCGCAGAAAGGTTGCCTATATGTCGCTCAAAACCACGGACGAAAGTCTGAAAGTCGGTTTCGCGAGAGAAACGGTCGTCGGGGCGCTTACCTATACTTCGAGCGGTTCCGTTAAGGACGACACATATGCGCTTGCATATTCCGACAATTCGATGACGGTGGAAATCCGTCTTCCGTCCGACCTTACCGGGGACGAAGCGGTCACTCTGTTCGACTATACGACGGACAAACCGGAATATGCGCGTTTTGAAGGCAACAAGCTTATTTTCGACGCGGAAGCAATCAAGAATTCGGGCGAGGAGCGAGTGACTCTCACGGTCACGGTCAAGGCAAAATATCCCCGCTACGAGAAACTGGAAACCTACACAACCGCAAGCTTTACGCTCAACGTGGTTTACGGAGTAGAGGTTGGCAACGATTACTGGGCAATGCGCAACGCACTCGAAAACGGCACGAACGTGACTTTGTCCGACAACGTCGCCGTGCAGAACGATCCTCGCCTTACTTCCGTAAGCAACGGGCAGGGCGCGGGTGCAAGTATGGTAACGGTCAAAGCCGACATATACGGCAACGGCAACGCGATTTACGCGCAACTCAATCAGATGTGCTCGCGAGGCGAACCCGTTCTGGCGGTGATGGCAAGCAACGTGCTGATCAGCAACGTCACGGTGCGTGCGAACACCGCAACCGACGGTGTGAACAGCATCGACGATGTGGCGAAGTTCGTTTACGGCAGGGGTATCAGTTTCCGTGTCACCGACGAAGAACCGCATATGACGGGCGGCAGGTTGGAGTACAGCCTCATCGAAAACGGGCAGATACTCGTCGATATCGGCGGGCACGACGTCACGGTCGACGGCTGTCTTATCAGAAACGCGTCCAGCGTCGGGCTGTACGTGAATACGAACGCCTCCTCCGACCACGACCCCGCAAAGCTCAAATACAGCAATCTTACCCTCAACAATACGGTTATGTCCAACCTCGTGGGCGCGGGCTTTACCGTTTTGTACGAGGGCAATTATTCCGCCGCGGATTATGCAATCGAGGATAAGCGCACCGTTATAAATCAGACGGGCTTCCTCGACCTGTACAACTGGCAGAACATCAACTCGCTCGACCTCATTTCCTCTATGGACCTCGAAGGTGCGGGCATAAACACGCCCGAACTGCGCGAATTGCTTATGAGCGGGCTGAGTCAGATACTCACGGGAGCGGACGCAATCGCACCCTTCCGCAAGACCTACAACGGCGAAACGTACGTGCACCTCGGCATTATGAGCATAGGCGCGTTCAAAGGCGCGTTCGGTTCGGGCAACAACCCGACTTATCTCATCTACGACCTGCATATGGAAGACGAGCGTTTCGACGTATTCAACACGAACGAAGTGGACGGTTCTCTTATGAACCTTGTCAAGATGGTGCTTTCAGAGCCTGCATACGTGTGGTGTTATAAGAATACCGTCGACGACATAAGCCCCGGCAAAACGTATACAATCAACAACAGCTTTATCGCCCATTTGCACGGCGAAATATGAATTGACGACACGCGGAGTGCCGGTCACTCCGCCGCCTTATCAAAGACAGGAGATATTATATGAAGAAAATAATGATAGGCGTATTGGTGCTGATACCCATAATCATCGTTCTGATTGTGGGACTTGTCACCAACTTTGTTTCCACGCAGGTACACATAGGAGTGGACAGCGTTACGCTGGATAAAACCGTGTGCTATATCAATCTTGCCGAACTCAAAGTCGACGCGAGCGGAGCAGGGCGTCTGCTCAATCTCAAAGACCATCTGACCGTGGAGGTTCTGCCCGAAAAAGCCACCAATCGCGACGCGCTCACGTGGTCGATCGACGGCGAGGTGGTCAGCCTCAATCCCGCTCTCGACACGAGTGACGCCGACCTGGCTTATATGGTGGAGGACGTCGACGGGACGTACGTCGCCGCGCAGTCCAACTCCACGGGGCTGATGATGATCAAGGATTATTGCCACTTCACCGTGACGGTGCAGGCGGAACAGCACAAAGCCTCCTGCCTCATCGAGATTACGGACGCCGAAGTTCAGGCAATTTCCGTCAGCGGCAAGAATACCCTGAGCGTGGGCGAGAGCACTTTGCTCACGGCAAGATATTCTCCTCTCGGCAGCCTTGTTACGACGGGCACATGGGAGTCCGATAACCCCTCCGTCGCCAAAGTCGACGCAAACGGTATCGTGACCGCGGTCGCCGCAGGCAGCGCGAATATCACGATGACGACCACGAAGGCAAGTACGGGCGAACCCGTTCAGTCACCCGCTTTCAGGGTCACCGTCAATCCTTCCGTGACGCTTTTCGGCACGACCGTCAACGTCGCGGGCAATTCCTTCGACCTCTCCTCAATCGGCGTCAACGACGGCGGCGCAACCGCAACGGGCGGCACGCTCGCGGGCGGCACATTCACTTTCGAGGAGAGTGTGTCCTCTGCGACGCTCACTCTGACGGGCGGCGCAAAAGTCACGCTCGTCAAATGCGCGAGTGACGATTTCGTCATCGAGAACGCCGACATCATAGCATACGACGCCGAGTCCGAATCCTCGTACATCGTTGCGCTCAACGGCATCCCGCTCAAACTTTCGGCGGTGTGGCAGGCGGACGTCAACGGGGCGACGGGCACGCCTTCCGTGACGTGGGCGTCGCTTAACGAGAACATCGCCAAAATCGACCAAAACGGCGTTGTGACGCCCGTTTCGAACGGTAAAGTCACGATAAGCGCGACTGCGGGCGGCAAACAGCAATTCATCGAGATATTCGTCGCAAAGAAAACGGATATGCTCAACCTGGCAATGACGGACGAAAATCTGAAAGTCGGTCTTGCGCTCGAAACCGTGTTCGCCTCGCAGAAGTTCGACGCGGAATACAACCTGGTGCCCAACACCGTCACAATCGAAACCGTCGTTCCCGAGCCCACGGGCGACAGCGATTTCTACAACGATTTCGTCTTCACCGTGACGGACCTTTACGACGATAAGGACATCGCGTACTTCGAGGGCAACGTGCTCACCTTCATACCCGAGAACATAACCGAACGCACGACCGTTACCGTGACCGTCAAAGCCAAATATCCGCGTTATCCCGATATGGCTTCGCTCACTCAGGCAAGCGTCACGCTCAACGTGGTAAGCGGTGTCAGCGTTACGGATACCGAGCAACTCTTCCGTGCGGCTCCGCTCTCCCGCGACTTCGAGAAGTACAGCGAGAACGGCGCCGACAAGTACAGGGAAGTCACGCCCGCCGTCAAAGCCATCGTCATGAACTCCGACATCGAAATCAAAGCCAATTCCACGGCGGCGAGGACGCCCGAAATCTGCTGCGATTTCTACGGTAACGGGCATAACCTCTATTCCACCAAAGCGTTTGTCGGCGACACGGGTATGGACCTCATTTATCAGTACGGTGACAACACCACGATAAGCAACGTCGTCCTGACCACCAACAAGGATATCGGCGACGAAATCACGGATGCGGAAGGCGCAAAAGGTCTGCGCGGATACGGCGTCAGTTTCAACATCACGCCCGGCGACCGCTACGGCGAGGACGAAACCCGTCACACCGTGAGAATGGAATACAGCATCGTCGAGAACGCAGGCACGGGTATCGGCCTCAACGGCGTGGACTTCTATCTCGACGGTTGCATAATCAGAAACATGGGCGGCACGGGCATTTACGTGGCAACCAACCTCAACGAATACGAAGTCGACGGTCAGAAGATTTACGGCACAAAATACAGCATAATCCATACCAACAACGTCGTCATGTCCAACCTCATAGGTACGGCGATGAGCTTCCATTTCACCGGCTTCGCGAGCAAGAATCAGGAAGTGGCGGACAAGGAGAATGAGGCGGGTCACGTCAGCGGATTGGTGCAGACGGGTTTCCTCGACATCTACAACTGGCAACCCATTACCGCGCTTAATCTTATCGACAAGAACACAATAGATTCTTCGCTCGGAAACCTCGTCGACCTTGCGTCAAGCGCAATCGGCGATGCTCTGACCGATCCCAAATTCAGCAACGTCGTCAAACAGTACAACGGCGAAACGTACGTGCATATGGGCTTTATCTCGGTCGGCATCACCGAGAAAAGTTATCTGGAACCTCAATTCGTGACAGAAAAGGGGCGTTACCGCGAAATCACCACCAACGATTTCGAAAATCAGACCCTGTTCAAACTGTTGTTGAACGCGATGCCTTCCATAAAGGACAACCCCATTCGCGTATGGTGTTATTATGCGAACGATGCGGCGATTACGCCCGGCAAGACGTACGTAATCAACGCCAAATTCATCGAAAGATTGCATCAGGCGTAAACGCACGACGCAAATAAGTCGGTCATCGGAACGCGCTCCTTACGGGGCGCGTTTTTTTGCGGGTGACGACAGAAAGGACGGGCAGGAACCGAGCAAGCGGAGAGTGCGTGGATGAAAAGAGAATGACGGCGGGGGACGAGTGCGGCAACACGTCAGTGACGGCGAGGGAAGAGAAAAAAAGGGAGAGAAAAAGGAAAATCGGCGGGGCTGGGATTGCATCTGTGCGGGTCGGCGTCGACGGCGGCGGTCCGTCCGCAGAGGGCGCGACAATGGTCTGCGGAGGGCGCGGCAAGGTCGAAAAAGTCTTTGCTTGACAGTTTTGAGTTTATTTATTAACATAATAAATAACATAGGATGCTGCGGTTTCGCAGACAAAGAGGATTATATGACAGACAAAAGGGTCGGTTTGGTATTGGAAGGCGGCGGCGTCAAGGGCGCGTACGAATTGGGCGCGGTCATCGCCTTGCTGGAAAACGGTTATTCTTTCAACGCAATCACGGGCACTTCCATAGGCGCGCTTAACGGTGCGGTGCTTGCCTCTCAGGGCGTCGAGAAACTGGCGGGGTATTGGGAAGAAGCGAAGTATTGTCCCGTGTTCGATTTCGACGACGAAACGGTGGCGCGGTTCAAACAAAAGGATTTCGACCTCGACCTCATCATCGCCACGGGCAAAAAGCTGCTTACCGCCCGCGAAATCATACGCGAGTCTTACGAACACACGCTCAAGTTCGTCTACGACAGATTGAAGGAAGAGGAAATCCGCGGAAGCGACGTCGATTTCGGTTGCGTGACATACAACATTTCGGATATGAAACCGTTTGAGGCGATGAAGAGCGATATACCCGAAGGCAAACTCATCGATTATATCGTGGCGTCGGCGTGTTTCCCGATTTTCCCGCCCAAAGTCATCGACGGCAAGAAATTCATCGACGGCGGCGTGTACGACAATATGCCCATAAATCTGCTTGCCCGCACGGGCTGCAAGCGTATGATTGTCGTGCGTACCAACCCCGAAAGCAAACAACCCAAGCGCAGAATAGAATTCGGCGACCTGGAAATAACTTACATAATGCCTTCGACCAACCTCGGCAGGGCAATGGCTTTCTCTCCCGAAAGGATAGAGAACCTCAAACAACTCGGTTATCAGGACGCCAAGCGCGTCATTGAAGAATACGAACGCCTGAAGGCGGAAAAAGCGGCGAGAATCGTTTCCGCTTCCGTCGAAACGCACTGACGCGCTCGGCGACAAGGAGTAAACTCTATGCCCGACCAAGCACGCAAACTGCTCCTGATCGACGCCAACAGCCTTATTCACCGCGCCTATCACGCACTTCCGAACCTCAAAACTTCGAAGGGCGTGTATACGGGCGCGGTTTACGGTTTTCTTACGCTCTTTCTGCGTATAGTCAAGGAACAGCAACCCACGCACGTCGCCGCGGCGTTCGACCTCAAAGGTCCGACTTTCCGTCACGAAATGTACGCGCCTTACAAGGGCACGCGAAAGCCTATGGACGAAGAACTGGCAGGGCAGTTTCCCGTCATCAAGGAATTGCTTTCGCTGATGAAAGTAAGAGTGGTGGGCGTGGAAGGCTACGAGGCCGACGACGTGCTCGGTACGCTTGCCTCGGGGTGCGAATTCGACAATATCGTGCTCACGGGCGACCGCGACAGCTTCCAGCTCGTGTCCGAAAAAACGCGTGTGTTCTGGACGAAGAAAGGCGTCAGCGACATCGAGGTGTACGATCTCGAAAAGTTGCGCGCGGACGGCTTTACCCCCGCAGAATTCATCGACTACAAAGCCTTGCGCGGCGACCCGTCCGACAACATACCCGGTGTTGCGGGCGTGGGCGAGAAAACCGCGAAACAGTTGCTTGAACAGTACAAAACGCTCGATGAAGTGCTCAATCACGCAAATGAGATAAAAGGCAAACTCGGCGAAACGCTTGCCGCAAGCCGCGATATCGCTTTGCTTTCGCGCCGTCTTGCAACCATAGTAACTAACGCACCCGTCGGCGTTACGGTCGACGACCTGCTCTTTGAAAACGTGTACGACGGAGCGGTGCGCGCACGTCTTTCGGAGTTGGAACTAAACTCTCTCACGGCGCGTATGACTTTCCGCGACGGCGAGGGCGAGCAGCCCGCTGCCAATTTCGAAAAGAATATCGTCGAGGTCAAATCCGCCGACGAAATTGCCCGTGCAATGAAGGGTGACACCGTTGCCGTTCAAATCGGCGAGAGCGTCTGTTTTTCCTGTGACGGAAGCACGGAATACCGTGTGGATTGCGTGCAGGATTTGTTCGGGGAAGGAATGGTGTTCGACGAAGCGGTCGCCGCAGTGCGCGATTGCGTCGCGGGCAAAACGCTTATATGTTATGACCGCAAAGCTATGGGCAGAAAGTACGGTTTTGCAAACGACGCGTTTTTCGACGTTATGATTGCCGCTCATCTCACGCGCGGCAGCGCGCCCGTCAAGTCCGTGGAAGCCGTGCTCGGCGCTGAAGGTTACGATGTGGGCGCGGCGGAAATGTTCCGTTATGCCGAAACCGCTCGCGAACAACTTGCCGAACAAGGACTCGAACACCTGTTTTACGACATAGAACAGCCCCTTTGCATCGTGCTTGCCGCGATGGAGGAAAGGGGCATATGCGTTGACGTCGAAAGGCTTGCCGCACTCAAAGTGAAATACGACGCAAAACTCGAAGAACTGTCCTGTGCAATATTTGCCGCGGCGGGGCAGACTTTCAACATCGCTTCGCCGAAACAACTGGGAGAAATCCTCTTCGACAAACTGGGACTGAAACACGGCAAAAAGACAAAAACGGGTTATTCCGTCAGCGAAGACGTGCTGTCGGGGCTTGCGAACGAACACCCCGTGGTGGGTATGGTGCTCGAATGGAGGCACTACGCCAAACTCGCAAGCACGTACGTGACGGGTATGCAGCCGCTCGTCGTGCGGGGCAGAATACACACCGAATTCAATCAGTGCATTACTGCCACGGGCAGACTCAGTTCCACGAACCCGAATTTGCAGAACATTCCCGTGCGCGGCGAAGAGGCAAAGGACGTCAAAAGCGCGTTTGTTGCGTCGGAAGGCAGAGTGCTGGTGTCGGCAGACTATTCGCAAATCGAACTGCGGTTGCTTGCGCACCTGAGCGGCGACGCGAAACTAATCGAGGCGTACAACAACGCCGAGGACATTCACGCGCTTACCGCGTCGCAGATACTGGGTATTCCGCGCGAGGAAGTCACGCCCGCGCAAAGGCGCGAGGCGAAAGCGGTCAACTTCGGTATCATTTACGGTATGAGCGATTTCGGCCTTGCCGAAAACCTCTCGATACCCAAATATAAGGCAAAGGAATTCATCGACAGATATTTCGCCACTTATCCCGACGTGCGTGGGTATATGGACGGTTGCGTCGCGTTTGCAAAGGAAAACGGCTTTGCCGTGACTATGTCGGGGCGCAGACGCAATTTGCAGGAAATCAACGCGTCCAACTATTTGTTGCGCTCGGCGGCGGAGAGAATGGCGATGAACACGCCGTTGCAGGGTTCTGCGGCGGATATTGTCAAGACCGCAATGCTGGCGGTGGAAAAGAGGCTCGCCGGTATGCGCGCCGAAATGATATTGCAAATTCACGACGAACTTATCGTCGACGCGCCTCTCGACGAGGCGGACGAAGTCGTCGCCATTCTGAAAGAGGAAATGGAACGCGCCGCAGACCTCAAAGTGCCGCTCATCGTGCAGACCGGCATCGGTAAGGATTGGAGCGAACTGAAATAGGACTATGAACATCGCTATCATCGGAGGAATAGGCAGCGGAAAATCGGCGGTTCTCGCCGTCGCGCGCGAAATGGGCATTACGGCTCTTTCGGCGGACGAAATCAACGCCGAATTGTTGCGCAATCCCGAATACGTGAGCAAACTTGCCGAAAAGTTTCCCGACTGCGTGGTTTGCGGCGTGGTTGACAAACCCCGCCTTGCCGCGCAGGTCTTCTCGGACAAGACGAAACTCGCCGCGCTCAACGCGCTGGCGCACCCTGCCATTGCACGCAAAGTCGCCGAATGTACGGCGGATCCGCTTGTGGTGGAACTGCCGCTCGTGCTCGAAAGCGGAATGGCGGGAATGTTCGACGAGATAATTCTCGTCACCGCTCCGCGCAGGGTCAGGCTGCAACGGTTGCAGGAGAGGGGGGTCGCCCCCGCGCGTGCCAAAGCGATTATGCGCGCGCAAGTGCCTCTTTTCAAACTGCGCCGCATAGCGACGCGTACCGTGGACAATTCGGGGTCGCTGGAAGAACTGCGCGAGGCGGCACGCAATATTCTGCGTATTTTCTGTGAGTAATCAGGACACCGCGTTTTGCGGGGTCAAATATAAACGAGGGAGAGGAAGTTATGATTTCCGGCAAAAAAATAGTTCTTACGGGTGCAAACAGCGGAATAGGTCTCGAAACGCTCAAACTCCTGGCGGCAGGCGACAATAAGATACTTGCGGTTGATCTGCACACCGACAACATCGAAAAATTCGACCGCAACAAGGTATTTCCGATGGTCTGCGACGTGTCTTCCGCTGAAGGTGTCGACGCAATCTTTGCCACTGCGGACGAAAGGCTCGGCGGCATCGATATTTTCTATGCCAACGCGGGTTTCCCGTATTACGAGGCGTTCGATTACGTGAACTGGGACAGGGTTGAGCATATTTTCAAGACTAACGTGTTTTCGCCTATTTATACATATCAGAAGTTCAGGGAATACCTCAACGGCAGAGAAGGGCAGCTTGCGATCACCGTTTCGGCGATAGGCAAAATGGGTATGCCCGGTTATGCGCTGTACAGTTCGTCCAAATTTGCGGTGCAGGGTTTCCAACAGGCGGTCAGGCTCGAAATGCCCAAGAATATGAAGATGACCTGCCTCTATCCCGTCGCGACCAACACGAATTTCTTCAAAGCCGCAGTAGAAGGACAGAACAAAGTCATCACCCAGAAACCTTTCCCCGTCCAACAGCCCGCGCACGTGGCAAAAGCAATGGTGAAGGGCATAGAGCGCAAGAAAAAATACGTCAACCCCTGCAAACTCTTCTCGCTGGCGCAGTTCCTCTTTGCAATTTGCCCGCCCATTCGCACCGTATACTGGGCGCTTGAAAAGAAAAAGCTGGACAACTTCGTCGCGCAGAAGAAAGCGTAAAACCGATTGTGCGGATTTACTAAAATCATTTGACACAAAGGCGCAATTAGAATATAATTCTACAAGCAAGCGAGAGTATCGCTTGCGTTCGCGTGGGTGGCGAAATTGGCAGACGCGCTAGATTCAGGTTCTAGTGAGCAGTACGCTCATGTGGGTTCAAGTCCCGTCCCGCGCACCAATAAAGCGCACAGAGGCATCGACCTCTGTGCGCTTTATTCGTATAACGAAAAAAAGGGACTTGAACGGGCGGAAAAGGCAACAATCCATAAGAATTGTTGCCCCGCCCCGGCGTGATAGCGCAGGCAACGGAAAGGGGTGCGAGTGTGTATGTCATCCTGTGCAGTGCGGATATAAAGCGGAAAGCCAAGCGGAGCAAGTCCCGTCCCGCGCGTCTCGCCGCAAGGCGAGTTGCACGACACGCCCGCATAAGTGCGGGGTGCCTGTATAAACGCCTGCGGCTCGACTTCCGTTGAGGGTCACGCGCTCCGACCGAGACAATTTGGAAAAAGCGTACGTTCTGCGCGCTACCAACCCTCAACGGCGCATCGACCTCTGTGCGCTTTATTCGTATAACGTGGAAAGGGACTTGAACGGGCGGAAAAGGCAACAATCCATAAGAATTGTTGCCCCGCCCAGGCGTGACAGCGCAGGCAACGATTGCAGTGCGGACCTTGTGTTATCCTGTGTCGTGCGGATATAAGGCGGAAGGCCGAGCGGAGCAAGTCCCGTCCCACGCGTCTCGCCGCAAGGCGAGTTGCACGACACGCCCGCTTTTGAAGTTTTAATTTCGGACATAAGGCGAAAAGCAGCTCTGGGGCATAGAGTGATATTGGACGGTGACATTCGGGCGGCGTATGAAAAAAATCGGAAAAATCGGGTCGTTTGCGGCGGGTTTGCCTTTGGCGGACATATTTCTGTCGGTTTATCTTCTGCTCTTTCTAGTGCAGATTGTATATTCGTTGTTCGACGGCGACGTGGTAAGCACGCAAGCCAATTCCATTGACGTTGTTATGAGGACTTCCGCTGCGATGGTATTCGGTTACTTTATCAGCGGAGCGTTTGAAAAATCCGACGGTGCGGGTGCTGTCGGCGCATATTCTCAAAGTGTCCGAAAAACTCTTGCGTCAAATCTTGACAAGAAAAAAGAAACGGTTAGAATCGGGGTTTCAAACGGTTCGCAGAGTGGGATACAAGAAAAGAAGAACACAAATTCCGTTGAAAATTACGTGGGCACGGGCAACGTATTGCGGTTATGCGTCGTTGCCTTAGTCGGGATTGCGTGCCTTGCGGTGCTCATTGCCGTACGCAATGTCGATCCGACAGGGGAAAACACCGCTTCGCTCACGCAGATCCGCGATATGTTGTCGTCGAGCATAGGTTTTCTGATCGGCGGGAGAAAACAGGTGTGACGTTTCAAATGTTGGCGATACGTTCGACACGGAAAAAGGGCAGTCGGACAAATCGGACAAAACCGTATATTATTATATATTTATTGCATAAATCGTTTGACAGGGGGAGCGTTTTTTGGTAAAGTAAACATCGAGCCGCTCGAAAGTGGTCGTTTAAGCGTGGGTTTCCACCACCATTACGGCGAGACTGGTCAGAGGAGGTAGCTATGTACGCAATAGTCAAATGCGGCGGCAAGCAGTACAAAGTTGAGAAGGATATGCTGGTCAAGGTCGAGAAAATCGACGCGGAAATCGGCGCAGCCGTTCAACTCGAAGTTCTGATGATTGCCGACGATAAGGGCAACGTGAAGGCGGGCGCGGACGCAAGCAAGGCGAAAGTCGAGGCAGTCGTCAACGCACAGGGCAAGTTCCCCAAGGTCAACGTCTTCCACTACAAACCCAAAAAGCAAATCAGAAAGCGTCAAGGTCATCGTCAACCGTACACCGAGTTGAAGATAACCGAAATCAAAGGCTGATGACTACGGTCAGGTTTTCGAGGCGCGACGGGAAGTTCGTCGCGGTCAGTTGCGAAGGGCATACCGATTACGGCGAGCACGGCAGCGACATAGTATGCGCGGCGTTGAGTTCGGTGGTTCAGACGGCGGTGCTGGGACTGTTGCAGGTCGCGGGTATCGCGGTGGACTACAAAATCGACGAAGATGCGGGGGCGCTTTCGGCGAAACTCCCCGACAAGTTGAGCGAACGGCAGGCGCACGACGCGGACGTAATCCTCAAAACCGCCTTTCTGGGGGTGTCCGACCTCTATGAACAATTTTCGGACTTCATAAATTTGGAGGTACAATAAGATGTTTATAAAAATTCAATTGTTCGCTCACAAAAAAGGAACGGGTTCTTCTCACAACGGTCGTGAGAGCGCGGCGAAGAGACTGGGCCCCAAGCGTGCCGACGGACAATTCGTACTGGCGGGCAATATCCTTGTGCGTCAGCGCGGCACGAAGTTCCATCCCGGCAACAACGTCGGCATCGGCAAGGACGACACCTTGTTCGCGCTGGTCGACGGAGTGGTCAGGTTCGAGCGTCTGGGCAAAGACAAGAAACAAGTTTCCGTTTATGCGGACTGAAAATAAGCCGAGCTTGCTCGGCTTTTTTGTTTTTTACGGACGATGAATTTCGAAATCGAAAAGACGCCTACGTTCAATCTGTCGCAAACGCTCAACTGCGGGCAGGTTTTCCGCTTTCGCGAAGAGAGCGGGATAACGGTCGTCAACGCTTTGCATCACCGCGCCGAGTTTATCGAATTCGAGGACCGCTACGAAGTTGACTGCGACGACGCCGAATTTTTCAAAAAATATCTTGATTTTGACACAAACTATGATATAATACAGTTGAAATTGCAGGATAAAGGGCTTGTTTCGTCGGCAATCGAATTCGGCAAGGGAATACATATACTCAGGCAGTCGCCCGTTGAAACAATCTTTTCCTTCCTCGTTTCGCAGAACAATCACATTCCGAGAATAAAGAGCATAATCGAGCGTATCTGCGACGCGCTCGGCAGGGATATGGGCGGTTATCACGCCTTTCCCGAGGTCGGGGCGCTTGCGGAAGCGGGGGAGGACTTCTTTTACGGAGTCGGCGCGGGTTACCGCGCGCCGTACCTTGCACGCACCGCGCGAGAACTTGCGGACATCGACGTCGCGGAGTGGAACGCACTTCCCACCGACAAGTTGCGGCAGAAACTCGAAGCCCTGCACGGAGTGGGCAGAAAGGTTGCCGACTGCGTGCTGTTGTTCGGGTTCAACCGCTTTGACGTGTTCCCCGTCGATACGTGGATAAGCAAGGTTTTTGCTCCGACTTACGGCGATATCGCACCCGAAAAACTGTCGAAACTGCTTGTCGAAAAGTACGGCGACTGTTCGGGGTTTGTGCAACAATGGCTTTTCTTTTTCAAGCGGGAAGAAAAAAAATCGCCGAAAGTCTAGACAAAACGATACTAATATTATATAGTATAAATAAACAAGTAATCATAATGATAATTGCGGTTTCCGCAAGAAAGGAGAAGATTATGGCAACAACGAAAAAGTATGTGGTTCTCGCCGATATCGAGAGTATAAGAGTTCCCTTCGCGGTGTTCGCGGCGGCTCTCGAAGAGCTTGCCAACTTCGGCGAAATCGCCGGTTGCAAATTCTACGGCTATTCCGCAAAGCGTACCAAGGATTACGGTGAGTTCATTCAGGAAAACAGCTACGACGCGCTTTCCGCACTCCCCAAGAAGAGAAAGGGCAAACTCGACCTCCGTCAGGTTATCGACGCAGCAAGACTTGCGCAATTCCCCAACATCGACGGTTTCTTCCTCATCTACGGCAAGGGCGACATCACTCCGTTGATTTCTTATCTCAAAGGTTACGGCAAAGACGTCATCGCCGGCGTTCTCGAACCCGACAAGAACAGCGCGCTCTGCAACAAGGTCATCACTCTTGACCTCAACGCGGCAGTGCAGACCGTTCTTCCCGACGGCTACAAGAAAGTCGTGCCCGGTCAGATTGTCGAGAAGCCCAAGAAGGCTCCCGCCGCTCCCAAAGCCGCACCTGCCGCACCCGCTGCACAGGCTGCTCCCGCGCAGGCCGCAGGCGCAAACGCAGAGGATGCACAGTTCGCAATGCTAATGGAACAGTTCAACAAGATTATCGCCGGCTCCGACGAGTAATTTCTGCTGATGCTTCGATAGACAACTTATTTAGTGCACCAGCGATGGTGCACTTAAATCAATATAGAGGTTTTTATGGCTAAACTCACAATCAACAAGGAGGCTTGCAAAGGTTGCGGGCTCTGCGTTACGGCTTGCCCCAAAGGTATTCTCCAAGTCTCGAAAACCGTCAGTAACAATCAGGGCTACTTCGTTGTGGAAGAACTTGCCCCCGAAAAATGTATCGCTTGCGCGTTCTGCGCTACGATGTGCCCCGACTGCGTCATAAAGGTGGAGAAGTAATATGGCTGAAAGAAAACTTATGAAAGGCAACGAAGCAATCGCCGAAGCCGCCATCCGTGGCGGTTGTCGCTTTTATGCCGGCTATCCCATCACTCCTCAGAACGAAATTCCCGAATATATGAGCTGGCGTTTGCCCCAGGTCGGCGGTCATTTCATCCAGGCGGAAAGCGAAATCGCCGCAATCAATATGGTTTACGGTTCGGCAGGCGCAGGCGGCAGAGCAATGACCAGTTCGTCCAGCCCCGGCGTCAGCCTCAAACAGGAAGGCATCTCCTACATCTGCGGGGCGGAACTGCCTTGCGTCATCATCAATATGGTGCGTTCGGGCCCCGGTCTGGGCGGCATTCAGCCCGCACAAGGCGACTACTTCCAGGCTGTCAAGGGCGGCGGACACGGCGACTACAAAATGCTCGTTTACGGACCTTGCTCCGTGCAGGAGTGCGTCAACCTCGTTTACGACGCGTTCGACAAGGCGGAGAAATACCGCTTGCCCGTTATGATACTCGGCGACGGTATGCTGGGTCAGATTATGGAGGCGGTCACGCTCCCCGATATGAAAGACCCCGCGACTTTCCCCAAAAAGCCCTGGGCTACGACGGGCGAAGGGTACGGCGCAAGCCGCAGAGTGGTCAATTCGTTGTACATCGTCCCCGACGAACTCGAAGAGATGAACCACAAACTGCAAAAAGTTTATGACGATATGTGCGCCAACGAAACCATGTACGAGGAGTATCGCACCGACGATGCGGAACTCATCATCACCGCATACGGTACGGTTGCACGTATTGCCAAGAGCGCGGTCGATCTGTTGCGCGAGCAGGGAGTGAAAGCGGGTCTGTTCCGTCCCATTACGCTCTATCCGTTCCCCAAGGACGCGCTGTCGGCACTCGCAGACAAGCCCTCCGTCAAAGAGTTCATCGCCGTCGAACTGTCTATGGGACAGTACGTCGAGGATGTAAAACTCGTTGTCGAAGGCAGAAAACCCGTCAAGTTCTACAACAGAACGGGCGGTAACGTAATGACCCCCGAAGACATCGTCGGGTTCGCAAGCAAGGAGGCGTAATATGGCGGTCGTATTCAAGAAAACAGAAATGCTCACCGACACTCCGTTGCACTATTGCCCCGGTTGCACCCACGGCATCGCGCACAGACTGGTCGCGGAAGCTCTCGAAGAACTCGGTCTCAAAGGTAAAGTAGTAGGCATCGCGCCCGTCGGTTGCGCGGTGTTCGCATACAAGTATTTCAACTGCGATATGCAGGAAGCCGCTCACGGCAGAGCGCCCGCGGTTGCCACGGGTATCAAACTCACCAATCCCGACAACGTCGTTTTCGCCTATCAGGGCGACGGTGACCTTGCGTCGATAGGTATGGCGGAAATCGTACACGCGGCGGCACGCGGCGTCAACATCACCGTCATCTTCATCAACAATGCGATTTACGGTATGACGGGCGGGCAGATGGCTCCCACCACTTTGCTCGGTCAGAAAGCCACGACTTGCCCTGCGGGTCGTGACGCGAAGGTCAACGGCAACCCCATCCGTATGTGCGAAATGCTCGCAACGCTGGACGGACCCAGTTATATCGCGCGTTGCTCGCTTGCCGACGTTCAGAACGTCAAGAAAGCAAAGAAAGCAATACTCAAAGCATTCACCAACCAGGTCGAAGGCAAGGGCTTTTCGTTTGTCGAACTGCTTTCCACTTGCCCCACCAACTGGCACCTGTCGCCCGTCAAGGCCCTTGACTACGTCAAGAACGAAATGACGGCGCAGTATCCTCTCGGCGTTTTCAAGGAGGTAGAATAATATGGAAAAGGTCATAGTCGCAGGTTTCGGCGGACAGGGCGTTCTGTCCCTCGGTCAAATGCTGGCTTATGCTGCAATGTACGAAAATATGGCGGCGACCTGGCTTCCGTCCTACGGTCCCGAAATGCGCGGAGGCACGGCAAACTGTTCCGTCGTGCTCGACGAGAAAGAGGTTGCCTCTCCCATCATCGCCGTGCCCGATTGCCTCATTGCAATGAACACTCCGAGTTTGCTCAAATTCGAGGATAAGGTGAGAAAGGGCGGTCTTGTCATCGTCAACAGCTCGCTGATAAGCGAAAAGTGCAACCGCGACGACGTGCGCACCTACTATGTCGAGGCAAACAAAGTGGCACACGAAGTGGGCAACGACCGCGCGTCCAATCTCGTGGTGCTCGGCGCGTACATCAAACTGTCGGGCGTTTTCCCCAAACAGGTTATGCTGGACACCATCGCAAAGGTGTTTGCGGCAAAACCGCAGTTCATACCGTCCAACCAGGCTTGTTTCGAGGCAGGTTACAACCTGTTCTGAGTCTGTCAGAGCGACAAAAGAAAAATAAAACCGCCGCATTATGCGGCGGTTTTTATTTGTTGATCGCGGTTGATTTTTTCGGGGGCTTGCATTGTTGCAAACAATTTCGTTCTATTTTCTTTATATTTTGTTGACGTTGTTTAACCGTATTGCGTTTTTGTTGCGGTAGGTGCAGAAAGTCATCGTGTATCCGCTGTCGTCGACGGGCGCGGACTCCTCGACAAGCTCCCATTCGGGTTTCGCGTCGAGATTTTCGTAAAAGACCTGTGCGCCGCCCACCGCGCGTACCTTTGTGACGATTGCCTCCGAACAGTAGGGCAGCAGAGTGCGGTACATCATCGCGCCGCCGATGACGAAGACTTCGTCGGCGGGGTATTCGGCAACCTTGTTGAGAAGTTCGTCGAGAGAGCGCACGAGGATATATCCTTTTGCCGCCGCATCGTCGTCGCTGCCTTCGGGGTTGAGCACGATGTTGACGCGGTTTTTGAGGGGCATTCCGCCCGGCAGGGACAGCAGGGTGTTGCTGCCCATAACGACGGTTTTGCCGCGGGTGTTTTCCACAAAGTGACGCATATCGGCTTTGATGTCGAACAGCAATCCGTTGTTTTTTCCTATACCCCATTCGGAGTCGACTGCAACGATACTTTTCATAATTCTGCGGGTTATCCGCTCTCCTTGCCTGTATTCCGTCTTTGCGCCGAAAGTGTGTTTCCGACGCATATCGGGGGTGTCAGATTGCGACTTCTATCTTGTCTTTAAGGGGCGTCCACTCGTAGCCTTCCAGCGCGAAGTCGTCCACCGTGAAATCGTAAAAATTCTTGATTTCGGGGTTTATCGTGAATTTCGGTGCGTTAAACTGCGGATTTTGCAATATCTTTTCCACAATGGGTATGTGACGGTCGTAGATGTGCGCGTCCGCAATGACGTGTACGAACTCGCCGACTTCGAGGTTGCTCACCTGCGCCAGCATATGCACGAGGACGGCGTACTGCACCACGTTCCAGTTGTTGGCGGTGAGGGTGTCCTGCGAGCGTTGGTTCAGAATGGCGTTCAGTTTTCTGCCCGTGACATTGAACGTCATCGAGTATGCGCAGGGGTAAAGGTTCATCTCGTGCAGGTCGGCAAAGTTGTATATGTTGGTCATTATTCTGCGCGACGATGGGTTGTTTTTCAGGTCGAAAATCACTCTGTCCACCTGGTCGAATTCGCCCTCGGGGTAGACGTGTTTTATGCCGAGCTGATAGCCGTAGGCTTTGCCTATCGAGCCGCTCTCGTCCGCCCAGCTGTCCCAGATGTGGGAGTTGAGGTCGTGGACGTTGTTGGACTTCTTCTGCCATATCCAGAGCAGTTCGTCAACGGCGGCTTTGAAGTTGGTTTTGCGCAGCGTGATGATGGGGAACTCCTCCGCCAGGTTGTAGCGGTTGACGACGCAGAACTTCTTTACCGTGTGTGCGGGCGTGCCGTCAGCCCATTTGGGGCGCACGGGCAGGTCGGTGTCCCAGACGCCGTTGTCTATTATGTCGCGACAGGTTGCGACGAAAATTTTGTCTGCTATGCTCATTGTGCCTCCGTCAGAGTACGAGTTTGGAGTTGACGCGGCGGGCGACGTCGCGCGGGAGTTTGACTATGCGTCTGTCGTAGGTGACAAGACCGTTTATCTCTTCCTCCACGTCGCTGACCTGCGTATATACGGTTGCGGACAACCCTTTTGCAATCTGCGGCACAATCTGTTTGTCGTACAGTTCCTCGAAGGCTTGCGCGAAGGCTTCGGGCGTCTTGTACATTTTGTAGCCGAACAGTTTGTCGGGGTTGAACATGTGTCCTTCGGTGGGCAGGGAATAGCCGCCGAATTCGCTCAGCACTATGCAGCGTTTGTCGGTGGGTATGCGCACGGGTTTGAAGTAGACGTGCAGGCTTTTGAGTTGGCTGGTGTCCTTGCCCTGATCGTGCCAGCCGCTGACGCTGTCGATTATGCGCGTGTTGTCGAGGGCGCGGAGTTTCTTGGTGATTTCCACGGAGTCGAACTGCCCCCAACCTTCGTTGAAGGGCACCCAGACTGCGAGGGACACGCAGTTTTTGAGGCGTTTGACGGTGGCGGTCATCTCGTCGACGTATTCCTTTCTGCCTTGCTCGTCGGCGCGGGAGAAGAAACGGTATTTGTCGTCTTTCAGGTGTATGCCGACAAAGGGCAGTATGCCGATTGCGAAGAAGTTGTAGTCCGTGCCGCCCGACACCATATCCTGCCACACGAGGACGCCCTCTTTGTCGCAGTGATAGTACCAGCGCAGAGGTTCGACCTTGATGTGCTTTCTTATCATATTGAAGCCCAGCGACTTGACCAGTTTGACGTCGTATTCGAGGGCGGCGTTGGAGGGCGGAGTGAGCATGCCGTCCGACCAGTAACCCTGGTCGAGCACGCCCGTATGGAAGTAGGGTTTGTTGTTGAGGGCGAGGCGCTTGTAGCCTTTTCTGTCCGTGATGACGGAGAATTTGCGCATACCGAAGTAGGAGCGCACGATGTCGTCGCCTACTTTGACGGCGAGGTCGTAGAGTTTGGGATTTTCGGGCGACCAGAGTTCGTACCCTTCGAAATCCACGACGGCGGTGTCGCCGAAACATTTATGCGCTTTGAGCAGTTTGTTGCCGTCCATAATGACGACATCCGCGCTCTCGGCTTGTCCTGCGACATCCAGTTTGACAATCAGTTTGTCGCGGTCTATATCGGGGATTATCGTCATATCGCGCAAGTAGGTTGCGGGGACGCTTTCCATCCAGACGCTCTGCCATATGCCCGATTGGGGAGTGTACCATATTCCGCCGTGTTTTATGCGCTGTTTGCCGCGGGAGTGGAAAGAAGTGTCCGACGGGTCGGTCACGACTACTTCCAACACGTTGGCACCCGTGCGCACGGCGTCGGTGATTTCAAAGGAAAACGCGGTGTAACCGCCGACGTGTCCGCCCAGTTCCTTTTCGTTGAGGTAGACGCGGCACTCGCAGTCGACGGCGTCGAAGTGCAGGAATGTGTGCGCTTTCAGAAAGCCTTCCTCGACGTCGAATTTCAGGCGGTAACACAGCACGTCTTCGGGCGTGACCTGCATACCCTCGGGCAGACCCGAAAGCAGACTTTCGGGAGAGAAGGGCACGAGGATTTTGCCCTGCCAGCCGGGGAAGCCGTCGGCACGGTTGAAAATGGCGTAATCCCAATATCCGTTCAGGGTTTTGTAGCTGTCGCGCGCAAACTGCGGGCGGGGATATTCCGAAAGCGGAACAGAGCCGATTTCAAAAGGTGTTCTCAGTCGAATGGTGTTCATAATCCCTCCGATATTCACAATCACGGTAAAGTAAGTATAACACACACACGCGCGTATCACAAGCGCGAAAAACTTCAAGTGTAAAAATAAAACGGGCATAGCCCGTTTTAATGTCAGAACGCTATGTCGGCGAGCACATCGCCGTCGAAACTTTTGAGTTTCACGCCCTTCTCGTCGAGCACTGCGTAACTGTGCGGCGTGCCGTCGAAGGGCAAACCGATTGAGCCTACGCACACGTACGTCACGTCGTCGACCGTTTTGACGGACGGCTTGTGAAAGTGTCCGTAGAAGACGAGGTCGCCGCGCTTTGCACCCGTGGGGGGATTGTCGGGGTTGACTTTGTGCCCGTGCGTGAAAAACACCGTTCTGCCTTCCCACTCCATAGAGAAGTCGCCGATAATCGGGAAGTTGGAAATCATCTCGTCCACTTCGCTGTCGCAGTTGCCTTTCAACACGGTGACGAAGCTCATCGCGTCGTTGAGGAGTTTTGCGACCTGCATAGGCGCGTACCCCTCGGGCAGAGGATTGCGGGGTCCGTGGTTGTATGTGTCGCCGAGCAGAACGACTTTGGTCTGTCTGTCTTCTTCGAGGGTGGCGTCGACGATGGAAAAGAACCGTTCGAGGTTGGTTGCCGAGCCGTGTATGTCGGATGCTATGAAAAGTCTCATTGTATCTCCGTGAAATTATCCGAAAAACGCCGTCGCGGGCCGGCGGCGTTTTGTCGTGTTATCTGTCGTAGCGGTCGCGGTCGTAGTCGCGGGGATAGCCGCCCCTGTCGTCGTATCCGCGGTCGTAGTCGCGTCTGTCGCGTTCGTAATCCCTACGTTCGTAGTCGCGGTAGCCGCGGTCGTAGCGGTCGCGGTCGGCGTAGTAGTCGCGGTCGCGGTCGTAGTCGATGTTGTCGCGGCGCGAGGATTTGACCGCGCGCTTGTCGTAATTGCGTTTTGTGTCGGACGTCGGCTTGAAAATCAGTATGATGATGAGCAGAGCGGGCACCGCTATGCCGATTATCAGAATGATGCGCAGCGTCTTGGAGGGAGTGCCAGCGGTAAGGTCGCCGTTTGCGCCGCCGCTCGTCGAGCCGTCACCCTGTTGGAGGGAGGCTTTGCGCTCCGCTGTTACGGAGTGGTAGGGCACCGTAAAGTCGTTGAAGTTGGATACCACGGCGGAAGCGTAACCTATACCGTCGCCTTTTTGTGCCGAGAACATAACCTTGTTGTCGTCGCCGTAGCCTATGAACCTGAGCGTGTAGTCCGAGTTTTCGGAGGTTATCACCACCGTGGACATAGACCCCATTCTCACGGAAACGGACGCGCCTTCGCGCAAAGTCAGGGTGATGTTGGGCGTGCCCTGTGCAAGCGCGGCGGCGGGAAGTTCGCTCGCAGGGATTATGCAGGAAGCGTCGATTTCGTCGAATACGGCAAACTGTTTGCCTCCGTCGTAGTCGGTGAGGTCGTAACCGTAAACGCGCTTTGCCGCTTTGTAGTAGTAACTTTCGAGCAGATAGAATTGCGTTACGCCTTCCGTCACGTCCTTTGCGGCAATCTTTGTCGATTGCGCGTATTCGTTGGCAAGCAGGCTGTCGTCGGTAGGCGAAATGAAAATGTAAACCGCCGTGTCCTCTGCGTAAGCGGTTGCAGGCGAAAGGAACGGAAGCACGATTGCCGCCGCAATCAACACGCACACAGCGAAGATAAAGGTCGTTGCCGATAACTTTGTCATACCCATAATATACAATAATTATAATCAAAAATAAAGTCTTTAAGCACAATTCGGCTCAAAATTTGATTTACGCCTTTTCCCCTGCTTTTTCGGAGCGCGTTCCCTCGCCGTCGTTTGCGGCGGGCGGGAAGTATTTTGACATAAAAGTTTGATTTGCGCATTTTGCGCGGCTAGCATTTGGGTATGGACGAAAAAGACCTCGTAAAACGCATATTGGCGGTGGAACGGGAGGCGAATTCGAGAAAGAGTTCGCCTCTCGCTTTGTATAACGTGACGAAGGTGCACGAAAAGCAGATGGAGTTTCACCGTTGTCCGCTCAAAAACAGATGGGTTTTCGGCGGAAACCGTTCGGGAAAAACGGAGTGCGGAGCGGTGGAAAGCGTATGGCTTGCCCTCGGCGAACACCCCTACAAACCCAACCGTCCCGACGTACACGGGTGGGTGGTCAGTCTTTCCCAACAGGTACAGCGCGACGTCGCGCAGGCAAAGATACTGCATTATCTTCCCCCGCGTCGTATCGAGGACATCGTTATGGCGAGCGGCAGGAAAGGCGCGCCCGAATACGGCATCATCGACCACATCGAGGTGCGCAACGCTTTCGGGGGCATATCCGTCATCGGGTTCAAGTCCTGCGACCAGGGGCGGGAAAAGTTTCAGGGCACGTCGCTGGATTTCGTGTGGTTCGACGAGGAGCCGCCCGAAGACGTCTACGAGGAGTGTCGCATGCGCGTTTTCGACCGCGGCGGCTATATCTTCGGCACAATGACGCCGCTCAAAGGTCTGACGTGGGTGTACGACGAAATCGAACTCAATGCCCGCAAAAACCCCGAAGTCTGGTGCATTCATATGGAGTGGAAAGACAACCCCTACCTCGACCCCGCCGAGGTGGAAAGTATGCTTGCCGTAACTTCCGAAGAGCAACAGCAATCGAGGCGTTTCGGCAACTTCTTTTCGGGGCAGGGACCCGTGTACCCGGAGTTCGACCCCGCCCGCCACGTCATAGACCCGTTCGACGTTCCGCGCGACTGGCAGTGCGCCGTGTCCATAGACCCGGGGCTCAACAACCCGACGAGCTGTCATTTTTACGCCGTGGATTACGACGGGGTGATATACGTCGTCGGCGAACACTACGAGCGCGGCAGGGACATCGATTATCACGCCCGCGAAATACTGCGGCTTGCCGACGAACTCGGCTGGCACCGCGACCCGTCGGGCAGGCTGTGCGCGCTCATAGACAGCGCGGCGTCGCAACGCACGCTGGCGTCCGAAAAGAGCGTCGCCGAACTCTTCGCCGAACGCGGCATTCTCGTCAATACACGCGTAAACAAGGACTTGTACAGCGGAATTCAGCGGATAAAGTCGCTGTTATGTCAAAATCCGCCGCGCATTCTCATATTCAAAAACTGCGTAAACATGATACGCGAAATCAAAGGTTACTGGTGGGGCGAAGGAGACCGACCGCGCAAAGTCAACGACCACGCTCTCGACGAGCTTCGCTATTTCGTGATGACAAGACCGTCGCCGTCTTCGCCCGCCGTGCCCGCCAAAACGGTGATACAGAAGGATAAGGAAAGTTTGTTCAGAGCCATCAGGAGGGGCGGTAATTTATGGACGACGGGATTATGAAAACTCTGCTCAAAAAGGCGACGGGTTACTCTCACGACGAGGTGCAGGAGGAGTTCTCCGTGACGCCCGAGGGCGATATGGTGCTGACAAAACGCAAGGTCACCAAAAAGTATTATCCGCCCGACAGTTCCGCATTGAAAGCATATCTCGATATGTCCGCCGAAAGGGGGTTGTCGGACCTTTCAGACGAGGAACTGGAACGCGAAAAGGAGCGTTTGCTCGACGAACTCGAAAAGGGGCGGCGCAAGGGCGCGAAAGCCCGCTCGCCGCAGACTAAACCGCGGGAAACCGAAAGGAGATAAAGATGTCAAAAAAGGAAAACGAAATCGTTGCCGCAGTGTTGGAGGACTTCGCCGAGCGGCAGGAAAAACGCCGCCCGATAGAACTCAACTGGCGGCTCAACATGAACTTCGTCATCGGCAACCAGTTTGCGGAGATAACTCCGCGCGGCGACGTCGAAGAGGGCGGAAGGCAGTATTTCTGGCAGTGCCGCGAAGTGTACAACCACATCGCGCCCATTCTGGAAACGCGTCTTTCCAAACTGGCGAGGGTCAAGGCAAAGGCGAGCGTGCGTCCCGCCACTCCCGACGAGGACGACGTCGCGTCGGCGGAGGTCGCCGGCAAACTCATTTCCGCCGTCACCGCCGAAAACGACTTTTCCAATCTGCTCGGGCTTGCCAACACGTGGAGCGAAGTCACGGGGTGCGTGTTCTACAAGGTGACGTGGGACACGGAAAAGGGCATGGCGCTTACGGGCGACGGAAATCTGCGCGAAGGCGACGTGCACATCTCGGTGTGCCCGCCGTTCGAGATTTTCCCCGAGAACGTGGCGGTGTCGGACCTCGACGCTCAACCTTCCATAATGCACGTCAAGGTGATGGGCACGAAGGACGTCAAACGCCTTTGGGGCGTGGACGTGGACGGCAGGGAAATCAACGTGTTCTCGTTCGAGAATGCCGACGTCGTGGGCGGTTTCGGCTATCACGCCACCGTGCCGAAGTTCGTATCGGAAAAAAGAGAGGACGCCGTTCTCGTCATCGAAAAGTACGAGTTGCCCACCGACGGGTATCCCGACGGCAGACTGATTATCGTCGCGGGCGACAAACTCGTGCACGACGGAATTCTGCCTTACGTCAACGGAGCGGACGGCAAACGCGGTTATCCGTTTTCGAGGCAGGTGTGCCTCGACAATCTCGGCAGTTTCTTCGGCAGCAGCGTGGTGGAGAGAATTATCCCCGTTCAGCGGGCGTACAACACGGTGAAGAACCGCAAGCACGAGTTCATGAACCGCATCGCAATGGGCGTCCTCGCCGTCGAGGATGGCAGTGTGGACACCGACGCGCTCGAAGAAGAGGGGTTGCCGCCCGGAAAAATTCTCGTGTACAGGCAGGGAAGCACTCCGCCCGTGTTGATAAACGCGGGGCAGGTGCCGAGCGAGTTCGGAGTGGAAGAGGAAAAACTGCTGAACGAGTTTGTGATGATAAGCGGCGTCAGCGAGGTCACGACCTATTCGCAGGTGCCGACAAACGTGTCGTCGGGTACGGCGATTTCGCTGTTGCTCGAACAGGATGACACGAGGATATCGCTCACCGCGGACAGCCTGCGCGAGGCGGTGCGCAGAATAGGCAAGCACATTATCCGCCTGTATAAGCAGTTCGCTTCGGTCACGCGTATGAAGCGTATCACGGGCGACGACGGAGAGGTCGAGATTGTGGCTTTCGACGCCAACAGGCTGAGTTCCGAGGACGTGGTATTCGACACCGTGAACGAAATCGACGACACGCTGTCGGCGCGCAGGGCTATGGTGTACGACTTGCTGAAACTCGGCATTTTCACGGACGAGAACGGAGTTATGAGCGCGCGCACCAAAACCAAACTGCTGGACATACTCGGTTTCGGCAACTGGGAGCAGTCGCGGGATATCGACGACGCGCACCTCGACAAGGCGACGCGCGAAAATCTGGAATTGCGCACCAAAGAGGTCGTGCCCGACGCGTTGGACGACCACGAACTGCACATTTCGGAGCATACCAAACTCTGCGTGTCGGCAAGGTGTGCGGACAACGAGGCTTTCCACGCGAGAGTCACCAAACACATCAACGAACACAAACAGTATTCCACGCTCGAAAGCGGCGTGAGGGAACTGCAAAAACAATTCGGAGGTACGGCGAATGAGCAAAGAACAAACCCGTAACGGCAAGACGGAAAAAATTGCCGACGCGATGAGCGCGGAGGAACTCGCCGCCGTGGCGGCGGTGCTTGCCGACGAAAAGGCGGAAGATGCGGCGGAGCATAACGCCGAACCGGAAGAGAACAAGGAGCAAAACGACGCTCCCGACAAATCCGAACGTTCGGAGAGCGGGGAAGCGCAGATAAAGGACAAAAACAAGTCCGAAGTCGGAAAGTTCAGAAACCCAGAAGAGCTGATGCGCGCGTACAACGAACTCGAAAAGGAGTTCACGCGCCGTTCGCAGAGGCTTGCGGAGGCGGAACGCAAACTCAAAGAAAAGGACGCGCCGTTCAACCCCGACGAGGAGGAATGGAAGGCAACGGTGGACAAGTTCTTCGAAAGAACCCCGTCGGCAAAGCCTTTTGCCAAGGATATGGCACGCGAACTTATGGCGCACCCCGAACTGCGCCGCGACGCGAACTGTCTCAACAACGCCCTGACGCGCGTGCTGGTCGCAAAATTCCGCACGCCAGAACAGATGCTGCAAGACGGACAATTCCTGAACGACTACGTTCTGACCTCAACCGCGGTCAAGGCGGCGGTCATAGAGGGTTACCTCAAAGGGTTGAAGGACGGCAAACCTCCCGTGGTGATGCAAGGCACGGGGGAACTCGGCGTCACCCCGCGAAAGAACCCGAAGAGCATAGAAGAGGCGGGGAACTTGTTTCTGAAAGACAATAAATGAAGGAGAACATTATGGTAACCATTTCCAATGCGGATAAGGCACTGAAAACATTTTATCTCGGCGTGCTCGCCGACCAGCTCAACGTGGGCGTCAATCCCTTTCTTGCCAAGATAGGGCAGACGGGCGCGGACGTATGGGGCAAAGAGGTCAAAAAACTCGCGCCCTACGGCATCAACGGCGGCATAGGCTCGGGCGAAGAGACCGACGCGCTGCCCATGAGCGGCGGCAACAACTACGCGCAGTTCACGCTCACCCTCAAAAACCTGTACGGCAAAATCGAAATTTCCGACAAAGCCGTGCGTGCGTCGCAAAACAGCGCGGGCGCGTTCGTCAACCTGCTCAACGCCGAAATGGACGGGCTGCTCAAAGCCAGCAAGTTCAATTTCGGACGTATGCTGTACGGTGACGGCAGCGGTCTGCTTGCGACCACGGTCGCAAACGCGGGCGGCGGCAACGACTGTTTCACCGTCGACAGCATCAAGGCGTTGATGGAGGGTATGACCATCGACGTTTACAACGCTTCCAATGTCAAGGACAACACCCTGAGCGGCGCGCGCATAGTTGCAATCGACCGCGACGCCAAAACGGTGAAAATCAGCGCGAGCGCAAGCGCACCCGTCGGCGCGGGTTACAAAATCTACGTGCAGGGCAGCAAGAACAACGAAATCACGGGTCTCGAAGCCGTCTTCGGCGACAGCGCGTCCATTTACGGGCTCAACCGTGCTGATTACAGTTTTCTGCGTCCTTACGTCAAGAACGTGAGCGGCAAGGTCACTTCGGGCGCGATTCAGTCCGCTATCGACGTCATCGAGGAAGTGTCGGGCGGTGCGGTCGACTTCATCGTCGGCTCCTTCGACGTCAGACGTCAGTACGTCGATTTCCTGTCCGAGAACAGAACCAACCTCGACTATATGAACCTCGACGGCGGTTACAAGGCTCTGTCCTATGCGGGTGTGCCTTTCGTCGCCGACAGATTCGTCGCCGACGGCACCATGTATCTGCTCAACTCCGAGGACTTCAAACTCCATCAGCTTTGCGACTGGCGTTGGCTGGAAGGCGAAAACGGCAGTGTGTTGCATCAGATACCCGGCAAAGCGTCATACAGCGCAACCCTCGTCAAGTACGCCGACCTGCTTTGCGCGCGCCCCATGGGGCAGGCAAAACTCGTCTTCGACGGCAAGGAGAGCACCGCGTCCGCGGGCGGCACGTTCACCGTCAGTTTCAACTCCGACGGCGGCGGCGAGTACGGATTCCAGACCGTAATAGCGGGCAACAAGGCAATGGAACCCCAGGAGCCCGATAAGAGCGGATTCATCTTCGAATACTGGGCACTCGACGGTCAGGAGTTCGACTTCAACACTCCCATAGAGTCCGACATCACGCTGACCGCGATTTACAGCTGATATGGGGGAGCTGGTCAGAATCCGTAACGACCTGTACGGCATAGCCGACAGGTTGCGCGAAGTGGACGACAGATACGAGGTGTATTTCAACCGACGTCTGAACCGCTTCGAAGTTCACGCGGGAGGGGTACTGCAAGTCGCGGTACCCTTCGACCGCCTGGACGCCCGCACCGTCGAACACGTGCGCAGAACTAGGGTGGAGCGCGCGCGGGTCGTTCTCGACGAAATCGACCGCGCCAACCTCGCCGCCGAGGACGCCGCACGTAAGCGCGCCCGCGAGACGTTCTGCGCCGCGACGGGCGTATAGGAGGAATTATGCTTGTCAAAAAAGTGCTCGCCGAGTGCCTCGTCAAACTCGGCGAAACGGATTTTACGGAGGAGACGGAGTACACCGACGCGCAGAGCGCGTTGCTCGACGAACTCCTGCACGCGCTCAATTTCGCGTACAGAGACGCCGTTACCGAGTACATTCCTCTCTTCAAAGAAGAGGAAGTCGACGTGAAAAAGGGCGTGATATTCACGGGAGAACTGTCCGAAAAAATCATATATCCCGTGTCGCTGGTCGCCGAGGGTTGCAAGCGTCGCGTCAGAATTTACCCCGACGGTCTGGTTGCCGATTTCGACGGCAAAGCCGTGTTGAGGTACGCCTATCTGCCCGCGGAACTCACCCTCGCTTCCGAAATTGCCGATATGCGTCTTACACCCGCCGTCCTCGCCGACGGCACGCTTGCCGAGTACTATTTCGCCAACAAACTGTTCGACCTCGCCCAGTCTCACGACAACGATTTCCGTTCCGCGCTGTCATTGCTCCGCTACAAGGGCAGGGATATGCGGCTCAAAGTCGGGAGGTGGCGCGCGTGAAAAACGTCAGAGTGGCAACCAGACGCCTGGCCTTCGGTTTCAAGGGCATCGTAAACCGCAAAGAGGAAAACACGCTCGGTTGGGAGTATTCGCCCGCGGCGTTCAACTTCGCCTTCGAAAAGGGCGCGTTGACGGGCGGAATAGGCATCGAAAAGGCGAGGGGATATCTGCCCGACACGGGCGTCACGCGTCTGGAATACGACCCCTTGCCCGAAGGGGTCTACGCAAAAGCCGTGTTCATGTATCAGCGCAGAACGAACGGACAGTACGACGACAGGCTGGTGGTGCAGTCCCCCTCGGGCGACCTGTATTACACCACCGTTTTCAGTTATGCGGGCTGGACGAAAATCGAGGGTTACACGCTCACAGGCGACGCCACCGCCGTCAACTACAACTACAACGGCAAGGACGTTCTCATAATGAGTTCGGCGGAATGCAATCTCGCCATTCTGGACGGCGACACCGTGACGAGCGTACCCAACGCACCGAGGTTTTCCTCGCTCACCGTGCACTACGAAAGAGTGTACGGCTGTCACAACGGCTCCAAGAATCAGGTGTGGTTCTCCGACGACTTCGACCCTTCGAACTGGACGGCGAGTTCCGAGGCGGGCGGCTTCATCAACTTCGCCGACGAATGCGGCGACACCATAGCCGTGGTGTCCTTTCTCAACTATCTGTACGTGTTCCGCGAGCACGGCATATTCCGTCTCACGGCGTTCGGCGATCAGAACGAGTTTTCGATAAAAAAGCTGTTTATCGGTTCTGAAAGGATATATAAACACACGATTGCGTTGTGCGGTGACAGAATTATGTTCCTTGCCGACGATGGAATGCATGCCTTCGACGGCTACTCGGTGACCGACGTCGTGCCCGAACTTCCGTTCATCACGTTCAAGCAGAACGCCGTCGGAACGTATCAGGGCAGGCACTACTATCTGGCGTGCAGCATCGACATCGGGGAACTCAACAAGGGCTCGTATTACAACAACACTTTGTTGCGTTACGACCTCGAAGACGGCACCATGGAGACGTTGTCGGGCTACGACATCGTATCCGTCAATCCGTGCAGGTCCCACAACGCCGACGACCTCATCGTTTCGACGGGCGACCTGCGTTACGCGAGTTTGCTCGGCATGGTGTCGGACTGCGGAAAGTTCTATTCCACTCCCACCGAGAAGATTTACCGCGGTCCTTACGGCGACCTCGGAAGCGGCAGACCCAAGGTCGTCAGAGAGGTCACCGTGCACACACGCTATCCCGTCGACGTCGTTCTCGTCGCTGACGGCAAACGCTACACCCGCCACCTGGAAGGTGCCGATGCTCCGCAGACGTTATTCTTCGGCAGGGGCGGTCTGAAAGTGGGGCTGGAACTCCGTACGGACAACGCTTCCGCACTCGTTACGCCGCTTTCGGCAAACGTGGATTTTCTGTGAGGTAAATATGAATTTCAATGAACTTTTATCGATGGTGGAGGAGTTGTCGCTTCGCGTGCTCGTCCTCGAACAAAAAGTGGCGGACTTGCAGTCCGCGTCGGCTTGAAGGAGGTTGGCATGTCGTCTTTCTGGGATGAATTCAAGGACCTTTTCAAAACCGACTCCCAAAGGGAAGAGGAGCGCAGACAGCAGATAAAGGACGCCGTGTCGGCGCAGAAGTCGCTCACCGAACAGCTTGCCAAACTGGACAGCGAGTATCGCGCGGGGCTTCCCGTCGCGGAACAGCCCGACCTCGACGAGTTGTTTCCCGAGAGTTCGGGTCTCGAAGAAATCGAGTACACTCCCGCGACCGACGACGAAATCGCCGACCGCGCGCAGTCCGAAATCGACTATCTGAAAACGTCCGAGCGCAACAAACTCGACACCGACTACGACAAGGCGGTCAAGAGCCTGACGGAGCAGTCCGACACCGCAAAGGAGACGCTGGAAGACAGCTACCGCAAACTCGACGAACTCTACGGCGAACTCAAACAGCAGGCCGAGAACGATTCCATAAAACGCGGTATCGCCCGCAGCAGCATCGCCGCGTCCAGGCTTTCCGACCTCGACAACGCGCACATGACGTCGGCGGGAGAGGCGGAGGCGGCTTACAACGCCGCCGTGGACGCCATAAACGTCGAAATCGCTTCCTTGCAGACGGAACAGGAAACCGCCCTCGAAGAACTGGACCTCAAATACGCCGCCGAGTTGCAGGACCGTATCGCGGAACTCAAAAGCGAGCGCGACAAGACCGTCGCCGAGTACGAGAAGTACAACAACTCCGTCGCGGAAAAGAACAGGGATTACGCCGTTCAACGCGAGAAGGACATCGCACAGTTCTTGCGCGAACAGGAAGAAGAACGCCTCGCCAAAGAAGAGGAAACGCGGGAGTACGAGAGCAAGTACGGTTACAGCGGCGACAAACTGGACAACTATTCCAAACGCTACGAACTGGCGCTGGAGTTCTACACGTCCCTGTCACCCGACATCGCCGCCGACGCGCTCGCCGCGTCGCCCGATATGCGCTACTACCTCGGCAACTACTACGACAAACTGATGTCCGTCTTAAAAAGCAGCGGACAGTCGACAAAGGTTTATTTCTGATTGCGGTGCGGGTTTTTCCGTGCGCGCAACGAAAAGAAAAAGCGGCAGATTTCGTCTGCCGCTTTTTGTCGTTAGGAAGATTGTTTGTGGGGGTCTTCGCTAACAGGGGAGGATTGTCGGCTTTCGCCGTTTGGGAGGGTTGTTCGCACTTGCGTGCTAAGGGAGGATATATCTTGAAGAACGCTGTCGTTCTTTGTGACTTGATTATCGGTCGCAATTATTAAAAGAGCATTGAAATCCGAAATTTTTTTATTAATTTTTCTTTAACCGTTTTCGGGTTTTCAGGGTTGAGGTTCGGATATATTCTCGGTTGACCGATTTTTGCGTCTGTGATATAATGTGCGCCAAAAAGAGGTTCAGAGTGAAAAAGACAAAACGGATTGCATTGCTCGCCATATTGCTCGCACTTATCGTGATACTGAGTTTCGTTCCGCTGCGCGTCAGCGCGGCAACGCTTGCGCTCACTCTTCTTCCCGTACTCGTCATCGCCCTCACGCAGGATTTCGTCACCGCCGTGCTGGGCGGGTTGCTTATGGGTGTGACATCTCTTGTTATGGCGTTTACCGTCGGTGCGGGCACGCCGACCGCTCCTCTTTTTCAAAATCCTCTCGTGTCGATTTTGCCAAGGATATTCGTGCCCGTCGTCGCGTTCGGCGTTATGCACGGGCTCAACGCGCTCGCTTTGCGCGTGTCGAAAAAATCCGCGCCCGACACTGCCTCCGTCACGAAGGGCAAACAGTGGCTCATCGACGCCGTGGCAAGCGTCCTCGCCGTCATGACCAACACGGGGCTGGTGCTCGGTATGATATGGGGTATATACGGCGGAAAAAGCGTCGGCGACACACTCATTTCGCCCGAGTTTATGACGGCAATGATTTCCATAAATTTTGTCATAGAACTCATCGTATTTCCGTTGCTTACGCCGCCTATCGTGTTTGCCTTGCGCAAACAGGGTTGCGCATACGTCGGCAAACCGCACCGAGAAAAAGCCGTCGACCCGCCCGCGGTTTCCCCCGATGCCTTGCCCGACGACGACAACTCCGTACGTGCGGACGCTCCCGACGACAGCCATTCCCCGCAGGAATGAGATTTTTGCGCGAAATTCGATTGACAAACCCCTGCCGAAAACATATAATCAAATAGCATTTGAGAAAAGGACGCATATGTCGCAACCCTTGCTCCGCAACACGCTGCTATGGCTCAGTAGGTAGAGCACATCCTTGGTAAAGCCATCAGGGGGTAAAAACGCAGGCAGACGCAGGTCGCCACAGACAGTCAAAATCATCAATACGCTGATGTAGCTCAGGAGGTAGAGCACTTCCTTGGTAAAGCCATCAGGGGGTAAAAACGCAGGCAGACTCAGGTCGCCTCAGACAGTCAAAATAATCGATACGCTGATGTAGCTCAGGAGGTAGAGCACTTCCTTGGTAAGGAAGAGGTCGCGGGTTCGAGTCCCGCCATCAGCTCCACTCAAAAAAGCCACTGTTT
>CASECZ010000003.1 GCA_949286725.1 uncultured Clostridia bacterium
GTTGTCACGCCAGTGGCACAGCAGGGTAGCGATGTACGGATTGGATAAACGCTGAAAGCATCTAAGCGTGAAACCAGCCTCAAGATAAGATATCCCTAAGGAGAAATCTGAGTAAGGCCCCTTGTAGACCACAAGGTTGATAGGTCGGGTGTGTAAGCGCAGTAATGCGTTGAGCTGACCGATACTAATAGGCCGAGGGCTTCAATCTAATACAATTGAACCAACTAACCTGATAATTTTTCAGCAAATCTCGTAGCTATGCAGTTGTGAATGTGCAATCGGGCAACCGATGACCTTCAACAATTACCGGTGTCTATGGCGATGAGGTCCCACCTGTTCTCATACCGAACACAGAAGTTAAGCTCATCAGCGCAGAGGGTACTTGGCTGGACACGGCCTGGGAGAGTATGTCGATGCCGGTTTCCAAAAGCACTCAGTGAAACTGAGTGCTTTTTCTTTTGCCTCTTTTCTGTCCGACAAATCGACCGCACGCATATTCAAATGCCCAGCCGCCTTTTGTCGGACGGAATGAAACGCACGTCCGACGCCGCCGTGCGAAATGCCGCCCGCACCGTGACAAAAATCGGCGTTTTGGCGCGGGTTAGGGGCTTGTATCGCCGAAAATGCGGCAACTAACCCCGTTTTTTTGCATAAATGACGTCCGATTGCCCGTGCGGTACTTGACTATTCATAAGAAAAAATATATACTGTAAGAAAGTGTTTTTCACTTTCAGGAAGGAGGCATTATGAGAAAGAGTGTTATCGTTGCGATTGCTGCTTTGCTGCTGGTCAGCCTGTTGGCTGTGTGCCTTACGGCTTGCAATCCCGACGAGAACGAGGCAATAGCCGGCTATCGTGAAAAATTGCAGGCAAAGGGCTACGACAATTTCGAAGTCGTCGACAAGACGGACAACAAGGCCGACTACATTATGATATGGACCTTGTCCGCCACAAAGAACGGCGAAGGTGAGAACGCAGCCGTTGCGGATTACGTCACGGTTACGGAATTCAAGAGTGAAGAAGACGCAAAAGCATACGCCGAAAAGAACGTCGTCGAGGGCGTTACGGTGAAATGCGAGGGCGTAATGGTGTTTATGGGCACCGAGCAAGGCGTTGCCGACGCGATGGCATAACGGTCTGCGCCTGCATATAATGACTGATGTGCGGCTGACTGCCGCAAAATGGGAGAGTTAAATGGGTAGAAGGATAATTGCCGTTGTTGCGGTAATATTGATTATATGCGCGTTTGCAGTTTGCCTTACGGCGTGCAACGCGGTGAATTTCGAAGACAGACTGACAAACAAAGGTTTTCAACTGGTGGACACTTTCAGCAACGGCTCGATCGAAGGATACGACCTTACGTGGGCAATGTCCTTTGAACGTGAAAGTGACGGAAGTTATGTGACGATTTACAAATGCAAAGACCTGAAAACCGCGAAAGAAATGTATGACGCAGCCATCAGCGATACGGAACCCGGCTACGACGTCAAGCGTTCCGGCAGATTTGTTGCGGCAGGCTCCGAAAAAGCCGTCGAAATAGCACTGTAAATTTTGTTGAACGGTTAAAACGGAAGGATGCACCGAGAGTGCATCCTTTTTTTTGTCACCGTTATAAAATAATGCATACCATAGATATTGACTGAGCGATAAAATTGCATTATAATGAATGTATCTTAAACCTAGGAGGGTTGTTATGAACAAAAAAGTTGTAGTCATAATTGCCGTCATTGCTCTTGTTGCAATCCTGGCAGTTTGCCTGACCGCTTGCAATGCGGACAGCATCAGCAAAAAGCTCGAAAAAGCCGGTTATGTAGTCACCAGCGTCGACAAAGACGATATGGACGATGAAGTTGCAATCGAATGGGGCGTTGTCGGAGTTAAGGGCGAATTCAGTCTTTCCAGCGGAATTTCCGGCGATATGGTTACCGTAATCAAGTTCGCAGAACTCGATGATGCCAAGAAATATGCTGAAGAAGCTGAAAAATCCGATATGACCGTCAAGAGAATCAGCAAGATTGTCTATGTCGGCACCGAACAGGGCGTGAAAGACGCAATGTAATAACAACGGAAAATAAAAAGGCACCCGCAAGGGTGTCTTTTTTTTGTGCGCGAATCGCTTTTGCACTGTGTACGCCGGTGTTTTGCACGAATGAAGGGCAACCGTTTGCGGATATCCCTGACTCGTTAAATAGTGCCTTGTGAATTAAAGCGCAATCGTCAGGACTTGAATGACGCGTAAAGCAATGTGGCTGCACGGAGTGTCGAACTTTGGGCGTGCAAGCACCGTCGGGACTGCGGGCTTTTCAAACGCCGAATTGCTTGCGTCAGGCGCAGAGGACCTTGAACCGTGCATCGGTCTGTATCGTTGTCGGACAAAAGCTCGGCAAGAGAAGAATGTATTTCACAGCAGCAACGACGAATTTTAAATAAAACACGATACGTGCATCATAAAACCGTGAAAAACACAAAAGTCATTCGGAGCGGCTCTATAAAACACGTATCGTGTTAATTATAATATTTTCTTGTCAGAAGAGCACGGGTTGCAGCTGTTTGCCTTCCAGCGCAAGCTCGCAGGTGGCGCGTATCAATGTCGTGTCGGCAATCAGAGAATTGCTCTTTTTCGTGGGTGCATCCTGCGCGAATGGTACAAAATACACGTTTCGTGTGTTAAGCAAAATTCCGATGTTTTTCGCGTTTGCCCCCAGTGCGTCGTTGGAGGAAATCGACAGCACCACGGGTCTGTTGTTTCGCAACTGTGCTTTGACAGCCATAGTTACGGGTGTGTCGGTTATTCCGTGCGCGATTTTCGACAAGGTGTTGCCCGTGCAAGGGGCGACAAGCATAAGTTCCAGTCCTTTTGCCGTGCCTATCGGCTCGGCGTCCACAATGGTTTTTATGGGTTCTTTGCCCGTTTTTTGTCGGATTATGTCGCAAAAGTCTGTCGCTTTGAAAAAACGCGTGTCCAATGAGGAAACGTTGAAGCTGAAAACAGGCGTGATGTCGAAATCGTGTTCGGTCAGGTCGTCGATTGCCGCAATCAAGTTTTTAAACGTGCAGAAAGAGCCCGTTACCGCAAGTCCAATTTTTCTCATTCGGACACCTCCAAGACGTAGTCTTTCATAACTTTTGCCGCACTTTGCGGACTGCATTTTGCGGGTAATGCGGGATATATATCCGCGTCCATACCGAGGTTTTTCAGCGCGTCCAGGTCGAGTGCGGGTTTGCTTGCAAGGTCGATATACACCGTGTGCGCCTGCATAGTGAGCGCGACTTCCTCCGAAATTATCTTTTCGGGCACGGTGTTTACGACTATGTCGTAAAAAGATAAATCGAGATTGTTTGTCGGCACGGCGTTGCGGGCAAACGCCGCCGCGGGTCTTGCGGACGCAAGCGTCGCAACATCGAAGTTTACGTCCAGTTTCGTGAGCAATTTCGCAAGTGCCGCGCCCGTTCTTCCGAAACCTATGACAAGCACGTGCATATCCGCAAGCGAAAGCATACTGTGGTCTATCATAATCGCAAGTGCCCCTTCTGCGGTCAAGGCCGCATTTGCTGCCTGAAAACGTTCGTCGCGCATCATATAACAGACTTTTACGTTGTTTTCGGCGATATATCTGTCCGCAGACGCATCCGTTCTGCCGCAGACCAGAATTTCGCCGTATCCGACCTGCGTCAATTCCCTTTCGGAAAGCACGAGGTTCGGCGCGAATATATGAGTGTTGACGGCAGGTCTTTTGCCGGTCAGCAGTCTTTTCAGAAAATAAGTCCGTTCGTCGGTTTCACACACGATGTATTCTCCCATTTTTCCCTCCACGGTGTATCGTATGCAAAGCCGCATTGTCGGTGTGCCGCAACTTCACAAGTCGCAAACGTAACCCCGATGAGGCAAAAAAACATAGGATACAAAGACAGGAGGCGTTATGGAGAGATATTTTCCCGGCAGCAATACCGCAGACGGTTTCAAGGGGTTTTACGACGGAGAACTGGAAAGGCTCGATAAGGTGATTTTGTTGAAAGGCGGACCCGGCACTGGCAAGAGTTCGCTCATGAAAGCGGTTGCGAAAGAGAGCGCGAAAAAAGGGCTCGACCACGAGATATGGTATTGCTCCGGCGACCCGTCGAGCGTGGACGGCGTATATGTGAAAGATATAGGCGCGGCGGTGGTCGACGCCACGGCGCCGCACGCCACGGAGGCGCGGTTGCCCGTGATAAGAGAGAGCGTCACGGACATGGCGCAGTCACTTGCGCGCGACAGACTTTTGCCCGAACGCGGTAAAATCGAAAAGCTGTTTTATCTCAAAAAACGCAGTTATGAGCGCGCATACGAACACTTAAACCGCGCTTTCGGTTACAGTGAGAAAAAGTGGCGGGAGTATTCACGGCTTGCCGACATAGAGGGAATACGACGCGAAGCCGCCGCTTTCGCGCTGTCCGTGTCGGACGGCGCGGGCGTTGCGCAGAGAGGCAAAAGGCGCACCAGAAACATGTTCTCGACCGCGATTACGGCAGACGGCGCGGTGAGCTTTTACGACCATCTGGTCGGAAAGCGTGTGTATCGCGTGAACGCATGCGACGAGGGCGTGCATCTGTTCGTCGGCGAGGTGGCGAGGCTTGTTGCGGGTGACGTGATGCTGCTGCACAATTCCCTGCGTCCCGAGCGGTTGGACGCGGTCGTCACGCGGGAGTTCGCCGTGACGGGGGATGCAGGCGTGTTCTCAACCGCCGCCGACGTGATAGACATTTCGGCAAAAGAGGGCAACGCCGCTTTCGAAACGGAGTTTTTCCGTTCGCGCGAGAAAGAGGAAACGGGATATGCCGTTTCCGACCTGGCGTCGGCGCGGGCGTCGCATCTCGAAGCGGAAAAGTTCTTCGTGGCGGCGATGGATTTTTCCGTCGCGGACACACTGACTTTCCGAGTGATGAAGGAGATATTCGGCGACTGAGACGCCGTTGCTCCCACTCGGGTGCGGTCGGGACGGGGAAGGGCGAAGTCCGCCTTTCCCTTTTTTCTTGCAACGGGCGCTCAATGAGATGACAGAACGTAAAATATATTGTATTATGGTCGCATGAGCGAACCGAAAGAAAAATCCGTACGAAGCGTCGCCGAAAGCAAGGCAAACGAACGCAAAAAGAGAAAAAAAGAACTGAAAAACATGTTTTCTTACCGCTATTACGCGCTGCTGATGTTGGTGTGCGCCGTTCTGCGGTTGCGTTTCAACGTGCATTCCGTTCTGTCTCCCACCTTCCGCAGACAGAAAAGACAGGGCGCGATGCTGGTGTTGTCCAATCACGTATCGCCTTTCGATTTTGGTTTTTTTTCCACACCTTTTCTCGGCAGGAAGGTCAACTTCGTCGTCGCCGAGAACATGATGTATTCGCAGCCGATTTTCGCAAAGATGATAAAGGGATACCGTGCCATAACCAAAAAACAGTTTTACGCCGATTATACCTGCATCAAGAACATAAAAAAATACCTCGACGCAGGCATTTCCGTCATTCTCTGTCCCGAGGGCAAGGTCAGCGCGGACGGCAGAACGGGTCCCGTCGCGTATTCTATCGCGAAGCTGGTCAAATGGCTCAAATATCCCGTGGCGGGATGCCTGGTCAAGGGCGCGGGAATTACGCGTCCCAAGTGGGCGCACACGTCGCGCACGGGCAGAGTGGAATGTCACGTGGACATGATGTTTTCCAAAGAGGAGGTCGAAACGCTTTCTCCCGAGGAGATAATGAAGCGCATCGACTGCGCGATGCGTCACAACGAGCACGTGTTTCAGATTGAAAACAGACTGAAATTCCGCGGCAAAGATTACGCGGAAGGGCTGGAAAATCTCCTGTACGTATGTCCCGAGTGTGGAGCTGAATTCGCGCTGACCGCGCAGGGCGACGTCATAAAATGCGGCAAATGCGGATTTGAGGCGCGCTACGCGCACACGGGCGAAATCGTGCCCGTCGCGAACGCGTCGCAATGTCCCGCGCGAATAGATTTGTGGTATGACAAGGAGAAGTCCGTCGTCGCGCGTCAGGTGCGCGAAGAAGGGTTTTTGCTCTCCGCACCCGTCGACCTTTATACCGAAAACGAGCAGGGCAACGGGTACAAACTCGTCGGCGGCGGGACGTTGTCGCTTGACCGCGAAAATCTCGTTTTCCTTGCGGAAGGACCCGTGGACGATGAGTTCGGACGGCTGACTTTCCCCGTGAAGAACTACGTCACGGTGGCGAATCTGCCCGGAGTCTCGCTGGACATGTACGACGAAAAACACACTTACAGAATGAAATTTTCGGCTGAAAAAGCCTCGACCAAGTACGCTCTGTGCATAGAAGCACTCAACGCGAGCCGAAACGCCTGACGAAACAAACAGACCGAAAAGACATCTTCACATGCAAAAACCGCACGATAAAGTGCGGTTTTTGCGATTTTGCGGCGAACGCAACATTTTAATTCGCGCGTACTCGCGCGTTAGTTTCCGAAATATTAAAAAGCATTAAATATAGTTGACGCCAATTTTAAGGCTTGCGCTCGTATGATATATTGATACTGCATAAGTATATTTGCGCGCTCTCGCATGCGCGCGGAGGTAAGGGGCTATGAAAAAATGTGGGAAAGTTTTTCTGATTGTTTTGCTCGTTGTTTTGTCGATTGCCGTGCTTGCGGCTTGTAATCCGACGGGGCAGAATAATCCCGGTGGCAACGGCGACGGAGGACAGACGCCTCCCGATACGTCCACCACGACCTACTATCTCAGTTTCCAATTGTCACAGAGCAATTACGTTGTGGGCGAGTTTTCGCTCTCCGACGTGACGGCTTACGTCATGGAAAGAAAAGATACCAACGGCAAAATCACCACGACCACGATTGGCGACGGTTTTGCGGTTGCGGACTCCATGGTGTCGGCTGCCGACCGCGAGAAACTGAACTCCAAGGGTCGCCACAGAATCACAGTGCAGTACACATACGAAGGTGCGGTGATTTCCGGCACTTTCGAAGTCGAACTCTTGAACCCTGTGACGGAAAAGTATTACGTGACGCTCAACCTTAACGGCGGCACGCTGAACGGCAGTAAAACCGTGACCAAACTCATTCCCGCGGGCACTTACGACTGGCAGAGTTTTGCCGACGCAATCAACGCCGTTGCCATTGCCGTGCCGCGCACCGCCGACGGCAGAGTGCAGGCACTCTCCGCCTGGACCTACGGCAACGCAGTCACTTTCGGACAGGACGACACCCTGGCGGTGACGGAAGACATAACTCTCACCGCGCAGTATTCGGTCGCCGACGTGAAAGTGGTCTTCGACGCCAACCTTCCCGCGGACGATGAATCCGCGGCGGCTCCTTCCGTTGCGGAGCAGTACGTCGTTTTCAACGGCAAAGTGCTGCAACCTCACGCAAACGATTTCACCGCCGACATCTATTCCTTCAAGGGCTGGAACTACGACAACGGCACTCCCGACGACCCCTCGGACGACGTGAAGTGGAACTTCAAACTCGCGGTATCCGACCAGATTGCGTCCGCCGTCGACGAAGTCAGACTCGTCGGTGTATGGGAACTCAAAACCAACTCCGTGACCATCGACTTCTCCAAAGGGTACCTCATTTCCGACGCCTCCGTTTATCCCACTGACGTGACGGGCCTCGAAAAGGTCGCGGCGGAAGCCTATTACGACATCAACGGCAACGCCACTTCCGTGACGGTCAGCGGTATCAAATACGGTACCTCCCTCGACAAATATTACATTTCCGTCAAACCCACCTCTTCCTCCATAAACGCGGTCAACATCAAAATCGCGGACATCGCCTCTTACGTGACAAAGGGCTCCCTTTACGAAGTGGGCGGCATATACTGGAACAAGGATTTCGCCGAAGAGAACAGAGTGGACTTCGCCGCGGCGATAGAAAGCACCACGACCCTTTATGTGCAATGGCAGGTCAAAGAGGGCGAAGCGGGCGACGATTACAGCAAAGCGACGTTTAACTTCACTCTCAAAAAAGACGATACTTACTCCATTTCGCTCAAAGACAGCGAGGCGGGCATAATCAGCGTTCCCGCCACCTACAACGGCAAGGCGATAACCGAAATCGCGGCGGGAGGCTTCTCCAACTGCAAGACCGCGACTTCGCTCAACCTGCAAAAAGCCGACAATCTTACCACAATCGGCGCAAGCGCTTTTGCGGGTTGCGAAGCGCTGGAATTCGTAACCTTGCCCGATAAAAACAAAATCAGCTATATCGGTGAAAAGGCGTTCAACAACACTGTCTGGCTCACCGAAGAAAAGGAAAAGGCCGCCGCGGGCGACGGCCTGGTGCTCTTCGGAAAAGTGCTCATAGGCTATGTCGGCAACACGGCGACGATAGACCTCGGCGACAAGGATTTCGAATACGTGTCTCCGTATGCGTTCGAGAACTGTTCCGCGCTCACCGAAATAATTCTTCCCGCAACGCTCAAACGCATCGAAGCCAATGCGTTTGCCAACTGCTCGGCTCTCACCACCGTGAATTGCGCGGGCAGTGCAATCGAATATATCGATTACGACGCGTTCAAGAATACCAACTACATCAGCGGTTCCGACAACCGCGTCATAGGCAACGTGTTCTACCGTTATCTCGGCAAGAACGAAACGTCGTTTACCGTTCCCGCGGACATTACTGTGATTGCCGAACAGGCGTTCAAACTGGGCACCGCGCTCGACGGAATCACCTTTGCGAATGAAGAAGACATAGTTTCCGTCGGCGAAAACGCGTTTGCGAAGACCCCGTGGGCAATAAACGATAAGGACGGTTTCGTAATTGTCAACGGCATACTTTGCAATTACGTCGGCAGAAACACCACCGCAACCGTTCCCGACGAAGTCACAAAGATAGCCGCCGGTGCGTTCAGCGGTTTCTATGCTTCGTCCGTGAGACACATAGCATTCCGCCCCGCGTCCGCGATTGCCGAAATCGAGGACCATGCGTTTATGGGCGCGGTCAACCTCGAAAGCATCAGCTTCTATCAGACCGCGGCTCCCGCCATCAAGGTCGGGGCACACCTGTTCTGCAACGGCTCCAACAGAAACATAAACGGCACCTTCAAGATTTACTCCTACGGCGACAATGGTGTAACCTGGGATAAATACATCGGCAAACTGACCGCCTTTACACTCAACGGCGACCACAAAGTCGCAATCAATCCCGCCGTCATCGAAGCGTATTACCTTACGGACGCCAACGACAAGGTCGATTTCGTCACCGAATGGGAGGCAACGACGGACGGCACGAACTATATAGTTACAAACGGCTTGCTCGTTACCCGCGGCGACGGCGTCACAATCAGCGAGGACCTTGTCTGCGCCAAATCCGTAATCGAAGGGCTGGACGCCAACTCCGGCAATGCGGGTCGCGAAAGCTATGTCATAAGCGGCAAATTCACTTACGCCGTGTACGGCACTCCCGTAGCCGTCGAGGACTACGAGTACACCGTGATTGCCGCAATCAACGAAAGCACGTTCAGAATCACGGGATACGGCACGGGCGACGGCACGACGGAAGCGGGTGCGCTTCAGATGTATACCTCTCAGCGCGAGATGAACCTTGCCGTCGGTACGCTGACGTTCGAGCACACCAACGGCGTTGTGGTCGAAGTCCCGCTGACCGACTCGGCAATTACCGTAACCGGTTACAACAATACTGTCGGCACGAGAGAAATCACACTCAGTTACAACCTCTACGGCAGGGCACTTTACACCCGCACTTTCTTTTACACGGTGTCCACTCCGTTGCCCGTTGCGCTCGAACAGGTCGCGAACGTGGTTATGCCTATCGGCGCGACAGCCTCCAACTACTACAATCAAATTCAATTCTACGTCGTCAAGAACGACGGCAACCGCGACATCGTCAATATGTCCACGTCGGGTATCAGCATCGAGGCGGTCGACGGCAATGCGTCGTACAGGACGCTCGACACCACGACAAGCGGTCTGCACGTGGCAACGATAAGTTACAAATCCGCCGAAACCTCGGCGAACGTTATCGCAGGCACGTTGCTTTATTCCGTGGAACTGACCGCAGTGCCCGAATATTTCACGTACAGCGGCGGAACGGTGACCGGCGTTACAGCGGGCAATACCAACCGTGAAATGTATGTCATTCCCGCAAATTACAACGGCGTACCCATAACCGCAATCGGCGAGGGCGTGTTTAAGAACATGACCAACCTGCGTACGGTGTACGTGCCTCACACGGTGACGACGATTGCCGCCGGCGCATTCGAAGGCTGCGACAAACTCGAAAATGTGTATTACTTCTCGCCGCAGACCGCTCCCGAGAGCTCCGTGGCATACAGCGACATCAAGATAACGGAAGAGTACAGAGAAGCAAGCGCTTCCGTCGCCATCCTCAACGTCAAGGAATACGCGCTGACGCTCGACGAAATCGTCATTCCCGACACGCTGTCCTACGAGAGCGAGGTGTCCTATCAGGATGACATCAGCACCGCAGAAAAAGCGAGATACTACGAGGATGCCAACCTCTACGGCAAGTTCACGCTCAACTTCAACCTCGGCGACGAAAGCAACATCGACACCGTCGTCACCAACATGGGCAACGCGCTTGCAGGTTACAAGGGCGTAGTGCACATTCCTTCCGACGCGTCGTTCGACAAACTCGAAGCGGGTCTTATCAAAAACGGTGTCAGAATCAGCAGATACCAGACGGGGCAGAAAACCGTCAATATGAACGAACTCACCTACCTGTTCGAACTCGGCGAATACAGCGCGCTTAACGTCACGATGAAAGAGGGCAAGGCGTATGTCAAAGCCGACGCCTCAATCAAAGTGTACGGCGGCGTCGTCTATATTCCCGTACTCGTCAGCGGACAGAACACCGAAGGCACCAACAACTATGCCTACTCTTACGGAATAGTCGGTCTCGAAAGCGGCGTGTTTAACAATGCGTCCATAGAATACGTATATATCCCGAGCTCCATCGTCTACATCGGCGAGAGCGGAATTGACGGGCTCTTCGGCACAAGCGGCAACAAGGACGCGAGCATCGCGGTCTATTCCGACGCAAGCGTGCAACTCGTCAGACCCGAAGAACACTTCCCGACCTCGGTTGCTACAATCGGCGAGGCGGCGTTCAAAGGTTGCTCCGCACTCAAAGTCGACTTCCGCGAAGCAACGGGATTGACCGCCATCGGCAAAGATGCGTTCAAAGGTTGCAGCGCCATCACCGCGGTGGAATTCGCGGGAGGCTCCGCCCTTACCAAAATAGCCGAGTCTGCGTTCGCCGATTGCACGGGTCTGAGAAGAGTAGATCTCTCCGCAACCAAAGTCGTGGAAATCGGTGCAAATGCATTCGCATATTGTGAGGGTATGACTCAACTCGTGTTGCCCGAAACGCTCACAACCATCAACAGCCTTGCGTTCTATCGTTGCAGAGCGCTCTCCGACGTCAGCGGTATGGTGCCCGGAAACATCACCTTCATAGGTTCGATGGCATTCGGTGAATGTGCCGTTGACCCGAGCGTGTTCGACGGTGCAGAAGGCATTGACGAAAACGCTTTCGCCAGCTGAACGACAAGTCCTCGATCAACGACGAAAAGCCGACTCGATGCGAGTCGGCTTTTTTGTTGCGTTTGTTTTCAAACGGTGCGGCGACAAACGAAATCCCGCCCTGCGGTCTGACGCAACCTTGCGGCGGGACGACGATGTTCGGTTTATTGTCCGTTGCGGAGTCCGATTACCTGTCGGGGAAAATACCGTTGCCCTCGGAGTCTATTCCCACGATGACGGGGAAATCCTTAACGACCATTCTGTGTATTGCTTCCGTGCCGAGGTCGGCGTAGGCAATCTTCTCCCAGCTTTCTATGGCTTTTGCGTACAATGCTCCCGCACCGCCTATGGCACAGAGATACACGCCGCCGCACTTGCGGATTGCCTCGTACACGTTTTCGCCGCGGTCGCCTTTGCCAATCGTGGCGCGCACGCCGTACGCGTACAGAGCGGGCGCGTATGCGTCCATGCGCATGGAAGTGGTGGGACCCGCCCCCACGGGTTTTCCGTCGCAGTCGAAACAGGGGCCTACGTAATACATGGTCTGTCCTCTGAGGTCGACGGGAAGAGTACCGCCCGCCGAAAGCGTGTCGCACAGACGTTTGTGCGCGGCGTCGCGCCCCGTGTAAAGCGTGCCCGACAACAGCAGATAATCCCCCGCGCGGAGAGCGCGGACGTCATCTTCGCCGATGGGCAGAGTTATGTGTTTGAAATCCGTATTTTTATCCATATGCGATGTTTAATGTGCATTTTCGACGTTTTAACGTGCCGTTCAGATTTCCGCATGTCCGAGGCGCACGGCGTTGCACTGTACGTTGATGGCGACGGGAAGAGCGGAAATGTGAGTTGGATATTTGCCGATATGAACGGCGAGTGCGGTGGTGTCTCCGCCGAAGCCCTGCGCGCCTATTCCCAACGCGTTGATGCGGTCAAGGCACTCCTTTTCCATTTGTGCAAGGGCGGGGTCCCGTGACGGTGCGCCCACTTCGCGCAGCAGTTGCCGCTTTGCGACTTCCATGGCTTTTTCCGCCGTGCCGCCAATGCCCACGCCCACTACTACGGGAGGGCAGGGATTGCTCCCCGCGGTTTTCACGGCGTCGACGATGCATTCCTTCACGCCTTCGAGCCCCGCGGACGGGGTCAGCATATAAATTCGCGACATATTCTCGCTGCCGAACCCTTTGGGCAGAAAGTCGAGGACTATTCCGTCGCCCGCCACCAACTCCGTGTGTATGACAGCGGGGGTGTTGTCGCCCGTGTTTATGCGGGTTACGGGGTCGAGTACGCTGGCGCGGTATCCGTTTTCGGAGTAACCCTGCCGCACGCCTTCGTTGATTGCGTCGACAAGCAGCCCGCCCGTGACGTGCGCGTCCTGTCCCACCTGCACGAAAAACACCGCCATACCCGTGTCCTGACACACGGCAAGGTTTTCCGCCATGGCGGTTTCGTTGTTGTCGAGCAGGGTTTTCAGCGCGAAGCGTGCCGCCGACCCGCTTTCTTTTTGCAGGGCGGAGCGGAGTTTGTCCGCGCAGGAAGCCGTCAAACTTCCACAGGCTTTCACACAGCTTTTCGCCGCCCGAACTATACTTTCGTAAGCGATTTCTCTCATACTCCGAATTATATCCGCTTCGACGGCGATTTTCAAGGTTTTGAGTGCAATTGACTTGATTTGCGCGGGCGTTTGTACTAGTCTATTTGTATGGATTATACGAAAACTTCTCTTGAAAAGCATTACGAATGGCGCGGAAAACTGCAAGTCGATTCCCGCGTTGCGGTGGATTCGCGCGAGGCGCTGTCGCTGGCGTACACGCCGGGCGTCGCCGCCCCCTGTCTCGAAATCGAAAAGAATCCCGCTCTTGCCTACGACCTGACGCGCAAGTGGAACTCCGTCGCGGTCGTCACGGACGGCAGCGCGGTGCTCGGACTCGGCAATATAGGCGCACTTGCGGGCATGCCCGTCATGGAAGGCAAATGTGTGCTTTTCAGCGAGTTCGCAGGCATAGACGCCGTGCCCGTGTGCCTTGCGACGCAGGACACGGACGAAATTGTGGCAACGGTCAAAAACATCGCTCCGACGTACGGCGGCATCAACCTTGAAGACATAGCGGCTCCGCGTTGTTTCGAAATCGAAAGACGATTGAAGGAACTTTGCGACATACCCGTATTCCACGACGACCAGCACGGCACGGCGGTGGTGCTCGCCGCCGCGCTGATCAACGCGCTCAAAGTGGTGGGCAAGTCCGTTTCGGAAGTGCGCGTGGTCATCAACGGAGCGGGCAGTGCGGGCGTTGCCATATCCGAGTTTCTCATCGCGCTCGGCGTCAACGACCTTGTGGTGTGCGACAGAGCGGGCGTGCTTGCCGACGACGACAGGTTCAATGCAGCACAGCGTGCGCTTGCCCGCAAGACCAATCCCCGCAAAGTGGCGGGCGTGCTTGCCGACGCGGTGAAAGACGCGGACGTTTTTATCGGCGTCAGCGCGAAAGACGTGCTCAAAACCGCCGACGTCAGAACTATGGCGACGGATGCCGTCGTCTTTGCGATGGCAAATCCCTCTCCCGAAATAATGCCCGACGACGCAAAAGCGGGCGGGGCGCGCATAGTCGCAACGGGCAGAAGCGACTTTGCCAATCAGATAAACAATGTGCTTGCATTCCCCGGGATATTCCGCGGAGCGTTGGACGCGCGTGCGCGCGACATAAACAACGAAATGCAACTTGCCGCCGTGTATGCGATAGCGGGGTTGGTGTCCGATGACGAACTAGACGAGGAATACATACTTCCGCGCGCTTTCGACAAGCGCATCGTGCCGACCGTTGCCGCCGCAGTCAAAAAGGCGGCGGAGCAGAGCGGCGTTGCCCGCGTCTGAGAATTGATATCAACATGACAATGCAAAGAAAAACCGCCTTTCGGGGCGGTTTTTTTATTGTGCAATCGGCTCGTCAGGAGGGCAATTCTTCCTTTTCATCGTTTTGTCGCGGTATGCGGATGTATTCCTGCGAATGCAGTTTTTTATCGAAGTCCGTACGGGACAGACCGAAACGCTCTCTCAGGTCGACAAGGCGCATCACGTAAAGCACCGCGACGGCTATCGCAACGGATATCGCCGCCTGAACCGCGTCGGCGGGAAGGGCGGCAATCCCCGAAGCGGGCGTTCCGTAGAAGTAGGTGTTGCACACGAAATATCCCGTCATCATGGTTGCCCCCGCAACCGTCATCGAAATCGTGCCCCCCGCAAAATCGAGGAATTTTCCGCGGCGGCAGAGCAATTTCATCAGCAGTCCGCATACGAGCCCTTCGATGCCCTTGACGAACAGAGTGAAAAACATCGTCGCGGGATAGACCGCAAGGTCAGCGAAGAAGGAGCCCAGCCCGCCCGCCAAGGCGGCGGGAAGAGGTCCGAACATTGCCGCGGTTATGAATATAACCGCGTCGCCGCAGTTGAAGAAGAAGTCGCCCGTGCGAAAACCAAGCGTGACGGTTGCGGTCGTGACAAGGGCGGTCATGAGCGCGGTGAACACGAGGGTGCGCGTGGGGATGCGGAATTTGCTTTTAGGGTGTCTCATAGTGTCTCCGCGGGCAGGAACCTGCAAGAGAAAAAGGGTACAAAAAATCCTTTGCAGAGCAAAGGAAGAAGAACCGAAATTCTCTCCCAAACTGACTTTACAGGCGGTTACGGAATCTCACCGTATCGGCTGATGGGGCTGTTGGACTCGTCCGCATACACGCGGCATTACCACCGGTTGGTTTCCCACCCAAAGAATATTCGTTGCATATATGTTATATCGCCGAGGCGCCGTTGTCAACCCCCGTGCGTCAAACGCTCTCGGTGACTATCTGCGCGAAGTTGCGCGCGGCGGCGGGCACGTGTCTGTTTTTGAGGAAGACGAGTTCGCAGGACGTGTTGCATTCGTCGTTTTCGAGAGGGGACGAATACAGTTTGCTGCCGTGCGCGGCGTAGTTGGAAAAGGTGGACTGCGGTATCATCGTCAGCCCGAGTCCCGCCTCGGTCATGGCGACACAGGTTGCGATTTCTTCGCACTGCACGGGTGCGTCGAGTTCCAGCCCCATTCTGTTCGCTATGCGTCCGAGCATGGAGGCGTATCGGTGCGTCAGTATCAACGGTCTGGCAAGCAAATCGCCGAAATCCATGCTTGAAGGCAGCGATTCGGAAGATAAAACGGTCATTTTGTCGTGATACACGGTCTGCACCGAGTACAGAGCGCTGCTCGTGAACGGAGTTCGCACCAACGCCACGTCGCACAGACCGTCCTCCATACGCGAGAGCAACAACGGGGTCGCCCCTTCGAAAATGCGCACCGTCACATAAGGGTATTTCTCGCGGTAGCGTTTGAGAAAGTCGCGCAGTATGCCCGTCGCGAGCGACGGAGTGACGGCAAGATTGAGCGTACCCGACAGCCCGTTGTCGGCGGAACGGATTTCGTCGATAGCGCTTTCGGCAAGTTCGACAATCTTTATCGCGCGCTCGTAAAGCTGTCTGCCCGCGGGCGTCAGTTTGAAGTTGTGATAATCGCGCTCGATGAGCGTTGTGCCGCATTCTTTTTCCAGGGCTTTCAGCCTGTTGCTGAGCGCGGATTGAGCAATATAGAGTTTGCGTGCCGCCTGCGATATGCTTTCGCTTTCGGCAAGAGTTATGAAACTTCTCAGAATTTCGGTATCCATGGCTTCTCCGATTTTCTCCTCCGTTCGCGGAGACTTTCAAGCCCCTTTCGACGGGGATTTCACGCGGTTTTTTGTTATCTTAAATTCGGATAACAAAAACATTTTTTCAATATATATCATATAACATCAATAGCAGTATAATTGCTATCTGAAAGAATGTAAAGAGGTTTTTTATGATCAAAGACTTGACGCAAGGGAAATCATCAAAGGTGTTGTGGCTGTTTTGCATACCTTTGCTTGTCAGTGCGGTTTTCCAACAACTCTACAATATGGCGGACAGCATCATCGCGGGCAGAGTGCTCGGCGAAAGCGCGCTTGCCGCTGTCGGAGCGTCTTACCCCATAACCATGATTTTCATGGCGATTGCACTCGGGTGCAATCTCGGTTGCTCCGTCATCATCTCCAAACTGTTCGGCGAAAAGAAAATTCTCGAAGTGAAATCGGGCGTGTCCACGATAATGATTTCCGTGGCGGTCATAGGCGTTGTGCTCACCGCCGTCGGTATCGGGCTCGGTCAACCCGTCATGAGCCTGCTCAACACTCCCGCCGACATTATGCAGGATTCGCTGATGTACCTGTACATCTACATAGGCGGCTTCCTGTTCGTTCTGCTTTACAACGTGTGCACGGGCATCTTCTCCGCGCTCGGCGACAGCCGTACGCCGCTCGTGTTCCTCGTCGCGTCCAGCGTGGCGAACGTCGCTCTCGACCTCGTGTTCACCATGGTGGTGCCTCTCGGCGTCGCGGGTCTTGCGTGGGCTACCTTCCTTGCGCAGGGCGTCGCGGGATTGCTTTGCATTCTGACGCTGTTCAGAAGGCTGTCCAAACTCCGTTGCGAAGGCAAGGCAAAGGCGTTTTCCTTCTCCTTGCTCAAACAGATGTGCTACGTCGCAATCCCCAGCGTGTTGCAACAGAGCTTCGTGTCGGTGGGCAATCTCATCATTCAATGGATAATCAACGGCTACGGTTCGTCCGTGCTTGCGGGCTACATCGCCGCAATCAAACTCAACACGTTCGTGCTCACCACCATAACGGCGGTGGCGGGCGGTCTGTCCTCGTTTACGGCGCAGAACCTCGGCGCGGGGCAAGCCGCGAGAGTGCGCCAGGGAACGCGCGTTTCCGTGCTTATGGCAATCGCCATCGTGGTGCCGTTCTCCATACTGTACTCCGTCATTCCCGAACTGATGTTGCAACTGTTCCTCGAAGAGAGCAGTGCCGTCGCGGTTTCGGCGGGTGTCAGTTTCCTCACCATAGTGTCGCCCTTCTACGCCGTGATTTCCGTCAAGGTCACGCTGGACTCCGTACTGCGCGGTTCGCAGAGTATGGCGTCCTTTATGGTGGCGACCTTTGCCGACCTGCTCATCCGCGTGGTGCTGTGCTTCGCACTCAATCCGATACTCGGCATCACGGGCATATGGTGGTCGTGGCCCATCGGTTGGGGCGCCGCAACGGCTCTGTCCGTCGGGCTCTACCTCTCGTTCAGGTGGTACAAATCCGACCGCGCGAAACGCAAATTCGCCGCGCTTGCTCAGGCTGACGTGCAGTATGTGCACGCGCTCCAACTTCCGCAGAGTGCCGAAACCGCCGACGCCGCGGCAATCGCCGCACTCGCGCAATCTCCCGCCGTTCAGGACGAACAGGACAAAACCCCCGCGGCGGATACAACGCGTATCAGACCGTCCGGAAAGACCGAAACGCCCAAACATCGTTTTCTGCACGCTTGATACGACAATTCGCTTGCAAAATGCGAGGTAATATTGTAAAATATCACTCGCTTGAAGCAAGGAAGCGTATCGAAGTGGTCATAACGAGCCGCACTCGAAATGCGGTGACGGGGCAACTCGTCCGCGAGTTCGAATCTCGCCGCTTCCGCCAAAAGGCGCAGTCGAAAACGACTGCGCCTTTCTGCAAGAAAGGCGGGATTCTCTCTGTGTCGTTATGCTACACGCTGTGCAGTTATGAGAGTTTATGATTATTTTGAATACGGATTTTGCTTGTTGCTATAAACAAGTAATTTTATTTCATACGCGCGCCGGTACACACGAATAACACGCGAATATACAGCAAACGATAAAATATCTCTTTCAGAAGGAAAAAGTTAGCGCGGGCAACGCGTTGACAGGCGTTGCAGTATGCCTTTACAATGTGGGCAAGAAGGTGAACTTCTTTTTTTTCGAAAAGTTAGTTCGCATATGCGAACACGGTTTGGAGAAGTCGTGGGCACACGCGACACAAAAGCCGCAGGGCGGCATTGAACCAAAACCGAAGAGACCGTAAAACCTCATAGATAAGTTGTAACCCTCAAACCTGTGACGGAGTCGGCGTTTTGCCGCTCCGTTGCGCATTTTGTGCGGCAGTACGGCACGATGTGCGAATATTTTTTTTATGTTGTTGACAAAACAAGTCGGAAGATATATTATGATAATACCCCACCCCCGTGGGGTATACTGAAAGTAAAGTGCAAGAGGAGAAAGAATGGCAAGAACGGCATTCGGCGTTACGGGTATGACTTGTTCGGCGTGTTCGTCGCACGTCGAAAGAGCGGTGTCCAAACTGGACGGAGTGTCTAAAGTCAGCGTAAACCTGCTTACGAATTCGATGACGGTGGAGTACGACGAGGCGAAACTCGGCGTCGACGGCATTATAGAGTGCGTAAAAAAGGCGGGGTACGGTGCTTTCTTGTACGAGACCGACGCAAAAATCGGGCGCAACGCAAAGCGGTCAACGGGGCAGGACGAAAGAACGCAGGGCGTGCGCGAAATGCGCACAAGGCTCATTGTGTCACTCGTATTTATGGTGCTGTTGATGTACGCTGCGATGGGGCATATGTTCGGTGCTCCGTTGCCGTCCTTCCTCACGGGCACGGAAAACGGGGTGTCCTACGCCTTTTTGCAGCTGTTGTTGTGCGCGCCCATTCTGTACGTCAACCGCTCCTATTTCATCAACGGTTTCAAACGGCTTTTCAGACTGTCGCCGAATATGGATTCCCTGATTGCCGTGGGTTCCGCGGCGTCGCTGGTATACGGCGTCATCGCCATATTCCGTATGAGTTACGGGTTGGGCGCGGGCGACATGGCGCTTGTGGAAAGGTATCTGCACGACCTCTATTTCGAGTCGTCGGGAATGATACTTGCGCTCGTTACCGTGGGCAAATATCTCGAAACGCTGTCCAAACGCCGCACGGGCGACGCACTTGACAGGCTGCGCAACCTTGTGCCGCAGAATGCGGTGTTGTTGCGCGACGGCAAAGAGGTGTCCGTACCTTCCGAAAGTCTGGTGGCGGGTGACGTCGTCGTCGTAAAGGCGGGTATGGTCGTTCCCGCGGACGGCGTGGTGGACGACGGCAACGCGTTTGTGGACGAGAGCGCAATAAGCGGCGAAAGCGTGCCCGTCGAAAAGTCGCAGGGCGACAAGGTGGTCGGAGGCACGGTGAACCGCAGCGGGTATGTCACGGTGAAGGTGACGGCGGTGGGCGGCGAAAGCGTGCTGGCGAAGATAATAGGACTTGTGGAAGAGGCGAGCACCGATAAGGCGCCTATTGCGAAAATCGCAGACAAAATAGCGGGGGTGTTCGTGCCCGTCGTCATGAGCATAGCCCTTGTCACGTTCATAGGCTGGCTTGCGGGAGGCGAGAGCGTGGAAACCGCGTTGTCTTGCGCGATATCCGTGCTTGTCATATCCTGCCCCTGTGCACTTGGGCTTGCAACGCCCGTTGCCATAATGGTCGCCACGGGAAAGGGCGCGGAGAACGGAATTCTGATAAAGAGCGGCGAGGCGCTGGAAACTTTGCACGCGGTGAAATACGTCGTGCTCGACAAGACGGGCACCGTGACGGAAGGCAAGCCCGAGGTCAGCGACGTTGCGCTTGCGTCGGAGGAGTTGTTGAGTGTCGTCGCGGGCATAGAGAACAGAAGCGAACATCCGCTCGGAGAGGCTGTCGTGGAATATGCGCGTGAAAAGGGAGTGCCTTTTGCCGAGGTAACTTCGTTCTCCACTCTTGCGGGTATGGGCGTTGTGGCGGAAGTGGGCGGTCGCACCTACGCCGTGGGCAACGCGCGGCTTATGCGGGAGCAAGGCGTTCCCGAAAGCGAGTTCGAGGAAGAACTGACCGAGATTTCGCAACAGGGCAAGACGCCGTTGCTGGTCGCTTGCGAAGGCGAATATCTGGGGTTTGTCGCCACGCTGGACAAAATAAAGCCACATTCGCGCGAGGCGGTCGAGCAACTTGAAAAAGCGGGCGTGAAGGTTGTGATGCTTACGGGCGATAACGAGCGCACGGCACGCGCAATCGCCGTACAGGCAGGCATTGAGGAAGTGTATGCGGAAGTTCTGCCGCAGGACAAAGCCGCCAAAATCGCCGAATTGCAGGCGCGCGGCAAAACGGCTATGGTGGGCGACGGAATAAACGACGCGCCCGCGCTCATGCGCGCGGACGTGGGTATTGCAATCGGCAGCGGCAGTGACATTGCCGTTGACAGCGCGGACGTCGTGTTGGTCAAGGACGACCTTATGGACGTCGTCACGGCATTCAGACTGAGCAAACGCACCATAGTCAACATAAAGGAAAATCTGTTCTGGGCGTTCTTCTACAACAGCCTCGGAATACCTCTTGCGGCGGGAGTACTGTATCACACCGCGCTCGCGTTGAAACTCAATCCGATGATAGGGGCGGCGGCGATGAGTCTGTCGAGCCTGTTCGTGGTTTGCAATGCGTTACGCCTCAAATTTTTCAAACCGACCAAAGCGCACGGCGTGTGTGCGGCGGGGGGCTGCCCGATTTCGGCGGACGGGAAAACCGTCGTCGGAGCGGAAGAGCGGTCGGCGTGCTGTCTTGCGGACGATAAGTGCCAAACCGACGTTACGTCGGACAAAAATAACAATCCCGACAGGAGAACGAATATGAAAAACTATGTTTTGAACGTAAAAGGAATGATGTGCGGGCATTGCACCGCGCGCGTAACGAAAGCACTCGCCGCCGTTGCGGGGGTGGAGAGCGTGGACGTGTCGCTCGAAGAGGGCACGGCTCGCGTCAAAGCGGACGGCGTTTCGGCAGAGCAGCTCAAAGCCGCAGTAGAGGCGCAGGATTACGAAGTGACCGCGGTTGCGGAAGAGTAGGAGGGCAGTATGGTGCGCGACGACAAGAAGTTGGTGTCCCTGCTGAAAACGGCGGGCGGGCAGATTGACGGAATAATCAGAATGATTGAGGAAAAGAAGTATTGTATCGACGTCAGCAATCAAATACTGGCGTGTCAGGCGATATTGTCGAAAGTCAACAAAGAGGTGCTCAACGCGCATTTGCATTCCTGCGTTATCGCCTCGATAGAAAAGGGCGACGCGGACGAGAAGATGAACGAAATCGGCGCAATTCTCGACAAACTTATCAAGTGACAGCAACGCGCCGCAAACGACCGCGACATAAACGAAAACCCTGCCATAAGGCAGGGTTTTGCATTCACATGGGGTGCTTATTTCTTTGCACAGCCGATGACTGCCGCCACGCCTGCACCCATCGCGCCGATGGAGGTGAGGTAAGCGCCCAGACCGACCGCCATTTCCGCCTTTGCCACTTCGCCGATGGAGAAGTTGAGCAGGAATTTGTCGCAGTAGGACGCGGTAACTCCGATGAGAACGGCGCCTGCAACAAGAGCGCAAATGCCAACTATGCCGGTTACGAAACGGAACAGTCCGACGTTGAGCAGCATTTTGAGCAGGTAGAGCAGGGTGAGCAGGCATACCACCGCGACCGCAATGTAGCCGAACACGACCATCGTGCTTTTCAGCGAGGTATTGTCGTCGGCGTCGAAGTTCTCCAATATACCGCCGAAGTCGATTTTGCCTTCGCTGTCGGCGACGGAGTCTTTGTAGTCTTCGAAACTGACGGATTCTTTGCCCGAGCCGAGGAAAGTCTCCGCATTGATGACGGTCCATTCGTCGATGAAGATACCCGCCAGGGTCATCGCGCAAAGACCGAGAATGAGCACGCCCATGAGAATTCCCAGCATGCCCGTTTTGGATTTACTGTTGGCCATAAAATATTCCTCCTTTCGGATATTATGCGTGTAGGACATATAATTTATCAAATCCGACACAAGTTGTCAACATCGGCAAGAAGTGCGAAAAAGGAGAAAAACGCGCGGAATATGCCCGAAAGTGCCCGAAAGTTATCCTGTGGAACGTCGAATTTCGGAATTTCGAGGCAAAAAGCGGGATTTTTCCGCGCAGGAAAAAAAGCGGAGGCAAAATTGCTTTATTGACAGATGTCGCGTATTCTGTTAAAATTTTTTCATCAACCGAGTTATCGGGATAAGGAGCTAATTATGGCGAAAAAATCCAAGAAGAGCAAAATCAGCATTGCGTCAATCGCCGTGGCGGCTTTGGCGGTGGTGTGTCTTGTGCTGGCAATCGTCGGCGTCTGCATCGACGAATGGACCACGACGGAAGAAGTTTTCGGCGCGAAAGCGTCGGTGTCTTTCTCCGATTACAGCGAAACGGCAAGCAAATTGCAGGATGCGAAGGATACTGCTTCCGACTGGGGATTTGAAATTGAAGACGATTCCAAACTCACTCCCATGGTGGCATTCGGCTACATAGCGGTAATCGCGGCGGCAGCTGTTGCTGCACTTGCCATTCTCAACCTGCTTCTCAAAGGCAAGATTTTCAGTTTGCTGACCGGTATTGTCGGCATCGCGGCTCTGGCTGTCGGTGTGATTTCCATCGCGTTGACGGCAAGTTTCTGCGGCGACTATCTCGTTGTCGGCACGGGTGCAATCCTCACCGCAGTCGGCGCAATGGGCGCAGGCCTTGCTGGTGCAAGCAAGTTTGTCCTGAAATAAGCAAGACGGAATGCAATGAAAAGCGTCGGCGCGTGCCGACGCTTTTTTTGCAAACTTTTCCGTTTGTGTCGCAGACTTCACATCAGTCCGCGGACAACCCCCGTGTCGGGGTCGATAGTGATACGCTCGGTGTTGGGGGATGAGCCGAGCCCCGGCATCAGCAACATACTGCCGCCGATGACGACGACAAAACCCGCACCCGCACGGGGTATTACGTCGCGCACCTCGAACAAGAACCCTTCGGGTGCCCCCAGCGCTTTGGGGTCGCAGGAGAAAGAATACTGCGTCTTTGCAATGCAGACGGGGCAGTGCGCATATTCTGGGTTTGTCTCGATTGCGGCGAGATGTCTTTTTGCGTCTTTCGAATACGACACACTTGCCGCTCCGTAAATCTCGGTTGCGACTGCCTGTATTTTGTCTCTTACGGAGTCGTTCTCGCGGTAGGCGAAATTTATGTCGCAGACGGGTTTTTCGCACTCGGCGACGACCTCGCGCGCAAGAGCTTCCGCACCCGCGCCGCCTTTTGCGAAGCCTTCGCACAACACGGCTTTCGCCCCGCATTCGCGGCACAGCGCGGCAAGTTTTTCAAGCTCGGCGTCGGTGTCGCTGTAAAAGCGGTTTATTGCCACAATAACGCGTTGATTAAAGCGTTTCAGGTTGTTTAAGTGCCGTTTTACGTTGGCAAAGCCTTTTTCGAGCGCGTCGACGTTTTCCTTTTGGGCGTCCTCTTTGGCGACGCCTCCGTTGAATTTCAGACTGCGTGCGGTGACGACGAGCACGACACAGGAAGGACGCAGCCCCGTGAATCTGCATTTGATGTCGAGGAACTTTTCGCCGCCCAGTTCGGCACCGAATCCCGCCTCGGTGACGACGTAGTCGGCACGAGCCATCGCGGCACGCGTGGCGAGCACGCTGTTGCATCCGTGCGCTATGTTGGCAAAGGGTCCGCCGTGTACGAATGCGGGCGTGCCTTCCAACGTCTGCACGAGGTTGGGTTTGATGGCGTCTTTCAGCAGAACGGTCATGGACTCTTCGGCGTGCAGGTCGCGGGCGTGGATTTCCCTGCCGTTTCCGTCAAAGCCCACGACAATGTTGCCGAGGCGTTTTTTGAGGTCGCCGAGAGAGGTTGCAAGGCAGAGTATTGCCATTATTTCGCTTGCGGCAGTGATGACGAAACCGTCCGTGCGCGGAACTCCGTTGGCTTTGCCGCCGAGACCAACCTCGACGACGCGCAGGGCGCGGTCGTTCATGTCTTCGCATCTGCGCCAGATGACTTCCTTTATGCCGAGGGCGTTGCCGAAATGTATGTGGTTGTCGATGAGTGCGGATAAAAGGTTGTTTGCGGACGTGACGGCGTGGAAGTCGCCCGTGAAGTGAAGGTTGATGTCCTCCATCGGGATAATCTGGGCGTAACCGCCGCCGCAGGCTCCGCCTTTTATGCCGAACACGGGTCCGAGCGAAGGTTCGCGCAGGGCGAGAGCGGCGTTTTTGCCTATGCGGTTGAGCCCGTCGGCAAGACTTATGCTCACCGTCGTTTTGCCCTCGCCGAGCGGGGTGGGGTTCATCGCGGTGACGAGCACGAGAGCGGCGCGCGGCTTTTCGTCGCGTACGGGCACTTTGGCTTTGTATTTGCCGAAGCATTCTATCTCGTCTTCGCTGTAGCCGAGTCTGGCGGCTACGGCGGTGATTTTTTCGGGTGTGGATGCTGCTGCAATTTCTGCGTCGCTCAACATAAATGTGCTCCTCATCGATGGGACGGTCAAAGACCGCACTTAGGAATCATTATAATATAACTCCCGATTTTTTTCCACAAAAACCGCTTGCGAGTGCAAAATATTTATTGCGGGATTTTCGATATTATAATATAATTGTTGCTGTGGAACCGAATACGGGTCCCGAAGATAAGGAGAAATTATGAAAAAACAACTTTCAAAAAAAGAAAAAATCCAGTACGGGTTGTTGGGGCTCTCCGTCCTCATCATCGTTTTGGGGATTCTCTTCCTCGTCAACGCAATGCAGGAAGACCCTGCCAACGGCTTTTTTCCCGCGTTTTGCGAGCTCGACAATCTGCTTGCAAAATACATAGTGGTCATTCTCACCATGGCTTGCGGCATTATGCTTTTCTCCAACGTGGGTATCACGTTCGAGGACAAAAAACTGCGCAACGGACTCACAATCGGCATCACGACTTTTTCCACCATACTGACCGTGCCCCTTGTGTATGAATTCATCGCCCTGTTGCCTTATGCGGCAAATCCTCTGCCTTTCGAGCAGCTCAATCCCGTTGACGCGCTTATGCGCACGGACAGAATTTACAACGGTTTCGTGGCGTGGTTCGGCGACGGCGCGTTCCTTTGGGTGGTGCTCGTGGTCATGCTGCTGTTGTCACTTGTGTTCATCACCTTCCCTCTGCTCACGGGCGTGCTCGCCGTCAGATACGGCAAGACCCTCGGCATCAAGAAGAAGGGCGGTTTCGGCGTCATAGTTCTTCCCGTGCTCGAAAAGATGAACGCGGCAAAATCCGAAGAGGAAGAGAGCAGCGAATGTGCCGAATGCGCGTGTGCTTGCGCCACGTGTGCCGTCGAGGAAGAGGAAGAATAATCTCAAAAGAGGAAAGCAATCGTTTGAACAAATATGAAAGCCGCGCAATCAGCGCGGCTTTTCGTTTGGTTTTGTTTGTTCCGTTTTCGGTGTTTTGCCGACCGCAATCGCACGGACGTCGTCAGTTTATGCCGTAATACTTTTTGAGAGCGGCTTCCGCTGCGGGCAGCGACTTTTCGTCTATGCAGCAGGAAATCTTTGTCTCCGACGTGGTGATGGCGTAAATCTTCGCGCCGAGGTCGCGGAGCATGGACAGCACTTCGAGCGCGACGCCGCTCTTGTGCTCCATTCCTGCGCCTTCCGCGGTGATTTTGCCCGCGCCCAGCACGATGTTCTGCGCGAGGTGTGCGGGGATGAATTCCTTGATGCGGACAAAGTCCTTCTGCCCCGCGGTGAAAGACACCGCCGCGGTGCCGTCCGCATTGTAGTTCTGACTTATCATGTCGAGGTTGACGTCCTGCTTCTTGATTTCGGCAAGCAATGCAAGGAAGTCCGCAAACGGTATGGAGGGCAGAGTGAGCAGGGCAACGTCCTTTTCGGCGGAAACGGTCGTGACCGCGTAAAAGTTGCCGATTATGGACGTCATATCGTAAAAGCCCGTCGCCTTGTCCATGAGGAAGGACGCCGCGCGTAGTGCGCCGCGCGCAAATACCTCTTTGCTCTCGGCTTCGTGCGAGAGTTTGATGACTTCGCCCGCGCCGAGGAACATAACGTCGTGTTTGCCGACGACCGTACCGCCGCGGATTGCGTGTATGCCGATTTCGTTCTTTTCTCGTCTGCAATCTGTGCCGTGACGGCCGTATTTGGGCACGAGGGAGTTGTCGCGCACGCTGTTGATTGCCTCGGCAAGCGTGAGCGCCGTGCCGCTGGGTGCGTCGATTTTGTGGTTGTGGTGTGTTTCGACGATTTCCACGTCGTAGGCTTCGCCGAGGAATTTCGCCGCTTCTTTGGACAGACTGGCAAGCAGATTGACGCCCAGCGACATATTGCTGGCTTTGAACACGGCAATCTGTTGCGCCGCCATGCGGATGCGGTTCATCTGTTCTTCGGTGTATCCCGTGGTTGCGAGCACGACGCGGCACTTGCGACCGAGCGCATAGGCGAGAATGTCGTTGAGCGCGGACGGGGAAGAGAAGTCCACAATCACGTCGGCGTCGAGAGTGACGTCGGCAAAACTCTTGTAAACGGGATAGGGCAGATCGGACGCACCGAAGGCGTCGACGCCGAACACGATTTCGTATTCGGAGGAGCCGATGAGCGTCTTATAAATGGTTCTGCCTATACGTCCGGCGGCACCGGAAACGGCGATTTTTATCATAGGTCAGTTGAATTCGGGCAACAAACGTGCCAGTTTTTCAGTGTTTTCCGCCGACATTTCGGTGAGGGGCAGACGGAGAATTCCGTTGCAAAGTCCTTTGAGTTCGGCGGCTTTCTTGACGGGAATGGGGTTGACCTCGGAGAAAAGCGCTTTGACGAAAGGCAGCATTTTCAGTTGCATTTCGGCGGCTTTTGCGAGGTCGCCCGCGAGCATGGCGGAAGTCATTTCGGATGTGAATTTCGGTGCCACGTTGCTTACCACGCTGATGACACCTATGCCGCCCATCGCCATGACGGGAACGGTGATGCCGTCGTCGCCGCTGTACACGTCGGCTTTGCCGCGGGAAAGACGGATTGCCTCTTCGATTTGTTCCATATTACCGCTGGCTTCCTTGATTGCTGCGATATTCTTGTGCTCGGCGATTTCCGCGAAGGTGGCGGGCAGAAGATTGACGCCCGTACGACCCGGCACGTTGTAGCAGATGATGGGCAGGTTGACCGCGTCCGCGATTGCGGTGTAGTGCGCGACAAGCCCTTTCTGCGTGGCTTTGTTGTAGTAGGGGGTGACGACGAGCAGAGCGTCCGCGCCCATTTTTTCGGCGAGGACGGACATCTCGATTGCGGCTTTCGTGGAATTGGCACCCGTACCGACTATGATAGGGAGTTTGCCTTTCAGCTTTTTGACGGTGAATTCGATTACGGACTTTTTCTCTTCGAGGCTCATCGTGGCAGGCTCGCCCGTGGTGCCGAGAATGACGAGGGCGTCGACGCCGCCCGCGACTTGTTGATCGAGGAGTTTGTTCAGACTTTCAAAATCCACACCCGACTCCGTAAACGGAGTTATGAGTGCCGTGGCAGTTCCCTTGAATATCATATTATGCCTCCAAAGCGTTCTTGATGAGAAGTTGGACAATCTGTACCGCGTTGGTTGCCGCGCCTTTTCTGATGTTGTCGGCGACGCACCAGATGTTCACGCCGCTGTCCACACTCTCGTCGATGCGGATACGTCCCACGAAGACTTCGTCGTGGTTTTCTGCGAGTATGGGCATCGGATAGATGTTGTTCTTGACGTCGTCCATAACGACGAGTCCGGGGAATTTTTCCAGACAGGCGAACACCGCTTCTTTGGTGCAGGGTTTCTTGAACTCAACGTTAATGGATTCGCTGTGACCGTGGAATACGGGCACGCGTACCGTCGTCGCGGTGATGCGCAGGGACTGGTCGTGCAGAATTTTTTTGGTTTCCTCAATCATCTTCCATTCCTCTTTGGTGTAACCGTTGTCGAGGAAGACGTCGATGTGGGGGAGCATATTGTAGGCGATGGGGTAGGGGAATTTTTTGGGAGCTTCGCCCTCGATGCCGTATTTGAGGTCGTTGTAGCCCGCTACGCCCGCGCCGCTGACCGCCTGATAGGTGGAATATACGATACGTTTGATGCCGAAAGTGTCGTAAAGGGGTTTGAGCGCGACGACTGCCTGAATGGTCGAGCAGTTGGGGTTGGCGATGATGCCTTTGTTCCATTTGACGTCCTCGGGGTTGACTTCGGGAACGACGAGGGGAACGTCTTTGTCCATACGCCACTGGCTGCTGTTGTCGACGACGACCGCGCCCGCTCTTACGAATACGGGAGCATAATCTCTCGACGTGCCTGCGCCCGCGGAGAACAGAGCAAAGTCCACTTTGCCGGCGAGAGCCATTACGTTTTCCTCGGTGAGTTCGATAACGGTGTGGGGTTTGCCCATGAAATCGATTTGTTTACCCGCGCTGCGCGCAGAAGCGAAAAGATAGTAATTCTCGACGGGAAGCTGTCTTTCCGTGAGCACTTCGAGGAATTTGTTTCCGACCATACCGGTCGCGCCGACTACGGCGATGTTGAATTTCTTCATAAAACCTCCTGATACCCCTTATTGTAGGAAAGTATATTGTCATGACCGCAAATTGTCAATAATATTGGCGAAATTTGACGCGCTCCGTAAACAATAATGATATATTTTTCCATAATTTATTTTATTTGATTTGATATTTATTGTGTGTTAGTGTAAAATGTATCCAATCTCGCAATAGGAGCAATTATGGCCAATCAGACAACTTCGGCGAAAAAGCCCCAGAAAGAAGCGAAATTCCTGCTCGGCAACCTGTTTGTCGACGCCGACGTCACGGTCGAACCCGAGGAACCTGCGAAAGTAGTCGTCGCGGGAATGACCGAAGCACGCATAAAAAAGGAATATCCCGAAGGCTTTTTCAAAAAAGCAGCGGCGGTTTTACGCGGCGAATTCCAGACACTTTTCAAGTCTTCGCTCTGGTTCCTGCCCGCCGCGCTGGTGTTTATACTCGTTCTTCTCGTCGCCGCGCCCTTCTTCGAACAGTACGTTATGGGCAGCGGTTACGTGTTCACCGCCGGCCTGGGCGTGGGCTTTCCCTCCTCCGGCGACAGCATAAATCTCGTCGTCGCCAACCTCTACTGGGACGTCTATCAGCCCTTCCTCATGATGCTCGCGGGCGCGGCAATCATCGTGTCGCCTTTCATAGCGGGTCTCTTCTACTGCGCCAAACGCAGCTATTATCAGGACTACTACAAGCGCATAACCCGCACGTTCTTCATGGGTTTCGCAAAGTATTGGTGGAAATATCTCATCACCGCAACCGTGGGCATTCTCATCGCTCTCGCGATGGGCACCGCGCTACTTTATCAGATGCAGCAGGAGCAACTTGGCACCGCGGGAGCGGGCAGTATTGCCGCCGTCGTGCTGTCTTTCATATTCGGAGCGCCCCTGCTTACGATACCTATGACCATGATGTCGTTGTTTGCGTCGTACAACCTGCGTTTCGTCGATGCGTTCAAGGACGCAATAGTAATCATCGTCAACAACCCGATTATCACGGTCGTGGTCGGCGTCATATCCGCCGCGCCTCTGCTTTTGCTTATGGCGGGCACCATTATCGCCGTCATCGTCGCAATAGCGATGATTATGGCGGGTTTCGTGTTCTGGGCGCTTTGCTGGACTGCGTTCGCAAACCGCGGTATGACGAAGTGCAAGTATCTCAAATCCGAAACCGACAAAAAGACGCTTGCCGCAGTTCGCGCACAGGGCAAAAACAACCGCAACGACTATCGTGCGGTCGTCGGCGACGCTTCGTCCGAGCAACCCGCGCAATCCGCTCCCAAGAAGAAACAGCCGCCCAAGCCTTATCAGAACCCCAAAAAGAAAAAGAAGAAAAAGTAATGGCGAAGCGCATTGACTTCAAACTCGACAAGGACGACTATATCGAGCTCGGCAGAAAAGCGTTGGACAAGAACGACGTCGAAACCGCGGTCAACTATTTCAGAACCGCGTGCCGCATCTCCGACGACTGCGAGTCTTATACCGAGCTCGGCATAGTTTATTCCAAACTTCACGCGTTGGCATTGTCCGACGCGGTTTTATATACCGCGTTGTCGAAGTCCAAAAGTGACGAAGAGGAAGACGAGGCGCTCTGGACGCTGTGTTCCAACGCGCTTGAAGCGGGTGATATCGAAGTCGCGTCCTATTATCTGCGCTACCTCGGCGAGGACGACGCCCCCGTTTTTCAGGCGGCGGAGTCCGACAATCCCAAATTCAGGGTGGCGGCGAAAAACGAAAACGAGTATTACGACAGACAGCTTTATTTCGCAAACGAGGCACTTGCCGACAACGATTTCGACGAGGCTCTGCGGTGCGTCGAGGATATGGAAGACGCGCCCGAGCCCTACCGCGAGGCCGCGCAGAAGATAAAGACGCTCAGTTTCTTTGCCAAAGGCAATTTCGACCGTGTGGTCGCGCTTTCCGAAGAGGCGGTGTCCAAAGACCCTTCCGCCGACAACCGCGCCACGCTTGCAACCGCGTACAGCATTCAGGAGCGCAAGCAGGAGGCCGACGCGCTTCTGGACGGCATCATTTCCGAGTTCGCGTCCAAGGGCGAAACGCTGCCCGTCGAAATAGCCTTCAAGGTCATGCCTCTGCTAATCGCTCACGAGCGCGACAAAGACGTGCTTTACGCCGCAGAGTCCTTCAAGACCAAACCGCAGGTCGCGTACTACGGCGAGATTTATTCGGCGCAGGCGCTTTACAACACGGGCGACGTGCAGCAGGCAAAACGCCTTATGCACAAACTCGACAACATCTATTCGCACCCCTTTGTCACGGAATACTATCTCAAACAGTTCGACGCGGGAGTGGAGCGCGTGGAGTATTCGCACGAGTTGCCGCCGCGCGCCAAAGTGGAGATGATAAACCGCGTCAAGTGGATATTCGCCTCGGACGACCTTGCCAGAATTCAGGACTGCCTGCTCAACGACGAGGAGTTCAACCGCGCGCTCAAATGGGCGTTGGAGGAGGGTCCCGACTATTTCGTGTGTCCCGCGCTTGCAAGTCTCAGCAGGCTGTCCAGCACGCAGGTGGTCAAGATTTTCCGCGACAAACTGATATATCCCGAGCTGTCCTTCGACGCCATGATGATAATCATCGACCGACTGCTGGACTACGGTCTGCACGTCGACATCGACGTCGTCACTCAGAACAGGTACAAACCCGTCTATTTCCATTTGCCGCTTACATACTACGAGTTGCCCAGACGTTTGCGTCAGGCGGTGTTCCGCGCCGCGTGCGACATCGTTTACACCGACGAGGACCCCAACACCTACCTCGACAGGCTCTGCGCGATAGTTGGAGAGTTCGTCGCTCTCGACGGCGACGGCAATCTGGTGTGGCTCAACAAAAACTGCAAAAAAATTCCCGTCCTGCGCAGCGTCGAAACGATGGTCGGCGTTCTGCTTTCGGAAGTCTATTTCGACGACCCCGACCCCGACGAGGACGCAATGGCGCGTTACAATCTCAACGAACGCACCTTCCGCAAATACAAGAGGATCTTTTTCGGAGACGACAATGAAGACTAAAAAAGAAATGCTCCGTATGCTCGACGTGCTTGTCGACGAAAGCAAAGATTATTCCACCCGTCTGGAAGCCTACGAATACCTGCTCGAAGACTGCGAGGAGGTCGTGGACGAAATGCTGGAAAAATTCTATGCCGCCGACGGAGAAACGGGCAAAATGCTCATCGAAATCCTGGCGGGTTACAAGGGCAACCCCGCAATTTATATGGGATTGGTCAGTTATCTTTACAAAGGAGAGGACGTCGCCCTTTTCGCGAGGTTGCTCGGCAGTTACGGCGACGAGCGCGCAATAGACCTGCTCAAAGGGTTTGCCGAAGAGTACGAACTCAACTATAACGAATATATGGAAGTGCGCAACGCGGTCGAGGAACTCGGCGGGTATTTCGACGACGACAAGGACTATTCCGACGATCCGTTTTACCGCTATCTGAAAGGACTTGACGAACCCGACGACGAAAGCCGCCGTTCGCCTTTCGAGGCTATGTTTGCCCGCGAGGACGGGGAAGAGGACGAGGAAGACGGGTGCGATTGCGGCGACGAAGAGGACTGCGACTGCGATGACGGAGAGTGCGGTTGCGGTCACGACCACGACCACAAACACGGAGATTGTCATTGACCGCACCGTATGCGCAAGCCGCGTTGTCAGACGACGTTTCGGACGAGGAGGCGGCTGGCGCGGTTTTTCCGTTGCGGGCACGCATGGCGAGATTGAACGCCGTCCAGCCCGTAGTCACTATGCCGCATAGGCTGACGAAAGGGTACAGGGTATCAACGATAAGGTCGAACCCGAAGAAACTTACCGGATACAGCACCGCAAGCGTCGCGAACACCGCGACGCTTTTGTTTTGCGGCGCGGAAAACTTTTCGGCAAAGCGGAGCATACGTCCGCCGCGTTGTTTGCGAGTCTTTGACGAGGCGTATTCGGCAAGCGATTTGCGCGTGTAATCGGCAAGCACGTCGAGCGAGGAAACAAGCGTCGTGAATATGGCGACGGCAATCAGCACGCCTGCCACATATTTCAAGCCTACTTTTTCGGCAACAGCCAAAACGGGCATTGACGAGTGCAAAACGTCACTTAAAACTATGTTTTGGAGAATAAACAGCACGGCGCCGATAAAGGCCGCGCTGAAAGCGCAGGTCAAAACAATCTGTTTTTTGTTCAGTTTTTTCCCTTCGCGCGATATGACTATGCCGCCCAGCAACACGTCAAGCCCCGAGTAACGCAAAGGCTTGACCACCGAGAATTCTCCCTGAAAAACAGGGGAGCCGTTGCGCACGTATATGACAATCAGCAGGGCGATGAGCAGGGGGATGAGAAGGGTGTTTGCGAGTTTGATTTTTTCTATTCCCGCAACGACGAGGACGCCCGCCGCGACAGCCATTATTATGCCCAGCGACCTGACGCCCGTAAGGGAATACAGGGCGTAATCGCCGCCCGCAAGCATTGCCGCCACCGAAGAAAACGCGGCGATGAATACGCCCGTGCGCACCGCGGTGTTGTCGGGTACGGCACCCACACGACCCGCCGTCAAAAACAGGAGTTCCAGCACCGCCATGAACACGGCGGAGCATGCGACGTTGATGGGCGCGGTGTCGCCGAAAAAGAGGGCAATTTCACGCCCCGAGGCAAACCCCGCGCCGATTATGGTGCCGATATAGAGAAAGCATACTTTGAGCGCGCGCCACATACGAAATTATATTTGCCGTATTGCCCGCGTATGCCTGCGCGCACGGGCTCTGTGTGGCGGGACGTACGGTCGGCGGTCGTTCGGCTGTCGGGTGGCAAAACGGGTCGGCGGTCGGTCTGTGAGCGGTTTTGCGCGTTCGGCATTTTATCCTTTTTATTCGTCGGATTATTTCACGAAAATGTCATGAAGATTAAAATGCGGTAATTTAGGTTAATGAGTTTACAAAGCTTAACTATGGGTACATAATTTTGGTATGAACAATAAATTCGCGGAAAGATTATCGGAATTTTTGAGGGAAGAGAAGATTTCTCAACGGCAATTCGCCAACAGCATCGGCGTGACCGCCGCGTGCGTGTCCTATTGGCGCAGCGGCAAGAAACAACCAACCGCCGAAAACCTCTATCTCATTGCAAAGACTTACAATCTGTCCATCGACTTCCTGCTCGGCGTGCGCGATTACTGAGCACACCGCGCTATTTGACGCAACTTGCACCGTGCGATTGACACGGTGCTTTCTTTCGTATATTATTTTATAGAATTCTTTTCAAGAAGGTATATTATGGCAAAACTCACAATGGACAAGTTGGTAGCACTCTGCAAAAACCGCGGTTTCATTTTCCCCGGCAGCGACATCTACGGCGGACTCGCCAACACCTGGGATTACGGTCCTCTCGGCGTTTCGCTCAAAAACAACGTCAAGGCGGCGTGGTGGAAGAAGTTCGTCACCGAAAGCCCCTACAACGTCGGCGTCGACTGCGCCATACTGATGAACCCTTCCGTGTGGCAGGCGTCGGGACACATCGGCGGATTTTCCGACCCGCTCATGGACTGCAAGTCCTGCAAGACGCGTCACCGTGCGGACAACCTCATCGAGGATTATATGAAGAAGAAGGGCATCGAGGGCACCGTCGCAGGGTGGAGCAACGAGGAGATGGAGAAGTACATCGCCGACAACAAACTGACTTGCCCCGTGTGCGGCAACTCCGATTTTACGCCCATAAGAAAGTTCAACCTCATGTTCAAGACCTTCCAGGGCGTCACCGAAGACACCGCCAACACCATATATCTGCGCCCCGAAACCGCGCAGGGCATATTCGTCAATTTCAAGAACGTCCAGCGCACCACGAGAAAGCGCGTGCCTTTCGGCATAGGACAAATCGGCAAATCGTTCAGAAACGAAATCACGCCCGGCAACTTCATTTTCCGCGTGCGTGAATTCGAGCAGATGGAACTCGAATTTTTCTGCAAGCCCGGCACCGACCTCGAATGGTTCGCCTACTGGCGCAAATTCTGCCACGACTGGCTGCTCGAACTGGGCATGAACGACGACTGTCTGCGCCTGCGCGACCACAGCCCCGAAGAACTCTGCTTCTACTCCAAGGCGACCACGGACTTCGAGTTCCTGTTCCCCTTCGGCTGGGGCGAACTGTGGGGTATCGCCGACAGAACGGACTACGACCTCAACCAGCACATCAAGACGAGCGGCAAGGATTTGTCCTACACCGACCCCGTCACCAACGAAAAGTACGTGCCTTACGTCATCGAGCCGTCGCTCGGCGTCGAACGTATGGTGCTTGCGCTGCTTTGCAACGCATACGACGAGGAGACCGTGGGTGAAAACGACACCCGCGTCGTGCTGCACCTGCATCACGCAATCGCCCCCGTCAAGGTCGCCGTACTTCCCCTGCAAAAACAGCTCAACGAGAAGGCGGAGGCAATCTATTCCGAACTCTGCAAGCGTTTCACCTGCGAGATGGACGGTTCGGGTTCCATCGGCAAGCGCTATCGCAGACAGGACGAAATCGGCACGCCGTACTGCGTGACGGTCGACTTCGACACTCTCGAAGACGACACGGTCACCGTGCGCGAACGCGACACGATGGCGCAGGTGCGCGTCCCTGTCGAAGGGCTTGCGGCGTATTTCGAAGAACTGCTTGCCTATTGATTGCCTGTTGACCGAAACAAAAACTTATCGTGGCGGGAAGTCCGCCGCGGCGGAATAACGGAATAACGAAATCCCCTCGGAGCCGAGGGGATTTTTCCTTACTTGCAGCAGTTGTTGCCGCAAATGTTGCCTCCGCAGCAGCAGCAGAGGATGATGAGCAGGGGCAGAATGTCGCACAGACATCCGAGGCCGTTGCCACCGCCGCAGCAGCTGAGCAGAACGAGTATCAAAAGGATACTTTCACAGCCGCAACCGCAGCCGTTACCGTTTGCGAAAAAGTTCATGGTATGTACCTCCTGTCATTATTAGGAATTACTCCTACCTCACCATACGCAAAGCGCGGAAAATGTGTGAAAAGAGTCGACGTTTTTTCGCGGTACGCCGAATTGCTGCAAAATCCGAAAAGGGCAAAACGCAGGCGAAGGCGCGGATGATGGTTTGTCGAACGTGCAAAAAACGGGAAACGGAACAACGCGGAAAAAGCGTGGAGTGCCGACATGCATGATATCGACTGCCGCGGGGCACGTGTTACAACGCGCACGCAAGCACCCGACGAGCACGCGGACAAGTCTACTTTCGTACTGCGCGAAATATACTTTCCCAGTGGATTGGGTAAAGAGAATGACGGGGCTCACATTCGCGCTTTTCTGCATACTGCTGGTGGCGGCGGTAGGGCAGTTTTGCCTTGAAATCGATGTTGAATGGTATCATTCGCTCGTTAAACCTCCGTTTCTGCTCAGTCCGTTCGGATTTACGGTCGTCGTGTCGCTTGTTTACGTGTGTATGTGCGCGGTGATAACGAGGCTTGTCGTGGGCAAACATTTCTTTCCGTCGATGATATTTTTGTCTTTGACGGGGGTGCTCGCCGTCGTGTACATATTCGTGATGTTCAGGGTGAAATCCGTTTACGGTGCGTCGGTCGCGATGTGCGCCGTTTTTGCCGTGTCCTTCGTTCAGCAGGTCAGATTTTTTTTGAAGGACAGGGTGCTCGCGCTCGTCTATCTGCCCGTGTTCGCGTTCAACGCCTATTGCACGGTCGTCGCGTTTTCGCTCGCCGCCGTCAACTGATTGCGCATTTTCGCCGCAATTCGTCACGGTCGCGGCGCTTTGACGCCTTTTGTGCGGATTATGTCTTGATAACGGCGGATATATTTGATATAATAATCAAAATTGTATATACGCGTGCGAGGTCCGTCACGGTCGCGCCGCGCGGAGGTTATATGCTGCTTGCAATGGATATCGGCAACACCAACGTCAAAATCGGGCTTTTCAAGGGCGACAAACTACTGTCGTCGTGGCGTGTATCGACGGTGGCTTCCCATACCGCCGACGAATACGGTATGGTCATCTACGATCTCCTGCGTCAGACGGGCAGTAAATTCGACGACATCAAGGGCGCGGTCATGTCGTCGGTTGCCCCCTCGCTCAACTACACCATCGAACATATGTGCTCCTACTACACGGGCAAAAAGCCGCTCGTCGTCGACGCGCGCATAAAACTGGGCATTCACGTCAACTACGACAATCCGTCCGAACTCGGCGCTGACAGAATGGTGGGTGCGGCGGCGGCGTACAAGCTGTACGGCGGACCCGTCATCGTCGTCGACTTCGGCTCGGCAACGACGTTCAATCTCGTGACGGGCGCGGGCGAGTACATAGGCGGAGCCATCGCTCCAGGCATCAAGACCGCGACGGAGTCGTTGGTGCATACGGCGGCGAAACTGCCTCGCATCGAGCTGACGCCTCCCGACACCATAGTGGGCACGTCGACGCGCAGCTGTATGCAGTCGGGTATCATTTACGGTTATGCGGGGCTCGTCAAGTACCTCGTGGAAAAGTACAAGGCGTTGCCCGAAATGCAGGGTGCGAAGGTCGTTGCGACGGGCGGTCTCAGTGAACTCATCGACAAGGTCGAGCCCGACATCATCGACATCACCGACCGTGCGCTTGCGCTCAAAGGCTTGAAATACATCTACGATCTCAACACATCAGGCAAATGACGTCTGTATGTTGCAAATACAACAGGAGTTAAAATGAAAAAAATCGGAGTTGCCCTTCTGGGCTTGGGCGTTGTCGGAGGCGGAACGTACAACATTCTGACTTCCAAACGCGAGTATATCAAACAAAACGACGGTATCGACATCGAAATCAAATGCGTGCTGGAACGCAACCTCGAAAGGTGTAAGGAACTGGGCGTCGACCCCGCAATAGTATCCACGGATATCGAGCGCGTGGTGTCCGACCCCGAAATCGACATAGTTGCGGAATTCTTCGGCGGTATCGAACCCGCAAAGACTTTCCTCATCAAAGCTCTGGAAGCGGGCAAGAGCATCGTCACCGCAAACAAGGAGATGTTCTCCAAGAGCTGGCCCGAACTGGAAGCCGCGGCGGCAAAAGGCGGCGGCGGGCTTTATTTCGAGGCAAGTTGCGCGGGCGGCATTCCCATCATACGCACGCTGACCGACGGTATGCAGGGCAACTGTGTTACCTCTTTAAAAGGCATTGTCAACGGCACGACCAACTACATTCTTTCGCGTATGAGCGAAGAGGGCGTGGACTACGCGACCTGTCTGCGCGACGCGCAGGCACTCGGTTACGCCGAGGCAAACCCCTCCGCCGACGTGGACGGTTTTGACGCAATGTACAAAAACAGCATTCTTTCCTCGCTGGCGTACAAGAAGAGAGTGCCCGTGGACAAGATTTACCGCGAAGGGATTTCGGGTATCGCCGTCGAGGATATCAAATACGGCAAGGAACTGGGTTACACTCTCAAACTGCTCGCGGTGTCCAAGAACCGCGACGGCAAAATCGAAGCGCGCGTACACCCGGCGTTCTTGCCTGCAAATCATCCGCTCTCGTCAATCAACGGTTCGTTCAATGCGGTGTTCGTGCACGGCGACAACGTGGACGACATTATGTTGTACGGCAGAGGCGCGGGCGCGTTTCCGACAGGCAGTGCGATAGTCAGCGACATAGTGTTTGCGGCGGGCAAGGACGTTCACCGTCGTTTCCCGTGGGAGCTTGATAAAAAAATCGACGACAAGGATTTTGCCGACGATTTCTCGTCGAGATATTATATCCGTCTTACCGTATCGGACGAAGAGGGCACGCTGAGCAAGATAACGGGCGTATTCGGCAGAAACGGCATTTCGCTGGCGTCCGTCGTGCAGAAAGAGGCGGCATCCAAGGAAGTCGCGGTCATATTCGTGACGCACGAAACGAAAGAGAGCGTTATGAAAAAATCGCTCGCAGAGATAGAACAACTTTCCGGCGTGGATAACATTGCCGCGCTGATAAGGGTGGAGGAATGACCGTAATACCCAAATTCAGGAGGGCGGCGGGAGTGCTGATGCCGCTTTCCGCAATGCCGAGCGCGTATGGCATAGGCTGTTTTTCGCGCGACGTTGACGTATTCGCCGATATGGCGGCGGATATGGGTTTCCATTGGTGGCAGGTGCTGCCCATAACCGTAATCGGCGCGGGAAATTCGCCGTATTCGGGGTTGTCGAGTTATGCAGGCAACCCGCTTTTCGTCAACCCGCAAGGGCTTTTCGAGGACGGATTGCTGACTGCCGAGGAGGCGGAAAGGGCGAAGTATTCGGGTCAACCGTATCTCGTCGACTACGACTTCGCACGCGAGAATTCCGCGCGGTATATCTCGCAGGCTTTCGGCAGAATAAACGACTTTCACGCACTCCGTCGCGAGATGGACGACTTTGCCCGAGAGGAGCGCGAATGGCTTGACGATTATGCGCTTTACATGTCGCTCGCCGAGACGCGTGGCACGAAGTGGTGGGACTGGGAGCCCGAACTCGCGCTGAGGTCTCCCGACGCGCTCGACAAGGCGAGGAAGGAACTGCGCGAAAGAGTGGACTATTACAAGTTCGAGCAGTTCGTGTTCTACCGTCAGTGGTACGCCCTCAAAAAACGCGTCAACGAAAGGGGCGTGGACATAATCGGCGACCTGCCTTTCTACGTCGCCACCGAAAGCGTGGACGTCTGGGCGGCTCCGCACGAGTTTCTGCTCGACAAAAAGAACCGTCCCACGGCGGTTGCGGGCGTCCCGCCCGACGCATTCGCGGCGAAAGGTCAGATATGGGGCAACTGCCTGTACGATTTCGCGGCAATGAAAAAGAACGGGTACAAGTGGTGGCGGAAGCGTATCGCGCATTGTCTGAAACTTTACGACGCGCTCCGTCTGGACCATTTCCGCGCTTTCTACAACTTTTTTGCGATACCCGCCGAGGACGTCGATACCGCCGTCAACGGCAAATGGCACAAAGGTCCCGGGCAGGAGCTCATCGACCTCATGCGCAAGGACAACCCCTCCGCGTTGTTCATAGCCGAGGACCTGGGGCAGATAGACGACGATTGCAGAGCGTTCATCGACGCGTCGGGTATTCCCACCATGCGCGTATTCCAGTTCGGTTTCGACGGCACGCAGAGCGTGCATCTTCCTTACAGATACGACAATCACAACGTGGCTTACACTGGCACGCACGACAACAACACTCTGCTCGGCTGGCTGTACGAACTCAACCCCGCCGCACGTGATTTCGCCTTGAAATACTGCGGATTCACGGGTGCGGGCTGGGGCAGCGGCGGACCGTCGTGCGCTTCGACGAAGGCAATTATAAGGACGGTCGTCGCCTCCTCAGCGGTGCTTGCCGTAATTCCCGTGCAGGATATGTTGGGATACGGCTCCGACACGCGCACGAACGTGCCCGGCGTTGCGGACGGCAACTGGCGGTTCAGACTGCCTTACGAACTTATGCTTACGGTGGACAGGGATTATTTCCTCGACATAAACAACACATACGGACGCTTGGGAAGAGGTGCTGAATGATACTGTTTTTCGCAAGGGGCGAATGTGACAGCGACGCTTTCATAAAGTACTGTTACTCACATTTCGTCGACAAAATGAACGCAAACGGCAACGATTATCCGCACGAGGTTTCGATTGTGCGCGACTACGGCGAAAAACCGCGTTTCGACAAGGGCGGCGCGCACTTCTCGCTGTCGCACTCGCACGGTGTGCTGATGCTCGGCATCTCGCACAGCGAAATCGGCGTGGACATAGAAAAAATCCGCCCCGTCAACTACGAGAAGTTCACGTTTGTGGACGCGTCGGACGAGAAGGAATTTTTCCGCAAATGGACGGAACGCGAAAGTTATCTCAAATACACGGGCGTAGGGCTCAAGGATTTCAGGTGCGAAATTCCCGAGGACGCGCACTTCGAACACTTCGACGTGTTTGACGGCTACGACGCCTGCGTGTGCGCCGAGGAACAGAACGTGACGGCGTACGAAATCGATTTAAGTCAGATAGAAGGCGACAAACCCGACCCTTCGGCAAAATAACAAACAACGCCTTCGGCGTAAGGAGAAAACAATGAACAACAATATTTTCGAGAAACTCAAAGCAATAGTCGTCAATCAGATCGGCATCGACGCCGACAACGTCAAACCCGAAAGCGACATAATTAAAGACCTCGGTTGCGACAGCCTCGACATCGTCGATATGCTGATGAGCGTCGAGGAGGAATTCGGCGTGACCATCGATGACAGCGACGTCAGCGAAATGAGAACCGTCCTCGACGTCGTCAATTTCATCGAACAACACATTTAGTATTCGATGCCGAGGGCGCGCAATCGTCTTGAACCTTGCCTCCCTCGGCGTATTTTCGATTTATGGCCGAAAATTTCAACGGACCGATAATAACGGTCGAGAACCTCGTCAAAAACTACGGGGACGTTCTCGCCGTAAAAGGAATATCTTTCACCGTCGAACGCGGAGAACTGTTTGCCTTTCTGGGGTTGAACGGCGCGGGCAAGAGTTCGACGATAAACGTGCTGTGCACCATTCTGAAAAAGACGTCGGGCAAAGTCACGGTGGACGGCTTCGACCTCGACACGCAGGCGGACGGCATAAAGAACAATATCGGCATTGTGTTTCAGGGCTCCGTGCTCGACGACAGACTTACTGTGCGCGACAACCTTGCGGTGCGCGCATCTTTTTACGGTCTGCGCGGCAAAGCGTGGGCGCAACGTCTCGACGAGCTGACGCGGCTTTTCGAGCTGGACGACATTCTGAAACGTCCGTACGGGAAATTGTCGGGCGGTCAACGCCGCAGAGTGGACGTTGCACGCGGGCTCATCAACCGTCCGACCGTCCTTTTCCTCGATGAGCCGACGACGGGGCTCGACCCGCAGACGCGAAAACACGTGTGGGAAGTTTTGCACGACCTGCGCAAGCGCACGGGTATGACCGTGTTTCTTACCACGCACTATATGGAAGAGGCGGCGGACGCCGATACCGTGGTCATAATGGACGACGGCACCATTGTGGCACAGGGTACTCCCAACGAACTGAAAAACAGATACTCGGGCGACTACATCAAACTGTACTGCCCGCAGTCGTTGCGCGTGAGTTCGGCGCTCGATTTCGAGGGCAGGGAGTATTCCTACGAGGGCGAATGTTACCGCATCAAGATGAAAAACACGTCCGAAGCGCGGGATTTCGTGCTTGCACACCCCGATTTTGCGGACGATTTCGAAGTCGTAAAAGGCGATATGGACGACGTTTTCCTGAAAGCGACGGGAAAGAAACTTGAAGGAGGCGGCGTATGAAATCTTTGAAAGAGCGGTTTGAAGACGATATGTTCGCACTCGGCAGCATAGTGAAACGCTGTCTGAAAATGTTTCTGAAAGACGGAATGTCCGTGTTCTTTTCCTTGCTCGCTCCGCTCATCGTATTCCTGTTGTACGTTCTGTTCCTTGCGGATATTCAGGTCGACACGGTGACTTCGGCGTTTCCCGAAGGGTTCGAGGCGTCCAAGACGCTGGTCAAATCCTTTGTCGACAATTGGATGGTGTCGGGCGTACTGGGTGTCGCCTGCATAACGGTATCGCTCAGCGCGAACAGCATTATGGTGCAGGACAAACAGCGCGGACAAATCCGCGACTGTCTTGCTTCTCCCGTGAAGCGCGGAGTGATAACCGCGGCGTATTTCGTGTTCAACTTCGTCGTGACGGTCACGATATGCACCATTGTTTACGTCGTGTGTATTATATATCTCGCGGCGTCGGGAAGTTTCGCGATGACCGCTGCGGACGCATTTGCCGTGTTCGGCGTTCTGTTGTTCTCGGTGCTGTCCGCAACGCTCATAACCGTGTTCATCGCTTCGTTTTTCAGGACGGAAGCGGCGCTCAGCGGATTTATAGGCGTACTCAGCGCGGCGATAGGCTTTCTCACCGGTGCATTTATGCCGCTCAGCATATTCCCGAAGGGCGTGCAATACGTGTCGGAACTGCTCCCCGGCACTCATTCGTCGGGCATATTCCGCCATTTTCTTATGGGCGGTGCGCTGGACAACCTCGTCGCCACCGTGCCCGAAGCGGCGCAGGCGGGATTACGGTCGGGGCTGGAAGATGCGTTTTCCATGCAACTCGACTTCTTCGGCAAGACGATAGACATAGACGTCATGGCGATATACGTCGGCTTGCTCATCGTGGTTTTTGCAGTCGTCAACCTGACCGTCGGCACGAAATTGCTCGACCTTTCGGAAAGGAAACGGCTTGTCGCAAAGAAAAACAAATCGGCGGGGAAAACTTCCGAATAATAATTTCAAACATCCGATAAGACAGGGGGAAAAGAGGGAACAAAACAACCGCCGTTCGGCGGTTGTTTCGTTGTTTTGAATTTCGGGAATCGGTGTTGGTTAATGCGTGTGACGGGCTGAGGCTATATGCGCGCCACTATTTCGTCCGTCAATGCGCGCGTGCCGAGCGTGCCGCCTATATCGCGCGTGCCGAGCCCTGCGTCCAGCGTTCTCGCCACCGCAGTTTCCACGGCGTCAGCTTCGTCCGCAAGGTCGAAGGAAAGGCGTAGCATCATTGCCGCCGACAGTATCGTGCCGACGGGGTTTGCCACGTCGAGCCCCGCAAGAGAGGGTGCGGACCCGTGAATTGCCTCGTACATTCCCACCGCGGTCGCGCCGAGCGATGCGGAGGGCATAACGCCGATGCTGCCCACGATTGCGGCGGTGAGGTCGGAGAGTATGTCGCCGAACATATTGGACGTCAGGATGACGTCGAACTGCGACGGGTTCAACGCAAGTTGCATCGCCGCATTGTCCACGTACATCATATCCAGCCGCACGGACGGGTAGTCCTCGTTTATGTCCGTGACGACTTTGCGCCACAGTTTGGAGGAGGTCAGCACGTTTGCCTTGTCGACGAGGCATACGGTATGGCGGCGTTTCTCGGCAAGTTCGAAAGCAATGCGCGCCACGCGTTCGATTTCGATTTCGGAGTAGCACTCCGTGTCGAAAGCCTCGCGTCCCGTCTTGCCGTTGCGGTAGCCACGTTCGCCGAAATAGATACCGCCCGTAAGTTCGCGCACGGTGACAAGGTCTATGCCTTTTGCCACGATTTCGTCTTTGAGAGAGGACGCGCCCGCAAGCGACGGAAAGAGTTTTGCGGGGCGGAGATTGGCGTACAACCCCAGTTCCTTGCGTATCCCGAGCAGAGCGGCTTCGGGACGGACGGGGGCGTTGTCCCACTTGTCGCCGCCTACCGCACCCAAAAGAACCGCGTCCGCCTTATGCGCCGCGGCAACTGTTTCGGCGGGCAGGGGATTGCCCGTCGCGTCGATGGCGCAGCCTCCGATGAGCGCGTCGGAAAAGACGAATTCGTGTCCGAATTTTTCCGCCACGCGCGCTAGAACGCGTTTTGCCGACGCCACGATTTCGGGGCCTATTCCGTCGCCCGCAAGAGCAAGAATTTCAGCCTTCATTTTTCTTTACCGCCTCCATGAGTCCGCCGCTTTCGAGAATGTTTTTAACATAGTCGTCGATGGGCGGCAGGTCGTACGATTTGCCCGTCGTGATATCCTTGATTTTGCCATTTTCGACACTTAAAACATCGTTTTTGGCTATTTCATCTGCCATTTGCGCACTTTCGACCGTCAACAGTCCTATGTTGACGGCGTTGCGGAAAAATATTCTCGCAAAGCTTTTTGCGATGACGAGCGACACTCCCGACGCCTTGATCGCAAGCGGTGCGTGCTCGCGGCTGGAACCGCTGCCGAAGTTGAACCCGCCCACGATGACGTCGCCCGGTTTTACGTTCTTTGCGAAGTCGGGGTCGATGTCCTCCATCGCGTGGGCTCGCAGATTTTCCGCGCTTGCGTCGTTGAGATATCTTGCGGGAATGATGACGTCCGTGTTGACGTTGTCGCCGTATTTGAAAACTTTTCCTGTCGTGTTCATATGCACCTCACAGGTCCTGCGGGCAGGCGAGTTTGCCTGCAATCGCACTTGCCGCCGCAACGTACGGAGAGGCAAGATAAATTTCCGACGTGACGTCGCCCATTCTGCCCACAAAGTTGCGGTTGGTGGTGGCGACGGCGCGTTCGCCGTGTGCGAGAATTCCCATATACCCGCCGAGGCAGGGACCGCAGGTCGGGGTGGATATCACCGCGCCGCTGTCGAGGAATATCCCGAAAAGTCCTTCGTCCATACATTGACGGTAAACTTCCATCGTGGCGGGAATGATTATGCAACGCACGCCGTCGGCAACCTTTTTGCCTTTCAGTACTTCCGCCGCCGCACGCATATCCGAAATTCTGCCGTTGGTGCAACTGCCGATGACGACTTGCTGTATTGTCAAGTCGTCGGGGATATCCTTTCCGAAAGAACGCACATTCGAGGGCAGATGCGGAAACGCAACGGTGGGGGTGATTGAGTCGAGGTCGAGGACGATTTCGCGCTCGTATTCCGCGTCGTCGTCGGGCAGTATTACGTCGCTCGGCGAAAACTTCACCCCGTGTGCGTTCAGGTATTTCGCCGCCGCTCCGTCGATGGGGAAGAAGGCGTTTTTCGCGCCGCATTCGATTGCCATATTGGCAATCGTAAGCCTGTCTTCCACGGAAAGTGCGGAAACGTTGCCGAAAAATTCCAGGGATTTATAAGTCGCGCCGTCCACGCCTAACATTCCAATCAGAGTGAGCACGGCGTCCTTGCCCGTGACGTATTTGCCGAGTTTGCCGCGCAAGGTGACTTTGATTGCCGCGGGCACCTTGAACCACAGTTTGTCGGTGAGCATTGCCGCCGCCATATCCGTCGAGCCTATGCCCGTCGAGAAACAGCCGAGCGCGCCGTACGTGCAGGTGTGACTGTCCGCGCCTATCATAAGAGAGGCGGGGCGCACCAGCCCCTGTTCGGGCAACAATGCGTGTTCCACGCCCATCTTGCCGACGTCGTAGAAATGAATTATGCCTTGTTCCGCCGCGAAGTCGCGCACGGTTTTGCATTGTTCGGCGGATTTTATGTCCTTTGCGGGCACGAAATGGTCGAGCACGAGTACGATTTTGTCGGGGCTTTTGACCCTGTCGCCCGCCTTTTTCATCTCTTTTACGGCGACGGGCGCGGTGATGTCGTTGCCGAGAATTACGTCGACTTCGGCGGTTATGAGTTCGCCTGCGCGCACAGTTTCGCGTCCGGCGTGAGCGGCGAGGATTTTCTGTGTTGCCGTCATATTCATAGGCTTGCCTCCGATTAAACGATTTTGCCCTGTCCCGTGAGCTTGTACTCAAAACTGTCGGTAAGCGCCGACCAGCTGGCTTCGATTATGTCCGTGGACACGCCGACCGTCGTCCAGGTGTCCTTCTTGTCGGACGACGTGATGAGAACCCTGACCATTGCGCCCGTTGCGCTGGAACTGTCGACGACACGGACTTTGTAGTCCACGAGGGCGACTTCGGCAATCTGCGGGTAGTGGCGTATGAGCGCGCCGCGCAACGCCTTGTCGAGGGCGTTGACGGGACCGTTGCCGTTTTCCGTCACTGTGGTGACGCGCCCCTTGACGCGAATACTGACTTCGGCGGTGTTGGTGCCGTCGGGTTTGGTGGCTTTTATGCAGTAGTTTTCGAGTTCGAAAGAGGGTTTGAAGGAACCCATCATTCTTTCTGCGAGCAGAACGAAACTGCCGTCCGCACCCTCGAACTGATATCCCTTCATCTCCAACAACTTGACCATATCGAGGATTTCTTTGGTCTTGGGATTGGCTTTGTCGAGACTGGGGAAGAGATTTTCCAGTTTTTTTGCAACCGCGCTTCTGCCCGCCACTTCGCTCAGCAGAATTCTGTCCTTGTTGCCCACGACGGAGGGACAGACATGCTCGAACGTCCGCGGGTCTTTGAGAACTGCGTCGGAGTGCATTCCCGCTTTGTGAGAAAACGCCGCCGCGCCGACGTAGGGCATCGACGGGTCGAGGTTGAGATTGCTGATTTCCGCAATGGCGTGCGCCGTGGACGTGAGTGCGGAGAGGTTCACCGTCTCTTCGACGTAGTCTTTGAGTATCAGGTCGGCGATGATGGTGGAGAGGTTTGCGTTGCCGCACCTCTCGCCGAAACCGAGAAAAGTTCCTTGAACGTGTCGCGCGCCCGCGTTCACGCCCATCAGTGTGGACGCGACCGCCGTGCCCGTGTCGTTGTGCAGATGAACGCCGATTGTGGCTTCGGGGAACTTTTCCGCCACGACCTTTGTCACATTGTAGACCTTGAAGGGCGAAGTGCCGCCGTTGGTGTCGCAAAGAACGAGGGTATCCGCGCCCGACATATACGCCGCGGACAGTGCGGTGAGCGCGTATTTGGGATCTTCGGCGTATCCGTCGTAGAAGTGTTCTGCGTCGAATATTACGCGCTTGCCGTGCGCTTTCAAAAAGCCCACGCTTTCGCTTATCATATTGAGGTTTTCTTCGGGCGTGACGCCGAGCACCTCTTTTACGTGCAGAACGCTTGCCTTGCCGAAAATGCAAACGGTGGGAGTGTCCGCTTCCATCAGTTTGAGAAGACCCGCGTCGGCGTAAGCCGCCGTATCGCGGTGACGCGTGGAGCCGAACGCCACGAGTTTGGGGCTTTTGCACTCGGCAAAGAACTCCGTGTCCTTGGGATTGGACGCGGGGTCGCCGCCTTCGACGAGGTCGATGCCGAAGTTGTCGAGCAAACCGAAAATCTGCTTTTTGTCGGTGACGGAAAAGCTGATGCCTTCCGCCTGCGCGCCGTCGCGCAGAGTAGTGTCGTAGAATTCGATTTTCATATCAGTCTTCCTGCAACAGCTTGTTGGTGGCGTTTACGTACGCGATGAGCGAGGCTTCCAGAACGTCGGTGGAAAGACCTTTGCCCGTCATCATTTTGCCCGTATCGGCGGAGATGAGTTTGACGGTGGCTTCGCCGAGTGCATCCTTGCCTTCGGAGACCGAGTGCAACTGGTAGTCGACCAGTTTGAAGTTCTGCCCCGTGAGCGAGTTGATGGCTTTGAACCCCGCGTCGACAGGTCCGTCGCCCGTCATGCGGTCGGTGTGTATCATACCGTCTGCTTCCAGCGAAATGTTGGCGGAAGCGGAGTTCTTGTAGGCGGTGACCTCGTAGTCTTTGAGGGTATAGAGCCTTTTTATTTTACGTCTGAACGCACCCGCGAGCAGGGCGTCCACGTCGCTGCGCGTAATCTCCTTTTTGCGGTCGGCAAGTTCCTTGTATTTGGGGAAATAGAAGTCAATCTGTTCCTTCGTGAGTGAATAGCCCATTTCGGCAAGAAGTTCCCCAAACGCATGTTTACCGCTGTGTTTGCCGAGGAAAAGTGCGTTTTCGGGCACTCCGATATCTTTCGGGCTCATAATTTCGTAGGTGGCTTTGTTTGCCATCACGCCGTGCTGGTGTATGCCCGATTCGTGTACGAACGCGTTTTTGCCGACTATTGCCTTGTTGGGGGGAAGCTTTATACCGACAATGCCGCTGACCAGTTTCGAGGTGTTGAAAATGCGTTGCGTGACTATGTCGGTGTACATTCCGAAATGTTCGGCGCGCGTCTTTATCGCCATAACGATTTCTTCCATTGCGGCGTTGCCCGCGCGCTCGCCGATGCCGTTTATCGTGCACTCTATCTGATTAGCGCCCGCCTCTGCCGCGGCAAGCGAGTTCGCAACCGCCATACCGAGGTCGTTGTGACAGTGCACGGAAATGTTGACATTGTCAATGCCGCGCACGTTGGCTTTGAGATAACGTATGATTTCGCCCATTTCGGCGGGCGTTGCGTAACCCACCGTGTCGGGAATGTTGAGCGTCGTCGCGCCTGCGTCGATTGCAGTTTGTGCCGCGCGCGCAAGAAAATCGTGCGGGGTGCGCGTCGCGTCCTCGAAGGAAAACTCCACGTCGTCGACGAGAGTGCGTGCGTACTCGGTGTGCGTCTTTATCATATTGATTGCCGTTTCGGGGTCGATGCGCAGCTTGTATTCGAGGTGCACGGGCGAGGTTGCGATGAACACGTGCAGTCTGGGGTGCACGGCGTTTTTGACCGCCTCGTATCCGCAGTCGATATCCTCTTTGCGGCAACGGCAAAGCGCGGCGACGGTGCAGCGTTTCATCAATCCCGCGATTTCGCGCACGGCTTTGAGTTCGCCTTCGCTCGCGGCGGGAAAGCCCGCCTCGATGACGTCCACGCCCAAAGCTTCGAGGGCTTCGGCGACGTCCAGTTTTTCGTTGAGGTGCATACTGCAACCCGGCGACTGTTCGCCGTCGCGCAGAGTCGTGTCGAATATTATGATTTTTCTGTTGTTAGTGTTTTCCATATCCTTTGCGTCCGACGGTGTCCGTCGGCTGAAACAGTTTAAGACAAAACGGTGATTCGGGGCGTCAGATTGTCTTTGCCATAATCGTGCCGCCGCGTTCCAGGGCAGCGCCGCCCGTTCTTGCGATTTCGAGAATTTCGTAAGACGACAGCGTCTTGACGAAGTTGTCCACCTTGTCCGTCGACCCCGTAAGTTCCAACATCATATTGTCGGGGTTTACGTCGATAGCTTTCGCGCCGAACAGCGCGCACAAATCGACAATCTGACTGCGAGTCGCGCCGTCAACGGCGATTTTGATGAGCAACAGTTCGCGGAACGCCACTTCCTTGCCGTCAAAGCCCATAACCTTGACGACGTCTTCCTGCTTTTCGAGTTGGGCGACAATCTGACGAATGGTGTTGGGCGTGGCGGTGACCGTAATCGTCATACGCGAGTAACGCTCGTCTTCCGTCGCGCACACGGTCAGTCCGTCGATGTTGTAGCCGCGGCGGGAGAACAAGCCCGCAATGCGCGACAGCACGCCGGGCTGGTTGTTGACAAGAATGGAGATGATTTGTCTGTTTACGTTTTCCATATTCACCTGCTATATTCCCGTGTTGATGGGAATTCTGAAATCCATGACCAAAGGCAGAGGACCCGCAAGCGCGTCGTCGATTGCCGTTTCGAGGTCGTCTGTTTCGCTTACGGTAACTCCGCGCGCGCCCATAGAGCGCGCGAGCGCCGCATAGTCCACGTTGAGATAAAGCGTGCTCACGCCCGATTTGGGCGAGCGACGTTCGTTTTGCAGTTTGCGTATCATACCAAGCGCGTTGTTGTTGAGCACGGCGACGACCAAGGGTACGTGATTTTTGACGGCGGTCGTAAGTTCGTTCATATTCATATTGAAGGAGCCGTCACCCGTTATGACCAGACAGGTATCGCCGCTTGCGAAATGCGCGCCGATTGCCGCGCCCATACCGAATCCCATCGCGCCCAGTCCGCCGCTGGTAAGGAAACGGGCGGGGGAGTATACCTCGCAGTTGTGTGCCGCCCATTCCTGATGAAGTCCGACGTCGGTCGTCACGGTAACGTCCTTGCCGAGTTTGCGGCAGAGCGTCTTTATTATGCGTATGCCGCGGTTGTCTTCGGCAAGATCGGGCAGGGTTTCGTACTCCCACTCCACCTTCGGCTTGTTAGCAACGAGCGGCAGAAGTTCATCAAGCGCAAGCCGCAGGTCGCCGACAACGGCGGCGGTCGTCAGAATGTTTTTGTCGATTTCCGCTCTGTCGGAGTCTATCTGCACAAGCGGCGTTTTGCGCTTTTTCAGTGTGCCGAACGCAGAATACCTGCTGTTGAACCGCGCCCCAAGGGTTATGAACAAGTCGCACTCGCGCAGCGCCGACGATGTCTTGAAGTTGGTGTTGGACAAAACTCCGAGATATCCCGCGCCGTCGGGAGGGTAGCAACCTATGCCCATATACGACACGGTTACCGCCGCATTGAGTCTGCGCGCCAGTTCGGCAATTTCCCGTTCCGCGCCGCTGTTGCGCGCGCCGCCGCCAACGTAAAGAACGGGGCGTTCGCTCTGTTCGATGAGCCGCGCCGCCGCGCGGATCTCTTCCGAAACGGGCGTGCGGGGTTCGGGCTTGAAAGCGGGTTGCCGTTCGTAGTCCGCAAATTCGTCGAACACGTTGGACGGAATGTCGATGAGCACGGGGCCGCGTCTGTCCGACTCCGCCAGTCTGAACGCCTTGCGGACGGCGGGAGCAATCTCCCTCGCGCTCTTTACAATCATACTGTACTTGGTCACGGGCATAGTCATATCGAAAATGTCCACTTCCTGAAAACTGTCGTGGCCGAGTTTGTCGAGAGATACGTTGCCCGTTATCGCAACAAGCGGTACGCTGTCCATATAAGCGTCGGCAATACCCGTCACGAGGTTGGTCGCGCCGGGACCCGACGTCGCAAGCACAACCCCCGCTTTGCCGCTGCGCCGCGCGTAACCTTCGGCGGCAAAACACGCGCCTTGTTCGTGCGCGGTCAGCACGTGACAAACCGAGGACGAAGCCAGACAGTCGTACACCGACATAATGCTTGCCCCCGGATATCCGAAGATGTTCCGAACGCCCTGTTCTTCAAGGCAGTTCACGAGAATTTGCGCTCCGCTTTGCAACATAATCACCTTGCGCGGACGTCCTGCGCCCGCATAAGCGTATATCCTTACAAATTATTTACACAATTTTATAACAATGTTCGGTTTCCGTCAAGAAATTGCCGGTTTTAAGCGCAAAAAACCGCCGCGCGGCACTCGTCGGGTAAGGCGTTGTCCCGCGCGTATCGCCATTTTGCATAACTGCATAAAACTTTTGCATAATTGCATAAATATGCCGATTTTATGCTATGCAAATGGATATCTTTCAAAAAATTATGCAAAATCGGTTGCCTATTATAAATAACAGTGATAGTATAATGCCATACCTAAAACAGTGGAGGCAGAAATGAAAAAGTTTTTCAAAATAATGGTAGCGGTTCTGTTGCTCGCAACCCTCGTCGGTGCCTGCTTCGCATTCACCGCGTGCAACAATAACGGTGATGATAACACCCTTATCGTAGCCACGAACTGTGAATTTGAGCCATTCGAATATCTTAACGATGACGGCAAACCCACGGGTATTGATATGGATATAGCCGCTGCAATCGCCAACGAACTCGGAATGAAACTTGAAATCAAAGATATGGCATTCGACTCCGTCGTGGGTTCCGTTGCCGCGGGTACTTGCGATATAGCAATGGCGGGTCTTACCGTTACCGAGGAAAGAAAACAATCTGTTAATTTCACCCAGACATATTTCAGTTCCAGTCAGGTTGTCATTGCCAAGACTGGCGATTCTATTCTTGACATAGTCGTGGAAGACCCCGAAAACAAGGAAGAACTTTCAGCGGCAATCGCACAGGTTGAAGCAATGCTCAATGGTAAGCGTGTAGGTGTCCAGAACGGTACTACGGGCTATTCCTACGTTTCCGGCGACTCCGACGATTACGCAGGTGTCGCAGGCGCAACGGCAGTCGGTTTCACCAGCGGTGCACTTGCGGTTCAGGCAATGCTCGCAGGCAATGTGGATTACGTCATCATCGACAAAGTTCCGGCTGAAAAACTTATTGCGGCAAATCAAGGAACCTCTGTTTCCAATGTCGTTCTTACCGGTGAGGATTATGCTTTCGGCATTGCGAAGAACAACACTGAATTGCTCAACAAGGTAAATGCCGCGCTTGAAAAACTCATTGAAAACGGCACTATTGAAGAAATCTTCCAAAAGTACGGATACACGAGCGGTTTGGGCGATTAATTTATGTGGGACAATTTCTTTGAAAATTTCGCAAGCGTATTGACGAAATACCATATGCAGCTGTTATCAGGGTTGGCAAACACCCTGATAATTGCTGTTTCGGCGTTTGTTATAGGCATTTTTCTCGGTACGCTTATCGGCGTTATAAAAGTAGTTCCCAAATACAACAACTGGTTTTTGATTGTATTGGACAAAATCTGCGACGTGTACGTTACCATCATCAGAGGCACGCCTATCGTCGTTCAGTTGTTGTTGATGTACTTCGGATTGCTTGCGCAATCTGCGCTTACGCGGTCGGAAGACGGAACGCTGTTTATAGCGATAATCGTATTCGGTCTAAACAGCGGTGCTTATCAGTCCGAATACATAAGAGCGGCGTTGATGTCGATTGACAAAGGGCAACTCGAAGCGGGCAGGGCGCTCGGACTTTCGTATCGCACTTCGATGATACGTATCATCATTCCGCAGGCGGTAAAAAACATCGTTCCCACAATGGGCAACGAATTGATAACGCTTTTGAAAGACACATCGGTTGCGGGCTACATAACGGTTATCGACGTTACGTTTGCGGTGCAAAGAATTGTCGCCCGCAACTATCTGGCGCTTGTCGATTATGTCATTCTTGCGGTAATTTACCTTGTGCTCGTTTTGCTTGTCACCATCATTTTGAGAATGATAGAAAAGCGTCTGCACAAGAACGACAATCTCAAAGTTATGTCACGCAAACGTTTGTTCGGGTCGAGAGGTAACGGCAATGGAAATTAAACTCAATCCCGCCGAGGAGCGGAAGGCTATGATCGAGATTGTCAACCTCACAAAGAAATTCGGCGATTTGCTCGTGCTCGACGAAATCAGCGAGAAGATTTACGAGGGCGAAAAGGTAGTCGTCATCGGTCCGTCGGGCGGCGGCAAATCTACTTTTCTGCGTTGTCTGAACGTGCTCGAAGACCCGACCAGCGGGCAGATATTCTTCGAGGGCGTGGACCTTGCGGACACTCGCGTGAACATCAATGAGCACCGTCAGAAAATGGGTATGGTATTTCAGCAGTTCAACCTGTTTCCCAATATGACGGTGAAGAAAAACATCACGCTTGCGCCCATAAAAATCGGCAAGGAAAACCTGCGCAAAGCGACCGTGCACAACACCTTCGTGCCCCTTTACAACAAGTGGTTCGCGAAGTTCGGCGACAAGTACAATGCGCTTGTGGACAAAAAGCGCGAAACGCTCAAAAACAAGGTTGAAACGCTCAAAACTGAACTTGAACCCATAGTTTCGGATTGGGAGCAGACCAAAGTCGTTGAGGAAATAGCAGGGAAAAGCGTGGTCACTTACGACAAGGAACTGACCAAAAAGAAACAGGACGTCACGGCAAAACTGGAACGGGCGGAAAGGAAACTTTCGCACACCGTGCACGCCGAGGAAAAGCAACTTGTCGAGTTGCAGTTCGAAAACGTCAAAGCAATCAAAGAGGCGGCGAACGCCAACGCCGACAGGCTGTTGAAACGTATAGGGCTCGAAGCAAAAGCCGACGCTTATCCGTCCACTCTTTCTGGCGGGCAGAAACAGCGCGTGGCAATCGTCCGTGCACTTGCGATGAACCCCAAAGTTATGTTGTTCGACGAGCCGACGTCGGCACTCGACCCCGAAATGGTCGGCGAAGTTCTCGACCTCATCAAACAGGTCGCCGACGAGGGAATGACAATGGTCATCGTCACGCACGAAATGGGTTTTGCACGCGAAGTCGGCACGCGCATACTTTTTATGGCCGAGGGCAAGATCCTGGAGCAGAACTCGCCCGAAGAGTTCTTTACCAATCCGCAGAACCCGCGACTCAAAGAGTTTCTCGCAAAGGTGCTGTGATTCCGTTCAGAGCGCGCCGTCCGATGGGACGGCGTTTTCTTTTGTCGGAAACGGTCGTATATTTTGAAAATTATCAAAATCTGTCGCTTTACATAATAAAGTGAAAATGCTATTATAAATAAACAGGAGTTTGGAATGAAGTTCACTTCGTTACGGGAACATTTGCAGGCGGCAAAAGCGCAGTCCGACGGGGCGGCACTTTTCCCTTGCTACGTCGTGTACGGCGACGACGCGTGGTTGAGGCAGACCGCCGTCGGTATGTTCCGCGGACTTCTCGATCCCGATTACGATTCCTTCAACTTCACGCGCGTTTCCGTTGCCGACGGCGCGGACGTCATTGTCGATACGCTGAATACGTATCCCGTATTCGACGAACTGCGCGTTGTCGTGGTGCCCGACGTCAGTGACAAACTGTCCGACGCCGACAAAGAGACGTTTGCGGCGTACGTCGCGCACCCCAATCCCGCCGCCGTGTTCGTGGTGGTATGCGAAGAAGGGGCGGAGAAGTCGTTGGGTTTCAAAGCCGAAAAGGTGGATTGCAACAAACTCGACGAGGATTCCGTGGCGCAAATGGTGAGCACAATGCTTGCGCAGACGCCCGCGCGCAGAATGGGCGGCGCGGCGTTGCACGAACTTTATACGCGCACTCGCGGCGATATGTCGCGCGTCGTGTGCGAAATCGCCAAACTCAAAGCCTATTGCGACGATGAAATTACGCGCGAGGCGGTGTGCGAGATGACCACGCCCGACCTCGACGTCCAGATTTTCGAGTTGTCCGAGGCGGTTAGCGGAAAGCGTGCGGAAAAATCGCTCACGGTGCTGGACTCCTTTTTCAAAGACGGCGTGCGTCCTATGACCGTGCTTAACCTGCTTTACGGACACTACCGCAAAATGTTACACGTCGAGTTGCAGAAGGGCATGCCCGACAACGAACTTGCGGCGTTGCTCGGCGTAAAGACGGGCGCATTATATCATCTGCGCCGCGTATCGGGCAGTTACAGTCAGGTAAGACTTAAAAAGTGTGTGGACTACATACACGAATTGCAGTTTTCCGTCCTTACGGGAAAACGCAACGAAACGAGCGCGCTTCACGAGGCCGTGCTCACTCTGCTCAACATATAGCCTATGCAGACACAAAACCGTAATTTTCAGATCAGGAAAATAAAACCGCTTATCGCTCCCAAATGGTACGGAGCGATTTGGGCGTTGCTGGTTTTCGCGTCGTTGTTGCGTCACATAACGTCCATTGTTCTCACATTCTCCCAAACGTCGGAGATGAACGTGTACGAAATTTTGCTCAACGTGATTGTGGAAATTATGTTCAGCGGAATGATACCCGCCGCGTTGTGTTATCTCTGCGCGCTGATATTCCACGCGATATCGATGCGGGCGGGGTACGTGTACTGCTTGCGCAACGACTTCATTTATTTGACGATGTTGTTTACTGCGGGTGCGCGTATAATCATCGGCATTGTCGAAAGTTTCTCCTTCCTGACGCCCGTCGTGCTGGACTACACCTCTTTCTTCATTGAAGAAACGGTTTTGACCGCCGCGCTGTTCGCAATGTATTTCGGCGTGCTAAGACCCAGGTTTATGAACGCAAGGACGGCATACGCCGTATTCAATATGTATGCGGGAGTATACTTCTTCTTCCAGGGGTTGAATACCGTGGTGCCTTGTGCGGTCTATCTGCTTATGGGGTCGGGCACTCCCGTCGGCGAACAGTTCCTTTCAGTGTTGCAAACCCTGACCGCCACGCCGATTGAAATCAGCGTCCACGTCAAAGCGGCTTGCATAGTGGGGTTGTGCATATTCGCAGCGTGGCTTATTGCCACCGTGGTGCTGTCGTTCGTACTGCGCGCCGCCGCGAAGAAAGCCCCGCAAGAACCCGTTGTTCCCGACGATGGCAACGACAACAATTCCGGCGGCGGTTCGCCGTTCGCGGAGTTTAACGACGCACCCCGACAGGATAAACCTTCGGATAAGGTGTTTGACGAATTCGACTTGTAATCCGCAAAAGGAGAGAATATATGACGTACGATTTTGTTGAGTACATCAAAACAATGGACTTGTACGCGTTAATCGACGCTCTCGTTCTCATCGCGGCGGTGGCAATTCTCGCCGTTGTGTTTGCATACAGACGCAACCTGCGCGTAATGGTCATTCTGTTGTCCGTCGCCGTTCTCGAAATCCTCATTCTCACACTTACGGCGCTCAGTGACCACGAGATACTCACCGTATCGCGCTATATCATACACTACGCGATGATAGGTCTTATCGTCATAATCGCAGTGGTGTATCAAAGTGACCTGAAAGCCATTTTCCAGAAGATAACCAATCCACGTGGACGCACCGTGTTCAACGACACTATGAACAGCGACGACGAACTGCGCGAAACGACGGCGGAAATTCTCAGCGCGTGTCAGGATATGGCAAAACAGGACGTCGGCGCAATCATCATCATTGACTCCGAAAAGGCAATCAACGACACCGTGCTCGACTCCGGCACAATCCTCAACGCCGAACTCAGCGCGGCGTTGCTCGAAAGTATATTCAACACCAAAGCGCCCTTGCACGACGGTGCGGTAATAGTGCGCGGCAACAAGGTCGTGGCGGCAGGTTGTTTTCTTCCGCTTACGCAGCGCAACATCAATAAGGAGATGGGCACGCGCCACCGCGCCGCAATCGGCATCACCGAAGATACGGACGTTCTTTCCATCGTCATCAGCGAGGAAACGGGCATAATCTCCGTCGTCAAACGCGGCGAAATCCGCCGTTATATGACGATGGACAAACTCAAAGACGAAATCGAGGAAGCCTTCGGCATTTCTCCGAGCGCCATCGCAAGACGGAAAGCCAAAGAAGACAAAAAACATCACGGGAGATTGTAATATACCTATGAAAACCGTCAAACCGTTCGACATTCTTCTGCCCGACGTGGCGGAACCCGAAAAGTTCGCGGTCGTCAGTTGCGACCAGTTCACTTCCCAGCCCGAATACTGGCAGAAATTGTCCGATTTCGTCGGCGACGCTCCCAGTGCGCTCGACCTGATTTTCCCCGAAGTGTACCTCGAAGACGGCGACGCCGACAAACGCATTGCCGACATCAACGCCGCAATGAACGATTATCTCGAAAAGGGCGTTTTCAGGACGTTGAAAGACAGTTTCGTGCTTGTGCGCCGTCAGACGGCTTACGGGTATACGCGTCTCGGACTTGTCGCTCCCGTCGATTTGGAGGACTATTCCTACGTGCATCCCACCGACGCGGTCATCCGCGCGACGGAAGGCGTCGTCGCCAACAGAATTCCGCCGCGTCTGCGCATAAGAAAGGACGCTCCCATCGAACTGCCGCACATTATGCTCCTTATCGACGACAGAGACAAGACGGTCATCGAGCCTTTTTACAAGAAGCGCAACGAGCTGGAAAAACTGTACGATTTCGAGCTCAATATGAACGGCGGACATCTTACAGGTTGGCGCGTCGACGCCGCCGAAGTTATGGCGAAACTCGACGAATACGCCGAAAAGGTGTCGACGATGTACGGCAAGAAGACGGATTTCGTGTTTGCGGTCGGCGATGGCAACCATTCGCTCGCCACGGCGCAGGCGCACTGGAACGAGGTCAAAAAGACCCTTACTCCCGAACAACGCGAAAATCACCCTGCGCGTTACGCGCTCACAGAAATCGAGAACCTGCATTGCGACGGAATAGTTTTCGAGCCGATACACCGTTTCGTTTTCGGTGTTGACGACGCCGATTTCGTGCTCTATATGTCGGGCGCGCTCAAAGGCGAAAGCCGTCTCAATATGTTCACCACGAGTATGAAATACTCGATTGCCGTCAATTCCAACAGCGCGGAAGCAATCGCCGAAATTCAGGACGCAATCGACGCATACGTCAACAAACATCCCGAGGCGCACGTCGATTACATTCACGGAATGGAACACCTGCACAGCATAGCCGACACGTCCGACGGCGTGGCAATCGAAATGCCGTGCATCGCGAAAGAAGACCTGTTCGGTTACGTTGTCGCTCACGGCAACCTCTGTCGCAAAGCCTTTTCTATGGGCGAGGCGGAAGAGAAACGCTATTATTTCGAAGCAAAACGTATCAAGTGACCGACGCAGCGCAGTCCGCTTCACACCCAAAACGGAAAAACAATATTTTACAGTAGAGGATAGATTATGAAAGTTTGTAAATTCGGTGGCACCTCTATGGCCAACAGTACGACCATTTCGCAGGTTGCCGAAATCGTGAAGTCCGACAAGAAGAGAAAGTTCGTCGTTGTATCCGCACCGGGCAAGCGCAACTCCGCCGACGTCAAGGTCACGGACGCGCTTTACGCCTGCTATCGCGAGCAGACCGAGAAAGGCAACTGCGACGAAACGTTTGCCGTCATAGAAAAACGCTTTCTCGACATAGAGCAGGAGCTCGGTATCAACGTCGGTATGGCGGCGGAACTCGCCGCAATCAAAGCCCGCATAGAGGAAGGGGAGAGTTCGGATTACACCGCTTCCCGCGGCGAATATCTGAGTGCCAAAATTCTCGCGGCAAAACTCGGCGTGGCTTTCGTAGATACGGCGGAACTCATCAAGTTCAACGACAAAGGCGAACTCCTGCTCGACTTCTCGCTCGACTTGCTCCGTGCGGCGCTTGCCGACCTCGATTACGCCGTGTTGCCCGGTTTCTACGGCTCCACCAACGACGGCAAAATCAAGACCTTCTCCCGTGGCGGCTCCGACATCACGGGTGCCATCGTCGCGCGTGCGGTGGACGCGGAAGTGTACGAGAACTGGACGGACGTCGACGGTTTCCTTACCGCAGACCCCAGAATTGTCGACAGCCCCGCGATAATCGACTTTTTGAGTTACAAGGAACTGCGCGAACTCGCGTACATGGGCGCGGAGGTTCTGCACCCCGAATCCATATTCCCCGTGCGCAGCGCGGGTATTCCCATCAACATCAAAAATACTTTCAACCCTTCCGCAAAGGGTACGATGATTGTCGCCGACAGCAAACTGCCGCGCACCAAAACCAAAGTCATAACGGGCATTGCGGGCAAGAAAGGCTTTACGATTATCAACATCGAAAAGGATATGATGAACAGCGAAATCGGTTTCGGCAGAAAGGTTTTGTCCGTACTCGAATACGAGGGGATTTCTTTCGAGCATATGCCGTCCGGCATCGATACGCTGTCGCTCGTAATCCGTGACGAATATCTCGCGGGCAAGATGCAGAAACTCGTCGCCAAACTGCGCGACGCGCTCGGTGCCGACAACGTGGAAATTCACAGCGGACTTTCGCTCATCGCGACCGTCGGTCACAATATGGCGTCCCGTCACGGCACCGCGGCAACCATATTCGACGCCCTCGCCGACAACCACATCAACATCAGAATGATAGACCAGGGCTCCTCCGAGCTCAACATAATCGTCGGTGTCGACACCTTTGATTACGAAAAGGCCATAAGTGCGATTTATCACGCTTTCTGTTGAGCGTGCTATTTCGCGTGATACTGTGTCAGGCGATTTTTCCGACCAAACGCGAAAACAATTCCTGACGGAATTCTTTTCGGTCGGACTTCGTTCCTTGCGCTCACCGCGCGTCGTCACAGCGGGCGCACTTGTTCGAGGCGGCTCTTCGCAAGTGCGGGAATAAAGAATATAGAAACGCTCCTGTCTGCGTCGGGGATGTCTTCCTTGTCTGACGCGAAATATCACGCTCAACGGACGGCAACGCCGCGACCAAACGCGAAAACAATTCCTAGCGGAATTCTTTTCGGTCGGACTCCGTTCCTTGCGCTCACCGCGCGTCGTCACAGCGGGCGCACTTGTTCGAGGCGGCTCTTCGCAAGTGCGCAGCGTTGCTGTTTGTATGATATACTACGCACACTTATTCGTTGTTTTGAGCCGCAAGGCGGCGAGCATATGAGTGCCGAGCACTGGAACGAGTACGCAGTTCGCGCGAACTGCTTTTTCGAAGTCAAGCCCGCGGAGTGCGCGGACAAGTGGCATAATGAGGGAAATGCCCTTAATATGCGAGTGCCGAAGGTGTCCTCCCGCGAGCGTGGGTGCCCTTTCAGGGGGTACGGGAGCGGGGGAAACCCGCAGGAAGGGGGCAACTCATTTTACGTTGCACGAGGAATATATCTGTTCTAAAAAACAAAAAAGCGGCGATTGCCGCTTTTTTGTTTTGTGTCGTTTTGTGCAGTTTTATTTGCTGTCCTTCTCGCGGATTTCCACGCGACGGATTTTGCCCGATATGGTTTTGGGCATTTCAGTTACGAATTCGATAATACGCGGATATTTGTAAGGAGCCGTCGCCTGCTTGACGTGGTTTTGCAGTTCCTTTTTCAATTCCTCGCTGGGCGTATATCCTTTGGCGAGCACAATCGTCGCCTTGACCACGACGCCGCGGACGGGGTCGGGTGCGCCGGTAATCGCGCATTCCAGCACGGACGGGTGTTCCATAAGCGCGGATTCGACTTCGAAAGGTCCGATGCGGTAGCCGCTGGACTTTATGATGTCGTCCTTTCTGCCGACGAACCAGTAGTAGCCGTTTTCGTCACGCTTGGCGAGGTCGCCCGTGTGGTAGTACTTGCCGCCGCGTGCCGCTTGCGTGCGCTCGGGTTCGTCCTTGTAGTTCGCGACAAGCCCGTACTGGTGCGGACGCAGCCTGACTGCGATTTCGCCTTCGCAACCGTCGGGGACGGGGTTTTCCTCATCGTCCACGAGGTCGATATCGTACACGGGGCAGGGCTTGCCGAGAGATCCGCTGACGGGCTCCATAAAGCGGAATGTCGCAAGCATGACGCAGGATTCGGTCTGTCCGAAACCTTCGTATATTTTCTGACCCGTCGCATCGTAGAACTGCTTGAAAATTTCGGCGTTCAACGCTTCGCCCGCCGTGGTGCAGTGCGTAAGCGACGAGAAGTCGTACTTGCTGAGGTCCTCTTTGACGAGGAAACGGTAAATCGTGGGCGGCGCGCAGAAGGTCGTGATGTGATATTTTTCGATGAGCGGAAGCAGGTCGGTGGGCGTGAATCTGCCGTGATAGTCGTACACGAACACCGCCGTGCCCGCTATCCATTGACCGTAGATTTTACCCCAGCTGCATTTCGCCCAGCCCGATTCCGCCGACGTGAAGTGCAGACCGTCGTCGACGACCTGTTGCCAGAAATATGCGGTGAAGACGTGTCCCACGGGATACTCGAAGTTGTGCTGCACCATTTTGGGCATTCCCGTCGTGCCCGAGGTGAAGTAGCACAGCATATCGTCGTCCCAGGCGGGGCGAACGAGTTCGGGCAGCTCGGCAGAGCATTTCGATATGCACTCGTCGAAACAGCGGAAGCCTTCGACGGGCGTGGTGTAGACGCACTCTTTGAGGGTGGTGCACTTGTCGAGAGCGTGGGTGATATGTTCGATGACGTCTTCTTCCGCGGTTGCGACCAGCAGTTTGACGCCTGCGGAATTGCAGCGGTAGTAGATGTCTTTCGGAGTGAGCATATGCGTGGCAGGAATGAGCACCGCGCCCAGTTTGCAGCACGCGATGACCATAACCCAGTACTCCCAGCGGCGGTTGAGCATCGTCATGACGTAGTCGCCTTTTCCGACGCCCGACTGCAAAAGGAAGTTCACCGTGCGGTTGCTGAGTTCGCTTATGTCGCGGAAAGTGAAAATTTTCTCTTCGCCGACTGAATTGCACCACACGAGAGCGCGCTTTTCGGGAGCGATGCGTGCGTATTCGTCAACGACGTCGAAACCGAAGTTGAAGTTGTCGGGGACGGTCAAAGTGACGTTTTTGGCGAAATCGTCGTAGTCTTCAAAGTCGGTTCGGTTGAGAAATTTGTGGAGCAGGTTCATACTTACCTTCCGTAAAAAAGATTTTAAGTATGATATCACAATTCCGCGCGTTTGTGTAGTGTTTTGAAAAAATAATTGATTATTAGTATGCGATATGGTAAAATTTATTGATTGTTAGGAGGTGCTTATGACGGATTTCGAAAAGAGGGCGGTCATGACCGTTCTGAGGGAACTGACGGGCGGAGACGACGTCTACAAGGTCATCGAAGCCGATGAAATTCTTCAAAAACTTCCCGACGGAGTGAATATGGACAAACAGTCGCTCGGCGCGGCGATACGTGACCTGCGCGACCGCGACTACATAAAAGTCAAATATTTCACGCCCGACGAATACTGCCTGCTGACGCTCAAACGCACCGAGGAACTTGCGCACATCGTGGAGGAAGCCGCGCTTGTCGCCACCAAGGAAAAGGCGCAGTCCGACGCCCCCGCAAAGAGCAAGAAACTCTCTTTCGGTGCCAACGTCAAACTGTTTTTCGTCGCTTTCGCAGGGGCATTCCTGGGCGGCGGAATAGTGAGCGCGATATTCGCAATCATACAGAAATTCGCACTTTAAGCGCGCAAAACAACCGATAAACTCGGGTTTGCGACAAAAAGGATAGATATGGCTCTCGAAAAGCAACATGTGCTGACCAAAAAGGAACGTGCCGTCATGCGTGCGGTGTACCAGGCCGCCGACAAGAAGTCGGGGGAATGCCTGCTGTCGCCCCTCGACCTTTTCGACACGCTTTCGCTCGACTTCGACTTCGACGAAGAGGAACTTGACGGCACCTTGCGCAATCTCGAAATCGACGACTATTTCGACGTCACCCGCTCCGACAGGAAGGGCGAGTTGGTGTACTGCATCAACATGCACCAGAAGGGGCTTGCTTTCGCGCGCGTCGAAAAGGCGTTCAGAACCAACGTGAAATTCAAAATCATACTCACTCTCATATGCGGCGTTTGCTCCGGCGTTGCCGCGTGGGGTGTCAAAGAAATCATTCAGCGTCTCGCAGGTCTATGAAAAAGTTTGAACTCGTCAGCAAGTATTCGCCCTGCGGCGACCAACCGGCGGCGATTGAAAAACTGGCTGTCGGGTTGGAAAGCGGCTTTTCCACCGAGGTTTTGCTCGGCGTGACGGGCAGCGGCAAAACCTTTACGATGGCAAACGTCATCGAGCGTTTGCAACGTCCCGCGCTCGTCATCGCCCACAACAAGACGCTTGCCGCACAGCTTTGCAACGAGTTCCGCGAATTTTTCCCGCACAACAGGGTGGAGTTCTTCGTCAGCTATTACGACTATTATCAGCCCGAGGCTTACATTCCCCGCTCCGACACCTACATCGAAAAGGAACTGGAAATCAACGACGAAATCGACAAACTCCGTCACTCGGCGACGGCGTCGCTTTGCGAGCGCAGGGACGTAATCGTCGTGTCCAGCGTTTCCTGCATATACGGTCTGGGCGCGCCAGTCGACTACTATTCGCAGGCGGTGTCCATACGCGAAGGCGACGAAATCGAGCAGGACGAACTGATACGCAAACTGGTCGGCATTCAGTACAAACGCGCCGATTTCGACTTTGTGCGGTCCACCTTCCGCGTGCGCGGCGACACGCTGGACATCTTCCCCGCGGGCAACTCCGAAATCGCGGTGCGTGTCGAGTTCTTCGGCGATACGGTGGAGAGAATATGCGAAATCGACGCCGTGACCGCACACATAGTCAGCGAACTCAAACACGCGATGATTTTTCCCGCCACGCACTACGTGATGAGCGGCGACAGAGAGGAGATATTCCGTCGTATTCTCGCCGACAAACAGGAAAGGGTGGAGTATTTCAAAGCCAACAACAAACTCATCGAGGCACAGCGCATAGACGAGCGCGTCAACTACGACGTCGAGATGATGCGCGAGATGGGGTATTGTTCGGGTATAGAGAACTATTCGCGCTATTTCGACGGCAGAAAGCCGGGGCAACCGCCTTATACCTTGCTTGACTTCTTCCCGAAAGACTATATAGTTTTTATCGACGAAAGTCATATGACGTTGCCGCAGTTGCGCGGCATGTACAACGGCGACAGGGCAAGGAAGAAAAACCTTGTCGACTACGGGTTCAGATTGCCTGCCGCCTACGACAACCGTCCTCTCGACTTCGAGGAGTTCGACTCCCGCGTCAGACAGATGGTGTGCGTGTCCGCGACGCCCGCGCCATTCGAACTGGAACGCGCGGACGAGGTTGCGGAACAGCTTATCCGTCCCACGGGATTGCTCGACCCGATGATAGAAGTCAAGCCCGTAACGGGGCAGGTGGACGACCTCATCGGCGAGATAAAGAAGGTGACCGACGATAAAGGCAGGGTGCTTGTCACCACGCTGACCAAGAAGATGGCGGAGAACCTCACCGACTATCTCAAAGAGGTCGGCATACGCGTGCGATATATGCACTCCGACATCGACACGTTGGAACGCATAGAAATCGTGGGCGCGTTGCGGCAGGGCGAATTCGACGTACTGGTCGGCATCAACCTGTTGCGCGAGGGACTGGACCTTCCCGAGGTGCAACTCGTCGCCATACTCGACGCCGACAAAGAGGGTTTCCTGCGCAGCGAGAGCGCACTCATTCAGACAATAGGCAGAGCGGCGCGAAACGACAAAGGACGCGTCGTCATGTACGCCGACACCGTGACGGACAGCATGCGTCGCGCAATCGACGAGACCAACCGCCGCCGCAAGATACAGGACGCCTACAACCGTGAGCACCACATAGTGCCGAAGACCATAGAGCGCGAATTCAAAAACACGCTTGAAATCACCAAAAAGAAAGTTGACCGCGACAAAATGTCGCCTAAAGATCTGGTTCAGGAAGTCGAGCGTCTCAAAGGACTTATGCAGGCGGCGTCCGCCGCGCTGGATTTCGAAAAGGCAATCAAGCTCCGCGACGAACTCAACGAACTGAAAAAACAGATAAGAAAATTGCAATAATCACATACAGCCCGACGTTTTGCAGATATTATTTCGGTCGGGCGGAAAAACTATGAAAGAGATATTCATCAAAGGCGCAAAGGAAAACAATCTGAAAAACATCGACCTCGAAATCCCGCGGGACAAACTTGTCGTGTTCACGGGGTTGTCCGGGTCGGGCAAGTCTTCGCTTGCCTTCGACACCATTTTCGCCGAAGGACAAAGGCGCTATATGGAGAGCCTGTCCAGCTATGCGCGCCAGTTCCTCGGGCAGATGCAGAAACCCGACGTCGATTACATCGAGGGGCTTTCCCCCGCGGTTTCCATCGACCAGAAGACGACTTCGCACAATCCGCGTTCCACGGTGGGCACCGTGACGGAGATTTACGACTATCTCCGCTTGCTTTACGCGCGCATCGGCAGACCTCATTGCCCGAAATGCGGCAGGGAAATAGAACGTCAGAGCGTGGACCAGATTGCCGACAAAGTGCTTTCCAGGCAGGGCGCAAAAGTGCAGATACTCGCTCCCGTCGTCAGAGGCAGGAAAGGCGAATATACAAAGCAACTCGAAACTTTCAAACGCGCGGGATTCGTGCGCGTACGCGTCGACGGAATAAATTACACGTTGGACGAGGATATCGTCCTCGACAAGAACGTCAAGCACACGATAAGCATCGTAGTCGACAGAATAGTGGTAAAAGAGGGCGTCAACCGTCGTCTTACCGAGGCACTCGAAACCGCACTCAAACTCGCCGACGGGCTCGTCGTCGCGGACTATGACGGAGAAGAGGTGCTGTATTCGTCGAAATACGCCTGTCCCGAATGTGAAATCAGTTTCGAGGAGATGACTCCGAGACTGTTTTCTTTCAATAATCCTTACGGCGCGTGTCCCGTATGTCTGGGACTCGGTTTTACAAACGAAATCGACACCAATCTGCTTGTGCGCGACTGGAATGCCACTTTGCGCGAAGGCGCAATCAAAGCGAGCGGCTGGTATATCGACACGGGCAAGATGTCGCAGATGCAGTTCAAGGCGTTGTCCAAGGCGTACGGCTTTTCGCTGGACGTGCCCATCAAGGATTTGCCCGAAAACGTGTTGAACATCATCTTCTACGGCAACGACGGCGACAGAATTCCCATGGAGTACAATTCCGGCAATTTCAGCGGTCGTTTCAACACCAGTTACGAAGGCATAGCAAACAACCTGCTTAGACGCTACAACGAAACGGACTCCGACATGGTCAAGGCGGAAATTTCGCGGTATATGAAGCAGGTTCCTTGCACCGCCTGCGGAGGAAAGAGACTCAAACCCGAAGCCCTTGCCGTAACCGTCGGCGGCAAAAACATTTACGACCTTTGCTGTATGTCCGTCGTCGAGGCGGACAGGTTCCTGGACGCGCTCGAACTCGGCGAAACCGAGGCGATGATTGCGCGGCGCATACTCAAAGAAATTCACGCAAGACTGCGCTTTCTCACCGACGTGGGGCTCGGATATCTGACGCTCGCGCGTGCGTCGGCGACTCTGTCGGGCGGCGAAAGCCAGCGTATCCGCCTTGCCACGCAGATAGGCAGCGGACTCACGGGCGTGCTGTACATTCTCGACGAACCCAGTATCGGTCTGCATCAGAAGGACAATTCCAAACTGCTCAATTCCCTCAAAGGGTTGCGCGACCTCGGCAATACGCTCATCGTCGTCGAACACGACGAGGAAACGATAAGAAGCGCGGATTATATCGTCGATATAGGTCCGGGCGCGGGCGTGCACGGCGGTGAGGTCGTGGCGGCGGGAAGCGTGGAGGACATAATCGCCGAGCCGCGCTCCATCACGGGCAAATACCTTTCGGGCGAGTACTCGATACCCGTACCCGAAATGCGCAGGGCGATTTCGGACAAGTTCCTGACGGTCAGAGGCGCGCGCCAGAACAACCTTCGCGGCATAGACGTGTCCGTGCCCGTAGGCACGTTCACGGCGGTCACGGGCGTTTCCGGGTCTGGAAAATCCAGCCTCGTCAACGAAATCATCTATCCCGTCCTTTCCAACAGGCTCATGGACAGCCGCCTTCCCGAAGGCGAATACGACGCCGTCGAGGGCGTGGAATTCTTCGACAAGGTCATATCCATCGACCAGAGCCCAATAGGCAGAACGCCGCGCTCCAATCCCGCAACGTACACGGGCGTGTTCGGTCCCATACGCGAATTGTTCGCGTCGTTACCGGAGGCAAACGCGCGCGGTTACAAAGCGGGGCGTTTCTCCTTCAACGTGGCGGGCGGCAGATGCGAGAACTGTTCGGGCGACGGCATAATCAAAATCGAGATGCACTTTTTGCCCGACATCTACGTGCCTTGCGAGGTCTGCAAAGGCGCACGTTACAACCGCGAAACGCTGGAAGTGAAATACAAAGGCAAAAACATTGCCGAAGTTCTGGATATGACCGTGGAGGAGGCGTTGGAGTTCTTCGCCAACGTACCCAAAATCCGTAGCAAGATACAGACGCTTTTCGACGTGGGACTGGGTTATATCAAACTAGGACAATCCTCAACCACGTTGTCGGGTGGCGAGGCGCAACGAGTAAAACTCGCGACGGAACTCAGTCGCCGCAGTACGGGCAAAACTCTTTATATTCTCGACGAACCCACGACGGGCTTGCACACCCACGACGTGGCGAAACTGCTTGCCATACTGAACAGGCTTGCCGATGCCGGCAATACCATTGTGGTTATAGAACACAACCTTGACGTCATCAAAATGGCTGACTGGATAATCGACCTCGGACCCGACGGCGGCAACGGCGGCGGCACGGTAGTGGCGGCGGGACGTCCGGAGGACGTGGCGTCGGACAAGAGAAGTTATACTGCGGAGTATCTCAGAAAGATATTGCCCGCAAAAAAATGAGGGCACAAAAAACACGCATGGTGTCGTCGACAGGGCGATAACGCCTTCGGCGACGTAAACGGAAAAAAGAAAGACGGCCGTCTCGTACCGACGACCGTCTTTCTTTTATACGAAGGTTTCAGTAATTGCGTCTGCCGATTATATAGTCGACGCTTACGCCGAAGAGAATGCTCATTTCGATGAGAATGTCGTAGGAAGGCTGATTTCTGCCGACTTCCCAGCCCGATACGGCGGATTTTGACACCTTGAAGTGCTCGGCAAGGTCGGACTGCAACATACCGTTGTCTTTGCGCAGTTGTTTGAGCCTTTCCGGAAAACAGGTTTTGAGCATCGTAATACCTCTTTCGTACGATAAGTGTATTTTATTATAGTTCCTTCCGCATTGTTTGTCAACACACGAAAAGTGTTTGAAAAATAATTTTTGTCGGGCACCTGCGTCCGACTTTGCGTGCAGCGGAAGAGCGCGGAAGTCGCAGCAGCCGTTTCGGGAGCAACATCGTCGCCGCCGAATATGGTCATATGCACGGAAAACGGAGGGTTTTTCGCGGGATTATGTGTGCATGAACGCATATCCGCACACGTTTTCGCGCAGACTTGCACATTTGCGCATATCCGCAGACGTCGGGGCGGAAAAAATTTGCAAAACACGCGCCGTGTTCGGGCGCGTGTCGTTGGAGATGAACATATGCGATATCGTCAGTCCTGCGTTTTGTCGGGGTCGGTCGCACCGCCGTCGGTTTTGCAGGCGCAGGAGGCGTCCTTGCAGTCGCACGACGTTCTTGGGGCGTGAGAATGACCGTGCGCGTGCGAGTGGTGCCTTTCGTGCGGGTGTTCGGCGTTGCCGCCGCGTTTCGGCGTGCCGCCGTGACGGAGTACACGCAGGGAATTGAGCACCGTGCAGATTGCAAGTCCGACGTCGGAAAACACCGCCCACGCAAGACCTGTTATTCCCGCAAGTCCCAGCGAAACGAAGAGGAGTTTTATCGCCAGCGTTGCGATGATGTTTTCGGCGACGATGCGTTTTGTAAAGGAAGACAGTTTGTGCGCCTCGACGAGCTGCCCTAGATTGTCGTTCATGAGAACCACGTCCGCGCTGTCCACGGTTGCCGCGCTGCCCGCAAGTCCCATGGCGACGCCCACGTCCGCGCGGGAGAGCACGGGTGCGTCGTTTATTCCGTCGCCCACGTACGCGACCACGTCGTGTTTTTTGCGCTTTGCGGCAAGCAGAGCCTCCATTTCGGCAAATTTGTCCTGTGGCATCATTTCCGCCTTGTAACGGGATATTCCTAGTTCGTCCGCCACCTGTGCCGCCACGGCAGCGTTGTCGCCGGTGAACATTACGGTGTCTATGCCGTGTTCCCTGAAATAGGCGACGGCTTCCGCCGTGCCGTTTTTGATTTCGTCTTTGAGATAGATGTCGGCAACGGCTTTACCGTCCGCGCGCACCGTGACCACGGTCTGCGCGGAGCCTTCCTTTGCCTCGCCTTTGCCCACTTCGACGAACCTGCCGCGCTCGTCCGTGTAGGACATTCCGCGCCCAGCAATTTCGTGGATTTCCCGTATTCTGTCGCGGTCTTTTGCCCAAAGTTCGGCTTTTTCGCCCGCCGCTTTGACAATGGCGCGCGCTATCGGGTGAGTGGAATTGCACTCTGCAAGATAAGCCAGTCTCAACGCCGCATCTTCGTCGCCGTCGGCACATTCTATTTTCGTCACGGAGAAGTTGCCGTCGGTGAGCGTGCCCGTCTTGTCAACGGCGAGCGCGCGCATCTGCGATATGCCGTCCAGATAGTTGGTGCCTTTTATCAGTATGCCTTTCGACGAGGCGTTGCCTATTGCGCAGAAATAGCTCATCGGCACGGATATGGCGATTGCGCAAGGGCAGGACACCGCGAGGAATATCATGCCCTTGTACAGGCTGTCCTGCACGGAGTAGTTGCCGGCAAGTCCGAAGAGCAGACCGACGACGGCGGCGCAGAATATCACGATGGGCACGTAATATTTGACCATGCGCGTGACGACGGTTTCGGTGCGGGTCTTGCGCTCCGCCGCGGTTTCGACGAGTTGCAGAATTTTGGTTATGGTGCTGTCCTCGTCCGTGCCCGTTGTGCGCAGATGAATCGCACCGTCCAGGTTGACGGAGCCCGACAGCACGGTGTCGCCCGCCTGCACCTGTTTGGGGAGGCTTTCGCCCGTGAGGGAAGAGAGGTCGAGTGCGCAGGAACCCTCCGTTATCACGCCGTCCAGCGGTATGATTTCGCCCGCTTTGACAAGGATTTCGGAGCCCGTGCCGACATCGGCGACAGGGGTGTCTTTTATCTCTCCGTCGTGAATGACGGCGACGGTTTCGGGCTTGACCATAATGAGACTTTTTACGCTGTTTCGGGTTTTATCCACCGCTTTTTGCTCGAAGAACTTGCCGATTTGATACAACACCACGACCATGAATCCTTCCAGCGTTTCGCCGATTGCGACGGCGCAGATTGCGGATATCGCCATCAACAGGTTTTCGTCTATGGAATGAGCGCGAACGATTTTGGTGAATGCGCGCATAAGCGTTTTGCCCAGCGCGAGAATCAATCCTATCCACGATAAAACCTGTGCGGCGACGGAGTGTTCCGTGAATTCGGCAAGGCATATGCCGACTATGCCGATTGCAACGCCTATGAAAAACAGCACGATGAGCACGTCGGGCTTTTTCTTCACGGTTGCGGTGGCGGCATTGTCATACGGCAGCACGTAACATTCCGCTTCCGCCTGCTTGCAGGCGTGGGTGATTTCGGGAAGAACGTCGTCTTCGCGGTCCGTTGTTACGACGAGTTTCTCCGTGCTGAAATTGAGGTTCGCCGTCTTTACCCAGGGCAGTTTCGCCACGGCGTCCTCCACGTTTTTGGCGCACATCGCGCAGTCTATGTTTCCGACTTTGAATTGATATCTTTTCATAATTTCAACGGGTTAGATGCAGGGTTAGGCACATTGTGCGGTTCGTCATTCCTCCACGTGCGTGCGCGTCACTTCGAATACGGTGTTGATGTGCGTATCTTTCAGAGAGTAGTATTTTGACTTTCCCTCCTGACGCACGTTCACCACGTCGATTTTGCGCAGTACGGCAAGCTGATGCGACACGGCGGAGTGTTCCATATCGAGCACTTTGGCAAGGTCACACACGCACAGTTCGCCGATGAGCAGGGCATTGACGATTTTGAGCCTCGTCGGGTCCGCCATGACTTTGAGAAAATGCGACATCGTCGTGAGTGTGGTGTCGCTTTCCATTGCTTCGGATACGCGTTTTACCGTATCAGGGTGCACCGTGCAAAGATGGTTTGCCATATCTTCTCCTTTTCGCATTCTTTCGGCGACGAAGGGAGTTCGCCGTCCGAAACAACGTGTGAACAGTCTTTCATATGAATGTTCATTCACATAATATCACGTGTTTGCGCGAATTGCAACGGAAAATAAAAAATTTTTCATACAACGGCATGATTCTTTTGCAAAAAGGGCGCATCTGCGCGCTTCGTTTTTCGCCCGTCGGGCAAAATATCCGTGAAATTGAGGGGCAAAAAGAAAATTGTTGTTGAAAATCGCGCGCCGATTATGTAAAATCACTTTGTAAAAGGAGGATGTTATGAACCTTAACGCGATAAAGAGCAAAAAGGCGGAAGCCGCAGAGTACATGGGGGAAGAAATTACTTCCGTCATCGCCGAATGCGGCAAGCGCGACCCCGGTTCGGAAGGGGAAAAGGCGGCGTGCGAGCGCATGGCGCAACAACTTTCCGATTACGGTTGCGACGACGTCAAAGTGGAGTCGTTCGAGCTGCATCCCGCGGCGTTTATGGGCTGGATTTACATCACGGTCACGCTGGTGCTTGTGGCGTTCGGACTGTTTTTCGTGCCTCATTTTGCAGCGCAAATCGTATCCGTGGTGTTGATTGCCGTCGGTGCGGCAATAATGTTCGGCGAGTTCATCATGTACCGCCGCACGGTCGACAAACTCTATCCCAAGAAGGTTTCGCACAACGTGACTGCGACCAAAAAGCCTGCGGGTGAAGTCAAATGCCGCATTTTCTACAACGGACATCCCGATGCGGCGTGCGAGTGGACTTTCAATTATCTGGGTGGCGGTGTGCTGTTCGGAGCGCACGTCGTCATAGGCATACTCGGCATGCTGTATCTGCTCGGCGTGCTCATCGCCTCCTTCTTCGTTGACGACGCCGACCTGGTGCTCAGGCTCGGGCTCGGCACGCTGACCTTCGTGCCTTCCTGGTTGCTTTATTACGTTCTGTGGAACGAGAAGCGCGTCGTGGACGGCGCGAACGACAACCTTACGGGCTGTTATATGGGCATTGCCGTTTTGAAGGCTTTGCAGGATGAGGGCATCGAACTCGAACACACCGAAGTCGGCGTCATAATCTCCGGCTCGGAGGAAGCGGGGCTCAGAGGCGCGAAAGCGTGGTGCGAAGCGCATAAAGACGATTATAAGGACGTGCCGACCTACATCGTGTCGTACGACACCATTCACGAGGGCAAGTTCCTGCAAGTCAACGAACGCGACCTCAACGCGACGGTGAAAGCCGACGAGGAAATCAGCCGTCGTTTCAAAGCCGCGGCGGACAAACTCGGCATAACCTGTCACACGGGCAACGTGCCTTTCGGCGCGACGGATTCCGCCGCCTTCAATCAGGGCGGGTTCCGTGCCACGGGCATCACCGCGATGAACCACAACTTGCAGAACTATTATCACACCCGTTACGACAGCAGCGACAACCTCGACCTCGGTGCGCTGGCGGATTGTTTCGCCGTGTCCGTACAGGTGCTCGAAGACCTCGAAAACGACGCCGAGAAGCAGAACTGACGGGGCTCCCGACAGGGACCGCGAACGAACGGAAAATCAAAACCGCACTCTTTCGGAGTGCGGTTTTTATGTCGCAAGAATTCGGGTTGCGGTTTGCGCCCTTGCGTGCCTGCGCGAAACGCACAGTATGCGCGCGGACGCGCCGCGGGCGTCAGCCGCTTGCGCGCAAGGCTTTGACGGGGTCTTTCTTCGCCGCGAGTATTGCGGGAACAAGACCCGATATCATGGTGAGCACTATGCTCAGCACGACCAGCAACAGTGCGTGCAAAGGATTGAGCACCGCGAAGTTTTCGGGGGCTTCGGGAGCCAGGGTGGAAATCCAGTAGTTGATGGGGAAGTCGATTATCCACGCGAGGAATACGCCCAGTATGCCAGATACGGCGCCGATGATTCCCGTTTCGGCGTTGAACACGTTGCTGACGTCGATTTTGCGCGCGCCGATGGAGCGCAGGACGCCGATTTCCGTCGTGCGTTCGAGCACGGATACGTAAGTGATGATTGCAATCATGACGCTGGACACGACGAGGGATATCGCCGCGAACGCGATGAGTATGTACGATACGATGCCCACGACCTTGGTCAGCAGTTCGGATATGGTGCCCGCATAGTCGGTGTAGGTGACCGAAAGCGTCGGGTTGTCCTTGTTCCACTGGTCGAGGTAGGCGCAGATCTTGTCTTTTGCGTCGAACGTAGTGGGATAGATGTACGCGCCGATCGGCGTGTCGTCACCGCCGAGCGTCTGCATGACCGTCTGGTACGCGCTGTCGATGAGGTACAGTATGGATTGACCGCTGAGCGCGATTTCCGTGCCGGGGATTTCGAGGTCCATTCTGGGGAGGAATGTCCTGATAAGTCCTTCGAGGTTGGATATGCCGGAAAGTTCTTTGAACTTTTCCCACAATTCGCTCATTGTCTTGCAGGCGCGCAAAGCCGCCTGGTCCTCTTCGGTAAGACCGTTGCGGAAGGATTCCAGCACACTTGCGAAAACTCCGTCCAGACTCGACAAATCGCCTTCCAGCAACAAATTCACAAGTTGTGTTACGACGGTGCTTTCCGACATACCGAAAGTTTCGACCAAAGACACTATCTGGCTGAAATCGAAACTGAACTGTTTGCCCGTGAGAATGTTTCTGTCGGAATTTGCGGCTTGCAGCTTGACTATATCGGAATTTGCCGCCTTTTGCAGGCAGAGTCGAGTGAGGTCCTCGGTGTAGGCGACGCCGTTTTGGAGCAGAGGAGTGAGAATGCCGCTCTTTACTCTGAGCACGCCGACAATGGTAACTTTCACGTTGTCCTCGTCGTCGAAGTAACTTGCGTAATCCTCGTTGATTTCGGCGCGGTTGAAGGTTCTTGTGCCGTCGCCGTTGTCAACCCAGCCCGCGTTGGAAGTATCGTAGTAGTTGTCGTTGGATATGACGGTAATCTGCGTGCCGAGTATGTTGTTGAAGTTTATGGGCGCGTAGTTGCCGTCGGCGTCCTTTTCGAGGTTGAGACCGAGCGCTTCGAGGATGGAGTAGTCGATCATATTGTAGCTGTTGATGACCAACACCGCCTGTCTTGCTTTGAGGTTCATCGAGGCGTCGCTGCCGTTTGCGAGGCTGTCGTAGGCGTCGTTGCTGCCCGTTTGCTCGTACATTGCCTCGCGCAGTTGACCGTTGCCCGCGTCGGTGCCGGGATAGCCGCCCGCTATGATGTCGAACTGGTCGAGCATGAAACCGTCCCAAAGCAGTTGTTGCCAGCCGATGGGGCTGGTGGACATACCCATGGACGCCATGGCGTCGCCCAGTATGGACGAAGAAGCGGAAACGACGTTGTACTGGTTCCCGTTCTTGACGATAAGCGGCATTTCTATTGCATAACTGTATTTTATGGCGTTGAGCGTGTCGGGCAGTTTGTCGGGAATTTCCTGCACGTACGCCATGTATTCGTCCGTGATGACGTTGATGCCGAAGTTGATGCCCTCGACGCCCATGACTCCGCTGGGAGCGTACGGGGTGACGTAGTCCGAGTCGGGGAACTGTTCGCCGTCGCCACTCTCGATTTCCATATTCATGAGGGAGTCGACGTCTATGTCGAGAGCCATGCTGTTGATTGTGAGCGGCATGCTGGAAAGAATGCTGCTTTCCATCTCATCCATATAGAGGTTGAAACCGTTGGAAAGGCTGAGAACGAGCGCGATGCCGATTATGCCTATACTGCCGGCGAACGCGGTGAGGAAGGTACGCGTGCGCTTGGCGATGAGGTTGCGCGCCGAAAGGGACAGCGCGGTGAAGAAGGACATCGAAGTGCGTTCCTTCTTTTCTTTGGGCTGTCCGCTGCGTTTTTTGAGTTTTACGGGTTGGTCGGGTGTGACGACCGCGACGAATTTTTCGTCCGAAGAGGGCTGTTCGTCCGTTGCAGGCGCTCCCGCCACGGACAGTGCGGCGTCGTGTTTGTCGGCAGCGAGCGCGAGCGCGTCGTGTGCCGTGGTCTGCGGGTTGTCCGCTTCCGCGTCCTCCGTCGTCGCCGTGGCGGCGGCAATGACGTCCTCCTTTTTGCCCTTTTTGCTCTTGCTCTTTTTGGCGGGTTTTTCGGGCTGGGGAGCGGGGGTCGCCTCTTCCTCTTTTATGTACGCTTCGATGGGCGACAGGTCGAAGTCCGTGACCGCGCCGACGGGCGAGAGTACGGTGGGCAGTCCGTCATAAGGATTGTTGTCCGAAATGACTTCGCCGTCCGTGAGCTCGATTATACGGGTGGAGTAACGGCGGGCAAGTTCGGGGTTGTGCGTGACCATTATCACAAGCTTGTCGTCGGATATCTCCTGCAAGAGGTCCATGACCTGCTCGGAAGTCTTGCTGTCCAACGCCCCCGTGGGTTCGTCCGCGAGAATGATTTCGGGGTTGTTGACAATCGCGCGCGCGATAGCGACGCGTTGCATCTGTCCGCCCGAGAGCTGGTTGGGCTTCTTTTTGAGCTGGTTGCCGAGCCCCACGCGTTCGAGTGCTTCCGCCGCCTGTTTTTTTTTCTTCTTGCGCGAAACGCCGGAAATCGTCAGCGCGAGTTCCACGTTCTGCAAAATGTTCAGGTGAGGTATGAGGTTGTAGGATTGGAAAACGAAACCTATCGAACGGTTGCGGTAAGCGTCCCAGTCGCGGGAGCGGAATTCCTTTGTCGAGCGGTCGTTGATGATGAGATCGCCGTCCGTGTATTTGTCCAGACCGCCGATGATGTTGAGCATCGTGGTTTTTCCGCAGCCGGAAGGTCCCAGAATGGAGACGAATTCGCTCTTGCGGAAGTTGAGGTTGATGCCTCTGAGAGCGTGTACGACGGAGTCCGCCATACGATAGTCCTTAACGATATCGACCAGCTTCAACATATTCTTTACACACCTTACCGAAAAGAGTCAGCACCTTTTGCAAACGAAAATACGAGCGCGTACGCGCCCGCCTCCGCGAAACGATAACCGTACATTAAACATTATATAGACATACACTCGATATGTCAATGTTCAATGGTTATGCGTTCGGGATTTAATTTAACGACCGACAATCCGTATTGAAAAAAACGCCGCGGAGTGTTAAAATCTCAATATGAAACTTATTCGTGCGGTGCTTTACGCAATCTGGCAGTGGACGTGGGGATTCTTGCAGTCGCTTGCGGGACTTTTTCTTTTGATGAAATACCGTCGTTGCAAGCGCGAATTTTTCCACGGAGCGGTGGTGGTATACCACAACGGAGCCTTCGGGGGAATTTCGCTCGGAATGTTCGCGTTCGTCAACGCCTCCCGTCCCGAAAAGTGGTTGTACGACGCCGTAACCCACGAGTACGGGCACACGTTGCAGTCCCTTCTGCTCGGACCGCTGTACCTGCCGGTGATAGGTTTGCCCTCCGCGTTGTGGTGCAACCTGAAATCGGCAAACGAAATGCGCGCCGAAAAGGCGGTGTCCTATTACGATTTTTACCCCGAAAAGTGGGCGAACAAATGGGGCGCCGCCGTTACGGGACGTGCGGTGCCGACCTGGGCGGACGATGTTGCGCGCGAACAGGCGAGGATGAATGCGGAAAGGGCGGGCGTCCTTTCGGATGACGGCGCAGACGCGCGGAACAGTCAAGGAGAAAAGAAGGATGAATGCTGAATTCACGCGGCGTACAGCCGCTTTGATAGGCGAGGAAAACGTCGCCGCGCTGGGAGAGGCGAGCGTGCTCGTAGCGGGGCTCGGCGGCGTGGGCGGATACGTCGTCGAAGCGCTCGCGAGAGCGGGGGTAGGCAGACTGGGACTGCTGGATTTCGACGTTGTCAGTCCCACCGACCTGAACCGTCAGATAATAGCCACCGTGGACACTCTGGGCAGAAAGAAGACCGACGTCGCGCGCGAAAGGGTGCTGTCGATAAATCCCGATTGCAAGGTGGAAACGTATGACCTGCGATATCTTCCCGACACGGCGGACAGCGTGCCTTTGGGCGGCTACGATTACGTCGTGGACGCCGTCGACAACGTCACCGCCAAGCTGGAACTCATAGCGCGGGCAAAGGCGGCAAATGTCAAAATCGTGAGTTCAATGGGCACAGGAAACAGATTAACAGCCGATTTTGTCGTTTGTGACATAAAAAAGACTTCCGTGTGTCCGCTTGCGAAAGTGATGCGCAAAGAGTTGAGAGCAAGGGGAATAGAAGGGGTAAAGGTGCTTTATTCGCCGTCGTTGCCCACGAAAAGCGGCGAGGAAGCGCGCACGCCCGCGAGTATTTCGTATGTGCCCGCGTCGGCGGGATTGCGGCTCGCGCAGGAAGTCGTCGCCGACCTGATAAAACTTTGAAAAAGTCCGCCTCAAACGGCGGACTTTTCAACACTCGAACACGAAGGACAAAGGTCCGTCCTGTTGTTGCTCGATGTACATATGCGCGCCGAACACGCCGTTTTTCACGGTGACGCCCTCGGCGCGTATTTTTTCGGTGACGTACTTGTAGAGATATTCCGCGCGTTCCGGGTCTTCCGCGTTGCCGAAGTCGGGGCGGTTGCCCGTGCCTTTGCCTAGTTTGCCCGCAAGCGAGAATTGAGACACAAGCAGAATTTCGCCGCCTGCGTCTTTTATGCCGATGTTCATCTTTCCGTTTTCGTCGCGGAACACGCGCAGTTTGGTCAGCTTCCGCGCGAAGTATTCGGCTTGGTCTTCCGTGTCGCCCTTGCATATGGCGAGGAATACCGTCAACCCGTTCGGGATTTCGCTGACGAGTTTGTCGTCCACGTACAGGGCGGAGCGGAAAGTTCTTTGAATTACGGCTCTCATATTTCTCCTTTGTCGTCGGCGCAGGTCACGGCGTCGGCGAAAACTTCGTTTTTGTCTTGTTCCGCATACGGAGCGCGCGTTTTCGCGGGCGGCGCGCCGAGGAAGGTGTAGAGGTTGCATTCCAGTTCGGAATTGTAGAGGCGGCGGACTTTGTCCGCACGGCGTCCGAAATATTTTTCGAATGCGCGGTAAGACGTGATGACGTACGCGCTCCATTCGTCGAGGCGGGAGAACGTCTCGCCGAAATCGCGGTAGAGCACTTTGAGTTCGTCTTCGTTCATCAGTCTTTCGCCGTAAGGGGGATTTGTCACAACAACGCCGTGCGCGTAGCGCGACGAAAAAGTGCGCATATCGGCGACTTGCAGATGAATCATATCCGCGACGCCCGCACGTTCGGCGTGTTTCATTGCGAGTTTTACGGCGGCGGGATTTACGTCGCTGCCGCGAATGCGCAGTTTTGCCGAGCGGTTTATGAGCGCGCGCGCCTCTTCGCGCACGGAGGAAACGACTTCGGGCGCGTTGGCAAACTCCTCGAAAGCGAAGGAGCGGTTGAGCCCCGGCGCGGTGTCGGTGGCAATCAGCGCGGCTTCTATGGGCAGGGTGCCCGACCCGCAGAATGGGTCTGCAAATGCGCGGTCCCTGTTCCACACCGACAGCATGATTATGCTGGCGGCGAGGGTTTCCCTTATGGGGGCTTCGCCGAGGTAAACGCGGTATCCGCGTTTGTGAAGACCCGCTCCCGACGTGTCGAGCGCGAGCGTGACTTTGTCGTTGACGACGGCGGCTTCCACCGAATAGGTCGCGCCGGTTTCCGCAAGGCGCGGCACGGAATACGCCTCGCAAAGAGCGGTGGCGGCGGCTTTTTTGACGATGCTCTGGATGTCGCTCAGCGAGAAGAGTTTGCTTTTTATGCTCTTTGCGGTGACGACAAGCGCGCCGTCGCGCGGCACCACGTCCTGCCAACGTATTTCGCGCGTGCGTTCGAACAGTTCGTCGAAGGTGTGCGCCTCGAACTCGGCGACGACTATGCGCACGCGACCCGCCGTCCGACAAAACACATTCGCACGCGCGACGTCGCGCATCGTGCCCTCGAAACATATTCTGCCGTATTCCGCGCCGCGCGGAGAATAACCCAAAGACGCGAGTTCGCGTTTGAGTACGGCTTCCGTTCCGCTTGCGGCGGCGGCTTGTATGCACAGTTGTCCGTCGAAAATGCTCATAGCGAAATTGTACTATCCGCGGCGTTCCGTGTCAACCCGACAAGACCCCGATTGCCTCTCGGAGATTGACTTAATCGCGCCGTTGAGATAGAATGTCAAAAAAGACATTCGGGAATCACCCGAACGGAGCCGATATGGATTTTGATTTCATCGAACTTTGCAAGAAGCGCGAAAGTTGCCGTTCCTACACGGGCGCACCCGTGGACGATGCGGCTTTGCATACCATCGTCGAGGCGGGCAGACTTGCGCCGTCCGCCTGCAATTCCCAGCCGTGGAAGTTTTACGTCGTGAACGGTGACGAACACGCCGACACCGTGCGCCGCGGCGTGCAGATTATGGGCAACAACCGTTTCACCGACAAGGCGACGGCGTTCATCGTCGTCACGGGCATCAAACCCAACTATCCCGAGCGCGTCGGTCAGGTGCTGTTCGGCAAGGAGTTCGCCTCCATCGACATAGGCATCGCCGTTGCCAACATGACGCTCTGCGCGACGACGTTGGGGCTCGGCACCTGCATACTCGGTATGTTCAACGAAAAGACGGTGAAAGAGGGCATCGGTCTCTCCAAAAAGGACAAATGCAACGTCCAACTCGTCATTGCCGTGGGCGTTCCCGCTTCGGACGAACCTCGCCGCAAGAACAGAAAACCCGCCGAAGACGTCGCGGTGTTCGTGAAATAACGGCGCGGAGTTTCATCGCGGAGGAAATATGAAAATCAACAGAACCGCGAATATAATCGTGGCGGCATTCTGCCTTGCGATAGGTCTCGGACTCATCGGAGTGGGCATATACATCCTGGCAAAGGGAGCGGACTATTTCAGCGGCGGGCTGCTCATAGGAATGGGCGCGTTGGTGTGCGTGCTGTTCTGCCTTGCGACCTACCTCATCGTCCGTTACGACAAACTGCAAAAAGAGGCTGAAACGCAGGCCGACGCGCAAAAGGAAAAAGTCCGCGCCTTTATCGAACTCAAAATGAAGGAGGCGGACGAGCTCCGCGCGAAGTCCGCACACGGCGACGGAGCGAAGACTGACGACGCGACCCGCCCCGTGGAAAGCGACGGCGCGCAGTCGGACGACGACGCAAAAGAAAATGAATGACGTAAAACAAGAACTGCGTGCGCTTGCGGACGAAAAGTACGCCGAGTTTCAGAAAAAACTCGTGCCGACCGCAAACCCCGAAAGCATAATCGGCGTCAGAGTGCCCGTTTTGCGCGCTTTCGTCAAGAGAATGACGGAGGAGCGGAAGCGGGCTTTTCTTTCGGAATTGCCTCACGAACTTTTCGAAGAAAACCTGCTGCACGCGCTGATAATCGGCGAGACGAAGGACTTCGACCGCGCGGCGGCGCTTACGGAGGAGTTTCTGCCTTACGCCGACAACTGGGCGGTGACGGACATCCTGTCGCTGAGGTGTCCGCGCGCAAGATACGACGACCTGTACGGACTGACTCTGCGCTGGTGCGCGTCGGAGAGGGTATACACCGTCCGCTTCGGCATCGTGACGATGAAACAGTATTTTCTGGACGACTTCCGTCCCTCGGGGTTGGAGATTGTAAGCCGCCTCAACGGGGATTATTACGTGGATATGGCGGCGGCGTGGTATTTTTGCGATGCGCTCATCAAGCACTTCGACGAGGCAATCGTCTATCTGAAAGAAGGAAAACTCTGCGACAGCGTGATGAAAAAGACCGTGCGCAAGGCAAAGGAGAGCTTCCGCATATCGGAGGAGCGAAAAAGGTCGATTGCAGAGGCGGCAAAGACGTCGTAAACGCCTTTTCGTCCGTACTAACGCCGACGCCTTGATGTCGGCGTTTTTCAATCGGAGCGGTTAGAATAGCGGTTTTGAGAGAATTTTGCGAAAAATAAAATTAACTGTTGAACGATGTCGGCGAATATAGTATAATAGTCGGGACAGGTTGCTGTCAGGTAAGGAGGAATTATGCTATACACCATTTACAACGATTTCATCGAGGTCGTGATTTCCGACGTCGGGGCGGAGCTTATGTCCGTAAAGACGCGCGACGACGGCACGGAATATCTCTGGCAGGGCAATCCCGAGTTCTGGGGAGGGCGCGCCTACAACCTCTTCCCCATCTGCGGACGGCTCACCGAAGGCAAGTACACCTACGAGGGCAACACCTACGAAATGAACCTGCACGGTTTTTTGCGCAAAAGCACGCTTGAAGCCACCGAACTGGCTTGCGACAAAATCGATTTCGCTCTGCGTGCGGACGACCGCACTCGCGCAATGTATCCCTTCGATTTCGAGTATCACATCTGCTATACGCTTGTCGGACATACCGTGAAAATGGAAATATCCGTCGCAAACCGCGGCAACAAGGTTATGCCCTTCGCAATCGGCGGACACCCCGGTTTCAACGTGCCGCTCGGCAGTGGCGAAGGGGAGACCTTCGAGGACTATTACGTCGAGTTTACCCCCGAATGTTCTCCGCGTGCCATTTATATGTCCGACACCTGTTACGTGACGGAACGCACGGACGATTTCCCTCTGGAAGACGGCAGAATTCTGCGCCTCAGACATTCGCTGTTCGACCGCGACGCAATAATCTTGCAGGACATATCCAACCGTATTTCCCTGCGCTCGTCGAAGAGCGCGAAGAGCGTCACGCTCGAAATTCCCGACGCGATGAAATATCTGGGGATATGGCACGCTCCAAAAAAAGAGGCGCCATACGTCGCCCTCGAACCGTGGACGAGCGTGCCCGCATACGACGGAGTAATCGACGACCTCTCGTCCAAACGCGATATGTTCGAGTTGTCGCCGCGCGCCACCTACGAGCTGATATGGAGCATAACCGTGGGCTGAAACAGCCACGCAAAAAAAGCCCGCTTCGGCGGGCTTTTTCTTTTTTGTCTGTGTTTTAGATGAAGGGGGAGAGGTCGTGTCGAAATGGCGTGTCGGAACAGTATGATTTGCGGGTCAGAATTCTATTCTGAAAGTCGTGCCCTCGTCCAGCTTGCTCCTGACGGAGAGTTTCCACCCCGCGCGGTCGCAGAGTTTTTTCACCACGGCAAGTCCCAGTCCGAAACCGCCGTTCTTGCCGCTGTGGGATTTGTCCACGGTAAAGAAACGCGAGAAAATCTTGTCGAGGTTTTCTTCCGCAATGCCTATGCCCGTATCGGCGACTTCCGCATAAGGCGTCGAGCCGCCTTTGACCGTGACGGAAATCGAGCCGTTTTCCTTGTTGTATTTGGTGGCGTTGCGTATCAGATTGCCGAATATTTCCGTCAGCCTTTCCTGTCGGCTGGCGACGGTCACTTCGGGGTCGACGTCGAGCGTGAGCGAAAGTCCTTTCTGTTCGATGCTCGGACGCAGCGACTCGGCGACTTCGCTCGCAATCAGGGTTACGTTGCACTCGTAAGAGGGCAGTTCGTCGTTGTCGAGTTCGTTGAAGTTGATTATGCTGGCGATGAGCCCCGTCAGTCTGTCGGACTGTTCCTTGATGATTTTCACGGCTTTTTCGCGCGTGGCGTCGTCGAGCGTCGCCGTCTGCAACAGTTCGGCAAACCCTTTTATGCTCGTGAGCGGGGTGTTCATCTCGTGTGTGATGTTGGCGATGAACTCGTTTTTGGACTGCTGTGCGCTTGCGACTCTCGCCTGTTCGCGCTTGATGACGTCCATCTGTTTTTCGATTTCCTCGTTCTTGCGGTTGAGGATGTCGGCTATTGGTTCGAGTTCCTTGTATTTGGTCTCCAAAGGCACGGACAGACGCGACTTGCGCGCAAGTTCCTCGACGGGTTTGAGAGTGTAGTTGGTTGTGAAGAAGGTGAATATCAGGCAGAATATGACGTCGAGTATGACGAACCAGAATATCACGGGAATGGTGGAACGTATGACTTCCCACTCGGAGGACGTGCGTATGGAAAGTCTGACAAGACGGTCGTCGAATTGCTTGCAATAATAGAGCATGTTTTCGCCCACGCTCGACGACCTGCGCGTCGAATAGCCCTCTCCGTCGCGGATTGCCTCGGCGACTTCTTCGCGGTCGGCGTGCGGAGTGCCCGCCAGTTGCTCGTCACTGTCGCCCGTGACGGTGCCGTCGGGAGACATGAACGTGACGCGCTCTCCGCCGAGAGCCTCGCTCAACGCTTTTGCGCCCGCGTCGTCGTTGGAGTAGACGTCGGTGGAAAAGACGTTCATCTGCGACACCAGAAAGTTCTTGCTGTTTTCCAGCAAGGAGCGGTAGGTCAGGTTCGTGGTTATCACGCTGAAAATGAGAAGTCCGACGAAGGTGACCGCGAGCGTGGTGAGCAGAATGCGTTTTTTCATATCAGGCTTTGAATTTGTATCCGATGCCGAACACCGTTTCGAAGTTGAAGCCGAGTTTGCGCAGGTGGCTGACGTAGTTGTCGATGGTGCGGGTTTCGCCGCCTTCGTAGCCCCAGACGTTGGTCAGCAGTTCGTCGCGGGTGAGCACTTTGCCGGGGTTTTCGAGAGAGTATTGCAACAGTTTGAATTCCTTGCCCGACAGCGAAAGTTCGCGCCCCGCGACGGTGACGGTCATCTTGTCGCAGTCCATGACTATGTCGCCCACGGAGAGCACGGACTGTTTCTTGTTGCTCATTCTGCGGAACACCGCGGCAATCCTGGCGGAGAATTCCAGTATGCCGAAGGGTTTTGCGATGTAGTCGTCCGCCCCGAGGTTGAGCCCCGTCACCTTGTCGGTTTCCTTGCCGAGGGCCGAGAGCATTATGCAGTACACTTCGGGGTGGTGCGCCTTTATCTCGGCGAGCACGTCCAGTCCGTTGCCGTCGCCGAGCATAATGTCAAGCACGGCGATGCGCGGGAGTTTGCGGGACATTGCCTCGCGGAACGCCTTTACGGTCGTGAATGTATGACATTCGATTTCGTTGAGTTGAAGAGTGCATTTGACGAGGTCGCAGATGCTGTCGTCGTCTTCAAGGAGATAAACGATTTTTTCCATAATTACCTCTTTATGACATCATAACACGGCAGAGCCGAATTTCAAAGCGCGCGAGGCAAACTTGTTTGCGTCTTGCCGTCTAGACGCTTTCGACGGTGTGAGCGATGTAGTTGAGGTGGTCGCCCACGCGTTCGAGGTTGCATACGAGGTTGATGAAAACGCCGCTGCTTTCGGGGCGGCATTCGCCGCTGCCCAACCTCTTTATGTGGTCTTTTATGAGTTCCTTGCGTTTGCCGTCGACGTTGTTTTCGAAGGTTTCGATTTCGCCGAGTGCGGCGGTGTCGCGGTTGGAGAGCACCTCACCCGATTTTACCGACATGTCGTTTATTATGTCCATGAGCGCGCGGATTTCCTCCTTGACTTTGGGGGAGAAGTGCAGCCCGTCCTTTACTGCGCGACGGGTGTACTTGGTCACGTTGTCCGCCACCTCCCCGACACGGTTGATGTCGCCTATGCAGGAGTGCAGAGCGGTTATGCGCTTTTCCAGTTCCAGCGTGGCGTCATAGGCGGAAATCTGCACGAGATAGTCGCCGATGTTCTGCAATCTTTCGGCGATATGTTCGCTGTCCTTGACTATGTCGTCCGACTTGGTGGCGTCCTGTTCGAGGAAGGCGTTTACCGCATTATCCAGGCATTGAGTTGCCGATTTGAGCACGTCAAGTGCCTCTTCCGTCGCGTTATCCACCGCGATGACGGGCGTCGCAAGCAGTCGTTTGTCGAGGCGGGTGGGCTCTTCGGCGGACTTGTCGCCCTTGTGTCTGCGCTCCTTGACAATCAGCGAGGACAGCTTGACGAAGAGGTTGGTAAAGGGCAGGAATATGATTGTGCATATGACGTTGAAGAAGGTGTGGAACATCGCTATCTGCGTGCTGGGCAGACCCGGGAACCACCTTTCAAGCGTCATCGACATCATGTCTTTCCAGCTTATCAGAATGATGAAGAAAATAATCGAACCGATTACGTTGAACAGCAGGTGAATGACTGCCGCGCGTTTTGCGTTGGTGTTCGCGCCTATCGAGGATATCAACGCAGTGACGCAGGTGCCTATGTTGGTGCCCAGTATGACGAACAGCACCGAGTTGCCGCCGCTGCCTATGATTATGCCCGCCGACGCCATGGATATCAGTATGGAGGTGACGGCGGAACTGCTTTGAACGATTGCGGTCACGGCAATGCCGAGGAAGAAGAGCAGGAAGGGATTTTCTATGCTGGCGAAGAGGTCGAGCACCGCCTGATTCTGTTTTACGAGAGTCATTGCCTCCGCCATGAGTCCCAGACCTATGAACACCAGCCCGAGACCCGCGACGGCGTACGCCACGGTGCAGACCTTCTCTTTTTTGGAAAACATAGCGACAAGCACGCCGACCCCTGCGAGCGCGGTGGCGAATGCGGCGAAGTCGAAGGCTTGCAACGCGGCAATCTGTCCCGTTATCGTCGTGCCTATGTTTGCGCCCATGATGACCGTCGTCGCCTGACCGAGCGACATGACGCCTGCGTTGACCAGACCCACGACCATAACCGTGGTAAGGCTGGAACTCTGAACTATGGCGGTCGTTACGGTGCCTATGCCGACACCGACCAGTTTGCTTTTGGAAGTCTTGCGGAAAAGATTGCGAAGGCGGGCGGTTGCCAGTTTCTCCATATTGTCGGAGAGAAACTTGACGCCGAGCAGAAATGCGCCCAGCCCCGCTATCAGTTCGAATACGGCGTAAACATATTGCATAAGTCACCTTTGTAAAAGAGGACGGCAAAGAGCCTTGCCCTTCTGATATAAGGCTATCTCAAAAGGGTGTCGATTATGTCACGCAAATGTATAAAAGTTGTAAAAAGTGAAAAATTTTTACGTCTTTTTTACGTCCGTTACAGATGTCGCGCTTCCGTAAATTTGGCAAAATGGCGTTTATCGGTAGTCTTTTAACATAATCTATGGTATGATAATGGGGCTTTAACAACAATTTAAGCACACTACAACGGAGTAAATATGCTGAAATTACTAGAAATCACAAAGGAATACAAGGTGGACGAAGAGAGCGTTCTCGCTCTTCATAACGTCTCCATCGAGTTCCGCAAAAACGAATTTGTTTCCATTCTGGGTCCGTCCGGTTGCGGCAAAACCACGTTGCTCAACATCATCGGCGGCCTTGACAGATATACCAGCGGCGACATCAGAATCGACGGAATCTCCACGGAAGAGTACGACGACGTGGACTGGGACACCTACCGCAACCAGCGCATAGGCTTCGTCTTCCAGTCCTACAACCTCATTCCTCATATGAACGTGCTCAAAAACGTGGCTCTGAGCCTGACCCTTGCGGGCGTGGGCAAAGAGGAGGCGCGCACCCGCGCCTTGGAAGCACTGCGCAAGGTCGGGCTGGAAAAACAGGCAAAGAAGAAGCCGAACCAGATGTCGGGCGGACAGATGCAGCGCGTTGCCATCGCGCGTGCGTTGGTCAACAATCCCGACATCATTCTTGCCGACGAGCCCACGGGCGCGCTGGACAGCGAATCGGGATTGCAGGTCATGGACCTGCTCAAAGAGGTTGCCCGCGACCGTCTGGTCATCATGGTCACGCACAACGGGCAACTTGCCGAGGAGTACAGCACGCGTATCGTCAATTTGAAGGACGGCGAAATCGTGGGTGACACGATGCCGTACGACAGCGCGGAGGAAAACGCCGCGAACGCGGGCGACGAGGTCGGTTTCGTATCGATGGGCGTCGACGAGGACGGCAACAACCTCGTGTACGACGAAAGCACCCTTGCCGTCGAGGGCGAAAAGAAGAAGGGCTTTTTCGCGAGGCTCAAAGAGAGGCTCCGCAAGGAAAAAATCAAAGAGAAGTCCTCTATGTCCATCGGCACGGCGGTCAACCTCTCCTTCAACAACCTTCTGAGCAAGAAGGGCAGAACGCTGCTCACGTCCATCGCGGGCAGTATCGGCATAATAGGCATCATTCTCGTCCTCGCGCTTTCCAACGGCGTGGGCGCATACATTCACACTCTCGAAGAAAACGCGCTGTCGCAGTATCCGATAACCCTCAAAGAGTACGACATCAACACCAGCGCGTTGCTCAATTCCGCGCTTTCGCAGGGCGGAACGGCGGCGGAAGAATACCCCGACGGCACGCAGATAGGCGTCGGCAATGTGCTCGGCTCTTTGCTCGGCAACATAGAGGAAGTGTTCGTCAAGAACGACCTCAAAGCCCTCAAACAATATCTCGACGACGACAACAACTTCGACAAGTCGCTCGGCACCGTCAAATACGGCTACGGCACCACGTTCAACGTATATGCCGACGACCCGGCGCACCTCGGCGAAAGCTATATGAAGGTCAATCCGTTCACGGACGCCATGGGCGACCTCATGGGGTCTTTCCAGGGCAGCGGCTTCATTTCGGATATGGCAAACGCCTTCACTTCCGCGTGGGACGAGCTTTCCACCAACCAGGAGCTTCTCGACCAGCAGTACGAGTTGCTCGGCGATTCCCGCTGGCCGCAGACCGCAAACGAAGTCGTCGTCGTGGTGGACAAGTACAACCAGTTGCCCGACTTTGCGATGTTCATACTCGGATTGCGCTCGCAGGACTATCTGCTCGACATAATTTTGTCCGGCCACGAAAGTGAAAAGGCGGAGTTTTACAAGCCTCTCGAGTTGAGCGAACTGCTCGGCAAGGAATACAAACTCATCGCCGATTCGGACTACTATGTCAAACAGGACGACGGCTCTTATAGCACCGTTGCCCGCGACGAACTCGACAAGGCCGTCATCGACTCGCTCAATCCGCTGGATATCAAGGTTGTCGGCGTGGTCAGACCCAGACAGGGCGTGACCGTCACTTCCATCAACGGCTATGTCGGATATACTCACGCGCTCACCGAAATAATGTTGGACAGAGCGTCGGAAAGCGATGTGGCTGCCACCGTGCAAAATACCGCGCTTGATAAAATCAACAACAGTATCCGAGCCGACGAGGACAGCCGCAACGGAATCGTGACGAAGAAGAACTTCGTGCCTTACAATCTGCCGATAACCATTCCGGAATCGGTGCAGATTACGTATATCTCGGAGCCCGACGCTCAGATTATTTCCACAACGACGCTGAACGGCGTTCCGGCAGGCACTTCGGTCAAGAACTATTCGATGCACGTCGAAATAATGCGTGCGCTCGGCGTGGCGGACAAGGACACCCCGCAGACGATAAAGATTTATCCCAGTTCCTTCGACAACAAAGCCGCCATCGAGGACGTTCTGCGCAAATACGGCGAAGAAACGGGGCAGGAGGTCAAGTACACCGACAACCTCGCAATAATAATGAGTTTCGTAAGAGAGATGAGTTCGACGATGACCAACGTGCTCGTGGGCTTCGCCGCGATATCGCTCATCGTCTCGACGATAATGATAGCGATAATCATCTACACGTCCGTTCTTGAACGTCGCAAGGAAATCGGCGTCCTGCGAAGTCTCGGCGCGCGAAAGAAGGACATATCCCGAGTGTTCATTGCCGAGTCCGCAATGCTCGGCGCATATTCGGGCATCATCGGTCTGATACTCAGTCTGGCGTTTTCGGCGATAGGCAACGTGATACTCGCCGCGCTGTTGCAGATAAAGGGGCTGATGACGGTAGAGTGGTGGCACTGCGTGACGATGTTCTGCGTGAGCATACTGCTCAGCATGCTGGCAGGCTTCATACCTTCCAGAATCGCTTCGAAGAAAGACCCCACCGTCGCACTCAGAAGCGAATAAACAAACGCCCCGATTTTTACGGGGCGTTTGCAATATCGAAAGTTAAAACATCGCTTTTTGCACAATAAAACAAGCGTTTGTGCATCAAAATGTGCGGCAGAGCATATGCGTTTGCCGCTCGGGAGGAGTTATGGAAGGTGAAAAGAAACCCGCAGGCAAGTTTGCCGCGAAGCTGAAAGCCAATGCGAAACGCATCGTGGTGTGGTGCGTTGCCGTGCTGATACTGGGCGTCGGTCTCGCCGCCGCTCTCGTCGGCGTGCACTATACGAGCCTTGTCGAGCCCGAAGACGTCGTCACCTTGCCCATTGCCACGTTGCCCTCGGATTTGCGCGTGGTGGTGGACAACCCCGCAGGCTACATAGCGCACCCCGACACCGTGCTGACCGACGACGGAAAAATTCTCGTCATGTATCCTCTCGGTCACGGCAAAGGAGAAATCGCCATGCGCACGAGCGACGATTTCGGCGCAAGCTGGTCCGACCGCGTGAGCGGACTGCCTTCGAGCTGGGAGGATTCGCAGGAAACACCCACGCTATACAACCTGCATTTCACGGACGGCAGAACGCGCCTCGTTCTCATCTCGGGGTGCCCTTACTGGCCCGCCACTTCCTACAAAGCGGACGGCTTCAATTTTTCCTATTCCGACGACAACGGCGCGACGTGGTCCGAGTTTCAGAAGTTCCATTCTCCCTACGACGCCATTGTGGCTATGTCCTCGCTCACTCAGTTGCGCGACGAAAACGGACAGCCCGTCGACGCGTGGATGGGGCTTTTCCACGACCACAAGTTCAACGTGTACAAAACCGTGCTTACCTTCGACGAAAACGACAATGCGGTGTGGAGCGAGCCTGTCGGGCTGTTTGCCGCCTCGGATAACGACAATGCCGAGCTTGCCGCGAAATACGGTATGTGCGAAGTAGAAGTCATTCGCGTCGAGGGCACAGGCACCGCCGACGACGGCGCGCTGATACTGCTCGGCAGAGCCAACAACAGAATATCCAACTCCCTGATTGCCGTTTCGCGTGACGAGGGTGCGACGTGGAGTGCGCTCAAAGCATTGCCGTACGAACTCTGCGGCGACAGACACAAGGCGGAGTACGACGCCGTGACGGGCAGGGTGCTGGTGTCTTACAGGCAGATGATACCCGTGCGCCACAGCGCAATCAGCCCCTACAAAACGATAGGCAACGGCTGGTACGCATGGGTCGGCACGTTTGCCGATTTGCTGTCCTACGCAGACGACGACTCCTCCAACGACAGCGCGGGCGACTTGCTCATCGAACTGGGCAAAACGGACTATTTCGCAAAGCCGTACGACCGCGTGCTGGACAACGGTTACAGCGGAGTGGTGGTGAAAGACGGCGTATTCAACGTGGTGGGTTACGGCTGTTTCGACGCAACGAGCCTCTTTCCGTACATCATTTCGCTGACCTTCAATCTCGGCGACGTTCTGCGGGCGAACGGCATCGCGGTCTGACGTTCTTTTGCGTATGCGCGCGCATAATGCGCTAGGCGGGAAACGGCGTACCGCAGACCGAAAACAAAGCACAAAAAAACGAACCTCCCGACGGAGGTTCGTTTCGTTTGTGCGGAGTAAACTCTTACAGAATGTTGCGGAGCGCAATCGCCACGCCCGAGCCGAGACAGAATGCGCCGAGCGAAATGACGATGTCCTTCGAATTCTCGCCGCAGTACGCCGCGATGAAGAGGGCGGCGACCACCAGCATAAACAGCAGAGCCAGTATGACGATGACCTTGTGCAGCACAGAGCCTTTTTTCAGCGTGTCGAGATTGACGACGAGGAAGAATACCGCAAAGAGCAGCACGGCAATGCCCATTATTATCAACGATACGTTGCCTGCCAGTACCGCAACGACTATCAGTGCCACACCCAGCACGACTTCCACTATGCCGACTATGATGTTCTTGTAGTAGATTTCGAGAAGTCCGAGCACGGAAAGTATGGTGCCGAAAATGATGAGCGCAAGCGAGAATATGCTCGCACTCTGCGTGTAGCAGAACACCACGCCCATAACTATGAACGCCAGTGCGGCGAGGAAGTTATTGTTGTGTGTTATGCGGTTTGTGTTTGTTTTAACTTTTTCAGCCATAATGCACCTCTTTTTGGTAGTTTGTTTTGTTCAAGGGGAATTATACGCCAAAAGTTTTGCCAATTCAATCCTTATTTCAATTTTGCGCCGCGCGCGTAAGAGAAAATCCTCTTTTTCACAACAGTTGATTTTTGCGGATATTATGGTATAATCACTATACCCGTCGGCAAACATAAGTTTGCGGCTTGCCGTGGGGGTGTACCGGCTTCGACAGTCAGTTTGAGGTGGGGTAAGCATACCGCAGGCTCGTCTGCGTTAAAATCGGAAATTAAAATTAAACGCAAACAAAACTCAAAAGAGCTCCTCTATGGAGTTCGCCCTCGCTGCATAATATAGTCAGCGTGTCGCCGTCGGGTTTTCTGTTCCCCGACCAAGCGGCATCATAAAAAACAGACAACGCAATCCCAACGCCCGATAAGATTGCTGTTCAACGGGCTCATCAAACCGAGGTTCGCCCACGTACCGAAGCGCGAAAAATTCAAACGTCGGCTAAGTATGTAGAAAGCACCATCAACGGTTGATTGGACCGGGGTTCAACTCCCCGCACCTCCACCAGAAGGGAACCGCCCGAGCGCATCGGACGGTTTTTCTTTTGTCGTGCGGAAATTGCCGTAAGCAACGATTAGGCGCATTCGAAAACATCGGTGAACATTCCTCTTTTTCGTGTTTCTGTCATTGACGCAATGCGGACAACAAAACGTCCCGCAAATAGCGGGACGTTTGGATTTTTGTGATTAAACAAAATCAAGGCGGTTAGAATGCGGAAAACAGCGGCGGCAAGCGTTTTGCCGCTCAGCGTTCGAAGCGTTCCGCGACTTTTTCGAGCAGGTCGGTGACGGGAAGGTGTTGCGGGCAGGCGCTCTCGCAACTTCTGCATTTTATACAGCGGCTTGCCGCGCCGAAATCACGCGTGTAGTCCTTGTATTGCGCTTTGAGATTCTGCAAGTCGTCGGCACGTGTTACGCAGGCGTTATACAGTGCGAAGTATTCGGGAATGGCGATATTCGAGGGGCAACCTTCCGTGCAGTATCTGCAAGCGGTGCAACCTATTCTTTTCTGTTCGTTGATGAGTTTCGTCACTTTGCCGAGCAGGGCGAGTTCCTCCTCCGTGAGAGGGGCGCAGTCGGACATAAAGGAAACGCTGTCGAACATTTGCTCCGTGTTCGACATTCCGCTCAGCACGACCATCACGCCGTCGAGCCCCGCGACGAAGCGCAACGCCCAACCCGCATATGTCCAGTCGGGGTGCGCCTCTTTGAGGAGAGCGGCCGCCTCCTCGGGCAGTTTGGTGAGCGTGCCGCCTTTAACGGGCTCCATAACGATGACTTTTTTGCCGTGTCCGACCGCCGTTTCGTAGCATCTGCGCGACTGGATTTCGGGGTCGTCCCAGTCGAGGTAGTTTATTTGCAGTTGCACGAACTCCGTTTCGGGGTGTTCGGTGAGTATGCGGTCGAGCAGTTCCGCCGTATCGTGAAATGAAAAGCCCATATGACGGATTTTGCCCTGTTTCTTCATTTCGGAGACGAACGCGAAACTGCCGAATTTCTCGGCGGTGGCGTAGTTTTCCGCGTTGAGGTTGTGCAACAGATAATAATCGAAGTAATCGACGCCGCACTTTGCGAGTTGCTCGGCGAAAATGCGCTCCTGGTTGCCCTCCTCTTTGAGGAACATGGTCGGCAGTTTGGTCGCAAGCAGGAAACTATCGCGCGGGTAACGCGCGACGATTGCCTTCTTCACCGCTTTTTCGTTGGCGTAGTCGTGGTACATATAGGCGGTGTCGAAATAAGTGAAACCGTGGTCCACGAATATATCCGCCATTTTTTTGAGTTGTTTCAGGTCGATTCTGGATTGGTCGTCTTTGTCGGTGACAGGCAAGCGCATAAGACCGAAGCCGAGTTTTTTCATAAATTCTCCGTAAATCCGCAGTGCGGTTATTAAACGTATGATATACTTTCGCCTTCGCCGTGTCAAGTTCGGCGTTTTTCCGCGTGCGCCGTAAAACGTTGAGTGTAAAACTCCTCGCAAAAAGTCGAAACGCAGATTTGAAAACCGCGGACGAAAAAGCGGTGAAAACCCTCTTCTTACGCGCGCGGGCATTGACATTATTGATAAATTACATTATCATTATGATGTAGAAAAACGACAATATGACGGGTCGTTTTCTTGTCGCGGCACACGATACGTGTGCGGTTCTTATTTTGTAAGGGGCATTATGGGAATTTGGAACGGTTTGATGAAAGTTGCTTGTGCAAGGCTTGCCAAGGACGACAACAGACGGATTGCATCACAGACGCCGCCAGCAGGCGCAAGCGTGGCGGAGTTCGCATATTGCGACGACGGCGACGAAATGCACAAACTCAATTTTTACCGTCCGACGGATTGCGACGGCGTTCTGCCTGTCATTGTCGACATTCACGGCGGAGCCTGGATATACGGCGACAAAGAGTTGAATAAGTATTATTGTATGTATCTTGCCTCGAAAGGTTATGCGGTGGTCGGAATGAGTTATCGTCTCATGCCTTATGTTGGGCTTGCGGAGCAAGTGCAGGATGTGTTTGCCGCGATGAATTTCCTTGCCGCGCACGCCGCCGAATGGAAATGCGATCTGCAACGCGTTATGCTTACGGGCGACTCTGCGGGCGGACATCTTGCCGCAATATGTTCGTGCATAATGCAGAGCGACAAGTTGCAGGACGTCTACGGGGTGACGGCACCCGCAATGGAAGTTAAATGTCTGGTGCTAAGCCACGCCGTGTGCGACGTTCACGAACTTGCCCTTGACAAAAAGGGCAGAAAAATGGCGATTGCCGCACCGTTGCAGCGCAAGTTCTCGCAGATGATGTTCGGCAAGCACCCCGAAAAGTCGCCGATATACGGATATGCCTCTTTGTCGCAGGTTGCAAAGGGTCTGATCCTGCCGCCGGTAATGGTTATAGGTTGCGGGCGCGACATCTACCTCCAACACACTTTGCGCCTCGACAGATTCATGCGCGAACGCGGCGGCGAATATCTGTACGATTTCGTAAGCACGGAGGACGGACCCAAACTCGGACACGTCTACAACATAATGCGCTACGAGTGGGAACAATCGAGGAGAGTAAACGACAAGTCGCTGGAATTCTTCGACCGCTGTTGCGAAAAATAAAACGGTTTTACGTCGCGCCGCAAGGCGCGGACGGCGGAGTTTGCCCGAATGAAAAATTTTCTTCTCAAACTCAAAGACTCTGCCGTGGCGGTGGTTCCCGTCACCGCCGTTATTCTCATACTCAATTTTGCCTTCGGCAGTATGCCTGCGCTCAATATCGGGGCGTTTGCCGTCGGTGCCGTTGCGCTCATTCTCGGAATGACGCTTTACACGCTCGGCAGTTCCGTATCTATGGAACCTATGGGAGAACATATAGGAGCAAAACTCGCGGAGTCGAAAAAACCTTGGTTGATACTTGCCGTATGTTTTGTCGTGGGCATAATCGTCACGGTTGCCGAACCCGACCTTACAGTGCTCGCCTCGCAGATTGCAAGCATTCCCAATGCCGTCCTCATTGTGGCTGTCGGACTGGGCGTCGGGGTTTTTACGGTGCTTGCCGTTCTGCGCATTTTTCTCAAAATCAAACTCAACCTGCTGCTCGTTGCGCTGTACGGGATAACCTTTATTGTTGCGGCGTTCGTGCCTGCGGATTACCTGTCCGTGGCCTTTGACTCGGGCGGCGTCACAACGGGTCCGATTACCGTGCCTTTCATACTGGCTTTGGGCATAGGTTTGTCCGGCGTGGCAGGCGGCGCGCGTTCGCAGGAGGACAGCTTCGGTATGGTCGGCATATGCTCGGTGGGACCCGTGCTCGCCGTGCTGATACTCGGGCTGGTGTACGACTCCGAAGCGGTTGCGGAAGTGACAACGGCGGCTACGTATTCGAACTTTGCAGAAGTGTTGGCAGGCTTTTTCAAAGTCTTGCCGACGTATCTCGAAGAGGTGGGCATAGCCCTTGCGCCGATATTCGCATTTTTCATAATCTTCCAGTTTATCAGACTGAAACTGCCGCTTAAAAGCCTGATAAGGATAATTATCGGCGCAATTTATACATACATCGGACTGACTCTTTTCCTTGCGGGCGCCAACTTCGGCTTTTTGCCCGCAGGCACCTATATCGGACAAATCGTGGCGCAGGTCAACCCTTGGATATGCGTGCCCGTAGGCGCCGTCGTCGGCGCGTTTCTGGTGCTTGCCGAACCTGCGGTTCACGTTCTCATCGGGCAGGTCGAGTCCATTACGGGCGGCGCGGTCACGCGCAAAAATATGCTGGTCGTACTGGTCGTCGCTATGGCGGCGGCGGTTGCGCTCAGTATGGTGCGAATGGCGGCGGGCGTGTCGATATGGTATTTTATTCTGCCCGTTTACATAGCGGCGCTCGCGCTCTCTTTCTTCGTGCCGCGTATGTTCACGGCAATAGCTTTCGACTCCGGCGGGGTCGCGTCGGGACCTATGACCGCGGCGTTTCTGTTGCCTTTTGCAATGGGTGCTTGTGCGGCGGCGGGCGGCAATATCATAACCGACGCTTTCGGCATAATAGCTTTCGTCGCGATGACGCCGCTTGTCTCAATTCAGATTATGGGATTGGTTTACAAAATCAAGAAGAGCATCGCCGCGCGCGAAACCGAGGCATACTATCGCGAACTTCTGGCGCACGAAGGCGAAATCGTCTATTTGGAGTAGTCTATGAAACTTAAAGTGGTTGTGGTTATCGTGGACAAAAACAAGACCGAGCGCGTGATTGCCGCGCTGACCGAACGCGGGCTGAATTATCCGCAAGCGACGCTCGGCACAGGTACGGCTCCCGGCGCGCTTTCAGAAGTGCTCGGTTTCGGCGAAACGGAAAAGGGAATTGTGTTGGGCACGGCGGAGGAAAGCGTGGTGCCCGTACTTATGAACTGTCTGAAAGAGCAGTTCGGGTTCGAGCAGAAAGGCACGGGCATTGCGTTTACCGTACCCGTCAAGAGCGTGGGCGGTCCGGCTACGCTCAGGATACTGGCAGGACAATCGGCGGAGGTGAAACGATGAATTACAAGCTTATAGTGACAATCGTCAACAGAGGGTTCGAAACCGTGGTTATGGACGCGGCACGCGAGGCAGGCGCGACGGGCGGAACGCTCGTAAACGCGCGCGGTGCGGGCGCTCACGAGGCGGAAAAACTGTTCGGCATTGCGGTTTCGCCCGAAAAGGAAATCGTCCTCGTTCTGTCCTCCGAAACGCTGTGCGAGCCGATAATGAAGTCCGTCATTGCAAAAGCAGGACTCAATACGCTCGGCGCGGGCATATGTTTTTCCGTGCCCGTCGACGACGTGCTGGGCGTCGCGCTCGGTATCAACGAGTGAGCGCGAGAGGCTCGGATACGGCACGCCCGAAACGCGCGCATGGCGCACAATAGTTTTTTCTTGATTAAAAATTATAAAAGTTATATACTGTTGCTATGGCGGTGAAAAAGATTGCTTTTACGGATAGCGCAAGCACAAACGTCTTTGTGAATCAGGGCGTCGAAGCCGCCTTGTTCGAGACCGTCGCCGACGACGAAGCAAGGCTTTATCTGTGGTCGAACGACAACACCGTCGTCGTGGGACGCAATCAGAACGCCGCCGCGGAATGCAACGTGACCTTGCTCGAAAGCGAAGGCGGATTGCTGGCAAGACGCCTGTCCGGCGGAGGAGCGGTTTATCACGACGCAGGAAACCTCAACTTTACTTTTATCGCCAAAACGGCGAATTTCGACAAACGCAAAAACACCGACATAGTGTGCGACGCTCTGGCGTCGCTCGGAATAGAAGCCGAAGTCGGCGGCAGAAACGACCTGACGGTGAACGGAGCGAAGTTCAGCGGCAACGCTTACTACAAGCGCGGCGACACCGAACTTCATCACGGTACGTTGATAATCGCCACGCCCTCCGACAAAATCGCTCGGTATCTCACGCCCGCCGAAAGCAAGTTCGCGGGCAAGGCGGTGAAGAGCGTCCGTTCGCGCGTGTGCGCGCTGAACGAAATCAATCCCGCTGTGACCGGGGAGACGCTTGCCGAGGCTTTGCGCGAAGGCTTTTTCCGCGCTTATCCCGACGCCGAACGCACCATGCTGCAACCCTTCTTTCTGGGGGCGGACCTCATAATGAAATGGACGGCGTTTTTCGGCACGGACGAATGGAGATACGGAAAGAAAGCGGAGTTCAACCTCCGTGCCGAAACGGAACTGTTTTCGCGTCCCGCCGTTGTGCGAGCCGAAGAAAAAGACGGCGTGCTCGTCACGGTTTCGGTGGATACGGACACCCTCGAAGGCGACAAAGCCTGTGCCGTGCGCGAACTGCTCACGGGAGCGAACCTTGACGAAAAACCTTGCTGGGAAACACGCTTCGGCACGCTTTCCGAGGCGGGGATATATGTTGCGGACAGTGAAAAAGAGCGGATAGCGGCAGAGGCGGACAAGGCGTTCGCCGCGCTTGCGAAGGAGTATCATGCGTTATAATCTCGTCGTTTTGGGAGGTGGCCCCGCAGGCTATACGGGCGCGTTGCGCGCCGCAAAACTCGGCATGTCCGTCGCACTCGTCGAGGCGGACAAAGTGGGCGGCACCTGCCTCAACCGAGGATGTATCCCGACAAAATGTCTGCTCAAATCCTCGTCGCTTTACGCGTCGCGTTCGGAGTGGTCGGAATTCGGCGTGCGCACGGAAGGCGCGGTTTCTCTGGACGAGGACGCCGTGTACGCACGCAAGGACGCCGTGGTGACCGCTTTGCGCGACGGCATACTCGCGCTGGTCAAGGCGGGCAAAATTGTGCTGTATCCTTTCAAGGGCAGACTTGTTTCGGCGCACGAAGTCGAAGCGGGCGGAGAGATTGTCGAGGGCGACAATGTGCTGATTGCCACGGGTTCGCGCCCCGCCGTGCCCAACGTCAAGGGCGCACAGTACGCGCTGACTTCCGACGACGTTCTCGAAGCGCCCGTGTCGGGCGACCGCATAGCAGTGATTGGCGGCGGCGTCATCGGTTCGGAGTTCGCATGCTATTTCAACGATACGGGAAAGAGCGTGACCGTTTTGGAATACGCCGACAAGATATTGCCCGCGCTCGGCAAGGAGATATCGCAGCAGATGACAGCCGCGTTCCGCAGGAAGGGCATTGCGGTACATACCTCCGCACGTGTGACGGAAATCGGAAAGGGCTTTGTGAAATTCACGGTCGGCGATGAGGAAAGGACGTTGGAATGCGACGCGGTGATATCCGCGACGGGCAGACGCGCCGTGACCGAGGACATCGGTCTGGAAAACGTGGGGTTGCCTGTCGGTGCACCCGTTGCGGTTGACGGCAATATGATGACGTCGGTTGCGGGAGTGTATGCGGCGGGCGACGTTACGGGCGGAATTCAACTTGCGCACTATGCGGCGGCTTGTGCGGTGAAAGCCGTGCACGCTATGGCGGGAAGAACCGACGCACCCGACCTTTCGGTGGTGCCGTCGCTCATATATACGGAGCCGGAGATTGCCGTCGTGGGCAACACGACAACCGCCGCAAAGAGCGGGAAATTCCTGCTCGGTGCAAACGGCAAAAGTCTGATAAACGGCTCGAACAGAGGGTTTATCAAGGTATATTGCGACGATAAAGACTGCGTTGTGGGAGCGGAGCTTTTCGGACACGGCGTGACGGAACTCATGGGAGAGCTTGCGCTCGCGGTGAAATGCGGGCTGAGCGCGCAACAGGTTGCCGATACGGTGCACGCGCACCCCACCGTGTACGAGAGCGTTGCCGAGGCGTGCGAAGACGTCTTCGGACTTGCCGTGCACAAGCGGTAAAGGGAGTGCGACAAACAATCGGACGCAAGTCCGCGGGAGGAGAATTATGTTGAAGAAAACTGCGTTGTATGACACTCACGTCAGGCTCGGCGGCAAAATGGTGGAGTTTGCGGGATACAGCCTTCCCGTGCAGTACAGCGGCATTCTGGAAGAGCACAAAGCCGTGCGCACGGCGGCGGGACTGTTCGACGTTTCGCACATGGGCGAGTTCCTGTTCCGCGGCGTGAACGCGGAGAGCGCACTCAACGCGTTGCTGACCAACGATATCCGCGGTATGCGCGACGGTCAGGTGCGGTATTCGTTGCTGCCCAACGAACGCGGCGGCGCTGTCGACGACGTGCTTGTGTACCGCGAGAACGGGGAGTGTTTCTGGCTGGTCGTAAACGGCGCCAACGTCGCAAAGGACGCCGCGTGGGTGCGTGAACACATCGCAAAGGACGGCGTGCAATTTTACGACAGGTCGGACGATTTTTCGCAGATAGCTTTGCAGGGTCCCGCGTCCGAAAAGATATTGAGCGGACTGGTCGGAGAAGAGGGCATACCGCGCGGATACTACACTTTTCTGCCCGAAGTGAAAATGCGCAATTTCGTCGTGTGCGTGTCGCGCACGGGTTACACGGGTGAGGACGGCTTTGAAATCTACTGTATGAACGCGGTTGCCGAGCAGGTTTACGACCTTCTGCTCGAAGCGGGCGAGCCTTACGGGCTCATACCTTGCGGGCTGGGTGCCCGCGACACTCTGCGTCTTGAAGCGGGTATGCCTCTTTACGGGCACGAACTCGCCGAGGATATTCCCGTCGACGAAACGGGGCTCGGGTTTGCAATCAAACTCGGCAAAGAGGATTTCGTGGGCAAAGCCGCCATTCAGGCGCACACCCCCGAATACGCGCGTATCGGCGCGAAAGTGCGCGAACGCGGCATAGTGCGCGAACACTGCGACATCTATTGCGGGGACGAACTCGTGGGGGTGTCCACCTCGGGCACGCATTCGCCCACGCTGGGATACGGCATCTGTATGTTGCGCGTCAAACGTGCGTACGTCGGTGCCGAACTCACGGCGGACGTGCGCGGCAGAAGAATCGCGCTCGACGTTGTGCCGCTGCCGTTTTACAAACGCGCGAAATGACGACGACGTCGCGGTCATCGCGACGGCGCAAATCGGAAACTTCGCGGGAGACCGCGGTTTATAAAGGTACGAGGAGAATTTTATGAAACAGTACACCAAAACGCACGAATGGGTAGAAGTCAAGGACGGAGTCGCATACGTCGGCATAAGCGCATACGCCGCCGAAGAACTGGGCGAGGTGGTCTACGTCGACCTTCCCGAAGAGGGACAGAGCGTGACCGCGGGCGAACCGTTGTGCGAAATCGAGTCCGTCAAAGCGGTGGCGGAAGTCAATTCACCCGTCAACGGCAAAGTTGTCAAAGTCAACGACGCGCTCGCCGACGCACCCGAAACGCTCAACGGCGACGACGAAGCGTGGATTTGCGCGGTCGAGTTCGACTCTCTCGCCGACGACCTTATGGACGAGGCGACGTACAAAGCCTCTTTGGAGTGATTATGTCCGATTATCTTTCCATCACGCCCGAAGAACGCGAACAAATGTTGTCCGTTCTGGGTATTAATGACGTTTCGGAGTTGTACGCGGATATCCCGAAGTCGCTCCGCAAGCGCAAAGTAACCCTGTCGGCAGGGAGGTCGCAGCAGGAAGCCTACGATATTTTTGCGGCGTTTGCGGCACAGAACAAAACCTACGACAGCGTCTTTCTCGGCGCGGGCAGTTACCGCCACTTCATACCCTCGGTGGTAAAGAGCCTTACTTCGCGCGAGGAATTCGTCACGGCATACACGCCCTATCAGGCGGAAATGTCGCAGGGCATTCTGCAAGCCGTGTTCGAGTATCAGACTATGATATGCAACCTCACGGGTATGGACGTCAGCAACGCGTCGCACTATTCGGGCGCGACGGCGGCGGCGGAAGCCTGCATTATGTGCAGCGACAAATCCAGAAAGGTTGTGACCTTCGACAATATCAACCCCGACACGCTCGACACTCTCAGAACCTATCTCGGCGCTCGCGCCGTCGAACTCGCGGTGCTGCCCGCAGTCGGCGGACACGCCGTGTTGCCCGAAGAGGGCGTGGGCACCGCGACGGTGTACTTCGAGTCGCCCAACTACTACGGATTGCTCGAAGACGGCGCGGCTGTCTGCGAGGGTGTGAAAAGCACGGGCGGCAAAATCGTCATGGGGTGCAACCCGCTATCGCTCGCGCTGTTCAAATCGCCCGGCGAACTGGGCGCGGACGTTGCGGTGGGCGACGGACAGCCTTTCGGCATGCCGATGAGTTTCGGCGGACCGTACCTCGGGTATATGGCGGCGAAGAAGGAGTATATGCGCAAACTTCCCGGCAGAATCGTGGGAGAGACCACGGACGCCGACGGCAACCGCGCTTTCGTGCTTACGTTGCAGGCGAGGGAACAGCATATCCGCCGCGAGAAGGCGACTTCCAACATATGTTCCAATCAGGCGTTGTGCGCGCTGACCGCCGCGGTCTATCTCTCCTCGATGGGGAAGGAAGGCGTACGCGAAGTGGCTTCGACCTGCGCTTCCAACGCGCATTATCTTGCGGGGGAACTCGTGCGGGTCGGTGCGAAACTGTTTTACGAAGGGGAGTTTTTCCACGAGTTCGTAACGGTCACGCCGCACAAGGCGAGCGCGATAATTCGCGCTTTGGACAGACAGAACATACTCGGCGGGCTTGCACTCGACGCGCACAGAATTCTGTGGTGCTGCACCGAGATGAACAAAAAAGCCGATATGGACAAAGTGGTAAAGACGGTGGAGGGTGCTTATGCAGACGGTATTTGAGAAGTCCGTAAAGGGCAAACGCGGCGTGACGATTGCCCCCGCCGAAGTCGAAAAGTACGATTTCAACGAAAAATATCTGCGTGACGAGCTCGTGCTGCCCGAACTTGCCGAGGTGGACGTGGTGCGTCATTACACCGCGCTTTCCAAGCGTGCTTTCGGCGTGGACGACGGGTTCTATCCGCTGGGTTCGTGTACGATGAAATACAACCCCAAACTGCACGAGGAAATCGCCGCGATGAAGGGCTTTGCCGACGCGCATCCGTTGACGCGAGCCGACAAAGTGCAGGGTTCACTTGCCGTTATCGACACTTTAAGTGCCTATCTTGCAGGTATAACGGGTATGGACGCCGTCACTCTGCAGCCTTGTGCGGGCGCGCACGGCGAATATACCGCGTTGCTTCTGGTCGCCGCATATCATAAGAGCAGAGGACAGTCGGGCAGGAACAAAATCATCGTTCCCGACAGTGCGCACGGCACAAATCCCGCGTCTGCCGCAATGGCGGGTTTCGAGGTGGTGTCGGTGAAATCCGACGCGGACAAGGGCGTCGACATCGAGGACCTCAAACGCGTGGTCGGCGACGATACCGCGGCACTCATGCTCACCAACCCCACGACGCTCGGACTGTTCGAAAAGAATATCATCGAGATTGCCGAAATCGTCCACAACGCGGGTGGTCTCATGTACTACGACGGAGCCAACCTCAATGCGGTTATGGGCGTGGTGCGTCCCGGCGATATGGGGTTCGACCTCGTGCACCTAAACCTGCACAAGACGTTTTCCACCCCGCACGGCGGCGGCGGTCCCGGTTCGGGTCCCGTCGGGTGCAAGGCTCCTCTTGCCAAGTTCCTGCCCAATCCCCGCGTCATACGCACCGACAAGGGCTTCCGTTACGGCACGGGCAAGAACTCCGTCGGCAAGGTGAGTTCTTTCTACGGCAATTTCGGCGTCTACGTCAAGGCGCTTGCGTACATAGTCACGCTGGGCGGCGTGGGACTGCGCGCGTCGGCGGAAACGGCGGTGCTCAACGCGAACTATCTGCGTGAGAAAATCGCGTGTTTCTATCCCGCCGACAACGACAGACCCTGCATGCACGAGTTCGTGTTGTCGATGAAGAAACTCAAAGACGAAACGGGAGTGTCGGCAATCGACGTCGCAAAGGCGATGATAGACGAGGGCATACATCCGCCGACGATGTATTTCCCGCTCATAGTCGAAGAAGCGCTTATGTTCGAGCCCACCGAGACGGAGAGCAAGGAGACGCTCGACCACGTGGCGGACGTGCTCCGTGGAATAATCGAAAGGGCGTACACCGACCCCGAAAGTCTGCATTCCGCGCCGCACAATGCCGCAATCCGTCGCCCTGACGAAGTGAAGGCGGCGAGAAATCCCGTCGTGAGGGAATAAATCCGTCGGGAGCAACGCCGTCGCACATTTTGAATATTTACATTTGCGGGGCGGTATGATATACTGATTAAGGAAAATAAATGCTGGGAGGCTTGTTATGGCAAAAAGCAAAGGCAAGGCAAAAAAAGACTATTTCGGTTTACCGTATATAGTCAGCGTTATTTTGGCGATTATTCCCGTTACGGCGTGGTTGCTGGGTGCGATTACCCGTCTCAGCGAGGGTAAAATTCTTGCGGGTATCATTCGTCTGCTCGGCTTCGGCCTCATTCTCTGGATTGTCGACCTCATTCTGATGATAATCAGCAAACACATTCTCCGTTTGCTCCCCATCTGATGGAAGTATTCTTCAACGGCAGTGCAAAATTCAACGAAAAGAAGCAGGCTCTCGACGAGCTTGCTTTTTGTCATTATCCCGTTTGCGTGAACTCGGAAAAAGGCGAGGCGTCGTTCGCGTCGTTCGACGAGGCGAAGGAATACGTCGAAAGCCTGTTTTCCGACGGACCGCAGGACGCGACGATACAATGACGATAAAGAAACCGCGCAAGCGGTTTTTTGTTGTTTTTAATGTTATTTAAGGTTGACGGGCTATAATCGCTATTTGTGATTGTAAGACGAAACAAATCGGAAATTTACATCCCGTTTCGGGTTGACATTAAAATTTTGTCAACATATAATGCAATCATATTGGATAGGGAATAATTTTTGCACGGCGCGCGCGTGTCCGCGTGATAAGCGCGTCGCTTTTACGGAGAGAATATGTCAAAGCAAAAAACCGAAAAAAAGAGGGGGGCGATGGGCTCGCTTATCGGCTGTATAGGCGAGTATAAAGTTCCTTCGGCGTTAACTTCCGTATTTGTTGTTTTCGAAGTCGTACTTGAAGTGCTGATACCCCTCATTATGATGCAAATCATAGACGTCGGACTGGAAGGGACTGCGCCTTACACGTTCTCGTTGCAGCTGGGAAGTTCCGTTACGCCGATATTCACAATCGACAATCAGACCTATTTTATTGTCGCGTGCGGCGGGCTTATGATACTGATGGCGTTGCTTTCACTGTTGTTCGGCGTGTTGTCGGGTAGGTTTGCGGCGTTCTCGGCAACGGGTTTCGGCATGAACGTGCGCCGCAAGATTTATTACAAGGTTCAGGAATTCAGTTTCGCCAACCTCGACCATTTCAATACAGCGAGTCTTGTCACGCGTCTGACCACGGATATCAACAACGTGCAGATGTCGTATATGATGGTAATCCGCGTGCTCGTTCGTGCTCCCGTAATGCTTATAATGGCACTTGCAATGGCGATTTCCATCAGCCCGCAACTGGCGATAGTGTTTGCCGTCGCCTTGCCGTTTATCGTCGTGTGCCTCGGTGTGGGCATAGTCGTCGTCTTCCCGCGTTTTACCAAAATGTTGCATAAATACGACGATATGAACGAAAGCACGCAGGAAAACCTCACGGGTATCCGCACCGTCAAGACTTTCGTCCGCGAGGAGTACGAAACCGAGAAATTCAAGTCGGTCAGCTCCATTGTCCAGAAACTGCAGTTTTCGGCGGAAAAAATGCTGGTCATTGCAATGCCCATAATGCAGGCGGTTGCGTTCGGCTGCATTGTCGCGGTCGTATGGTTCGGCGGCAACCGCATTATTGCGGGCAGCATGTCCGCAGGCGAATTCACTGCATTCATCAACTATATAATGCAGATACTGATGTCGCTCGCTATGGTGGCAATAGTGTTCGTTATGCTTGTTATGTCCCGCGCGTCCGCAGGACGTATCGCCGAAGTATTCAACGAAAAACTGGATATCGAGGACAATCCCAATCCCACCGCCGACGCCGTCGCGGACGGCAGCGTGGATTTCGAAAACGTGGATTTCTCGTACAGCAAGAATCCGGACGTGCTCAACCTCGAAAATATCAATCTTCATATAAAATCCGGCGAAGTCATCGGCATAATCGGCGGCACGGGCTCGGCAAAAACCACGCTCGTTCAACTGATACCGCGACTTTACGACGTTTACGAAGGCTCGGTCAAAGTCGGGGGCGTGGACGTCAGGAACTACCGTCTCGACGACCTGCGCAATGCCGTCGGTATGGTGTTGCAGAAAAACGTCCTTTTCTCGGGTACTATCAAGGAAAATCTGAAATGGGGCAATCCCAACGCCACGGACGAGCAAATCGAGCACGCCGCAAAAGTCGCGCAGGCACACGACTTTGTTATGAGTTTCCCCGACGGCTACGAAACCGACCTCGGACAGGGAGGCGTCAACGTGTCGGGCGGTCAGAAACAGCGTCTGTGCATTGCACGCGCATTGCTCAAAAACCCCAAGATTATGATACTCGACGATTCGACGTCCGCCGTCGATACCGCCACCGACGCTTCGATAAGGCAGAACCTGAAAGAAGAGTTCGAGGGTACTACGGTCATCATAATCGCGCAGCGTATCAGTTCGGTGCAGAACTCAGACAGAATCATAGTTATGGACAACGGCAAAATAGACGCCATCGGCACCCACGAAGAATTGCTGGCTACCAATCAAATTTATCAGGATGTGTTCAATTCCCAGCAGAAGGGGGCGGACAATGAGTAAGAAAAACGCTACTTCCGAAAAATCCAGAAGCAAAACCGCGGCGAGATACGGCGGCGGCAAGAAATTCACGGCGCAACACCCGATGATGACTTTCAAGCGTATTCTGACTTATTTCAGACCCTTCAAAGTCAAGCTGATTTTCGCGGCGATATGCCTGTTGCTCAACGTCGGTTGCACGGTCAGCGGCACGTTTATGCTGTCTGTCGTAGTGGACAGCTACATTTTGCCGCTTGCGCAAGGAGACCCTTCCGTCACCATCTCGCAGTTTGCCGCTATGGTGGGCATTATGGCGATGTTGTACGGCATAGGCGTCATAATGCAGTACACCTACAACTGGATTATCGTCAATATGACGACCAAAATCCAGAAGAACGTCCGTGACGAGATGTTCACCAAAATGGAGCGTCTGCCCATACGTTTCTTCGACACTCACGCCAACGGCGACATAATGAGTTGCTACACCAACGACGCCGACACCCTGCGCGAACTGCTCGCGAACGGCATTCCGTATCTCATTTCCAACGGACTTACGGTGCTCGGCATATTCATCGCGATGATGGTCATCAGCCCCTTGCTCACGCTGTTCATCATCGTCATGCTGATAATAATGTTCATCATCGTCAAGTACATCGGCGGCAAGAGCGGCAAGCACTTCGTCAGGCAACAGCGTGCGGTCGGCGTGCTCGACGGTTACGTAGAAGAGCACATCGAAGGTATGCGCGTCGTCAAGGTGTTCTGCCACGAGAACGCCGAAAAAGCCGCCTTCGACGAAATCAACGGCGAACTCCGTTTTGCCGCTCGCAAGGCGCACACCTACGCAAACGTGCTGATGCCGATACTCGGCAACCTCGGCTATATCAACTACGCCATAACCGCAATCGCGGGGACGCTTTTTGCGGCTACGGGCTTCGGCGGCATGACTTTCGGCGGATTGGTATCCTTCCTGCAATTCTCGCGACAGTTCAGCGCGCCGATAGGGCAGATGTCCCAGCAGATGAACAGCATCCTGATGGCACTCGCAGGCGCCGAACGTATATTCGCGCTCATCGACGCCGAACCCGAACAGGATGAAGGATACGTCACCCTCGTCAACGCCACCGAGGACGAAAACGGCAATATCATCGAGTCCGACGACTACACGGGCAAGTGGGCGTGGAAGCACTTCCACAAAGCCCTCGGCACCACGACTTACGTCAAATGGACGGGCGAGGTCGAGTTTGAAAACGTCACTTTCGGATACGTTCCCGAAAAGACGGTGCTCAAAAACATCAACCTGATTGCACATCCGGGACAGAAGGTCGCGCTTGTCGGCTCCACGGGCGCGGGCAAGACCACGATAACCAACCTTATCAACCGCTTCTACGACGTCGAAATCGGCAAAATCCGTTACGACAAAATCAATATCCAGAAGATAAAGAAAGACGACCTGCGTCGTTCGCTCGGCATGGTTTTGCAGGATACGCACCTCTTCACGGGTACCGTGCGCGACAACATCCGCTTCGGCAAACTCAACGCCACGGACGAAGAGGTCGAAGCGGCGGCAAAACTCGCAAACGCCGATTACTTTATCCGCCATTTGCCGCAGGGTTACGACACTATGCTGTCGGGCGACGGCGCCAATCTGTCGCAGGGTCAGCGTCAGTTGTTGTCCATCGCGCGTGCGGCGGTCGCCAACCCGCCCGTGCTCATTCTCGACGAGGCGACGTCCTCAATCGATACCCGCACCGAAAAACTCATCGAGGAGGGTATGGACAGCCTTATGAAGGGCAGAACGGTGTTCATCATCGCGCACCGCCTGTCCACGGTCAGGAACTCCGACATCATTCTCGTTATGGAGAACGGCGAAATCATAGAACGGGGCAATCACGACGAACTCATTGCCCAGAAAGGCAAATACTATCAGCTTTATACCGGCGCGTTCGAACTCGAATAAACCGCACGGCAAAAGCCGCATTGCAGAATGCAGACACCCGCGGAATCCGCGGGTGTCTTTTTACGGGTGGCATATTGCAGGCTCGCCGCAAAAGTCTTTTTGCTTGCAAAAGAGTTTGTCCGCAGCGGTTTCAGCGGTCGGATACGCGACCGATGAGTTCGTCGATGGATACTCCCGACGCGTCGGCAAGACGCCGACAATCGCGCACGTGCGGGATATTTACGATGTTTTTTCGGTAGCTTTTCTCCGCGTACGTAACGCCTATGCGGGAAGCAAGTTTCTTTTGCGAAAGATTCTGCATAATTCGCCGACGGCAATTTTTTCCGCAAGAGTCCGCAAGGGCTCTTTTGTTGAAAAAATCACCGTTTGCACGGTGATTTCGTTTCCTATCGGGGATATCATTCCCATTCGATTGTGGCAGGCGGTTTGGTCGTGATGTCGTACACCACGCGGTTGACGCCTTTGACTTCTTTGACAATTCGCGATGACGCCGCGCGAAGCACTTCGTAAGGAAGTTCCACCCAATCGGCGGTGACTGCGTCGTGCGTGTTGATTGCGCGCAGGGCAATCATGTGCTCGTAGGTTCTGCCGCCCGTTGCGTCGACGCCCGTAGACATACTGTCGTTGATTATGGCAAAATACTGCCACACTTTGGTTCCAAGCCCCGCTTTTTCGATTTCTTCGCGGAAGATGAAGTCCGCGTCGCGCAGTATGTTCAGTTTTTCACGCGTGATTTCGCCTATGACGCGCACGCCCAGACCGGGACCGGGGAAAGGCTGGCGATCGACGATGAAATCGGGCAGACCGAGTTCGCGTCCGACTTCGCGCACCTCGAATTTGTAGAGGTCGCGTACGGGTTCGATAATGCCTTCGAAACCGATGTCGGCGGGCAGACCGCCCACGTTGTGGTGCGATTTGACAAGCTTGTTCTTGCCGTCCGTGCCGCTTTCGATTATGTCGGGCAAAATGGTGCCTTGTGCGAGAAATTCGATTTTGCCGAGTTTCGCGGCTTCTTCTTCGAATACGCGAATGAATTCTTCGCCTATGATTTTACGTTTCTTTTCGGGGTTGGTTACGCCGACAAGTTTGTCGAGAAAACGGTCCGCTGCGTCGACGGCAATCAGATTCATTCCGAACTGACCCGCAAACACTTTCTGAACCTGCTCGAATTCGCCCTTGCGCAGAAGTCCGTGATTGACGAATACACAGATAAGGTTGTTGCCGATGGCCTTGTGAATGAGTGCCGCGCAGACCGAACTGTCCACGCCGCCGGAAAGGCCGAGCAGCACCTTTTTGTTGCCCACCTTTGCCTGAATGTCGGCAATCTGGTTAGCGATAAAGTTCTTGTCCATACCAATCTCCTTTTCGATGAATACCGCCGCGGAAAAGCCCCGCGACTTCAACGGAAAATATTATACAATATTTTTTTTTGCAAAACAACAATCTGACGCTTGCATATGCAAATTTTTTCGCGCGAGGAACAAATGAGCAAAATAAACGCGCCCTTTCGGGGCGCGTCCGTTTACAGTTCGTTCTGTATCACGCTTTCCAAAGACTTCTGCAAAAACGCTTTGGTCTTTTCGCTTTGCGGCGCTTCGAAAATCTGATAAGGCGACCCGACTTCCTCGATGACACCGTCCGCCATAAAGATGACCTTGTCGGCGACGTTGCGCGCGAAATCCATTTCGTGCGTGACGACAATCATAGTGCTGTCACCCGATTTCAACCCCTTTATGACTTTGAGCACTTCACCCGTAAGTTCGGGGTCGAGTGCGGAAGTCGGTTCGTCGAAGCAAAGTATGTCGGGCGACAAAGCAAGCGCGCGGGCAATTGCGATACGCTGTTGCTGCCCGCCGCTCAGTTCGCAAGGATAAGCGTCGGCACGGTCGCCGAGACCTACGCGATCGAGCAAAGCGCGTGCGCGTGCGTCCACGTCGCCCAGCAACCTTGCCTTTGCTTCGGCTTTCAGCGTCTTTACGCGCAGGCTGTTTTCCAGCTCGTATTTTTCCTTAAACTCGGCTTTAAGCTGCTTTTTGCGCGCTTTAAGCTCGTCTTTCGGCAGATTTTCCGACTGTACGGCGTCAAGCGCCTCTTTCAATCCGCGTTTCATTTCGGCGTTCGCGGCTTTGCGCTCCGCGCTCTTTGCCTCTTCGTTTATGGCACGGTATTCGGCGCGCAGTTTTTCTTTTGCAAGCAACACCGCGGCAAGTTTTATGTTGGTTATTGCGTTGTAGTGCGGAAACAGATTGAACTGCTGAAACACCAGCCCGAAATGCAGACGTTTGCTGCGGATTTCGTCGTGGCTTTCGCGCTTTTGCGCGTCGCCGTCGAACAATACTTCGCCGTTTACGACAATCTGTCCGCTGTCTGCGGTTTCCAGAAAGTTAAGACACCGCAACAACGTGGTTTTTCCGCTTCCGGACGAGCCGATTATGACCAGGACTTCGCCTTTTTCCAAACTGAAATCAATGCCTTTCAGCACTTCCGTATTGCCGAATTTCTTTTTCAGATTTCTGACTTCGAGTATGGCCATATCACACCTTGTAGTAATTCAGTTTCTTTTCCGCAAAACGGAACAGCAGCGTCAGTATTCCCACGAATATCAAATAGAATGCGCCGGAATAGAACAGTGGCCATATGATTACGTAGTTGTTGACAAGTTGTTGTGCAACCAGAATTATCTCTTCTACGGCTATAATTCGTGCTAATGACGTATCTTTGACCAACGTGATGATTTCATTGGACATAGGCGGGATAATCCGTTTTATTACTTGCGGCAGGATAATTCTGAAAAAGGTTTGACCTTTTTTCATTCCGAGCACCTGTGCCGCTTCGTACTGTCCTTTCGGTATACTTTCTATTCCGCCACGGTATATTTCGGAAAAATAGCAGGCATAGTTAATAATGAATGCTATCAAAACCGCAGTAAAACGCGATGTCATCGGGTAATCGAACATAAGTCCGGGACCATAAAATACGACGATAACCTGTAACATCAGCGGAGTGCCTCGAATAATCCACACAAAAGTCTTGACCAACCATTGAAGCGGACGGAATTTCGACATAGAACCGAAACATACGATGAGCCCCAACGGCAAAGCCGCAACAAGTGTTAGAATAAACAAAAGGCAGGTCATTCCAAAACCTGTTGCAAGCTGTTTTGTAACTTCCAAAAACGTGATTGTCATAATCCGACAGGTATTGCCACGCCTTCAAAATGAGGCGTGGCAATGTTTACATACTTATGCAAAAATACTTTGGGCAATTTCTTCGCCGGCCGAACCTTTTTCGGCAACTATGCGGGCGGATTTGAGTTTTTCGAGCGTATTGAACTGTTCGACGTTGCTTTTGAGAGTGATGGCGACCTGTTTATTGAGCAGATAAGGAATGCTTATGGTCATTGCTGCTTCTCTTTCGGGAGTGATGGTCATACCGTTCCAAATGCAATCGATGTTTTTGCTTTCGAGCTCGATTTCTTTATTATCCCAGTTAATGAGCTGGAATTTGATTTCAATGGATGTTCCGTATTTTTCGTTGAGCCAGTTCACAACCTGCGTAGGCAGTTCGATATCGAAACCGGAAAGCGAACCGTCGCTGTTTTTGATTGCCATAGGAGGATTAAGTGTATAACCTATGATAAATGTGCCTTTGCTTACGATATAATTCCAGTCCGTATCGTCTGTGCTTCCGGGTGCGGTATAAGCGAGCGACAACACGTTGTTTTCAAGGCCGTATTTTTCCGCTATTGCCTTAACGCCGGTGTCTTTTTGTTCGTTGAGAATTTTGTTGATTCTGTCGGCAAGACCGGTGCTTCCTTTACGGAAAGCAACGCCATACTGTTCCTCTTCGAACTCGATGCTGTCAATGATAGCGATGTTCTGAGTAAGCGTAGTCTGTTGCGAAATGAGATATTTTGCCATCGTGTAATCCAAAATACCTACGTCGGCGGTTTTGGAATTCAGTTCGTTGAAGATATCTGCCTGTGCGTCGACAGGAGTAAACCCTGCCTGCGATTTGTCGCATGCGGTGAGGCCGAATGCGAGAACGCCGACGAGTGCCGCGACGAGTACCAATGCAATGATAACCTTTTTCATATAAACTCCTTTATGGTGCGGACCTTCCCGCAACCGATGATGTGATGACATTATACTTTAGTTCGCTAAACTTGTAAAGCGTTTATGCAATATTTCTTTGACTGAATAAGTAATAATTCAATTTTACATTAAATATCCTTTACCGACGCTCGAATAATTGAAGCCGACAAGATACGGAAACGTTCTCGTCACAATGGGAATATCCGAATCTCGACGTCGCCTTTTAAGTGCGTTTTTCGGTCGCCAATGGAAAATGGGCGGTATACGAATGACGAAACGAGCCGCAAGTTCGAAAAGGCAACAACTACGCTTTGCGTTTTGATTTGCGTTGCGGATGTTTCGCAAGGTTTCAAAATGTTTCGGTGCGCCGAGCAGTGCGAAGGTGGAAGAGGAAAAGAAGAAAAGTACCGTCGTATGCAAGGTTGCGCATATGAGGACGGCTCGTATTGGGAAGTGCGCAAACGAAAGCGGTCGGTTTGGCATGAAAATCGTTCGGAAATGGCCTCAAACCGTTGACAACACATATTGACGGTGCTAATATGTATCCAACTTAATCAAACCGTTGAAGGGAAGAAAACGGGTGACGGACTCAGAGAGAGTCGGCGGCGGTGTGATGCCGGCAGGAACCGAACCCGATAATATGGGCCCCTGAGGGCCGAGGCGAAAGATATCGAGTAGCCGAGGACGTAAGCTCGCGTTAGGAGCCGGACTGTGATAGCAGTCGTTGAGTGGGTGCGGCAGCGATGTCGTGCCAATGCAGGGTGGCACCGCAGAATTTCGATTTTGTCCCGGCAGCAGTTTTGCTGTCGGGTCTTTTGATTTTCGACGCAAACTGCAATCGACACCCGCACGGCGCAAACCGCAACACACTTGCGACACGGGCGGAAAACAACAATGTCGGCAAAGGATTTTGAAAACACGTTTCGTGTATAAGCGGAGCGGCGACAAAAGGCCGAAAACCGAAAAACAAACCAAATAGCGGCTGATTTGTACCTCGTAACGAGGCATATTGACGGAAAACAAACACGAAACGTGTTGCACATCGACGAAATATGTGCACAATACAACACGAAACGTGTTCAGTCGCAATAATTATGCAACCGTTTGCCAAAAGGCAGTCGGAATAAATCGGGAGGTAATTCCTATGAGCAACAAAAAAGAGATACCCTACAAAATCTATCTGTCAGAAAACGAGATGCCCAAGGAGTGGTACAACGTGCGCGCCGATATGCGTACCGACCACAGACCTCTCCTCAATCCCGCAACGCTGAAACCTGTGACGCTTGCAGAACTCGAACACGTATTCTGCACCGAACTTGCCAAACAGGAACTCAACGACAAGGACGCTTTTATCGAAATTCCGGAAGAAGTTCGCAATTTCTACAAGATGTACCGTCCTTCTCCGTTGGTGCGTGCTTATTGCCTTGAAAAGGCCCTTGACACGCCTGCGGAAATTTATTACAAGTTCGAAGGCAACAACACCAGCGGCAGTCACAAACTCAACAGCGCAATCGCACAGGCGTACTACGCCAAGCAACAGGGACTGAAAGGCGTCACGACAGAAACGGGCGCAGGACAATGGGGAACCGCTCTCAGTATGGCGTGCGGTTACTTCGGACTCGACCTTACGGTCTTTATGGTGCGTTGTTCCTATGAACAGAAGCCGCAACGTCGCACCGTTATGCAGACTTACGGCGCAAAAGTTATCGCCTCTCCTTCCGACACGACGGAAGTCGGAAGAAAAATGCTTGCCGAACACCCCGAAAACACCAGCGGAAGCCTCGGCACGGCAATTTCCGAAGCCGTGGAAGTCGCGGTAAACACGGAAGGAACGCGTTACGTACTCGGCAGCGTGCTCAATCAGGTTGTGCTTCATCAGTCCGTAATCGGTCTCGAAAGCAAAATCGCGATGGAAAAGTACGACGTTTATCCCGACGTCGTCATAGGCTGTGCGGGCGGCGGCAGCAATCTCGGCGGCTTGATGGCGCCTTTTATGCGCGACAGACTGCTCGGCAACCGCGCGCCCTATTTTATCGCCGTCGAACCTATGAGTTGTCCTTCGCTCACGCGCGGCAAATTTGCCTACGACTTCTGCGACACGGGCAAAGTTACGCCCCTTGCCAAGATGTACACGCTGGGCAGCGGCTTTATGCCTGCGCCTTCTCACGCCGGCGGACTGCGTTATCACGGCATGAGCCCGATACTCAGTCAGCTTTATCACGACGGCTATCTTGACGAAGCCCGCGCGGTAAGTCAGGTCGACGTATTCGACGCGGCGGTCAAATTCGCAAGAGTGGAGGGCATACTTCCCGCACCCGAATCGGCACACGCAATCAAAGTCGCCGTGGACGAGGCTCTCAAATGCAAAGAGAGCGGCGAAAAGAAAGTCATACTGTTCGGGCTTACGGGCACGGGCTACTTCGATCTCATCTCTTACGAGCGTTTCCTCAACGGCACGTTGAAAGACGCACCCCCCACAGCCGAATCTCTCGAAGAGGGCGAAAGTCATCTTCCGAAAGTCTGATTTGTCCGCGTTCGGTAATGTCGCCGCGCGAACAAGCACGGCAACCGAACACGAGTGCAAAACCGGAACATCAATCGAATGCAGAGCGAAATGACCGTGTCTGACCGCATGCGGAAGCAGAGCACGACAAAATCGTCTGAAAACTGACAAAAAAAACGCGATCGCATGGCCGCGTTTTTTTGTGTGACAAACGTGTTCGCAGTCCCGTATTCCGTTTTCGGGTTTATCTGTTTTGACCGCTTTGCAATTGCCGACTCGCCAGTAAATTCGCACAGGAACACACATTGGCTTTATTGTAGGTAAAACGTCTTACGGTTATTGTACGCAATTATGTGCGCAGGACAGTATCTCGGTCAATACTTTTTTTCGTTTTTCAAGACTTCGGCTTAATTTCCCGAAAACGGGCGCTAATAGTTCCGATGGAGTTTTATAAGGCGGCGGCAAAGCGAGAGCAAGGGTTTGAGAGAAGAAAATCCGATAAACGCGTTGTGACCGCGATATCGTAAAAAAAAGCTTTCGCAAGGCGTTCAAATGCCTCGGAAAGTGCGAATCGGCGTTTTTTGCTGCAGCAATAATTGAAACTTACATTTTCAAAGACAAATGTTTGTGACTTGCAATTTGAAGCAAACACGGCAAAAGACACGTAAATTGTGTTCAAAGGACGAAAATGCCTCAAAAGCTTCAAAATGTCTCGAAGTAGTCTGAATTGAACGTAAAAGTACTTTATAAAACGGCAATAAATTTAGCACTTCTCTTGATTTTGGTGTTTTTTGGAGAAGTAAACACAGTTCAAGTGCCAAACAATACTGTGGACAAGTCGCAAATTACTTTTACATTTTCCCTTGGAAAAATCTATTATTTATAACAATTTTATCACCAAAATAACGAAAAAACGGCGTTTATGAGCGTTTTTTTGCCGAAATCAGCCGATTTTGAAGTGCACGGAAGTGTTTGTGGCGCAATTTATGATAATATTTTGCTTTTTCGCTTTGCGTTTTCGGTTAAACTGAATTTGTGCGTCAAGCGACGGCAGGACGTTTCCTTGAGCCCGACGAAAATATTTTGTATGTACAACTGTCGTTTTTTAGTGTATAATCTTTGCTGTTGAAAATTGTACGTGCGCAAGTTGTGCGGCGCGCGCGTACGGTTTGGGACGCGGGTGTTGCAAACCGCTTCGACTTTTGCTTTTTGCGTTTGCCTTGCGGCATTCGCGTTCGGAGGACAGATGAGAGCATTCAAATTCGATTATTCGGACATCACCGACGCATTGATTGCTCCGGCCGTGACAGATTACGTTTTCAGGCGCTTGTTGCCCGTGCTTTGCAAGAGTGCCGTTGCGGGTGTGGTCGCAGGCGTTCTCGTTACTTTGTTCAATCTGGCTTTGGAATATCTTTCGGAAATAGCGCAATATCTCGGCTACGAAGCGGGTGGCGGCAAACTGCCGCTTGCGACTTATATCCTCGTGATGGCTTTCGCGGCGGTATTTATGGCATTTTTCATTAAAGTTTTGCCCGAGGCGCGCGGAAGCGGCATTCCGCGCACGGAAGCTTTTATGTGCGGCAAAAAGAAACTGGACTGGAAAAAGATGTGTTTCGCCACGGTTGTGGGTAGCTGTGTTTCTTTTTTGTCGGGATTACCCGTCGGAGCCGAAGGACCTTCCGTTCAGTTCGGCGGCGGTCTCGGCGCTGGGGTTGAAGAGATGGGCGGCAATGACGAAAAAGCCAGACGTTACGTAGCAAACAGCGGCGTTGCGGCGGGCGTGGCAAGCGCGTTTATCGCTCCCGTGACGGGGATTTTGTTCGTAATGGAAGAAGTACAACGCAAATTCAACCCGCTTATGTTGGCATCGGCGTGCATTTCGGTTATTTACGCGATTACGTTGCGTAATTGCCTGGGTGCGGCGCTAGGTATGAAAGCTGTGTTTTTCGACGTCGTCGGACTCGGCGTTATTCCTGTGGAAATGTGGTGGCTGATTTTGCCGATGGGCATTTTTGCGGCTGTCGCCGCGCGCATTTTCAATGCTTCCATACTGTGTATGGACAAACTTTCTTCGCGGTCGAAACTGCCTGTTTGGTCGTTCATACCCGTGCTGTTTCTCGTTGTTATGATTGTAAATATTTTTCTCCCGCAAAACATAGGCAGTGGTGCTACGATTATAAGTTCGATTTTTGACGGGGAATACTCCTGGCGGTCGGTGCTGCTGTTGCTTGCCGTAAAATTCGTCCTTGTGGTGCTGGTGTTCCGTGCGGCACCTACCGGAGGTATGATGGTGCCCATGCTGGCAATAGGCGCGATGATTGGCGCTTTGGTCGGATTTATAGGCACGGAAGCGGGGTTGCCCGAGGGAGCCATTCCTATGGCGGCACTTATAACGATGAGCGCATTTTTCGGATCGTGCATAGGCGCGCCGATAACGGTTGTGGCGTTGTTTGCCGAAACAACGGGAATTGTGGACTCCTATGTGTTGTTGCCGGTTGTGCTCACTGTGCTTGTTGCGCAGATAGTGAGCAAACTGCTGTTCCAAAAGCCTCTTTACGATACGCTTTGGGAACGCGACGTACGCCGTGAGGCGGCAAAATCCGCGGCCGCAAACGCATAACAGAATTTTCAAAAAACAGGGGGAATTATGAGCGAAAACCGACAGGCAATGAAAGACGTAAACGTGGTTTTGGTTCCCGAGGAACTGACCGCCCGTGCGAACAAAAACCTGAAAAGACGTCGTGCTTGCAAGGTTGTGTGCGCATTGGTGATTGTAGCGGTCGTGTTGACGGTGTTTTTCAGCGTCATATTGCAACCCGTTTCCCTCGGTGCGGGAAAGGGGAGCGTCGACGGAAAGTACGGTTACGTGCTTGCGGATATAGAGGGGATTACGGAGGCAAACCCGCGTATCGTGGACATAGCGATGCTGGGAGCGCACGACGCAAACACGAACTCACTCGAAGCCGACAATCCCGTCGACGGCTACGCGGCGAGCACCGTGCTCGGCAAAATACAGCCGCTTGTGAAAGGCTTTCAGTACAGGTTTGCGGTGACGCAACCCGTTTCGGTCGGTCAACAGCTTTTGCAGGGCGCGAGGTTTCTGCACCTGAAATACGCGGATTTCAACGGAGAATGGCTGGCGTCGCATACGGTCGTCGGCGGCAAAGTGGAAAACGATGTGCTGGAAATTCTGCAATACCTCGACACGCACGTGGGCGAAGTGCTGATTTTGCTCTTTCACCCTACGTATTTCGGCGAAGGCGCGGGGTATGAGAATTTTCACGACTGGCTGGCGACGGTGGAGTATAACGGCAAAAACATATACGATTACGTCTTTTACGACAAGGTCGACGTGTTCGGCGACGCGGACGGAGAGAACGACGGCGTGCGGATTTCCTCGCTGAGGTATAACGACGTCACTTTGAACGGCACGTCGTCGGGCGTCGTTCTGCTCGACAGAAGGGAAGTCAAGGTCACTCCCGACCCGAACCTGCCTCAAAGTCAATATTCGCAGTATTTTTACGATATGGACTGCAACGCTTTGCACGAGTGGCACAACCGCATGGGGTCGGACGTACTCATGGAGGAAATCAACGCCACATGCGAGGAAGTGGCGGCAGAGGATGCCGCAGGCAACATGCTGCACGTGAACCAGACGCAAGCGTCCGTATCCGCGGCATCGCTCGGGGATATATTCCGCGATATAGGCGCGTGGTCGCTTCTTAAATTCGCCGAAAAGCACAACGCCGCGCTGCTTGACAACCCCAACTTCGACAAATGGCTGTCCGTTATGCCGATATTCCAGGTGGATTTTCTCAACAGCGACTATAAGGATTTCAACAGAAGAGTCAACGAACGCATACGTTCGTACAACGAAAATCTGGTCGCATCGCTGATTGCAAACGACGGGGAATGATATGACTTTATACGTAGTAAGACACGGTCAGACGGATTTGAACATCCAAAAAAGGATGCAGGGCAGAAAAGGACTTCCTCTCAACGCGACGGGGCTTGAACAGGCGCGCGAATGCGCAAAAAGCCTGGAAGGCATAAAATTCGCCAGGGTGTTTTCCTCTCCGCAGGAAAGAGCGGTGCAGACGGCAAAGATAGCCTCGCACGGCGCCGAAGTCGAGACGGACGAACGCCTGCAACCGTTCGACGTAGGCAGTGCGGACAACCAGGTCATCGACGACACGATGAAACTGACGGTGGGGCTTATTCCAGACCCCGACTACTATACCGGCGTCGAAAATCCGCAGGATTTCATCGAGCGGGTGTGGTCGTTCCTGCGGGAACTGAAAGAGGAATACTCGGGCAAGGACGTCAATATTATGATTGCGGGGCACAAGTGTACGACGGGGTGCATTGACTGCTTCTTCAACGGATTGCCCGAGGACGGCGATTTCTTTTCGCGCTCGGTCAAGAATGGCAGATTCCGCACTTACGAGCTCTGAAAATAATAACGACAAATAGGTATAAATATGTGATAATATGCATAAAAACGACAATTCGCCGCATAAAAATCGGCGAATTGTTTCGTTTATGCAAAACATATGCGAGCATTGTCTGGCGTCAGAGCAGGTTTTTGCTTTTGAAAAATCTGTCGTTGAAAACGACGGACGGGTCGTCGGGATTGATTTTCGCCGCCGCACGGTGGCATTCCAGTGATTTTTCGGTGTTGCCGTCGAACCAGTAACACTGAGTCAGGTCGATGAGCGGAGTTATGCCCCGCGTGTCGGGAGAATCGAAATCGCCAAGGTACGAATAATTTTTGCATTCCAATGCGTTAGAATACCAGAAAATCGCCTGTTCCCATTTCTTTTGGGCACGGAAAATGTGCCCCAGTCTGCAAAGCACCGCGGAACGCGGCGGCCCGAAGTCGAAACTTTTGTACAGGATTTCGAGTGCTTTTTCGTCGTTCTTCATGACGGTGTAGCAGTCGGCAAGCACTTTGCACGCCTCTATCTTGTTGACGAACCACCCCTCGTCGGAATATATCATCTTTCTGAGGACGGCTTCCGCTTCGGTGTAGAGTTTGTGATTGAAAAGTTCGCGCCCGTAGTAGAACATGTTGCGGGCGTCCAACTGCAATCCTTTTTCTAAGTTCTTTTGGTAGATGTCGAGGTTGCGCCTTCCGCGCGGTTTGTCGGAACGCAGATGTTTGACGGTGAAGTCGGAAAATTCCACGTTCTTTCCCGGGGTCACGCATTCGTGAACGCACCCCACCCATACGGGCGACGACGCCATTCGCAGTATGCGCTCGCGGAAAAAGTAGTAGGTCGGATTGCCTTTGTCGTCGAATGCCACGTCGTATCGGCAGTATACACCGTCGACGGGGTTTTCTTTGAGTTTTTCGCGGAGTTTCATCAGCCGTTCGAGGTTTTCGGCGTCGATATAATCGTCCGCGTCCAGCCACATTGCGTATTCGCCCGTCGCCTTGGAAAAGGAAAAGTTCCTTGCGGCGGCAAAGTCGTCCGTCCACTCGAAATCGAATATTCTGTCCGTGTAGCGCGCCGCGATTTCCTTCGTCGCGTCCGTCGACCCCGTGTCGACGACAACTATTTCGTCAACGCCCGTCTTTACGCTGTCCAGCAGCCGCGCGAGCACGCTTTCTTCGTCCTTCACTATCATGCACAGTGATAAAAAATTGTCCATTCGCACCTCTTTCACACTGCATTTATATGATGTAGTAGAGAGTTTTGTTGTACATAAAAAACAGGAGGAATAAATATGGCAATAAACAAAATTTGCAGCGTATGCAGGTGTTTTCCGTGCCGCTGTAACCAGTCTGCCTCCGTGCCGTCCGTGAGGTCGTGCAACCCGTGCTGTCAGGGACCTACGGGACCCACGGGACCGCGCGGGCCGATAGGACCGCAAGGCAACACGGGCGCAACGGGGCCGTCGACGGTTACCGTCACGGTAGGGCAGACCATAACGGGAGACCCCGGCACCGACGCATCCGTGACCGAAACCACCGGCTCGGACCATATTCTCACTTTCACCATTCCGCGCGGCGACGTGGGACCGACGGGACCCACGGGACCGACGGGACCCACCGGTCCTACCGGCCCGACAGGTCCGACGGGACCTACGGGCGCGACGGGTGCCACGGGCGCAACAGGTCCGCAGGGCGTGCAGGGCATTCAGGGATTGCAAGGCGACGCAGGCGACACAGGCGCAACGGGACCCACGGGTCCGACAGGACCCACGGGACCCACGGGACCCACGGGACCCACGGGTGACGCGGGCGCACAGGGCATTCAAGGTCTGCAAGGCGATACGGGTGCCACGGGTGAAACGGGACCTACCGGTCCGACGGGACCTACGGGACCGACGGGACCCACAGGTGACGCAGGTGCACAGGGCATTCAGGGTCTGCAAGGCGATACGGGTGCCACAGGCGAAACGGGACCTACCGGTCCGACAGGACCGACCGGACCCACGGGACCTACGGGCGATGCGGGCGCACAGGGCGCGCAGGGTCTGCAAGGCGATACGGGTGCCACGGGCGAAACGGGACCTACGGGTCCGACGGGAGCGACAGGACCGACGGGGCCCACGGGTACGGTGACCGAGGCGTCCGCGGTGGACGACGTCGCGACCACGGCAAGCACTGAGTCGCTTGCGGAGAAAATCAACGAAATCATCGCTGCGCTGAAAGCCGCGGGGTTGATGGAGAACTGAACGCAACGGGAAAGGGGAGCCGAGCGGCTCCCTTTCCCTTTTTTGAGCGGTTTTTCGAAATAAAAATTAAACAAAAATAAAACTTTTCTTCTTTTTTTCCCTCTGGACACTGCGTTGTTGCGCCTCCTGTGCCGCATTTAATTTTAATTTAATATGTTTGTAATGTTACTGTAATTATAATGGAATCAACCAATCCGTCGGAGGTGCATATGAGACTGCTTGTTGTGGAAGATGACGAGAAACTTGCAAAAATCTTGTCCGTGGCTTTGAGTGCCGTGGGCGACGTGGATATAGCCCTTTCGGGAGAAAAGGCGTTGCAGGACGTCGAAAAGACTTACTACGACCTCATCGTGCTCGACCTGATGCTAGGCAGACTGTCGGGTATGGAAACGCTCAAAGAGATACGGCGCACGCATCTTATGCCGATAATCATACTGTCCGCTTTGAGCGACATTGACAAAAAAATCGATTGTTTCCGTCTCGGCGCGGACGACTATATGACCAAACCTTTTGCGAGGGAGGAACTTATGGCGCGCGTCGAAGCCTGTCTCAGGCGCACGGGCGGCAATTTCAGCAGTACTTACTACAAGTTCGGCAAAATGGAGGTCAACTACGTCAACAAGATGATGACGTACGACGGCAACTACGTGCCGATGAACCGCAAGACGTACGAAATTCTAGAACTGCTCGTCCGAAACAAGGAAATCATAATGACGAAGCAACAGATATTCGACAGAATATGGGGTTACTATTCGACGACGGGGACGTCCGTCATCGAAATCAACATATTCAGATTGCGCAAGATACTTGCCGAATACGGTCTGGACGTGCATCTGAAAACCATAAAAGCCACGGGGTATATGTGGACGGAGAAGGTGTGAAATGATAAAAATCGACAAGGACATCAAAAAGCGATGGCTTACGTTCGCGCTGGTGAACTTCGTGCTCACCGTTCTGATTTTCGGGGCGGTGCTGGCGGGATTTTCCGCTTACGTCGTGATGGCGCAGCGGTCGCAGCTCGAAACGGGCGCACTCGCATACGCGCAGGAGCTCGCGTCGCTCGGGAAGGATAAACTCACTCTCATAACTTCCGAGGGCGCAGCATACATCGACGAGAACCCCTCTTTCTCTTTCGCGCTGTACACCGTGAGAAACGACGGCAGTATAGGCATCGCCTCGGACGAACGCTTCATCGAAAACAACACTCCCGTGCTCGGAGGCAAGGCAGGGGAGTTCGCCGTCGAGGAAGTGGGCGGTCACAGGTTTCTCACCGTGGCGGTGGCGGTGAACGACAGCACGAACGACTACGTCAAGGTGTTTGCGCCCTTCGACGCCGTGGCTGCCGCCAACGAAACGATAAAGACGTACTGCGCGCCCTTTGTCGTGCTGTTCCTGCTGATAGCGGCGGCGTTCAGCCTCATCTGGGGATATCTGTCCATCAAGCCGATAATGTCGGGCTACATCAAGCAAAAGAATTTCATCAACGACATGTCGCACGAAATCCGCACTCCGCTCGCCGTAATCAAAGGCAACCTCGAAAACATACTCGCGATGCCCGACGCCACGGTCGGTCAGGTGGCGGACATGTTGCAGGGCAGCCTTAAAGAGGTGGACTATATGTCCGACATCTCCTCGGGGCTTCTCAACATAGTGAGAGGCAGAAACCGCAGCGGCAGCAAAGAGACGCACCTCAGCGACGTGGTGAGCGACGCAGTGGATATGTTCGCTGACATGGCGGCGATGAGCAACAAGTCGCTGGTGGCAAACCTGGAATACTGCGACATACCCGTCGAGCGGGAGAAGATAAAACAACTGCTTTCCGTGCTCATCGAGAACTCGGTGAAGTACACGAGGGAAGGCGACAGGATAAGCGTCAGGCTCAAAAACACGAAGGACGGTTGTGTGCTCACGGTCTCCGACACGGGCATAGGCGTGCCCAAGAACGAACTGGAAAACATCTTCGACAGATTTTTCAGAGCGAGCAACACGGAAAACATCGCGGGGACGGGTCTCGGACTGTCCATAGCGCAGGCAATCGTCGAGGGAATGGGCGGCACGATAAAGGCAGCGCCCAACGTTCCGAGCGGTCTGGAAATCATCGTGCAACTGAAACGAAATTGACAAAACACGGGCGGTAATCGCCGAAAACGAGCGCATAAACATCGAATTGCGTTAAGACGTTATGAAAAATCGGGGAAGCAAAATCAAATCCGCAGCATTGAAAATCGTCTTGTGCGTACTGCTCGTCGCATTGACGGCGGGGTGCCTTGCCGCGTGCAACGGCAAGGGGAAGGAACTGCCTTCGGCAACGCCGTCCACGTGGGAGAGCGACCTCGGAGCGGTGGCGGAGAGAGTGGCGCAGGCGGTGAAACTCAACGGCGGCGAAATCAACTTTTCGCTGACGGCGGACATAGGTTTCTCGGACGGGGACAAGGTCTTGCTCAATGCGGGGCTCAATTACTGTCTGAACGACCTGGACCGCTCCGTGCTTGCCGTGAGACTGACGCGCGACGACGACGTGCTGTTCTCCGTTCTGAGCAACAATTCCACAACGTATATCGACGTCGTGCCCAACGAGTACGTCGGGGACGCCAAGTTGCAGATACTCAATCTCGGTCTTTTCGACTGGCTCAACGTATCGTACAACGAAAACACGCAGAGCGGTGCCGAGCGGGCGTTTGCCGATATGCTGGTCAACCTTGGCAAAACTTTCTTCGGCGGCGTTGACATCGAGAGCAACGGCAACGTCTACGTTTTTTCTTTCTCCAAACAGTTTCCCGAAAAGGCGGTCGAATACTTCTCCGCGGTGACTTCCGCGCTGGGGCCCACGGCGGAGGCTGTTCTGTTGGGTGCCTTCAAGGTGCGCACGCCTTCGGAACTGCTGTATATGTTGCCCGCAATGGAGGGTGAACTTGCCTTCGATTTTTCCTCTGCGGAACGCATCAACGTGAGCGGGCGGCAATTCACCGTCAACGGCGAACCCGCGCAACTTTCCTCGTCGTTTGCCGTGAGTTACGACACGGACGAAAGTCTGTACTCGCTCTTTCCCGCAGACGGCACGGGGTACGTGCAGACCAAAATCGGCAACTCGCATATGACGGGTACGATAGGAATGTACGACGGGGCGACGCCCGTGGTGGAGTACGAATACGAACTGAACGCGAATATAGACCTGCTCAAACTCGCGCTCAACGATTTCGACCTGACCGCCTTGTCCGAGGACAACTATCTGCACTTCAAGGTCAGCCACAAATGCGACTCTTCCTGCGGCGATTTCTGCGACAGCCGTATGGGCGGTTCCCTCGGGTCTGTGTTCGAAATAGGTTTTTCGCCGTCGGACTTCGACTCCTACAACATATTTCTTTCCGTCAATCTCAAAGCCTTGTTGTCCAAGGAGTACGTGGCGTCGCTGAGCGGCGATTACGGCACGATAGGCATGCTTGCGCTTCCCGATTACACGCTGTTTGCTTATCCGCATTCCTCTTTCGGCAAGGATTCCGTGCTGTATAAGCTGTTGCTTATGCTGTACGGCAACAACATATTCAACTCCGGCGCGTTCGACGTTTACGTCAACGACATAACCGACACCGCGTCCGAGGAAGAGCAGTTTATCAACGAAATCATCGGTCAGTACGTGGACGACGGGTATCACCGTATAGACCGCGCCCATTTCGACATAGAGGAGAACGCATACGGACAGGCGCGCAAGTACAATGTGTACAACCAGACCGTCTACATCATCGCCGACGACGTGTCCGAGGTGAAGGATTACGGGTTCGAGTTCGGCGCGCTGGGGTTCTGGTACGTTCTGCCTCTCGACTGGACGTTCGAAGCCCCCGCGACCGCGTCCGACGGCAAAACCGTGCTGACCAACATATACGACTGGCGCGGCAATCTGTTGCACGGCGTGGACGTCGACGGCAATTACGTGCCGATGAGCCCGCAGGAGGCGGCGTCGCTCAGCGACTGCTATCTGCACGCCGATTACGTGCGCTACGACAAGTCGGGCACCGAGAGTTTCAACTCCCGCATCGTGGAAGTCGACGGTCTGGATTTCGGCAGCAGGAAAGTGCAGGAAGTCACTCTGCGGGTGGAATATCCGAACCCCTTGCATTCTGGGCGTATAAACACCATATTCGATGGTGTGCACAAGTCCTTCTGCGTGGACGTCAAGGCGTACATCAAACTCACGGACGAAACGGCGGGCAACTCCGTCTCCTTTACGCAGGACCTCGGCGACGAGAAGTTCTACGTGACGGGCGCCAGCGCGGAACCTCCCGCGTTTCTGGTCGCCGACGTCGGCATTTCGTACGTGAACGGCTACGTCAAGAAGATGAGAATCACGGGCGAATGCGACGCCGTCGTGTTCAGCAATAACCTGCTTTTCCAGAGGTACTACACGGTTGAGACGGGCGAAGTCGAGGTCGTGTTCGAGGTGTCCAACAAGAAAATCGTGCGCACCTATACGGTGCAGAAACCCGATTCCGTCGAGTTCGTCATAGACTCTTCGCGCATCGGACCTTTCAACGTGGGCGACACGGTGTATATGTCCAACTTCACCAACTACGTCAAGGCGTATGCCGTCTACAACGACCTGCCCGAACGCATCGGCGTGTACCTGCGCGCGACCGATATATACATCAACGGAATTCCGCTGTCCGAAAGTTCGTCCGACTGGCACAGCGAGAATATCAGCGATTACGGCAGTTACACGGTGACCTTCCTGCGCGAGAACAACTACATCTGCAAGGTGCGCAAACTGGGTTACGAGAGCGAAGCGTTCACCGTACCCGTGCGCGGGGCGCAGGCGACCGCCCCCGTCTATCAGTACGTCGTCGGCACGACGATGCCCGAGTACTATTTCACGGGAGTGGATTACAGGGTGCTCGGTTCGATTTCCAACGCACAGCACGGCGAAACCCCGCAAGGGTATTCCGTATACGACTTTACGGTGACGATAAGCAAAGGTACGCCCGTGACGATAGGGTCGAGCGGGGGAGTGCGTTTCGACAATCCCGAAATCGCGGTCGGCGAAAACGGCAAAACGGGATTTTATTCTTCGGGCAGCGCAACTCCGTTTGCCGAACTCAACGAGTTTTACATAGGCAACATTTACGAAAGCGTCAACGAGGTGAAAGGAGTGGAAATTCCCGACCTGATAAAGACGCCCTTGTCCGTGACCCTCGGCTTCGTGTTCAAAGAGAAGGGATACTACCGCATACTGCTGACGGCAAACAGCGAAAGCGGCAACAGTTTGACACAGGAGTGGCTTGTGTACGTCAACGAACTCTGACGCGCTTTCCGACATTCGGCGGCGGGAATTCCCGCCGCTTTTTCTGTCCCGTTTTTGCGCCGTCGACGCGGTGAAAACGGGAATATTCGCCGAAACGTCATTAAATTAAAATTACATCAGTTTTAACGGTTTCGGCGGTTTTCTCTTCCTAAACGCGGGAAAATAGCGATACAGGTGTCAAATAAACGATATTTGTATGGCTTTCTTGGAAAAATTCCTCATCAAAATCGGAAATTTAATTTTAATTTAATTGGCTTGACAGCCCGAGTTAATATACTGCAATCAGGCACGTTGTGCTGAATAAATTTCAGGAGAATGCTATGAAACGCAAAGTGTTTTTGATGGTGATTGCGGTGCTGGTCGTCTGTCTTACCTGCGGTATGTTGCTCGTTGCGTGCAACCAAAAAAAGAAGACCGACGACGGCGGCAAGAAACCGCCTGTCGTCACCGAAACGTGGGAAACGGACGCCGCCTCCATGCTCAAAGAAGTTTACAACAAGATAGGCGCGGGCATCAAGACGGAAGACGGCAAGAAATTCTTTGCCGACTTCGACGTGACTCTTTCCATCGACGACAAGACGGAAGCCAACGACGACAGCAAGTACAGAGTGATAGCCAAAGGGGCAATCGACTTGCATCAGGGCAAGGAGAGCACGTTCATCGTTCAGGTGAGCGACGTCACCTCCGAGACGGAAAAAGTGCTTGCGGGCATTGCCTACGAGGTAATCGACGGCACGCCTTACCTTTATGTCGATCTCGCCGACGGCGGATACAGAAAGATCAACGGGTTTTCCCTGACCGATCTCGTCGCGATGATACAGAAGAGAACGGCGGGCAAGGGCAGCGAAACCGCTGCCGGTAGCGCGGGGCTGGATATCCAACAGATCATCGACAATATCATGTCCGACCCCACCAACATATTCCCGTTGCTCGAAACCTTCGGCGTCGTCAAGAATGGCACGATGAAGGATTACGGCAAAGTTTACGAGGTGCCTTTCAACTTCGCCAGCCTCTTTTCGGTGGTGAAGGATCTCGAAGGGCAGATCCCCGCAGCGTACAAGGATCCCATCGTTGCCGCATTGAATTATCTCCTCAAACAGGACTTTAAGGACGTTGTCGAGGACGATAAAGTGGTCAAAAGCGCGTTTTCGCAGGCAATCGATTATATCGTGGGCAAACTTTCGTACATGAAGATGACCGCCACTTTCACCTTTGACGAAAATGACAACTTCAAATCCGCCAAGGCGGTTGTGGATTACAACGAGGCGAATGAAGACGGCAACATTCAGAGCGTCGGCACCTATACGCTGGACGTCAACAAGGCTCAACTCAACATCGTCGAGATCGGCGACGTGTTCGAGGGCACTCCCGTCAATGCGGAAGTGAGAGCACAGGAAGCGCTCAATCTGCTCAACTTCACCCTCAAAGGCACGGCAACGGGCAAGACCTCTTCCGGCAGCGTGAACAGAAAGTACGACATCGTCGTTCAGTCCGACGTCGATCCTTTCTCTCTGTTGCAGATAATCGGCGATTCTTCCAAAGAGAACATAGCCGCGCAACTCAAAAAGCTCGGATATTTCCACCTCGAAATAAACGAAGTCAACCCCACCAGCGGCGATTTCGTGCAGAACATCATAATGTTGCACTCCAAGTTCGAGGACGGCTTTGCGGTGGCGCAGGTCAACGCGTATGACATAGACATCATCGGCGCTACGCTGGCAATCGGCGGCGTGTACGATTTCGACGACCTCGTCGACGTGATAGCACGTCTTACGTCGGAAACGAAATCCGATGCGGCTGCGACTTCGGCGGCGGACGTCGACGTCACGAAACTCATCGTCAAACTGGTGGATTTCTTCAACTTCTCCAACATCCGCGAGGAAGGCTTGGTCGTGTCCGTGAAGAGTCTTGTCTCCACGTTGCTCACCGACCTTGCGAGCATGGACTCTTTTACGGCAAGCATTGCCGCGGGTTCGCTTACGGGCAGCATGGAAACGGTTGCCATTCAGCTCGAAAAACCCGTGTTCGGCAACGTCAAGGCGGAGAATTACGTTGCGTATTCCGACCTGCAACCCAACAATATGCAGGGTAAATACACCTTGAATAAGGACAAGTACTACCGTGAAATCACCTCTTCCGACGTGAAATTCCACTATTCTCCCGCCGACGGAAACTACATCGTCGAAGGCACGAGCCAGGACGGCGCGTATCTCTTCAACGGCAAGGACGTTACCGGTGCGGAAGGGCAGTTCTACGGCGTGGTTATGGGCGTGTACCCCGTGGGCGAAGTGTCCGACGGCAAGGTCAAAGTCCGTGTGTACGTCGGTCAGGCGTCCGAAATGGTGCAGGGGCTCGTCGCCCTCGGTTCGCAGGGGCTCAAACTGCCTTCGATGGCTCCTCTCATGGGCGTCAAGTCTTTCGAGACGGAGGCAACCGTGTTCGATATGACGGGCGAAAAGAGTTTCACTCAGACCCGCTTCTTCACGGGTGAGACCGTGTGGGGCTCCTCCAACATAATCGGCGTGAAAATCGGCGACCTCGTTTATAACGAGACCTTCTCCAAGAGCAACGTGACCATACTCGACTCCAAGGGCGAGGACGTCACCTCCACCGTCATACGCAGCGGTTTGTTGTCCACCAAAATCGGCAGTCAGACGGGTGTTTACACGATGAAGTACAAGTTCAACATCGGCGAAGTCAGCGCGCCCATCACGGTCGGCAAACTCAGCATCGTTTACGACGGCAAACTCGCGCTCGGTGCGGAGTTCGACCCCTCCAAATTCTATGCGGCTTACGTGTACGTCGACGCCGAGGGCAAAACCGTGACCGAACGTCTCGACGACGTGGCGCTCGATTCCTCGCTGTTCACCTACAAGATGGGCAACGCAACCCAGGCGGTGAGCGCGGCGGACATCCTCGACGCGGGTAAAATCAAGACCGGCGACCTCTCGTGGGACAAAATGGTCATCTACTCCTCCGCCAAGATTTCCGTGACTTCGCAACTCGGCAACACCGTGTCCGTGGGCGGCAATTCCTATACCTCCGCATCCAAGCTCGAAGTCGATACGGGTTATAAGTTCGACATTCGCATTCCCGCATACGAAGGCTGCAAATATTCCTTCTCCTTCGCAAAGGGCGACAAGAATTACACCGTGAAATACGACGCGGGAAGCAAGGCGTGGACGGTGTACGGCGCGGACGGTCAGAAAGCGGAGTCCTTCTCGGCGACCGTGACCGTCAACGGAGAGAGCATGACAGCCACCGCAAACGGCGTGCTTGTGATGCCCCGCACCGAAAAATCCTTCAAAATCATTGTCAAAATCACCACTCCCGACGGCGTATATACTGCGGAAAGCGAAAATATGTACGTCATCTACGCGGCTGATAAGTCGGTGGGCGCAAGCTGGACGTTCAACTACTTCCTGGGCAACTACTACTATCTCGGCAAGACCCTCGAAAACGGTACCGACGCCAAGACCGGCACCCTCAAATACGAGAACGGCAAACTCAACTTCGTGGACAAAGACGGCAATCTGCTTTACTCCGCCGAAGTCGGAATGACGCTGAACGGCGAGAGCGCATCCTTCAACGAGGACGGCACCATAGCCGGCGCGCAGACGGGCAATGTGTACGTCGTGACGTACAAAATCACCGTCGACGAAGGATACGTCATCGAGTTTGTTCAAAAACTGACCATAAGCTGAACAATCGTAAACTGTTCCTATTCTATTCCTTGGTTGACGCAAGCCCCGATTTTCGGGGCTTACGTTTTTGCGTCGCTTGCCGCGGCGGCGTCGCGGACGCGGTTTTCCGCATCGCCGTTTGCGTGCGCCGAAAAGGGGAGAGTGCGGGCGGAATCGGAAGTGCCCGAACGCGGAGCCGCTCAGCCCCGATGACACGCTCCCGAAGACGATGGTATATTTTGCGAGATTGTGCCAATAATTACGGTAAACCGTTCAGGAGGCTTTTATGAAACTCAAAGACAGCAAAACCTATATCAATCTTGCAAAATCGTATGCGGGCGAGTGTCAGGCGCGCACCCGTTACGAATTCATCGAATACGGCGCGAGAAATGCGGGTTACAAGTATCTTGCGGAACTCGTCGACAAGGTCGTGTACAACGAATTCAATCACGCCAGAATGTTCTATACCTTCATTCAGCAGTCCGAGGAAAAGCAGGTGGAGAACATAGACGTCTGTTCGGGCTATCCGTTCAAGGAAAAATGGGACCTGCTCGAAAACCTCCGCATAGCCGCCGAGGACGAACTCATCGAGGCTACGCGCGTCTATCCCGAGTACGCCGCCACGGCGAAAAAGGAAGGCTTTGACGAAATCGCCGCGTTGTACGAGGATATCATTCAGGTGGAAACCTGCCACAACAAACTCTTTTCGCAGTTGTACGAGCAGATGAAAAACGGGACGATGTACTGCAAACCGCAGAAAATCAAATGGAAGTGCGCGGATTGCGGATACGAAGCGACGGCAAAGGAAGCGTGGAAGGAATGTCCTCTGTGCAAAGCGGGGCAGGGCTCCGTCATGATACAGATAGAGGACTGAAAGACGCTTTGCGTAGCAAAGAGAATATGAAAATGCGGTGCCGACGGCACCGCATTTCGTTGTCTATGCGTTGTTGTCGTGCACGACGTCTGCGTAAGTGAACGCAAGCGCACGCGGCAGGTCCGCGGGACACACTTCAACCTGCATGCCGATTTTGCCCGCGCTGAAAAAGATTTTGTCCTTGCCTTCGGCACTGCGGTCCACGACGGTGACGAATGGCTTTTTCATTCCTATGGGAGAGCACCCGCCGTGTACGTATCCCGTGAGGGGAAGCAGTTTCTTCTGAGGAAGCATGGCGACGGATTTTTCGCCGACCGCGGCGGCGGCTTTTTTGAGGTCCAGTTCCGCGCCGACGGGTATGACGAAAACGTAATGGGCAAGGCTCTTGCCCTCCGTCACGAGGGTTTTGAACACGGTGGTCGGGTCAAGCCCGAGTTGCGCGGCAACCTCCGTCCCCGACGGAGGCGAGTTCTTGTCGGCGGCGTATTCCAGCGCACGGCAGGGCACTTTGAATTTTTCAAGGGTGCGTACAGCGTTTGTTTTTTCCATAGCGTTAAGAATTTACATTATGAATTTACATTTTCGAGAAGTCGAAGTCCGTCGTGACAAAGTCCACTCCGAAACCGACGAGTTCCTCGGCTTGCGCTTTGTCGACGACGTTCCATACGTTGACGGTCACGCCCAAAGCGTGCATGCGCCTGACAAACATACGCGTCGCCTTGTCGGCGTTGATGCCGACGGGGCAGTTTCTTCTCGCAAAGAATTCGGCGGACGCCCGACTTGTGCCGAGGTACATGTAAGCCGTGCCGTCGTCGATGGAGGCGAGGTTCTCGATGTTGGACGACGAGAAGGATATCACGATGATTTTATCCTTGTCGAGATAGTTAGCGGCGATGGCGAGTATCTCGCGTATTGTTTGCTCGGAGAAATCGGGTTTGAACTCGATGACCGCCGTTTTGCCGCCGTCGCGGCACACGGACAGATAGGTCTCAAAGGTGCACAGTCTTTCGTCGCTGCCCGACATTCCGTAATCCTCGGAGTAGGCGAGCGGGAGCGAAAGACACTCGTCCAGAGTCAGCGACGAGATTTCGAGAGAGGCGTCCTCGAACGCCGCATTGTCGTGCGCGCATACGTATTTGCCGTCGGCGGTGCGGTAGATGTCCGTCTCTATCCCGAAGAAGAAATCGCTTTGCGCCGCCGCGCGGAAAGCCGCTTCGGTGTTTTCGTAGAACTCGGAACTGAGCCCTCTGTGCGCGATATATCTGACTTCGTCCGAGGCAAGGTCGGGAGCGTTTATCATATGTGTTGCCACATATCCGAAGTATCCCGCCGAGACAACGCCTGCGACGAGCACGGCGCACGCCGCCGCAATCAAAATTATCTTCATTGACTTTTTCATAATTCACCCTCGGAAATTATAACACCTTGCGCGCGGCATTTCAATATGTCCGACGTCGGCGCGGTTTACTTCGTTTTCGCGCCTTGCAAAAAGAGGCGTGTTTCGGCGCCCGCACCCGACAAAACAACCCGCCCGAAAACGGGCGGGTTGTGTGATGTTCGCAAAACGTGCGGTTTATACGCTTGTTTCCGACGGTTTATATGCTTTATATGCTGGCACGCGACCTGCGCCCCTGTTCCGCTCGGGGCTCGTCGTCCGAGGCGTCTCCGTAGGACAACGCGTCCATTAGTTCCTCCGCGACGACGTGTGCTTTCGTTTTTTTGTTGCGCACGGCTTTGGTCAGCATATATTCTATCTGGGCGTTGAGGGAGCGGAATTCGTCCTCCGCCATTTTGTTGAGTTCCTCCCACAAAGAGTAGGGGATGCGCAACATGAGTTGTTTCTTTTCCATATCCTTACCTCGTCAATACAGACTGCCGCTGTTCACCACGGGCTGGGCGTCCTTGTTGGCGCAGAGCACGACCATCAGGTTGGACACCATCTGCGCTTTGCGCTCGTCGTCGAGTTCCACAAGACCGGTGCTCCCGAGTTTTTCCAGGGCGAGTTCCACCATTCCGACCGCACCTTCCACAATGGTAGTACGCGCGTCGACGACGGCTTTTGCCTGTTGCCTTTGCAACATCGCGGCGGCGATTTCCTGTGCGTATGCAAGGTGAGCAATGCGAGCCTCAACAACGTCGATACCCGCGATTTCCACCCTTTGCTGCAAGTCCTCGCAGAGAGTTTTGGCAATCTCCTGCGCACTGCCGCGCAAGGATTTTTCATCGCCGTCGTCGCTGATGTCATAGGGATACTGGCGCGCAATGTTGCGGATTGCCGCGTCGCTCTGAATGGAAATGAAGTTGACGTAATTGTCGACGTTGAAGACGGCTTTTGCCGTGTCGTTTATGCGCCATATCACCACAACGCCGATCTCGATCGGGTTGCCTTCCGCATCGTTGACTTTCTGTTTGTCGTTGTTGAGCGTCATCGCTTTCAAGGAAATGTAGTTCCTGCGCGCGCCCGATGCCGCACCTGCGGGATTGAACTTGGAGCAGAAGGGATTGTAGCAGTAGAACCCCTCTTTCTTTATCGTGCCCTTGTATTTGCCGAACAGCACCAGCACCAACGCCTCGTTGGGAGAAACGACGGCAAAGCCCCCGAACATTATGCAATACACGGGAATGAGCAGATAGCCGATTATATAATCCGCAGGCAGATTGTACATATGTCCCGTGACTATCATCGCGGTCGAACCCGCGATGAGCAGTATGAGAATGAGCAGACCGAGGTATCCGTTGAGAGGACGGAGCACCTTTTCGCGGTAGACATTTTTGACACTATTATCCATAACAGCCTCCTTGTTTAACATAATGATATCATAATGCTATTAAAATGTCAATATCATCTTCGAAAACAGAGGCTGAAATCAAAAAAAATCATAATCCTTTATTGCAAACGCGCGTGCGTTGTGCTATATATTTTATATAGGTTTAATTTTCGTTTAACCTCATTCCGAACATAATATCGATACATCCCCCATCGGGTGCTATACCGGACAAACCGGAAAATCAATCAAGGAGTAAATTATGAAGAAGAAACTGATTATCACAGTTGCAATCGTGTTGGTGCTTTGCATGACGTGTGGTCTTCTGTTGGCTGCCTGCAACAAGGATGACGACACCGGCGGCGGCAGTGGTGGAAAGAAGCCTGTCGGCAATACCGAGACGTGGGAAGTCGACAGTGGCGAACAAATGTTGAAGGAAGTCTATAATAAAATTGCTGCCAACATCAATGCGGGTGACGGCAGAGATTTTGTTGCGGATTTCGACATCACACTCAATATCGACGATCAGACCGCGGCAAACAACGATCTTGACCTCAGATTCCTCATCAGAGGTTCCATTAACGTCAACGAGGGCAACGAAAGCGCGTTTATAATTCAGGTCAGCAACGTCATCGATCCCGACAACGAAGAGGTGTATTTCGGTCTTGCTTATGACGGCGAAAGCATCGAGGAAGACGAAACCCCTTATCTTTATATCAACATCGCAAACGGCGGCTACAAGAAGATCAACGGTTTCTCGCTGACCACTCTGGTTGACGAAATCATCAAGGCGATGAACAAAGACGAAAGCGGCACGACGACTGCCTCCGGCGGCTTTGATTTCCAAACGATCTTGAACAACATCAAAGCTGATCCCACTTCTATTTTCGGCGTGCTTGAATTTGCCGGCTTGTACAAGGGCGGCACGATGAAAGATTACGGCAAAGTCTATGAGCTTGAGCTCGACATCAACACATTCTTCGACACCATATTCGGTATTGTGAGTGATATTTTGCCCGCTGACAGCGTAAGCGGCGTTATTTCCGCAGTCAACTCCGTTTTGGGAACCAAATTCACAGGCATGGCAGATGTCAAGACTTTCATAAGCGGTTATCTCCAGCGTGTTCAGGCAGTGCTCACCATCACATTCGACGAAGATGATAATTTCGTCAACGGCAATGTGGCAATCACTTATTATGACGAAGCATTGAGCAGTATCGAAGGGCAATACACGCTCAGCGTGAACAAAGCGGTCCTCAATCTCGGCGACATCAAAGACGTCTTTGCAGGCACCGGACTCACCGATGACGTCAAGGCACAGGCTCCCGTCAATCTGTTCAACTTCACGCTTGACGCGGTCGTGAAAGCGTACAATACCCCTGCGGAAGGTGCAGAACTCGGCGAAGCAGTCGGCGAATATGTCATCGATATCGACGTCGACGTCGATCCGTTCGTTGCGCTCGGCATCATCGGCGACGGCAGCCAGACCAACATCGAGAAGTACCTCAAACAACTCGGCAAGTTCTCCATCACCCTCAAGAAAGGCGACGTGACCCTGGTCGACGTCCACAGCAACAACGCTGCAGACGGAACCATCGAGAGCGTATACGTCAAGGTCATCGGCGAAAAGACAGGTGCTTCGGCTATCATCGACAAAGAGTTCACCGTTATGGAAATTATCCAGGCGTTTGACAAGATGATCCAGGATATCAAGAACAGCCAGACCGCCAGCGGCGCTGCAGATGAAAGCACGGAAGGAAGTGAAGAAAAGTTCGACTTCAACGAACTCATCAATAAGGTGAAAGAGTATTACAATCTTGCAAAACCCTTCATCGGCTGCATCAGCTTCGTTGAAGACGCAAGCGGCAAGATCATCGGTATCGACCTCAACGTCAACGAGATATTTACACTTGCAGGCTCGGAAGGCTACGATATCAATAATACAGAAAAATACAACTCGCTCAAGATTGAAGGCGACTTCTTGAGAATTCTGTTCAGCGACATAACCGCAGGTTTCGGCAACGCGTTTGCCACTGCAACTCAAGACTGATAACAGTATTTGCCAATCGAAACCGCGGACTTCGGTCCGCGGTTTTTTTATGCCGCGGGGATTGCCGGGGACGATTTTCCTTCGGTGTCGTCGGGCGCATTTTTTTTGCGTCGGGCAAGTGCGTTTCGGTTGACCGCGTGTTATTTTTCGATGTCGCAAAAATATTAAAATTGCAAAAATATCCTCTTAACAGTGCATGAAATGCTCCTCGATACGGGTTTAAGGCAGGTTTAATTTTAGTTTTATTGCTTTGAAACATACTAAAACCGAGCGCCGTCGTATCGGCGTGAATACCGACCCGATCGGAATAATCAAGGAGTAATTTATGAAGAGAAAACTGTTTATCGCAGTTGTCGCCGTTTTGCTCATATGCCTGACGTGCGGAATGCTGTTGGTCGCCTGCAACAAGAAGGGCGGCGGCAACGGCGGGAAGGTGCCGATACCCACTCCCACGGAATGGAAAGCAAACGGCGAAGAAATGCTGAAAGAAGTTTACGACAAGATCGCAAGCGACATCAGTGTGAAAGACGGCAAGGATTTCGTGGCCGATTTCGATATCACTCTCAATATCGACGACAAGAAGGATTCGAGCAAGAATATGTTGCTCAGACTCATGGCGAAAGGCTCGGTCGACGTGAGAGAAGGACACGAGAGTGCGTTCATCGTTCAGGTGAGCAACGTCACCGACCCGCAAAAGGAAATCGTGTATTTCGGTCTTGCCTATGACGGAGAGAGCAGTGTCGACGGACAGACCCCGTATCTCTACGTCAACGTCGCAAACGGCGGCTACAAGAAGGTCAACGGATTTTCACTGACGCAACTCGTCGCGTCGATAAGCGCCGCAAACACGAACAAGGACGCGGGCGGCGTCACGACGGCAGACGGTTTCGACATCCAGCAGATTATCGACAATATCAAACAGGAACCCAAATACATCTTCGACGTGCTGAAACTCGCGGGTTTGTTGGACAAGGGAACGATGAGGGATTCCGGCAAGACTTACGAGGTACCCCTCAACATAGCAGGGTGCTTCAACACCGTCTACGGCATCGCGAAGACCAAGATACCCGCAGGCGTGCTCGGTGCGATGAACGGCATTCTGGGCAAGGATTTCCAGACCATGGACGAACTTGCGACTTTCATCGCCAACGCTCTCAACAGAGTGAAGACCGTAGTCACCGTGAAATTCGACGAAAACGACCACCTGTTGCAAGCCAATGCGGTCGTTGATTGCGTCGACGGGAATTATCAACCCGTGGGGCAGTACACGCTCACCGTCAACAAAGCCGTTCTCAACCTCGGCGACATGCCCGACGTATTCGCAGGCACCGCCATCACCGACGAAGTCAAAGCACAGGAAGCAATAAATCTGCTCAAATTCTCCTTTGACGCGAAAGTGCTCGGCTACGATCAGAGCAACCTCGACACGCCCAACAGGTACTACAACGTCAGCGTCAACATGGACATTGACCCGTTCGTGCTTATGGAACTCATCGGCAAATCGACGGGCGAGGGTGCAAACGCGCGTATAGCGGCGGCAATCAAATCTCTGGGATATATCGACATCACCATAGACGAGGTCGACTCCGAAAACGCCTTTGTCAAGAACATACTGACCATTCACTCCGACACTTCGGAAGGAATAGTCGTTGCGGCGATTTCCACGCATAAGGCAATGCAGCAGGTGTCGCTGGGCGTCGGCGGCGTGTACGACATCGACGAACTCGTGAACGTGGTCGGCATGCTTATCGCCAAGTCCAAGACAAACGGCGCAGCGACCGCCGCGGTCGATTTCAACAAGGTGCTCGACGTCATAACCAAAGTGACGAGCTACTTCGGATACTTCGATATCAAGAATGTCGCAGGCGGCAGCGTAACGATGAACGCCTCCGATTTCGTCAAGGCGTTGTTCAAACAACTTACGGGCGCAGAACTCAATCAGACCGTGGAAGGCGCTCTGAAAGACGTCATCGGCAGCGACGTGCTCACAATCAATCTCGGCGACTTCAGATTCGGCGAGTGCACGACCAGGTCTCTTGCGGACATCAAAGCCAACATAAGGACGAACAGCAACACCTTCGGCAACGACGACTCGTCCATCTCGGACAATCTCGTCAAGAAGATTACGTCCATCGGCATAGAGGGCAAACAGATTGCCAAAGGCGACGGCAACATCTACAACTATATGAAGAACACCAACGCGGGTTACGACATATACGAGATGAAGGGTATCGACCTTACGGGCAAGGAAGTGACCACTTCGGGCTTTATCTTCCGCACGGAAGGTTTCAACCCCGACACCGTCGGCAAGCAGAAGGTCAAGTTCTATATCGCAATCGCCAACGACTTCGTGGAGGCCAAGAGCACGATTGAAAGCAAGCCCTTCGGCGGCAATAAACTCGACATCGACCCGTTGGTGCCTCTCTACGGCGTCCTCGTCTACGAGACCGAAGTCGAAGTGGTCGAGCAGGTGAGCGGCAGCGTTGCGGCGAGCTTCGCAAGCGGCTATGCGGACGGCACTCTCACTTTGAAAAACGGCAAGAGTATGGCGCAAATCGGCGACGGCGTGTTCATGTTCACCATTCCCGATGTGATGATGTTCCCGCAAGTCATCGTCTGGGACGGCTCCAAACTGGTGGTCAAAGACGGCGCTTTCAACACCATCGACGAGAAATTCACCGACATCAAAATCACGCTTACGTCCGACGCGATGCCCGTACCCATCGACATCGCCACGGGACTTTCGCAGGATGCTTCGTCCGTCGTCGTTGGACAGGGCGCGGCATGGCAAGGGTTCTGGTTCACGTCCGGCACTGTCAAATTCGAACTGAAATACGACGGCAAGGACGTGATGTTCAACGGTTCGGCAACCAATATCTTCAAATACGTCGTTGCCTGACGCAATCGACGACGCAAGGACGCCCCCGCAAGGGGGCGTTTTGTTTTTCCGCTAGGTTTTCCGACGTTCGGCGAACATCGGCAGGAGCGCGCGCTGGGATGCGCCGTATTTTGTTGTTTATTTATTTTTTTGTTTGTGTTATTATATATTCAGTATTTTGCGCGCGTCGGGCGCGCGGAGGGTTTATGAGAATAAGCGATATGTTCGCAAAGAAGAAGGCGGTGTATTCTTTTGAGATATTTCCGCCCAAGTTCGGCGACGACATAACCAAGATTTACCGCACTCTCGAACAGTTGCGGGACATTCGTCCCGACTACGTTTCCGTGACGTACAGCGCGGGCGGCAGCAAGAACTCCCACACCTGCGAACTCGCCGAAATCGTACGCAAGGACTACGGCATCGAGCCGCTTGCGCACCTTACGTGCATAAATTCCACCAAAGAGGAGGTGGCACGCGCCCTCGACGGGTTGGAGAAGGCGGGCATCGAGAACGTGCTCGCATTGCGCGGCGACAGGATTGCGGGAGAGGTCGCCGACGACTTCCGCTACGCCAGCGACCTGATAAAGTTCATGAAAGAGCGCGGTTGCAAGGCGGATATAGGCGCGGCGTGCTATCCCGAGTGTCACCCCGAAAGCGTAAACGTGGTCGAGGACATCAGACATCTCAAAGAGAAAGTCGACCTGGGCGTCACCCACCTCAACACGCAGCTGTTTTTCGACAACGACGATTTCTTCCGTTTCCGCGACATGCTGAGACTTGCAGGCGTCACGGTACCCGTGCAGGCGGGCGTCATGCCGCTGGTCAAGGCATCGCAGTTCGGCGGCATAGTCAAGATGACGGGCGCGAAAATCCCGTCCAAGATTTCGCGTATGTATTCGCGTTTTTCCGACGACCCCGACGCGCTTACGGAGGCGGGCATCGCCTATGCCACCGACCAGATAATCGACCTGCTGAGCGGCGGCGTCGACGGCATTCACCTTTACATCATGAACAACGCTTACGTTGCCGAGCGCATAACCCGCAACGTCAAACCCATACTCGACAAACTCAATTCGGCACAATGAAAATAGACCGCGACGAAATGCTGAGATACATGGGGTTCAAGGGTCAGACGCTGACCTCGGAGAACCTGCGTCTTTTCGATGAGGCGGAGAGGCTTTGCCTCGATGTCGTCGAGCCGAAGAGCGCGGTCAGGGCTTTCGGATACGACGACGCGACCTGTGCGCTTGCGGGCACCAACGTCGTTTTCCGCGGAGAGGATATAAAAGGACATCTGAGGGGCTGCGACAGGGTATATCTCGTTGCCGCAACGCTCGGACTGGGCATAGACAGGCTCACCGCACGGCTGATGCGCGAAAACGCCGCTCTGGGCGTTGCCGTCGACAGCGCGGCGGTGTGCGCCGTCGAGAGTTTTCTCGACGACGTATGCGACAAGATAGCCGCGGAATGCGGCGCACCCGTAACGGACAGATTTTCCTGCGGGTACGGAGATTTTCCGCTGGAACAACAGGCGGATTTCGTGCGGCTTCTCGATATGAACAGAAAACTGGGCGTGTATCTCGGCAAAGGCAATCTCATGACGCCCATGAAATCGGTGACTGCGGTCGTCGGCGTCGGTCGCGCGACGGACAAAGGCATGGCGTCGTGTCGCGCCGATTGCGCAAACTGCGCGCTCGACGACTGCGCGTACAGGAAAAAGACGGGGGAGCCCGTCTGAGAGGTGAATATGAAATTTTCCGATTATGCAAAGCATAACGTCGTGATACTGGACGGTGCGTTGGGCACCGAACTGCAAAAGCGCGGTCTGGAAGGCGGCGCGTTGCCCGAAAAGATGAACGAGATTTTTCCCGACGTCGTGGAGTCCGTGCACCGCGATTACCTGGCGAGCGGTGCGAAGGTCGTGTACACCAACACTTTCGGAGCCAACAGACGCAAACTCGGCTCTTCGGAAGAGACGGTTCGACTTGTGCGTGCGGGCGTGGAAATCGCACGCCGCGCCGTGGGCAAGAAGGCTTACGTCGCCCTCGACATCGGACCTTCCGGTGCGTTGACCGAGCCGCTCGGCGACATGTCATTCGACGAAGCGTACGATGTTTTCAAAGAAGTCGTGCTTGCGGGCAAGGACGGAGTTGACCTTGTCGTGGTCGAAACCATGTCCGACCTGTACGAACTCAAAGCCGCGGCACTCGCCGTGCGCGAAAACTGCGATTTGCCCCTGATGTGTTCCATGACCTTCGAGGAAAACGGCAGGACGTTCACGGGGTGCAGCGTGGAGGCGTTCGCGCTCACTGCCTCGCCTCTTTGCGATTATATAGGCATCAACTGTTCTCTCGGTCCCGACAAAATTCTGCCGCTTGTCAAAAGGCTTATGGCGTATACGGACCGTCCCGTATTCGTAAAGGCAAACGCGGGTTTGCCCGACAGCGAGATGAACTATTCCGTGTCCGCGGAGCGGTTTGCCGAAATATACGGCGACTATCTCGACGCAGGCGTCGGCATTCTGGGCGGCTGTTGCGGGACCACTCCCGAATACATCGCCGCACTTGTCGGAAAAGTGGGCGACAGAAAACCCGCAAAACACACGCGTACACGTGTTTCGGCGGTGTGTTCGGCGGAAAAAGTCGTCGTCGTCGACGGAGTTAAGGTCATAGGCGAGCGCATAAATCCCACGGGCAAAAAGGCGATGAAACAGGCGTTGCTGGACAGGAATTTCGATTACATCGCAACTCAGACGCTGGAACAGGTGGAAGCGGGTGCGGACATTCTCGACGTCAACTGCGGTCTGCCTCAGATAGACGAAAAGGAAGTTCTGCCCGAACTGGTGAAATTCGTTCAGTCGCTGACCGACGCGCCCTTGCAGATAGACTGCGGCAAAGCCGACGCCGTCGAACGCGCGTTGCGGTACTGCAACGGCAAAGCCATCGTCAATTCCGTAACCGCCGAGGACGCCTCTCTGGACACCTTGCTTCCCGTCGTGGCAAAATACGGCGCGGCGGTGGTCGGTCTGACCGTGGGACCGAACGGCGTGCCCGCCACCGTGGAAGAACGGTTGGAACTGGCGCGCAAGATAATACGCACGGCAAAGAAGTACGGCATTCCCGAAGAGGACGTGTATATCGACTGTCTGACGCTCACGGTCAGCGCGGAACAGGAGCAAGCGGTAAAGACCCTGCAGGCCCTGTCGCAGATAAAACGCGAGTACGCCGTCAAAACGGTGCTCGGCGTTTCCAACGTATCGTTTGGGTTGCCTGCGCGGAAAATCGTCAATACGGCGTTCCTTACGATGGCGATGTATGCGGGGCTCGACCTTCCCATACTCAACCCCAACGTGCCCGAAAATATGCAGGCTGTCGACGCTTTCAACGTGCTTACGGGCAAGGACGCGAACTGCGCCGATTTCACGCGCAAGTATGCCGACTACGTCGCACCTGCGGCGGGAACCGCGACGGTGAAGAGCGGTGTCGCTCGACAGACGGACGCAGGGGAGGGCGAGCGCGACATATTCTATTGCATAGCCAAAGGGTTGACCCGCGCGCGTGAACTCACGGCGAAACTGCTGACCGAACACGACGGACTCACCGTCATCGACGATTACCTTGTGCCCGCCTTGAACCGCGTCGGAGACGACTACGAAAAGGGCGTGATTTTCCTGCCGCAGCTCATAGCCTCGGCGGAAGCGGCGAAACTCTGTTTCGAAGAAGTCAAAAAGACGCTGGCGGCGGACGTCAGGACGGAGAAGGGCACAATCGTGCTTGCGACCGTCAAAGGCGACGTCCACGACATAGGCAAGAACATAGTCAAAACCGTGCTGGAAAACTACGGTTTCAAAGTCATAGACCTGGGCAAGAACGTGTCCCCCGAAGCGGTGGTCGAAGCCTGCGCCGACAACAAAGTCAGATTGTGCGGACTGTCCGCGCTCATGACGACCACGGTGGACAATATGCGCCTCACAGTGGAACTTCTCAAAAAGCGTTGCCCCGACTGCAAAGTCATGGTGGGCGGCGCGGTGCTCACCGAAGAATACGCCGCCTCAATCGGCGCGGACAAGTATTGCAAGGACGCGAACAAGAGCGCGCGTTACGCCGAGGAGGTGTTCGGCGTTAAACGCTGAATTGCGCAATACAAAGTTAAAAGCGCTATTTTGAACGATAAACGACGCGTTTATGCGCGTCGTTTTGTTTTGGTCGGTTTATCGGGGACGGCGTGCAAGGTTGGAACGGCGGCGTTTCGAGGGGCGCGTCCCGCCGTAATTTCGCTATTGAAAATCCCGATTTTGTGTGCGATAATTGTATTGACGAAAGTTTTCGTACACAGCGCGTTTGCGCAAAAGGGGGAATTGTCTATGGAGTATAAGATGCAACTGACGTCCGCGCAGAAGGATATACTCGACGGCAAAGAGGGCGAAGTCAAAGCCAAGGTCATGAAGACCCTCGTGCTGTTCGGCGATATATTCGGCGCGACGAAACTCGTGCCCGTCACGCACAAACAGGGGCATCTCGTCACCAGTTTCGGAATAGGGCTGTTGAAGCCGTTGTTCAGAACTATGGACGAGCTCATCGCCGCAGGGTTGTGCGCCGAAGGGAAGTTTACCGTCGACCCGCGCCCCGTCGATTATGCCAACGTGAAATGCAATCTGCTCGAAAAACTCGTGTTCGACAAGTTTATGTATTCCGAACAGACCCGTTACGAGCAACAGCTTTCCAAGGTGGGACTGCGCGACAAAAACGCTTTCACCTGCACCTGCTATCTTCCCGAAACGGGCAACGTGCCGAAAAAGGGCGACGTGCTGTCGTGGGCGGAGTCGTCTGCGGTGGTGTACGCCAACTCCGTATTAGGCGCAAGGTGCAACCGCAACAGCGGTATGCTTGATCTGTTCGGCTCCATCGTGGGTTACGTTCCTTATTTCGGACTGCTCACCGACGAAGGACGCAAAGCCACGTGGAAGGTGTACGTCAGGACGACGCGCAAACCCGAAGCGCAGGTGCTCGGCAGCGCAATCGGGATGAAGGTTATGGAGGACGTCCCTTACGTCTACGGACTGGACAGGTTTATCGGGACGGAACTCAACGACGACGCCGTCGCCTATCTCAAAGATTTCGGCGCGGCGACCGCGAGCAACGGCGCCGTGGGGCTTTATCACATCGACAAACTGACGCCCGAAGCCAAGGAACTCGGCGAAAGTCTGATTGCTCCCGATGCCAAGGTGTACGTCGTCGACGACGCGGAACTCGAGAGAGTGTACAAATCCTATCCCGTGATGTGGAAGGACCCGTCGGCAAAAGCCAAACTGTGTTTCGTCGGCTGTCCGCACCTCACGTACGGGCAACTCTGCGACTGGACGGAAAAGATAGTGTCCGGACTTGCCGAAAAAGGCAGGAAAAAAGTCGCCGTGCGGACGGTGTTGTGCGCGGCTCCCGCCGTTGCGGCAAAATTCCGCGCCACGGACGGCTATAAGAAACTCGTTGCGACGGGTGCCAGACTCACCGAGATTTGTCCGCTTATGTACACCAACAATCCGCTGACAAAGGGCACTCCCATTGCCACCAACAGCAACAAACTGCGCACCTATTCCGTGTCGCGCTACTATAAGGATGCGGACATTTTGCAGATTATCTGCGGCGGGGAGGTGAAAAAATGAAGACGTTCAAGGGCAGAGTCATAGCAGGCGGCAACTGGCAGGGCGAAGCCGTGGTATCGCACGGCGGCGTGAATACGCTCGCCACCTTCCAGAAAAGCGCAATGGCAAACAAAAAAGAAGTCATCGTTTCGGACCAGAACAACGCGGACATCTTCGGCAAAAACATCACGGGCAAGGCACTTTGCCTGCCCATAACGATAGGTTCTACGACGGGCGGGCTGGTCATTCAGACCGTGTGCTCGATGAAAATCAATCCCGCGTGCTTCCTGTTCAGTCGGCACATCGACAGCCTGGCGGCAAGCGGAATCGTGCTTGCCCGCATCTGGGAAAACAGCCCCGTGATTGCCGTGGATATGCTGGGGGACGAGTTCCTCGAAACGGTTAAGACGGGCGACACGCTGAAAGTGGAGGAAGACGGAACCGTCACAATACTGTAAGTGTCCTTTCGAGTTGTAAAAGCCGATATAACGAAAATGAAAGTGGACGCCGTCGTGAACGCCGCAAACCGCTCTCTGTTGGGCGGTGGCGGCGTGGACGGTGCGATACACCGTGCCGCCGGGCGTGAACTCAAAGAGGAGTGCGCGACCCTCGGCGGTTGCGAAACAGGGGACGCTAAAATCACGTCCGCCTATGCATTGCCGTGCAAGTACGTCATCCACACCGTGGGACCCGTATGGCAGGGCGGCGGCCGCAACGAGGACGGATTGCTGGCATCGTGCTATCGCAAAAGTCTTGCGCTCGCGGCGGAGCACGGCTGCAAAACCGTTGCCTTTCCTCTTGTGTCGGCGGGTGTGTACGGATTTCCGCGGGAGCGCGCGATGAAAATCGCGCAGGAAGAAATCCTGCGCTTTACACGCGACATTCCGCTCGACGTTTGCCTCGTCGTGTTCGACCCCGAGTCCGTGGCGACGGCAGAACGGGTTTTCGGCAACGTGTCGGAATACGGGGAAGAGTGATTTGCCCGTTTAGAATGCGGATTTTGCCGTCAGGGCATTGAAATGAGAGTGTGATACTGCTTCGGCGTTATGCCGTATTCCGTCTTGAAAGCGCGGAAAAAATGCGAGTAATCGTTGAAACCGCATTTGACGTACACCTCCGTTATGGGGGTGTCTTTTTCTATCAGTTTCTTTGAAAGCAACAACCTTTTTTTCAGTACATACTGGTGCAGGGTGGAGTTGGTTTCGGATTTGAACAGACGCGACAGATAAAATTTGTTGAGATAGATTTTTTCGGCTATCGTGTCGAGCGAAAGATCGCCGTCGATGTTGTCGTCGATATAGCGCATAATTGCAGAAACCGTCGCGTCCGCTCGGCGGCGTTTCACCGCCTCTTGCAAGTCGTTGTTTTCCAACGTGAAACGCGAGAGAGCAAGCAACAGCCGTTTTACCAGCGTTTCTTCTTCGATATCCTTGCCGAAATCCCGTTTTTCGCGGCAGTCGTAGAGTTCGTACAGCATATCCTGTACGTTTTGCGAAAGTTCCCCGTCACGCAGGAGAAATGACTTTCTGCCGTCGCACGCTTTGAAACACTCTGCAAGGTCGGTATCCTGTGTGGAAAGACTGCGTACGTAACGCGGATTTAGCCACAAAACTATGCGTTCGTAGGTTTCGCGGCTGTCGTTGATGTCGAGTTGGTGCAGGTTCTGCGGCGAGATGAGCAGAATGTCGCCCGATTGCAGACGGTAGTGCCCGTTTTCGATTATGTAACTTGCGTCGCCGTTTATGAAAAAGTAAAGTTCGTAAAAATCGTGGCTGTGCAGGTTTACGGCTTTGAAATCCTTGTCGCGATAATAATTTACCTCGAAATTGAGATTTGTCATAAGTTGCGACGATGTCCACTTTGAAACCGAGGTAATTTTTCTCATCTTTCGCGCCTCTTTTTCTTTTTATATTTATAAAATATTATAGAAAGTCAATTTTTGCAAGTATTTTGTCAAAAATTGCAATTTGTTTGCAAAAAATAAAATTATACAATGTAGGCGTGAGGTGAAGTATGACCGATTTTATGTCCGATGACTTTATGTTGACTTCAAAAACGGCGCGGAAACTTTATACCGCCGTCGCAGACTTGCCGATATTCGACTATCACTGCCATCTCAACCCGCAGGAGATTTTCGACGACAGAAAGTTTTTTAACCTTACCGAACTGTGGCTGGAAGGCGACCACTACAAATGGCGCGTAATGCGCGAGGCAGGCGTGGACGAGCGGCTGATAACGGGAGATGCTCCCGCTCGCGACAAGTTCTTCGCTTTTGCTTCCGTTCTTCCCGAGTTCATAGGCAATCCCGTCTATCACTGGGCGCATATGGAGCTCAAAAAATATTTCGGTATCGTAAAACCGCTGTCCGCGGACACCGCGGCGGAGATATGGGACGAGACGCTTGCCGCAATGGCAGACGGGTCGTATTCCGCACGCAGACTCATCGAGACGTCAGGCGTCAAAGCCGTCGTCACCACGGACGACCCTCTCGACGACCTCGACAAACACGAAAAACTGGCGGCGGCAAAACTTCCGTTTGCCGTTTTGCCCTGTTTCAGATGCGACAACGTCGTCAATATCGACAAAGACGGGTTTGCCGATTACGTACATCGCCTTGCCGACAAGACGGGCAGGAAAATCAACTGCGTCGACGACTTGCTCGCCGCGCTTGCAGAAAGGCTCGACGTGTTTAAGGCGCACGGGGCGGTGGCGGCGGACTGTTCGTTTACGGACTTCCGCGGCGGTTTGCTTACTCCCGCGGCGGCGGACTGCGCGTTGCGCAAGAAGATGAAAGGTCGTGGAATATCGGCAGACGAGAGTGCGGAGTATTCCTTCCGCGTACTGGTGGGACTTGCCCGCCTGTTTGCCGAGCGCGGTATGGTTATGCAGATACACACGGGCGTGTTGCGCAACCGCAACAGCGTGCTGTTCGGCAGACTGGGCGCCGACTGCGGCATTGACAGCGTGGCGAACACTCCCGACGTGGAAGCGGCGGGCAGATTTTTCGATACCGTGGAAAAAGAGGGCGGCATGCCCAAAACAATTGTGTATACGCTCAATTCCTCGGCGTACTATCCGCTTGCAACAATGCTCGGCAACTTTGCGGGAGGCTCCCGCGGGAAACTGCAACTGGGTGCGGCGTGGTGGTTTATGGACCACCGCGACGGAATACGCGAGCAACTGCGCATATTCGCGGCAACCGGCGGACTGGGATATTTCAACGGAATGCTCACCGACTCGCGCAGTTTCGTATCGTACGCGCGTCACGACTATTTCAGGCGCGTTCTTTGCTCGCTTCTCGCGAAATGGGCGGAGGCGGGGGAGTATCCCAACGACGACTCGCTGGTCAGACTGGCGCAAAATGTGAGTTACTTTAACGCAGCAGGATTTTTTTCGGCAGGAGATGAAAAACTATGAAAATGACTTTTCGGTGGTATGGCGAGAGCGACAAAATCACGCTTGACAAAATCAGGCAGATACCCAATATGTACAGCGTTGTAACGGCGGTGTACGACGTACCCGTGGGCGAAGTGTGGCCCAACGAAAGCATAGCCGCGCTGAAAGACGCCGCCGCGCGCAACGGGCTGAAAATGGAAGTCATCGAGAGCGTACCCGTGCACGAGGACATAAAACTAGGTCTGCCCACGCGCGACAAGTACATCGACGCGTACAAAGAGAACATACGCAGACTGGGAAAAGCCGGCGTAAAGTGCATATGCTACAACTTTATGCCCGTGTTCGACTGGACGCGCACGCAGCTCGACAAGGTGGCGGCAGACGGCTCGACGTCACTTGTGTATTATGAAAAACAGCTCAAAGAGATGAACCCTCTCGACGGCGAACTGTCTTTGCCCGGTTGGGACAGCAGTTACAAGAAAGAGGACTTGAAACGTCTGTTTGAGCAGTATAAAGCCGTAGATGAGGAAAAACTCTTTGAAAATCTGGAATATTTCCTCAAAGCGATAATTCCCGTCGCGGAGGAAGCGGGCGTCAATATGGCGATACACCCCGACGACCCGCCGTGGCCCATTTTCGGTTTGCCGCGTATCATCACGAACGAAAAGAACATAGACAGGTTCCTTTCTCTGGTGGACAGTCCCGCAAACGGTCTTACGTTCTGCACGGGGTCGCTCGGTGCAGACCAAAACGCGGATATTCCGCGCCTTGTCGCAAAGTATGCGGCAATGGGCAGAATTCACTTTATGCATATAAGGAACATCCGTTTCGTCGCGGACGGCTTCGAGGAAACGGCACACGACGCCAACTACGGCTCGCTGGACATCGTCGGCATCGTCAAGGCGTTGTCCGACGCGGATTACGACGGTTACGTGCGCCCCGACCACGGCAGAATGATATGGGGCGAGCAGGGCAAACCCGGTTACGGACTTTACGACCGCGCGCTGGGCGCAAGTTACATCAACGGCGTGTGGGAAGCACTCCGTTACGAAAAAGAAAATCGCAATAAATGAAATAATTCCCGTTTTGCGACGTTATACTGCACAAGCGGGTTTCGGAGGTTTATATTATGAACAAATTCGACATAAATCTTTCAGGCAAAGTGGTTGTCATTACGGGCGCAGGCGGAATTATCTGCGGCGCAATCGCGCGCGAGCTGGCTCCTTCGGGTGCCGCAATCGCGTTGTTGGACCTCAACAAGGGCGCGGCGCAGAAAGTCGCCGACGACATCGTTGCCGCGGGTGGTAAAGCCAACGCGTACGAGTGCAACGTGCTGGACAAAAACTCCATTCAGGCGGCGCATGACGCCGTCGTGAAGGATTTCGGCACCTGCGATATTCTCGTCAACGGAGCGGGCGGCAACAATCCCCGCGCAACCACGGACAACGAATTCTGCATCATTGGCGAACAGGTCGACAAGGATTTCTTCGCGCTGGACGAAAGCGGCGTCAAATTCGTGTTCGACCTCAACTTCATAGGGACGTTCCTGCCCACGCAGGTCTTTGCGAAGGATATGCTCGGGAAGAGCGGTTGCTCCATTCTCAACATATCTTCGATGAACGCATATACGCCCCTCACCAAGATACCCGCATACAGTGCGGCGAAAGCGGGCATAAGCAACTTTACTCAGTGGCTTGCGGTGCACTTTGCCAAAGCGGGCATTCGCGTCAACGCCATAGCTCCCGGATTTTTCGTGACCAACCAGAATCGCGCGTTGCTCTTCGACGCCGACGGCAACCCGACGGCGAGGACGGAAAAAATCCTGCGTTCCACGCCTATGGGACGTTTCGGAGAGGTCGAGGAAATAATGGGCGCGACCAAACTGCTGATATCCGAAAAAGAGGCGGCGTTCATAACGGGCGTCGTCATCCCCATCGACGGCGGTTTCAATGCATACAGCGGGGTGTAAAATGGACTATTCGTTTCTCGACAGCAACAAAATCGTTCCCGTCGTGGTGCTCAACAGGGTTGAGGACACCGAACCTACGCTCAACGCATTGAAAAGAGGCGGCATAAACTCCGCCGAAATAACTTTCCGTACGGCATGTGCGGCAGAGGCGATTGCGCTAGCCGCAAGTACCTTTCCCGATATGCTGATAGGCGCGGGCACGGTGATAAACGCCGACCAATGCGAGCGCGCGTGCGACGCGGGTGCGAAGTTTATCGTATCGCCCGGTTTTTCGCCTTCGGTTCTCGAAACGTGCGAACGCCGCGGCGTACCGTATCTTGCGGGCGTCGTTACTCCCACCGAAATTATGACGGCAAAGGCATACGGGCTCAACGTGCTCAAATTTTTTCCTGCCGGCGTTTACGGCGGCGTCAAAGCACTCAAAGCGTTGTCCGCGGTATTTCCCGACGTCAGGTTTGTGCCGACGGGCGGTGTGGACGAAAAAAATCTTGCGGAGTTTCTGTCCCTTCCTTGCGTAGCGGCGGTGGGGGGCAGTTTTATGTTCAAGGGCTCCGCGGAGGATATCGAAACCAAATCCCGCGAGGCGGTTAAGATTGCGGAGGAAATCAAATGAAAATCGTAACTTTCGGCGAAATTATGTTGCGTCTTGCTCCCGAAGGCTATCTGCGGTTTTTGCAGGAGCCTCGTTTTCAGGCGACGTTCGGCGGCGGCGAGGCGAACGTGGCGGTGTCCGTCGCGGCGTTCGGCGCGGAAACGGAGTTTGTCACCAAACTTCCTGCCAACGATATAGGCGAGGCGTGCGTGCGCGAACTCAAATCTTTGGGTGTGGGCACCCGACACATCGCGCGCGGCGGTGGCAGAATGGGCATCTATTATCTCGAAAAGGGCGCGTCGGTGAGACCCTCGAAGGTCATATACGACCGCGCTCATTCGGCGATTGCCGAAGCGTCAGCTTCGGATTTCGACTGGCAGAGCATATTTGCGGGTGCGGACGCCTTCCACTTTTCGGGCATTACTCCCGCGCTTTCGGAGAGCGTTGCCGAAATTACTTTACAGGCGGTAAAAGCCGCCAAAAAGGCGGGCGTCAAAGTTTCGTGCGACCTCAATTACCGCAAGAACCTTTGGAGCACCGAGCGCGCCGAAAAGGTGATGAGCGGACTTATGCCTTACGTCGATATCTGCATAGGCAACGAAGAGGACGCCGAAAAGGTGTTCGGCATAAGACCCGACGGCAACAATATCACGGGAGGCAAACTCAACAAAGCGGGATACGAGCAGGTTGCGCGCAGACTGACGGAAAAGTTCGGTTTCGAAACGGTGGCTTGTACTTTGAGAGAGAGCATATCCGCGTCGGACAACAACTGGGGCGCTATGCTTTACGTCGACGGCAAGGCGTATTACTCCAAGACTTACCCTCTGCACATAGTGGACAGAGTGGGCGGCGGAGATTCTTTCTCGGCAGGGCTTGTGTATTCGCTTTGCGCGGGACGCGCTCCGCAGGACGCGTTGGAATTCGCCGTGGCGGCGAGCGCACTGAAACAGACAATTGAAGGCGACTTCAACCGCGTTACGGCGGCGGAGGTCGAACGGCTTGCGGGCGGCGACGCCAGCGGCAGAGTACAGAGATAACCGACGGGCGGCTATTCCCGACAGGAGGAAAAAATGAAAACCCAACTTATAAACGACAACTGGAAATTTTACAAGGACGCCAGCACTTTCGACGCCGCAAACGGCGCGGCGTGCAAGAGCGTGACCCTTCCGCACACGTGGAACAACCTCGACGGACAGGACGGCGGGTCGGACTACTTCCGCGGCACTTGTTTGTACATCAGGAAGTTAAACGTGTCGAAAAAGGCGGATAAAGTGTATTATCTGGAATTCAGGGCCGTCAACAGCATCGCCGACGTCTATGTCAACAGAAAGGCGGTTGCACATCACGAGGGCGGTTTCTCGATATTTCGCGCCAACGTCACCGACGTGCTCGAAGACGGCGAGAACGAGATTGCGGTGTTTGCCGACAACTCGCCGAACGACACCGTTTATCCGCAGATGGCGGACTTCACTTTCTTCGGCGGAATATACCGCAACGTCTATTTCATCGAAGCGAACAAGAGCCGTTTCGACCTCGACTATTACGGCGGTCCCGGCGTGACGGTGACGCCCGTCGTCAACAAGGACGGCAGCGCAACCGTGACGGTTCAGGCGTACGTCACCGAGGCGGAGAGAAGTCAGCAGGTGGCGGCAAAGATTACCTTCGACGGCAAAGTGGCGGGTATAGGCGCGGCAAGAGCCACGGACGGCAAAATCGTCATCGACATCGCGCGTCCCGAACTGTGGGACGGCGTCAAAAAGCCTGCGCTTTACACGGCGGACGTCATTCTCACTCAGGACGGGCAGCTGTTGGACGAACGCAAAATCCGTTTCGGTATCAGGTCGTTTGCCGTGGATAAGGATGGCTTCGTCCTCAACGGCAGACGCTATCCGCTCCGCGGCGTCGCGCGTCATCAGGACAGGCTGAATATGGGTTGGGCAATCACGGAGAAAGAGCACAAAGAAGACATGCAACTCATCTCCGAAGTCGGCGCCAACTCAATCCGCCTTGCGCACTACGAACACGACCAGTATTTTTACGACCTCGCCGACGAATACGGCATGGTCGTCTGGGCGGAAATCCCCTACATTTCCGTGCATATGGAAAATGGTTGCGACAATGCAATCAGCCAGATGAAGGAATTGATAATTCAAAACTACAATCATCCTTCCATAATGTTCTGGGGATTGAGCAACGAAATCACGATAGGCGGCGAAAAAGAGGGCGTGCTCGAATTCCACCGCAAACTCAACGACCTGTGCCATTCTCTCGACAAGACGCGTCTCACCACGATGGCGCACGTGACGATGCTAGACCCGTCGTCTCCGCTGTCGTTCGTGTCCGACATAATGTCGTACAACCACTATTTCGGATGGTACGTGGGTGACGTCGCCGACAACGCGACCTGGCTCGACGATTTCAGAAAGAACTATCCCGACCGTCCCATCGGACTTTCCGAGTACGGTTGCGAGGCAATCCTTACGTGGCATACCTCCGACCCCAAACAGGGCGACTATTCCGAGGAATATCAGGCGTACTATCACGAAAAGATGCTGGAAATTTTCGAGGAGCGTCCTTATCTTTGGGCGACGCACGTGTGGAATATGTTCGACTTCGGCGTGGACGGGAGAGACGAAGGCGGCGTGAAGGGCAGGAACAACAAAGGTCTCGTCACCTACGACCGCAAGACCAAAAAGGACAGCTTCTACGTTTACAAAGCCCACTGGTCCGACGAGCCGTTTGTGCACATCGCGTCCAAACGCTACGAGAAACGCCCCGAGAAAATCACGAAAATCAAGGTGTACACCAATCAGCCCGAAGTCACGCTGTACGTCGGCGGCAAAAAGTTCGCGACCAAACAGGGCAAATACGTGTTCGAATTCGAAGTGCCTCTCAAACTGCTCGGCAAGACGGCGGTGAAAGCCGTGAACGGCAATCTCACGGACGAGGCGGAGTTCCGCAGAGTGTCCAAACCCTGCAAGGAGTACGCTTTCAAGAAAGAGGAGACGGGCGTTGTCAACTGGTTCGAGAAGGACGGCGTGAAGTACGAGTTCAAGTATCCCGAAGGTATGTTCTCCATTCGCGACAAACTGGGCGTGATTATGGCAAATCCCGAGGGCGAGGCACTCATAATGCGCCTTATCGACAGAGCCGTCGCCGAGATGAAGGCGCGCGGCGAGGAGCTGCCGTTCCAGCCCAGCAAGAGCCTGTTCAGACTGGCGGGCAGTATGACAATCGAGCGCATCGCGGGGATGGCGGGCGGCAAAATCACGCCAGAAATTCTCTACCACGTCAACGAGGAACTCAACAAGATACCCAAGAAGTGAACTCGAATCCGAAACGAAACAATTTGTAACCCGCGGAGCGCGCGGCGGCACGCTCCGAAAAAAATAAACGTTCCGAGGAGGAATTATGAGAGCAAATACCATGAGTGTGCCGAAAAAGGAAAAGAAAGAGAGACCTTTCGGCATAAGAGACAAAGTTGGATATCTGTTCGGCGACTTCGGTTGCAACATGAGTTTCCAACTTATAAGCTCCTACCTCATGCTCTATATGACGCAGGGCATGGGGCTCTCGACCGAGCACTGGGCAATCATCGTCGTCGTCGCAAAGATATTCGACGCCATCAACGACCCGATAATCGGCGCTCTTGTCGACGCTCGCCGACCCGGCAAGAACGGCAAATTCCGTCCGTGGATATTCTGGGGCGCGTTTGCCATAGCCATAACGACGCTGTTGCTGTTCATCGACATACGCGGCATTTCTTACGGCGGCAGGTTTGCGTACTGCCTCATTATGTATATGGTGTGGTCTATTGCGTACACGGCGGCGAACGTGCCTTACGGTTCGCTCAACGCCGCACTTACCGACGACCCCGGACAGCGTGCAAGCCTTTCTTCGCTTCGCAGCATAGGCGCGGGCGTCGCGATGTTGCCAATTATGGTCGTTCTGCCTTTGGTCGTCTACGGAGAGAAAGACCCCGTAACGGGCAATGCACCCATACTTCCCGAAGTGTTCATCTGGGTGGCTTTGCTTTGCGGACTGGTCGGAATAGGCGGATTTATGCTGACCTACTTCCTCACGAAAGAGCGGTCGCAGGTAGTAAAACCCAAGGAAAAGTTCAACTATTTCAAGACTTTTGCGGCATTTTTGAAGAACCGCGCCGCGTTGGGTATGTGCCTTGCGTCGTTTGCGCAGCTGGTTTTCGTAATGTCCTATTCGACGACTTTGCCGCTCGTGTTCCAGTTCTACTTCCAGGATACAAATCTCATCAGTATCGCGGTCGTCGTCATAATGATACCTATGATGTTGCTCATACCGTTTATGGGCAAAATGTCCGTGAAATTCGGCAAAAAAGAGATTTCCACGTGGCCGAACCTGTTGTCGATTGTCGTGCTCATCGTGATGTTGTTCGTCCCGTTCCCTCGCAACAGCACGGGCGCGTGGATATATTCCGCAATGCTCGGTGTCACCATGTTTGCGGGCGGTACGTTTATGCTCGCAACCTGGTCGATGGTCGCGGACTGCGTCGATCAACAGGAACTCAATACGGGCAAACGCGAAGAAGGCAGCGTATACGCAACCTATTCGCTTGCGCGTAAAATCGCACAGGGCGTAGGCGCAGGTTTCGTTGCGCTGTGCCTCGGCTGGTGCGGATACGACTCGCAACACGCGGATTTGACCACTCCCGAGACTGCGTCGAATATGTTGCAACTGTCCATAATTCTTCCGCTGGTCGGCTTTGTAATCGTGTTCCTCGCACTGCTGTTCGTGTACAACCTGAACCGCAAGAAGGTGGAAGAAAACGTCGCACGCCTGCGTGAAATCCATGCCGCAGCCGAACAAAACGCCGAGCCCGCTCCCGCCGTCGCGTCGGGCGACTTCGGCGAGATATTCGAAAACGCACAGGAAGAAACGGAAACCGCGGCGTCCTTCAAGAGCGCAATCGGCGAGGACAGCACGATAAATCCGATGACCGTCGACGAAGTCGAGTCGGAAGACGTTCCCGCAGAGGAAATCCCCGCCGAAAACGAGAATGCGGATGAAAGCGGAAATTTTGAGGAGAACGAAATGTCGGATAAGGACGAAAATTCCGAGAAAGACGAAAAATAGTTTGTTTTCTCAATACCTCTAGGTTTGGACGATCCCGCCCTTTGCGGCGGGATTGTCCTTTGTAAAGACACTTGCCGAAAACCCTTGTTGAAAAGGCGGCGTTGTATTATAATTGAGCCGACGACAAAGCCCGACCGAGCGCGGCGCGCCGCCTACGGAAAGGCAATCGGGAGACGAATTGAAAAAGAATCTGTATGACGAACTTAAAGAACTGTCTCGCAAGAACGTGCTTGCAATGCACATGCCGGGGCACAAACGCAACCTCGACGAGTTCGGGTATCTGTCCAACCTCGGGGGAGAGTTCGACATAACGGAAATCGAAGGTTTCGACAACCTGCACGACCCGCAAGGGGTCATCGCCGACATTTGCCGTCGCGCATGCAACCTTTGGGGCAGCAAAAGGTCATTCCTTTCGGTGAACGGCAGCACGGGTGCGGTGTTTGCCGCCGTGTTTGCCTGTGTACGCCGCGGAGAGGGCCTGCTCATTGCCCGCAACAGCCATAAATCCGTATTCAACGCCGCCGAAATCGCCGGAGCCGACACGGAATTCGTCTATCCTTCCGTGGACGGAGAATTCGGCATCGCGGGGAGCGTTTCGCCGTCGGACGTCGAAAGAGCTTTGAAAAACAAACCGTGCAAAGCCGTTGTGATAACCTCGCCGACTTACGAAGGCGTGTTGAGCGACATAGCGGCAATAGCCGACACGGTACACGAGGCGGGGGCGATACTCATCGTCGACGAGGCGCACGGAGCGCATCTCGGGTTGTCGGACGTCTTTCCCTCGGGCAGTATCGAAGAGGGCGCGGACATCGTTATCTCGGGCGTGCACAAAACCTTGCCCGCACTCACGCAGACGGCGTTTTTGCACTTATGTTCCGACCGCGTCGACGAGGCGCGCGTGTCAAAATATTTCTCCTGCTTTGTGTCCAGCAGTCCCTCTTACGTATTGATGTCGTCGGTCGACAAAATGCTGGATTATATGGCGAAAGAGGGCAGAGACAGACTGCGCAAACTGCACAGTAAGCTTACGGAATTTTACTCCGAGACAAGCGGTTTCAAGCTGTTGAGAGTGTGCGGAGCCGACGGACGACTGCCCGAAGAATTTTTCAAAAAAGACATTTCAAAGATATATATCGACTGCATAAACTGCGATTTTGACGGATATACACTCAAAAAGCGATTGAGAAACGAGTTCGGTATAGAGGCGGAATATGCCACGCCCGCAGGGGTGCTGTGCATTGCCTCGGTCGGCGACGACGCCCGTTCTCTCGGTCGTCTGTACGACGCGTTGAATGCCGTCGACAAAAGCGCGCGTCCCGCAACAAACGACGGACGACGTGCGTTGACTTCCGCGTTTCCCGTGTGCCCCAAAGCGTACTCCCTTGCCGAGTGTTCGGAAAGACCTTCGCACTTTGCATCTTACCTCGGTGCCGTGGGAAAAGTCGCCGCCGAAAGCGTGCGCGTATATCCACCCGCCATACCCGCAACGGTCGCAGGCGAACGCATTTCGCGCGAATGCGCCGAGTACCTCTCCGCGATGAAAACCGCGGGCGCGCAAATCATAGCGGACAGCGGAAGGGAAGGCGGACTCTTTGTCATCGACTGAGAGCGCTGCCGCGGCGACCGTTTTGAGTACGTTTGCACCGAAACACTCCCAAGCATTGACAAATACTTTCTTTCACAATATAATGTTTATAATAAACATAAGGAGCGTCACTATGAAGAGAATTGTCACCCTGAATACCCGCAATCTCGACAAGAGCAAGCAGAACGGCGGCTGCGGTGAATGCCAGACTTCCTGCCAATCCGCGTGCAAGACTTCCTGCGGCGTAGCAAACCAGAAGTGCGAAAAAGCGGCGAAGTAATCCGTTTTTGATTCAATCTGCGACCGCTCGGGGCAATCTCGGGTGGTCTTTGTCTATTTATATGGTACACACTTTTACTCAATGCGGCTACAACGTCGCGCTCGATTGTGCGAGCGGTTCCGTCCACGTCGTGGACGACCTTGCCTTCGAGGCGATAAAGAGATACGAGGAATCCGACCGTGCGGCGGTTGTCGACGAACTTGCAAGGAAACACGGCGTCAACGAGCGCGAGGTGCTCGACTGTTTCGACGACATAGACGAGCTGGTGAAAGACGGCAAACTCTTTACGGAGGACAAATTCCGTCCCGACGCCGACAAACTGGCAAAACGCTCCACGGTCGTCAAGGCGCTCTGCCTGCACGTTGCGCACACATGCAACCTCAACTGCGAGTACTGTTTCGCGGGGCAGGGCAAGTACAGCGGCGAACGCGCGCTGATGTCCTTCGAAGTCGGAAAACGCGCTCTCGACTTTCTTGTGGAGCACTCTGGAACGCGACACAACCTCGAAGTCGACTTTTTCGGCGGCGAACCGCTTATGAACTGGCAGGTCGTCAAAGACCTTGTCGCCTATGCGCGCAGCATAGAGAAAGAACACGACAAGTGTTTCAGATTCACGCTGACGACCAACGGTATGCTTGTCGACGACGAAGTTATCGACTTCTGCAACCGCGAGATGAGCAACGTCGTTATGAGCCTTGACGGCAGACGGGAGGTCAACGACCGCTTCCGCAAAACCGCGGGCGGCGTGGGCAGTTTCGACATCATCGTGCCGAAATTTCAGAAGTTTGCAAAAGCCCGCGGCGAAAAAGACTACTATATACGCGGAACTTTCACACATTTCAACCCCGATTTCATGAAGGACATCGACGTGATGCTGGACCTCGGGTTTACCAAGCTGAGCATGGAGCCCGTCGTCTGTCCGCCGTCTTCGCCTTATGCTTTGACCGACGAGGACAAGGCAATTGTATACAAGCAGTACGAATTGCTCGCGGAGCGTATGATCGAAATGCGACGCAATGGAACACCTTTCGTGTTCTATCACTACATGCTCGACCTCGAACACGGACCGTGTATTTACAAGCGAATTTCGGGTTGCGGGTCGGGTACGGAGTATCTTGCCGTTACCCCGACGGGGGAGCTTTATCCCTGTCATCAATTCGTCGGCGACCCCGCTTACCTTATGGGCAACGTATTCGACGGAGTGAAAAACGAGCGAGTGCGCGACGAATTCAAGAGTTGCAACGTGTATTCCCGTCCCGAATGCGCCGATTGCTGGGCGCGGTTGTATTGCTCGGGCGGGTGCGCGGCAAACTCCTATCACGCAACGGGGAACATCAAGGGGATATATTCCTACGGGTGCGACTTGTTCAAAAAGCGTATGGAGTGCGCGCTTGCCGTAAAAGCGGACGAAATCATAAACGAAACGGACGGCAATTAGCCGTCCGTTTTTCAGTGTCTGGGGCGGGTAACGCGCGTCCGCGCGAAAATTTACTCGCCGATTATCTTAATGAGCACGCGTTTTTGACGCATACCGTCGAATTCGCCGTAAAATATCTGTTCCCAGGTGCCGAAATCCAGTTTCCCGTCCGTCACGGCGACCACGACTTCGCGTCCCATTATCGTGCGTTTGAGGTGAGCGTCGGCGTTGTCTTCGTAACCGTTGTGCGCATACTGCGAATAGGGCTTTTCGGGGGCGAGTTTTTCCAGCCAGCGTTCGAAGTCGGAGTGCAGACCGCTTTCGTCGTCGTTGATGAACACGCTTGCGGTTATGTTCATCGCGTTCACAAGGACGAGCCCTTCCTTTATGCCCGATTCTTTGATGGCGGCGTTTACCTGCGGGGTTATGTTTATGAACCCGCGGCGGGAAGGAATGTTGAAATAAAGCACTTTTCTGAAACTTTTCATATTTTCTCCGTATTTTGTTTTATACAGTTACTTTACCCAAAAATCGAAATTTTGTCAAACCGCTTTGTTTGGGTGCGGTGGACAACAGCGCATATTGTAGGGTTTTGCACTCGGAAGTTTCGGAATGCGACTTTCTGTGTTTTCGACTTGCCTCAACAAAGCGACGTTTGTTTGTCGGCGGTCGTCGGGTAAAGTCTTTTCGGACTTATTTCAATCGTGCGTGTTTGTGCTTCGGACAGAGGGAGATTTTGCCGGTTATCAGGAGACATAACGTTGCCGTTATTCCGTGGATTTGGGGTGTCACGCATTCAATGTCCGCCGAAGAGATATTGACTTTTGTTATCCCGATAATTATTATAATATACACACGGCAAACTTGAAAGTTAGCCTTCGCAGACAACAGACGCGTCAACCTGTATCAGTCAAGACGCAACTTCCGATAAGGAGTGGAATTATGTTGAACAAAATCATCACAATCAGCAGACAATTCGGCAGCGGCGGCAGAACAATAGGCAAGGAAGTCGCCGAAAGACTGGGCATTCCCTGTTACGACCATGACCTCATTGATAAGGCGGCGGAAGAGAGCGGACTCAGTCGCGAGTACGTCGCCGAGCGCGGCGAATACGCACAGCGCGACAGCTGGCTGACGTCGGTTATGGCGTCGGGCGGATGGTACACAGGGCTTTCCAATCAAGATTTGCTGTGGACGGTTCAGAAAAAAATCATTCTGGACATAGCCGAAAAGGGTCCTTGCGTCATAGTGGGCAGGTGTGCGGACTACATTCTCAAAGACACCGCGAACTGCCTCAGGGTGTTCATTCACGCGGATATGGATTTCCGTGCCGACCGTATTGTGAATTTGTACGGCGAAAGCGCTGATTCCCCTCAAAAGCGTCTTAAAGAAAAGGACAAACGCCGCGCGGCGTATTACAAGTTCTACACGGACGCCGAATGGGGAGACGTAAACAACTGCCATATGGCACTTGACAGCGGCGCACTCGGCATCGAAAAGTGCGTGGACGTCATTTGCGAAGTGTATCGTGACATGCCCGACAAAGATTAGCCGAGGCAACTGAACGGTTTTTTGCGGCAAGAGTGATACGATGTGTACGGCGGACGAACATTGCGCCTTCCGTATAAGCGTGTTGAATCGGGACAAAATTCTCAGGCAGGATACGGAGGCAGAATGAAAAACAGACGCCGCCACAGAGGCAGATTTATGTTGAAACGCTATCTTGCCAATTGCAGAAATCCGCAGGGCAGATACGGGAAAAGAATTGTATCGGCAATGAATTTCGGGCACGCGCCCCTGAACAAGTGGGTGTACGAGAACGTGGTTTTCACCGACGGAGGAAGCGTGCTCGACGTCGGGTGCGGCGGAGGCGGAAACCTGTTGCGTATGCTCGAAATGTGTCCGCACTCGCGCATAGACGGAGCGGACTATTCCGCAACCAGCGTGGAAAAGAGCAGGGAATATACTGCGGAATATGCCGACAGATGTTCCGTGACGTGTTGCGACGTTGCGGATATGCCGTTTGAGGACGGCACATACGACACGGTCACCGCGTTTGAAACGGTGTATTTCTGGCACGACCCCGTCAAATGTTTCGGACAAATCCGCAGAGTGCTCAAATCGGGCGGAAGAGTGGTCGTGGCGTGTGAAATGATCGATCCCGAAAAAGGGAAGTTCTGGACAAAACGCTGCGAAGGAATGACGGTGTACAGCGTGGAAGAACTCTGCGAAATCGTGCGGAAAGCAGGCTTCAAAAACGTCGCGTCGAAGGTTTGCAAAAACTGGGGTCTTGTCACGGCTGTCGCCCCGTAACCCGCGCATTTAGCGTATTGCTTGTTTGTCATTCAACATTATAAAACAATCCGTATTAAGGAAAGAGGAAAGCACCGATTTTGGTCGGTGCTTTTCGTTGGCGGAAGCGGAGGGTTCGTAAGGAGCAGTGCGACGGAACAGCGATTGCTACACAAAGTGTCAATCGCGTCAGCCACGGGTAAGAATCACTCCGCAAGAAAGAGGAAAGCACCGATTTTGGTCGGTGCTTTTCGTTGGCGGGCAGGGTCACGTTGCGTTTGAACTCTATTAGCTTCTTTTAGAGCGGCTTTTGTATCTTCCAAAGTAATCTCCTCGATATGATTGCCACCTTTAATATTAAAATAGATATAGGTGTCGTCATCGCTCACATAGACTTTATAGACCAGATTGTCTATCAGTCGCCGCCTGAATTCCAAGTCCTCAACATCACCTTGCAAAATCATATTAACGAATGCTTTAATATCCTGTTCGGTGAGTTTTTGTCCGCGCTCTATAACGAGGCGGGCTTTTACTTTTTCCAAGTCTGCGAGCAATACTTCGCATTCTTGCATACGCTTTTCGATGCGCTGTTTCAATAACGGGCTTTTTGCCTCGATGAACGCATTAGCGGCCGCATCGGCTTCTTCCTGTATATCGGCAATCCGTTTTCGGATAGACTTGATTTCTCTTTCGTCTGTGCGGGAGTTAAAATACTTCAACACGTCTTGCGTAACGATATTTAGGTTGACTTCGTCGGACAAGAAATCGATCACTTTCCGTACCACGAAATTTTCGAGTTTATCTTTGTGTTCTATTCTTTTTGTGCAAAGCTTCTTTTTCTTCTGTTTGCATTCGTAATAGTAATACTTTTTTCCCGTCTTGCTTTTACCGCCACCGGCTACCATTTCCGTTCCGCAGTGTCCGCAGAATAATTTGCCTGTCAGAAGGTAAGGTTCTTTTGCCGTTTCCTTTCCGCCCAGAAAATACCGATTACTCGCAAGCCGCTGTTGTACCCGTTCAAACATTTCCTTGTCGATAATTGCAGGGTACATATTTGTACAAAGTCTCTCACCGAAATAGAATTCGCCGATGTACTTCGTGTTTTTCATATAATTGTCGAAAGTCTTGTGCGAAATGGGCTTGCCTTTAACACGAATTCCTTGTGCGTTCAGATCGGCGGCAATTTGTTTTTTGCTTACGCCTTTGTCGTATTGTTCGAATACATAGCGGATGACTTTGGCTTCTTCTTCGTTGATAACAACACGTTTGATAAACTTGCCTTGTTTTCCAGGGACAGGCTCTAATTCGAGTTTATACCCGTAAATGATAAAACCTCCGCAAAAAGTTCCGTTTGCAACGCTGGTGTCAAGACCATCACGTACTCTTTTGGAAAGACGTTTGCTGTACTTTTCAGCATTCCATTCGAGGAACATTTCATAAAATTCGCCGCCTTCGTCTTCGGCAATCGGCTCCAAAGCGGATATGACTTTGACGCCGTATTTGTCTTTCAGCATTTCCTTATAGATAATGCTGTCCCTGCGATTTCGGGCAAACCTATCGAACATATAAACTAAGATGTACTGGAAAGCGCCGGTTTTGGCGTCCGCAATCATTTTCTGAAAAGCAGGTCGAGCGTCGTTTGTTCCCGTTCTGGCTTTATCGGTATAGAGATTGACAACGTCAAAGCCTTTGTTTTCGGCATATTCCTTACAAATACGCACCTGCGCTTCAATACTTTGTTCGTTTTGTCCGTGGGAGCTGAATCTTGCATATATAACACAATTTTCCATACTAAACTCCTTTATAAGAGATTTTATTCAAGCTGTTGCCTTTTGCAAAATGCAAAACTCTACCTCAGTAGAAAAAGGTCAAGGAAACAGGCAATGCTTTATGCTTAACGAGGGATAAACATTGCCCCTTGAGCTTTTTCGCTGAGGGAGACACCTTCCCGACAAAAGGCAATAGCAAAAAAATAAATAAAAAAGATGAGTTCGCACACGCGGAACACAGTTCTGCCATCGAATGGTAAAATACGGTCAAAAAACGGAAAATGTGTGACGGTGAAAGCGGAAGATCGCCCAAGCGGTTCAGCGGGCGACTCCGCTTCCGTCAGCACTCCGCTTTTCCGTATTTCAGTCGAGTTAAGTTTACGTGGCGTGTGCTTGTCGCGGCGGAGCGAAGCGACGCCGCTCTCGTATCAAGACAAGCACACGCCACGGTTGCAAATTGCTTTTTTCGGGATTGATTTTACGTCGTTGTAAAGGCGGTTGAAAACAGGTTCAGAATTTCTTTCTGTTTGGATACGGCATAATCGTATGCGATTTTGGTTCCGCTTTTCGGCTGAAAAG
>CASECZ010000004.1 GCA_949286725.1 uncultured Clostridia bacterium
GCCAGGATCAAACTCTTGAGTTCAATCTTGACTATGCGTTTCAAAGGTTTTAGACGCATTGAATTTTTGATTTAATTCACATTAAAATCGCTTTTCCAATTTGTTCAATTTTCAAGGTTCTTGCTGTCTGCCTTTTTGGTGACAGCTTTGTTATACTACCACAAGCGACTTCGCTTGTCAACGATTTTTCGCCGTTTTTCTCAACTTTTTTGCAAGTTTTCCAAAACCGCGAACCTTCGTCGTCATCGTCCCGAAAATGTCTTTCCGAAACGGCTCCGTCCCTCAGGCAGCCTGCATATAATACAATTTTCAAATGGGAATGTAAAGCGTTTTGACACCGAAAATCGGAAAAATTTTTACTTTTTTCGTCGTGCCCGCGAAACTCGGCAAAACGTCCGCCGAAACTCGTCTGAAAACTACTCCGCGCCGCCTATTACGCCGCCGCCCAGACACACCCTGCCGTCGTAACAAACGGCATACTGCCCTGCGGCAATCGCTCGCTGCGGCTCGGCAAATTCCACCCTTGCGCCCGTTTCCGTCACGGTTACGTGCGCCTCCTGCAAAGGCTGACGGTGGCGTATGCGCACCAGACAGTCGAATTCGTCGGCGTCGGGACGCGTAATGAAATTGAACCCTTCGGTCGTGAGCGTCTTTTTGTACAGCACTGCGTCCTCGCCCTGCGATACGACAAGTCGGTTGTTTGCTACGTCCTTATCCAGCACAAACCAGCTTTCGCCGTTTCCGTCCGCGCTCCCGCCTATGCCGAGCCCGCGACGCTGTCCTATCGTGTAATAGTACACGCCCTTGTGCCTGCCCACCACCTTTCCGTCGGCGGTGACTATGTCGCCCTCTCTCATCGGAATGTAATGCGAAAGAAATTCCCTGAACCTGCGCTCGCCTATGAAACATATGCCCGTGCTGTCCTTTTTGGCGGCAACGGGGATGCCGTGTTCCCTCGCGTACGCGCGCACGTCCTTTTTATATAGTGCGGACAAGGGGAACAACACGTCGTCAAGCTGCCTTTCCGTTACCTGATTGAGAAAATAGGTCTGGTCCTTGTTCTCGTCGGCACAGCGCAGCAGATAATTTCTGCCGTCCTTGTGCTCGATGTCGCAGTAGTGACCCGTCGCGATGTAGTCCGCGCCGAGTTCCCGCGCGAACTTAACGAAAGGCCCGAATTTTATCTCGCGGTTGCAAAGTACGTCGGGGTTAGGCGTTCTGCCCTTGGAGTATTCCTCGACAAACCGCGCGAACACGCGCTGCATATATTCCTCGGAAAAATCGACGGAATAATAAGGAATTCCTATGACCTCGCAAACACGCGCGACGTCCGACCAGTCCTGTTCGCCCGTGCAGCACCCGTCGGGTTCGGTTTCTTTCCAGTTGGACATATACAGTCCGACCACGTCGAAGCCCTGCTCTTTGAGCAGGCTCGCCGCCACGGCGGAGTCCACACCGCCGCTCATACCGACCACTACGCGTTTTGCCATTTTCACAACGCACGAAATACCGTGCTTCCTTCTTTTTTGATTATTATAACATATCGGACAAATAAGTAAATAAAAAAGCCGCCCGCATGGACGGCTTATATCCGCATTTTGCCTTATCGGTAGAGGTCGGCGGGATATCTGTCGCCGTTGTCGGGCAAAACCGCAAGTATCTTGCCCTGCACCTTATCCGTAAGATTGCGCGCACCTATAACCGCCGCCGCGGAAGAAATCCCGACCTTAATGCCGAACTTTCGGAAAAGTTCTCCCACGCCCTTGACGGCGTCCTCCCCCCTGACCGTGACTATTCCGTCGAATACCGACGGGTCCACTATGGAAGGCAGAAAATTCGCGCCTATACCCTGAATGAGGTGCGGCGCAGCGTATCCTTCCGACATAAGCGGACTTTCGGCGGGTTCGAGCGCAAACACTTTGCAGTTCAGCCCGTTGTCCGTTACGTATTTCTTTATGCCCATTGCCGTTCCGCCGCTGCCCACGCCCGCAACTATCGCCGCAACATCGGGCAACTGCCTGAAAATTTCGGGCGCGGTGGTTTCGTAATGCGCTTTGACGGAGGACGGATTGCCGAACTGGTCGGCGAAAAAGCCACCCGTCTTTCCGACGATATCCTTTGCTTTGGCAACCGCGCCGTTCATACCGTCGGATGCGGGCGTAAGAACGAGTTCCGCCCCGTAGGATTTCAGCATTTCGCGGCGCTCCGAACTCATACTCTCGGGCATTGTCAAAATGACGCGGAAGCCCAGCAACCGACCTACATACGCAAGCCCTATACCGGTGTTGCCGCTCGTAGCCTCGACAACGGGTGCGCCTTCCCGAAGCGCACCGCTTTTCAGCGCGTCGGCAATGATATAAAACGCCGCTCTGTCCTTTATGGATCCTGCGGGATTTTCGCCTTCGAGTTTACCCCAAACGCCACCGCCCAGATCGACGACGGGAGTGTGCCCGAGTTTTGCCGCCACGTCGGACAACGCCTTGTCGAAACTTGCCTGTACGTTCTTTCCCTTGTCCGTCATATCTCCTCCGAAAGAATGTCCTGCACCGATTTTAACACTTGCGGCTTGCGCACGCAAGACCGACCGCCCGTCAAACGGTCATAATGTCGGCAATTTCCTTGCTCGCCGCAACCACGATGCCCTCTTCCGACAGTTTGTATTCGCCGCCGTTTATGGAGCGCACCACGCCGCCCGCTTCCGCCGACAACAGCCACCCGGGCACGAGGTCCCACAGGTTGCGCGTGTACATCATGAATCCGTCCGTCCTTCCGGACGCGAACCAGGCAAAATCCACGCTTGCCGCGCCGAAGTGCCGCATCTTGCTCACGTTGTCGTATATCGCTCCCACGCGTTCGACTTGCCCTACCGCGTGCGAAAGAGTCTTGTGCGAATAGTCGCCCACGCTTACGACCGCGTCTTTTGCGGGTCTTGCCGACACCTTGATTTCCGTGCCGTTGAGCTTTGCTCCAAACCCGCGCACCGCCGTGTACATCTCGTCGAAACGAGGCAGATATATCGCCGCCGCAAGCGGCACACCTTCTATGCAGAACGCGCACTGCACGCCGAACAGCGGCAGCCCGTGCGCCATATTGACCGTGCCGTCGATGGGGTCGACCGTCCACGACCTGCCTGCGGGAAGTTCGCGCAGGGGGTTGAGTTCCTCACCCACGACAACGTCGCCCGCGAAGTTCTCCTCTATCGCGGACGAGATGAACTTTTCCATCGAAAAGTCCACGTCGGTGACCAAATCGAAAGCCCCTTTGTCGCGTGCGTTCATCTCCGCACCGCCGCAGGTCTTCCAAGCCTCTTTCACAATTCTGCAAAGGAACGCTAGCTCTTTTTTTCCGTCGTTCATTTCCTTCTCCTTCTCCGAAATTGCGTTTTATCTTCACATATCGGCACGATAAAATGCCTCTTTCACTTTTTCAGCACTTTCGCTTTGCCGCTGATATGTTCGATTGCAATCCTGTAAACGCCCGTCCTCGGCAAACTGGCCGCCACCGCGGCGTCGAAGTTCGCCATGTTCTCGGGCGTGTATTTCACGCACAACGCACGCAGTGCTCGCACCCTCTCGTCGTCGTCCGTGACCTCGCTGCATTCCCCCGTTATCATTGCCGATTCGTAACCTGTCGTAAACGACGTGCGCGACCTCTCCACGTCACCGACGCACACCAAAGCGACGTGCGGATTGGCTTTCAACGCGTCGATTTTGCGCCCCTCTTTCGCCGTGTGAAAATACACCGCTTCTCCGTCGCGCACAACGGACACGGGCACGCCGTAAGGCTCGCCGTCGGTCGCTATGACGGACAGCACGCCCCACTCGCATTTGTCCACAACGGCAAGCGCAAAATCTTTATCCCGTTCCCTGTCCTTCCTTCTCACGTTGTGTCCTCCGTCGTCGACATTTTCAAACATTATATCACATCATTCCCCGCTTGTCGCGGTTTGCCGACAATTTAAGCCGCTGCCCGTCTGCAACCTTTCTTACATATAATTATCAACACCGAATGCCTTGCGAATACGTTGCAACAAAATACTGGACAAGCCGCCCGCAAACGGATAAAATAATAATGCTCTTGCACCCGTAGCTCAGCTGGATAGAGTGTCAGATTCCGATTCTGAAGGTCGCAGGTTCGACTCCTGTCGGGTGTACCATTCAACCCTTTGCAGTTGATGCAAAGGGTTTTAATTTCCCCCGACACTCGTCTCACCGTTCGCTGACGCGATTGACGCTTTGCGTAACAATCGCTATTCCGTCGCTGCGCTCCTTACGACTCCTGTCGGGTGTACCAAACAAGCCTCGGCTTTCCGAGGCTTGTTACCATTGTTCCACAATGCGCGACTGCGCCGCCGCACCCCCTTTTTGTCCGCTCTCGGCGTCCGCAAATGCTCCGCGCTTGCTTCCGCCTTCTCTTGCCTACGGGTGTACCAAACAAGCCTCGGCTTTCCGAGGCTTGTTACCATTGTTCTTGCTATTAGATTTTTTTTGCTTGATTGGATAAAGCGCGGTTTTGTGTCACCCGTTATTTTCGTCTGGCGGGATTGATTCCGCAACGTTGTTGTCTTTTCGGGCTTGCGCTTTGAGCAGGTCGCGGATTTCCCTGAGCAGATCGTCCGTGGTTTCGACAGGTGCGGCGGCAGCTTCCTCCGCTTCTTTCGCGGCGCGGGCTTCTTCGGCGCGCTCGGCAAGAAGTTTCTTTATTTCTTTTCTGGACTTACCCTGTTTTTTCAGTTCGGCGTACTCTTCGGAAGATATCATGTTCGCTTCCTCTTTCACGGCGCCAAAACCCTTCTGTACCGATGATATGGCTTTCAGTATCAAAAACAGAACTATGGCGGTGAGCAGGAAGGTAATTATCGCCATTATGAACGCGCCCCAGTCGATGTATACCGATTTCGACAGGTCGATGATCGACGGGTCGGCGTTGTATGCCGCCAATGTTACTTCAACGCCTTCCGCCGTACGGGGCACCAGCATAGTGATGAGTCCCGAAACGCCCTCGCCAATAGGAACGGCGTTTATGAGCGGTTTCAGAATGCTGTTGACAAGCGCGGTGACGATTGCGGTGAACGCGGCGCCGATTATCATGCCTACCGCAAGTCCCATTACGTTGCCACGGGTGATGAACTCCTTGAATTCTCCTAAAATCTTTGGTGCTTTCAATTTTTTCATAATAACTCCTGCATATTAGAAACCGATAAATTCTGCCATACGGCCCACACAACAAACGTACATATTGTGCAGCATCAAGTAGGTTTATTCTGTATCGGAACTATCATTTGCATCTTCACCGTTAGCCGAAAATTCAATGCCGACGGCAACTTCTTCGGCGGTGATTTGTCCGGCGTCGGCGTTTTCATCGAAACCGACGCTTTGCGCCGCCAGCATTTCCGCTATCTCGGTGTGCTTTTTCTTGGTGAGCGGATAGAACAACATCACGATTATCAGCAACGCCATACTGACTGCGGAGATGATGAATACGGCGTTAAACCACTCCGAAGCCACTGCTTGCTGTTGGACGGTGTAGGAAATCAGCGTGTCGTCCTCGTAATCTTTCGGCTCGAAACCTATGGACTGCTGCCAGTACCAGCCGATAAGCATGAACACCTGCGACGCCAGCAAGGGCAAAGTAAACAGGAAGTTTTGCATATGGCCTTCAAGGCGTTTGCCCGTGCGCGCCTGCTGAAAATCGGCGATTTCACCCAGCATGACGGGTATGAGAAGATAGGTCGGATTTATCGAGGCGAGAAACATGAGTATCGTCAGCACGACCGCGGACACCGTTCCGACGGGGAACCGCTGAAAGCCGACAGCACTCAGCACTATCATCGACACAAGCCCCAGCGAACTGAACAGAATGACGACGTGGTGTTTGCTCATCTTGCGCGTAACGAGCGGGAGCAACAGCATTGCGACCGTGCTCGCAAAGCCGATTATGGTGAGCGGAACGCCTGAAATGTTGAGCGCCATCGCAATGGTGGGAGCGAACTTAATCTGCACCATAATCTGCATATACTGTTTCCAGAATTCCCTGAGGCAGCCCAGCACCAACGCTATGGTCAGCACGATGAGCGGTTTGTTGTGCATGAGCATTTTGGTCGCGGTCAGGAAATTGACGTTTTCTTTGTTGGCGTGGTCGTTGTCCAGCTCGTAAACGCGCTCCTTGACTTTGATTATGAACAGCACGCACAACGCACCGACGATAACGCTGACAAGTCCGAGCAAGCGCATTGCCCAGAACTCCTCGCCCATATCTCTGAACGCCGCGCGCATGGGACCGACAATCAACTGCATTATTGAAGGCGCGGCACCGACGAGCAATCCGACGGGCGTCATTATGTCCGTTCTCTCCTGAGCGTTGGGCGTGATGACGTTGGGCATCGTCTGATACATGTTGTTTGCAAACGTGGAAAGCGCGATGACGGGAGTGCAACTGACGTAAGCGTAAACTATGCGGCTCGTCTCGTCGTCGTACTGCGGCACCCACATGGCAAGCATGGTGAAGAATGCGATAATCGGAAGGCTGAAAAGTATATAAGGCTTGTACCTGCCCCACTTGGTTTTGCGTTTTTCCATCGCGTTGCCGACGATGGGTTGCAAAATGAAGTTCAGCAGATTGCCCGCTATCAGTATGAGATAGCCGTGCAGCGCGTCGATATGGTAGTAGTACGGAATGAACGTAACCGTGACCATATACATGAGCACGGCGTTGTACATCCAGCTGTTGCCGAGCGCGTAAAGCCCGAACGCGCCTACTTCCTTGATCGTAAGGAAGCGCCCCGGCAAGGGCTTGTCCCACATCGATTTCAGCGTAAGCAGAAGTTTCTTTATCTTTTCTTTCACTTTCCTGCCCTCGTAACCCTATTTTTTCAGAATGACGCGACCCGCTCTTGCGGTCCTGTACTCACCGTCGTTGACGACGAACTGCCCGTTGACCATAACGTGGTCGATACCCTGCGGAGTGAAATCGGGCACGGCGGGATTAACTTTGAGTTTTTCGGGGTCGAACACCGTTATGTCGGCGTAATAGCCGTCGGCAATCAGCCCGCGGTTTTTTATGCCGAAACGCTCGGCTGTCTTGCCCGTCATCTTGTGAACGACGCTCTCGAACGGAATGCCGAAATCCTTTGCGCGTTGCAGGAAGTACGGGAAGCCCTGGAACGCCGCCCCGTTCTGCGTGCCCGACGCCTCGACCCACGCGTCCGTCATAAACACGGACAAGTCGTCCTTCATCAGCCTCTCGATGATGGCGTCGTTGTAATACTTGCCGAGATACAACCTGCCCTGTCCCTTGCTGAGGTCGACGAGTTTGATGTACATATCGAAGTCGGACAACCCCTCTTCCGCCGCGCATTGCGACACCGTCTTGCCCTCGTACTGCTTGTGGTCGGGAGAGATATACGCCACGGTGAAATCCGAAAAATCCAACCCCAGAATTTTTTGGGTGAGATTGGTCATCAGTTTGAGCCTGAACATATTGAAAGGCTTTTTCCTGTCCGCTTCGGGAAGTGCCATATACCACGGCGGCAAAACGACGGTGATGACCGACGCGCCGTAAAGGAAAGAATAGTTGTCGTAAGCGATTTTACAGCCCTCGTCGTTGAGTTTGTGGAACTTTTCGAGCATGGGGTCAAGGCTCTTCCACGAGGTCTCGCCCACAAAAATTAGGTGCGAATATTCCGTGCGCACGCCCGCCTCGCGCATGATTCCGACCACTTCGTCGAGGGCGAGTTCGATATGCGGCTTGGATATGAGCGGATAACCTAGCGCGACTTTGGAACAAGCGCGCGGATGAACGGTGAGAATGCCGTCGTATGCGGCGATGCGTTTCGCGAAGGCAACGAGTTCGTCGCGGCGGGCGTATATGCCCGGCTCGTACATAAAGCCGAACGACCCGCCGAATGCGCCCCTGCTCATCGCCTCGTCGACGAGTTTCATTTCCTCGTCTATCTGTTGTGCCGAAAGCGGCGCGGGCGAATAGCCCGAAATGCTTATTCGCGTCGTACCGTGCCCGACGAGAGGCACCACGTTGACAAACAACCTTCCTTCCGCTCTTCGCACGAAATCGGCAAACGAGGACGGTGCGACGGCGTGGAACAGTCCCCCGCCCACCTTGTCCTTGTACTTGCTGTCGCTTGCGATTCCGAAAGGCGAAAAACCGCAGTTGCCCGTCACCTGCGTAGTGATACCCTGCCGTAAAAACGGTTCGTAATACTTTTCCGCGTCTTGGTAATCGTAAAAGAAATCGTTGTGAGAATGGGCGTCGATAAAGCCCGGTGCAATTATCTTTCCCGCACAATCGACGGTTTTATCTGCCGTTTCGACAAGATTAACACCGGAACAGACGATTTTGTCGTCCTCGACGAACACGTCGCCGACAAAGCCTTTTCCACCGGTGCCGTCGATGACGAGCCCGTTTTTGAACAAAATTTTCATAATCTCCCTCTTTCGCCCGCAAGTGGGCTACACGCTGATTTTATCACGAAACCCCTGTGAAATCAATACAAGCGGACGTATTGCGGACACTTTGGAAAAAGTTTTTTTGTTTAAAAACGCTCGTTGTTTTTTGTTGCTTGACATATACTTTGCAATGAAATACAATTTTCTTATCCATACAGACGGGAGAGTTTGTTTAATATGTATGATATCATCGTCAATCCTATCGGCGGCAAAGGCAAAAGCCTGAAAGCACTCAAAGAAGCCGAAGAAGTGCTCAAAGCCCACGGCGCGCTGTACACCGTTCACAACACCGAGTACGCGGGTCACGCAACCGAAATCGCAAGGGAACTTTCCCGCAAGCCCGACACGAAACTCATCGTCATGGGCGGCGACGGCTCCTTCAACGAAGTGCTCAACGGCATCGAAAACTTCGACAACGTCACGCTCGGCATAGTTGCCTGCGGCACGGGCAACGACTTCATCCGCGCAAGCGGTCATCCGTCCAAGGTCAAGGACGCGATCGAACTCATTCTGAAAAACAACGTCGGCTACGTCGACTACATCGACCTCGGCACCCGTCGTTGTCTCAACGTCGCGGGCACTGGTATGGACGTCGACGTGCTCGTCCGTTACGCCAACATGAAAGCGTTCAAGGGCAAGGCGAAATATTACGCTTCCCTCATCGACACACTCATTCACCTCAAATTCCACCATCTGCGCCTCACCATCGACGGCAACACGATGGAAAAGACGGTGTTCATGATAGGCGTCGGCAACGGCAAATGCATAGGCGGCGGCATGCCCATCTGTGCAAACGCAATCGTGGACGACGGGCTGCTGGACGTCGTGCTGGTCAACGAAATCAAGAAGAGGCAGATACCCGGTATGCTGCTCAAATTCCTCAAAGGCAAACATATCGGACAGCCCTGCACCGAGGAATACCGCGCGAAGGAAGTCTGCATAGAATGCCTCGACGGCGGCAAAATCGAGACGGACGGAGAAATCGTGGACGAACAGAAACTCAACTGCGTGGCGGTTCACAACGTCCTCAAAGTTTTCAGATAATCTCAGAAAGCGTTTTGCAAAAACAATCGGTCAAAAAAATCCCGCCGATATCGGCGGGATTTTCTTATTGCGTGTCGTCCCGAGAAAATTATTTGATTTTCTGGAACATTGCGTACATCTCTTCGTAACCCCAGATTTCGGGAACGGGGTAAAGGGGATTGCCCTCTTTGAGCGCACGCTTGACCATCGTGGGTATATCCTCGTCCTTGATGGTCCATTTGCCCTCGATTTTCTCGGGAATGTCCATATAGGCGTTCATATCGCGGATTGCCTGAATGAAAGCTTTTGCTTTCTCGGCAACGGTCTTGCCTTCGATGCCGACCGCGTCGGCAAGCTGTGCGAGTTTCTTGTAGGCTTTCTCGCCGTATGCTTCGATGACGTGAGGCAGAATGACAGCGTTCGCAAGGCCGTGAGGCACGCCGTAGAAACCGCCGAGGGTGTGCGCCATTGCGTGGACGTAACCGACGTACGCACGCGTGAACGCCATACCTGCGAGCAAGGACGCTTTCTGCATCTGGTTTCTGGCTTCGATGTCCTGACCATTGTCGTAGGCGCGTTTGAGATATTTGAAGATGAGCTGGGTCGCCTCGATGGCGTACTTCTTGGTGTTCTTGGTGTTCTCGCTGCCGATGTACGCTTCAACCGCGTGGGTCAGCGCGTCCATACCCGTGGTGGAAGTGATATGTTTGGGCAGACCTACCGTAAGCAGGGGGTCCATAACGGCGTAGTGCGGAATGAGCACGGGGTCGTTGATGGGATATTTCTCGTGAGTTTCGGGGTTGGAAATGACTGCCGCGAGCGTGGCTTCGCTGCCCGTGCCGGAAGTGGTGGGAATGGCGACCAGCGGAGGAAGTTTACGCATAACTTTAAGGACGCCTTTCATCTTGGGAACGGGTTTGTTGGGACGTGCGACGCGTGCGCCTATACCCTTTGCGCAGTCCATTGCGGAACCGCCGCCGAGTGCGATGATGACGTCGCAGTTGTTGGCTTTGTAGAGTTTGAGACCGTCTTCGATGTTGGTGATGGTGGGGTTGGGCACGACCTTGTCAAACACGGTGATGCCGAGACCTTCCGCCTTGAAGCCTTCGATGATGGGGTCTGCCATGCCGAGTTTCATCAGCGTTTCGTCCGTCACGAGCAAAGCGCTCTTGAAGCCCTTTTTCTTGGCGAAATCAGGCAACAGTTTGAGGCTGCCCTCACCCGAAATCTGTTCGGGTACGCGCCAGGGCAACAGACACTCCGCCACGTACATCACTTTCTGATAGCATCTGCAATAAAACTTGTATAATGCGTTCATTGTTCATTCCTCCCTTTACGGCAGTAATATTTATATTTTCGTAAAAAGTTTATCACCTTTGCACCTATAATGCAAATGTTTTTTACGCGCAAGCGCGCGCAAGTTGACTTCAAGAAAAACGCCCTTGCCTAGCGGCAAGGGCGAAAATCCGTTACGTTACGTTGCGATTACAGCTCCGCGAAGTACTTGATGGTGCGGACCATCTGGCTGGTGTAGCTGTTCTCGTTGTCGTACCAGCTGACAACCTGAACCTGAGTGCAATCGAGGTCGGGCATGTACTTGACCATGGTCTGGGTTGCGTCGAACAGAGAGCCATAGGTCATACCGATGATGTCGCTAGAAACGATCTGATCCTCGTTGTAACCGAAGGAAGCGGACTGAGCGGCTTTCATCGCTTCGTTGATTGCTTCGACGGTGACGTTGCCTTTGCAGGTTGCGACCAGGATGGTGGTGGAGCCTGCGGGCACGGGAACGCGCTGTGCGGAACCGATGAGTTTGCCGTTGAGTTCGGGGATGACGAGACCGATTGCCTTGGCTGCGCCGGTGCTGTTGGGAACGATGTTCACTGCCGCTGCGCGAGCACGACGGAGATCGCCCTTGCGATGAGGTCCGTCAAGAACCATCTGGTCACCGGTGTAGGCGTGAATGGTGCTCATGATACCGCTTTCGATGGGGGCAAGTTTGTTGAGAGTTGCGGCCATGGGAGCGAGGCAGTTGGTGGTGCAGGACGCTGCGGAGATGATGGTGTCCTCTTTGGTGAGGGTCTTCTCGTTGACGCTGTAAACGATGGTGGGAAGGTCATTGCCCGCGGGAGCGGAGATGACGACTTTCTTCGCACCGGCATCGATGTGAGCCTGCGCTTTTGCCTTGGAGGTGTAGAAACCGGTGCATTCGAGCACGACGTCTACGCCGATTTCTTTCCAGGGAAGGTCTGCGGCGTTCTTCTCGGCATAGATTTTGATCTCTTTGCCGTCGACAACGATGGCACCGTCTTTCGCTTCGACTTTGTCGGCGAGGGCGTATCTGCCTTGTGCGCTGTCGTATTTGAGAAGGTGCGCGAGCATCTTCGCATCGGTAAGGTCGTTGATTGCGACGATTTCATAGCCGGGGGCCGCGAACATCTGTCTGAACGCGAGACGACCGATTCTGCCGAAGCCGTTGATAGCAACTCTAACGTTTTTTGCCATAATATGATTCCTCCAAAAAGGTTTATTCAAATGGTTAGACGGGTAAACAATTCCCGCTTCGATGTTATATTTTACATAGTTTACGAAAAAAAGACAAGCAAATTGCACCACAAATTTGACAAAAAGAAACCCTCCTTTTGGAGGGTTGTAACTATAATGATACAAGCGTATGAGATTGTAGCGAAATTTCGCCCGCACAGCGGTGCGGATTTTCTCCGTCCGCGACGCTATTTCAGGTTTTCGGGGTTGAGTCCTTGCAGTTCGGGCAGGACGAAACGCCCGTCTTTTCTTATCAGCACGCCGTCGAAGTATATTTCGCCGCCGCCGTATTCGGGCGTCTGCACCTGCACGAGGTCCCAGTGCACCGCGCTGACGTTGCCGTTGGGAGCGTCGTCGTAGCACGCGCCGGGCGTGAAATGAATGGATCCCGAAATCTTTTCGTCAAAGAGGATATCGCCGATTGCGCGGTCGATATAGGGATTGAGCCCGAAAGAGAACTCCCCTACGTACCTCGCGCCCTCGTCGGTGTCGAAAATGGCGTTGGCTTTCTTGGAATCGTTCGCCGTCGCGTCGATTATCTTGCCGTCCTTGAACGTCAGTTTCACGTTTTCGAAACGGAAACCGTTTTCAATCGAAGGAACGTTATAAGTAATCGTTCCGTTGACGCTGTCGCGCACGGGCGCGGTATATACTTCGCCGTCGGGAATGTTGCAATGACCGCTGCACTTGACCGCTCCGACACCTTTTATGGAGAAGGACAAATCGGTATCTTTTGCCAGAATTCGCACTTTATCGGTCGAATTCATCAGTTTAACAAGCGGTTCCATCGCTTTGTCCATTTTGCGATAGTCAAGACAACACACGTTGAAGAAATAGTCCTCAAAGGCTTCCGTGCTCATTCCGGCAAGTTGACTCATGCCCTCGGTGGGATAACGGAGAATGACCCAGCGCGTCTTTTTGACGCGGATATTGTGGTGGACTTTTATTGCGTAACGCTTGTCGTATTCCTGCATCCTTTCTTCGGGTACGTCGCTCAGTTCGTAACTGTTACCGCCGCCGCGCACGCCGATGTAGCAATCCATTTTTTCCATAAACGCGGCGTCGCGTTCCGCCCATATGTCCAGCATTTCGTCCGTCGCTCCCGCAAGGATTTCGCGCTGTATTCTGTTGTCGCGCAGATTGACGAAAGGCATTCCGCCCGCCGCATATATTTCGCGCACCAGCAACGAGGTGAAATTCCCGTCGCAACCCGCGGCGTCAATCCACACCTTGTCTCCTTTTTTCACTCCGCATGAGTAAGTGACAAGGTTGTTTGCCAACAATTTCTGTCTGTCGTCGTAAATCATAGTGACCTCCGTTTTCTATTATACCCTTGCGGGCGGTTTTTGCAACAGTCGCCGACGCTAATTTTTCCTCTCCTCGAAAAAGATTGAACCGCAAACGGTTGTATTTTTGCTTAATGAGTTGTATAATGTTGACAATAACTTTTGGAGGAACAGTTATGCCATTGGTTACCACGACCGAAATGTTCAAAAAGGCTTATGACGGCGGTTACGCCATCGGTGCGTTCAACGTCAACAATATGGAAATCATCCAGGGTATCGTCGAAGCCGCGACCGAAGAAAAAGCCCCTCTCATTCTGCAAGTCTCCGCGGGCGCAAGAAAATACGCCAACACCGTTTATCTCAAAAAAATGGTGGAAGCAGCCGTCGAAACCAGCGGATTGCCCATCTGCCTGCACCTCGACCACGGCGACAGTTTCGCCCTCTGCAAGGACTGCGTCGACAGCGGTTTCACCTCCGTTATGATTGACGCAAGCGCACACTCCTTTGCCGAAAACATCAGCATTACCCGTCAGGTCGTCGAATACGCACACGATCACGGCGTTGTCGTCGAGGCGGAACTCGGCAAACTCGCCGGCATCGAAGACGCGGTCAAAGTCGACGCCAAAGACGCAAGCTACACCGACCCCGACCAGGTTCAGGAATTCGTCGAAAAAACGGGCGTCGACTCCCTCGCCATCGCAATCGGCACTTCCCACGGCGCATTCAAATTCAAGGGTCAGCCCAAACTCCGTTTCGACATCCTCGAAGAAGTCGGCAGACGTCTGCCCGGCTTCCCCATCGTTCTCCACGGTGCTTCCAGCGTCCCGCAGGAATACGTCAAAATCATCAATCAGTACGGCGGCAATATGCCCGGCGCACAAGGCGTGCCCGAAGAAATGCTCCGCAAAGCCGCAAGTATGGCGGTCTGCAAAATCAACATCGACAGCGACCTGCGTCTTGCGGTCACCGCAACCATCAGAGAACACTTCGCACTCAACCCCTCTCACTTCGACCCCCGTCAGTATCTGGGGCCCGCCAGAGACGCGGTCCGTGCGGTTGTCAAGCACAAAATCGTCGACGTTCTGGGCTGCAACGGCAAAGCGTAATAACGCCTTTTCAAAGACAAAATCAAAGTCCGACGCGTTTGCGTCGGACTTTTGTTTTGCCTGAATGTTCTTTACGTTTGCTCGGGCGTTTGCGCCGACCCTGCTCTGCGGCACGAAACCGCAGAGTCTGCCGCCCGTTATTTGTCTGTTCTTTTCGTATCGCCGAAAAGAATGACGGCTTTCTCGTTTCCTTTGGGCACGTCTTCGGGGCGTATGCCCGCCTCTTCTGCGATTATTTTCACCACCAAAGGCGAACAGAACCCGCCTTGGCAACGTCCCATACCGGGGCGCACCCTTCTTTTTACAGCGTCAAGCGCATACACGGGTAGCGGCGAACGCAAAGCGTCCAGAATTTCGCCTTTGCTGACTTCTTCGCACCGACAGACTATTTCGCCGTAATCGGGGTTTTGCTTTATGAGTGCGGCGCGCTCATCGACGCTCATTTCGCGCGGTTTGGGTCTGCGTGCGCGCACGGGGTCGAACTTCGCGTTCTTTTCCACCTTGCGGAACTTCGCGATATACTCCGCCGCCCAGTCGGCGACATCTTCGGCTATGGCGGGTGCCGCGGTTATGCCCGGCGACTGTATTCCCGCCGCCTCGATTATGTTTTCGGTATAAATGCCCTTGCGCACAACGAAATCCTCTTCGTACGTGGGAGCGCGCACGCCCGCGAAATAGGCGATGACGTCACCCGCTCCTATTCCCTCCGACACGCGTTCCTGCGCCGCAAGAATAGTCTCCATGCTCACACGCTCGGTGGCGGTGTCCTCGCGGTCGGGGATTTCGATTGCGTCGGGCCCCACAATCATATTGCCGTCCACGGTGTGAATGCTGCCTATGCCCTTGGTATGGCTTTTGAGCGCGGCGACTATGCCCTTTATGCCGCTCGGATGCACGCTGACCTCTCCTTCGCGGGGAGGAGGCACGGTAATGGGCGACTTCGCCATACTGGTGCGCACCATATACCCTTTCTTTTTGTCGAGAATGATGTCCGTACCCTTGCGCGGATGAACGGTGAACGTTCTGTCGCCCGCCATATCGGCGACGACGTCGGAATACACGCCTGCGGCGTTTACGACCAGTTTCGGGCGTATCGTTCCGCGGTTGGTATAAACTTCCGTGATTTTGCCGTTTTCGGTTTTCATTCCCGTAACCAGCGTGTTGAGGCAGATTTTCGCTCCGTTTGTCACGGCGTTCTCCGCAAGCGCGACGGTCATCTGATACGGACAGGTTATACCGCCCGTCGGCATATACAACCCGCCGTAAATCCAGTCGGGTATGTGCGGTTCCACGCTTGTGAGTTCTTCTCTGCGCATAAACTTGACGCCGGGGATATTCAGCCGTTTGGCATTGAGTTTCAGCACGTCGCACAGCAACTTTTCCCAGCGTTTGCCGATGAGCAGAACCTGCCCTTTGTGTTCGAAAGGCACGTCGAGGTCGCTGCACAGTTTCTCGTACATATCGTTGCCGCGGTTGTTGTAAATGTGCTTTTGCGAGGTGGGCGAATAGTTTATGCCGACGTGCACCACTCCTCCGTTGCGCGACGACCCGCCCAACGCAACGTCGTACCCGCGGTCCACAAGCATGACATCGAGGTCGTAGCGACGCAGACTGCGCGCCGCGGCGCAACCGACGATACCCCCGCCTATAACGAGCACGTCGGGGGTTGCTCCGTCGTACGCCTTATCCTCGACGGGGGGCACGGGCGTCTTCTGCTCAAACCCTTTAAGCACTATGCGGTTGACGACGCCCAGATACTTTTTTTTGTCCACGGCGAGTTTGCCTGCTTTGACAATGGCGCCCCACTCGTCGCTCTCGCCCGTCAGTACTATGCACCCTCTGTCCTCGCGGGCGCGAAACGACGGATTGAGCGCGGAAAGGCTCTTTTGTAATTTCTTCAAACTGCTCATATGCTGTCCGTAAACTTTTTGATTTCAGTCTGCAAATACTCTTTTTCGCTTTCGATATTCCAAAGTCCCCACCTGAGCACAAGCGCCACGACGTACCACGGAGCGGACGCCTCTCCCTTTATGCCCGTGAGTTTGGTATAGTTTTTGATATAACTGTTGTAAATAAACGTGCGCACCGCGGTGTAAAACGCCAGCTGTACTTTGGACGAACCGGGGAACAACTCCGCGTGATGGTGCAAAAAGTCCATCATAGCGATTTCCGCTTCGGGAACTCCTTTTGCCGCAGTCATCCAGTCGATGACGACGGTCTTGTCGCCGCTCATCAGTATGTTCTCGGTGTGGAAGTCGAGATGGATGAAAGAATTTCCCGCGGGCAGTCCCATAATGTAGTCGTTCAGTTTCTTTTTCTCCCCCTCGGACAGAAAACCGAACTGCTCCGCCGAAAGACACGCCGCCGCCTTCTCTCTGAGGTCGGGCAGATTGTCGGAATGACAGGCGTGCACCATAGCGTGGTCGGCGGCAATGATTTTGCCCGCCTTGAAAAGGATGAGCGGGTTTTTCTCGGGCATTTTGGTGAGCGGAATACCGTCGATTTTTTTGAGAATGATGCCGTAACGGTTGCCGCAACGCACCTTGCCGAAACACTCCATCGGTGTGCACCCGCATTTGAACGCCTCCATCGTGTTGGAGTACTCCAACTCCACGTCGCCGACGGGGAAGCCCTCGAAATAAAGTTTGATTACTTTGCCGTCTTCGAAATCGAAAATCTCCGCAGACCTGCCGCGCTGAACGGGACGGGACGGGAGTTTGTCAAGAACCAAAACATTGTTGTCGCTCATAATTCCCTCCTGTGCATACATAGATTTTAGCACTATTTCCCGCGTTTTTCAACAGCGTTGGAACATTGGCGGACACTTTTTGAAAACGGGTCGGACGGTCACGCACAAAGAGGGAAACAAATTACGAAAAAAAGCAAAAAGCAACATTTTACGCGCATATTTCGGAAGTTAAAGTGGCACATTAAAACATTTTATATGTATATATTGACAAAAGCGGCAAGTGCCTATATCATATAGACAGGAGGATAAAACTATGTTTTGCAAAGTTTGTGGTAAAGAAGTCAACGACCAGGCGTACGTCTGCCCTTATTGCGGCGCGAAGCTTGCCAACGACCCCGCACCCGCTCAACAGCAATCGGCCAGCAACGGAATGGCAATCGCAGGTCTTATCTGCGCTTTCTTCGTCCCGCTGCTCGGTTTGATTTTCGGTTGCATAGGGCTGGGTAAATCCAAAGAGATGAACGGTGAAGGCAGAGGTATGAGCATTGCCGCCATCGTCATTTCCGTGCTTTGGTTCGCACTCGTCATCATAATCGTGGTTGCGGTCTTGGGCACAACGGCAGCCGCCGTCAATCAGATGGCAAACTCGGCGTTCCTGCCATTCTGACAGCAGGGTTTATACCGAACGAAAAGCACCGCAAACGCGGTGCTTTGTTTTTATGGTTTCAAAAGTGCACGACAATGCGTCGAACAATGGTGCGTCTGCTACGCCTCGGTGACGTCCTTCCCCGCCCTTTTCCTCTTCCGACGGCGTAACGCGCCCGCCACGTATGCCGAACAGAACAACGTGACCGCAAGAATGATGAACCCGTACAGAAAAAAGTCCATATACCCTTGCGGCACGAAACGCACCAGAAGCGTGAGCACACCCGCGGCAATGAGATTGCCTGCGAACACCGCCAGTACGGCTTTCCAGGGCTTCAAATCGAGAATTCCGCCTATTGCGGAACCAGTCCATGCGCCCGTCATCGGCAAGGGCACGGCAACAAAGGCAAGCAACCCCCAGAACCTGCCCGCTTCGACGTGCCGTCGCTTCTTGTCGTGCTTGTCTGCGGACGCGCGCACGCTTTCGGCTTTCGTTTCGAGGTGGTCTTCCAGCCGCTCCCCCATCTTTCCGAAAAACGACGACCTTTTCAGCCTTGCAATCAGCGGGCTGACGACAAAAACCATAGGCACGATTATGCACGACGACCCCGCCACGCAACAAAACATACCCGCCGCATAGTTTATATCGGTCATTCCACCCATAAGCACTATTGCGCCGCGCAACTCCACAACGGGAATTACGGACAGCAGAAACAAAGTGAGATACTGGTTTCCGCCCGTCGCGGCGGCAAAGAATTCCGCTATGCTTTCAGTCAAGTGCACCTCTTGCTTGTCATAGAAGCCGCATTTTGATATAATAACTGTATGCAAAAGACTTTGTCGGCTATGCGCCGCGCCATTCAGGACTACAAAATGATTTCCGACGGAGACAGGATTTTCGTCGGGCTTTCGGGCGGCAAGGACAGCGTGCTGTTGCTGTCCGCACTTGCGGCTTACCGCACCTTTTCGCCCGAGAAATTCACACTGGAAGCCATAACGGTGGATATGGGTTTCAAAGACGCCCCAAAAGAGGAAAACGAGGCACTCACCGCCTACTGCGACACGCTGGGCGTAACGCGCCATATTGTCAAAACCGACATCGCCGAAATCGTCTTCGACGCGCGCAAGGAAAGCAACCCGTGCTCATTGTGCGCGAAATTCCGCAGAGGCGCGCTCAATAGCGAAATCAACCGTCTGGGCGGCGGCAAACTCGCGCTCGGTCACAACGCGGACGACGTGGCGGAAACCATGCTCATGTCCCTGCTGTACGAAGGGCGTTTCTCCTGCTTCTCCCCCACCGCGTATATGGACAAAAGCGGCGTCACGCTGATACGCCCGTTCATCTACATTGAGGAATACGACGTGATTTCCACGGTCAAACGGCTGGGTCTGCCCACCGTGAACAACCCCTGCCCCGAAAACCACGTGTCGCAACGCGAGTACGCAAAGAACCTCATCAAACATATCTGCAAAGACATACCCTTTGCAAAAGAACGCATACTTGGGGCAATCTACCACCCCGAACGCGCCAACCTCTGGCACAAACCCGAATAAAGCGCACTAAAAACACAAAATCATTTGAAAATCACAAAAGCCGACGATATTCGTCGGCTTTTCGGCTGATTTGGCAATCAAATAATTTACGTTTTCAGTCCGAAATGATGTTTCCTTTGAAAAGAGGGCTGTCGAAAAATTCCGCAATACTTATGCCGAACCCTTGCGCCAGAGCGTAAATCGTGTCCAAGCGCACGGAACGACTTCTTTTCAGCCTTATTCCGCTGATTGTCGCTTGCGGCACGCCGCTCAAAATAAAAAGCCTGTAAGCCGTCATTCGCTTTTCTTTGAGCAACTCTTCAATTCTCTCTGCCACCGCTTCGTTGAGTTCCATTCGATACCTACTACGACAATGTATAGTATCAGTTTATATTCCGAATTGAAAATTATACTTGCGCATATTTTAGTACTACGTCATAATGTAGTATAAGGAGCCATAATTATGACAATAGCGTTTTGCGGTCACAGAAACGTCAATGTACGTTTCGATTACTGCATATTGAAAATAGAAAGCATATTGTGGGATTTATGCGAATACGAAAAAGATTTGGAATTCCTTTGCGGCGGATACGGAGAATTTGACGCATATTGCGAAGAAGTGTTGATTTCTTTGCGCCGAAATCCCGATTTTCCGCCTTTCAGATTATGCCGCGTGCTTCCCTATCCGCATATAAAGCACTTGAACAAATTAGGAAAATTTTACGATGAACTGATATATCCCGAACTCGACGATGTTTTTTTCAAACAAAAAATCGTCGAGCGCAATTACTGGATGGTGAAAAACTGTGATGTGTTGATTGCTTATGTAACCGACAAGCGAGGAGGGGCGGCTCAAATGCTCAAACAAGCGGTTAAATTGAAAAAAAGAATAATCTACGTTGATTTCGCGACATATTGAAAAGAGCGGCAAAAGCCGCTCTTTTCTTTCGGTTGTGTTCAATCAGACAAGTTGCAGAATGCAAACTTGCGCTGCGTCGCCGCGACGGGTACCCGTTTTCAGAATGCGGGTATAGCCGCCGCCTTTGCCGAGTTCGGTCGCGCGGGCGTCGTATTTGGGGGCGTATTCCTTGAACATCTTTTCGATGAGGGGATGATTGACGTCCTTGATACGGGCGACGAATGCCGCCTTGCTCTCTTTGTCGCGACGGATTTCCTGCAAGTCGCGCAGTTCTGCCATCAGTCTTCTGCGAGCGGCGAGTTTCTTGACGCCGTCGTTGACGAATTCGACGTTGACTTTTTCGCCCTTGGCGTTGGTCTTGGTCTTGGTGACTTTGACTTCGTCCTGATAGGTGCGGATTGCGAGGGTGATGTATTTCTCGGCGAGTTTTCTCACTTCTTTGGCGCGATCGACGGTCGTCTCGATTTCGCCGTACCAAAGCAGTTCGGAAACCTGATTTTTGAGCATTGCCATTCTTTGGTCGGTGCGTTTACCTAATTTTCTTGCCATAGTGTCCTCCTAGTCCTCTTGCGCTTTGAGGCCGAGCCCGAGGTCTTCGAGCTTTTTGACAACCTCTTCGAGGGATTTTCTGCCGAGGTTTCTGACTTTGAGCATATCGTCCTCGGTGCGTCTGGTCAAATCTTCGACGGTGTGAATGTTGGCGCGTTTCAGGCAGTTGTAGGAACGTACGGAGAGGTCAAGGTCCTCAACGGACATTTCGAGAACTTTCTGCGCCTTGTCGTCGTCTTGTGAGACCAGTATGTTCTGCTCGCTCATATTGTCGACGAGCTCGACGAAAAGTCTCATATGGTCGTTGACGATTTTCGCCGCGAGGGAAATGATTTCCTTTGCGGAGACGGTACCGTCAGTGGTGACCTCGATTGTGAGTTTGTCGAAGTCGATACTCTGCTCGACACGGGTGCTCTCCACGGTGTAGTTCGCCTTTGTGACGGGGGTGAAGATGCTGTCGATAGGGATATACCCGATAGGCTCGCGGCTGTCCTTGTTGCGCTCGGCGGGGACGTAACCTCTGCCGGTGCCGACGTAGATAGTCATATTGAGTTTGCCGCCCTCGTCGAGCGTGCAGATGAGTTTGTCGGGGTTGAGAACTTCGACGTCGGCGGGAAGGTCGATGTCGCCTGCGGTGACGGGACCGACCGTGTCTGCCGAAAGGGTGAGCGCGATTTTATCGGCTCTTTCTGAAGAGGCGGATACTCTGAAACGGACTGTTTTGAGGTTGAGAATAATCTCGGTAACTTCCTCTTTGACACCCTTGATTGTGGAGAACTCGTGCTCTACTCCGTCGATTTTGATGCCGATTGCCGCGGCACCGGGCAGCGAGGAAAGGAGTACGCGTCTGAGACTGTTGCCCAAGGTGGTGCCGAAGCCGCGTTCCAGCGGTTCGACGACGAACTTGGCGTAATTTCTGCTTTCGTTCTCTTCGAAGGTTATCTTGGGTTTTTTTATCTCCATCATAACTGTATCCTCCACTCAGATTATTTCGAGTACAACTCGACGATGAGGTGCTCTTTGATTTCGATGTCGGACACGTCCGCTCTTTCGGGAAGCGCTACTACTTTGCCCGTGAGCGTGGTGTTGTCCCATTCAAGCCATTTGACGATGCTGAGGTTCTTGACTTCCTTTGCCGCCTGCCAGATGGGCATTTCCTTCTTGTTTTCCTTGACGGCGATGACGTCGCCCGCTTTCACGAGGTAGGAAGGAATGTCCACTCTCTTGCCGTTGACGGTGATGTGACCGTGGTTGACAATCTGACGCGCCATGGCACGGCTGGAACCGAGGCCGAGACGGTACACGACGTTGTCCAGTCTTCTCTCGATGAGTTCGAGCATAACTTCGCCCGTGACGCCGCGCATTTCGGTTGCCATGTTGTAGTACATGAGGAACTGCTTTTCGCTGAGACCGTAGTATCTCTTGGCTTTCTGCTTTTCACGCAGCTGCAAAGAGTAACCGGAGGCCTTCTTTCTGCTCTTGCCGTGTTGTCCGGGAGGAGCGTATTTCGTCAAAAGAGTGCATTTTGCGGAGTTGCACTTCTCGCCTTTGAGATAAAGTTTGCAGCCTTCGCGTCTGCAAAGACGGCAGTCTGCACCTGTATATTTAGCCATAAATCACTACCTCCTATAATCTTCTGCGCTTGGGCGGGCGGCAACCGTTGTGAGGAATGGGAGACACGTCCTGAATGAGGGTGACTTCCATGCCGACGTTGGCGAGTGCGCGGATTGCGGACTCTCTGCCCTGACCGGGACCCTTGACGTAAACCTCGACGGTTCTCATGCCCTGGTCGTAAGCGACTTTTGCGGCGTCCTCGCTGACCATCTGGGCGGCGAAAGGCGTGGCTTTACGGGAGCCTCTGAGTTTGAGCTTGCCCGCCGAAGACCACGACACCGCGTTGCCGTTCATATCGGTGATGGTGACGATGGTGTTGTTGAACGACGCGTGGATGTGGGCCTGACCCTTCTCTACGCGCTTAATATCCTTTCTTTTCTTGATTTTTTTACCTGCTGCCATATGACGCCTCCGTTATTTGCCTTTCTTCTTGCGACCGACGGTGCGCTTGGGACCCTTTCTGGTACGGGCGTTCTGCTTGGTGCTCTGTCCGCGGACGGGAAGACCCTTTCTGTGACGGATACCTCTGTAGCAGCCGATTTCCATAAGTCGCTTGATGTTGAGACCGACCTCTCTCTTGAGATCGCCTTCGACATGAAGATTTTTTTCGATATAATCACGGATAAGACTGACTTGCTCCTCGGTCAGATCCTTGACGCGAATGTCGGGATTGATGTTGGTCGCTTCCAGTATTTTGGTGGCAGTCGGACGCCCTATACCGTAAATGTAGGTAAGACCGATTTCCACTCTCTTTTCGCGCGGTAAATCCACGCCGGCTATTCTTGCCATTTTCTACCTCCAAGAATTCGTGTATATATGTGACGCGCAGAAAGCCGCTTGAAATTGGAATGCGCGGCCAGCCGCTCTGCGCCCGATTGCCTGATTAGCCCTGACGCTGTTTATGGTTGGGATACTTAGGGCAAATTACCATAACTTTGCCGTTTCTTTTGATGACTTTGCACTTGTCGCACATCGGCTTGACGCTGGGTCTGACTTTCATATTAACCTCCAAAAAGTCTATTTGTTTCTGTAAATAATTCTGCCCTTGGTGAGGTCGTAAGGCGACATTTCGATTTTGACCTTGTCGCCCTCGAGAATTCTGATGTTGTTGATGCGCAGTTTCCCGCCGAGATACGCCAGGATGACGTGACCGTTGGAGAGTTGCACCTTGAACTGGGTCTTGGGCAGGACCTCGATTACTTTGCCTTCGGTTTCGATTACATCTTCTTTGGACATAAAACTCCTTATTTTGCGTTTTTGTCGTAGAGTTTGAGCGCGCTGTACAGTTCGGTGTCGAACACTTGCGCTCCCAGCTCCAATTTTTCGGCAATGCGTTCGAGCCTGTCGCCCGTCGCACGCAGATGTCTGACGTTTTTGAGCTTCGCGTTGCGTATGCGCCTGAGGTCCCCGTCGGCAATCCGCACGAACGTTTCGTCGACAACCTCTACCACAACGAAATATCTTCCTTCGTCGCGGCCGGATTTGGAATATACGATGTCACCTTTTTTCATCAAAGCGTCAATATCTCCGCTCCGTTCTCGGTGAGCGCAACCGTGTTCTCGTAATGCGCCGAGGGCTGTCCGTCCAGCGTGACGCAGGTCCAGTCGTCGTCCAACGTCGTCACCTGCCACGTTCCCGCGTTCACCATCGGTTCGATGGCGAGCACAAGACCCGTTTCCAGCCTTACGCCGTGTCCCGCTCTGCCGAAGTTCGGCACCTGCGGGTCCTCGTGCATCTGTCTGCCTATCCCGTGACCGACCATCGCGCGTACTATCGAAAAGCCTCTCGACTCGTTGTACTCCTGTATCGCGTGGGAGATGTCACCCAGCCTGCTGCCGGCACGGAACTGTTCCACTCCGACGAAAAAACTCTCGCGCGTGGTTTCGACAAGCCTCTTCTTCTCTTCGGAAACCTCTCCGACGAGAAAGGTTCTTGCCGCATCCGACTGCCATCCGTTGAGTATCGCGCCCACGTCGACGCCGATAATCATACCCTCTTCCAGTCTCCTGTGGCTCGGTATCCCGTGCACGACCACCTCGTCGATAGAGGTACATATCGAGGCGGGAAATCCGCCGTAGCCGAGGAAGGAAGGCTGCGCGTTGTGTTTTTTGATGTAATCGTAGGCGTACTCGTCCAGTTTCTTGGTGCTGACGCCCGGTTTGACCTTTTCTTCAAGATAGAGGAGCAGGTCGCGGAGTATTGCTCCCGATTTTCTCATAAGCTCGATTTCGGACTTGCTTTTGAGAATTATCATTCGAGCACCTTCTTTATTTTGGCGAAATCCTCTTCAATCGTTCCCGTCGCGTCGATGTCGATCAGAATGCCCTTTTCGGCATAATATCCGATGAGGGGCTCGGTCTGCGCGCGGTACACGTCCAGTCTGGCGCGCACCGTTTCGGGTTTGTCGTCGTCGCGAATAAAGAGTTTCTTGCCGCATTTCGGGCAAACCTCGCTGCCGTTCAGCGTCGAGGTGTGACAGGTTGCCCCGCACACGCATACGCGCCTTCCCGACAATCTCGCGACTATCACGTCGAACCCGACCACGATGTTGATTGCGATGTCGATTTTCGCCACTTTGTCGAGGGCTTCCGCCTGCGCTATCGTGCGGGGAAAGCCGTCGAGTACGTAGCCGTTTGCGGCGTCGGGCTGCGCCAGCCTGTCCGCCACTATGCCGATGACGACTTCGTCGGGCACGAGCGCGCCCTTGTCGATGTACGACTTGGCAAGCGTGCCCAACTCGGTGCCTTGCTTGATATTCATACGGAGAATATCGCCCGTGGAGATGTGAGGGATCCCGTATTCTTTTGCGATGAGTGCGGATTGAGTGCCTTTGCCTGCGCCCGGAGCACCCAGCATTACGATATTCTTCATACTGACCTCACTATTTCAGGAAGCCCTTGTAATGTTTCATCATTATCTGGGATTCCAGCTGTTTGTTGAATTCGAGTGCCACCGACACGACGATGAGCAATCCCGTTGCGGAGAACGCGGAGTTGAAAGGCAGCGCGCCGCCGTCGGACAGAGCCTGGAAGATGAAGGTAGGCACGAGCGCGATTACCATAAGGAAGAACGCGCCGAACAGCGTCACGCGGTTGCTTATCTTTTTGAGGAAGTCGCTGGTGGGTTTGCCTGCGCGGATTCCGGGGATAAAACCGCCGTACTGCTGGATGTTTTTGCTGACGTCTTCGGGGTTGAACTGTATCTGCGCGTAGAAGTACGAGAAGAACAGAATGAAGAGCGCGAGCAATACGTAATAGACCCAGGTACCGGAGCCCATATGGGTGCTGTACCACAGATACGCTTCGCTTTCACGGGCGAACAGCGCCATAATCATCTGGGGGAACATCAGAAGGGAGGAGGCGAAAATGATGGGCATAACGCCGCTGCCGTTGATTCTGATGGGAATGTAGGTGGTCTGACCGCCGTACATTTTGTTTCCCTTTATCTGCTTGCTGTACTGCACCGTCACGCGTCTTTCCGCGAGGTCCATAAAGACGATGAACGCGAATATCGCGAAAACGATGAGTATGAAGCCGATGATGTTCCAGATGTAGGTCCACTGCTGTCCGACCATCTTGAACGCGGTCGCCATAGTGGTGCCTGCGGTGGACAGAATGCCGATGAAGATGATGAGCGACGTGCCGTTGCCCACACCGTATTCGGTGATTCTTTCGCCCAGCCACATGACCATCGTGCTGCCCGCCATCAGAATGATGATGATGCAAGCCATAGTGAGATAGGGAGCGTCCCAACCCGTTTCGAAGGGGAAGACGGAGTTGATGTTCGCTTTCCAGCCGATGACAACGCCGATACCCTGAATGGCGGCGAGAACGAGCGCGAAATAACGAGTAATCTGCGTGATTTTGCGTCTGCCCGCGTCACCCTCTTTGGACAGCTTCTCCAACTTCGGAATGACCAAAGTGAGAAGTTGCATAATGATGAACGCATTGATGAACGGCAGTATGCCGAGTGAGAACAGCGTGGCGTTCTGCAAGGAGCCGCCCGTGATGGTGGACAGAATGCTCAGAAAATCGTCACTCGTAAAATAACTCGCAACTGCGGTGCTGTCGATACCCGGGACGGGAATGTAGCAGCCTATTCTGTAAACCAGGAGCATAAGGAGAGTCAGAAAAATCTTTATCCTTATCTCTTTGGTCATCAACGCGTTTTTCAGAGTCTCAAACATTATTAAAGTACCTCAGCTTTGCCGCCTGCCTTTTCGATTTTCTCAATGGCGGAACCGGTAAACTTGTTCGCCTGCACGGTGACTTTCTTTTCGAGAGTGCCGTTTCCGAGGACTTTGAGTCCGTAAGGCTCCACAATCTTTATGATACCGGCTGCGACGAGTTGGTCGATACCCACGACCGCACCGTCTTCGAATCTGTTGAATACGTCGACGTTGACAATGTTGTAAACGTGCGCGAATCTCTTATTGTTGAAGCCCTTTTTCGGGATTCTTCTCGTGAGGGGCATCTGTCCGCCTTCGAAGTTGGGACGTACGCCGCCACCGCTTCTCGCCCACTGACCTTTGTGACCGCGGGTGGAAGTCTTGCCGGTGCCGCTGCCGATGCCGCGACCCACTCTCTTGGAGGCAGTTCTTGCGCCTTCCGCGCCTTTGAGTTCCTGAATGTTCATAGTTACCTCCGTCAGATTTCCTCCACCTTGACAAGGTGGGAAACTTTCTTGATCATACCTCTGACAACAGCGTCATCCTTGAACGTGTTGGAGCTGCCGACCTTGTGAAGACCGAGAGCTTCGACGTTCGCCTTCTGGTTTTTCAGACAGGCGATGGTGCTCTTGACGAGGGTGACTTTAATCATTTTTGCTTCTTCGGTTTTCTTTGCTGCTGCCATAATTCCTCCTAGCCTTCGACGTCAACGCCGCGAAGTTTGGCAATCTGCTCCGCACTTCTCAGAGCGCACAGACCGTCAAGAGTGGCTTTCGCACAGTTGATGGGGTTGTTGGAGCCGATGGACTTCGTTCTGATGTTCTTCACACCCGCGACTTCGAGTACCGCACGGACGGGACCGCCCGCGATAACGCCGGTACCTTCTTCGGCGGGAAGAAGAATGACCTGACCGCGACCGAACTTGCCGATGATTTGGTGAGGTATGGTAGTATCTTTGAGAGCGATGGTGGTCATGCTGCGCTTTGCAAGCTGAGTTGCCTTCTCGATTGCTTCGGGAACTTCCGCAGCCTTGCCCATTCCGAGACCGACTTTGCCGTTTTCGTCACCGACGACCACGAGTGCGCTGAAACGCATGTTTCTGCCGCCCTTGACAACCTTGGTAACACGGTTGACCGCAATGAGTTTCTTGGTGAGACCGTCGTTCTCTTCTCTGTTTCTGTCGTTTCTTCTATTATCGCGTTCTGCCATAACTCCTCCTAGAACTCAAGTCCGGCCTCTCTCGCGCCGGTGGCAAGCGCTTCGACTCTGCCGGTGTAGATGTAACCGCCGCGGTCGAAAACGACTTCTTTGATGCCGAGAGCGAGCGCCTTCTTCGCAACGGCTTCGCCGACTGCTTTCGCCGCCTGACTCTTGGTCATTTTGGCAACCGCTTTGGCGATGTCCTTTTCGAGAGTGGACGCGGCGCAGAGGGTGACGCCCTTTACGTCGTCAATAACCTGAGCATAGATGTGGTTGGTGCTTCTGTACACGCACAGTCTGGGACGTTCGGCGGTGCCGGAAACCTTCTTTCTGACTCTTGCGTGGCGTATAACGCGGTCTGCGTTCTTATCTTTCTTGATTATCATAGTCTCACCTCTTATTTACCGGCAGTCTTGCCTTCCTTGTGGATGACGACCTCGTCCTTGTAGTGGATGCCGTATCCGTGATAAGGCTCGACGGGTTTGGTTGCCTTGATGGTCGCTGCGGTCTGACCGACCTTCTGACGGTCGATACCCTTGACCACGATTTCCAAAGGACCTGCCATTGCGAAAGTGATGCCTTCGGGAGCGTCGATTTCAACGGGGTGAGAGAAACCGATGTTCATCGTGAGTTTGTTTGCGGTGGCGGTTACTTTGTAACCGACGCCTGCCACAACGAGGTTTTTCTCAAAGCCTTTGGTCACGCCCGTAACCATATTGTTGATGAGGGCGCGGTAAAGGCCGTGAAGTGCGCGGTGGTCCTTGTCGTCGCTGTGACGCTTGACGAGGATGTGACCGTCTTCGAGGACTACGTCGATGGAACTGTCGACTTTCTGCGTGAGCGTGCCGAGGGGGCCTTTGACGGTGACGAGATTGTCGGTGTTGTCGAAGGTGACGCCTGCGGGCAACGCGATGGGTGCTCTACCTATACGAGACATAGTAACCCTCCTTACCACACATAAGCGAGCACTTCGCCGCCGATGTGCTGCTCTCTGGCCTCTTTGTCGGTAAGAATGCCCTTGGAGGTGGACAGAATGGCGATGCCCATTCCGTTCAGGACCTTGGGAAGGTTATCGACGCCTGTGTAAACGCGGAGACCGGGGGTGGATACTCTCTTGAGACCCGTCACGACTCTCTGACCTTTGACGGGACCGTACTTCAAGGTGATGAGTATATCGTTCTGAACGGGGTTCTCGACGATTTCATAGCCCTTGATGTACCCTTCTCTGACGAGTATGTCTGCTATGGAAACTTTGACCTTGCTGGCAGGAACGGTAACCGTTTCGTGCTTTGCAGTCAGAGCGTTTCTTATTCTTGTCAACATATCTGCAATAGGGTCTGTCATATATGCCTCCTTACCAGCTTGCCTTTCTGACTCCGGGAATCTGACCTTTGTAGGCGAGATTGCGGAAGCAGACTCTGCAAATGCCGTACTTTCTCAACACGGCGTGAGGACGTCCGCAGATGCGGCAACGGGTGTACTCGCGCGTCGAGAATTTCTGTGGTCTTTGTTGCTTGTTTTTCATTGAAGTTTTGGCCATAAGTCTGTCTCCTTACTTCGCAAAAGGCATACCCAGCAATCTGAGCAGTTCGCGTGCTTCTTCGTCGGTCTTCGCGGTCGTGACGATGCAGATGTCGAAACCGCGGACTTTCTCGATTTGGTCGTACGCGATTTCGGGGAATATCAGCTGTTCCTTGACGCCGAGGGCGTAGTTGCCTCTGCCGTCGAAGGACTTTGCCGATACGCCGCGGAAGTCGCGGACGCGGGGAAGCGCGATGGAGATGAACTTGTCGAGGAAGTCGTACATTCTCTCGCCGCGGAGAGTGACTTTCGCGCCGACGTTCATACCCTCTCTGACCTTGAAGTTCGCAACGCTCTTCTTGGCGGTGGTGACAACGGGCTTCTGACCTGCGATTTGCTTCAACTCTTCGACAGCAATATTCAAAGACTTGCTGTTATCCTTGCAATCACCGAGGCCCATGTTGAGCACGATTTTTTCCAGACGAGGAACTTCGTTGATGTTCTTGTAACCGAAATGCTTTACAAGAGCGGGCACAACCTCGTCGCGGTATTGCGCTCTCATTCTATATCTTTCAGCATTTTGATCGGTTGCAGTTGCTTTAGCAACCTGATTTTTCTTTTCTGCCACGATATTACCTCCGTGATATTAGTCTTTTTTCTCGGACTTGGAAGCGGTCTTTTTCTTTGCCGCTTTCTTTGCTGCTTTCTTCGCAGAGGACTTCTTCTCGTCGAGAGACGCACCGCACTTCGCGCAGACGCGGACGGACTTGACCTTGCCGTTCGCCTCTTCCTTGATGTGACGGACTCTCACGACGCCGCCGCACTCGTCGCAGATGTGCATGACGTTGCTGCTGTCGATGGTGCCTTCCTGTTTGAGGATGCCGCCCTTGTCCTGTGCGTTTCTGGGCTTTTTGCTCTTGGAAATGATATTGACGCCTTCGACGTAAATTCTGCCGCTGTCGGGATTGACTGCGAGAACTTTGCCGGCCTTGCCTTTATCCTTGCCTGCGATAACCATTACGTTGTCGCCTTTTCTGACATTCAAATTCGCCATTTTGTCCTCCTACAGCACTTCGGGAGCCAGCGAGATTATCTTCATATAATCTTTGTCGCGCAACTCTCTTGCGATTGGCCCGAAGATACGGGTGCCCTGAGGCTGTTTCTGGTTGTCGATGATGACTGCCGCGTTGTCGTCGAACTTGATATAGCTGCCATCCGCGCGCTGAATGCCCTTGTGGGTGCGCACGATGACCGCCTTGACGACGTCGCCTTTCTTCACCTTGCCGCCGGGGATGGCCGTCTTGACGGACGCGACGATAACGTCGCCGATGTTTCCGCTTCTGCGGAAAGAACCGCCGAGAACTCTGATACACATGATTTCTTTCGCTCCGCTGTTGTCAGCGACTTTAAGCCTTGTTTGTGGTTGTATCATAGCGCCCTCCTTATTTGGCCTTCTCGATTATCTCGACAAGGCGCCAGCACTTTTCTTTGGACAGCGGACGGGTTTCCGCTACCAGCACTTTGTCGCCGATACCGCACTCGTTGTTTTCGTCGTGCGCTTTCAGCTTCTTGGTGCGACTGATGATTTTCTTGTACAGCGGGTGCTTTACGCGTTCGGTGATGGCAACGACGATGGTCTTGTCCATCTTGTCGCTCACGACGATACCCACTCTTTCTTTTCTGAGATTTCTTTCCATAAGACCCTCCGTTTATCAGCCCTTGTTTCCGTCGTTCTTCGCACGGGCGATTTCTCTTTGACGGATTACGGTCTTGACGCGCGCTATATCGCGTCTGGTCTCGACCAACACCATAGGATTGGTGAGCTGATTGGTGGCATTCTTGAAGCGGAGGAAGAAGAGTTCCGACTTCAATTCGTTGAGCTTGTTCTGAAGCTCTTTATCTGTCATTTCCAAAACTTGTTTAGATTTCATTCTTCACCGCCTTCGGCATCCATATCGGCCTTGGAAACACATTTGCACTTGACGGGCAGTTTGTGCATTGCAAGACGGAGTGCCTCTTTTGCTATTGCTTCGTCAACGCCGGCGATTTCGAACATCACGCGACCGGGCTTGACGACGGCGACCCAGTATTCGGGAGAACCTTTACCGCTACCCATACGGGTTTCGGCAGGTTTCTTGGTTACGGGCTTGTGGGGGAAGATGTCCACCCAGACCTGACCGCCACGACGGATATATCTGGTCATTGCCACACGGGCTGCTTCGATTTGATTGGAGGTTATCCAGCCGGGTTCGAGTGCGACGAGGCCGTATTCGCCGTATGCGATGACGTTGCCTTTGTTCGCCTTACCCTTCATCCTTCCGCGGAATTGACGGCGTCTTTTAACGCGTTTGGGCATCAACATTATTGATTTCCTCCTTCAATAGGATTTTTGCCAAGGACTTCGCCCTTGTATATCCAGCATTTGACGCCGATTGCGCCGAACGTGGTGTGGGCAGTGGCAACGCCGTATTCGATGTCGGCACGGAGAGTCTGAAGAGGAATGGAACCCTCGTGATAACTCTCGCTGCGGGCGATTTCCGCGCCGTCCAGTCTGCCGGACACCTTGGTCTTGACGCCCTTCGCGCCGGCTTTCATCGCTCTTGCCATGGCCTGTTTCATACTGCGGCGGAAAGAAGCTCTGTTTTCCAGCTGTTTTGCGATGGACTCCGCAACGAGCTGAGCGTCTGCATCGGGATGTTTGACTTCCATGATGTTGATGCTGACTTTCTTGCCCGCCGTCGTGAGTTTCTGAACTTCCTTCATGATCTCTTCGACGCCTGCTCCGCCCTTACCGATGAGGACTGCGGGACGCGCGGTGTAAATACCCACCACGACTTTGTCCGCCGCGCGCTCGATGGTGATTTTGGAGATCGCGGTGTCGTAGTATTTCTTCTTTATGAATCTACGGATTTTGTCATCCTCGACGAGGTTGTCCGCGAAATGCTTTTTATCGGCATACCATTTGGCTTCCCAGGGTCTGATGATACCAATTCTGAGTCCGTTGGGGTCGACTTTCTGTCCCATTGTAAACCTCCTTATGCGTTCGCGCTGTCAAGAATGACGGTGATGTGGCTGGTGCGTTTGTTGATACGGAATGCTCTGCCTTGTGCTCTGGGCATGATGCGTTTGAGCGTGGGGCCGTCGTTTGCGTAGCACTCTGCGACAACCAGGTCGTTTCTGGAAAGGTTCTGGTTGTTTTCCGCATTGGCTGCCGCGCTGTTGACGAGCTTGTACAGTATCTCGCTTGCCGCCTTGGGGGTGTTCTCCAAAATCGCGAGAGCCTCGACGACGGGTTTGCCTTTGATGATGTCCAGCACTATTCTGACCTTGAAGGGAGAAATTCTGACGAATTTTGCCGTTGCTCTCGGTCTGTTGTCCGCCTTTGCCTGACGGTCGAGAGCTTTCTGTTTACTTCTTGTAGCCATACTTCCTCCTATTTCTTACCGGTGGTCTTGTCGCCCGCGTGACCTCTGAAAGTACGCGTGGGAGAGAACTCGCCGAGTTTGCAGCCGACCATATCTTCGGTGATATAGACGGGCACATGCTGACGTCCGTTGTGGACGGCGATGGTGTGACCGACCATTTCGGGGAAGATTGTCGAGGAGCGAGACCAAGTCTTTACGGGACGGATGTCGCCGCTCGCGTTCATCGCATTTATTCTTTTCATAAGCCTTTCTTCAACATAAGGCCCTTTCTTTACGCTTCTACTCATTTAATCCTCCCTAGTTCACACGCTTGATAATGAACTTGCTGGAAATATTCTTCTTCTTTCTGGTCTTGTAACCGAGAGTGGGCTTGCCCCAAGGGGTAACGGGTGAAGGCATACCGATGGGAGACTTGCCCTCGCCGCCGCCGTGCGGGTGGTCGCAGGGGTTCATCACTACGCCGCGGACGGTGGGACGAATGCCCATGTGACGCGTCTTGCCCGCTTTGCCGACGCGGACGATTTCGTGATCGAGGTTGCCGACCTGTCCGACCGTGGCTCTGCAACGGGCGAGAACGTATCTCATTTCGCCGCTGGGCATACGCAACGTCGCGTATCTGCCTTCTTTTGCCATAAGCTGTGCGGAGTTGCCCGCCGCTCTGGCAATCTGACCGCCCTTCCCGGGTTGCAGCTCGATGTTGTGCACCATCGTGCCGACGGGAATCGCGGAAAGAGGAAGTGCGTTGCCGACCTTGATGTCGGCGTCGTCGCCGCTCACGACCGTGTCACCCACGGAAAGTCCGAGAGGAGCGAGAATGTATCTCTTTTCGCCGTCTGCATAGTACAGCAGCGCGATGTTGGCGGAACGGTTGGGGTCGTACTGAATGGAAGCGACCTTCGCGGGGATACCGTCCTTGTTGCGCTTGAAGTCTATGACGCGGTATTTTGTTCTGTTGCCGCCGCCGATGTGACGAACGGTGATTCTGCCCATGGAGTTTCTTCCGCCCGTCTTGTTCTTGGAAACAAGCAGGGAACGCTCGGGCGTGGTGGAAGTGATTTCCTCAAAGGCGGACACCGTCATGAAACGACGCGCGGGAGATGTGGGTTTGTATTTCTTAATAGCCATATCCGTATTCTCCTTATGCCATGCTCTCGAAGAACTCGATTGCCTTGCTGTCGGCGGTCAGGGTGACGATTGCCTTCTTGAAGGAAGAAGTTCTGCCTTCGTGGCGACCCATTCTCTTGACCTTGCCGTCGTAATTCGCTGTGTTGACCTTTGCGACCTTGACGCCGAAGATTTCCTCCACCGCAGCCTTTATCTGAGTCTTGTTGGCGGATTTGAGAACTTTGAAGGTGTATCTCTTTTCGGGAATACCGTCATAGCTCTTCTCGGAAAGTACGGGCGAAATGATAATGTCGTACGCTGTCATTGTGCTGCCTCCTCGAGTTTTTTGATAGCACCCTTGGTGATGACGAGGTTGCGGGTGGCAACGATATCGTACACATTGAGCAGTCTGACCTCTTCGAGAGAAACGGTGGGGATGTTTCTGCTTGCGCGCAGAGCTTCCTCATCGTATTCCTCGACGACGAACAGGGTCTTGCCGTTGAGTTTGAGTGCTTCAACCGCCTCGGCAACCAGTTTGGTCTTGGGTTCGGCAAGTGCGAACTTGTCGAGCACGACCACCTGCTCCTGACGGATTTTCTCGGAAAGTGCGGAATAGAAGGCCGCCTTTCTCATGCTCTTGTTGACTTTCTGGGAGAAGTCGCGGGGTTTCTTCGCGAACACCACGCCGCCGCCGACGTACTGAGGGGCGACGATGCTGCCCTGACGTGCGCGACCGGTGCCCTTCTGACGGTAAGGCTTTGCGCCGCCGCCGCGGACTTCGCTTCTGGTGAGTGCGCTCATCGTGCCCTGACGCTTGTTGGCAAGCTGTGCCACGACAACCTGATGAATGAGAGCCTCGTTATATTCGCAACCGAAGACTGCGTCGCTGACTTCGATGCTACCGGCGGATTTGCCGGCCATATTCAGAACTTTCAGTTTCATATCTACCTCCGACTAACCCTTGATGGAATTCTTGACGACTACCACTCCACCCTTCGGGCCGGGGATTGCGCCTTTGATGAGCAACAGGTTTCTCGCCTTGTCAACGCGTGCGACGGTAAGGTTTTGGACGGTGACCTTCTCGTGACCCCACTGACCGGGCATGTGCTTGTTCTTGAAAACTCTCGAAGGAGAAGAACACGCACCCATGGAACCTACGCCTCTGTGATAGCCGGAGCCGTGTGCCATAGGTCCTCTGTGCTGGTTCCATCTCTGGATGACACCCGAAAAACCGTGACCTTTGGAAGTGCCGGTGACGTCGACTTTGTCGCCTTCGGTGAACATGTCGCAGGTCAGTTCCTGTCCGAGCGCGTAGGCTGCACAGTTAGCGAAACGGAGTTCACGAAGATAACGCTTGACGCTGACGCCCGCCTTCTTGAAGTGGCCGGCAACGGGTTTGTTTACTCTTGTTTCTTTGATGGAGCCGAAACCGACCTGCACGGCGTCGTAACCGTCGTTTTCCGCGGTCTTGATCTGCACTACGGTGCAGGGACCCGCTTCTACGACCGTGACGGGGATAACCTTGCCGTCAGCCGTGAAAATCTGGCTCATTCCGAGTTTTTTTCCGATGATTGCTTTATCCATGTAAAGTTCATCCTCCTTTTATTTTCCGTCAGAGTTTGATGGAAATATCGACACCGGCAGGAAGGTCGAGCTTCATGAGAGAGTCAACCGTCTTGGAGGTGGGATTGAATATATCTATCAAACGCTTGTGAGTTCTGAGTTCGAATTGCTCGCGGCTGTCCTTGTACTTGTGAGTGGCGCGCAGAATGGTGACGATTTCCTTCTCGGTGGGGAGAGGGATGGGACCGGAAACCTTCGTGCCCGTCTTCTTCACGGTTTCGACTATTTTCTCTGCCGAAAGGTCGATGAGATTGTGGTCGTACGCTTTGAGTTTAATTCTGATTTTTTGACCAGCCATTATATAAGCCTCCTGAATATAAACACTTGTCCGTGTGTGTCTTATATTTTTTTTCCGCCGAAAAGACGGCGAAAAACACGTGCCTGCGGGGGCACAGCGTGACTATGATATAATTTTGAAAAACCTTTGTCAAGCAAAATTTACACGATTTTCCGCGGATTTTGTAATATTGTATTAAAATAATTTTTCCAAACTACATATTGTATATATTATATACGCGCACACAACGTGTTTGCCCCGTTTCCCGACAGTGCCGAGACACGCTACCGAGATGCGCGACCGCGTACTCTCGCACCCTCCCGCTCCCGCGCAACCGCATGTCGGCGAAGATCGGTATTGACACTTTTCGACGGTTTTTGATAAAATGGTCGCGTTAGGGGGAATTCGTTATGTCGGTTTCTGCGGATGCAAAGGTCAAAACCACGCCGCTGGGCGGCAAAGTCTGGTTCTGCGCGCTTTTCTTCGGACTCATCGGTCAGATTGCCTGGATTGTCGAAAATATGTATTTTGCCAAGTTCATGCAGGATGAGTTCGTGGACGAGGCGTGGGCGACGACGCTTATGGTCGCGCTGTCTGCAATTGCGGCAACAGCCGCAACCGTGGTTACGGGTGCGATATGCGACAAAACGGGCAAACGCGCCTCGTTCGTTTCGTGGGGGTTCATCGTATGGGGGCTCACCATAATGGTGTTCGCGCTCTTTCCCATCGACTACTCTCCCGAGCAACTCAACGGGCTGGTGGCGGGCATCGTCATTATGGACTGCGTGATGTCCTGGGTGGGGTCCTCCGCCAACGACGCCGCCTTCAATACGTGGGTCACGGACATGACGGACACGACCAACCGCGGCAAACTGGACACCATTCTTTCCATGATGCCCGTGTTTGCAATGGTAATCGTTTTCGTCGGGCTCGACAGCCTGACCGCGAAGGGCACGGAAAACTGGTGGCTGTTCTTCGTCATTCTGGGTGCCGTTCCCATCGTAAGCGGCATACTGGGACTGTTTGTCCTGCGCGACAAACCCGATATTCCCAAAAACCCCAACCCGCACTTTGCCAAAGACCTCATATACGGTTTTCGTCCTTCCGTCATCAAAAAGAACAAGATGATTTACATCGCACTTGCGGGCTCGGGCATTGCGGGCGCAAGCATGCAGGTGTATATGTCCTATCTCATCAACTTCGTCGAGCGCACCCTGGGCATGAGGGACTATGTCGTGCCGCTCGGCGTGATAATCGTGTGCGCGGCGGCGATTGCGGGATTGCTCGGGTTTCTGATGGACAAATTCGGCAAATTCCATTTCTACATTCCCATCGTCATACTGAGCGTGCTCGGCACACTCTCGATATATCTGCTCAAATTCGTGCCCGCAAGCGCCATACTCGGCATACTCATAGTGGTCGGCATAGTGACGATGGCGTCCGAACTCAGCATAAGCGGGCTGTTCGTGTCCTCCTTCCGTGACTACATACCCAAAGGCAAAGAGGGTTGTTTCCAGGGCATAAGGATGTTCCTGTTCGTTATGCTGCCGATGATAATCGGACCCGCCATAAGCAACGCGATAATCGACAAATACGGCTGGTACACCGCAGACCCGCTCACGGGCGAGGTTATGCTCAACTACCCGTACGAAATGTTCCTGGGCGCGGCGATAGTGTCCGTGTTCACCATAATCCCCGCAATCATCGTCATGCGCAAGGAACCCGAACTGCGCGCACGGCTGATTGCCGAACGCGACGCCGCAAACGCGACCGAAACAGGCGACAGCACCGACGATGTTTCGGACTTCGTGACAGACCAACCCGAGAACGCGAAGGAGATCGCCGTCGACATTGCCCCCGAAAGCGACAACGTCGCCCAAACGGCGGACACCCCGACCGACGACGACAAGGCGTGAAGGCAACACGTTGGCAATGCAATCCTTTTAATAGATAACGAAAAGGAATAACGAAAAGCGGCGGCTCAACGAGCCGCCGCTTTTCTCATCCTCCCCAATCAAACGACTATTTCATCCTCTCCTGCTTGACTTTTTTGTCCACGACATGACGTTTTTCGAGTTCCGCCGTTATGTCGCGGGGCGTAATGCCCATCTCCACCATGAGCACCATGACGTGATATGCAAGGTCGGCAATCTCGAACACGGTTTCCTCTTTGCTGCCGCCTTTGCCCGCGACGATGACTTCGGTGCTCTCCTCGCCTACTTTTTTCAGAATTTTGTCCATGCCCTTTTCAAAGAGATACGTGGTGTACGACCCGTCCTTTGGGTCGGTCTTTCTCCCTTCGATGAGGTTGTACAACGCCTCGTACGAGAACTGCTTGTACCCTTCCGAAATCCAGACGGGATTGTGGAAACAACTTTCCTCGCCCGTATGACAGGCGGGTCCGTCCTTGACGACTTCGACGACGAGCGCGTCGTAATCGCAGTCTGCGGTGATGGCGACGATGTGCTGATAATTGCCGCTCGTTTCGCCTTTCAGCCACAGCTGTTTGCGTGAACGGCTGTAAAAACAGGTCAGCCCTTTTTCTATGCTGATGTTCAGACTTTCGCGGTTCATATACGCAAGCGTCAGCACCTCTTTGGTGTAGTGGTCCACCACTACCGCGGGTATCAATCCTTTATCGTCGAATTTAAGTTTGTCAACCGAAACCATATTTTATCTCCCGATTTTGATTTTTCAAGTTATTGTTTTGTGATTTATCCTCGTGCGAGTTTCACAGACGCACGGGTACTCCGTTTGCGGCAAGCAGGTTTTTCAAGTCGCGGATGTCCACCTTCTTGAAGTGGAAAATTCCCGCCGCAAGTCCCGCGTCCACGCCGCGCACTTCGTCGAACAGTCTGACGAAATCCTCCGCGCAACCAGCGCCGCCCGACGCGATTACGGGTATCTTCACCCTGTCGCACACGGCGGACAACATTTCGATGTCGAAGCCGTCGCGCACGCCGTCGGTGTCTATGCTGTTGAGCACGATTTCCCCCGCGCCCTCTTCCTGTCCGCGGTACGCCCACTCCACGGCGTCTATGCCCGTGGGCACTCTGCCGCCTTTCGCGAACACTTCGAATTTGCCGTCAACGCGCTTGGCGTCTATGGACAGCACCACGCACTGATTGCCGTATTTCTTCGCCGCTTCGCCCACAAGGTCGGGGTTTGCAATCGCCCCCGAATTCACGCTCACTTTGTCCGCTCCGCATTTCAGCACGCGGTCGAAATCGTCTATGCCGTTTATGCCACCGCCCACGGTCAGAGGTATGAACACCTCGGACGCCACGGCGACCAGCGTGTCCGCAAACAGTTTGCGTCCCGCATACGACGCCGTTATGTCGTAAAACACCAGTTCGTCCGCGCCCGACATGTTGTAAAACCTTGCCAGTTCCACGGGGTCCGCCACGTCCTGCAATCCTTCGAACTTCGTGCCTTTCACCACTCTGCCGTCCTTGACGTCCAGGCAAGGGATAATTCTTTTTGCGAGCATTCAGTCCTCCTTTGCCGCCGCAAGCGCGTCGGCCAGCGTCAGCGCACCCGCATACATGGCTTTGCCGAGTATGGCACCGTATATGCCCATCTTCCGCAGCGTCACGATTTCGTCCGCGCGGGTAATTCCGCCCGACGCCACGATTTTCAGACCGTCTATGCGCGACAGTTTCTCGTACGCGTCGATGTTGGTGCCGCCGAGAGTGCCGTCGCGGGAGATGTCCGTGAATATCACGCAGTCCACGCCCGCGTTGCGCAGTTGCGCGCAAAACGCGTATGCGTCCTTGTCCGTCAAGGTCTTCCAGCCGTGTATTGCCACTTTGCCGTCCTTTGCGTCCACGCCGACGGCTATCTTGTCGCCGAAACGGCGCACCGCCGAAATGACGAACTCGGGATTTTCGACCGCGACCGTGCCCAGTATCACTCTGCCCGCGCCCGCGCCGATATACTCTTCTATGCGTCTTTCGTCGCGTATGCCGCCGCCCACTTCGAGGAGCATATCCAGTTCGGACGCCACGCGCGAAATAAAACGGAAGTTGACGGGCGTCCCTTTCAGCGCACCGTCCAGGTCAACCATATGGATGCACTCGGCACCCGTTTCCCTGAAACTCCGCGCCGTGGCGAAGGGGTCGTCGCCGTACACCGTCATTCTGTCGTAGTCGCCCTCGGTCAGGCGCACCACTTTACCGTCGCGCAAATCTATTGCGGGAAACAACTTCATTTCGCGCCCTCCTTGCATATATCGGCAAAAGCGCGCAGAATGTCAAGACCGGTTTCGCCGCTCTTTTCGGGGTGGAACTGCGTTCCGTACACATTCCCGCGAGCCACAACGCCCGTCACGGACACTCCGTAGTCGCTGACGGCAACCGTATCTTCGGCGCAACCCGTCGCGTAATAGGAATGCACGTAATACACGAAGTCGCCTTCGTTTATCCGCGCAAGCAAGGGGCACGGTTTGAGAATGTGCAGCGAATTCCAGCCCATATGCGGCACTTTCATATCCGCGGGCAAGTCGAAAGGCACCACGTCGCCGCGAATCAGCCCCAACCCTTCGTGCTCGCCGTACTCGAAACTGCGGTCGAACAACATCTGCATTCCGAGGCAGATTCCGAGCAAAGGCTTGCCCGCTTCGACCTGTTCGCGCAATACGGGTTCAAGCCCCGTGGCGCGCAGTTTCGCGCGGGCGTCCGCAAACGCTCCCACGCCGGGCAGAATTATTCCGTCGGCGGCGCGCAGGTCCTCTGCGTCGCCCGTCACGCGCGCCTCGGCTCCGATATATCTCAGCGAGCAAGTCAGCGAAAACAGATTGCCCACTCCGTAATCTACAACGGCTATCATATCACAGAATTCCTTTCGTGCTGGGCAGTCTGTCGGCGTTCTTCGCGTCCACCGAGCACGCCTCGGCAACCGCTCTGCCGAACGCCTTGAACACCGCCTCGACGATGTGGTGCACGTTCGTGCCGTACAGTTTCTTTATGTGCAAAGTCACCTCGGCGGCACGCGCAAACGCCGCGAAAAACTCGTTTATGAGTTCGGTGTCGAGGTCGCCCACCTTGTATTCGTCGGGGAAAGCGACGTCGAAGTTGAGATACGTCCTGCCGCTGAAATCCAGCGCGACGAGCACGAGCGCCTCGTCCATGGGCAGAATGACGTCGCCGTAACGGCGTATGCCCTTCTTGTCGCCGAGTGCTTCGGCAAACGCCTTTCCGAGGCAAATTCCCACGTCCTCGACGGAGTGGTGGAAGTCCACTTCCTTGTCGCCGACGCACACGAGCGACAGGTCGAACGACCCGTGCTTTGCGAACTGCTCCAACATATGGTCGAAGAAGAAGCTGCCCGACTTGACGTCGTACGCGCCCTTGCCGTCGACGTTGAGCGCAAGGGTTATGTCCGTTTCGGTCGTTTTTCTCGAAATTTGCGATTTTCTCATATGCCTTTCTCCTTGAAAACCTTTTTGATTGCGGCAATCAACGCCGCCGTCTGCTCCGCCGAGCCCACGGTTATGCGCACGTACGGCGCAAGTTTCGCGTCCGAAAGAAACCTCACCAGCACGCCTTCTTTTTTGAGCGCGAGATAAAGTTCCTTTCCGCCTATCGACGGGTACCCCGCAAGCACGAAGTTGGCAAGCGAAGGCGTGACGGAAAAGCCGAGTTCCGTCAGTTCGCCTTTCAGCCTTTCGCGCTCTTTCGCAACCGCCGCCGTCGTTGAGGCAAAATACTCTTCGTCCCCGATTGCAGCCGCGCCCGCCAGTATGCTCAGGCGGTTGAGGTTGTAGGGGTTGAAACTGTATTTCATCATATTGAGGTCCCTCACGATTTCGGGGCTCGCCAGCGCGAAACCTACCCTGCCGCCCGCAAGCTGTCGTGACTTGGACATAGTCTGCACGACGATGAGATTGTCGAACTCGTCAAGCAACCCGACGACGCTCTCCGCACCGAAATCGCAGTATGCCTCGTCGACGACGACAAGTCTGTTCTTATTTGCGCAAAGCAGCTTTTTTATGTCCGAAACAGGCAGATAAATGCCTGTTTGTGCGTTCGGGTTTGCAATCACGATGTTTTCGGACACATTTGCCAACGCGTCGACGTCCACACTCAGATCATCACGCACGGGGACGGGATTGGCGGCAATTCCCAGCACCTCGCAGAACACGGGATAGAACCCGTAACCCACTTCGGGGAACGCCATGCCCTTGTCTTTGCCGCAAAATGCCTGAAAGATGAAGGACAGCACCTCGTCGGAACCGTTGCCGACGAACACCTGTTCTTTGTCCATTCCTTTTGCGCCTCGGGCTTGCAACACCCGCGTGAAGTGTTCGGCAATCGCCTCCACCAGCACGTCCGCCGTGGGGTCGGAATACAGGTTGAGTTTTTCCGCCTCTTCTTTACCGAGTGCGGCAATCACCGCGGGCGACGGAGGAAATGGCGACTCGTTGGTGTTGAGTTTCACGTAACTGCGGTCCTGCGGTTGTTCGCCGGGCACGTACGGGTCGAGCGCGGCAAACCTTTCGTCCAGAAATCTGCTCATTTTCTTCTCGCCTCCGCTGACCTTGCGTGCGCTTGCAGCCCTTCGCTTTCCGCAAACGTCACTATATCGTTTATTGCGCCGTCGAACCCTTCGGCGGTGTAATAAATATATGAGGATTTCTTGACGAAATCGTCCACCGAAAGGGGCGACGAGAACTTCGCACTCCCGCCCGTGGGCAGGGTGTGATTGGGTCCCGCATAGTAGTCACCCGCCGCTTCGGGAGTGTTGTAACCCAGAAATATCGACCCCGCATTGCGTATCTTTTTCAAGAGGTCGAAAGGATTTTTCACGCAGAGTTCGAGGTGCTCGGGTGCGATTGCGTTGGAGATTTCCACCGCCTGTCCGAGGCTCTCCGCGATTATGATTTTGCCACAGTTGTCGACGGACGCCCGTGCGATTTCCCTGCGCGGCAAATCGGCAAGGCGCACTTCTATGCGCTCGGCAACCTTCTTTGCCAGTTCTTCGTCGGCGGTGACAAGCACGGCACTTGCGAGTTTGTCGTGTTCTGCCTGCGACAGCAGGTCGGCGGCAACCGTATCGGCGTCCGCGCCCTCGTCTGCAATCACGAGGATTTCGCTCGGTCCTGCGACCATGTCGATGCCCACGGTGCCGAACACCTGCTTTTTGGCAAGTGCCACGAATATGTTGCCGGGACCCGTTATCTTGTCGACGGCAGGAACGCTCTCCGTCCCGAAGGCAAGCGCGGCAATCGCACCCGCTCCGCCGATTTTGAAAATTCTGTCCACGCCGGCTATGCGTGCCGCCGCCAGGATTTCGTCGCGCACGCGTCCCTCTTTGTCGGGGGGCGTCGCCATAACGATTTCGTCCACGCCCGCCACCTTTGCGGGAACGGCGTTCATCAGCACCGTGCTGGGATAACTCGCCGTGCCGCCCGGTACGTATATTCCGACACGGGCAAGCGGAGCGTATTTCTGCCCCAGCACCGTGCCGTCGGCGCGCTTGATTTCGAACCCGTCGTGCAACTGCATTTTGTGAAATTCGACAATGTTCGCCGCCGCGCGTTGAAGCATTGCCTTGTAGTCTTCCGACACGCGCTCCCACGCGGAATTCTTCTCTTCTTCGGTCACTTCCAGAGCGTCGAGGGTCACGCCGTCGAATTTTTTCGCAAAACGGAAAAGCGCCGCGTCGCCGTCCGCTCTCACCTCCGCGATTATGCCTTTGACCGTGTTTTCGTACTCACCGTAATCTTCGATTTTGCGGTTGAGCACGTCGTCGACGGTTATGTCTTTCATTTTGAGAATCTTAATCATTGTTTCACCTCGCCGAGTTTGCGGACGATATCGTTGATTTCCTTTTCCTTGAACTTGTACGACGTCTTGTTGGCAATCAGCCTTGCGCTGACGGGGAAAATCTCCTCGGTGACTTTCAGATGGTTTTCTTTGAGCGTCGTCCCCGTCTCCACTATGTCGACGATGACGTCGGACATATTGAGCAAGGGTGCGAGTTCTATCGACCCATAGAGTTTGATGACGTCGATTTCGCGGTTGGTGCTCATATAGTACCTGCGCGCGATGTTGGGGAATTTCGTCGCGACGACGACGGGACGCCCCGTATCCTCGACATAATTCTCCTTCGCCGCCACGCACATTCTGCATTTGCCGATGCCGAGGTCCAGAAGTTCGTATACGTCGGCGCCGCTTTCGAGCAGGATATCCTTGCCCACCACGCCTATGTCAGCCGCGCCGTACTCGACGTAAATGGGAACGTCGGACGGCTTGACCAGAAAATATTTCACTCCGCTTTCGGCGTTTTCGAACACCAGTTTGCGGCTTTCGTCCATAAGTTCGCTGACGGTATAGCCGCTCTTTTCGAGCAATTTGTATGCCTTGTTACCCAGTCTGCCTTTGGGAAGTGCAATGCTTACCATATCACGCCTCCTTGCCCGCACGGGGATAATACGCGTTGAGGTCGCCGAGGGAGAGCGCAAATCCCATCGCCTTGATGTCCTTGCCTATTCTCGCGAGCAAACCGTCGTAACGTCCGCCCGAAAGAATGAGTTTGGGCACGCGCCGCACGTATCCCTGGAATATGACGCCGTTGTAGTAATCGATGTCGTTCAGCACGCTGAAATCCAGTCTTACGCGGTCGAAGAAGGGCGTGGAACGCAGTTCGTCGCAGAGTGCGGAAAGTTCGTTGACGGCTGCGACGGTTTCTTCGGTGTCGGCAAGCGATTTCGCAAGCGCGAGCGCGTCTTCGAAGTTCGTACCCGCGGACGCCAGCGCGGCGAGTTTCTTCACCGCATTCTCGTCCGACCCGACGGCAGCCGCCGCAATGTCGTGCGCGTTGCGCGAACGCAGACACTCCAACACGGCTTTTTTCGCGGTGGGTCCGTTTACGCCGCAGGCGTCGAGCAACCCAGACACGAACCCCATATGCGACACGGCAAAGACGAACTCGTCATCGATGGTGGCAAGCGATTTCACCGCAAGGGAACATATCTCGATGGTCGTTGCGTTGTCGAAGTTGCCTATGCATTCCAACCCCATCTGGTTGATTTCCTTGAAATCCGACCCGCCGCGTTCCGTCCTGTAAACGCTCTCACGGTAGTACAGTTTTTCGCAACCGCTCTCGCCTATCTGTACGTTTTTGACTATGCTGAGCGTGACGTCGGGCTTCAACGCCATGAGTTTGCCGCCGAATCCCTGGAAGGTCAGCACGGATTCGCTGCCGAGAAAGTTCTTGTTTTCGAGATACAGCGAATATTCCTCGAACTTGCGCATCTTGTAGAGGCGGTAACCGTTGTCCTCGAAGAGTTTGCCGAGTTCGAGATAGGTTCTCTCGTCTTTTGGTAGGGTGCAGGTGTCAATCAACATCTTTGTCGTCCTCCGTCATGAGCGATTTCAGAACCTTGCTGTATCCGCCGCTTCCGTGTTGAATGCACCGGGATACGCGGCTCAACGTCGCGGACGAGATGTCCGTCTTCTCGATTATGCGGTTGTAAGTGTCGCCGCCGAGCAACAGCTGCGCGCATTCCACGCGCTGTTCCATCTTCTCGATTTCGGCGTAGGTGCAGAGGTCCTCGAAAAGCATACGGAACTCATCTTCCGATTTCAGTTTTGACAGTACCTCGAAAAGTTTCAAAGTCATATTCAACTCCTTGGGCAAAGCCGTAAGACGAATTACGCAAACAATTATACATTCACGCTTTAAAGTTGTAAAGTGTTTTGCAATAAAATTCTTTAACAATTTAATTCGGTGAAGTGGCGGTATATATCGCGCGGGCGCGTCATAGTGTAATATGCGAGGTGTATATATGGCGTTCAGAAAGATAGTGGTGATTATGAGCGGGGGCGGAAGCACCGGTCTTGTCAAAATGTCGGGAAGTTTCGACGGACTCAACAAGGTCAAAGGCGAGTGCAAATGCGACCTGGCGGGCGGTGAAAGCAAACTGTACGTGCTCGCCGACGAAATCACGGAAATCACGCTTGACAGCGACAAAAACACGTTTGAAATGCCGATTGCGGCAAAAAACGACATTTACTGTCTGTTGACGACGGGCGGAAAAACTTTGATAGGCAGTTCTGGCGGACGCGCCGACAGGCGACAACTCGAAGGGCGCATCGACCTGTACAAGCGCGAGAAAACAAAGCAGGCGAAGGCTCGTCGCGAAAGCCTTGCGCGCGAACGGGAAGCCGAGCGCAGGGAGCGCGTCGAAAGGCAAACCGAAAACGAGGAGGCGTTCGCCGCTCCGTCATCGGACGACGGAAAAGATGGGGCGTACCAACCGCAGGCACCGCGACGCGAGGAAGGTTTGCGTCGGGCACAGGCACAGAATTCCGCCCGCGAGGAGCGCTCCGTGCCCTCCCCTTTTGCCGATTTGCAGGCAACGGGCAAGGCGCGCAACTCCGACGACGGATACGTCAATTCCGTACTGCGCGGCGGCGTCACTTACGACGGCACCAATTTTTATAAGGCGATAAAGCCGCAACTGGACGAGATGTTCGTGCGGTATCCCGCCGAGGAGAGGCTGAACGCCGTCGTGCCCAACTCCAAATGGGTGCGCATCGACGTCGATGACGACGACTACTATGTGCTGGGCGTGCTCTTCGACCTCTCGGAGCCGACGTTCATATGTTACGGAATACCGGGCGTACGCACGGTCGCACCTCCCTCCGAAATCGCGGACGTCAGCGTGTGGCTCCCCCTCGACAACGCGCACTCGGACGGCGCGGGCTTCTGGGTCATATACCAGTCGGCGCACAACGGAAAATGCATAAGGTGAACGAGGCGGGAGTATAATTCAATCGGTCTGCCGAACGGACAAGCGACGCAGACGCGTAAACGAGTTCCCGTCAATGGAAAAACCGCCGTGGCACGGCGGTTTTTTTTCGCGAAAAATTGCGACCGTCAATGCTTGTCCATAAGGTGGGCAAGCCTTACGAAATCGTCAAGCGACAGCGCCTCTCCCCTGACCGTGGGGGAAAATCCGAGTTCGCCGACAAGACGTGTTCCTTCTTCCTTGGGCGTAACGAAAGAGGCTTGCAGGTTATTGACAAGCGTCTTGCGACGCATTGCGAACGCCGCTCTTATCAGCTTTTTGACGCGCGGCACGTCCTCTGCCGCTATCTTGTCGCGTTCGCGGTCTATGCGCACGACGGCGCTGTCCACGTTGGGAGAGGGACGGAACATCTCGCGTCCGACGGTACGCGTCAATTTTGCCGAGCCGAACATCTGCACGGCAAGAGTTACCGCGGCATAATCGGCAGTGCCCGTTGCGGCACGGAAACGGTCGGCAACCTCTTTCTGCACCATAACGGTCAACGACCGCACATCGAGAGTGCTTTCGATAAACCGCATAACGAGCGGCGTCGTTACGTAGTAAGGCAGGTTTGCCACCACTTTGAAAGGTCCGTCGCCCACTATCGCGCGCAGTTCGTCGTCACCGAGTTTCAGCACGTCGCGGAATACGACCTCGACGTTGTCGAGCCCCTGCAAGGAAAGGGAAAGAACGGGTTGCAAAGCGGTGTCCACCTCGAAGGATATCACCTTTGCCGCTCTTGCGGCAAGACGCGAAGTGAGCGTACCCGCACCCGTGCCGACTTCCACCACCACGTCGTCCTTCGTGACGCCGCTGTCGGCGACTATGGCATCGAGCAGATTGGTGTCGAATATGAAATTCTGCCCCAACGCTTTGTTGAAGCGGAACCCGCTCGCTTTCAGAAGTTCGGCAATATTTCTGTTTTCCATATTTTCCCTTTGCGTACCGCGTATAAGGCGGTCGCCCTTGCACAAATTATCGGTGTACCGAAGACAAAAAGTCGAAGTACAAAAGATGAGCGGACCCTGTCCGCACGATAAAGCAGGGGGAAGAAAACATTTTTCGTACTTCTGCTTTAATCGCCGACAACGGAGCAATCCGAAGTCATAAAGGAGTGAACATTGTTCACTCCTTTCACTTTTCAGTACTCATCGTTTTCGCTGACGAGCGGGCGCACGCGGAACTTCGCTCCCACGCTTTCGGCGCACGCTCTGCACGCTTCGATTTCCTTTGCGCCTATGCAGTCGACGACGGTCATCGCCGTATCTATGCCCGCTTCGACGCACTGACGGGTGAAGGTGAGCATGGCGTCAAACCCCGCTTCGCCGAACTCGCTGTGGCACATCGACTGATACTTCTCGGCGTTGCTGGCGTTCAGGGACACGGACACGTGGTCGATGACGGGCGCGATGATTGTTGCCGCGTTGTCAACGCCGTTGATAAGGTTTGCCTGTCCGTTGGTGTTGATACGCGTTGCCGCCCCGCGGGATTTGAGATACCGCGCGACCTCGACGAGAACGGGCAAAGCGCAGGTCGGCTCGCCGAAGCCGCAGAACACGACTTCTTTGTACGCCGAAAGGTCCTTTCGGTCGAGCATTGCCACGACTTCCGCCGCGGTGGGCTCGTCGTCCAGCCAGAGGGGATTGCCGTTCACACCGTCCTTGAAGTTGCGTATGCAAAAATCGCAGCTGTTGGAACAGCGGTTCGTCAGATTGATGTAAAGACTGTCTTTGAATTCGTATAATACCGTTTGCATTGTCACAATACGCAGTTTAACCGTCATTTCAGCCTGTTAAACAGCCTCTTTGCGTTCTCCGTAGTAATATCTTCCACCTCGGCGCGTTGCAAGCCGAGCACTTCCGCCGCCTTGTCGGCGACAAGATTGACGTACTTCGGGAAGTTGGTCTGTCCGCGATACGGCACGGGTGTCATGTACGGACAATCCGTTTCGAGCAACAGTCTGTCGCGCGGCACGGCAAGCAGGGCTTCGAGGTTGCGACGGGCGTTCTTGAAGGTTATCGCTCCGCCGAACGCGAAGTAAGCGTCGAACTTGCCGAACACGGGCACCATTTCCGCCGAGCCCGAATAGCAGTGCAACAACACACCGTACGTCAGTTTGTCCGCGTTGTCCGCGAGAATGCGCCTGCAATCCTCGTAGGCGTCCCGCACGTGCAGACACACGGGCAGTTTGAGAAACCGCGCCAGTTCCAGCTGCTCGGCAAAGACTTTTTTCTGAGTTTCGCGGGGACTTAAATCGTAATAATAATCCAACCCTATTTCGCCTATCGCCACGACCTTGGGGTTGCCGTTCGCAAGCGAAACGAATTCGTCGTATACGTCCTGCGTTGCCGCGCTTGCATCGTGCGGGTGCATGCCGACCGTGCAGTAGACGTCGGCAAAACGCGCCGCAAGTTGCGCTCCTTCGCGCGACGACGGCTCGTCGTAACCCACGGTTATGACGCTTTCCAGACCGTCCGCTTCAAGGGAGGCAATGATGTTTTCCGTCTCCCCTGCCAGTCGCTCGTCGGTCAGGTGACAATGGGTGTCTATGAGCATCAGCAGACCTCGCTGCCCGCGGGTACGGCTTTTTCGGGCGAAACGAGCACGACGTCGCCATCCGCGCTCACCGCGCACAACAGCATACCCTGGCTCTCTATGCCGCGAAGTTTGGCGGGACGGAGGTTGGCGACGACGACAACCTGTTTGCCGACCATCTCTTCGGGGGTGTAGTATTTCGCGATGCCGCTGACTATGGTGCGCACTTCGTCGCCCATTCCGACGGTGAATTTGAGCAGTTTGTCTGCCTTCTCGACCTTCTCGGCGGTGAGGATGTGCCCGACTTTCAGTTTGATTTCCTTAAACTGCGCTATATCGATGAGCGTTGCCACTCCTTCGGGTTTCTCCTCCGCGGCAGGTGCGGCGGGTGCCGCCTGCGGTGCGGGTGCGGCTGCCGATTTTCTTTCTTCGTACATTGCGTTCACCTTCTCGGTTATTTCTTTCACGTCTGCCCTTGCGAACAGGATTTCGGGTTTGTCGGTGACTTTCGTGCCGTCGGGCAACAGTCCGAATTCGCCGAGTTTGTCGAACGGACGTGCCGTCGCGCCGAACTGCGCCAGCACTTTGCCCGCCAGAGTGGGCATGCAGCACGCAAGCATGGACGACCCTATGACTATGCTCTCCGCCAGGTTGTACAACACGGTGGCGAGCCTGTCTTTCTTGCTCTCGTCGCGCGCAAGCACCCACGGAGCGGTTTCGTCGATGTACTTGTTCGCGCGGCGGAATATGCTCATTATTTCGGCGACTGCGTCCGCGACGCGGAACTCGTCGACCTTCTTGCAGACTTTGGCGTACGCGCCCGTTACGACGGCTTTCAGCTCCTCGTCCACGGCTTCGCAGACGCCCTTGTTCTCAACTACGCCGCCGAAGTACTTGTTGCTCATCGCAACCGTGCGGCTTGCGAGGTTGCCGTACACGTTGGCAAGGTCGCTGTTGACGGTCTCCGCCACGAGCTCCCACCCGATGAGACCGTCGTTGTCAAACGGCATGGACGACAGCAGGAAGTAACGCACGGGGTCCACTCCGAAGAATTTCACGAGGTCGTCTGCGTACATCACGTTGCCTTTGGACTTGGACATCTTGCCGCCGTCCTGCAACAGCCACGGATGACCGAAAACCTGTTTGGGAAGAGATTCGCCGAGTGCCATAAGGAAAATCGGCCAGTATATGGTGTGGAAACGCACGATATCCTTGCCGATGACGTGCACGTCGGCGGGCCAGTACTTCTTGTAACGCGCGTCGCTCTTGCCGCCGCACTTGTAGCCCAGCCCCGTGATGTAGTTTGTGAGCGCGTCGAGCCAGACGTAAACCACGTGTTTGGGGTCGGACTTGACGGGAATGCCCCAGCTGAACGAAGTGCGAGACACGCAGAGGTCCTGCAAACCGGGTTTCAGGAAGTTGTTGACCATCTCGTTCTTTCTGGAAACGGGCACGATGAAATCGGGGTGCTCGTCGTAGTATTTCATAAGTTTGTCGGCATACTTGCTCATGCGGAAGAAATACGCCTCCTCTTCGGCGAGTTTGACCTCTCTGCCGCAGTCGGGGCACTTGCCGTCGACCAGCTGACTCTCCGTCCAGAAGGACTCGCAGGGGGTGCAGTACCAGCCTTTGTAGGCGCCCTTGTATATGTCGCCCTGCGCGAGCAGTTTTTCGAATATCTCCTGCACTTCCTTTTCGTGGTAGTCGTCGGTGGTGCGGATAAACTTGTCGTAGGACGTATCCATCAAATCCCAGATGCTCTTTATCTCGGCGGCAACGCCGTCCACGAACTTTTTGGGGGTTATGCCCGCCGCCTCGGCTTTGAGTTCGATTTTTTCGCCGTGTTCGTCGGTGCCCGTCTGGAATACGACGTCGCACCCCTGCGCGCGTCTGAACCGCGCAAGAAAGTCCGTCAGCACGATTTCGTACGTGTTGCCGATGTGGGGTTTGCCCGACGTATAGGCGATTGCCGTTGTGATGTAATACTTCTTCGACATAAATACCTCTCTGCGCCCGCGTTAGCCCGCGAAACGCGCCGTGTACACGCATACACTCAAAATATTATACAACCTTTGAATATTTTTGTAAACGAAAATTACGGGCGCATACCCGCGCGACGGCACAAATAAAATATGGTATGAACGCTGCATTTACCGTGCTTACGCTCGTGTCGCTCGTGCTGATGACGTTCACCGCGCCCGCCGCCGCCCTGCCCACGATGATAGAAGGCGTCCGCAACGCAATTCTGCTGACGCTCAAACTCACCGCAATCTATGCGGTGTGGCTGTCCGTGCTCAAAATGATGCAGGCAACGGGTCTCGACGCCAAACTCTCGCACGGCTTGCGCCCCGTCATACGCAGACTGTTCAAAGGCGAAAGCGAGGAGAGTTACAACCATATCTCCGTCAACCTTGCGTCCAATATGCTGGGAATGGGCGGCGCGACGACACCCGCGGGCATCAACGCAATGGCGAGCATGTGCCGCGAGGAAGGCAAAGCCACGGACAATATGCTGCTTCTGCTCGTCATCAACGCAACGTCCATTCAGATTGTGCCCGCAACGGTCATAGCCCTGCGCGCGGCGGCGAACAGCTCCGACGCGGCGTCCATATTCCTGCCCACGCTTATTGCCACCACCTGCGCCACCCTGACGGGCGTTATTCTTTGCAAACTGTTCTCGATGAAAGACCGCGGCAAATCCGCAAAGACGTCAACCGCCGCCGTCGGCGCACCTGTTGACGCAACCCGCGTGCACCGTTCCGCACTTTCCTCTGCAAGAACCGCTTTCGGTAAATTCGCGGGCAAGTTCCGCCGCACCCGTCGCAACGACCCGACAAAACCATGAGCCTCTACCTTCTGCCCGCCATTCTGGTTTTCACGCTCGTTTACGCCCTCTTCAAGAGGGTGAAAATTTACGACTGTTTTCTGGACGGCGCGAAGGAAAGCGTATCGCTCTCTCTCACGATATTCCCCTACATCGCGGCAATATTCGTTTGCATCGAACTCTTCCGTGCGAGCGGACTTGCCGCCAAAGTTTCGGATGTACTCGCCGTGCCCCTCGGGTATCTCGGCATACCGTCGGAGCTTGCCGAACTCATACTGCTCGTTCCCCTTTCGGGAAACGGTGCAATTGCTCTGCTCGAAAAGATAATATCCGACTACGGCGTGGACAGTTATATCGCGAGATGCGCCGCGACGATTGCGGGAGCGTCGGAGACAATTTTTTACATATCGGCAGTTTATTTCTCGAAATGCAAGGTAAAAAACCTGCGTTATGCAATTCCCGTCGCGCTGTTCTCCTCTTTTTTCGGAATGGTGATTGCCTGTGCGCTGTGCCGCGTGATGTGAAACGCGAAAGCCGCACGGGCGGAAAAAACGCCCGAAAAAACATAAACGAAACCCGCCTCGAAGGCGGGTTTTGCAATGCGCCAACGTGCGCCCCTTTGCGGGCGTAGAAAAGCCGTGGTCGCGTCACTCGTTGATGACGGTGAGGAATTTCGCGGGGTTGCCGCCCATCGCAAGTTGCGCGTGCGGATAGGAGGGGTCGAAGTAGATACTGTCGCCCGCCCGCAGGAAATATTCCTTGTTGTCGACTATGACGCGCAGTTCGCCTTCCAGGACGTAGTTGAATTCCTGCCCGCCGTGCACCACCAGTTCGGGAGCGTCGGTAGGGGCAATCGTGACGAGCATGGGGCTCATCGTCTTGTTCTTGAAATCTCCGCCCAGCGACGTGAAGGAATAGCCTTCGTAACGCTTGATGGACGGGCCTTTGCCGTCGTACACGACGTTGACCTTGTCCTTGGAAGGCAGAAATCCTTGCAGCACGTAAGTGGGCTCGGTGTCCATTATGGACGCGAACTTGTAAATCAGGTTGATGGGAATCTCGCTCTCGCCGCTCTCATATGCCACGTATTCCGCCTCGTCAATGTCGAGCAGTTCCGCCATTTTCGCGGTGGAATAGTCCGAGAACGTGCGCAGTTCCTGCAACCGTTTGGATATTGCTTCGATGTCTTTGCTGTGCATTTTTACCTCACAGAACGGCGTTGAGTTTCTTGACCAACTCGTCTACGTCGATACCGTGCACTGCGGCGGCTTCTTCTATGGTTTCGCCGTGTGCAAGCATGCAATGCAGGCAATGCATGCCGCTCTCCTGCAACACCGTGGCGAGTTTTTCGGAATCGCCCTGTTGAAGTGCGTCGATGATGAGCATGTCTTTGGTTATCATAACTACCTCCGTTATTGGATTGAATTTCTCTTTGCAGGGGCGTCCTGCGTCAGAACAGCCCCAGGAAATGGCATACGAGTACGCTTATTATTCCCAGCCCGACCAGCACCGTAAACAGCACTTTCGGTATGGATACTGGCGTCTTGCCCGTGGATTTGCCCGTCCGTCCGTTGACGAGAAAACTGTACAGTTTGTCGCGGAATTTATAACCGCACACCCACACGGGCAAAAGCATGTAGTTGAATTTTATGTCGGAATACTGCGCGGACACGTTCAGATATCCGACGTGGTCGTATTTGTATTGCGCAAGAATGGACGCTCTGAGGTCCGCCTCCATTATGTCGCGCGCCGTGCCGAAGGAGTTGTCGAGAGAGTCGTTGTATCTCTCTGCGGAGAAGCCCGCAAGGTACTCTCTTCTGTACTGCTCGGACGTGACGGTGTCGAACGGCAGGATTTTTTCCATCTCGGGTTGCGTAAGGCGCGAACTTGCCTCGACGACTATGTCGGAATAGTTTTTGCCGTAACTGCCGCTTATGTTGAACCAACGCGTGCGTGTTTCGACGCGCGAGTTCCCTTTGGCGTCGCGCACGGTCACGTAATAGTCCTCGCCCAGCTGACCGTCGTATGTGGCAAACGTGTTTGCCGCGAACACGAAGGAAGGCACGTATATTCCCTTGAAGTGCTCTGCCTTGAAGTTCTTTTTCAGCTTGGTAGGCGCATACAGACGGCGTTTGAGCCATTTTTTGCCCGCTTCGAGAGCCTTGTCGCGCGGCAGAATGAAAGGCAGAATGCTGTCGGGTTTGAGCCCCGCAAGTTGTTCCTTGCGCACGATGTTGGTCGCGCCGCAGAAAGGACACTCCGTCGTGGTGGCGAAGTTCTCCATCTCCACGGTGGCACCGCAGTTGGGGCACTCGTAACTCGACGACCCTTCCACGACGTCGCCTTCCGCGCGCTCGCTTATGAAGTCGCGCTTTGCGACTATGTGCTTCTCGACGACCTTCTTGGTGTCGCAATAGTCGCAATGCAACGCCCCCATTGCAGGGTCGTACACCATATCCGCCCCGCAACCGGGACACTTGACTACCGATACGGTTTCAGCCATAAATTACTTTATTTTCGCGCCGCACTCGGGGCAGAATTTCACGCCCGCTTTCACGTCGGCACCGCACTTGGGGCACTTTGCCGCAAGTGATTGTCCGCACTCGGGGCAGAACTTTGCTTTTGCGGACACCGCAGCACCGCATTTGGAGCAGACGGTCTTGCCTGCTGGCACGTTCTTTGCGCCGCACTCGGGGCAGAACTTGGCGTCCGCATGCATTTCCGCACCGCATTTTGCGCATTTGGCTTTCGGGGTACTCTTGCCCGCCGCGTCGAGGTTGTCGGCGAACTGCCCTGCCATTCTCGCGCCGAGACCGAGACCCATTCCCGCCGCCGCGAACATACCGCCGGAACCGGGGTTGCGTGCCGCGTCGCGCATTGCCTGCACGGACTCGTACTGCGCGTATTCGGACATCTTGTCGCCGAACACGCCGAGCGTGGTGCGCTGATCCATGGCTTTCTCGACGGCCTCGGGCAGCTTGAAGTTGCGGATGATAATCTGATCGACCGCAAGTCCCAGCGTGCCGAAACGGGCGCAGGCGTGGTCACGCGCCGTGTCGCCGAGTTCGAGATAGTTCGCCGCGAGATCGAGCGCGGGGATCTGGCATTCGCCGAGCAGATCCGTAAGCTCGGCAAGCACGATGCTGCGCAGATAGTCGGTGATGTCTTCCGTGGAATAGGAATGTATGGTGCCGAAACACTCGCGCATGAATTTCGCGGGGTCGCACACGTGGAAACTGTATTCGCCGTGTCCCATGACCCTTATCATGCCGAAGTCCTTGTCGCGCATCATAATGGGATTTGCGGTGCCCCATTTCATACCTATGAACTGTTTGAGGCTGACAAAGTAAACGTCGGACTTGATGGGCATGTCGAAGCCGTATTTCCAAGCGCCGAGTTTGGACAGAATGGGCGTGTTGTCGGGGGTTATCTTCCAGGTGCCCGCCGTGAAAACGTCGGCAATCTGACCTTCCGTAACGAATATCGCCGCCTGCGATTCGCGCACGACGATCTGCGAGCCTTTCATTATCTCGTATCTGTCGGGCACGGGAAATTTATAGACCATCGTCGAGGAATCCTGTTCCGTCCAGGCGATGACTTTCAGTAAGTTCTTTTTAATGAATCCCATATGAACCTCCGTTTATATATTATAACATATCGGCGTCAAAATTCAATATCTATTGAAACAACAGCATGAGCACCGGAATGGTGATTATGCAAAGCAAAGTGGACAACAAAATCGTGTTCGCCGCCGTCTTCTGGTCCGCACCGTAGATTTCGGCGAGGTTGAGGTTTATCGACGCGGACGGCATGCCCGACAATATGACCAGCGCGATGCGCATCATGCTGTCCATCTCAAAGGGCAACAACACAACGTACATCACCAGCGGGAACACCAGTATCTTTATCAGCGTTGCGACGTACACCCTCTTGTCCGTGAACAAATCCTTGACGGGAGCGACGGCAAAGCGCATGCCCAGAATTATCATGCACATGGGTGCCGTCATATCCGCAAGATAGCCGATTATCTTTATGAGTGCCACAGGCAGACTGTCGAGCGTAACTTTGCCGAAGAACAGCGGCAACGCAACGAACAACGTCAACATCTGCGGGTTGAGAATTGCTTTTTTCAGACTGACGTACTTCTTGTCGCCCGTGAGAACGTACGACCCCACCGTCCAGCACATGAGGTTCATCGACACTATGTAGACCGCGGAATAAGCAATCGCCTCCGGATTGGACGGAAACAGCATCTGCAAAACGGGCACGCCGAAGAATCCCACGTTGCCGAAAGTGGCGGCAAGCGTCATAACCCTGTACGCTCTGCCACGCACGGTCGACGTTATGAGCGCGTTGAGGTCGGGCTCGTAGGTCAGCGTATGCCCGCCTATATACCCTTCCGCAATCAGCATCGCGCTGTCCTCGGGCTTGTCGAACTTCTTTGCCAGTATCAGCCACAGTATGCAGAACAGCGCGCCCTGCGCAAGCATGGACACCCCGAAAACTATGGCGAGATTTATGGCAAGCGAGGGACTGTATTCCACCTGCAAAAAGGAGCGCAACGACAAAAACGGCTGGCAAACGTAAAGCAACAGCGCGGAAAAATAGGCAATGGAAGAAGGCTTGACCACCTTGGCTTTCATCAGTATAAATCCGGGAATTGCCATTGCGACCAGCAAAAGCACGTTTACGGCTGTGGTGGTGAAATCCATACCCTCTCCTTTTGCGTTTTTTCTTATTATACGGGCGACGCGCTCATAAATCAAGCGCGCGGTGCAGATTTCCTTCAACGCATAAAAAACGGAGGGCTTGTGCCCTCCGCTTTCCGTTGTTGTAAAGCCCGTACAACCGTCAGACCGTAACCGTGGAAGCCGTACCTTTGATTTGCGCCTTGGGAACGGTGATATATCTCGGGCTTTCCGCAGTGCCTACGTTGACCGTCTCGGTGTCGAGAACTCTGCCTGCCGCGTCGATGACCGCACCCACGTAAGGAGTGAGGTTGTATTCAACCGACCTGTCCGCAATCTTCGGTATGGTGTAGGTTTCCTCGGTAGATGCAAACGTCACGTAATACTTTGCTTCGCTTGCGTCGCCGTTGTACTTGACCGTTGCGGTGCCGTGCCACACGACGTAGACGCTGTATCCGTTAACCGTGGTCTTGGTCGTAAGCGTCGTACCCGCCTTCAGGCTTGTCGTGGTATCGGTCAGTTTAACCGCAGGCACGCTGAGTTTGATGCTGAGACGCTGACCGTTGCCGATCTGCAACGCCGCACGTCCTTCGCCGCCGGTCTTGGCAAGGTCGACCGTCATATTGAGCGTGGTAGGCATCGCAACCGCGATGTAGCTGTAATCCGTCGTATAGTCGCCGCCGTCAACTTTGGCGAACGTTCCGTCGGCGTAGGTGTATTTGCTGAAATACACTTTGTAACCCTTGGGCAGGCTCTGCGTCGCCGCGTCGTAAGGATTGATGGTGTGCGTTTCGTTGGATACACCGAACGTTGTGCTGCCGACTTCGGTGCCGAACGTGAACCCTTCGGTTCCGCCCTTGATGCCTTCAATCTTGGTGACGAGCACTCTGTAGACGTTGAATTCGATTGCGTATTCCTGCGTGCTGCCGTCGGGACCGGTGAGCAATGCGGTGAGTTCGGCTATACCGCCGAGATAGTTGACCTTCATCGTGCTGGTCTTCCATTCGAGCTTGTAAGACGCATCGGCTTCGCTGTAAGTCTGCAAGTTGCCGTTGTCATAGTTGACGGCGAGCGTGTCGGGCAACTTGTTCTTGAAGGAAACCATGCTGAAATCGTAAGGATTGATGATTTCTTTCTGCAAATCGGTTATGACCGTGTTCATACCGTCGGCAAGTCCCGTTACGTTGTGCGAAACGACTTCCGCCATCGCCTTTCTGACGGTTTGCTTTTTGATGGTGAGTGTGGTTTCTTCCTTACCCGCCGCCGCGTCGTTTCTGCCGATTTCGAGAGCATTGACTTCGATGGCCAGCGTATAAGTGCCGCCCTGATAATCCATACCGATGGTCGCGAAGTCGCATTTGACGCCGACACCCGCAATTTGTTTGCCATCGGCAGTAACCAGCGTTGCGGTCGTGGGGAAGAATTCCTCACTGAGTTTGATACCGCTGAACGGATCGAAGTGATAGGTCTGCGTGTCAATATCGAAGTAGTTGAGATAACCGTCTTCGGTACCGTTGGTTGCGAAGTTACCGTCGGTTGCGAAAGCTATGCGCGTTACAACTGCGCTTTCGCCCTCGCCTTCCGTAACCTTCCTGACGTTCTTGCTCTCTTTGAAGTCGTCCGCACTGAACAGAATGTTCACCGCCGTTGCATCTTCGAAATTGAGCGGTACGCTTACGCTGACTTCTTTGGACGCCGCACCACTCTGCTTGATAATCGCAGAAGTGTTCCTGACGCCGCCCGCGTAGGTGTAGGTAAGACCCGCATGATCCCAACGGCTGACGGTAATCGTATCTGCCGCCGTGTAGACGAACACATACTCACCATCTTTTACGAGCGAATACGTTCTGGTCGACTCGTCGTAATCGTAGCGGTTGCCGCCCAACACTTTGTATGCGTACTGTTTGTACACGCTGTCCGCAGCTTCGTAATCCGCATATTTGACGAACTTGCCGTCGACGAAGTACACGAAGTCGTTTTTGTAACCGTCATTGTTGAACGGAGTGACGGACTCGTACGCGTTGAAGTTGTAACGAAGCGTTACGAGATCGTCCGCCGCGATGGTGGAGTTGTAACGCGTGATACGCACTGCCTTGAAGGTGATGCCGATGTTCAGAGTGCCCACAACAAGGTCTGCGTTCTTGATTTCGAGTTGCACGTTGGTTTCCGACGTCGTATTGCTGGAGAAGTCCGCGGGCAGAGTCACTTTGTCCTCTTTCACGGAAACGTCATACTCCACGCTTGCGTTGGATCCCGCGAAGGTGAGCACTATGCTGTCAAACGGATTGCCTTTGCCGAACATGGCTCCCTCTTTGTATTCGAAGGAGTTGTAGAAGGTTATCGCGGTGGGCAGCCCGGTGTCTCTGTCGTAAGACACTTCGATGACCTGTCCGTTCTCGCCCTCGCCGAAGTTGGTGTAGGTGCGGACGATCGTCGAGAATCTGCGCACTTCGCCGATGAACGTGTATCCGTCGGGGACGAACTCGGAGTCGGCTATCGTACGTGCTATGACGATCATGGGTACGGTGTAATTGTAGACCGTGCCGTTCTCGTCGGTGAACGTGATGGCGAAGTCGTCATTGCGGTACCCCTCGACGGGAAGTGCCGCATCGTTGCCCCACTCCACGGTGCCCCAGTTGACGTTGAGCGTCTTGGTCGTGCCGTCGGATACCGTCACTTCGAGGGTCTTGGGCAGCGTTGCGACGAATGCAGCGTAGCTCGCCCACTTGTAAGGATCGACGATTATCGTGCGATATGCGGGGTCGTTGATCTTGGAGGCGGACGACGTGCTGTTTTCGCCGAGCACGTTGTTGATCGCGTCGGAGACTTCGCCGTTTGCCGCAAGCGTGACCATGACGGGATATTCCGCATTGCCCGCGGCGGACTTCACGGTAAGCAGCGCCGTATCGACGTCCGCTTCCGCGTCGTATTTGAATCCGTTCCAATCGAAGGTCGCGAACGTCTCCTCACCCGTCACGGCGTTGACGACGGTGCCCGTGGTGGGCAGCGCGCCGTACAACTGTGCCGAGCTTTCGATTGTGTATTCCAGATAGCCCTCGTTGCCCATATAGGCCTCGGAGCCGTCGTTGAAGTTCATTGCCACCGCCTTGGGTGCGTCGGTGACCGCATCGGGCAGATCTGCGTTATCGGCCACGGGAGGATCGGTCGCCTCAATCAGTATGCGTACGTTGAGAGGCTGACGTACCGTCACCGCTCCTACCGTCTCGTCGGCATTGACGAAGCCGACAGCATCCATCATGCCGTAAACAACGTTGCCCGTCTTGCTGTCAAGCGAACGGTACACGTAGTACTCGCCCACGTACAGCGTCAGGGTCACGTCGAGACCACGCCAGTATTCGACATCACCGTCCGCATTGGTAATCGCCTTGATTGCCGCGTCGAGCGCAGTCCTGTCCACACTTTCCCAGTCGATGTACAGACCGTTGAAGGACTTGTTGCTGGTGTATCTGCCGCTTACCGTAGTGTAAGTGGTGCTCAGGTACTCGAACAGCGACTTGCCGCCAATCAACGCATCTATCGTGTTGCCCTTGTAGCTCTCGAAGTTCTTGACGGTAACGGTGTTGTCGTTATTTGCGAATCTCGTCACGGAACTAATCGCGGCACGTTTGATGGTGACGGGATAAGTCGCGCTTGCGGTTGCCGCATAACCCCATTGATACGAGAAGCCGATGTTGAGCGTGGTCTGTCCCGCATTGCCCTCTTCGTCGAACGCACCGTCGAAGCCGTACTTATAAGTCGAGGTATCCCAGGTTATCACACCGACGGGGAAGTTCCTTCCCGTGGGCAATTTGTTGGGATCGATGACGAGATAGGTCAATCCGTTCGTTTCGTCTTTGATTGTCTCGCCTTCTATCACGGCTGCGGTAAACGCGGGATACAGTTTGTATTTGCCGCCGTCCGCATTGGGTATCAACGCTCCTTCCGCATCTTTTGCTGTAAGCTCTTCAATACTGCCGTCGGTCTTCTTCAACACCGCAACCAGTCCGTTGCCCTCTTCGTCGGTCAACTGCGTCGCAAAGGTGCGCGTGCCGCCCGTCAGGAACTTGATTCTGACAATGTCGGGCAACGCCTGCATCTTGCCTGCAGTCGTCATATCGAGTTCGAGTTTGGACTGCGTATAGGTGCCGTCATCGTCGGGATCCGCATACGCATAGATGTTGCTGAACGCATAGTCATTCGTGATATACACGGGGATTGCCGCTACGACATTATTGAGTGCGTAACCGTAGACATAGCCCGCAAGTCTTCTGCCGTCAGTTGCGTCAACACCGGCAGCCGTCAGGTCGACAGATGCAGCATCCCATACAACTGTGGTGCCGTTTGCACTGGTCTGACTGTTCGGGAAAGTCACGTTTGCGGTGAGAGGCAACACTTCGGCAAGGCTTGTACCGTTAAGCGTGATTTCCTGCGTGGAGCCGTTGTCGAAAGTGATCTGACCTTTGCGTGTTGCGGGATCGCTGATTACAATTTCTGTCTTATCACCAACTATTCCGTTGTTATTGACAAGCGTCGCGGTATCCGCTTCAACAAATCCCAACAGACCTTTATTATTGCCGTCGGTATTACCAAGCAATGACAGAGGATTGATAGTGAGAATCATACTATCGCGGAAGCTGTCAAGTCCGTTTTTGCTGCTTGTACCGTTCGTTACGTTCTTGCCGCCCGCCGCCGTCTTTGAAACGTTGACCATCAGTTCGAGCGCCTGAATGCCGGGCGTCACCGTAGTGGACACTCCGTAATCGGAAGCATTGGGCGAGAGGTCGATATAAATGTTCAGCGAAGGATTAGGCACGCTCGGATCATACGATGCAAATGCCAGAGGCAACAGAGAACCTATGATGATGCCGAGGTTGCCCACGCTGTCGCCTGCTGCGCCGGTTGCAGCGCCAACCAACGAGTCATCAACGCCGAGCAATCCGCCGTACAGTACGTATTGCAGGAGTGCGACGGGTATATCCGTTACATAAGGTTTGAGGAAGTTGACCTTCTCTTGTGTCGTAGAATATGACGCAAGTCTTGTCATAAGGCTCTCGCCGTTGGCGTTCTTCTTGACAATATTATTACTAAATTCAAGCACGCCTCCGCTGACGTCGTGGATAGGAGTCCCCCAAATGGAGGCAGGCCACGGACCCGTGAAATAATAGTACGACGTTGCGTACGAACCCATTGAATCAGGATTGGGGAAGAAGAACGCACTCGAACTTCTGCTGTCCGTGAAGGAAGCAATCAGGTTCAGCACTATCGTGTACACCATTATCAGCAATTCGTTGAAAGCGTCTTTGCCGAATTCGATCTTTATGGAGATGAACTTGCTGTCCTCATCCTTGTCAGAGAATTCGCTGACGGTCTTCATTCCGCTGAGATAAGGCTGATAGCCGTTGCTGTTGAAGAGGTTGAGCGTGATCTTCTGGATGAGTCCGTCGAGTTTAGGTTCATAACTCATATCCAGCGCGGAAGTCGCGTCCGTCGTCACATCATCACTTGCGGACACCGCACCGGGGAAGTCGGGCGTAGTGCTTGCGGAAGAATAATTCCATTCGGCACTATCGGCATCGCTGTAAGCGAAACTAAAGAGCTGACTTCCTCCACCTACCATACTTGCAAGGTTGATAGGATCACCGAGTATGGTGCCGACCAAACTATTGACCGTGCCGTTAGCAACGTCGAGATCCTGGATCAGGATGTTGTTGTTTCCAAAATGAACTTTTGCCGTAAACGCACCGCTGCCCGGTCCGCGATCGGGATGGGTTATCGAAAGGTCAAGTACAAGATGATAATCAGGCACACCGTTGCCTATCGAACTCGTCTTGCGTACACCGGTCAAAGTCACGGCACTTGCTCCGTTATTGCCGTATTTTGCAATTTGGTTGTACACATACGTGTTCTCTGCCGTCATCGACACAAAGTCGGTATTCTTTTCGAGCGTCAAAGCAAGCGCAGGACTGAGCCCGTCGAGAACGTTCTGGATGAGCGTCATAAGGCCCGCCGTCTTGGAGTATGTGAGACCGGCGTATCCGATGGACACTTCGCCAACTATGCCTTCGACGTCGATGCGTTTTTCAAGAGCAAGCCCGATGTCGCTTATGCTCAGTTGCAGACCCGTGGACGCCTTATCCACAACAGCTTCGAGCGAAATCTGCGAAATGCCGTTGTCGTCGAGCGCGAGGTTGAGCGCGAGTTTCTGAATGGGAGGCAGATATCCTGCGATATCGTCGCCGAGCATACCGAACACCACTCCGAGCAGATTGCTGTCGAGTTCGAGACCGATGGAGCCTTCCGCAATGTTTATCGCAAGCGATACGCCTTCGATGACGTCGCCCGTTTCGGCTTTGTCGCCGTCGGGAGTTTCGTCAGCGGAAGTTGCGGCGGAATCGTCGCTGTTGTCCGCTGCGGAATTGTCAAACGCGGAGCCGATGTTTGCACCGAGCAGACCGGTTATACCCTGGAACTTGATCTTGCCGAGGCCGAGACCGCTTGCGTCGATGTAGATCGCATCGGAGAATATGGTGCCGTTGGTGCCGAGCGTGTAGATGTTGCCCGTCTTGGTCAGTCTGGACGAACCGAGGTAGTACAGCGTCAGGAACTGGCTGTTGAAGGGCTCTCCGAGACGGATATCGACTTTGAGGTCGCTGAACAGGATACCGCCGATACCGTAGTTGATGATTGCACCGAGGTCGATATCCGCGGTGATGTCGATAAGCAGGTTGACGTCGTTTTCTGCAAACACGACGTCCACACCGGGCGTGAATTTGTAATACTGCACGCCGTCCGTGATCGACGCAGCGTCGGTAACCGCTTCGTAAGTTTCGGATCCGTCTGCCGCGGAAGTCTTGAAGTAAACCGTGCCGCCGCCGTTCACCCAGTTCAGAGCATCGTCCTTGGAGACGGGTGAATAGTAGCTCTGCAGGCTTTCGGAGAACAGGCTGACGTTTTCGCCGAGCACGCCGAGCAACAGATCGGTTATGAGCTTGATGCCCCAACCCGCAAGCGAATCGTCATACAGCACGTTGCCCGCTTCGAGGCCTTTTGACGTCATACTGAGTTGCAGGAATGCATCCGCGCTGATGTAGATGTCGTTTGCGATCTTGCCGGTAGTGATATTGTAGAATTCCTTGTAATCCGCAAACGTATCGCTATCGTCGAATATGGGCTTGGTTCCGAGCACGATTTCGTTGATATCTATGGAACCCGTGAAGTCCTCCGCGAATTTCGCGTTGAGGCTGAGACGCGCACCGTCGCGGCTGCTGCCGTATGCTGCGAGCATTATGTCGCCGAGGTCGGGCAGGACGACGTCCGTCGCCAGTTCGGGATCCGCTTCGCTGATCTTTGCGATGAGCGAGTTGATAACCATCGTGGTGAGCTGCATCGAGAAGTAACCGGGGTTGATGAGAACGCCGAGATACGCGAACTCGTGCAGAGTCATGGCGATGGCATCGGTTATGGTAGCGGTGGAAGCGTCGTCGGAAGAGGTGCTGCCCGCGCCGATGACGTCATACACGCCGCTGAGTTTTTCTTCAAGCAATGCAACCAGTCCGAGGTCGGTTATGGCAACTTTGACGCCCTCGCCGAGCATACCGCTGAGGTCCACGTAAACGGAATCGTTCACAAGCGACACTTCGAGCATATTGGTATCGGACAGAACGCCTTTGGTCGAATAACGCTTGACGGACAGTTTTACCTGCATATTGCCGAGGTCCGCAACGTCGATGAATGCGTCGATTGCCACGTTGCAGTACGGATACTTGCTGTTGCCGAGTTCGCCGATGATGTTGACGACCAGCTCGCTGCTTGCGATATCCGCGCCGGTCTCTTTCATGATGAGTCCGAGGATGATGTCAAGCAGTTCGCTGAGGTCGATTGCCTCACCGGGTTCGCCGTAGAAGGACACGTCGAGGTTGGTGCTGAGACGCAGTTTTGCTTCCGCCACGTTGACGGCGGGTTTTTCTTCCGTCACGAATTCCTGGAAATCGGGAGCGGAGAACTCGTCGTTGATACGTATGCCGAGCTCGCCTATCGTCAGCGCCAGATTGACGTCGCCGAGGCAGAGATATTGTCCCTCGATCTTCGTGGGATCGAGGTCGTAACGCTTGCCGGAGTAAGTCCAATCCTTATCGGTTCTGTGCATCAGCAGTTCGATCTGCGACACAAGCATCTTGGTTCCCGTCGCATAAGTGACGGTATCGTTGTGGCCCTGATAATCCGTAAGTTCCTTGGGCACATCGCCGTACAAACCGGAAGTATTATTCTCCGTCCAGGCATTTGCATAAGGATTGGCAACGTCGTTGAAATCGAGATTGCCGTCCTGATCTATAACGAGATCATAACGTTTGCCCAGCCAGATGACGTCGCTTGCCGCATAAGGAACGAGCGCATATTTGGAGGTAGACAACACGATATCGTTGCCGCCTGCGATATATTTGCCGTCCACGCCCTTGGTAACCGTGGGCAGCTCTGCAAGATATGCGTCAAGGTCGGTTATACCGTAAAGTTTCTCGGCTATGTATCTGTCGTTTTCGTTGTTGGCGGAAATCTCGTCTTTGGAGATTACGGTTTCCATACCGCTCATAAAGCCGACCTGAACCTGAATGGAAGGCGTGCCGCCGAACAGGATGTTGATACCGCTGGTATCCGAGCCGTCGGTGACTTTGATGAGAGGCAGATAGCCGTAACTCTCTTCGTTGAAATCGGGCACGAAATTCTTGATGAGATTTTCGAGCAGATTTTGCGCGAGGCCGACACTCAACATATCGTTGGCGAACAGCACCTGACCGAGGATCATATCGAACACGCCCCAGACGTCTTCGGGCAACAAACCGGTGTTCGCATTGCCCACGTCGATTCCGAGATCGTTCTCGCCGAGAGACGGTGCACCGACAACCGGTTCATCTGCCGCCGCTGCGTCGGAAGCCTGTTCCTCAGTGGCACTTTCCTCTTTCGCCAAAGACTCGATGAGCGTCATAATGGGCAGACCTTCAAGGTAGATGTTCTGACCGAGGAAGTCTCCGAGCGTTGCGTTGCCCGTTTCGATAAGTTCGCCGAGTTTGTTACCGGAAATGTACACGTTGGCATTGAGTTCGGGGGTGATTTCCAGCCAGATGCGCAGAGGCTCTTCCGCAAGGTTCGGATCACCCTCTTCTATTCTGTCACCGTGATAGTTGGTGTCATAGTAGAATTCAATGTATGCCTTTGTTCCCGCAAGCAACGGAAGTATGGCGTCGACGGACAGTTCCGCACCGCTGGTGAGAGTGGGCAGCGCACCGATAAGTTCCTCCGCATTGAGCTGGAGATAAACCTTGAGAGTGCCGCCGATATAGCTCATGAATTCCGCCTGATTTCTCGCAAGCGAGGCAAGCAGGAACTTGAAGTAGTTGTTGGTCACGCCGTCTTTGAGCGTCATGAGTTTGCTCAGCTGTTCCGTCCAGTTGATTATATCGCTGAATTTGAGACTGATATCGAGGCTGAACGAGAGTTCCAGCGTGCGAATGTCGCCGAGCATCGAGAAGATATCGAGGCTTCCGCCGCCGAGCAAATCACCGAGGTTGAGACTGAGCAGCTCGACGTAATCGCTGAACAGGGTGTAATCCATATACACGCCGTTGCCGTCCAACACGTAACCGCCCTTTGCGGTGTCGTCTCTGACGTACAGTTTACCGTACTGACCGTCGATTGCCGTAACGACGGTGCCTTCGCCTCTGGTGTACGCAAGAGGCACACCGTTATAGGAAGCGGCATCGAAGACCGCCATTTCGGTCCTTTCCGTCGTGTAATAGTAGCGGTAGTAGTAGACGGTGGTGCCGTCGGTCACCGTATCGCCGACCTGAATCTGTCTGTAACCGTCGGGTATGAGTGCGTAACGCTCGGAGAGCGCATAATCGCTGGTCTGATTGATGAGTTTCTTGCCCACTTCGGTATTCTTGACGTAAGAGCCTTTGCCTTCGCCGACGTTGACGTAACCCTTCTCGGTGCCGTCCTTGGCGTATGAGCCGTTGCCCTCGCCGACATAGGTGTACATACCGTAGTAGTAAATGTAATCCTTGGACTCGGATTTGATTCTGTCTTCGTTGAGAGCCGCGAAGTCTTCTTCGCTGCCGAAGTCGATCTGCATACCCTGAGACGGATTCTCGTTGTTGAAGAGATTGAGCGTAAGAGCGATGTCGAGCAGACCTTTTTCGCCCGTCTCGTCGAAGAGCGTCGCACCTATCGTGATATCATACGGATCGAGGTCGATCTGCGCATTGATGACGATGTTGGGCAGATATTCCTCGAACGCCGCGCCCGTGTTGGGAGCGACCATATTGACGATGAGTTTGATGAAGCCCGCGCTGGCTTTGAGCGCAAGCGAACGGGTGTAGAAGTTGAGCAGACCGTACGCACCGCTGGGATCGCCGACGTTGACGCCGCCGCTGCGCGCGTCGGACGCAGTCGTCGCTTCGTCGGATTCGGAGGACGTGAGCCCGCCGAGGATTTCACCCAGATCGAGTTTGTCTGCAAGCAGATCTTCAATGCTGTATGCGGACAGGTCGATCTTGAACTTGGCACCGCTGCCAAGCAGCCAGGTGAGATCGGCGTAAAGCGCCGCGCCGGAATCGGGATCGTTCTCGTAATACAGACCGATGATATGAGTAAGCGTACCGTCCGTCTGTTCTCTGCGCCACGCGTCGATTGCAAGACCCACGTTCTTGAAATACAAGGACTTGATGGTATCGTCGCTGGAATAATCGAGCGTTGCGTTGAGCCTGATTTCGAACAGTATTTCCGCCGAGTAGTTGTTGGCGACGTTGAAGTTTGCGTTGAGTTCGCCAAGAATACCGCCGAGAACCTGATCCATTTCGGCAGACGACGCGGTGTAACGGTAGTACGTGCCGTTTGCGTCGAGCACGTAATGACCGTCGACGAACGCATACTTATCGGCGGGAAGCGTAGAGGAACCCGTCTTTTCCATCCATTCGTCCGCAGTGAGATACAGCGCGTACTGACCGAGTTTGAGGCTGCCGCGGAGCGTCAGGCTGATGCTGTACAGTTCCTCGGTGTCGACGTACTTGATCTTGTTGCTGGGATATACTTTTTCGTCGGTAAGTTCGCCGTATTCTTTGACGCTGACGAAGTTGTTGCCGACACGCACGAAGTACACTTCGGCTTTGTCGAACGCCTCTGCGGACACCGCGGTGTTGGCACCGTAACGGTCTTCGTAGACGGCTTTCGTCACGATTTCGAGCGTCGCGGGATCGAGATACAGGGTGCTGTCGACCGCGTTGTAAGCTTCCGCGTCGATTGCGCCTTTGTAGTTGACGAAATAGTCGGGTTTGGAGATGAGGCTTTCGGCTTCCTTCACGTCATAGTTGCCATTGCCCTCGCCGACGTTGATGTAACTTTCGTGAGAAAGTTTGTCGCCACGGTACACACGGTCCTCGGTGATGGGCACGTACACCGTGTAGTTCTTGTCGACGACGTTGACGAGCAGATAGTAAGTTCCATCGTACGCCCCGACGGCATCCACTTTGTTGTAGGTACCGTTGTAAGTGTACGCATTACTGTTGACGATGGGATAGAACTCCCCTCTGTAATAGAGGTACGCGTTATCATTCGCATCCGCCGTTGCGTCGGGCGTGAACTGATACATCGGATTCGCGACGTAACTGCCTTCGCCGTCGGCGACGGAGATGTATTCGTAATGTGTCGCATCGGTGGTGGGAAGCTGAATTGCAAGACCGATCTTGTATTCCCACAGATACAGACCAATTTCGATGACGGGTTTTCTGGTATCGGTGGCGTAAATGACGTATACGTCGGTGCCGAGTTCGCTGTAAGTGTCACCCTCCGCGTCTTTGACGTAGAAGACGTAAGTGTCGTTCAGTGCCGCGATAGCGTTGCCGGAGTGTCTTTCCGCTCTGATCCAATCCGTTCTGTTGGCGTCTGCGGACGAAACGTATGCGTCGTCAACCTTAATATAAGTGTCCAAAGTAACTATGTTGTAGCGCGTAACGTCGCCCGCGTCCTCCGTCCACAGCGTAAACTCGCCGGCGCTGGGCTGATAATACAGACCGTCCGCCGCTTCCTCGATGGTAAATCTGGTGTTCGCGTAATCAATCTGATTGTGCTCCGCATTCGCCACCGTGACGAAACGGTAGTTGTTGAAGTCGGTGTTGATCGTGACGTAAGACTGGTTGTTCTGTTCACCGAGGTCGATTTGCGCACCGGTGAGCAGGAAAAGCAGGTTGTTTATGATGTCCGCCTGGGTCAGCAAACGGATATAGCTGGACGTTATCTGAATGCCGTACAAGAACGCACCGATATACGCCGCGATTTCGGAGCTGATGAGAGGCAGGTCGAGGTCGACGTCCACCTGGATGGGCAGGGACAGACCGCCGTCATCTTCGTCGGCTGCCACGGCTTCGCTCACCGCGCCTTCCGCCGAGGAATCGCCCATGAGGTCGTCGATGAAGGTCTTCAATTCGTCGATCTTGATCTGGATGCCGGGCTGACCGAAGTAGCTCAGGTCGATGAACAGACCGTTGTTGGAGCCCTTGATGCCGTTCTCGTTGGGCAGGAACTCGCTGTCGTCCTCGCCGCTTATGAGATACACGCCGAGTATCTTGTGTGCTCCGCCGCCTTCGAAGTCGGGATCGTAAGTGATGATTTCGATGGATGCGTTGATGTAGTCGAGCAACATTTCGAGACCGAGGTCGGCTGCGACGTTCTCGTTGTCGATGATTGCGCTGAGCAATTGAATGAAGCCGATGAGGTCGAGGTCGCCTTCGGGAATTTCGAAGTCGGGTATGTTGCTGCCGAGCTGACGCATCAACTGGATGAATCCGCCCAGTCTGAATTCAATCGAAACGGAAAGGTCGATCTTGCGTTCGACGTCGCCGTCGTTGTTGGACATGGAGTTGATTGCCGCCTTGATCTCCTGGGTCGCATCGGGGAACAGATAGTTGAGCAAAGGAGTGAGGTCGACTTCCGCGTCATGGTCGAACAACAGGTCGAGCGAAATGGTTTCGTTGAGTTTGATGTTGTCGATATCGTTGAAGTACTTGTATTCGTTGAGTTCTTCGACGGTCAGCGTGTATTCGCGCTGAGAGGTGAAGTACACGTCGAGGTTGTTGACCGCAAGCATGAGGTCGAGTTTCATGTCGTGAGCCTGCGGGTTGGCTTGCGTGCCGGCCTGCCACGCGTAGATGACCTCGTCGGTAATCGAAACGGTATTATCGTCTTTGGTATAAACGTAACTGTTGTCTTCCGAGTTCTTGGTCACTTCGTATCTTGCATATCTGGCAAGATTTTCCGCAATGTCGGAAGTGCCCATTGCACGGTAACCGTCATCCGTGGGAGTGTACATACCCGCGGCATCCGCGAAGAACACGTAATACTTGCCGCCCTCGACGATCTGGTCGGAAGTGACGGGCAGGTAACGCTCGCCTTCGAGTTCGAGGTGTGCGCCGATTTCCACGCTCACGCCGTCGTTGAGGTCGATTGCGACGTCGAGACTGCCGAGCAGGTCGTCGTAAATGAAGTCACCGAGTTCGTAATCGCCGAGTTTGACGAGCGAGAGCGCGTAACGCAACACTGCATTGCCGATGGAAATGGCAAGTCTTCTGTTGCTGATAAGCAACTGCGCGACTTTTTCTTCCGTGGTCAGGTTGTCCGCCGTACTCACGGTTTCGTCCGCAGACACCGCTTCGCTTGCGGAAGCGGAAGGAATTTCGACGTCGTCGTAGATGGAACCGTCGAGCAGGTCGCCGAGGAGGTCGTCGAGATATTCGGATATCATCGTGAGTTTGACCGCAAGCTTGGGCAGACCGAAGAAGGACAGGTCGAGGTAGAGCATGTCACGCATATAGTACGCGGCAAGCCACTGCACTTCCGCCCCGACTTCGGAGGACAGGTTGAACACTCTCAACACGATTTCCGAATTGGTGATTTCGTTCATGTCGAGCATTACGGAAGCGTCGATACGGAAATGCGCCGAAGAACTGCCCTTCGCGGTAGCGGGCATTTCAACGACGATGTCGCCGATGTCGCCGAGCAGGAAGGATAGCATTTCGCCGAAGTTGATCTTGCCTTCCGTGATGCCGAGATTGAATTCGACGGACGCGCCGACCGTCACGACGGAGTCGTAGAACGGCAACAGAGGCACTTTCACGTCGGGATCGTGTTTGTCAACGCCTTTCAGGATATATTCAGGCAGCAACTGGTTGTTGCCGAACGCGAGGTCGAGACCGCCGAGTTTGAGCCCGATGTCGATTGCGTCGATGTTGATGTTTACGCCGAGATAGTATTCTCTAAGTCTGGTATAAGGATCGAATTCACGGAACAACGTACCGTTGTCGTCCTGAACATAGCCGTACAGTCTGACGTACCTGTCGTTTTCGATCTCATAATATCTGTCGTTATATCTAATGTAATAAGTTTTACCTTCTTCAATGGAAGTGGCGATGTTGTAGGACTGACCGTCCTTGACATAGAACAGATAATCGTCCGCGGTCAGATACAGATCGCTTCCGTCCACTTTTTCGACGAGTTTGATGTAGTCGCCCTGCACACCGTACTTGGAGGCAAGAGCAAACTCCTCGTTTTCGTAGGAGGTGTAACGGTGTCCTTTCGGATAGGTCGTTTCATCGCCGAGTGAATCGGATATGTCTTTGTAGTTGTACTTGCCGAGGTCGACGTCGAGGCTGAGCTGCAATGTGTCGAAAATATCCGAAATGCCGCCGAGATCTGGCACCAGCGTCGCAAGCACGAGGCTGACAATCGCTTTGGTGATGACGATTTGGAACGTCGTGCTGGAATACACCAGCGAGATCATGGCATTTCTTGCGGCATCCGCGTCGCCGTCGGCAACGGACACTGCGGAATCGGACGCCGACGCGGCTCCGCCGGTCGCATCCTGACCGAGTTGCGCCGCTTCGAGCACGAATTGCAGGAAGTTGGGCACGTAAGAATAGTTGCCGACTATATCAAAGATATCGGTGCCGTCGAGATACAGGTCGCCGCGATACAGATAGATACCGCCGAGGATCTTTTCTTCGCCGTTTTCGTCATACACCACGTTACCCTGTGCGTCGAGTTCCATGAGTTCGAGCGCGAGTTCGATTGCCATAAGGTCGCTGCCGCTCAGGAACTTGACGAAGTCGGGAGTGTCGCCGAGCAAAGCGTCGATTGCAAGTTTGGTCGGATCCGCCGCGAGGGACACGCGGAAGCCGACGCCGTCGTAGAACGCGCTCTGCGTCTTGAGTTCGAGCACGAGGTCTTCGATCCAGGAGCTGACGAGAGATCCGAGGTTATAACTGTCGGATGCGGTGGATTCGAAGTACAGGATACCGCCGAGTCCCACGGTTATTCTCTGACCCTGCAACAAGTCGGTGTCGTAATCGACAAAGTCTTCGTTGCCCGTGAGTTTGAGTATGCCGTAAATGTACTGTGTGAGGTCCACGTAGCCGTTCTTTTCCTGTTCGCCGACCACAGAAGCGTTCTCGGTTGCGAAATCGAGTTCTATGCCCGATTTGGCTTCGACGTTGACGGTAAAGCCCGTCGCGGCGATGACTTCCACGCCGAGAGACAGTCCGCCGTTGCTGAGGTCGATGTAGAGCCTGCTTGCTTCGTCGAGGTCGTAGCTGTCGAAGTCAACGCTTTCGTTGCCCGTGATGAGCGCGGCAACAGCGGCGATGAGGTTGGTGTTGAAGTATGCCGAGAGAGCCAGACCGCCCGTCAGTATGTTCTGCGCGTCGTCGGGGGTGCCCGTCATTATCGAAGAACTGAGAGCGAGTTTTCTCACCAGCGCGGTCACTATGTCGAGAAGGCTCTGAGCGTCGATGCCCTCTTCACCGGCTTCGCCGGACTGCTCTTCCGCGGAAACGGCTTCCGTGCTTGCGGGGGTTTCGGGATCGGGATCGAACACGCCCAGTTTGTCGAGCATTTCGATGAGGTTGAGTTTGATCTTGGGTCCGCCGAGGCTCGCCGCGCCGCCGTCACCTTGCAGGTCGGCGTAGAGTATGCCATCGCTGAGATACAGCGCAAGCATTGCCTCTCTGGCGCTGTCGGGGTTGAATACGAACTGTATTCCGAGTTGCAGTGCGTCTCGGAGAATTGTGATTATGTCGAGATTGTCGAACACGCCGTCGGAGAAGTTGCCCGCCAGCAGCTGATCGAAGTTGATCGCGGTAAGGTCGAGCGCGCCCGTCAGTATGATATCGAAATTGTCGTCAATCGGGTCGTTCAAAGCAAGGTCGAGACCGAGCGCGTTGAGCAACGTGGTCACGAGCACGTTGAGGTCGCCCAGTTCGAGACCGCCGATTGCGTCCTTGATGGACTGCATATTGAGAATTTCGCCGACGAGCTGCGAGAGGTTGAGAGGCTGACGCACCCACGTGCCGGTGGGATTCTGAACGTACGTACCGTCGGAAAGTCTGATATAACGCTCGCTTGCGGGATACTTATTTGCCTCCTTGTCGGAGAGCTCCTGATAAGTTGCGCTTGCGGAGTACGACACGTTGAGGGTGATGTCGAAACGCACGACGCTGCTCTGCTTGTAGCTGTTGAAGTCTTTGAGAGTGCCGTCCGCTTCTTCGGTCGCGTTCTTGATTACGTTGCTGATGTCCTCGTTCTTGGACATACCGACGCTGGGCTTGACAATGGACAAGCCGAGACCCACGAAGCCCGCGTCGACGTCGAGGTTGAGCGAAGGCGCCGAGAAGTCGATGTCGAGTTCCGCATTGGGATTGAGGGTTTCGATGATGTTCGAAATCTCTTCCGCCTGATCGCCCGCGAGCGCGGAAATGAGCGTCGTGAGCAATTCCTTGGTAATAATGAGGCTGAGGTGATTTTCGCTGATATTGAACAGCACTTCCAACGGGTCGGAAGCTTGCTCGCCTTCTGCCGCGGCAACTGCGGAGGACGCGCCGTTCGCACTGCTGTTGTCACCCGTGTTTCCGGACATGAATTCGGCAATCTTCTGCGAAATCAGAGCGGCAAACGCGGTGTTTTCGATGGTGAAGGGGTTGGAGAACAACACGCCGGTCACCCAGATCTGAGAACCGCGCAGATAAATGCCGAGTATGTCTTTGTCGTTGTCGAGACGGTCGGTCAGTTGCAACACGATTTCCGTCTCGGTGGGATTGATAAGATTGATGTTCGCACCCACGTACACGTTGGCGTCGAGTCTGAGGTCGTTGGAGATTTCCAGACCGAGGGCGAATTCCAGCTCCGAAACGAGCGCGGAGATGAGATCGCCGATGGGCAGTTCGTTGTTCTCGAAGTTGTCGGTATTGCCGAGTCTGACGTCAAGTTCGACGTTCGTGCTGACGGACAGCCATTCGAGGCCGTCGTAGATGCTCTTGTATTCCTGCTCCGCAAAGTTGTCGGGCAGGACGGAATATTCGTCGCCGAAACCTACCTGGAGGTCGGACAACTCAATCCCGACGATGAAGGGATTGACGCCCAGCGAAAGCTGAATCTTGAACGGTCCGTCGCCGTACCACAGGGACACGAAGCTGTTTTCGGGAACGAGTTCGACGAAGTTGTCGGGCAAGGTGATTGCGGGAGAACCGTCCTCGTTGGTGACGAAGGTGTTGAGGATGAACGTCACGAATTGCGCACCGAGATTGATCTTCGCGGTGCTGTTATCCATATAAATTCCGTTAATGACGTTACCTATAATATTCTGAATTATATCCAAAACATTGCTGTCTGTGCCTTCTTCGACAACGACTTCGTCCGCGGTCGTTGCAGCGGGAGTATCTTCACTATCCGAAGACGCAAGCAGAGTCGCCAGGTCGAGGTTGGGTATTTTGAGTTTGAAGTTGTTGAGCAGTCCGTCTTCCGCAGAGGAGATATAAACGTTGCTGCCGTTTTCGCCGCCGACGAGATAGACCGCGAGCAAGGGCGTCGAACCGTCGGTTATGGCACCGTCGTAGATTTCCAGAGCGATGTCGGAGTGCGAAAGGATATAATTGATGTCGGCGATGTTCGCGGCGTTGAATCTGATGTTCGCCGCAATACGGAAGCTTATCGAGGTCGATACGTTTCTGTCAATGCCGAATTTCAAGACTATCTGCGCAATCAAGGACTTAATCTGCGCGTTGACTGCGGGGTCTTGCGAAATCTGCGTATCTTCGAGGAAGGCGGAAATCCACTCGCCCACCGTCATCTCGTTTTCGGCGTCTGCAAGCGCGGAGAGGTTGATGGCGCCCTGAATGCTGAGATACACGCTCTCTTGCAGGACAAACGCGATGTTGCCTTTTTCGTCTTCGGAAACCGCACCGATCGTCGCATAGCCGCCGAACTGCGCCGCAGTCTCTTCGGAGATGACGACCTGCTGTGCCGCTTTTTGAGCAAGGGCAACGCCGATTGCGTCGATGTAGATATTCAGGTTCGCGTCTTCGCCGATGCCCACGTTGACGTCAAGCAGCTTGCCGTCGGTGTCGGTGACGCCGATCTGCGTCCAGTCGACGGCGATCATCGCGCTGATTTCGGGCAGCGAGATGCCGACGAGATTGACCAGCAGTTCGGTGAGACCCTGCACCAGTTCGATGGTCATACCCTTGGAGGTAATCTGCAATGCGAAGAGCAACGCGTTTTTGTCGGTTGCTTTGCCCGCATCGGAATCGGGGCTTACCGCCTCCGCAGTCGTGACGCCTGCGCCTTCGTTGCCGCTGCCGCTGTCTGCGAGCAGGGACATGATGAGCGAAACTATGTCGACGTCGAGTGCGACGGGCGCGATGCCGAGCGCGTTTGCGTCAACGTAAAGTTTGCCGTCCTTGTAATAGATGGCGATACGGGGGGACGTGCCGTCGTCGAGCACGAGCGAAAGTTCCGTGCCGTTGACGTAGTCCGCGGGCAGCGTCTGACCGAGGAAGTCCGCGAGAATGGGAGCAAGGTCGACCTTCGCTTTGAGCGAGAGACCGTAGTCCAGAGTTATGTTTTCGCCGACTTCGATGGAGCCGAAGTCTTCGGGCAGTTTGATTTCGCCCGCGTTGATCTGACCGCCGATGCCCGCGCCGAGAGAGAGGTAGACATAGGGATTGGCGAAGAAATCGGAGAACTGCTCCTCGTCGGGAGCGGTTATGTAATTGATGTCGTTGACGGCGCAGTTGATGCCGCCGATGCTGACGCCCATGTCGAACACGTCGCCCACGCCGAGCGCGACTTCGAGTTCGAGTTCGGTGAGGTTGAGACCGTCTTTCAACGTGATGCTGATGCCGCTGCCGTCGTCGATCGTAAGATCGCCGCCGTCCGCGCCTTCGATGGTGAGACCTTTGACGTCAAGCAATGCAAACAGCTGAGAAATCAATCCCGTTGCAAGATATACGTCGATGTAGGTGTCGCCGATGCGAACTCCCGCAAGAGCCGCTATCAACAGACCCATGACGTCGATGGAAGAATTTTCTTCCGCCGCGGAAACCGCCTGAGAACCCGCAGGCTGTTCCGGGAACAGACCGGCAAGCATGGGACCGATGTCCATCTTGACCGCCATGCCGCCGAGCAGAGCTTCGTCCGTCTTGATGTAAAGCACACCCTGCATCAGCCACAGTTCGAGAGGTGCCGAACCGTCGGAAACTTCGAGTGCGATGTGGAAGTTGGAAGAGGTGATGAGCGAAGCAACGGAGCCGGAACCCGCGATGAGGTCGCCGAGTCCGCCGAGTTCCGCCTGAATGACGAGCGTCGCGTCTGCGCCGAAAGCCTCGGTGAACGCCGCCATAACGGTGAGAATGAGGTCGGTGCCGTTGTCGTATTTGATGTCCGCGAGTTTGCTTGCGTCGGCAGAAATGTTGACGCCGATTTCGAGACCGAAGCCTATTGTGTCGACGTTCTTGAATAGCGTGGAAATATCCGCATTGTCGAGGTCGGCAAGCACGGCACGCAACTCGTCAAAGCTCACGAGAGGTATGTATTTGCCCGCTTCGTTGGCGGCTCTGCAATCGGCAATGGTCTGATCGAACAATTCGGAATCGCGCACGGAGCCGAACTGCGCAGCGATGTTGACGCCGAGACCCGCAACAGTGGTGTTGTCCACGCCGAGGTTGACGCCGAGGTCGAAGTTCTTGAGTGCGCCAAAGCCGTCGTTGGTGTATTCGAGTTTCACGTCGCCTACGATCGGGATCTTCGCGCCCGCGTTATCGCCCGTGAACACGAGACCGAAGATGTAGTCGAGAATGGACTGCGTCAGCGTAACGGTAACGCCCTGAATATTGAAGATGTTACCGTCCATATTGACGTCGATGTTGTTGATGATCGCGACGATGAGTCCGATGGTGTCCTGAATGGCGGCACCGTTGTCGTCGGCGGTCACGCCGCGAACGATGTCACCTTCGGCAATCGCCTGCTCGGCACGCGCCACGTAGTCGGCAACGGCTTCCTGCTCGGATGCGGAAAGACCGGAAATGCCGTCCTTTATAGTTGTGATGAGCTGATCGATGAGGTCGCCGAGAACGGCGTTGAGGTTGAGCCCCGTGACCTTGAACATACCCGTGCCGAGTATGCCGCTGAGGTCGACGTAGAGAGCCTGATCCGCACCGACGTAAGCGATGCGTGCGCGCACCTGACCCTGTTGCCCCGTCAGTTCGACGACGAGGTTGGTCTGTGCGGAATCGCGCATATTGAGTCCGCCCTTGACGGTTATGTTGAGCCCCTGATTGAGGTCGTCAAAGACGATTTCCTTGGTTTTGAGCGCTTCGGGAAGTTCGGAATAACCGGGAATGAGACCGGAAATGAGCGTACCGAACGCGCCGACGATGCTGTCGACGGTGTGGGTGCCCTGTTTGAGAAGTACGTCGAGTCCGATCGTCAGATCGAAGGTGAGGAGGGAATATTCACCGAGCGAAGTGATGTCGAGGCCTCTGCCGCCCGCACTCTCGGGTTCCCCTTCGGGAGCCTTGGCGTCGGTGAGATACAACGCGTTGTTGATGACGGGAGTGCCGTAATTGATGGTACGTGCGCCGAGACTGAGGTCGAGCTGGCTCTGAATGATGCCGTAGGAACCTTCCAGCGCCGTGCCGGTGGTATCGAACGCCATACCCACGTCAAAGGACGAGGAAAGCAACCTGTCGTTTTTGATTTCGGAAACGAGGTAGAGAGAAACGGATTCGGGAACGAGCGCCGCAAGCATGTTGAGGTCTATGCCGATGACGTCGTTGACAAGAGTCACGATATCCGTGGGAATGAGACCGCCGGGAGCGAACAGACCCGTGATGAGCGTCCACAACAGAGTGGGAATCGCCATCGGAATTTCCAGACGCTGAGAACCGTCGGCAAGAGTGTACACGCGGGATTCGCCCATCAGGGCGATGAAAATGCTTTCGAGCGAGCCGAGGTCGAGATTGAGCCCCGCAAGCTGGGAAATGAGATCACCGACGTCGATACCGAGCAGTTTATCGAGCAAAAGCTCGGAAAAATCGGAACTGCCGAACGCATCGCTGAGAGTCGAGATAATCGCCGTCATGTCGATGTCGTCGGTCTTGACCGCCGTGGCACCCTTCTTGATGCCCGTGCAATCGTAGACTATCGTCGAGTCGAAATAGTAAAAACCGATGAGCATTTTGGACAGCGTGCCGTCGAGTTCCGCCCGCCACAATTCCATCCTCATTTCGGAATTGGCGTCGTTTTCGGGATCGATGGCCATCTGGAACCGCAAGGCGAAAGACTTGTTGTTCCTGTCGCGTATGTAGTCGAGATAGAGGAGCGCGTCGGCATTTATGTAGCCGTCCTGCCCTTCTCCCGAATTCAACGCCGCTTCCTTGAAGATGGCGTAGGCTTCCGCAGCCGAGACGATATCCGGCGTCGCCTCGACAGAACTGTCGGGGGGTGTCGGAATGGTCGGTATGTTACTTCCGCTGTTGGTGGTAGTGTTGCAAGCGACGAGAGCGCCCGTCACCAAGCACAACATCAACACGAAAAGCAACGCAACTTTTAGTCTTCTCATAGTTTCCCTCCTATGCTTCCCTTACGCGTATAACGCGCCCATAGACTAATATACATTTGAATTATACGCACGGAGTGCGTCCGAATTCAAGCCGTTAATTATATTTAACGAAACATTAAAAACGAATTTTCGACGCGGATTTTGATTTAGGCAAAAAAAATAAGCCCTAAAAGGGCTTAAATTTTGTTTTAACGTCTTTCGACACCTTCGGAAAATTTCTCTTTTTCCGTCCGAAATTATTTGTGCCAGATGTCGCGACACAGCGACGAAACGAAATCCGCCACCATTCTTTCGGCAAAATCGTCCAGGGTTTCGCCGTGTGCGAGCGACGTCATGTCGACGGCGTAAATCACGGACTCGGACACGTCGTTCTCGTGACTGTGTCCGAAGGTGGCGTTAGCGTTGCGCCGCGCTTGCGCGGCGATATCGTATCTTTTGGCGGCGTTCTGCGTCTCGAATTCGTCCATCAAAGCGGCGGCGAGCGCGTCGTAACCGCTGACGTCCAGCGCGACCTTGTCGCGGTCGGCAAGCCAATCCAGCCCTCGCCACACCTCGCAACCGTAAATTTTGCGCGGTTTTTCGTCCTCGTTCAGCAAATTCACCGCCTTTATCGCGGCGACGCAGGCTGCGACGTGGGTGGGATGCGCGTCGAAAGGATTGTGAAGATAAAGCGTTTCGACGCTCGGATATTGTCGGAGAATTTCCGCCAGTTCCCCGACGAGCGAATCCGAACACTCCTTGACCTCCGCCGAACTTTTCTCCAACAACCAAAGGGCGGTATAACCGCCCTTTGCGGCTACTCTCTTCTGTTCCGCCGTGCGCAGTTCCGCCATATCCTCGTCACTCACTCCCGCATACTGCGGCGCACGGGGACAGCCTCCGCCGTCGGTGAGCACCACGGCGACGAATCCCCCTTTGCCGTAACAGTCGGCAATTCCTTTCAATGCGAACATCTCCGTGTCGTCCTTGTGGGCGGACACCGCAATGCATTTCACGGGAGCATTGCCGAACCCGTCGGGTACGTATTTTTCCATAGACCTCCTGCGACCGTGCCGCCGAAACGCCGCGGGTCGCCCGTTTCAACGCTTTTCTGCGTTCTTCGTATTGTACACGATACGTGTTTTGTGCAAGTCTTAACCGAACTCGTTTTGCCTCGCAGAAAACACAATTCGTGTATTTTCCATTATTTTCCAGGCATATTTTGCGCCTGTACAGAGGTTTTGCCGCTCTTTTGATACACTTATCGTGTTTTATTTCGAAATCGGCGCTTTTGCGTTTATTCGAATATTTTGCCTAGAGACTCGTCGTCGAGGGCGAAGTTTTCGGGCACGGCGATTATGCTCCATTTCTCCGTCATCGTCGCGCTTTCGCCCGTTGCGAGCTTATGCAGGGGCGAGAGCCACTCCACTTCGAGAATGTGTTCGTTGGTGTAACTTTCGAAATTACACCAGAAATCGCCGTATATGCCTGCGGCGGGGAGACACTCCCATTTGACCGCCTTGTCGCCCACCGCGTAGTAAGCGCGACCTTTGCGGGTGAACGCGCCTATCTTGATGGCTTCGGGTCTGTCGGTCTGTCGCAGCGTGAGAAATTTTTTGCCGACGCGCAGTCTTTCGTCCTCGGGATCGTTGTAAGGCCAGCTCACGACGTTCTGCACGGGGTTGAGGTCGTCCGTCGGCTCGTTGAGCGGAAGCACCATCGTGCCGCCCTTTGCCGATACCGTGAGCCCCCACACGGCAAGTTCGCGCGCGGCGCCTTTGTTCGTCACCGTGTTGCGCACCGTGAGCGTGCCGTCCTCCGCGAGGTCCAGCGCGAGTTCGTAGTCCAGGTTTTTGGCGACACGACAGGCAAAGCGTCCTCCGTACTGCGTCGTTTCGTATTCGACGGGGACGTTGTCGGGCGTGTACGTTTCGAGGTCCTCGGGCGACTTCCACACGCGGTGACCGCCGTAGAGATACCACAGCGTGCCTTTGCCGAAATTCTCGTCGAAGTATTCGCCGCCTTTGTTGACGTTGCGCGCGATATCCTCGTTCATGAAGTTGAAGTTCTCCGTGCCGAAGTAGATGATGCGGGGACCCACGTCCACCGTGACAAGAACTTTTACGCCTCCGCGATAAAACTCGACGCATTTGCCGTAATTTGCGTACGATACGATATTCATTGTGCCTCCTTGCAATACGCCCGCTCGAAAGCGGGCGAAAAATGAAAAATTCCGTTTTTTCGGAAATTATTTTTTCTTTTTCGGGCGCATTCCTATGCTGCGCCAGTTCCTTGCGGACGACGCATCTATGCGCGACATGTTTTTGAGCTGGAACGCCACCGTCTCGACAATGCCTTTGACGAAGGACGGGTTGCTGTCGCCTATGGATGTGTAGTTTATGCCCATCGCACGCAACATCTTTATCACCTTGCGCAGTCTTTCGGCGAAGACGGAATAATTCTTCTGCGGCGCGCTCCATCCGCTTTCGGCGACCGCCGCCGCTCGCGGGAACATCATCGAGAAGAGTTTTTCCGCGCTGTCGATGTGTTCCGCCCACAAAGTGCATTCCACGCCCGTCACGAACGCCTCCGCACCCTCGCCGAACTCGGCAAGGCACGGCTCGAACTCGTAAGCGGCTTTCAGCGAGGAATAGCCGTAAGGCTGGTCGAGATAATAGGGATTGTGTCTGCTGACGATGACGCGACGTCCTTCCTCGCGCACCGCCGCGGCGACCTCGCGCGCGGACTTCGCGCCGGGTTTCCAGTACTGAATGACGGCATTCTTGTCCAGCATTCCCGACAGCAGAGCCTCGTTCCACACCACGGGCGTTTTGCCGAGTTCTTCGAGCATATCCGTGACTTTGCAGGTGAAATAACCTTGCAGTTTTTCGTAGTCGGCAAGTCCTTCCTTTTCCATAAGAGCGCGACAACGCTCGCATTTTGCCCATTCGAGTTTTGCCACTTCGTCGCCGCCTATGTGGAAGTACTTGCACGGGAACAGTTTCGCCACGTCGCCGAGAATGTTGCGTACGGCTTCGTACGTCTCGTCCTTGCCTGCGCACAGTATTTCCGAGAAAATGCCGAATTTCGTCGCCACTTCGACGGGTTTGCCCGAACACGAAAGTTCCGGATACGCCGAAACCACGGCACGCGTATGACCCGGGAGGTCGATTTCGGGCATCACGTTGACATAGCGTTCGGCGGCATAGGACACGATTTCGCGCACGTCGGCTTCCGTAAAGAATCCGCCGTAAGGTTTTCCGTCGCCGCAGGTCTGAGCGCGCCTGGACGCATGCTCGGTGAGCAACGGCATCTTTTCGCAGGCGATTCTGAATCCCTGGTCGTCGCTCAGGTGGAGATGAAGGTAGTTGAATTTGAAAAGCGCCATCGCGTCGATGACTTTCTTTACGACGTCGACACCGAAGAAGTGGCGACTGACGTCCATAAGAACTCCGCGGTACGGAAAGCGCGGTCTGTCGCATATTCTGCACGCCGCGATTTCTCCGTTGTCGGAGCACTCGACGAGTTGTTTGAGCGTGATTGCGGCGTGGAAAAGACCTTCCGCGTCGCCCGCAACGGCTTTTACTCCCGTATCGAAGATTTCCAGCACGTAGTCGTACTCGGTCACGCCCAGTTCGAACACGACGGTTCTGCCGTCGGGAGCCACTGTTTCGTCGAGCTCGTCGAACATGGACGATATAATCGGGACGGGTGCGAAAACGCGCACGGCGGAGTCGAAACGGAAACTGCCTTCCGCATTCTCTATCTTCAACGGTTTCGGAATGATGTTCACGGTGCCTTCCCCCTTAAAATTGCGTCCCGACAGGCGTTTCGGGCTCTTTAACATAATAGCAAATCGGAGCGGAACAGTCAATACGCGGGTGCGCGCATTATTGACACTCAACTGTGGTTGTGATATCATTCGAATGTGAAACTGTCGGGATGTTTATTCGGCAGCGTGCTGACAACCGCGCTCGGAATATTGTGGAAAGTCTTGAAATTCGCCGTCGAACTTGCGGCGAAAATCGTCTATTATTTCGGGCTTTACGTGCCGCTAATCTACCTTGCCTACGGCGGCATTCTTTACCTGGCGTTCGGGTTCAACCCCTTTTATCCCGACGTCGACGGCAAACTGTACATCTTCGGTTTCGCGCTGACTTTCGGGTGCTCCGTGGTCATCACGATACGCAACGTGATAGTCCGCCCCCTGCGCAAGTATTTCACGGACTCGCGCGTCATCGAATACGACACGAAAGGCAAGAACACGAAACATCTGCCCGAGGCGCCGCGCATCTACAAAAGCCGCGTGAACCCCGGCATAATCGTCTACGAATACGACAACCGCTACGACCTTTACGAACAGCGTGGCGGCGGGTTGGAACTCGTAAAGACAGAATGGAAAACGAAAAAAGGTCGCTGAGGTAATGACCGCAACACAGTCGCTGATTTCAGACACCAAAACGGTTCTCGTTCCCAAACGTCCCCGTTACCGCATATGGGAAATAGACTTTCTCAGGGGGTTGTGTATCATTTTGATGATACTCGACCATTTGATGATGCTGATAGGTCTGTTTTTCGGACCCGTATGGTTCGGCAACGGACACCGCGTCACCGCAACGGGCGGCGGCGCGGATTTCTGCCGCTGGTGTCTGGATTTCTATAACAGCGACACCCACGCGACCCTTCATACGATAGTACTTTTCGTCTTCTTCTCGATATCGGGAATATCCTGCACGTTCTCGCGCTCCAACCTGCGACGCGGTTGCATACTCGCATTCGTCGCCCTGTTGTATTCGTTGGTGACCTACGCGCTGGAAAGCATAGTGTCGGGCATACTGGTCACCTTCGGCGTGCTTCACTTCTATGCGGTGTGCATTCTGCTTTACGCGCTCGTTTCCTTCCTCTGCCGAAGAAACGCCGTGGCGATTTCCGCAGTCAGCGCGGCGATAATCGTCGTCGTGACCTGCCTGTACTTCCTGTACACGCCGCCCGCCGACACTCCGACGTGGCTGTTCTTCATATTCCCGCCCGAAAACTACTACGGCGTAAAGACGACGTTCTACTCCGTGACGGCGATGTCCCCAGGCGACCTGTTCACCCTGATACCCTGGGCGGCGTTCTTCTTTGCGGGGACGATGATTGCGCCCGTCCTGTACGCCCGAAAATACAGCCTGTTGCCCTTTTTGGACGGCAAATGGCACAAGCCCGTTTGCTTCGTCGGCAAATACGCGATTTTCTTCTATCTCGCCCACGTGCTGGTGCTGACCGCCTTGCTTATGGTGATAAGTTACCTGTTCATCACGCCGGGCAACTGGGTGCTGTTGTGATGTCGAAACATTGAAAACGCGACCCTGCGGTCGCGTTTTTTCTTTCTCCGTTTTGCGGTTTCACTTTCCGATTTTCCCCTCCCGCCGCACTTTGCGTTCGGGTTGTCCGTCCCCGACTTCCCTATGCCGTTTGTCGGGCGGCGAACACGGTCACTTGCGGTGCGCGGGCGGCGCAATGCTGAGGCAGAGTCGGGGTCGTCCCGTGCTTTCGCGCACGTAACTGCACTGTTGCATAAGCCTTCTGGCGCACTTTTGCGGACGGACGATGTTTTTGATTACGATGACGAAGGGGGCCTCGCCTTCGGTTATCAGTTTGATTTTGCCGCACCCGAATATCGCCTGAACGAAATTCTGACTCACGTCGACATAGCGTATTTCGTTGAGAGGGAGCATAACGCTCTTGGTGGACAACAACCCCGCCTTGTAGACGAATTTGTCCTCTGTGATGATGATTATGCGCATATAAAAGTCGATTACGTGCAATATCAGCAGCAGCACGACGAATAGTCCGCACCCGAGCATCGCCCATTTGAGGTTTGCTTCGCTGAGGTATTTTGCGCTTCCCGCAAAGGAAGGGTCGAGGGCTTGCTCGATGGTGTCGCCGTATATCCAAAGCACGGCGATTATTCCGCCCAGAATCGCCGCAACGAACAATTCCCTGAGAAAAGTCCAGCCCGAAAAACGCGGTCTGGCGACAATCCTCTCGGTTTTGGAATAAATGCGTTCGAGTCTCCTCATATATCCTCCGCTATGAGTGTAACCTTTGCGTGCCCCCGTGTCAAGGCAGGCGGACGGTCAGTTTTTGTAACAGGGCGGGAAGTGCGACAGGCGCACGGAGGTGCACCCGAAGGGCACGAATACCCTTTCCACGCTCTCCTCCGAAAATTTCGGCGTCTGCGGAATTGCGGACATACCGTTGATGTCGTAGTCCCAGTTGAGGACGGCTTTGCACCGCACCGTGAGTTCGAACGGGGGCGCGTCGTGGCTGAACGGACGGTGCGAAACGGGGTTGACCGTCGTCACTTCGTCCTCGTACAGGTGGCGCACTCCTCCCACGGTCTTTTTCGCCACGACGGGCGTGAAACTCCATTTCTTGACCGTGTTGACTTCGATGAGTTTTCTGTCGGCGGGCGAAATCTTCGCCTCGGATACCAGTTTCGACGCCATAAGCAGGCTGCCTTTGAAGAAACTCAATGAACCGTCTCTGTTCGCGAGCGCGCAAAGCGGAATGTCGAGTTTGAGCATAAAGGTGCTGCCCGTGCGCAGTATGCACTTGACGGAGATGCCTCCTTCGCCCGTGGCGACCACCTGTCCGCCCGATATCAGGCGCATCTTGGTGTTGCGCGGCACGCGGAAATTGATGCGCACGTCTGGCTCGCCCTCCGCCTCCTCGACGCGGAACACCACGGTGTTGCGGAAGGGATAACCCGTGTCCTCCTTTATGCGGAGTTTTGCGCCGTTGACGGTTGCGGTTATTGTGCACGGCGCATACGCAAAGAAGTTGAGCTCGTCGCCGCGTGTCATGCACAACGCCTGCATGAAGGTGGGATAAGCCGAAAGCAACGCGACCGCCCCGCGCGACAGACCTTCCCTCACGAAGGCGTTGCCCGTGGGCGAATCCTTGAAAAACTCCCTGCGACGGAGCGAACATTCCAGCTGATTGGGCATCACGATGTCCTCGACCGCGCTGACGTCGTCGAAAGCCGCCGCCCCCATAACGTTGAAAGCAATCTGTTCCAGCATATCGGCGCACGCCGCCTCACCCGTCTCTTCCAGCACGGTGACGAGGGACTCCATCATCTCGCTTGCCGCCTCGACGTCCGTCCCGCGCGAAGCGGATACGCCCGCGAGCCTTTTGTCCGCGGCGAACATACCCGTTGCGTTTCCGTGGTATTTGTCGAGGTTGGCGATGAAACGGAGAGAAAGACGTTTGAGTTCGTCGTCGCCGATGAAAGCACCGTAGGTGCAGGGATATTTGACGGCTTTGGCAAGGCTGACGCCGCTCGTTTCGACCAGTATTTGGTGCGAACGGTGTTTCCATACGGAATTGGCGTGTTCGCAGGTCAGGGTCTTGCGTTTCTGCGCGTCGGAGTTTTCGGCCTGCGTGACGGTGCGCATGGCTTTTTTGAGAGCCGTCGCGGATATCATGCGTTCGGCGGGCTTGCGGTACGGGAACTTGCTTGCGACCTTGAACCAGTCGCAACTCTTCATGCACAGCGTTCCCGCCAGTTCTTTGAGCCACTCGCCGCCTTCCGCGCGGTAAACAGTCTCTATTGCGCGGATTTCGTCGGGAATGCGCGCCCGCGAATGATACCAAAAGGGGGTGACGCTCAACGTGTCGTACTGGCACTTGAAAAACTTGCGCAAAAAAACAATCGCCCTCTCGTCGCCCGTCAGTTCGTAGTACGCGAGCACGGCTTTGACGGCTTCGATTTTGTGGGCGAGATAAGGTCTTTCGGAGGGACCGAAATCCCCGCCCTCCTTTGCGCTGTCGAATACGGCGGACATAAAGCTTTCGACCTTGTCGACAAGCCGCGCGTCGTTGAGCGCGCCCGCCAGCATAACAAGCCCTTTGAGATAACGGGGCAAGGCCTCGCCGTCCTTCCACGCACCCTGTACGAGCACGTCCGAACGGGCGCCCATTCTCTTTTGCAGGTCATTGACGAGAAGAAGCTGGTCTTTCAACCAACCTTCGGGAACGATGCTCCCGACGGGAAGTTTTTGAAGTTTGGGTCGTTCCTCTCTCTCCATGAAATCCTGCCCGCGCGGTTCACGCCCGCAGGCGCGCCGCAATAAGTTTCCGTTAACACAATGTACCACAAAAACGCGCTTTTTGCAAGCCCTTCCAACAGTTTGACAAAGCCGCCGAAAAGAATTAACATATCAACGAGGTAAAACTATGAAATACGCACTGATACTGGGAGACGGCATGGCGGACTACCCCGCGCCATCGCTGGGAGGGAAAACTCCCCTTGAAGTCGCCCGCAAACCCTATATGAACAAGTTGTCCGCAACGGGCGAAGTCGGTCTCGTCAAAACCGTGCCCGACGGATACAAACCCGGCAGCGACGTCGCCAATCTCGGCGCGCTCGGATACGACGCAAGGACCTGCTATACGGGCAGAAGTCCCCTCGAAGCCCTCTCGATAGGCATCGAGATGAAGGACGACGACGTCGCGGTGCGTACCAACCTCGTGACGCTCGGCGATGAGTCGGATTTTGCCGACAAGACGATGAAGGACTACTCCTCGGGCGAAATCACCACGGACGAAGCGCGCGAACTCATCGCATTTTTGCAAGAACGCCTCGGCAACGAAAAGTTCGCTTTCCACGCGGGCGTAAGTTACCGTCATTGCCTGATAATCGCGCACGGCACCACGGATATGAAGCTGACCCCGCCCCACGATATCAGCGGCAAACGCATAGGAGAATATCTCCCTGCGGGCGACCTTGCGGAGGAACTCACCGACCTGATACGCCGCTCGTACGACCTGTTGCACGACCACCCCGTCAACGTAAAACGCCGCGCGGCGGGCAAGAACTCCGCCGACTGCGTGTGGTTCTGGGGACAGGGTACCCGCCCCGCTCTCGAAAACTTCCGCGCCCGTTACGGGCTGTCGGGCGGTATGGTGAGCGCGGTCGATCTGCTCAAAGGCATAGCAATAGGCGCGGGAATGAAAAGCGTGGACGTCGAAGGCGCGACGGGCACGCTGACCACCAACTTCGACGGCAAGGCACAAGCCGCAATCGACCTGCTCGACAACGACTGCGACTTCGTCTTCGTACACCTCGAAGCCCCCGACGAATGCGGTCACCAGGGCGATCTGCAGGGTAAAATCCGCGCAATCGAACTCATCGACGAAAAGATACTCGGACCCGTCTACGAACACCTTGCGAAATCGGGCGAGGACTTCGCGATTATGGTAATGCCCGACCACTACACACCCGTCACCATACTGACCCATTCCCGCGAACCCGTGCCCTACCTCATGTACTGCTCTTCGCACGCACTCGGCAATGCGGGAAAGTACGACGAAAAGACGGCGGCGGAAAGCGGAATATATTTCGAAAAGCCCTGGGAACTCACGCACAAGTTCTTTTCGTTGCGCTGACCCGCAAAAACAACCTAACCCGACGCAAACACGCGTTTGAACGCACAAAAACGACGCATTAAACGCGTTTAACGCAAAATAATACCGAAAAGGCAAAACAAAAGGCAAGGTGAGCGACCTTGCCTTTTCGTTTGTTGTCGAACTATGCGACGCGCTATTTGTCGGACTTTTTTCTGCCGACGGAAGGCAGCGGAATTCTGCTCTTCTTCGCGGGTTCGGGGACGGCTGCGGGGGTTTCCTCGTAAGCCACCGCCGCGACCTCTTTTTCCTGCGGTTCGCCGCTCTTGCCCGCCGCGCGTTGCGCTTTCGCTTTCTCGATTTTGGCGACGGCTTTCGCCACCTGTTCCTTCGCCACTTCCTTGCTGTACTTCACCGCCGCGATTTTGAGTTCCTCGCGCGCGGTCTGCCTGGGCGTCTTGTTGGCGACGACGGAAGGCGTTCCGTCCGCGGGTGCGTCCGCCGATGCCGCGGGTTCGGATTTCTTTTCGTCCGCCGTGATTTCGGTGCCGTAAAGTTTGCTCATCACTTTGGTCTGCACCTTGTTTTCCTTGGCGACGCCGTTGACGTAGGACGTGATGCGCACGGTGTACTTCTTGCCTATCTTCTTCACCACCGCGCTGAACACCATGGAACTGATTTTGAGCGAAATCTGAACGATTGCCACCGAGATGTTGACGCCGAGGACAATCCACTGCCAGAGCCCCAGTCCTTTCGCGGAGACGACGCCCGTCATCGACACGGCGGTCACGATGAGAAACACCAGCGTCGTGAACGTGCGGAATATCCCGAAGGTCTTTTTGAGCCCTTTGATTTTCTTTTTGCCCTGCTTCGCGTTGCCCGCGTAAAGCCCGACCATCACCGCGAACACGACGATGTATACGCCGAGCACCGCGAACATGATGTACGAATAGGGCGCAAGCAGCCATTGTTTGTACAGGTAGAACCCCGCGGAAACTATGGCAAACACCATGCTGAGTATGGTCCATATAAAGCTTGCCGTTGCGATACGCGACTGTTTCTTGACCTTTTTCGCGTCGACGGCTTCCATTTCCTCGGGCTTTACGACAGCCTCTTCCGGCGCAAGCACTTCCGCGTCGCTGCCCGTTACGACGGCTTCGGCGACGCAGTCCTCTTGTTTCTTTCCAAATTTCATAATTGTCCTCCCTCTTGTTTACACCATCTATTTTTGACCGATGGCGGCGATTTTGTCAATATTGTCGAGCAGAATATCGAAAAACGCGTTGACGATTTTCTCGTCCTCCTCGTTGCCCGTAATGGCGATTGTGAACGTCACCTCGCCCTCGAAGGTCGTCAGCGCGAGCTGCATAAAGGGTTTGCCTTTTACCGCGCCCGTATAGAACCCGTCCTCTGGAACGGCGTCGCCCATTCTGTAATCGGAGGGTTTGATGCTGCCGATATTGCTCATTCCGATGAGCGGATTGTCGTAGCCGAGTTTTATCGCCTGCTCGCTTATGCAGTGCGGGAAAACGGCGTAAGCAAGGTGCAACAGAGGCAGCGAATACAGTCCGAGGAACTTGTCGTGCTTGTTCTTTTCCATTGCTTTCGCCACTTTGTCAAGCATATCGCGCATATCCTTGCCGTTGCCGTCGATGGTCACGGGCATAAATCCCGTGTGATTGGTAAGACCCGTTTCCTGCCCGCCCTTTGCGAGGTGGCGGCGCAAGTCAACCATACAGGGTATGGTCAGACGCTCGTCATCCTTGCACACGCCGAACTCGTAAAGCGAACGCACGTACGCCGCAAGTATGATATCGTTGACCGTAAATCCCATTGCCTTGCCCGCAAGCCGTGCCGCGTTGAAACGCTCTGCCGAAAGCTTGCGGCGCACAATGCGGTTTACGTCGCCTTCACGCTTCTCGGTGAGCGGGAAGAAATGCTCGTCTTTTACCGCGCTGATATTACGGTAAAGCGACTTTGCCGTCTTTTTGTCCTCTTCGGACATTGCGGAATACACGGCGTCGTAGGAACGAGTGCCGTGTTTGATTTCGAGATTTTCGTCACCTGCGAGCAATTTGGTGTAGTTTTCGCAAAGTTTGGTAACGAAATATTTGAGGTCGCCGCCGTCGAAGCACATATGATTGACGACGAAAGCGATTGCGGACTTGCCGTCCTTGGTGAACAGCCCCACTTTTATCTGCACGTTGTCCGTAATGGGTATCCGCTGTGTGACAAACGCCATTATGTCGCGATCGAGGTCGTCGCTTGCACGCACCGTAAGAAAGTCGTCCGTCTTGTAATCCTGCACCACCCAGTAGGGTTTGACGGGATTGTTGTGATAGCGGCTGTGCAAGACGGGCACGTTGTCAAGCTGAAAATGCAGAACGCGCGTAAGAACGTCGGCGTCGATGGTCCCGTTGTAAAAGAGGGCGCAGTGCATCATTCTGTCATAGTAGTTGCGGAAAAGATATTGCATCTTGTCCCACATTTCCGCTTTGAGCACTTTTTTCATTTCGATATCCTCACTGTATGCTTTTATGAAAAGGGAGCGGCTCATGCCGCTCCCTTTATCGGTTGCAGAATGAACTCAGACTTTGCCTTCGGCAAATCTCTTCATGAAGTCGGCGGTCAGCTCGTTGTTCTTTCTTGCCGCCTTGTTACCCCAGGTCAGAGAGAAGCAGTGGTTTTCCATGAACTTCAAAGAGTGGAACTCTTCGACGTGAACTCCCAGCCCTTGCAATTTCTCTATAAGTCGCGGACCCTGTCCTCCGCAGAAGAAGTCCTGGTCCGCATAGGTAATGAACGATGCGGGGAAACTTGCGTCCACGAAGTTGATGGGTGCGCAGAAGTCGAGCCATTCGTAGGTGGGAACCTGTTCCTTCTTTATGCCGGCAAAGTCCCACAGAATTTTGTCGGTGAGTTTGAAAGGAACCTTCGCCTGCAACGCGGTGCCCACGTCGTAGATGCCGCAGTTGAGAATCGCGCCCTGGAACTTGACGTCCGTCTTGACGCCCAATCTCTCCTGCATCTGCTTGTTCGCGGCGATGACTGCGAGCATGGCGGAATAGTAGCCGCCTGCGCTGTCGCCCGAAACTATGACACGGTTGAGGTCGAGGTTGAGCTTCTCCGCGTTTTCGACCATCCAGTTCGCCGCCGCGACGATGTGCCTGAGCGGTTCGGGGAACTTGTACTGCGGGCAAAGACCGTAGTTGACGTTGATGACGAAGTAGCCCTTCTCCGCACTCCAACGGGAAAGACCTCTGCGGTATTTCTTGTCGCCTGCGACAAAGCCGCCGCCGTGAATGTAGAACAACACGGGATACTTGCCCTCGCGCTTTACGCAGTAGGTGTCAAGCTTGCACACGTCGGGCGCGGATTCGTCATAGACGATGTCTTTGTTGACGATGAAATCCACGTTCTTGAAACGGGTGTAACGCGTATTGTTCTGCGGCGCGTTGTACAGGTAATCGATTGCTACAAACAGCGTTCTTGCAAAACTCATAATTCACCTCTTTATCTTACGGATATATGAATTTTAGCACACACCCCGCGCGTTGTAAACTGAATTTTTGCGCACAAACGGAAAGCGCGCCCGTTGAGCGGACGCGCTTTCCGTCGGTGTGTGTATGTCGATTTGCATCGAACTAATTGAGTTTGTCGCGGTTGAGGTCGACAAAGTCGTTCATATTCTTGATAATCATATCGAAGAACCTGTTGACCGTTTTTTCGTCCTCCGCGTTGCCCCTGATTGCGATTGTCATCGTGATATCGCCTAGGAGACTTGTCAGCGCGAGTTGCATATACGGCTTGTACTTGACCGCGCCCGTCATAAATCCGTCCACGATTTCCGCATCGCCCATACGCAGCGCGCGGTCGTCCATAACGCCTATGTTGCTCATTCCGATAAGCGGATTGAGATAACCGATTTTGATTGCCGTTTCGCTTATCACGAAGGGGAATATGGCGTACGCCAGTTTGAGAAGAGGCAGACTGTAAAGCCCCATATACGGATCGTCCTTGCTCTTGCGCACGGAACGCAGCACCTCGATGAGCGTATCGTTTATCGTTTCGCCCTTTCTTTCCGTGGAACACTGCATAAAGCCCGTGTGGTTGGTAAGCCCCGTTCCGGCACCGCCGTCCACGATATGACGGCGCAGGTCAACCATACAAGGTATGGTCAGACGTTCGTCATCGCGGAACATTCCGATTTCGTAAAGTGCGCGGACGTAGAACGCAAGCATCATGTCGTTGACCGTAACGCCGAGGTTTTTGCCTATCTTGCGGAACGACGCGAAAAGTTCCTTGCCCACCTTGCGTCTTATTATGCGGGTCTTGTCGACGGGCGACGACGGCGTAAGCGGGAAATAGTGCTCGTCCTTTATCTGGCTGATGTTCTTGTAAAGTCCGCGGGCGATTTTTTCCTCTTCCTCGGTGAGTTTGGAATAGACGGCGTCGTAACTGCGGCTGCCCGTCTTGATGTCGAGGTCGCGGTCGCCTTCGAGCAGTTTGTTGTAGTTTTCGGCAAGTTTCTTCATAAAGTATTTGAAGTCGCCGCCGTCCATACACATATGGTTGACAATCATACACAGCGTGGAGCGTCCGTCCTTGTTGAACACCGCCATTTTGTACTGCACGTTGCTGTCCACCGGAATGCACTGACTGATGAAAGCGTTTATGTCGGCTTCGAGGTCCGTACTTTCGCGTACGGTGAGAATGTCGTTGACCGTATAGTCCTCGACAGACCAGTACGGCTCCACCGCATTGTCGCGGAAAGAACTGTGCAGGACGGGCACCTTCTCCGTAGTGAAAACGAGCACCCGTTTCAATACGTTAATGTCGAGAAGGTTGTCGTAATACTGCACGCAGTGCACCATTCTGTCGTAGTAGTTGCGGAACAGATATTGCATCTTGTCCCACATCTCTGCTCTTATAATCTTGCTCATATCACTCCTTAATGCGCCGTTTTGGATACATAAAGTACCGTTACGGCTGAAAGACCGTCAGTCTTTCCACATCGTATAGTAGGACTCGTCCTCTTTTTTGTACTTCTTGTTGAGCTTCTCTTTTTCGGACATGTCCTTCTTTTTGTTGTACTGCGCAAGAAGCACGATTGCCATAATCACGGAGCCGACAACACCTCCGAGGCAGAGTATCCAGGTGGGGTGCCAGGGTGCGACTTTGGCTATGCCGAGCATTACGTAAAGCAGTACGCAGGTGACTTCCATCGTTATGCCGAGTTCGATATAACGAAGTTTGAAATCGGTGACGAATGCCAGTGCGGTGTCGAATACGAGCATCACGATGACCATAACGAGGAATACGAAATAGCTCATATTGATGTGGAAGATAAGTTGCAGAAGCAGGAACAGATATACGCTGACCAACGCAATTATGCCGAGAGGCATAGCACGCATAGGCAGATATTTTTTCTGTTTGCCGAATTTTGCGATAAGCACGCAAAGCAGACCGATTATGCCGACAAACGCCGCGCCCACGAGAATGAGCCAGGTTTGCGCCCAGTTGCCCGTTACGAAACTGACGACCAGGTAGACGATGACAAAAGCCAGCGCCGCACCGATTACGCCCGCCATTGCAAGCAGACCTTTGCGCTTTGCGTTTTCGACCTTGTGCTCTTTTTCCTCGAACTCTTTCAGCGTTGCGCGGAAATCGCCGAGTTCGTCGATGCACATATCGTAAATCAGGTCTTCGTCGTCAATACCTTTGATGCGAAGTTCCTGCGCTCTGTCCATAAGCTGTTTGAGCATCTGTTCGCGGTATTCCATCGCGGCAAGCGTGGGAGCAATCGCGCGGAATTCTCTTTCGAGATACCTTTTGAATCTTTCTTTCATAACACACCCTCCGTAGAGTAAGAATTTCGTAAACGTGTTTTCTTATATTATCGCAATCTTGCGGCGTTTTCACATAATAAACGCCCGTGCGCAAAAAAGGTTACGCTTTTTTTTATTTTCCTATGTACGGCGCGACTAGCGCGTTCAGCTTGCGGCGCAGAGCCCTGCAATCGGGACAGAAACGGGTCAGTACGGCATAGAACTGCCCGTCGTGACGCGGACACTGCAAATGCGTGAGTTCGTGCAAACAAACGTACGCTATACATTCGACGGGCGCGTGCACCAACGCCGTGTTAAGAGTTATTTTTCTTTCGCGCGCAAAACAACTGCCCCAACGTGCGCGCATTTTCCGAAGCACAAGTCCGCACGACGCGCCGAAATATCCCGCGGTTTCCTTTTCGGCGTGTTCGAACACAACGGGCAACACCTCTTCGGCACGGGCACGGAACCAGCGTTCCAAAAGAGAGTTCAACGCTTCGCCGTCGTCGGGGTCGGGAAGGCTCGCCTCCATGATACCTTCCTCTTTGCGAAGGCGCACTCCTCTTTTTCCCCGCATGGCGTGCACGACGTATCCGTCGCCGAGAAAAAGAATTGTCGCGCCGTCGCGGAAACGCACGGCGTCTATTACGGCACTGCGTTCGGCTATTTCAGCTCTGCGGCGGGCAATCCACTCCGCCTTTTCGGCGACGAAAGCGTCCGCTCTCAAAGGAGATATGCCCACTCCCGCACTGACGTAGACCGACCCGTCCCTGCGTACGCGCAAATTTATGTTTTTTATCCTCTTGACGTCGAAGAAATAATCCAGTCTTTCTCCGCCGACCGTTACGGAACGTATCTGCATATTTTAATTCTACATTCCCGCGCAAGGATTTTCAATAGTAAAAAAGAGAGGCCTCCGAGCCCCTCTTTTCTTTCTTTTTCGAACGCTGTTATTGTCGCGCACAAATCACAGCTAGCCGCGCTCGCCCACGGAAAACAACACCCATTCGGCGACGTTGACGCAATGGTCGCATATCCTTTCGAGATACTTCGCCACCATAAGCATGTCCAGCGCGACTTCGCCGTCCGCGGAATACTCGCCGTGCGTAAGGTCCTCTTTGACGCGTTCGAACAATCCGTCGGCAACGTCGTCCGTCTTGCAGATGATTTTCGCCTGCGCGGCATCGTCGTTCTCAATGGCGCGCGCGCACCTGTCCACCATGTTCTCCGCGGTTTCCATGAGCCCCGCAAGCGCGGGCGGCAGAAGAAAATTCCTGTCCGCGGTCCGCACCGTGATATCCGCGATGTCCGCCGCCTGGTCGGATATCCGCTCCAAATCCGTGACCATTTTCATCGCCGCGGTGACGAAGGTGAGGTCGTGCGCCACGGGCTGCTGCTTGACGATGACGGTCATGCACATTCTTTCGATGTCCGCCTCGAACCTGTCCGCCGCCCTCTCGTGGGCTTTTACTCCGCGCGCCGCCGCAACGTCTTTGACGCGCAATGCACCGTTTGCCTGTTTCACCGCCACGGCGTCCGTCTTGCACATATCGCACAGCATTTCTTTTATTTTTGCCAACTGTTCGTCGAATTGCTTTCTCATCAACCGAACCTCCCCGTTACGTAATCCTCGGTACGTTTGTCCGCAGGATTGCCGAATATGTTGTCCGTGGTGTCGAACTCTATGAGTTCGCCCAAAAGGAAAAACCCCGTTTTGTCGGATATTCTCGCCGCCTGTTGCATATTGTGCGTGACAATGACTATCGTATAGTCGTTTTTCAGGTCCTGCACCAGGTCCTCGATTTTCGCCGTGGACACGGGGTCGAGCGCCGAGGTCGGCTCGTCCATAAGCAGAACTTCGGGTTGTACCGCGAGCGCACGCGCTATGCAAAGCCGCTGTTGCTGTCCGCCCGAGAGCCCCAGCGCGCTCTTTTTGAGCCTGTCTTTCACTTCGTCCCATATGGCGGCGAGCCTCAGCGACTGCTCCACGATGTCGTCGAGTTGCGACTTCTTGCGCACGCCGTGGGTTTTGGGACCGTATGCTATGTTGTCGTAAACGCTCATCGGAAAGGGGTTCGGCTTCTGGAACACCATACCCACCCGCTTGCGCAACAGATTGACGTCGATTTTGTTGTAGATGTCCTCTCCGTCGAGGAGCACCTCGCCCTTGATTTTGCATTGCGGCACGAGGTCGTTCATTCTGTTGAGCGTTTTCAGAAAGGTGGATTTTCCGCAACCAGAAGGACCTATGAGAGCGGTCACGGTCTTTTCCTCTATGTCGATGTCGATGTTTTTGAGGGCCTGGAAATTGCCGTAAAACAAATCCAGCCCGCGCACTTGAAACTTGTCCATCAATACTCCTTTTTGAAGCGGTTGGCGATGAATTCCGCCACGCCGTTTATGACGAGGACGAGCGCGATGAGCACGATTGCCGTCGCCCACGACTCGTCGGGGTGCAGACCTTCGCTCGCCAGAATGTACATATGCACGGACAACGTTTCACCGCTGCCGAGCAAACCGTCGGGTATTCTCGTCACCGTACCCGCGGTGTAGATGAGAGCCGCCGTTTCGCCCACCACTCTGCCGAGCGCGAGAATGACGCCGGAAAGTATGCCGGGCGTCGCGGAAGGCAGAACTATGCGGAACACGGTGCGGAGTTTGCCCGCGCCCATGGCGTACGAGCCTTCCCTGAACGATACGGGGACGCTCTTCAACGCCTCTTCCGTCGTGCGCATGACGAGCGGCAGAATCATGATTGCCATGGTCAGTATGCCCGCGGCAAGGCAGTACGCCTTGAAAACGATTTCCACGAACAACAGCATACCGAATATGCCGTAGACTATTGACGGTATACCCGCAAGCGTTTCGGCTGCGGTGCGCACCACGGACACGAAGGGATTTTTACTCCCCGCGTACTCCACCATAAACACCGCCGAAAACACGCCTATCGGCACGGCAATCAGCAGCGACAACGCTGCGACCGTCAGCGTATTTACAAGGGCGGGAAGCATAGACAGGTTTTCGGAGGTGTAAACGGGCTCGAAGAGTTCGGGTTTGAGGTTGGGAAGACCTTTTGTCAGAACGTAAGCGAGTATCCATATGACTATGCCCGCCGTAACGAGAGCGGCAAGTACGACCGCTATCATCACAATGCAGGAAAAGGGATGCCCTTTGTAGCGGGCGAAGAAATCGCGCAGGGACGTTCGCGTTTCCAGCGCGCGACCTTTCAGGTCGGTGCCGAAGCGTCCGAGAGAAAAAGTTTTTTTCGTCATAAACGCCTCCTATGCCCTTTTGCGCCTTATCGCGGCAATCAGCAGGTTGATGAGCAGTATGAACACGAACAAAACCGCCGCCGTGGCAATAAGCGCGCCCCTGTGCAGGTCGGTCGCATAGCCCAGTTCAAGTACTATGTGCGACGTCATCGTGCGCACTCCGTCGAATAAGGAGTCGGGCATCGCGGTCTGGTTGCCTACTATCATGACGACCGCCATCGTCTCGCCTATGACGCGTCCCAGCCCCAGCACTATGGAAGTGAGTATGCCCGACCTCGCGGCGGGGACTTCCGTCGTGAACACGGCTCTTTCGTGAGTGGCGCCCAGCGCGACCGCCCCTTCGTAGTATGCGCGGGGCACGGCACGCAGCGATGTTTCGGACACCGTGATTATCGTGGGCAGTATCATAATGCCAAGCACCACCGACGCGCTGAATATGCTCATCCCCGTCCCGCCGAAATTGTTTCTGACGAAAGGCACTACCACAGTCAGCCCGAAATAGCCGTAGACTATGGACGGTATACCCGCGAGAATGTTGACGAGCGGTTTGAGAATTCTGTAAACGGATTTCGGACAATATCTTGCGAGGAAAACGGCTGCAAGCAATCCGAGCGGCACGCCCACGACGAGCGCGCCCGCCGTGACGAAACAGGAGCCGACAATCATAGTGCCTATGCCGTAACTCGCCTGCGTGTCCGTCGGCGCCCATTTGTCCGAAAACAGGAATTGCACGAAACCAATTTCCCGTATTGCGGGCACCGCCTGCGCGAAAATGAAAACGCATATCACCAGCACGCACAGAATAAACACCGCCGCCGCCAGCGCGAACACGCATTTCATTGATACTTCTTTCAGTTTTGCGACATTCATAATTCCGATATTCAGCGAAAGGCGGGCTTACTGCCCGCTCTTCCGTCGGTTGAGTTCACGGGTTTCCGTTACTATGCGATATTCGCCCAGTTGCGAACCTCTCCCGTGAAAATCTGTCTGATTTGCTCGATGGTGAGGTTGTCGGTTTCGTTTGCGTTGTTGACGATGACCGCAATGCCGTCCTGCGCAAGCACGAAGCTTTCGAGTTGCGCCGCTTCGCTGTCTTTAAGCGCACGGGACGCCATGCCGAGGTCGTACGTGCCCGACGCGGCGTTGGTCATACCCGCGGTGGAGTCGAGAGTCTGCAATTCGATTTTTTCGATTGCGACGCCGCTCAGACGGCAGTAATCCTCGATGAGAACTTCCATAAGAGGAGATACGGAGGAGGAACCGCCGACCACGATTTTGGAGGTGGGTGCGGTTGCGGGAGCGACATAGTCCGCCGCGCCGTCCTTGACGCTTACGTAGCCCTCTTCGCCGATGACGGTCTGTGCCTGTGCGGAAGCCAGATAGCGCAGGAAGTCCGCAAGGGTGTCTTTCGAGTTGTCGGCTTTATACGCCACATTGAAAGGTCTTGCCAGTTTGTAGGAGCCGTCTTTCACGGTTGCGACGGAAGGTGCAACGCCCTCGACGGAAACCGCTTTGACGCTGTCGTTCAGCGAGCCGAGAGAGATATATCCTATGCCTCTTTCGTCACCGTAAACGGAAGACATCATTACATTGGTCTTGTCGGTGATGGCGGCGCCGGAATAGGTCTTGTCGACCTTGTTGCCTTCGGCGTCCTTGACTTCCACGCCGGTCAGTTCGATGAACGCGGAGCGCGTGCCGGAACCGAGTTCGCGGGAATATACGTTGATTTCGTCGCTGCCGGTATTGTTGCAGCCCACGGCGGCGAAACCGACCGCGCACAAAACGGCTATGCTGATAATGAGCGTGATTAGCTTTTTCATTACAATTCTCCTTTGATTTTCTACCCGAAATATACCGCCGACGTTTAACGCAATTATGATTTGTTGTCACAAAATTGTCTTTTACGAATTTTCTACATTTCCTTACACGCGTCTGACAACCCTCTCAGACAAAAAAAACCGCCCGCAATGCGGACGGCATAAAAACGGCAGTTGCTACAATATCGTACTTTTTGTTACGTAACGGTTAGAAGATTATATAAAATCCGATTTTCCGTTTATCCTGCAAGTTGTATTATCGTACCCGCAAGCACGCACGCGAACACGGCAAGCAACACCACACGCGAAACTACGTATGCGGGCAGATTTTCTCTCGATTGTCTGCGCTTGTAAGCGGGCTTTGCCATAAGACCCGCCCCCGCAAAAAGCACCACGGACAACAGTGCTCCTATCATAAGAAATTTTTCGCCGAGCGCAAATGCCAGCACGGCAAACAGAACGGTAATCGCGAAAAACACGACTGCCGCACAGTAAAAACGCTTTGCACGTTTTTCGTCGAGAAGTCTGCTGCACCTTACGTCCTCGTCCGAAACGAGGTCGTCGAGCGAAACTCCGAAAAGTTCCGCGATGCTTTTCAGATTCGCGATGTCGGGATAACCCCTGTTCGTCTCCCACTTGGACACCGCCGTACGGGTGACGAAAAGCCTGTCTGCCAGTTCTTCCTGGGTCAGATTGTTCCGAGTTCTGAGATTTTTGATTTTTTCACCGAGCGTCATATTCCGCCTCCTTCGACGCAATCATACGCTCCGCCCTGAAAAATGTCACGACACTTTCCGTCACGTCGCCTGCGTGAGCGTACGTAAGCGCGTCACCTCGACAAGAGTGCCGCTATGATTGCCGCCGTGCCGTCGTTGACGGAATTTGCGATGGCTTTGACAATGCCCAGCGTAATAAGCGTAAACAGTATCAACAATTCCCCTATCACGGTCACGGCAACGGACCACACCGCAAGTATGGGCATAAACACGAGAAAATACCAGTGTTTCGTTTTGTGGTGACAGATGAACATACCAAGCATACTGCCCAAGCCGCCCAACAAAAAGGCAATCAGGAAAAGCACGGCTTCGGGGATACGTCTTTCCCCCGCCTCGGCACGCTTCTTGTCCGACCACATACTCAAAAATCCGCCAACGCTCATAATGATGAACACGGCTGGTAATATTATCAAATACAGTTGTTCCATTTCGGCTCCTCTCTCAATTTAATCCAAAAGGTTTGTTTATATGGATTTTTTAATGCAATTAAGCCCGTTTTGTGCAATCAGTCCGTCATAACTCCGTTGGAGCGGCGCACGTTTCCCCTGTGTGCCGCCCACATCGCGACAACGGCGGAAGACAACAGCCACCCCAAAAAAACTATGCCCGAGCCGACAAGGCATATATAGAGTATGTCAATGTCGAACAGCGTGCGCGGCAGCACCCTACTGACGATAAGACCCAACACGGGTACGGTCTGGTTTATACCGAGGCAGAACAGCAACCCGGCGACGAAACCGACGACAGCCATAAGCACGGATTCGGCAAACGCCATATGCACCGCGCCTCCCGCCGTCATACCCGCAAGCCTGTACACCGAAAGTTCTTTCTTGCGTTCGCTCACAGTAACCCCGATGAGATTGACGAGTCCTATCGCGGCAACCGCAAACACCATATACACGAACATATCCAGTATTCGACTCATCACGATATTGAACGAATTTGTCGGGTAATAGTTGTCGGTTTTGAAAATCGTCAAGCCCATTTCGTCGATGCGGTCGCGTATGCTCGCGAAGTCGTCGACGTCGCCGTCCAGCCAGTAATCGGACGTAAGGTCTATCGACGCTCCGTTTTCCCATATCATATTGTCGCTGCGCATAAACAGCAGGTAGTCGTAACAGGTCATCGTGTAGTCCACGCCCACGATTTCGAAATCGCCGTACAAGTAACCCACGCCCTTTGCGCCGCCTATGCAAATGCGCACCTTGTCGCCCACTTTCAGCCCGTTGGTCTGCACGAACGAATAATGCAACACGACGGGACGTTCCGCGGCGTCGAACCTCTCTGCGACTTCCGGGTCTAGGTCGTGCGTAAAGAACCGCAACGAACGCCCGTCGGGAATTACGTACCCCGTGGCGGAATAATCGCGCTCGCCGCCGTCCGCGTCATCCACGCGCACAACGTGCAGCATTGTGAAATAAGTGCCATCCGTCACGCCGTCTATCGACAGGAACTTTTCCAGCATGGCTTCCGAATTCTCCTTGTTGAGTGCGGCGGTTTTGATTGTGAACGCCGCGTCGAAACGGTCGTATGACGAAGTCGATGTCAGTTTTACTATGTCTACTATGCACGCTCCCGTCCAGACAAACGCCACCAGAAGCGCAAGCATAACTGCAACCGTGTTTACGCCCGCGTTGTGCGGAATTTCCATTGCGGCAATATGTCCCTCTTTGGTGGGAACGATTTTGCCTATCACAAATCCTGCAAAGCGCAGTATGTGCGGCACCACGGACACCGCCCACGCCACGGTTGCACAAAGGAAGAATATCATAACGGGCATAAGATTGTCTTCGCTTGCCACGAACAATCCCACCAACGCACCGATGAAAATCAGCGTCGTCATCAGCGCGACCCACCACGGCACACGTCGCGTAACGTGTACGGACTCCGCTTTCAGAGCGCGTACGGACTTGACGCTCATACGCACGGCGGGCACCGCACAGGCGGCAAGCGCGGCGAGCGCGGTTATGCCGACGGAGGCGAAATATTTCCAGGCTACAACCGAAATCGTGGCGTCCGCAATCTGGCTCGTAAGCAAATTTTGCAGTAATTGTATTATACCAACGCCCGCGCCGACGCCCGCAAGACACCCGACGACTAGATAGACCGCCACTTCCGCAAACATAATGAATACGCTTTGCAAAGGAGTTGCGCCCGCCGCCTTGAATTTTATGAGTTCCTCCGAGCGGTTGCGTGCAACGACGGAATAGGACGAATACAGTAACAGCGACATGAGCAGAATGACCACGACGAGAGCAATCGTCAGCGTTTCCATACTGCCCTCGACGGAAGTGTCGATTGCGTTTTGAGTATATCCGTCCTCGCGGTTGCTTCCTACCGTCGACCCGACCCGCGCGCTAAGCTCGTCCTGCACCGTCTGAATTGCAGATTTTCCGCCCTCAACGACGGCGTACGGGTCGTCGAAATATACGTATAGCAATTTGTAGGCGACGTAGGTCACTTCCTCGGGCAAATCGCGGTAGTCGGCAAGTGCGATTTCCGCCACGTTGTTGGCATAATAAAACCCCGTGCTGTCGCATATCTGCGTTATTCGCACGTCCACGTATCCCAGTCCCAGATAGTCGAGCGCGGTATTCCTGACATTGTACCGCACGACGTCGCCCAGTCCGACACCGAGTTTTCTGGCATAGTTGCGCGACACGCTGACGGAAATTTCACCCTCGCGTTTCGGACAGCTTTCCAGAACGTTCGCGCTAGAAAGTTCGTTGAGTTTGTCCACGTCGTTTGTCCAGAGCAACGTCGACGCCAGCGTTTCGTCGCCGTACCGCACGGAGTCGCCGCCTATCGTGCCGTACCCGAAATAACCCGTTACGCCCTCGGCGTTGTCCAGCACGTCGAACACTTCTTCGGCGTCCGACCATACGTTCATCGTTAAGCGCAGGTCGCTGCCGTAATAGTGCGTCTCCGCCCACAGCGCCGCCATATCGTAAAACATTGACCTGATGCAGAAAGCAAAAAGCAGGCAAGCCGTGATTATCGCAATCGAGAATACGATAATCAGAGATTGCAACGGATTTTTCGTTATGCTGCGCAGGGTGTGACGGGCGATTATGTTCATAGCGCGCCGCCCTCGCAACTTCCCACGGCTTCGGATGAAATCTTGCCGTCCTTAATGGTTATGATTCGCGACCCGTATCCCGCGTTCTTTTCGCTGTGGGTAACCTGCACCACGGTGGTGCCGTACTCCTTGTTCGCCGCCGACAAGAGACGCATTATCTCCTCGGAATTTTTGCTGTCGAGGTTGCCCGTCGGCTCGTCGAGAAAGATTATTTCGGGTCTGACAATCAGTCCGCGCGCAATGGCGGTACGCTGTTGCTCCCCTCCCGACAGTTTGGAAGGCAGATACGAGCGCCTTTCGGTCAGCCCCATAAACTTCAACAGGTCTTCCAGATCGTTTGCTACGGATGATCTGCGCTTGCCCGCGAGAAATACGGGCACGAGTATGTTCTGTTCGACTGTGAGATACGGAGCAAGATTGAAAAACTGGAAAACGAAACTGATTTTAGTGCGACGCAGAATGGCAAGTTTCCGCTCGCTTAAAGACGAAATCTCCTCGCCGTCGATGAACACCTTGCCTTCGGTGGGGCGTTCGATACCGCCCATTATCGACAACAAAGTCGTCTTGCCGCTGCCCGACGCACCCAGTATGGAAACGAACTCTCCTTTCTCGACGGAGAACGAAACGTCGTCAAGCACCCTGACCTCTCCGCCATAGGTATGCGACACCCCGCAAACTTTGATAACAGACATAATTCCCCCCTAAACGACGCGCGCGACTATTGCCGCTCCCCTGCGCGCCCGTAATACAATGATTATATCACCCCGTCCGCGTAAAGCAATACCCTGTTCAGAACCAGCCGTGTTCCTTCAATCGGAAAACGGGCACGCCCGTGCCGTCCGCATAGGGGTTGTAGTTGTCCGTCGAGCACCCGTATTCCGTCAGCGTGCTGATTTTGTCGTCCGTCCACTCTATAACGCTGACGCCGTCGAAAGCCGTTTCCGACCCGTCCGCTTCCGTGCACGCAAAGTCCCACTCGACAATCGTCGTATCGCGGAAATGGAAAAATCTGCCCGTGTTCCACCGCCTTACGGCACAGCGCGAATTCCACTCGGCAAACCACTCTTTCACCGCCGCAATCCCACAGTAACGCGGACCCCAGCTTTCGGTGTAAACGACGTCGTAGGCAAAGATTTCTTCTATGCCCGCAGAACTCTTGTCCAGCCACATTGCAAACCAATTCTTGACTTTATCTTCACGTTTTGTTCGTGTCAAAGTTTCTTTTTGCAATTTATCCTGCATTGTTTCTCCGTTTCAGCCGATGACTTTTATGACCTTTGCGGGCACACCGCCCACAACGGTTTTGGGTGGGACGTCCTTTGTTACGACGGCTCCCGCGGCGACAACCGCACCGTCGCCTATCGTGACGCCCGCGAGCACCGTCGCGTGCGAACCTATCCAAACGTCTTTGCCTATCGTCACGGGCGCGGCTTTCATGCTGCCGCGTTGTTCGGGGTCGAGGTCGTGATTTAGTGTGGCTATCACCACCTGGTGACCTATGAGCGCGCCGTCGCCTATCCTTATGCCACCCTGGTCCTGGAAGCAACAGCACGAATTGACAAACACGTTTTTGCCCACCCTGATGTTTTTGCCGCAATCGGTATAAAACGGCGGAAAAAGCCTGAACGACGTGTCGACGTCTTCGCCAGTCAGTTCCGAAAACAGCCCGACGATTTCCTCCGCCGTGTGGTATTCGTTGTTTAGTTTTGCCGTTATGCGCCGTGCCTCGTCCGCGTAGGCGTGAAAAGCTTCGTGCACGTCGGAGTTTGCGGCTATGTAAGGTTCGGTCGCCATATAGCGCAGAAATTCTTCTCTTTCCATAATGCCTCCTGCTTTTTCATTTTACACCAAACCCGCCGCCGCGTAAACCCGAAAATGTCAACCCCCCGCCCCTTTCGTTTGCCGCCGTTTGCACACGCAGGTCGAAAAATCGTGAAAAAGTCGAAATCGTTTCGGCACGACGTTTCCGCATTGACTGAAAACGCCGTATTTGTTATCATTGAATTGCAACGAAAACCTACCCGTTGCAACTTTTTCAAGAGGGAAAACAATGAGAAAATTCAAAATGCGCGCTTTTATCGTCGCGGTGCTGGTGCTGGCGTGTGCCTGCACGTTTCTGCTTGCCGCCTGCGACGATAACGAAGCAACTCCCGCGGGCAAGGGCGTGACCCGCCCCGAGAACGTGTACACCGACAACCTCGACGTCACCCGTTCGGAAAATCTCGTCGCGGGTGCGACGGTGACCGCGAGTTCCTCCGCCGACGAGGCGGCGAACCTGACCGACGGCGACGTTTCCACGGTGTGGACGGCTTCGGACACGGAGAACGTGTACGTCGAAATCGCCTTCGACGAGCCCACGCGCATAAACACAATCGTACTGCGCGAGAACGGCAACTACATTTCGGGTTTCCGCTTTCTCGCCAAGGACGCGGACGGGTGGAGAGAGTTCTACCGTCAGGACAGAATGGAACGCTACCGCTACTGCACTTTCGATGCCGAAACGGTGAGCGCGATACGCATCGCAATCGACGGCGTGAACGAGGGCAAGGCAATCTCTCTGTCCGAAATCGAAATTTACAACGTTGCTCCCAAATCCTATGAGGACGAGTTCAGAGTGTTCGCTTACTACAACTCCGGCGACTTTCTGGCGCCCGCGCTCAGCGACGAGGACCTTGCGCAACAGCTCGATGTGGTGACGGACGTGATAATGTTCCTCTTCGTGTACTGGGACGAAAACGGCGACCTCGTGTTCCAGGAGGACCCCGACGACCCCGACGCGACGGAGCCCACTCTGCTCGTCAGGGCAATGGACAAAATCCGCGAACTCGGCGGCGAGGACGTGCGCATTTGTCTGGATCTTTATCCCGTCGACATCACCAAAGCGGGTCTGCCCGAAAACAAGGACAAACTGGTGTCGAACATAGCGCAGTTCGTGCGCGAATACGACATCGACGGCGTCGATTTTGACTGGGAATACCCCGCCAACCCCGAACAGTGGTACGCCTACGGCGACATGATGACAAAACTCAAAAACGAAATCGCCCCCGACGGCAAATACGTTTCCGTTGCGCTGTCCAACTTCAACGTGCGTTTTTCGGACGAGCACATCGATGCCATAGATTTCGTGCAGATAATGGGCTATGACAGATTCGACGTCGACGGCAACAATTCCAGCTTCCGCAGCGGTGCGTATATGCCCATGCGCTATTTCGTCAACCTGGGTTTCAGCCCTTCTCAGCTGATTGCGGGTATGCCTGCATACGGTCGTCCCGACTCCGAAACGGCAGGCAGCATCTGGACTAACTACTACTACGACAACGGCAACGTGTTTGCCGACAAGGATATGACCGTGCCGTACACCTACTGGGACAACGCACAATGGATAACGTACGGTGACAGCACGATGAAGGTTTACGTGACGGGCGGCGCGCTTGCCGCAGACAAGACCGCGTATGCAATCGAACAGGGCTTTGCGGGCGTCATGGTGTTCAGAAACCTCATCGACTACCCCATGAGCGACGAGCGCAGCGTCATAAAGGCAATCGGCGACACCATAGCCGAGAGAATAGCGTAAGGAGGAACCGATATGAAAAAACGTACCGTAAAAACCGCAATATGTGCACTCCTGCTCGCGGTTTGTCTGTCGGCAACCGTATTCGCGCTGACCGCCTGTGACGAAAACAACCTGCTTGCCGACTATGCGGAGGCCCAGTCCAACTGGTACGCCGCCGGAAACAAAGTCGTATGTGATACCCTTACAATCGACGGCAACCTGGGCGGCGAAGACGTGAAATGGCCGATTTCGCTTTCTCTCGACGGCTACCGCGCCTACATCGGCGACGAATGGCGTTTCGAATACGATATAGTCCTGGGTCTTTCCCTCCGCGAAGGCGGTTCCGCAACGAATTTCGACGGTTCGCTTTCCGTTACGCGCACAGCAGACGGAATCATCGACATCACTCTCGTCATCGATATTCCTTTGCTCGGCGCGCAGACCGTCGCGTTTTCCACCGACGAAGCCACTATACGCAACTATATCCCGATCTTCGATTTCGCCGACAATATGTACTACGACGCCGAAAAGATAAGCGGCTCTGCCGACGCGTTCACCGTATCGGGAGCGGACTGCCTCGCCTACGTGTTCTATCAGCTCGCACCCACGCTCTCCAACAACTTCAACTTCGATATGCTGCCGATGCTCGAAAAATGGCTGTCGATAGGCGACGTGACGGGCACGGTATCCTTTGCCGACGGCAATTTCGCAACGGCAACGACGCACCAGTCCTTGTCCGTATTCGCACCCGACGAGGACCTGCTCTTCCTGGCGTACAACCTCGACAACTTCCCCGATATGCTCATCAACCTGTTCGAAAACAAAAAACTATCCATATCGGTGTTGAATCTCGACCTCACCAACGCTTTCAAAGACGGAATAGCGTTGTCCGCGACAATCGACTCGTCCGCCGAATATCACCTGCTCGGCTCCGACGCCACCTTCGACAGTATTAAAGCAACCTACGGCAACGTCCGTTGACCCAACCGACCCTCAAACCGAAAGGCGCGCACTTGCGTGCCTTTTTTGGTTTTTTCGTACTATGTGCCGACACTCACAATACCGCCAACTTTTTGCTTAGAAAAAAGAAAAACGCAACCAAAATCAGGTTCGATTTTGATTGCGTATGGTGGAGACTACTGGACTTGAACCAGTGACCCCTTGCTTGTAAGGCAAGTGCTCTGACCAACTGAGCTAAGCCTCCGAAAAAAAACAACCGCGACTGCGGTTGTTTTTTTGGTGACCCCACCGAGACTCGAACTCGGGTTACCGCCGTGAAAGGGCGATGTCTTAACCGCTTGACCATGGGGCCGAATTTGGTAGCGGCGGTCGGATTCGAACCAACGACCTGCCGGGTATGAACCGGCCGCTATAACCAACTAAGCTACGCCGCCTTAATTGTGCGGCGGCTTCGTATCCGAAGCCGTCGCAAATGGTTGCGGGGGAAGGATTTGAACCAACGACCTTCGGGTTATGAGCCCGACGAGCTACCGACTGCTCCACCCCGCGACGAAATGATGCTTATAAATGATATGACAGGGCGATGTTTTTGTCAAGCGATTTTAGGATATTGTCGCCACAAAAACCTAAATCCGCGCGCCGCAGTTTGCGCGGGAGTTACACATAAAAGTTTTTGAACATATGGATAAAAGTGTCCGTTTTCGTCGGAAAAAGGCACTTGCTTATTGTCAAAGCAGGCTTTATGTGATATTTAATAGTTATCAAAGGATGAGAGGTCGGTTATGAACAAATACCCTGATTACATTTCGGAAAAACGCCGTCCCGTACCGACGCCCGACAGCATCGTGGAGAACGGACAGGCACATTTCGGCACGTTTGACGCGCCTTTCAAAAAACTCAATCTGCTGGACTGCAAGAAGCCCTGCGGGAAGTGCATGCCCGATTTTATGAAAAAAGGTCGTCTGACCGAATGGGAAGCATTCGAAGTGCACCTTGACGAAGGCGCGCTGATATCCGCGGTGTACAACACGGGTCCGTTCGGATTTTCCATCTTCGTATGGTTCGACAAACGCACAAAAAAGATATCCAGCTGGCGCAACATCGTGCCCGTTAAGAAGGCGAAGGTCGCCTCGCAGCTCGTGGACGATTTCTGCGAACTCAACGTGAAGAAGAGCCGCTACCGCATCGACAACGACCTGATGAACGGCAAGGCGCACGCAAAAGGGTTCTCCGTCAACCGCAAGTGCGGCAAAATCGAAATCGACATCGCCGTGGAAAGGTTGTCACCTCCCTCCAACGTCAGCATTCCTTTCGGTCCCAACAAGCCTCTTTATTCCGAAAAGGACTTCTTCAAGGCGACGGGCTACATAGCAATCAACGATGAGAAGTTCGTCACCAACGAAAACTCCGTATCCATCATCGACGACCACAAGGGCTACTATCCCTTCTTCGCGCACTACGACTGGCTGACCACGATGGGCAGATGCGAATGCGACGGCGAGAGCAAATACTTTGCCTTCAACCTCACCCGCAACCAGTCCGTAAATCAGGACGACTACAACGAGAATCTCATCTGGGTGGAAGGCGAAAGCTTCCCCATGCCTCCCGTGACGTTCACGCGCGAGAAGCGCAAAGCCAAGGTCTGGAACATACGCGACGAACACGGTTGCGTCGACCTGCGTTTCGAAATCGACGACGTGTTCTATATGCCCATACACCTTGTCGTGGTAGACGTGTACTACGCTCTGCCGTTCGGAAGAATATACGGTTTCGTCAAGGACACCAACGGCAAGAAATACGTCGTTGACGGCATGATAGGCATTGGCGAGGACAAATCCACAAGAATGTGAGGTAAAAAATGTATTGCAGAAAATGCGGTAAAGAAATCGACGACAACGCCATGACCTGCCCTTACTGCGGAACGGCGACGCAGGGTCCTTACCGCGGAAACGATCCCTTCGGACGCGACGAGGATCCCTTCGGACGCGACGTTCCTCCCGAGCAGAACGGGCAGAACGGGCAAAACGGCGGCTACTTCTATTCGCCGCGTCAGACCGCGCCCGACGATGCTCCCAGCATGGGCTGGGGCGTGCTCGGATTCTTTATTCCCATTGCGGGGCTCGTACTCTACCTGGTATGGCGCGACCAGTATCCTCTGCGCGCCAAGAGTTGCGGCAAAGGCGCGCTGGCGTCGATAATCGTGAACGTCGTGTTCGTCATTCTGTACGTCATACTGATGCTGACGATTGCGTCGAGCGTATCCGCCCGCAGCGTATTCGAAGCCGCGCTTTTTGCAATGACGTAACGGCACGGCAACCTCTGCAAAAGGAAATCCGCCCGATATGGGCGGATTTTTTGTTGCTTTTCGCCGTATGGCTTTTATTCGTTTTGCGTTTGTTGCGGCAACGCGGCGCGGTGTTCTCCTCGTACGACACCGAAAGTTCTTCCCTGCGGCTATGCCTTCGGAATTTCCGCTTCGGCAAACCCTATGTGTTCCCTGCCCGCAAGTATGTTCGCCGTGTTGCGTGCGTTGAAATACATTCGCAGTTTGTCGCCAGTGCGCACCAGGTGCGACGCGTAAACGAACTGAGCCATCCAGTCGCTGTCCCCGCACATCTGCGGCGCAAGCAGCGTTTTGACGAAGGAGAACGCCAACCCGTCGTCGGAGCGCAGGAGACGGATTGCAGACTTGCTCTGCCCGTTGTCGTCGTATATGCCGTTCTGCAACCCGACGTAACAGTCGACAAGCCGATAAACTTTCAGACAGCCGCAACACAGGTCGGCGGCGTTGCGCACCTTGTCGCCCGTGGGCTTGTCGTCGGGTCTTATTATGGGCTCGGGAAGGCGAACGAAGTCGCGGTCGGGGCATTTGCTTTGCGCACAACATATGTAGGTGGGCTCGTCGAACCTGCAGTCGGGGATGTAGGTGAGCCCCGCCGAATAATACAGCCTGTAACCGTCCTCGACGGGCAGGAAAAAGGGGTTGGATACAGAGTGACCCTTTTTGCCGACGCGCTCGTATTCGCTGCCGAAACGGAGCACGGGACGCGGCTCGGAGAATTTTGTCAGATCTTTGCTTTCCACAACGTAGATATCGGACACCCATTTGCCGCCCAGCAAGGAAGCCGCACGCGGAAGCAGCGGTTGCAGGCGCTCGTAAAACAACAGGTACCTGTCGCCGACTTTGTTGATGTCGGGACGCATGGCGCGGGACAGAATTCTGCCCGTATGTCGGAAGGATATTCCGTCGTCGGAAACGAAACCGTGCACGCCCGTGAGGGTGTGTGCGTACAATCTCCACTTTCCGTCGGGGGTCAGGTCGGGAGTGAGCAAGGACGGGTCGGCGACAATGGTGCTCGCCCCGAAACAACGTATGACGGGGTTGCCCTCATACAGTTTGAATTGCGCATTTACAAGCTGTTCAAAGGTCAAATTCAGCATATAAACCGCCTTTTTTGTCAAAAAACTATTTGACGAGGAGATAAAGCCTCAACAATTCGTCCGTCTTTGCGATTTCGCCGGCGCACAGTTTGAAAGACGCAAGCGTCTTTTTGATGCCCAGCCAGACGGACTTTATCATAAGCGTGTCACGGCTGTCGAGTGCCGCGGAAAAACCTTCGAGCATAAGGAGGAGGTCCTTGCGGTCGTTTTCGGCAAGTCTGCTCTCGTCCACCGCGCGCACCATTGCGACGAGAAGGTATTCCGTCTGCTCCTGCAAGCCGTTGGGAGCGAACTCGACCGTGCGTTCGACAAGCGGCGTTTCCTCTTTCACGCCGTCGACGACAAGCCCCACGAGCGCGAGTTTGAAGGGCTCCATAAAACCCTGAAAGCATTTTTCGAAACTCGCCTGCTTGGTGTCCGCGGGGAAAAACTCGCTGCAAAACGACAGAAAATCCGCCTTGCCCTCGTCAAACTCGACGAGCATGTTGGTGACCAGCGCGACCAGCGTCGTGGGATTTTTGGGCAGCCGCAGAACGTGATACTCGCCGACGCGTTGCAATGCCTTTTTCTTTTCGGCGGCGTAATCGAAACCGTTGCTGCAATATTCCAGCACCACGCGGAATTCGTCGTAGTATGCCAGACATTTGAGCAACGACCTTATCTTCTTGTCGGTCATGATGAGGCTCGCGCCCTGCATATCGTCGAGCACGGTCACGAGTGCTTCTATTCCTTCGCCTTTGTATTCCATTTCCCACCTCGCGTCGGATTTGCAATATTATAACACACGCCGCCCGCGAAATCAAGGACGGCGGAAACACTGCGTACCCGCGCAAACGGCTTTATCGCGCCCAAACGCCAAATAAAATCGCTTTTGGGGGTCGAAATTCTTTGCACAAGAAAACAATTTGTTGTATAATATTGAAAAATCGGATTGAGGAGAATTGATATGAAGTCTGTCACCATTAAACTCGATATGGCCGAAAGTGTGAAAAAGTTTGTCAATATCACCGCAAAATACGGTTACGAAATGTCTTTGAAAAGCGGCAGATACGTCGTTGACGCAAAATCCATTCTGGGCATATTCAGCCTCGACCTGGGCGAGCCCATCGTGCTGGAAATCGCATCCGACGACTGCGACGACCTGCTTGCCGCACTCGCTCCCTTTATAGTCTGAAAAACAAACCGCCGTGGTTTACACGGCGGTTTTTTTGCGCTTTCAGACCTTTTCGGATCGTGCCCTTCGCAGGGACGGTCTTTTTTGCGTCATTCGTCACGCAGACAGCTCACGGGCTCTTTCTTTGCGGCGATACGCGAGGGTATGAACCCTGCCAGTATCGACAGCACCACGCTTACGAGTATCATCATAACCGCGTGCCACCATTCGATGTGCAACAGTCCCGCGACGGCGAGGTATTTTTCGAGCAACAGGTTGATGGGCATGAACAGTATCAGCGCAATCAACACGCCCAGTACGCCCGCCACGAGTCCCACCATGCCGGACTCCGCGATGAACACGTTGCTGATGTCGAGTTTGCGCGCGCCCATACTGCGCAGAACGCCTATTTCCTTGCGACGTTCGAGCACCGAGGTGTAGATGATGATTGCAATCATTATCGACGACACGACCAGCGATATCGCGGCAAAGCCCACGAGCACGCCCGTCACCGTGTCGGTCAGGCTGTCGACATAGCCCATTATCACGCCGAGGTTGTCGGTGTATTTGATTGCTTTGTCGTTCTCCGCATTGTACTGCGCGATAAACTGCTCTATCTTTTCCTTGTCGGCAAAGGAGTTGGCGTAGATGTTTATCGACATGGGGTTCTCCATGTCCGCAATGCCGAATTCTATCATCTTCTGGTCGTATTCGTCCTGCGTGAGCTCCTCGCCCGTGACGATGTCGACAAGTCCCGCCGCCCGCTGTGCTTTCGCCGCGGGGCTGTTGTATGCGCGTTCGGACAGGTATTCGGTAAGCGCGTGCGTGTACGCGATGTTGCCGTTGATGGACGTCACTTTCGTGCCCTCTTTGGGTCGTATGACACCCACGACCGTGACGGGAATGCTGTTGGGCTCGTCCTCGGAATTCATACCTTCGACAAAGCTGATTTTGCGTTGATTGTCACGATTGTCGATGATGTACCAGTTGCCGTTCTCGTCCAGCTGATAGTAGTCGGAGTTGGTCGTTATTCTGTATTCGATGCCGATAAGTTCGTCAGCGGTATAGGTTCGCGAGGCGAATTCGTCGCCGTGAATCAATGCGTCGAAAAGTTCGTCGGGCGAAGTAAGACCGAGCGCGAACAGCGTATAGTCGTCGAGCTGGTTCCTCTCGTCGACGACGATCAAGACCTCGTTATAAGAATTGGGCCATCTGGAATTCTCGCCCAACAACTCATACTGCGAATGCAGCAGTTCCTCGTTCTCGATCATCTCGTCCCACACGCTGAGCATTGCGCCGAACTGTTGGATTTTGTCCAGCATTCCGCTGAAAGCCGGCGGCAACGCGCTCTCGATGCCCTCGATGAACGGGTTGACCTTCATATAGGTCTCGTCACTGCCGATATAGTTGCAGAACACGTCGAACGTCGTGCCGTAGTCGTACTTGACGTAACCGATGTTCTCGTCGAAGTTTTCGATTATGTATTCCTTGAAGTTTTTGAGGTCGTTGGTGTCGTTTACGGCGTCGTTCAGATGCTTCAACAGATTGCCTATGACGTTGTTGATGTACAGTTCGTCGCTCTCGGGCCAGTCGTCTCTTTGAGAGTTGTCCTGCATCAGTATGTTGATGACGGACTGCAAGTCCGTGTTGGTGCGGTTTATCTCGATTGGGTACTGCGACAACGCGTCCTCTTCCATGGAGTCTATGTACATTCCCGCACCGCTCGACAGCGCAAGCACCAGCACTATGCCTATGATGCCTATGCTGCCCGCGAAGGCGGTGAGCAGCGTCCTGCCCTTTTTGCTCAGCAAGTTGGTGAAACTCAAAGAAATCGCCGTGCCGTAAGACATCGCGCTCTTGCCGCGCGCTTTGCGTGCGGCGCGTATCTTGCGACGGATTCTGCGGCGTTCGGCGGCTTTGCCCGCACGCGTCGCGTTGCCGTCCGCGTCGGTCTCTGCCTCGGTGACGGGTTCTTCGACAAAGCCGAGCTCCTCCTCTTCGAGTTTTTCCGCCGCGTCGAACTCCTCCTGCGAATACGGCGCGCTGTCGCTTGTCACCATGCCGTCTTTCAGGTTGATGATACGTGTGCTGTACTCGTTTGCCAGGGTCTCGTTGTGCGTGACCATTATGACCAGTTTCTCCGCGGATATCTCTTTGAGCAGTTCCATGACCTGCACGCCCGATTCGCTGTCCAGCGCACCGGTGGGCTCGTCCGCGAGAATGATGTCGGGGTTGTTGACCAACGCACGCGCGATGGCAACGCGTTGCATCTGGCCGCCGGAAAGCTGCGAAGGCTTTTTTCTGGCTTCGTCGGCAAGCCCCACTCTCGCCAGCGCGGCGGCGGCGCGGGCCTTGCGCTCGGCGGATTTCACGCCCGCGAGCGTCATCGACATCTCGACGTTGCGTTGCACCGACAGGTGCGGAATCAGATTGTAGGACTGAAACACAAACCCTATGCGGTGGTTGCGATATATATCCCAGTCGTGGTCGCCGTAGTTCTTGGTGCTGATGCCATCAACCACTATATCGCCGCTGGTATATCTGTCCAGTCCTCCGATGATGTTCAACAATGTGGTTTTTCCGCATCCGGAAGGACCCAGCACGGCGACGAATTCGCACCTGCGGAATCTTACGTCCACGCCTTTGAGCACGTGAATCACATTGTCGTTGACAGCGTAATCTTTTACGATGTTCTTCAATTCAAGCATAATACGCCTCACTTGCGGTTATACCGCTCAGCAAGAAATTTACATCTTCCAAAATTAAATATATATTAAAACAAAGTAAAATTTTTCGGTTTTTATGTGCGCGCTCTGCGCGAGTGCGCGCATTTGTTTCCGAAATTTTCCTATTCCGTTTCATACCCAAACGTTACCGCGCGACGCCCTTTCGGTCAAGCCACGTTCCGTTGCATAACGCAATGCAACGCACAGTTGCACCCGCGAGCGCGTCACAATCTCTCATAAATAAATATCACAAATATACGCGCGCTTGTGCGAAAGGACAAAACAACCTACCTTTCGTCAAAAAATGCGCGGGCTCTTGCCCGCGCTTTTCGCTTTGTCGTTGCCCCACGCGTCAGTCGCGCAGGCATTTCACCAACACGGCTTTTTGAGCGTGCAACCTGTTCTCCGCCTCGTCGAATATCTCTTTGGAGTGTTCCTCGAACACCTTGGAGGTGATTTCTTCCTCGCGGTGCGCAGGCAGACAATGCAACACCATTGCGTCGCTTTTTGCCACATTCATGACTTTATCGTTGATTTGATAATTCTTAAACACCTTTTTGCGCTGTTCGGCTTCCTGTTCCTGTCCCATCGACGCCCACACGTCGGTGTACAGCACGTCGGCGTCCGCCGCGCATTTAAGAACATCCTCGTCGCAGGTGAACTTGCCGTTTGCCGCCGCCCATTTCATAATCTCGGCGTCGGGCTCGTACCCTTTGGGGCAGGCGACCGCCACTTCCATTCCGAGTTTGATGCCGCCCACGATGAGGGAGTTCGTCATGTTGTTGCCGTCGCCGACGTAACAGAGTTTCCTGCCCTTGAAGGTGCCCTTGTATTCCCTTATCGTCATAAGGTCGGCAAGCACCTGACAGGGGTGGCAGTAGTCGGTCAGCCCGTTGATGATGGGTATGGTGCCGAACTTCGCAAGCGCTTCCACTTCCGCCTGGTCGAAGGTGCGTATCATTATGCCGTCGAGATAGCGCGAGAGCACGCGCGCCGTGTCCTGCACCACTTCTCCCCTGCCTATCTGCAAATCGCGCGAACTGAGAAAGAGCGAGTTGCCGCCGAGGTCGTACATGGCGACTTCGAACGACACACGCGTTCTCGTCGACGACTTGGCGAATATGAGCCCCAGCGACTTGCCTTCGAGCAGTTTGTGGGGAATGCCGTTTTTCTTTTCGAATTTGAGCTGGTCGGCAGTGTTGAGAATTTCGATTATCTCACGCTCCGACAAATCCATGAGTTTGAGAAGATTTTTCATTTTGCGCACACCTTCAATATGATTTCGACTGCCTTTTCGAGTTCCTTCCAGCCGATGTTGAGAGGAGGCAGAAGTCTGATTTTGTCCTTGGCTTTGAGCACGAGCACGCCTTCGTCGCGCAGGTCGGCGAGCACGGCGTCCGCGCCGCGCGTCACCGAAACGCCGAGCATAAGTCCCATGCCCGTTACGGCGGTTATGCCTTTCGCGCCCGTCAGCATCTTGACGACGTAGTCGGATTTTGCTGCGACTTCGTCCATGAACTCGTCGGTCAGCCTGTCCACAATGCTGACCGCGCCCGCCGCCGCGACGGGGTTGCCCCCGAAAGTCGAACCGTGAGTGCCCGCGGTGAGCACGTCCTGCGTGCGTTCGTTGAACAGCGTGGCGCCTATCGGCAGTCCGCCGCCCAGCCCCTTCGCCGTGGTCACGATGTCGGGTTTGACGCCGTAGTTCATGTATGCGAAATATTTGCCGCTTCGTCCGTTTCCGCACTGCACTTCGTCGGCAATCAGCAACAAGTCGTGTTTCTTTGCGATTTCGTCAAGCGCGTTGACGAATTCGCCGCCCAGTGCGACGACGCCGCCCTCGCCCTGCACCGCCTCGAACATTATCGCGGCGCACTTGTTTTCGGCAACCAGTTTTTCCACCGCCGCCGCGTCGCCCGCGGGAGCGTACAGGAACCCGGGCGTCAAAGGAAGGAAATCCTTGTGGAAAGCGTCCTGTCCCGTCGCCGCGAGGGTGGCAAGCGTTCTGCCGTGGAAGGAGTTGACGAGCGTGACTATGTTGAAATACTCCGCGCCCTTGTTTTCGCACGCCCACTTGCGGGCGGCTTTTATCGCGCACTCGTTGGCTTCCGCGCCCGAGTTGGTGAAGAACACCTTTTTGAGCCCCGTCTTTTTGCAGAGCTTTTCGGCAAGTTCCGCACAGGGCACGGTGTAAAAAAGGTTGGAGGCGTGCTGCAAGGTGCTCAGTTGCGCCTTGACGGCCTTCTCCCATTCCTCGTCGGCGGCGCCGAAAATATTGACGCCTATGCCGCTGCCCATATCGATGTATTCCTTGCCGTCCTCGTCAACGAGGATACTGCCCTTGCCGCTCACCAGCACGACGGGAAAACGCGCGTAGGTGTGAACGATGTATTCGGCGTCCTTCTCTTTCGTCGTCATAAACTCTCTCCCGATACGAACATGGTGCCGATGCCTTCGTCGGTCAGGGTCTCGATGAGAATGGAGTGAGGCACCCTGCCGTCGATGATGAACACTTTTTTCACGCCGCGGCGAATGGCTTCGATGCAGCAGTTGACTTTGGGTATCATTCCGCCCGTCAGCTGACCCTGGTTGACCAAGCGTTGCGCCTCGCTGACGAAGATTTTGCTTATCAGCGTGCTTTCGTCGGCGGGGTCTTCCAGCAAGCCCACCGTGTCGGTCATGTTGATGAGGCTTTCGGCTTTGAGCATACCCGCGATACGTGCCGCCGCGGTGTCGGCGTTGATGTTGTACACGTTGCCGTCCTTGTCGCAGCCCACGGTGGAAATGACGGGTATATACCCCTTTTCGAGCAGGTCCAGAACGGGACGCACATCGACGGACGTTATCTCGCCCACGTAACCGAGTTTGGGGTCGAGCTGTTTTGCCGTGATGAGATTGCCGTCGGCACCGCTTATGCCCATGGCTTTGCCGCCGAGGCTCTGCAAGAGATTGACAAGGCTTTTGCTTATCTTGCCCGCCAGCACCATCTGAACGATGTCCGCGGTTTCCTTGTCCGTCACGCGCAAGCCGTCCACGAACTGCGTTTTCTTGCCGATTTTGTTGAGCATATCGGTAATTTCGGGGCCGCCGCCGTGGACGAGCACGACTTTTATGCCGATGAGCGACAGCAACACGAGGTCGCCCATAACGGCCTTTTTGAGTTCCTCGTCGATCATGGCGTTGCCGCCGTATTTGACGATGACGATTTTGTCGTAATATTTCTGAATGTAAGGCAGAGCCTCGATGAGAACTTCTGCGCGGTCTTTGTTGGAAATCTGCATAAATTCCTCCTTGGGATCAGGTGCGGTAATCGCCGTTTATTCTGACGTAGTCGTAAGTCAGGTCGCAACCCCACGCAGTCGCGCATGCGTCGCCGTCGTTGAGATTCACGACCACCGTAATTTCCTTTTCGGAAAGCACTTTCTTTGCAAGCTCCTCCGAGAAATCCACGCCCGCGCCGTCGACACACACCTCGACGCTGCCCGCCGCAGACACGAAAGACACGCCGATTTTGTCGACGTCGATGTCCGCGCCGCTGTAACCGAGCGCGCAGAGCACGCGCCCCCAGTTGGCGTCCGCGCCGAACATAGCCGCCTTGAAAAGCGAGGAGCATATCACGGACTTCGCCGCCGTGCGTGCCGCGGAAAGCGTCTTCGCGCCGGTCACAACACATTCCAGAAGTTTGGTCGCGCCCTCGCCGTCGCCCGCTATCATTCTGCACAATGCGACGTTTACCGTGTTTAGTGCGCACATAAAAGTGGCAAAATCGTCATCTTCGGCGATTATTTCCTTGTTGCCCGCTTCGCCGTTGGCAAGCACAAGCACCATATCGTTGGTGGAGGTGTCGCCGTCAATGCTCAGCATATTGAACGTGCTGTCCACGTCGCCTTTGAGTGCCGCGGAAAGCATTTCCCGCGATATCGCGACGTCGGTCGTCAGGAACACGAGCATGGTCGCCATGTCGGGGTGAATCATTCCGGAGCCTTTTGCCATGCCGCCCACCGTGCACTCCTTACCGCCCAGTGTGAACCTGACCGCAATCTGCTTGTCGACGGTGTCCGTCGTCATTATCGCCTGCGCCGCCGCAAGCCCGTTGTCGCCGAGCCCTGCCGCAAGTGCGGGTATGCCGTTTGCTATGGGGGTTATGTCGAGGGGCTGTCCGATTACGCCCGTGCTCGCCACCGCCACGTTCTCAGGTTTGACGCCCAGCGCGTCGGCGACCAGCTCGCAGGTGCGTTCGGCGACCTGCTCGCCGCCCGCGTTGCAGGTGTTGGCGTTGCCGCTGTTGCAGATTATCGCGTTGATTTTGCCCGCGGCAATGTGCCTTTTCGTCACGGCGATGGGTGCGCCTTTCACGAGGTTGCGCGTGTAGACAGCCGCCGCCGTTGCGGGCGTCGCGGTGTAAACCATAGCAAGGTCTTTCTTGCTCTTGTTCTTCCTTATCCCGCAGTAAACGCCGTTTGCGACAAATCCTTTTGCCGCGCACACGCCGCCGCTTACGAGCTTCATTTCCGTTTTGCAGTCGGTTTTCATTATGCTTTCCTTTTGAGTTCCAGTCCGTAGGTTGCGGGCAGTCCGAGTGCGAGGTTCATACATTCCACCGCCGCGCCCGATGCGCCCTTGCCGAGATTGTCGTAACGCGCAGTCAGCAATATCCTTTCGTCGTTGCCGTGCACGGAGATTTCCATTGCGTCGGTGTCAGACCACGCGCCCGCCGAGAGGAACCCGTCCTCGTCGCAGTTCTCGCGGTAAAACACCACTTCGCCGTCGTAGAGTTTGCGGTAGACGTCTTTCACGTCCTCCGCGCCGCAACCCTCTGCGAGGTCCTGCACGAACAGAGGCACGGTGACCTCCATACCGCTGTAAAAGTCGCACACCACGGGGCAGAACGCGGGAGCCGTCGTCACGCCCGATATCTTCACCATTTCGGGAAGGTGCTTGTGCGCCTGTCCCAACCCGTACTGCCTTGGCGCGCGCAACGCGCCGTCCGAGGTGCGGTACTGCTCTATCATTGACTTTCCGCCGCCGCTGTAACCCGTGAGCGAATGGCACACCAACCGCGTATCGGCGGGCAGAACGCCCGCTTTGACCAGCGGAGCAACCAACGCCACGAACCCCGAAGCGTGACAGCCCGGCACCGCAATTCTTCGACTTGCGGCGACAGCCGCCGCGTTTTCCTTGCCGAGTTCCGGAAAACCGTACGTCCACCCTTCCGCCGTGCGGTGCGCCGTGGACGCATCGATTATGACCGTGTCGGCGTCGCCCGCAAGCGCGACCGCTTCGCGCGCCGCAGCGTCGGGCAGACACAAAAACGCGACGTCCGCATCCTTTATGGCTTGTGCGCGGCTTTCGGGGTCCTTGCGCAATTCGTCGGGCAAAGACAGAATGTCCGCGTCGGCACGCGCCGACAGCCTCTCGTATATGCGCAAGCCCGTTGTGCCCGCTTTTCCGTCGATGAAAATCTTCTTTTTCATTTGATGAATTCCTCGACGAACTTAATCTGTTTTTCCACGGACTTTATGCCCGTGCCGCCCGCCGACGTGCGTTTCTGAACGCAGGCGGCAAGCGAAATTTCGCCGTAAACGTCCTCATCGAAAAGAGGGTCGAAACTCCTGAATTCGTCGAGCGACAGTTCTTCGAGTACCTTGTCGTTGGCTATGCAATACGCCACGATTTTGCCCGACACTTTGTACGCGCTCCTGAAAGGTTCTCCCTTTCCGACAAGGTAGTCGGCAAGGTCGGTTGCGTTGATGAACCCTTTGCTCGCCGCACGGTACATATTGTCCTTGTTGGCTTTCATCGTGGCAACCATAGGCGCAAACACGCCGAGGCACTTTGCGACGGTTTCGAATGCGTCGAACACGCACTCCTTGTCCTCCTGCATATCCTTGTTGTACGCAAGGGGCAGACCTTTAAGCACGGTGAGCATAGCGATAAGATCGCCGTAAACCCTGCCCGTCTTGCCACGCACGAGTTCCGCCATATCGGAGTTTTTCTTCTGGGGCATAATACTGGACCCCGTGGTGTACGCGTCGTCCAGTTCCACAAACCCGAACTCCCACGACGACCAGAGTATGATTTCTTCGGCAAACCGCGAAAGATGCGTCATCACGAGAGACAGAGCGGAAAGCAGTTCCACGCAGAAATCCCTGTCGGACACGCCGTCTATGCTGTTGAGAGTATAACCGTCGAAACCGAGAAGTTTTGCGGTGTACATTCTGTCCGTGTCGTACGTGGTCCCCGCAAGAGCGCAGCTTCCGAGAGGGCTGACGTTCATGCGGCGCACGGCGTCGTTTATCCTGCCCGCGTCGCGGATGAACATCATGGCATAGGCAAGAAGGTGATGTGCGAAAAGTATGGGTTGCGCCCTTTGCAGATGGGTATACCCCGGCACGATGTACGTCTTGGTCTTGTTTGCCTGCTCGACGATTGCGGCAAGCAGTTTCCTGATGAGTGCAACAATGTTTTCGCTCTCGTCGCGCAGATACAACCTGAGGTCGGTCGCAACCTGATCGTTTCGGCTGCGCGCGGTGTGCAGTTTCTTTCCGACGTCGCCGACGCGCTCGGTGAGCACGGCTTCGACAAACATATGGATGTCTTCGGCGGTGGGATCGAAAGCAAGTTTGCCCGCCTCGATGTCAGAGAGTATACCCTGCAAACCTTCCACGAGCACGGCACATTCGTCGGCGGTCAGTATGCCGCACCCCGCGAGCATTTTCGCGTGGGCGACGGACCCTTCGATGTCCTGCTTGTAGAGTTTGCAGTCGAACCCTATCGAACTGTTGAAATCGTCGGCGAGCTTATCCGTTGCGACTTCGCTTCTGCCCTTCCACATCTTTTCCATAACTTCTCCTCGCACAACGCGCGGTTTATATCTACATTAAGAAAGATAAACCATTTGTTGCGACGGTTGCTTTCAATGAGTACGCCGAGCACGACGGCTCGGCGCAACGGTTGTTAAGCCTTCTTTGCGTTCTTGGCGTCCACCTGCGCCTGCACCTTTATGGGCAGACCGAACAGATTTATGAAGCCCGCGGAATCCGCCTGATTGTAAACGTTGTCTTCGCCGAAAGTGGCGATTTCCTCGCTGTACAGGGAGTAGTCGCTCCACGCGCCTGCCTTTATCATATTGCCCTTGTACAGTTTGATTTTGACCTTGCCCGTGACTTTCTCCTGCGTCTTGTCGACGAAGGCGGAGAGAGCCTCGCGCAAAGGCGTGAACCATTGCCCGTTGTAAACGAGGTCGGCAAAGGTGATTGCCAGTTCCTGTTTTTTGTGGGCGGTGTACTTGTCGAGGCACAGAGTTTCGAGATACTGATGCGCGAAGTACAGGATTGCCCCGCCGGGCGTTTCGTACACACCGCGACACTTCATTCCGACAAGACGGTTCTCGACGATGTCGAGCAAGCCTATGCCGTTTTCGCCGCCGACTTTGTTGAGCGCGAGGATGATATCCTTGGCAGACATCTTCTTTCCGTCCAGCGCGACGGGAACGCCCTTTTCGAAATCGAGGGTGACGTACGTCGCCTTGTCGGGAGCCGTCATAGGCGATACGCCCATTTCGAGGAAGCCTTTTTTGTCGTACATGGGTTCGTTGCCCGCGTCTTCCAGGTCAAGACCTTCGTGCGAAAGGTGCCACAGGTTCTTGTCCTTGGAATAGTTGGTCTCGCGGTTTATTTTGAGAGGCACGTTGTGCGCCTCGGCGTAATCGATTTCTTCCTCGCGGGATTTGATGTTCCATTCCCTCCAAGGTGCAATGACGGGCATATCGGGAGCAAACGCCTTTATCGTGAGCTCGAAACGCACCTGGTCGTTGCCCTTGCCCGTGCAGCCGTGGCAAATTGCGTCCGCGCCCTCTTTCTTTGCGATTTCGACAATACGCTTCGCAATAATCGGACGTGCAAACGACGTGCCGAGCATATATCCTTCGTACAGAGCGCCCGCTTTGACGGTGGGAATGATGTAGTCGTTGACGAACTCGTCGGTGAGGTCCTCGACATAGAGTTTGGACGCGCCCGTTTTGAGGGCTTTTTCTTCCAGTCCTTCCAGTTCGTCTGCCTGTCCGACGTTGCCGGAAACGGCGATGACTTCGCAATTGTTGTAGTTCTCTTTCAGCCACGGGATGATGATGGAAGTGTCCAGTCCGCCCGAATATGCCAACACAACTTTCTTGATTTTGGATTTGTCCATAAAACGCACTCCTTGCGTGTCTTTTTTTAATTAAGCACAATTATATGAAAGCGCGGAATGAAAGTCAAATATTTTTTGCATATTTTTTATTTTTTCTGCATATTTTGCGATTTTTACTTTATTTTATGCAGGATTATGCAATTTTTTATACATTTTGCCGCTTTTTATGCATACAGGCGCACGCAATGTGCGTACAAACGCGCGTGCGAATGCATAATTATGTATGTTTTTGCATTCGGCACACATTGCCTATTTTCAAACGCGACTTTTCAATGTATAATGATACGCGGAGGGAAATTATGAAAATCAAGGAGCGCATCAATTCCGCCCTCGGAACGTACAAAAACGGTTATCTTGTTCCGTTGGGCGAAAAATTTTCTTATTTTTTCTATTTTACGGGTCAGAACACCATCTACCAGCTCGTCGCGGGCAGTCTAACCGCTCTGCTCATCTTCCAGGGCGTCGATATGGCAATCGCGGGCACGGTCATGCTCGCCGTCAAGGTGTGGGACGCCATGAACGACGCCATATTCGGCGCGATATTCGACAAGGTCAAGTTCAAGAGCGGGCATAAATTCCTGCCGTGGCTCAGAATATCGGTGGCGTTCATACCCCTCGCCACGATATTCATGTTCGCCATGCCCGCCGACATAAGTCAAACCTCGAAAATCGTGTGGTTTGCGATATCGTACGTGTTGTGGGATACGGTGTACACCCTCTGCGACGCGCCTCTTTACGGCATAATCACGGTCATTACGGACAAAATCGCCGAGCGCGACACGATGCTGTCGATAAAGGGCATATTCGCGCAGGCGGGCATGGGTCTCACCACGCTGCTCTCCACCGTGCTCCTCGGCGAGAAAGTGGGCTCCAACTTCGTCGTCATCTCCGTCGTGATAGGCATCGTCGCGTTTGCCACGATGCTGCCGCTCTGCATAAAGGGCAAAGAGCGAGTGATATCGCCGCCGCCCGAGGAACAGTTCACCGTACGGCAAATGCTGCGCTACCTCTTCAAAAACAAATATCTGCTCATCTACTACACGGCGTTCCTCTTCTCGTCGGGGTTCAGCGTGGCGAGCGCGCTCACACTGTTTACCTCTTTCTACGTCTTCGGCAATTCGCAGTTCTCGCTGATTGCGGGTGCTGTATCCACGGTGCCCTACCTGATATTCGCACTCCTCGTCCCCGTATTCCTCAAAAAGGTGAACAAAATCACGCTGTACAAACTGTCGCTGTTTTTGATGATAACCATCAACATCGTCATCTACTTCGCCTGCTACCGCAACTTCGCGGCGTACATCGTGCTCGCGACCGCAAACGCCATTCCCGCCGCCTTCGCGGGCGTGTTGCTGTTCATGTTCACGCCCGACTGCGCGGAATACGGCAAGTTCAAATCGGGCATCGAAGCCAAAGGCATCACCTTCTGTCTGCAAACCTTCATGGCAAAACTGACGGGTGCGATTGCGGGCTCCCTCGGGCTCTATATGCTCGCGTTGTTCAACTGGGACAGCTCCATCACCGCGTCGAACTTCGCCGAACTCGTCGACCTTGCGGAAAAAGGCATAACCCAGACGGAAGGCGCGATACGCGGTCTGTGGCTCACCTTCGTCATGCTGCCCGTAATCGGCAACATAATCGCGCTGATAATTCTGCAATTCTACAAACTCAAAGACCGCGACGTCCAGTTTATGGCGGACTTCAATGCGGGCAGGATTTCCCGCGAAGAGGCGATGGAAAGCATATCCTGCAAACTGTAATTCGCCTTCGGATAAAAAAGAAAATGAAACGCTCCGCATTTGCGGAGCGTTTTCGTTTGGTTTGCGTTGGGTTTCCCATGCCGCGGGCAAGGATAACCTTACTTGGTGCCGAACAGTCTGTCGCCTGCGTCGCCGAGACCGGGCAGAATGTAGCCGTGTTCGTTGAGCTGGCGGTCGAGCGTGGACACGAAGACCTGCACGTCGGGATGCGCCTCTGCGACGGTCTCGATACCGACGGGAGCCGCGATTATGCTCATAAGCATTATGTTCTTGCAACCGCGCGCCTTCAAGAAGCCGATTGCCGCCGACGCGCTTCCGCCCGTTGCGAGCATCGGGTCGAGCAGGATTGCCACGCTGTTCTCTATGCCGTCGGGCAGTTTGCAATAGTATTCGTGAGGTTCGAGCGTTTCTTCGTCACGGTACATACCGATGTGTCCCACTCTTGCCGTGGGGAAGAGAGTGTGCACGCCGTTGACCATGCCGAGACCCGCGCGCAGAATGGGCACCACGGCAACCGCGTTGTCCGCGACCATGGTCTGTTCGGTGAGTTCGAGAGGGGTCTGCACCATGACTTTTTTGGTGGGCACGTTCTTGAAACTCTCGTAAACCATAAGGGTCGTGATTTCTTCGACGAGTTCGCGGAATTCCTTCATCCCCGTCCTGACGTCGCGCAGAATGGCGATTTTGTGGCGGATAAGCGGATGGTCGAGTATTGTTACGTTGGGATAGTCTTTCATTGTGACCTCCTGTATCCCCTGACGGGGAGGATTATTTTTCTTCGGGGGTTTCGGACGCGCTCTCTTCGGCAGACGCTTCTTCCGCCGCGGAGTGTTCCGCACAGCCGCAGTTGCATTCGCACTCTTCGGATTCGGTTGTCGCTTCGTTCGCTTCGGCTTTTTCTTCCTCGCCGAGGGGAACTGTTGCGCTGACCGCCGCCGCAGGCAGGCTGTCACCGCTTGCGACTTCTTCGTCGACGCCGAGTTTGCCCTTCTCGATTCTGTTGAGCACGGCGTAAGTCACGATGCCGAGGATAAGCGCGGTTGCGATGGAAGTGACGGTGATTGCTTTGGTGACAAGACCGTTGCCGTCGATGGCGTAAGGAATCTGAATGGACAGACCGCCGATACCCGCGATGAGGATTGCGCTGACGACGAACAGGTTCTTGTTCTCGCCGAGGTCGATGTCCTTGAACATTTTGAGACCGCTGACCGCGATGAAGCCGTACAGAGTGAGGCACACGCCGCCCATGACGCAGGAAGGTATGGTTTCGAGTATGCTCATTATCGGGCTGAGGAAGGACAACACTATGCACATGCACGCCGTGACCAGAATGGTGCGGACGGAGGCGTTGCCCGTGATGGCGACGCAACCGACGGACTCACCGTAAGTGGTGTTGGGGCAGATACCGAAAATCGTGCCGAGAATGGAACCGACGCCGTCGCCGAGCAGAGTGCGTTTGAGACCGGGTTCGCCTTCGACGAGGTCGCGACCGATGATGGAGCCGAGGTTCTTGTGGTCGGCGATGTGTTCCGCAAACACGACGAGAGCGACGGGAATGAACGCGAGAGCGACTTCCGCGACGCCCGCACCGTTGAGCAGGACCGCGTCGGGATTCGCGGACACGGTGCCCGCCTCTCCCGTGATGAGTTCCTTAATGCCCTCGATGAGCGCAAAGTCGGGATAGTTGAGGAATGCGGTTACGCCCACGAACGTGCCGTCCGAGTTGACGAAGTTGTTGACGATGGGCGAGAAGTTGATGATTTTGAGGTAGTCCACGTCGAATGCGTGACCGAAAGCGGAGAATATCGCGGCGAGCGCGTAACCGAAGCCGATACCGATGATGAAGGGGATGAGCTTCATCGTCTTGAATCTCTTTTGCGTGGAGCAGATGACGACGGTGAAGAAGGTCACGAGACCGCAAAGCAGAGCGATGAGGTTGTAGCTGCCGTTGATGGACGCGGCGGACGCCTTGACGAGGTCGCCCATTGCGCTGCCCGCAAGGGAAAGACCGATGAGGGCGACGGTGGGGCCGATGATGACGGGAGGCATGAGTTTGGAGACCCACTTGGTGCCCGCGAAGTGAATGACGATTGCGAGAATGACGTAAACGAGACCCGCGAATATCGCACCGAGTATGATGCCCAGGTAGCCGAACGCGAGCGCGCCGCCGAGTGCGGTGAGGAAGGCGAAGGAACTGCCGAGGAAAACGGGGCTCTTGCCGCGCGTGAACAGCAGGTAAACCAGCGTGCCGACGCCTGCGCCGAGGATTGACGCGGGGATTTGCGCGGGCAAGCCGATGATGGTAGGCACCGCGATGGTCGCCGCGAGAATTGCGAGCAGTTGCTGAATGGCAAGTACTATCAATTTGCCAAACGGCGGTTTGTCATTGATGTCGTAAACGAGTTTCATTGGTATATTCTCCCTGAATTGATTTTGCATGCTGCGCCGTCCCGCATAAAAAAAACGTCCCCGAAAGGGAACGCCTGATTTTACGAGAAACGGAAAGCGGAGATTGCAAAAAGAAGCCCTTTGACCATTTCGATTCTGACAGCTCCGAGAAACTTCATCTTTCCTCCGCAGGAGCATTGCGTACGCGCTCCCGAACGATTTTCAAAATTATATCATAGCGGAAAATTTTTGACAAGAAAAATACAGCCATTTATTAAAATATCGTTAAAATTAAAACGCGCGACGTCGCGCGCGCATCGGACGCTCCGCGCACGCCGCGCGGAATTCGTCCCGTTTCACCTGCGTTTCAGCCGTTCGGCGAGCAACCCGAGGTCGAAGTCGGGCACGTACTCCTCCGTCGCGCTGTCCAGTTCCTGTGAAAAGCCGTTTTCCAGCCCCGCCTCGAAAAAGGCGTCCAGCGCGTCGTCGTACTCCTCCTGCGTTATGCGTCTGCCGAGCACGGGATGAGCCGCCACGGCGGGCGTCGGAAAATACTGCCCCATAAGGCTGACGTACATACTCCTGTCGACGGCGGCGATTTCTTTCAGCACGTCGCGCGTGTTTTCCGTTGCGGCGGGCAGAACCAGGTGTCGGACTATGACGCCCTCTTTCATCATTCCCCTGTCGTCGAAGACGTCTTGCGGACGTTGCGCGCGCATTTCGGCAAGCGCCGCGCGCGCCCTTTCGGGATAGTCCACGCCCGCGCCGTACGCCTCGGCAAGTCCCGCATCGGAATACTTGAAATCGGGCAGATAGACATCGACGAGCCCCGTCAGACATTCAAGGTCGGCGACCTTTTCCCGCCCGTTGCTGTTCCACACAATCGGCACTTTAACGCGCGTTTTCATCACTTCAAGTACGGGTATCAGTTTTTTAAGCCAAATCGAAGGTGTGACCAGATTTATGTTTTCCGCGCCCTCGTCGACAAGACTTTCGGCAAGCAGACAGAGTTCCTCTCCGTTTACGGCAAGTCCTTTTCCGCCCTTGGATATCTCGTAATTCTGACAGAACGGACAGCGCAAATCGCACCCCGAAAAAAAGAGTGTGCCGCTGCCGCGCTCCCCCGAAATGCAGGGCTCCTCGAAGTGGTGCAAACCCGCTCTTGCCATTTTGAATACGAGGGAGGAAAGGTCCATACCGACAGTATGCAACTTTCGGGCGGGTTTGTCAATTAGCGGGCGGCGGAGCAGGTGCGAAACTTTCGGACGGTGCGTCGAAAGCCGCGAGAGGGGCACGGAAAAACGCGAAAAATCAACTTTCGCCGCTTGCTAAAAAATATTTTACAGGCTGAATGAATTGTAGTATAATTCTATCGTTGAATGTGCGCGCAAGCGCAAATTTTCATTTGCTCCAAGGGAGGTATTATGGCAACAGTCGGCACAATTTCTCGCGGTATCAAAGCTCCGATAATCAAGAAAGGCGACGACCTCGTTTCTATCGTCGTCGACAGTCTGCTCGCCGCGGCGAACGACAAGGAGACCGGTTTCAAAATTCAGGACAGAGACGTTCTCGCCGTAACGGAAGCGGTGGTCGCCCGTTCGCAGGGCAACTACGCGACGGTGGAACAGATTGCGAAAGACGTCCGCGCAAAGACGGGTGGCGGCACGGTCGGACTCATCTTCCCCATTCTTTCGCGCAACCGTTTCTCCCTGTTGCTCAAAGGCATAGCCGCAGGCGTGGACAAGCTCGTGATTATGCTCTCCTACCCTTCCGACGAAGTGGGCAATCACCTTATGGACTTCGACGCGCTGGACAAACACGGCGTCAACCCCTACTCCGACGTGTTCACCGAAAAGCAGGTGTACGAAACTTTCGGCGAAGTCAAGCACCCCTTCACGGGCATAGATTACATTCAGCTGTACAAGGAAATGGCGGGCAAGAACGCGGAAATCATCCTTGCCAACCGCCCGCAGGAAATCCTCAAATACACCGACACGGTCATCAACGCCGACATACACACCCGTTTCCGCACCAAGCGTCTTCTGCTGGAAGCGGGCGCCAAGAAAGTCATCTCCATGCACGAAATCATGAACGCACCCGTCGACGGCAGCGGTTACAACCCCGACTTCGGCATACTGGGCTCCAACCTCGCCACCGACGACAGCGTCAAACTCTTCCCGCGCGACTGCGGCGAATTCGTCGCAAAGGTGCAGAACCTGCTCCTCGAAAAAACGGGCAGGAAAGTGGAAGTCATGGTGTACGGCGACGGTGCGTTCAAGGACCCCGTGGGAAAAATCTGGGAACTCGCCGACCCCGTGGTGTCCCCTGCCTACACTTCGGGACTGGAAGGCACGCCCAACGAACTGAAACTGAAATATCTTGCCGACAACGCAATCGGCGATCTGACGGGCGACGAAGCCAAAGAGGCAATCCGCAAGATGATAAAGGCGAAGCCGACAAACCTCTTTGCCTCGCAGGCGTCGCAAGGCACCACGCCCCGCAGACTTACGGACCTGCTCGGTTCACTTGCCGACCTGACGTCGGGTTCGGGCGACAAGGGCACGCCGATAATCTACATTCAGAATTACTTCGCAAATTACGCCGACTGACCCGACCGAGAACAAAACAAAACCCCTTGCGAAAGCAAGGGGTTTTCTTTTGCCTTGAACGTATTGTGTTCTCCGTCGAGAAATGCGGCAAGTCGCCCACGACGGAACGGTTGCGTTGCGCCTGTCGTTCGTCGCGTCCGACGATGGTCAGGCGTAAACCGCCCAGACAAGCCCGTACCCTACCGCAACGGCGATGAGGGTGTACGGCACGCTGATTTTCATAAACTGTGCCGTGGAAACCTCGTGCCCTTCCTTGCGCAGAATGCCGACCGCGGTGATATTTGCCGACGCGCCTATAGGGGTGAGGTTGCCGCCGAGGGTTGCGCCCGACAGCAGTCCGAGATACAACACCATCGACGCTTCCGCAGAAAGTCCCATCGACGCCGCCATAGTGCCGATGACGGGCAGCATCGTGGCGACGTACGGAATGTTGTCGATAAAAGCGGAAACGAGCACGGACGCCCAGACGAGCAAGGAATAGAGCGCAAAGAGGTTGCCGCCGCTTGCTTTGACGAGCAGGTTTGCGATGTCGCTGATAACGCCGACGGAATCCAGCCCTCCGATTATCAGGAATATCCCCGTGAGCAAAAGCAAAGTTTTGAAGTCTATTTCCTTGACGGTATTCTTGACGCCGGAAAAATCCTTACGGCGAATGACGGTGTAAATCATTCCGACCACCATAAGCCCCATACAGATGATGCCCGCGGTAACGTCGGGTTTGTCCTCGATGAAGGAAACGCCGATGAGAAGGGCGAGCATTGCGATGAGGAGGAAAGAGGGGAAGAAGTCTTTGACTTCGGTGCGCTCGTTATGTTCGATTTTCTGTTTGTCCTTGCGGAAGATGAGAAGCAGATACGCCGTGGCGGCAAGAGCGGCAATCTGGACAATCCAGAAAATGCCGAGTTTGCCGTCGAGTACGAAGAAGTCGATGAAAGTCATACCCGCTTCGCCGCCGAGCATAATCGACGTCGTATCGCCGACGAGCGTAGCCGCGCCTTCCAGGTTGGACGATACCGCGATTGCGATGATTGCGGGCACGGGCGAAATGTCGAGTTTGCGGGAAATGCTGATTGCAATCGGCGCGACCATAAGCACGGTTGCGACGTTGTCGACAAAGGCGGATATCAACCCTGCGAACAGCGAAAGTGCGATGACCGCCCATTTGACGTTGGGCATTTTGGAGATGAGCAAGTCGGCGAGCAACGCGGGCATACGCGACTCTATGAACAGCGCGACGATGCCCATAGTGCCCGCGATAATCATAAGCACGTTCCAGTCTATGGCGACGGGGAAATTCTCCCACGGCAGAATGCCGATGCACATAAACAGAAAGCCGACGAAAGCGGCGATGTACGCACGCGCCTTCGGCAGGGCGAGCAACAGAACGTACGTCAGCACGAACAGCACGATTGCGGCTATTTTCACGGTTACCTCCTGTATGGTCGCGCGCCTCGGCGCGCGGAATTAAAAAAGACTTTCGGACAAAGCCGAAAGTCTGGTCACTTGTTTCCAAGCTTGCCGCCCAGGGGTTAAGCCCCACGGTGTTGGACGGACAATTACAACTACTCCCTTTCCGCTATATTCTATAAAGAACAGCGCACAATGTCAACGGCAAAGACTGTTTGCGGTGAAAAAACGCGTCGTTTTTACAAATTTTTTACATTTGATGTTGCAATTTCGGGCGTTTCATTATATTATGTATCCTCTAAATAAGGAAAAAGTATGCCAAGCGGAAAAACGTAAAACGGTGCTTGAAAAGAATAATACAAGGAGAAGTGTATGGCGCTTTCGGTTTCTATGCTTTGTCTGTCGTGCCTCAGCGTGGTAATCGCAACTGCCTTCGGTGCGAAAGCGCACCTGGGCAAACTGCGCATACACTTTTACTGGGTCGTGCCGTTTGTCTGCGCCGTGGTGTTGGTCGCAACGGGCGAAGTGCCTCTCGAACAGATAAAGGAACAGTTTTTCGGCGACTCGACGATGAACCCGCTCAAAACGCTCGCCATATTCCTGTCGATGAGCGCGATGTCGGTCTACCTCGACAAAGTGGGTTTTTTCAAGTGGCTGGCGACGAGAGTTATGCGGCATGCGGGCACCAGTCAGAAAAAACTGTTCGTCCTGCTCTACCTCATAATCTCGCTGGTGACGCTGTTCACGTCCAACAGCACGATTGTGCTGACGTTTACTCCGTTTATATGTTACTTTGCAAAGCACAGCAACATAAACCCCGTGCCCTACGTCTTTATGGAGTACATAGCGGCGAACACGTGGAGTATGTTCCTCGTCATAGGCAACACGACCAACGTCTATGTGGCGTCCTATTTCGGCGTGGAATTCGTACGCTACGTCGAGATTATGGCTCTGCCCACCGTACTTGCGGCGATAACGTCGTTCGGCATACTCTGCCTTATGTTCCGAAAGGACCTGAAAGCACCCTTGCAGGCGAGCGAACTGGAAATCGCAATCCGCAACAAACCCGCGCTGTGGGTGGGGCTTGCGGGTATGGGCGTGTGTACGGCGCTGCTCATCGTGTCGTCGTATATCGGCATAGAAATGTGGATTGTCTGTCTTTGCTCGGCAAGCGCGGTTATGCTGCTTGCCGCAATATGCTTCCTCGCAAAAAAACAGTCCCTGCACCCGCTCGCCAAAACGGCAAAGCGTATGCCGTGGCACCTCGTACCCTTTTTGCTCTCGATGTTCGTCGTCATACTCGGATTGATGAACACGGGCGTGACGGAAGCAATCGCATCGGTGTTCGACAACAAATACTCCCTGTGGTCCTTCGGCGCGCTGTCGGCAGGCGCAAGCAACCTTATGAACAATCTGCCGATGAGCATGTTCTTCGTCGGCATACTCTCCTCGGTCGGCGAAGCCAACCTGACGCAAGCCGTGTTCGCCACTATAATAGGCTCAAATATGGGGTCTTTGCTGACGCCCGTCGCCTCGATGTCGGCTATGATGTGGCTGTCCATAATCAAGCACAAGGACGTGAATTTCCGTTTCAAGGACTTTGTCAAAAAAGGCGTTTTCATCACTTTGCCCACGCTCGGCGCCGCTCTTGGCGGACTGGCTTTGATGATGGCGATTTAGGGCGCGAAAATGTGACGCCGCGCTTGCATATGGCAGGCTTTTTTGCTATAATTTGCGTATGAGTTCGTCATTCAGCAATTTCAGAGATTTCGGGGGGCTGGAAATCCCCGACGGCAGAGTTTTCAAAAGCGGGAAACTGTTCCGTTGCTCCCGTCTTTACCCAAAAAATCGCGAGGATAAGGAGTTTTTGAAGGGCTTGCACCTCGACAGCGTTATCGACCTGCGCATACCCGCCGAGGTCAAGGAAAAACCCGACAAACTGCCAAAAGGTGTGGAATACGTCAACGCGTCCGTGTTCGGCGACACCAAATTTCAGATTCTCGCCCCGACGATGAAATCAAAACTGGCGTTGCTCGGCTGTACCGACGCGCAGTTTGACGAAATTATGCAAGGCATTCGCGACTCCTACGCCTATATGCCCTACGCGCACGACGCCTACAAAAAACTTTTCGACCGCCTCAACCAAGGCAAAACGCTTGCTTTCCATTGCACGGCGGGAAAGGACAGGACGGGCGTTGCGGCAATGATGATTGAACTTGCCCTCGGACGCACGCGCGAGCAGGCGCACGAGCAATATATGCTCTCCAACCAGAAACGCCAGGGCAAAAACAAACGTCTTATGCGGTTTTTGAACAAACTGCCTCTTTCGGACAAATTCTACGAGTGCGTCAACTACTCCACCCGCACGCACGACGAACTGTTCGAAATCGCGGCGGATGCCATTTTCTCGCGTTACGCCACAATCGAGGACTTTCTGCTGAAAGAGTACGGCGTGACTGCAAAAAACATTGCCGACTGGAAAGAATTTTACACCGAGGAAAAATAGCGCGTCTTTCAGACAAACGCACCCCGATACGGAGTGTAGAACGGCACACGACCAGAGCGCGAAACGGATTGCCAACCGCAAACCGAGCGCAAGAAAAAACGCAAAACAAAAACCCCGCGATTTGCGGGGTTTTTCGTCTGTGTTTCGGGGTCAGTATTCGATAAGACGCGACACGCGCTGTGCGGTGACTTCCGCCCCGTCCTCGAAGAAATAGACGTTGAGGGTGCCGTCGCCGACGTAAACCGCATAAAACTTCTGCGATATGTCGAGAGCGGACCCGCTCCATTGACTGTCGCTGTACGCCTTTATTTCGGACGCGGTAAGCGTGTTGAGGTGGTCCTTTGCGCTCGGTGCCACCGCAACAATCGGGTACGGGAAATCGTCGCCGTAATTTTTGCGCAACCCGTTGACGACGGATACGGGGTCGATGACCTCGTTGCGCTCGCTGAGGTCGGCAATCACAAAATACGCCTGCGACGCGATATCGACGGAATACGCCGAATCGACGGTCTCCTGCGCGCGTCTTATATACGTAACGGTAAGGGGCACGGCTACGGCGGCAAGAATTGCCATAATCGCCATAACCACGATAAGCTCAACGAGCGTAAACCCCTTTTTGCGTCTTGTTCTCATATCCCCTTTTTTCAACGCCCAAGCACAACCGACCTTTTGTCGGCTGTGCCCGTCGTTGATGTCGTTGCACAGCCGCTTTTGAGCGGCTGTGCCTTATTCTACTGTTTTACGGCAATCTGCCGTCTGTTTATCAGTGATTTGCGTAATTACGGGGTTTGCTCTTCACCGGTTTCACCCGCGGTTACAGTCCATCCGTTGTCACCATACTCAATCGTGCTAGCTACTTTATCAAAACTGATTTCGTATGCGGAAACGTCAACATTTGCGGTCGCGCTGATACCGTCACGGGAAGTTCCAACTGTTATCGTGACTGTTTTGTTTGTGTCGTCATAACTGATCGTTACTTTGTTGGCATACTGTACGCTACCCATCTGTGCCTTGAGTTCGTCTCTAAAATAGCCTGCTTTCAAAGTATCTTTCGTCATAACAGCGCTGGTTATGGACTCTCTGATGGTACGCACAACGCTGTCTGCTTCGGACTGCGCGGAGCTGTCGTTTGCTCTGCCGACGTACACGATGGTGGTCGGGATTGCGATTGCCGCGATGATTGCAATGATTGCAATAACGACGATCAGTTCTACCAAGGTAAAGCCTTTCTTGTTTGTCTTTCTGAGTTTCATAAAATCCCTCCGTTTTTTGGATGTATTTATTTATCCTGCTGTGCAGTCTAAACCTTTTTTACATCACCGTATATATGATACGGTTGTATTCGTCGAGGCTGGTTATGCCGCGGCGCACCAGTTCGCGCAGGTTGTCGGAGAGGAACTCCGACCCGTTTTCTTTGGCGACCTTTCTGATTTCCTCGACGGGCGCGTTTGCGCTTATCATCTTGCGGACTTTGTGGTCCAGTTCCACAATCTCGTGGATTGCGATACGACCGCTGTAACCTATATGGTTGCATTCGGGGCAACCGACGGGCTCGAACACTTCGGTTATGCTCTCGTCTTCGAGCAGGGCGCGTTCCGTATCCGTGGACGGGCGGCGACGTTTGCAGTACGGGCAAAGACGTTTGACCAGTCGCTGGGCGATGATATCGTTTACGGACGCCGACACGAGGTAAGGCGGAATGCCCATATCGATGAGTCGGACAATCGTCGAAACAGCATCGTTGGTGTGCAACGTGGACAGCACCAGGTGACCCGTGATTGCCGCTCGGGTTGCGATTTCCGCCGTTTCGTAGTCGCGGATTTCGCCTATCATTATGACGTCGGGGTCCTGTCGCAGAAGAGCACGCAGACCGTTTGCGAACGTCATTCCCGCTTTGGTGTTGACCTGCACCTGGTTTATGCCGTGCATCTGTTTTTCGACAGGGTCTTCGATTGTCGTTATGTTGATGTTCGGCTGACGGAGTTTGTTGAGGGCGGCGTAAAGCGTGGTCGATTTACCCGAGCCGGTAGGCCCCGTCACGAGGATTATGCCGTTGGGCGCCGAAAGCATATGGTTGAACTTGTCGATGTTCTCTTTCGTCATACCCAACTGCTCGAAAGTCAGCAGGTTTTCGCCGCCCGTGTTGAGAAGTCGCATAACGCACTTCTCGCCGTATATGGTCGGTATGGTCGAAACACGAAGGTCCACCTTGAAGTCGTCGCTGACGAAGTCGAACCTGCCGTCCTGCGGCACGCGCTTCTCGGCGATGTTCATACCCGACAGTATCTTGATACGCGATATTATGCTTCCGAGCGAACTCGGCGCAAGTCGCATACACTCGACAAGGTCGCCGTCTATTCTCATTCGGACGAGAACCTCGTTTTCGAACGGCTCGATGTGAATATCGGACACCTGCCGCACGTACGCCTGCTGCACCAGGTTGTTGACCAGTTTGACGACGGGCGTATTGTTGACGCTGGACTCGATTTCGTCCATACGTTTCGCCGTGTCCACCGAAACCACGTTGAGCGTGGGCGTCTCCGCCTGCTCCTCGTGATAGAAAAGGTCTACGTTTTTGTAGTAGCGGTCGATTGCGCTCTCGATGTTGTCCTTGGTCGTCAGCTGAATTCTGACGTCCATTTTGGAACTCATCTTTACGTCTTCGATGACGCTGAGGTCCTCGGGGTTGGAAATTGCGACAACGAGTTTGTTGCCCGAAATGTCAACAGGCATTATGCCGTATCTGCGGGCAAGCGCTTCGGGGACCAGTCGAAGCACTTCGGGGCGCTTTACGACAAGTTCCTTTTCGACAAAGATGACGTCAAGCCTCTGGGCGTACGCCGTGAGCAATTGCGCCTCGGTGAGTATGCCGCGCGACAACAGAATGTTGCCCACGTCCTCGTCGGGGTGACTCTTCTGCCACCTGAGCGCGTCGCTCAATTGCTCGTGGTTTATGGTCTCGTTCGCGAGCAGTATTTCCCAGATCTGATGATTGTCCAAAAGTTACCTCCCTTATTTAAAATAATACCTTTTCAACCCTGTTTATGTCAATACGCAACCTTTCGAATTTAACTATAATTTAAGAATTTTACAAGTTTTACAAACCCAAAAGACCTTTGTACGCCGAGATAACGATATCCCCGCAGTATATTACTACAACTGTCGCCAAAGCGATGAAAGGACCGAACGGTATCATATGACCTTTCGGGTCTTCGTCCTCCTCCTCTTCCGCCGCGTTTTCATCGGTTTTCGCCCTGCCGAAAATCTCCTTGAACCTGCGCGCCACTCCTGAAAACACGCTCTCGCGTTCCCGTCCGCTTTCGGTGTCCGCTATGCCCTCGGCGTTGTCGGCCGCCGCGGTTTGGCACGCGTCCGTCCTTTCGGATACACACGTTCCGCACGCGTCCGCAACATCGTTGTCAAGTGCATTTGTTGCGTAAACTGCGGTTTTATCGGTCGATTTATCGCAGTAAACTGCGTTTTCAGTCGTTACTCTCCCTTCGGCTTGTTGCCGTCCGTCCGTACTCGCGCCGTCCGTTTTCTCTGCGTTTTCGCCGTCCGTTTCGTCCGTCTGTTCCTCGTCGCCGTTTGCGCGCACACGGCAGTATATCAGGTATCCCACCGACACGACCGCGCCCGACACAACCGAGAACAGGAATATCAAAAGGATTTTCTGCCATCCGAAAAGCAGACCGAGTACGAAGTAGAGCTTGACGTCGCCGAAGCCCATTCCGCCGAACAGGCAGACTGCGAACATCGGCACGCTGACGCACACGCAACCTATCAGTTTGTCCTGCCAGCTTACTCCCCAGAAAGGAGCGAAGGTTATCAGTCCCAGCACGAGCAAGGCTACTATGCCGCTGTCGGGGATTTCGTACGTGTCGAGGTCTACAAACGCCGCCACAATCAGCACGCACGCCGCTACGTCCAGAACGAGGGTTGCTCCGCTCGTGCCGTAGGCGGCGTAGTTGCCCACCCACAGCGCCGCGGTCAATGCTTCCACCAACGGGTATCTGGGCGATATTCTCTCGCCGCAAGCCCTGCACTTGCCGCGCAGTATAAGGTAACTGAACAGCGGTATGTTGTCGTACGCTTTGATCTGCGCGCCGCATTTGGGACAGTACGAACGACTGCGGGAGAAAAATTCTCCGCGCGGCAGTCGGTATATGCAGACATTGAGGAAACTGCCCACGACAAGCCCCGTGAGCGCGCTCAAAACGTATAACAGAATTTCCAGTGCGTGCGCGGTCATATCTCAGGTGGAATAGAAATAGCAGTAGTCGTAAACGTCGCCTTCGACGCCGCTTTGCTGAACCTCGTTGCCGAGGCGTTCGAGATTGAGCAGTTGCACGAGTTCGCTCCCCGTGGATTTCACTTCGTACACGCCCGCCGTGTCCGTCGCTTCGTAAACCGAAACGATTATTTTCAGCGTTACACACCTGTCCAGTTTCGAATTCTTCACCGTCGAGAACTGCAATCGCACGCTGTATTTGTCGTATATGTTCTCCGTAAGCAGCGGCACCGCTTTTGTGGGCACGGGCAACACCTCGCCCGTCGGCTGTTGAGACGGGTTGGGATAAAGCAGTCCGTCCACTTCGCGATCCAACGTGAATATCCTCTCGACGTTCTTAGCGCCGCTGTCCGTCGTAACCGTCGTGTCGTACGAGAACAGCACGTTGTACTGTTTCAGCAGGGTGCTGACCGTTCCCGCTTCCTTGTCGCCGAGTACGTTGCTCAGGCTCACGTGCTCCGCAGTCGACACCGCCTGTTTTGCGTAAGTCAGCACGAAGTCCTTTACGTCGTCCGCCGAGAGTAGTTCGCGCTGGCGCAGGAACGTGTCGCCCGCCGCCGTCGTCACCAAAAATATGCAGACGGAAAGTATGCCCATAATCACTATGGCAACCAGCAGTTCCATAAGCGTGAAGCCGCGCTTTTTCGCTCTGCCCGTCACTTTGAGCATACCCCTCCTCCTAATTCAGATAAATGCAGAACCGCCTGCCCGACGGCGCCTTGTATATGACGTAATCGCCCGCTTCGTCCTCGTCAAGCGTTATGCTCGCCCCCGTGCTCGACAGTTCGATGGTGAAATTTTCGTACTCGCCGCTGTCGGGGTTATAGACCGTGACCGTCACGTCCTCGCGGTCGCGTTGGTCGCGTTCTATCGCCTCCATAAGCAACTCGCGGTCGCGGTCGTAACAAAGCGACAGGTTGACCATTCGCGTCGAAGTGAAAAGTATGGTGGCAAACATCACCGCGGCTATGGCAAACACCGCGACGCTGACAATCGCCTCCATCAGGGTAAACCCTCTTTTGCGCGCTTTTGCGCGTTCTTTTCTCCGCTTCGTCAACATATCAGTAGTACCCCAAAAACTCCCAGACGACCTGACTGAAATCCTCAATATCCTGCGTGGTGTCGCCGTATTGCAGTCCCACGTCGACTATCAGCCTGGGTTGTACGTAGTTGTACACGCACTTGGTGTACTGCTCGACAATCATCTCCCACTCCTTGCTCCACAGCTTGTCCCACCAGCTGAATTTGCCCTCGACGGCGTCGAGTATGTAACTTTCGATTGCCATACAGCCGTTGAGCGTGCTCCAATACATGTTTTCCGTGCCCGGCTCGATGTAAAGGTGCCCTTTCGGCGCGTAGACGAACCCGTTGAAGGACACGTCCTTGCCGAATTCCATAATTATGTCGTCGTTGGAAATTATGTAAAGGTCGTTCACCTGAAACGCGCTTTCGTACTCCGACGCTTCGCCTATAACGGTGAACGGATTTATGTAAAGTTCAGGATTGTCGAAATTGTAGTGTCCGCCCTCCCCTTGCAAACTGTACAGATAGAAGAAGGTCATATTTCCGCCCTGCAACAGCACGCGGCTGGCGTCCTTGTCCGTGTAAGTCTTGCCGGAATCCTTCGTCGTGCCGAACAACGCGCCGCGGTCGAACTTGATATGCAGGTTGCCTGCCGAATTGTCGAATACGACGGTCTGATAAGCCGAGAAGTCGGCTTTGCCCGTGAATTCTATGCTCTTCTTTATGGTAAGCACGCCGTTGACAAATGCCGCCACATCCTCTTTCACGGTGGTGCTGTTGGGATTGTTGATTTGATTTACAAGATCGTTTACGTTTGAATACTGATAATAATAAACTTTGGTGATATCGATATTGTCCGAACTTTCGGCGGCTTTGGGCGCGCTCCAATTCTTCAAGTTGATAACCTTGTCGCTCCACTTTTGTTGTTCCGGGAACCCGTATTCGTCCCACGTCGTAATATCGCGTTGCGTACCGTTTGCCGCTTTGAGACTGAACCCGTTGTGCGCGTACGTGGCAAAAGGACTGACCGCCACCGCGAAATACGCGCTGTACGCGCTGTCGAAAGTCGCCGTCGCCGCGTTCCCCAACACACCGTTGTTCCTCGCCTGCGCCAGCACCGCGGACGCACTGCCCAAAACGCCGCTACTAGACGTAATCGAATTATTGGAACCTTCCGAAATTCCACTTGCGCCATAATAGTATCCTGAAATGCGTGTATCGTAAATTTTGCAATTACTTCCGCAATAGTACAGATTGTCAATCAGAATGCTTTTGTCGCCGTCACGGGTATTTCGCTGGTTGCCGTCAATAAACAAGGTGCCGGAACCGATTACTGCGGTTTTGATGTAACTTTGCTTTGGAAACAGTCTTTCGACACCGGTCCAATCATACCAGTCAACATCCTTGCCTTTGAATTGGCTGTAACGCAAATCGAGGCTGTATGCCATCAACACGCCGTTGATTTTTATTTTATTGTATGCCGCGGCGTTTCTGCTGCTTCCGACAGCCAGAGAATAACCTTCCTCATAGGTGCGAGTCAAATCTATGCCGACCGACTGATTCACAGCAATTACGTTTCCGTATGTGCTGTCCGGATATGTATTAAATCTGTCCCACAATGCACCTTCTTTTGTATATTCGGAAACCACAAGCCTGACTGAAGTATTGGCATAGAGCGTACCCGTGACCGAACAATTCGTCAGCACCGCACCGTAGCCGCGCGTCGTCTCGGAAGGCAAAAAAGGATTATTGCCGTTTGCTCCGTTCATAATGACAAGATTTCCGCCGGGCATGGAGTAACTGACGGATTTACCTTGGTACGTTGACGGCATTACAGGATTTTCGTCGGCATTCGGAACCGTAGAGCGGTTGTATGTGCCCGACTGAATTCTTGTATTTTCCGCGGTGAATTCTCCGCCCGCGAAATAGACGTTGCCGTACACAGTGCAGTCCACCATCGTAAGACGCGACCCGTTGCAATAGATGTCGCCGAAGACGACGGAATTTGCTATGTACAGCTCCCCTTGCACCATAACGTCGCCGAATATTGAAACCTGATTGCTTGCGTAAAAATTATCTTTGTCGTTACCTTGATAGCAATACCCATCGATGTACAGATCCTTCATAGCATAAATGTTGTTCTTTACACCGTTGTATGCGTTGTACGTTCTGGTGCTGTCGAAATTCTCTATGCGCGCGTCTTCCCACAGCCATATGTCGCCGTTAACACGGAAAGTAGATCGCTCGACAGGCACTTTGTCGTCGTCGTCGTGGTCGAACAGCGTTTCGAAATCGGAATTGCCGTGCTCGTAATCGGCGCTTACTTCCCTGTACTCTCTGCGCAGTTTTTCGAAATTCCAGGTGTTGAAATGTTTGAGGTCGGTTGCGTCCTTGTCCCACATACCTATCAGCACGCGTGACTGCGCATAGACGTCGCCGTTGACCGCCGTGTAATTACGCGGATATTGGGTATTGAGCGACGTCCCGTAATTGGAGAACATATAAAGCTCCACCCAATCGTTGTAGTAGGTGTTGCCCGCGGTATCCGTCAAAGGCGTGTTGTCGATGTCCACGGGCTTGGTATGCACTGTCTTGGTAGAGCTGACAACGCCGGGCTGTATGGCACCGTATATGCTGTCACGGACGGTTGCGTTTGCCGTCGAATTGATTATGTTGCCGTTTACGTCGCGGGCATAGTCGCCGGGGGAGGAAATATAAATGTCGCCTATGGTTTCGGCGGCGATAATCGGACTTATCGGCGATTGCAGGCAGAAGGTATTGTCGAATATCTTTTTGAGTTCGGACGCAGCTTTCGAAGTCCTGGCAACGAGTGCGCGCGCGGTCGCGGTGTAGCCGTTGTACGTCGCGTGCGCTTCCAGACTGATTTCGTCCTTCTTCTCGCTGGTATAGCGGGCTTTCAGCGTACACTTGCCCATAAGAGAGGCAAACGTGCCATGCTCGTTTATGGTGCCGTCTGCCGCGGACGAGCCGCCCACCTCGCCGACTTCAACCGCGATTGTGGAAATGTCCGCCGCGGAATTTGCCTCTATCGCATCGTCTAGGTCGCCCATAATGTTGGTCAGCACGTTTACGTCGCTGTTTATGTTGCCGTACAAAATCTGTATGGCGGACACCGCGGTGTAGTACGCCTGCTGTTTGCACATTTTGGAGTATGAGTAGTTGTAAGAGCGCATCGCGATAACGGTAAAGAGAGTCCCCATAATCACGAGTACGGTTATGGAAATGAGCACCACCATAAGCGATGCGCCTCTCTTCATCTTTCTGCCGAACCTGCGCTTCTTCAAGCCGTTCCTCCTTGTGCTTGCGGCGTCGTTGCGTCGCATTTTTGTGTCATAACGACGGATTAACCGTGCATTTTGTGTCAGTTAAGTATCGTTTCAGATTGTAACCGTGACTTCGGTGCCTACGCCGAGCGGCGTTTTGAACCAGCCTTGCGACTTGTCGCCGACCGCACGGACGACGACATTGTACGTGCCCGCCGCGCCGAACATTCCGGACGTGAACTTCCTGGACAACTGCCCGCTCTCCTCTTTCGACGAAAGCGTCGCGTTCTTTATCAGCGTGTAACTCTTGTTGCCCGTTTCGTCGGCGGCAACTCTGTAAAACTCGTATTTCACGGCATTGGGCACCACGTCGAAAGTGACGGTGGCTCCGTCGGCGGTTACGTTGGCAACCTCGGGCAACTGTTTGGGAATGGTGTTGTCGGAGGTGTCCATCTTCATTAGATACTGCACAGTACAACTGCCGCTGTACACGTTGTTCTCGTAGTCGTAAGCAAGCGACAGACTGTTCATTGTCATGCTCTCGGTGTTGCGCACGTCGTCGACGAAATCGTACACGTTCTGGACGTTGTCCGTTTCAAACGGTGTATTGCAGTTGACCAGCAACAGGGTGTACGCCGCCTCGTATCCGTCGTAAGCGACACGGACCGTCTGTTCTTCCTTTTTCCAACCCGTTGTGCTGTATCCCGTAAGATTGTTGTCGCGCAGCATACCGACAACTTTCCTGTTGATGTCGACCATCGTCTGTTCCAGAGGCAGCTCTCCTTCGGGTTGATTGGCGGGAGAATAATAGAATTCGAGAAGTTCGTCGTACTTGTTTTCCAGCCCCGTGATGTTGATTGTCGCGAGCTTGTTCTGCAATTCTAGCAACTCGTCCTGCTTCTGCGAAATCTGCGCTTCGAGGTCGGCAAGGTCTTCGTTGGCGGGCAGAATTCCGTATGCGAACATAAGACCCGCAAACAGTATCACGGCAAGCATTCCGATGAGGATTTTGTCTTTATTCGTGAGTGTCATGCCGTCACCTCCGCCCAGTTCACGGTGAATTTGAGAGTGAAATTCACGTTGTATTGATTGTCTGCGTCAACGGGAGGCAGACCGGGATATTCCGCCATGACGCCCGAGAGCGCGGTTTTGTTTGTTTCCAGTCGTGCCTGCAACGCCGCCAGCGTGTCGGGGTTGTCGAGGTTGGGACGCGTCGCGTCGATTGCTATGCCTTCGAGATAATCGACGAAAGCCCACGCCGCTTCGTATTCGCTTACGCTGCACGCCATAGTGACGCTCGACCCCTGCACTTCGAGAGAACGTATCATAACGTCGTGGGTTATCGTGGTGACGGGATGCGTTTCTCCCGTGGGGTTGCCCTGGTCGTCAAGGACGGGCTCGTCCGTGGTGCTTGTGACGGACGTGGCATCGACATAGTCGAACACGATTGCGATGAATTCGCTACTCATCTTGCCGTACGTCGAAGCGTTGAGGTCGGGATAGAGGTCGGCGACGACTTGCGAAATCATCCCCTCGTATTCCGTTTTGAGCTTGTTGTATCTGGACTGCAAAATGACGAGTTCGTCCTGCTGGGAAAGCTTGTCGTTGAGTTCGTCGAGCAACTTCTGATTGTTGGCGACGTCGACTTTCGCCGTGGCGAAGAGGAAGGTCACGACGGCTATAATCGCAATTCCCAGCACGATGAGCACCAACGCGATATTGGACGAGCTCTTTTTCTTGCTCGCCTGCGTCATGCTGTAAAGCAGGTTTATATCTTTGTTTCGGGTAAACATTCAGCCCTCCCTTATCAGACCGCCGATGGTGCAGAAGAAATCGTTGTATTCGTCCGCGGACACGTTTTCGACGTTGTCGGGGACTTCCACTCCCCTTACGTTGGCGTTGAGCTTGTCGCCGACGGGCTTTTTCATAAGTTCCAGTTTCTCTGCCGAACCCGCAACGACGACTTCTTTGCATTCGAATTCGGGATACTGCTTGCGGAACAGGTCGGCGGCGTTGCGGAGCGTATTGGTGATGTCGTTCACGAAATACGTCCTCTCGCTCTTGAACCTCATCGACTGCATGGAAATCACGCTCTTCGTTATGCAGTACTTGAACTCTCCGTTCATTATCAGACTGATGATGACGGTGCTGTCGCGCAGTTCGGTGAAGATGTAGCTCGGCGGCAGACTGTCGGCGGAGAAGCGCAACAGTTTCGCCGTGCAGTTCTGCCCGACGTCAATCGACAACAGCCTCATCATCAGGTTCTTGCAGAGTTTCTGCATATCCGAAAGTATGATGTTGTCGACGTACGTCACGAGTATGCGCGACTGTTTCTCCCCTTCGACCTTGCGCTCGGTCTCGATATAGTCGACCGTGTTGCCTCCCGCGAGTTTCTCGTCGCTGAAAATCTCGTTTTTGACGAGTTCGATCGTCTTTTTGCGATCGAGAGTGGGCACGATCATCTCTCTGAAAGGAATGTTTATGTTGTCCAGCACTATGCGGACTTTCTTGTTCTTGAAGTTTTCGCCCAGATCGCGCAAGCCGTTGATTATGACGGCTTCGAGTTTCTCGTAACCCTTCTCTTCCGGAGTGTCGAGATAATCGCTGGGCATGGCGACGGAATAAAGACTGTTGACGGTGATTTTCCGTCTGGCAAAGGAGCCTTCGAGAATTTTTACCGTGTCGCCGCTGATGTGTATAACGTACATAAACCCTCCTTATCAGCCGATGGATTGATACAACGAGAACATAGGCATCATAATCGCTATAAGCACGAAGCCGACCACGACCGCCATTATCATCAGCATCATGGGGGAAATCAGGCTTATCAGTCGTTTGATTGCCGTCTGAGACTCTTCTTCGAAATACGCCGCCGTCTGAATGAGGATATCGTCCAGGGTGCCGGACTGCTCGCCGACGAATATCATCGTCATCAGCATGGAATCGAAGGAGTCGACCAAAGCGAAAGACTCCGCAATGGTGCTGCCCTTCCTGATGGAGATGACCGCCTCGCGGATTTTCATTTCGGTGTATTTGTTGTTGAGAATTTCCGCGCCCATGGCTATGGCGTCGAGAAGCGGAATGCCCGTGGCGTAAAGCGTGGAAAGCGACCGCGCGAAAGTGGCGGTGTAAATCATCTTGCGCAGAGGTCCCAGAACGGGGATGCGCGTCGCCATCCTGCCCGTGAACATTGCCACGGCGGGGATGCGCTTGATGATGGGAATGCAGACCACGAGTATGGCTATGATGATGAGCACCAGATACCACTGATTGACGATGAAGTCCTTTATGCCCATCATTATCTGCGTGGGCAGGGGCAGAGCCTGTCCCTCGGGCATCATCGCCACCATTCGTGGCAGAACCGCCACCGACATTATGACGACGACGATGACGCACACGACGAGCAGAATAATCGGGTAACTCATCGCGCTCTTTATCTGGTTGCGCTGTTTGTTGTCTTTTTCGAAATATTCCGAAAGGGAAATGAGCGATTCGTCGATTTTGCCGTTCATCTCGCCCGACTTCACCATGCTGACGTACAACGACGGAAAAGTGTTGCCGAGGTTCTGCATTGCGCCGGCAAGCGATTCGCCCTTCTGGATTTCTTCGAAAAGCGCGGCAAGCACGTCACGCACGTGTTTCTTCTTTTTCTCCGTGCGTTCATACAGCATTTTCAGGCTGAGACTTAAATCGAGGCCCGCGGAAAGCATCGACGACAACTGCCTGCTGAACGCAATCAGTTCGCCGATTTTCAAAGGATAGTTCCTTGCCTGTCTGGTCTTGTTGACAATGCGGTAACTGTAACACTTCAACCCCTGTTCGCGCAAAATGTCCCTGAAAGACTTTTCGTCGGTCGCCATAACGGTGCCGTGTACGCGTTTGCCTCCGCCGTCAACTGCGTTGTAACTGAACTTAAACAAAGTTGTTATCCCCCATAAAAGTAATCACATTATAACATCGGACGGCAGTCTTTGCAAGATTTAGGCATAAATTACAAATTAGTTAAAATGTATGGATAACTATGGTTTTGACAAAACAGCACCATCGCGTGCGCACATAGCGCTCGCGAGTTCGCGCGCGCCTCACGCGCGCGGCTTGCTAATCGGCTTTCCGAGCGGCTTTTCACGGTGCAGATATTTTGAGCTAATCATTGACAAACTTAACTTTTTAATATATTGTGGAGATAAGCTTTATTGAGGTTAAAATCAGAGTGGGATTATGAGCGATAAAAAGAAATCTTCCAAAAATACCGTATTTTACGGCGTACAGGATCCGGCAATCGCCAAAGCGATATTTGCTCTTATGCTTGTCTGCGTAGTCTTTGTTTTCGCGCTGAGCATCGTTTTTTTGGTTTTCACAACTTCCGCAAACAATCATTACGGGCTTATCTACATCGACGGGAAATACTACACTTCCCTAACCGATATGACGTCGGGCGTCGAGCGCAATCAGGGCGCCGTGTTCCAGGAACAGAAGGAATACAATGTGGGCGACCGCGTCGGTTTTCTCTTTGTCAAAAACGGAAACTGGGCAGTCACGAGTTACACCGTCGACCACATAACCGACGGCAGATACTATCTTGATATGGACGGAGAAATCGCGCCCATATATATGGACGTCATCATCGGCAAATACGTAAAGAGTATCGACTCGCCTTTCATTCTTTCCATAATCGGCGACACGACGATACTGATTCTCATCGATGCCGTGTTTATGGTGCTGACAGTCATTTTCGGATTGCTCTATTTCCTCGTTTCTCCCCGCGGAGCAAAAAAATTCGACAAAAACAAAGAGGAAAAAGAGTCAGCTCCTGTCGTTGCCATTTCCAATGACAACGCCGCATTGCTCATGAGTTACATCTCCACGGACGACAACATCCGCCCGCTGGAAGACGAAAACGAAGCCCTTGCGGGGCTCACCAACACCAACTACTACAACTCCGTCCGTCTGCATGACGGCGAGGTCTACACGGTGGTCAAGAAATACCCCGCCGCGGCGCGCGCCATGGAAGAGTACGGCGCGTCCGATATGGACATCATCAAGATGAACATGATAGGCAACTCCGAGTTCGACAACCTGATTCTCATGCCTCACAAGGAAAAGACCATGTCGATGCAGGAGATAATCGATTTTGTCGCGGGGCTGGAAGGCGTCTACTGCATCAAGAAACGCGGCACGCTCAACTGGGTGTACAAGTACAAGTCCAAGACCATTCTCATCGTCAAAGAAAACGACGACCACAGCGGTTTCAAAGTGGCAGTTAAAGTCTATCCCGACGCGGCGGAGAAACTGAACATCATCTACAAAGCGCTCGAAGACTCCACCTTCCCCATCGGCCCGTTCTGGTATATGTTCAACAACCTGCGCAACCTGCCCGGCAACGTCATTCAATGGCTGATTACGGAGTCGTACAAGATTTCGCAGTGGCAACAAGTTCGTGCCGACATACTGCGCGACACCCCGTCCATCGAAAGCCTGGGCTATGACGTGCTCGCTCTGCGCACCGCGATACTCTCCGGCACGCGCATAATTCCGCAGGACAAGTTCACCATCATAACGCAGACGCCCGACGGCAAGAACAACTACGAAACCGTACTCGAAACGGGTTTCGCGGGTCTGAACGTCGACGAATTCACCAAGGAACTCACGGTGCAAATCCCCGAAAAATCGCTTTCGTTCAGCATCCTCACCAAGAAAAACGCAAGCGAGTCTATGCTCAATTCCATCTGCAACGAAATCACTCTGCTCTATATGCAGGAAAACACGTCCGTGCGTTCCGACGACGACCAGCCGCTTGCGCCCAAAGTCATCAAACGCAACGTGCGCAAAAAATCCAAATAAAATTTCGTGCGCGCATTGCGCGCGTTGAGTCGACTTCCGTCGGCACAAAACAAACAATACAAAAGCCCCGCAACGCGGGGCTTTTTTACGTACGCCAATCGGCTTTAAGCTACTGTTCACCACTTGTTGTGGACTTTCTCGGCAAAGCACAGCCGCTGTCGCAGAATTATTTCCGTGCCGTCGTCGAGCACGCATTTGCCCGACACGTACCCGAAGACCTGGTGAGGTATCATGCACATGACTTTGAGGTCGAAAGGTTCGTAGCGGTCGATGAGCGGTTTGAAAGTACAATCCAGCCTGCCATCGTCGGATACGAACTTCCATTTCGCCATGAAATCGGGGTTGCCGACGTCGTCACCCGGGATTATGAACTTCGTCCTGCCGATTTTGTGGGCTTTGCCGTTGTAGAACAGCATATCCTCGCTCGCCGCGGAAGTGTCGCCGAACCCGTAACCGATATTCCAACCGAACTTGCTGCCGTCTTCGAGATGAGTTTGCAGACTGCCCCAGTACCAAGTGTTGTCGTAAGTCCATACTCCTCGCCCCCAATCGAGCGTTGCAAGAGAGGTCGAAGGATAAAATTTCTTTACCTTATCCCCCACCGTAAACCAGCCTTCCGCCGTCATACAATTTATTTTCTGATTGTAATAAAAATATCCCTTCTTATCGAACGGCGTCGCAATGACCATACTCTCTTCGGGAAAATCGGTGAGCGTGACGTCGAATTTGACGTCGTGACCTTTCTTGTCCGCATTCACGTATCTGCCCGTGAGATGACGCGTCTTGCCGTCGCAGGTAAACGTCATTTCCGTTTTGCCGTTGCGCCAGCTTACGTCGCCGTATTCCGTGGTGCGCGGCATTTTGAGTTTCCCCATCGGGAAGAAAAATACCGAACTGTTGGTGAACTGCGACGGAGTGACGAAGTCCATGACGGATATCGAAAGCGCCCCGACGTACCCCATGTCGGCAACGGTCAGACAAAGCGCGTGTTCGTCGCAACCTATGTAATAGTAATCCCATTCCTTGATGCGGGCACGCGGCGCGGTTATGTTCTCGCGGTTGTACTCCCAAAGCAGTTTTTTCGCGTATCCCGGAGTTTCGATGTTGCCCTGCGCGTCCAGCAAAGGACGGCGAGTGGTGATTTCCTTTTGCATACGTTCCTCCCGAATGTGGTAGGGATATTTTATCCCCAACTTGATATTAGTGTCAATATTGTTTGAAAAAACGATTGCAAAATGCAAAAAACTAGGCTATAATCACTCTTGCGTTGGAGCTTGGTGTAGTGGTAGCACATGGGCCTCTGACTCCCATGGTGTAGGTTCGATTCCTATAGCTCCTGCCAATGCAGAACACTCCCGACCGTCGGTCGGGAGTGTTTTTTCATACCCCGCCGCGCGTTCACGCACGCGGACGAGGTATGAAAAAATGCAACCGCGCAGTGGTGTTCTGCATTGAACCCGCTGCGAGCCCGCAGGAAGCTCCCACAGGGAGCATTACTATAAACCACCACCCTCTCACAACAATCCGTCTGTTTCGTGCCACCCCGCCGCGCGTTCACGCACGCGGACGAGGTATGAAAAAATGCAACCGCGCAGTGGTGTTCTGCATTGAACCCGCTGCGAGCCCGCAGGAAGCCCCCCCCTGGGAGCATTGCTATAAATCGCCCGCCTTTTTGCAACAACTTTATCTATTTGGCGATATTTTTCTCTTTCGCATATCGTATATATAAACGAAAACCGCCGATATCGGCGGCTTTCTTTATAACGATTGCAGCGACTAAATAACTATTGTCTTTGGCGTAATAATAACACAGTCGTTTCCGTTGTTGCCGCTACCGTCCTTTGAATAGACGAATTTTATGACATCTCCGCTTTGTACGTCAACAGAATAAGTACCGGACTGTTCTCCGCTTTTTTCAAACTCGATGTTGTTGCCTATTTTCAATTGGAATTTGTCATAGTTCCTCTCCGACGAAACTTTATATTCGAATGTGAAAGCAAACGAACTTTTCGCCGTCAAAGTGTAAGTTGAAGTAGAACTGTCGGTCTTGTTAGCAGAGGTCAACGTAAACGGATTGGAATCTATCGTGAAAGCATAGCCGGCATCGTTTCGTACAATGAAATATTGCTCCAAGATCGAGAGACTCGTGACGGATACGGTTTGCGTCGTACCGCTACCCGAACCGCTTGCGAAGTTGGCATTGTAGTATGTCATCACATCGAAGAACTCGTTCCACTGGGATACTGATTTCGACACTGCAGACGATGTATTTATTTGTCCGTTGATATAAAATTCGTAGTCGATCACCATTTCGCCGGAAGACGCATAATAATCCATACCGGTTATGGTTACGCTTTTGTATCCTTTGTCCCAACTGCCGTCGTCGTATTTGCTTTCTACCTGTATGTACAACGTGGTGTCGTTGACACCGGACGGATTTTTCACAAACTCATAATCATTGCTGTATGCATATCTGTTATCATTCAAAGAATTCGCTATGTGAGAAATAAACGTTACTTTTGTGTTGCTGAATTCGACCATCAGATACTCGTGTTGCATACTCTCCAGTTGGAAATAGAGTTGCATAAGCCTTTCGTCATCCGCATCGGTTGTATCGTACTTGTTTTCCAGTTCGCTGAGTTCCCGATAATACTTTGCGCTGTCACGGTCGGCATAAATGTACATATCGTCGTCGTAGTAATCGGGCTCACCCATAATCCTTTGCACTTCGCTCTGCGACATACCAAGTTCCAACTTGCTTTCGTTGATGAAAGGATCCACACCGTAAATTATGCCGGGAATGACCAATAATATTGCAGACAACACAATCACGACAATTCCCGTGGCAAGATCGCGCGATCTGTTTTTCCTTTCGGCAAAAGGATCGTTTTTAATGCGTTGCATACCGGTGCAAAACGCTATCAGTGACAAAAGCAGCACGTATCCCGCGCACAAGAAGAACGCAATTTCCACGATGTCGTCGGGACTTACAACCTTGAACTCTCCCGGATACGTCTGTGCAAGCGTCGAAGAAATTATGAGCGGACCGTAAATGCTGAATACTGCAAGCAAAAGCGTCAGGACATACAAAACAGAATATGCCGTTCGTGAAATTTTGGTTTTAGACAAACAGGATACAATCAGTATTACGATTCCGAGTGCTACCACATAAACCGTCGACGTCCAGGATCCGCCGCTTCTGAATACCAGTATCGAGTATACAATTGAAACCAATCCGAGCAAAAACAAGCTCAAACCCGCACCGATTCGGCTGACATAGTTGCCTCCCTTAAGATATGCGGATTCGATGACATCGTCAAGCGTCATACCGTATTTCGCGCTGTACGCAACCGTCGTTGTCTGAACGACGGGCGCACTGCTCGGAGTAATGTCCGCATACGAAGTCACTACTTCGTCGTCGCCCGCATCGCATGCCGTTGCAACGGGTGCAAGCGGTTCGGCATTGATGATTTCGGCATCGCCGTCATCGTCTGCGATGACGACCGCCGTGGGTATTGCGACGGCTCCGCCGGCCGCGGCAGGCTTCGTTACGCCGCCCTGGTCAACAGTTGTCGCTTTCGCTGCGGCGCGCGCTTTGTTCTTCTCTTTGATCTTATCGATCTCGGCAACAGCTTTGTCCTTATGAGAAACAAAATATGTGCGCAAATGTTCTTTCGCCGCCTCGACGGACGGATTGACAGAGAACAGATACGCAAACGGCACACCCGCCATCCATACCATCGTGAACGACAACATAAGCGCTCCGCACGGACCGCCGACAAGTCCCGTCATTTCCGTGTCGAAACTCGTATTGTCCACAATATAACAGGCAGTGACGAAAAGCATAGCAAATATGCACATTTCGGCAACGTACATCGAGTATTTGACTACCCGATTGTTCAGATTGAAACCTGCAAGCACGCCTTGCGCTATACCTATGCACAGCAGTATGACAACCATTGCAATTGCAAAACCGAATGCGTCGTGCAACCCGTAATACGCGCTGACAAGCAGATATTCTTCCGCGACCATATCGTATCCCGTCAACGATACGGTGCCAAACATGCCGGGTTCGCGTATCGTATCCGCACCTATAAATCCGAGCATGAGTATGGCGAAAAGGAAGGTAAGTCCCGCAGGCACAAACCACATTATCTTGCCATACAGATCGCTTTCCCTAAAAGCTTCGATGAATGGCTTTCTGACTTTGGGCTGTTGCTCCTTCTCTTCTTCGACGGGTGCATCTGCCGTCGACGACGCTTCCTCTGCTTTTATTTCTTCGGTGATTTCGATTACTTCGGGCGCGGAAACCGCATCGTCCTTCTCCTCTGCTTCCCGCAAAGGTTCCTCATTCGCGGGCGCATCCTCTTCAACGGGCACGGGTTTTCCCTCTTCGACAACGGGAGTTTCCGCCTTTTCTGTGGGTTGTTCAGTTGTCGCTTGTTCGATATCCGACACGGCGGTCTGATTGTCAGCCGCAACGATATCGGCGTTTTGTTCTTCTTCTCGCGGCGATTGCTTCGCTCGGGAAGACGGACCGTACACTTTGCCACAGGCATCACATACGAATGTTCCCTCTTCCGTAAAACGAAGATCGGCACCGCACTCGGGACACTTAACCATTACACTACCTCATTTCTTGGATTTTTTGTTTTGGGCGGGCGCGGGTTGCATCCCGAGAGCGGCAATTATGCGCTCCAGATTCTTTTTCCTCGAGCCCTTGTACGCAAGGAAAATATCAACGAAGTTCCATATAAAACCGGTACACGCGCCAAAAATCCACTTGCATATTCCAAGAGCTATGTATCCAGCATAAAGTCTATCTATACCCGTATAGAAAAACATCAGCGACAGCAACAACGTAACCTTTGCAGAACGAAGCTTCACACCCGTTGCCTCACGCACTCTCTCGATGGGCGCGTTCATTATCGCGGAATGCAGCGTTCTGTACTGATTGAAAGGCACAAAAGGCGCAAGAATGCTCACCGCCGCACTTCTTTCGGCACACTCTCTCGTGAACGCCATCGTCGCTCCGTTCCCCGCAACGGGAGCGGGTGCAACAGGGGCAGGCGCCGCAATTGGAGCATGTTCCGCCGCGGGCGCGGGCGTATCGGTATGAGTTGCCGCAGGTGCAGGCGCAACCGCGGGTGCAGGTGCAGGCGTGGGTGCAGGCGTGGGTGCAGGTGCGGGTGCGGGTGCAAGCATGCAGACGGCGCCGCAGTTGGGGCAACACGCCTTTACGGCATCGTCTTCAATGCCGGCAATGGTTCCGCATTTGTAACATTTGAATTTTTTCATAATATCCTCCCTTTGATAAAATTATCTCGAAAATGCAAAAAGTTTTTGCTCAACGCAAAAACTTTCACTCAGTAAGTGACCGAACGAGCAGAAATATTCTGCAAACCGAAAACTCTCCCCTATCACAATCCATTCCGACAATATGCCGCTTTGTACGAAAAACAGCGACTCCCCTCTTTCAATCGGATATATAAATATTACAACCTATCAATCGATGTGTCAAGATTATTCAATTTATTCTATCTTGTCGTCGGTTTCACCGTGCATTGTGATGCCCATCCGCCACTGTACAAATCGAAAACCACTCTTCAAATAAAAGAGCACCTGTTCGGCATCAGGGGTCCCCGCAAAGTACCACTTTGTGGGGCTTAATCGGGGTCTCCGCAAAGTACCACTTTGTGGGGTAAAGGAGCCGCAGACGGATACGCAAAAGGTTTCCCTTTCGGCAACCTTTGCTCTGCTCGCCTTGCGGCGACGTGGTCGGAGTGGCGAGATTTGTAGCGAGCGCGTGCCTTGAAAGTAAGGCCGCGCAAGCG
>CASECZ010000005.1 GCA_949286725.1 uncultured Clostridia bacterium
ATAACGTGGACGTTATCGTATTCTGCTTTCGGCATATCTCCGTCGTCGAATTTGTCTTCGTTTCCGACTTCGATTATCTTGAAGCCTTTGGATACCATAAAGGACGAGAATTGCCAGAGCTTTTCAAACAGTCCGTTCGAGTCCATGATGACCGAAAGGTTTTCGGTCGGGTGATATGCTGTAATTCTGAAATAGTTTGCCATTGTTTTATTCCTCCTATGCGGCAATTTGTCTTATTTGTTTGTTGGCATAAGGCAGCCATACTTTGTTGACGTAATGCAGTACGTCTTCACTCGGTTTGTGGTCGTGTTCTCCGTAACATTGCAGGATTTTTCTGTTTTTCAAGGAGTATTCGACTGTAACGAACGGAGTATCGGGTTCCTGCTTGTTGCGGATAAAGAAAATAAGCGTTTCTTCGCGGACGAATTTCTGGTCGTAACCCATTCTGCCCACGCAGTGATGCAGCATTTCGCCTTCACGGATAAGGTCAGCCGGGCTGTGGGCGATAATGCAGACAAAAGCGCTCCTTTTCGCGTGTTGCAAGGATAAGTATTTTTCCGCAACGGTGGCAAATTGTCTGTATAGCTCCTTGCGTTTTTCTTCGTCTTCCATAGCCTTTTTCGCAGCATATTGGTCTATGCGGATATCGTGCCAGCGTTTGAAGTCGTGAGGGAAACGATTCTTCTCTTCGGACATATCCAAGCCGAGGTTTTGGCAGGCTTTCAGATAGTCGAGATAAGCGTTCGGATTGGTTTGTTGTTTTGCTATATAATCAAAGAACAGTTCAAGGTTTTTGCCTTTGAACAGTTCTTTTATCGGTTTGAGGTCGTCGTCGTGAATGAGTTTGAGCTTTGCTTCCTTGTATGACTGCAACAGGTCGAGCGATTTTTTTGTCCTATATGCTCGTACTATGACGTCGATATAGTAGTGTCTTCCTTGAAGCAACGGTTTGTTTGCAATCAGCCATTTGCAGAAGGCTTTATCCGTTCCGCAACGCTTTAATATCGTTGTACTCATGGCAATATTTGTAAAGCCGAGTTTCATCAGCATTTCGAGCTGCGGATACTGTCGGTAGAGCCGTAAATACTTGAAAATATTGCAGCCCTGATACATTTTATACGCGGAAAATTTGAACTCCGGCAAGCGGTCTATGAAGTGCGGATTTACGATCTCCGCAAAGGGATCATAGTATTTGTCATACGCCCAGCACCAACCGCGTTCGTGCCATTGCCTGTATTTCTGCAAGCCTTCTTCGTACCAGCCGAAGCGGAATCCCATGCCGGCGCAGTAGCAATACTCCATGTCCTTCACGAAGCACTTATCTGAGTCCAATCCGTGAATGGCGACCTGTTTGCAGTACCACTTTTTGTAGCGGTGCTTTACGGCGACAGTTACCTTCACAAGCTCGTTTTTCCAAGTGGTAAGATAGGCATAACAGCGAACGTGTCCGTCTGGTGTAGGATGGTTTTTATTATCCCTTTTGCGGATTTGGTTTAGTATGTATTTCGGAATAGGTCTGATGTCTGTAACTTTCATAATTTCACCTCAAAATAAGTTTTTCGCCGAAGATAGCGTCTAAGATTGCAAGCGCCGTTTTATCGAAGGCGGAAGTGTCGAAACCGTCATCGGGTTCGTTGTCAAGGTCTTGTGGTTCTTCTATATCGCCGTCAAATTCCCGCATTTCGTCTTCGGTAAGTTCGTCGTCATCTTCTTCGGGTTCAGGGAGTAGCTTTACGTCGTCGGGCGTTTCGGCGACGGCTATTTTGTGTTTTTGAGTTATTTTTCGGAGATAGTTGTCCGCCGCGTGATAAGGAAAGCCTATCATCGGAACACGGCTTTCAAGTCCTACATTTCTGCCTGTAAGGGTTAAACCGAGTTCGTCGGAAAGAGTTACGGCATTATCCCCGAAAACTTCATAGAAGTCGCCCAAGCGGTACACGATAATACGGTCGGAATGTTCCTTTTGAAGTTTTTGATATTTTTGCCATATCGGGGAAACGGGTTTTTCCGGTTCCGCATCGGATTTTTCTTCTTCGGCAATTTCGGCAAGAATTTCGTCGATTTTTTCCTGTGAAGGCTGTTCGTCCTCATTGTCACCGTTTTCGTCGTTGACTTCGGGTTCGGACTTTTCCGGCTCCATAAAGTCAAAGAGAGCTGCTTGCCGCTGTTCAGGCTTTTTCGCTTCTACTTTCCTGACCTGAGCAGGCATCGGTTTCGGAGCGGGTTTATATTTTGTACCGTCCGCATTAAAGAGTGTGCCTTCGATGCTGTCTTCTTCAAAGTAGTGAATAGCCCATCCGTACACGACTTTATCTTCTACACACGCTGAATTAGCGCCTTTCAAGGCAAGTTTTCTTGCCTCGCTTGAAGCGTATTTCATAAAGCCGTCCAGCGTCTTCTTGTTGATAAAAATCTTTCCGTCTTTTTCAAAAGGCGTGCCGCTGTTGATTTTCTCTGCAAGAGTTTCGCTTGCGTTTTCTTCGAGATACGCCTTTACAAGTTCTTGTTCTTTTGTTTTTGTTTCAAGATTCAATCGCATAGTTTTTCTCCTTCGATAAATGCTTCGGAAGCGATCATAATTCCTGTTGAAACTCCGCGTTTGTAAATCATGAGCATCAGTTCGTCGTAATGATCATCGGTAAGTTCGATAAATTTTTCAAAGAGCTCGTCGCTTTCTTTGGATAGAGTGGCTTTCAGTTTGTCATAAAGGGCGAGTTTTTTTGCGCTTCTTTTCGGGAAGTACAATGTCTTTTGCATAGATGTTTCCGTAATACAGTTCTTCAATGATTGATTTCATATTGCGCCTCCTCAAAACGGCATATCGTCTAGAAGTTCGGCGGCTTTTACTTCCAGCCTGTCGAGGGTGGTATAGTGATTGAAACCGCCTCTGTAATCGACTTCGTTTTTTGCCGTGCGAATGAGAATATGGTTGTGCCATTCGTTGTTGAAATACCTGACGTCGCTAATGGAGATGTAAACGCATTTGTTTTCTGCACTCTTGATAAAAGCGGAGAAGCAGTAATGGTTTCTTCTGACGTTTACGAGTTGCCAGTGATTTTCTTTGCACATTGCTTTTAGATAGTTTATATATTTGGCTTGAAAGGATTTGTAATCTTCGCCGGTGTAACAGCCGGATGAAAATTCGTAATTTAGATACCTTTTGAGTTCCGCTATTTTTGCCATAGTGTCAAACCTCCTGTAACTTAGCATTCGAGCCAGAGTACGACATCCAGCGAATCTTTGAAATTCTGCTCGCCGATCAGTTCAAAAAACGGTTCGTATCTGTCGTTGTCCAATTCGTTGATGGAGCGGTAAAGCCGACAGTAAAATCCTTGCAAATTCATAAGGTCTACGACCGTTGCTGCGAAAATCCTATGATTTTTATTGCCTTCTGCGGCAAGTTTTTGAATGTTAGTCATTGTTTATCCTCCCGTAAAGGTCGTCTGCGTAATAGGTGCAGTTGAACCAGTTGAAAAGGGCGTGACATTTCACGCCCTTGTAGTCCACGATATAGTCATTATCTCCGACTTTATTGATTATCGTTATTTCGTCCATTTCCCCGTTCAGGGAATGGATATGCGCTAGTGATTTAAAGGGTTTCATTATTTAACCTCCAACTGTACAAGGGCGATGTAATCGTGCATCGACCAGTTATATTTGTTCGTGATATTCCAATAAGCATAAGTTTCTAAGCGCGTATCGGGTTGACATTCATCGAAATTATATCCCTCAAGAATGTCACCGTTTTCATCGAAAGCTTCATGCACCCAAGACATATCCGTCTTTTCGTCGTTTATGCGTTCTTGAAACCGCATGATAGCTTTTTCATAGCTGTCAAAAGCTTCAATATCTACGTCCGAGTCATCTTCGGTAGACCATTCAAATACTACTAAGTAAATTTTCATATTTCACCTCACGCAATTCTTCTGATACCGCCCCCGAAGCTTTGTACGGTAACGCTGCCGAATTCCGAGCACCAGTCGTCGTCTTTGTTCCAGACGTAAGCAAAAGCCGTATGACGGTTGCCCTGACTGTACACGAGGGTATCCCATTCTTCGGGATAGTTGGTTACGATAAGGAAGTCGTAAAGTTCTCCGAATTCCGTGTATTCGTGCGTAACGGCGTAAACCTTGCACTTGTGCTTTTCTTCGATGGCTTTCATCTTGTTGTAGATTTCAGGCTCCTGGTCGATCCAGAAGCCGCCGAACATTTCGAAGAAACACACTTGGTCGCGTTCTTCAAAGCCTTTTATGTACGGCTTGTATATGTTCATTTTCTTCATGATTTCGATAGCTTTTTCTTTCTTGGTAATAGTCGTTTTCATTGTCTTTTTCTCCTTAGATGTATTGTTCGAGTTGTTCAAAGTTGAAGCCGATATTTCTGAGCGTTTCTTCGAAGCCGAACCACGCCAGAAGATTTTGATTGTAGTCGTACTGCGCCAGCGGATCTTCTTTGTCCCACTTGTCGCCGAACAGCTCTGACGGAGCGTAAAGTCCCGTACCGTCCATTGCGTCGTACAAAAGGCTGTTGATTTCTTCCTTGTACTGTTTGTAGAAGCGCACGGTGTCCGTGTAGTAGATAAGTTCTCCTACAACGCCGGACTGACAGCCGTAATTGAGTACGTCTGTAAATATGTGTTTTTTGTCGTCATATTCACTCCAACGGTCTATGACATAATTGCAAACCCGCTTCAAGAGCGGGCTGTTGGAATTGCGTTTCAGTTCTTTGATGTTTGCAAGAGTAAGTTTCATTGATTAACCTCCTCAAAGTCGTTGACATCGATGTGATTGAAACCGATGCCGTATTCGAAATACAGTCTGCCGCGATCTTCCAGCAGGTCGAAAGTGCGAACACTGATGTGTCCGCGGTCTGTAACGGCAACCGTTATTTCTTTTTTTTCGGTGTTGATGTCTATGAGGTTGAAAGTGATAAATTCTTCACCGTCATAGAATTGGAATTCACTTAACTGATACTGTTTTTTCATAGGTTCATATCTCCTTTTTATTTTGCGAGCTTGAACCAGATATAGTAATTAGCTTCTATATCGCGTCCTTCGTATTCGACGATTTCGTAGTAAGTACCTTTGAATTCGTCTGTGCTGTTAGGAATGGGGTGGCAATTTTTCACACACGAGTAAATTCTGATGTAGGGTTTTCCGATTTTGCTGATGTTTGCGGTAATCAGGTCTTCATCGGTGATATACCCAACACCTGTAATTTTGGTGTTTTCGACCTTACCTAACTTGGTGATTGAGTAAACAACTTTCTTCATTCGCGTTTTAACTCCTTATTTTTTATTTTTGCCTTTCGGCAGTGGCTAAGTGCCACAGAAGGAAGCTCAAATCTGTCTGCTGCAAGTGCAGCTTCCCGGAAGTCAACGAATAAGAAAAAACTATTGCGTTGGATTGTCTATTTTTTTGAGATTTTGAAAACATAAAAAACAGCCGCACTTTTAATCGAGCGTGACTGTTTATCTTTTATATGTTTTATGCAATAATTTTTTCCGTTGACTTTCGCTTAATTCCTGTGGTACAACGACACCACGAAAGGCTCAAAAATAAGTGCGAATTAAGCCTTTTTCCATCGGACAGATGAAACAAGGTTGTAAAGGTAGATTTCAAAAGCAAAAAGCCGAGAAGATAATTCTTCCCGGCTTTGGCGTTAAAAGATAATTGATTTTTGGTGTTTATTTTGTATAGTTGCCGCGTGCATCTCTTTTCTGTGTCAAGTAGAAGTCCGACAACTGCGGGACGCAAACTTCGGTATTGACTATGATGCCTGCAACACCTTTGATACAAAAATAACAGAGCCGCGGGTTCAAACGCGACTCTGTCTGGCGGAAGCGGAGGGATTCGAACCCCCGTGGGCTTGCACCCAAACGGTTTTCAAGACCGCCTCGTTATGACCGCTTCGATACGCTTCCGTTTTGCGAATGGTACGGGGTTGGTGCGCGCAACTGCGTCGAGTGCGGGACAAAAACTCCGTCGCTTTGCACGATACATTATAGCAATCGGGCATAAAAGTGTCAACAAAGGCGGCGACAAGTATGCTTTCGGCGGCGGAAATTTGTTGACAAGGCGGGCGGCGGCAAATATAATCTTAAAACGAAGGCTGAGCCTATCATTATACATATTCGCGCGCAGGCGCGAGAGAGGAGTGCTTCCGTTTTCGGAAGCGTGATTTTTTATGAGTGACAAGTTGATGACAAGCGGTCAGCATACGTCGAGGAGCAGGCTCGGACGTTTCGGGTTCCTTATGGCGGCGATAGGGTCGGCGGTGGGACTCGGGAACATCTGGCGTTTCCCGTACCTTGCAGGACAGCAGGGCGGGGCGATTTTCCTTATTGCTTACGTCATTATGGTTGTGCTGATAGGCTTCTCGCTCATGATAGCCGAGTTTGCAATCGGTCGTCACGCGGCGAGCAACGTCATCGACGCATACGGCGCGTACAAGCGCAAATGGGGTGCGGTCGGCGTAATAAGCTGCATCGTATCTTTTATCATCGTATCTTATTACGGTGTTATAGGCGGTTGGATAATGCGCTATGCCGCGGGATACTTCGACGGCGGCAGTTTTGTGGCTAGCGGCGACTATTCGTCCGTATTCTCGTCGTTCATAGGCAACTCGTGGCAACCCGTTTTGTGTCTTATAGTGTTTATGGCGGTGTGCCTTGTCATAATCCTGTTGGGCGTCAACAAGGGCATAGAGCGCATCAACAAAGTGCTTATGCCTGCGCTGTTCGTCATGCTGGTATTCGTGATGATAGTTTCGCTCACCATGGACGGCGCGGTGGAAGGTGTCAAGTTCTTCATCGTCCCCAATGCGGACAGAATCGACGCGTCCGGCGGCGTGATAGGGATATTCCTGGCGGCGTTGGGGCAGGCGTTTTACTCGCTGTCCATAGGGCTCGGAATAGGCACGACGTACGGCAGTTATGCTGGCAAGGATATAAGCCTTACGCGCAACACGGTTCTGATTTGCGTATCGGACACGCTGGTCGCCATGATAGCGGGCTTTGCGATACTTCCCGCGGTGTTCGCCGCGGGCGAAACTCCCACCGTCGGTGCGGGGTTGGTGTTCGTGACGTTGCCCGCCGTGTTTCACTCCTTGCCGTCCGTGCTCGGCAGCATAGTCGGCGTGGTATTCTTCCTGCTGGTGCTGTTTGCCGCGATAACCTCGGCAATCGCGTTGATTGAGGTCAACGTGGCGGTCATATCCGAGAAGTTCGGTATCAAACGCAGATGGGCGGCAATAGGCGTTGTGACCGCGGCGACGCTGTTCGGCGTCATCGTGTCGCTGTCGCAGGGCGGCAGAATAGGCGGGCTCGACCTGCTTGACATATTCGACAAGTTCTCCAACACGTTCCTGCTTCCTCTCGTGGGTATATGCACCTGCATATACGTCGGTTACGTATGGAAACCGCAGAACGCCATCGAGGAACTCACCGCGCACTCCGTCGACGGCAAATTCCGCCTCGGCAAAGTCTGGTCTTTCAACATCCGCTATATCTGTCCGTTGCTCATAGCCGTACTGTTCGTATACGGCATAGTCGACACCTTTATCTGACAACGGCAACGACGGCGGCGCAGAAGCCGCACACGAAACAAGACGCCCGCCCGCGTACGTCGGGTCGGGGCACTCGCAAACAGGAGGCAAATATGGTCAAACACATCGTATGTTACAAGTTCGCCGCTCCGTCGCAGGAACTCTTCGACGAAACCGCAAGAGTGATGAAATCCATGGTGGGCAGAGTGCCCGAAGTGAAAAGTCTGGAAGTCGGCTTCGACAAACTGCACACTCCGCGCAGTTTCGATATGGTGCTGGAAGTGGTGCTCGACAGCTTCGACGCGCTGGATTCCTATCAGCGCAACGAGTATCACGTGAGCGTCGTCAAAAAGCACATGCACTCCGTGGTGGAGAAGAGCGTGTCCGTGGACTACGAGTTCTGACAACGCGCCGAAAGACAGAAAAGAAGAGAAAACGAATGCAACGAAAAACGGCGTCTTGTGACGCCGTTTTAATATTCCGTGATGATGTCGTTTCGTTTACAGAAGGCGGTTTTGCGACCGAACGGACGGTTTATCCGCACAAAAGCAGGGGTTTATGCTCCGCTTGATACGGTGAAGCCGTTGCCTTTGACCTCGCGCGCCTTGGTGATGAAGGTAAAGGCGTTGGGGTCGCATTCCTGAATGATGCGCTTGACGACGTTGATTTGTTTCTTTCTCACGACGCACACAAGCACCTTGTGGTCATAGCCCGTATAATAACCGACGCCGTCCATGAGAGTGACGCCGCGGTGGAGTTCCTCGATGATTTTTTCGGCGATTTTCTCGTGCTCGTCGGATATGACGTTGAACACCAGAGAGGACTGCATGCCGGACTGGATGACGTCGGCGACCTGCGACGTTGCAAGCAAGGACAGGAAGGAGTAAAGTATGGGCGAAAGCACCGCGGTGATGATTGCGTTGGCACCCGCGTTGAAATCCAGCCCGATGAAGCCCAGACCGCCGGAGGCGACGACGATTACGCAGTCGCACATGAATATCAGCCATTGCACGTCGGAGATGGGGTTCTTGGCGTAAATCAGTTTGCCGATGACGTCCGTGCCGCCGAGGGAGGTGTTGTAACGCAACATGAGACCGAGGCTTATGCCCGCGCCCGCACCGCCTGCGAGTGCTGCGAGCAGCATATATCCGCTTTCGGAGTTGGAGGCGACGTACTGCGGAAAGTCCACAAGGCTGAATATACCCATGAACAGCGAATATATCGATACGCAGTAGAAGGTGTTGAAGGCGAACTTCTTGTCAAGCACTATAAACGCGGCGATGAACAGAGGAATGTTCATGACCATACCCGTGACTGCGGGGTTGAACACGGTGTCGGCGAGATGCTCGTTGAAGGGGAGAACCGCGTTGTAGAGCAGAGAGGAAAGACCGTTTATGCCGCCGGGTGCGAAGCCGTTGGGGACGATAAACACGTAAGTCGCCAGCGCCCTGATGAAGGCGAGAATCGTGATGAACACGAAAAATTTTATCGTGCGAAGAACGGTTTTGGGAGAGGGCTTTTTGAATTTTGTCATTTTAGTAACCGTTTGCGAGCCTGTCCTCAGGCTCGGATACCGACCATTCGGTGTGCCTGTATATATTTTGTTTCCGATAGAAATAAATACTACTTTACTCGCTCGCAAGTCAAGGGAAAACGGGCTGAGATTTCATATTCTTTTCGGGAAGGGAAGCATATCCGCACATTACCCCGATTTTGTAGCAATATCGCCCCGCGATTTTGACGGAAGGGACGGGAATAAAAAAACAGCCCACCTAAGTGGGCTGAATTTTATTTCTTTTTCTTCATGTTGAGTTTGTAACTGTAAGAGTCAAGCACTTTGTCCTTGCGGAAGCCTCTGCAGAAGTGAGCGAATCCGCCGCGCTTGCCGTTGCACATATCGACGATACCCTCCACGCTTTCGGAGGAGAGTATGCCGCCCGTGAAGCCCATGAAGGAACGCAGGGGCATATATGCCACGGTGTTGACGACCATATCCCTGTTTTCGGAGTGACCCGCGACGAGTTTGGTGCCGAAGGAGATGAACCCGAGCAGCAGACGACCCACGGGCGACACGGCAACGTCGCCGAGAGAGCAGTTGCAGTCGAACTCGCCTTTCGCGTAGGGCTTGTTCTCCATAACGGACGCACCGTAGAGTGCCGCGAACTGTTCGATGGGAATGGTGCGTTTCTGTTCGTTGGTTTCGGTGAGGTCGTAGTAGTAGGGGGCGGAAGTGCGGTAGTCGGGGATGGGCGCGCCGGGGTTTGCCGACGTGACGTCAACCGACGCGTCGAGACGGATATCCGCGCTGGACGCTCCGACCAGAATGCGGAACTCGCCGCTTTCGATGTGCCAGTCTTTGATGAGCACGTTGTAGTATGCAAACGCGCGGGAGTCGAGCGTGACGGAGACTTCTTTTTCCTCTCCGGGCGCGAGCTTCACTTTGGCGAAGCCTTTGAGTTCCTTGACGGGACGGAAGATGGAGGACTTCACGTCGCTGACGTAAACCTGTGCGACTTCCGCACCGGCAACCTTGCCCGTGTTGCGGATTTTGAAACTCACGACGAGGTCCTCGCCTTCTTTGATTGCGGAAGAGGAGAGTTTGAGGTCGGAGTATTCGAACGTGGTGTAGGACAGACCGAACCCGAAGGGGTACATGACGGGTTTGTGCGCCGCCTCGAAATAGCGGTAGCCGACGTAAATGCTTTCGCGGTACTGGACGGAGCGCGGTCCCATCGGGAAGTAACGCGCGACGATGTTGTCGCCGTTGTTGAAGGGGAAGGTCTCCGCGAGTTTGCCGGAAGGATTGACTTTGCCGTAAACGAGGTCGTAGGTCGCCTTGCCGACTGCCTGACCGCCGAGGTACATATTGAGGATGGCTTTCGCGTGAGGTTCGACGTTGCCGAGGGCGACGGGAGACCCGCAGGAGAGCACGACGACGATGTTGGGGTTGACCTTGGCGATTTCCTCGATGAGGATGTAGTGTGCGTCGGGCATGTTCATGTGCTTGCGGTCGAAGCCTTCGGACTCGTACTGCGGAGTGAGACCGATGAACAGCAGGACGACGTCCTTGCCCTTTGCGGTCTCGACCGCCTTCTTGACGAGAGAAGGACTGTAACCGTCACCTTTGAAGGTGTAGCCGTCGGCGTATTCGTACTTCTGACCCGCAGCATCCATGGCTTGCAGGAAAGAGGTCGTTCTGACGGGGTGGATGTGGCTGGAACCCGAACCCTGATAGCGGGGTCTCTTCGCCAGTGCGCCGATGACGGCGACGGACTGAGAGGAAGAGAGGGGCAGCACGGAGTCCTCGTTTTTGAGGAGGACGGCACTTTGGGAAGCGATTTTCGCGCAGAGCGCGTCGTGATCGTCGAAATCGAACTTGACGTTGCGTTTGTCGCGGGCTTTGCACTCGAAGGCGAACTTGATCATGCGCAGCGCGACTTTGTCGAGGTCGGCTTCGTCGAGGACGCCGTCCTTGACCGCTTTGACGATGACTTTGTCGTTTGCGCCGTTGTTGCCGGGCATTTCGAGGTCGAGCCCCGCGCGTATGCCTTCGATGCGGTTGTTGACCGCGCCCCAGTCGCTCATCACGATGCCCTTGAAGCCCCACTCGTTGCGAAGGACGTCGGTGAGCATGCGCTTGTTGTCGGAGAGGTAGGTACCGTTGAGGCGGTTGTAAGCGCACATCACCGTCGAAGGCTGTTCGGTCTTGACGATGTGTTCGAACGCGGGGAGATATATTTCGCGCAGAGCACGTTCGTCGATGATGCTGTCGATGCTCATGCGCAGGTATTCCTGGTTGTTGGCGCAGAAGTGTTTGAGCGAGACGCCCACGCCGTTTTTCTGAACTCCGTGCACCCACGCCGCGCCCATTCTGCCGGCGACGAAAGGATCTTCGGAGAAGTACTCGAAGTTTCTTCCGCAAAGGGGGCTGCGCTTGATGTTGACGCCGGGACCGAGGACGGTCGTGACGCCGAGTCCGTGCGCCTCGTTCGCGATGGCTTCACCCATTTCTTCGAGCAGGGAAGGATCCCAGGAACTCGCCGTCGATACGGCGGGAGGGAAACACGTTGCGGGGTAGGAGTCTTTCATGACGTTGGTGGTCATGCTTTCCATTTCCCTGCGCAGTCCGTGAGGGCCGTCCGTCATGCAGACGGAAGGAATGTCGCCGTTTTCGATGGGGACGGTCTTCCAGAAAGTGAGACCGGAACATAATGCGGCTTTCTCTTCGAGAGACAGATTTTTCAAGATAGCGGTGTAATCCCGTTCTTCCATATGTACCTCCGTGGCTGTGGGACAGGCGTGCGCATACGTGCGTGCAGAAGTCCACATACATATTCATATTAACATCAAAAACGGGCGCAGGCAACACTTTTGTTTCAAAAAATGCGCTTTTCGTTATGTTAAGGCATATGTAAAAGCCTCTTTGTACGACCGAGAACTTCAAAAAGTTGCATCGCGGCTCAAAAACGTATAAAATCAGTGTAACCGCGACAGGGTTCGGTCGTATATTAAACGAACAAGGGAAGGCAATGAAAAAAGAAGCACTCGAAAATCTTTTCAGAAAGTACTACAACGAGGCAAAGCTCTACGTTGTCACTCTCTGTCACGATTTATCCCTTGCCGAAGACATCGTGTCGGACTCCTTCTACAAGGCGTTCACGAAAATCGACGAGGAAAAAGAGAGCTTCAAGTTCTGGTTGTTCAAGGTGTGCCGCAACGCGTATTTCGACCATCTTAAAAAGACGAAGCGCCTTTCGGAACTCGACGACAACCTGGGACGCGACGACGACCTTGCCGCGCGGGTCATAAAAAACGAGGAGTATCAGTCTCTTTACCGCGCAATATCCCTGCTGAAACCGAACTACCGCGAAATCATTTTGCTCTATTATTTCGACGAACTGTCCGTCTCGGAAATCGCCGGGATAACGGACCAGACGGTGGAAAACGTAAAAGTGCAGATGTATCGGGCGAGAATGAAACTGAAAGATATATTGGAGGACTGATATGAATTACGAAGAAGCGTTCAGACACTACAAAGAGGGCACTGCGAACGAAGAGGAAAAGGCGTTCGTGCAGGACGAAATCGCAAAGGCGAAAGCCCTTTCCACGCTGCTCGACGACGAGGCTCTCGCCGTCAAACCCGCTCCCATCAAGGAGGCGGACGCCAAAGAAGTGCGTGAAGCCAAACAGCAGTTCGTCTGGAAAAAGGTTCTCGTCAGCATGGTGACCTTCCTCGTGCTTATGGTGATACTCGGTGCCGTGCTGGGCGGAGTATTCGGCGCCGCGGCGGCGTACGGACGCAACCTCGCCACCGTATCGGTCGACGAAGCGAGAATAATCGCCGAAGCGTACGCTTTCGACCAGGCGACGAAGAACGGTTACACCACCACCGTGAACGGCAAACCCTACACCGTTCTGTTCCCTTCCGACGGCAAACTCATTGCGGAACCCGTCAACGACGTCGACGAGAAGTTCAACTTCGAGACCAACCTCGTGGACAGTTATTACGTCTACCGCATCGAAGTCGAAGGCTACGACCTCGTCAACCGTTACGAGTGGGAATACGAAATAGACGTCAATTCCAGAACGGGAACGTGCACCGTCCACAAAGTGGAACTGGACAGATAACGACAATCGGCTACGTACGAATTTCTCCTTATCGTGCGGGAAACCCGACCTTGCGAGGTCGGGTTTCTTTTTCAAGATCAGGTTATCCGTGAGTTCGGATTGCGGTTGAATTCGGTTGTGGCGCAGACCGCATTTCAGGCTTCCGTCACAACGCGTGCGATGTGTTTCAGGGTGGTGCTCATAGGCGCGGAAAGCGACACGTTTTTGAGCAGTATTTCGCAGGGACGTTCGCGTATTATCGCGGATATGAGATTGAGTTCCGGTTTGTCAAACAGGTCGATGACCTCGACGGGTTGTTTTTGCGTGAGATTAACAAGCGCGTCGGGCGTCAACGACAGCCTGCTTTTCGCCCCGTCCGTGCCCGTGATGAAGGAGGCGACGTCGTATATGTCTCCGCCCGTGCCCGAGCCTATCAGACGGGTTGCCAGAGCAGCCATTTCCTCCCAGTTTTCAATGAGCGGACGCAACCTGAAATTGAGAATTCCGTCCAGCGTGTAGTCCGTGGTTTCGGACAGAACGCGGCGAATGATGTTGTTTTCGTATTCGCGGTCGAAGTGCACCAAAGAGGAGATTAACGCGCAATTTGCGTGGTTCAACTCCATATTTCGCAAATTGTCGAGAAAAAAACGCAGTTTCATAAAGACGAGCATAACCGTTTGCAAAACGTCTTCGACCTGCGGTTCCACCTCTTCGCGGAGCTCGCAAATAGACGCGAGATAAACGAAAAATCTGTCCTTGCTTTCCTCCACCGCGTACGACAGATGTCTTATGTTTTTCAGTTTTCCGAGTATGAATTCTATCTCTTTGTCGAAACCCTTATCCAGACTTATGACGTTAGACCACATAGACACCTCGGCTATATTCTATGCAATTCGGCAAAAATAATTAAGGACAAGCCGAAATTGAGACAAAGAAAAAGCACCGCATTTGCGGTGCTCTTCGGATGTGAATTTCAGTTGCGGATTTTGCGGGACGTATCGCGTGTCGGCGTCCCTTTCCGACCTTTTCGGAACGGTTCAGCGGATTTCGCGCACGCGGATAATTCCGTCCGCGTTCAAAGCCGCGACGTCGACGGGAGCGTCGCTGTCGATGATGGTGTAGGTGTAGCCCTTCGCCGTTGCGGACACGCCTTCGACGCCGAGCACCGTGCCTTCCTTGGCGATGACCGTCACTCTGTGCGCGCATTTCGTTTCGACTTTGAGGTTGGGCAGGTTGACTGAGTTGACGACGTTGCCGTTTTCGATGTAATCTTTTAGTTCGTTCGCCGCCATGACGGCGCAGTTGTCCTCTGCCTCTTCCGTGGAGGCTCCGAGGTGGGGCACCGCGATTATGCCGTCGCAGTCGTTGACTTCGGCGGTGGGGAAGTCGGCAACGTACTTGTGAACCTTGCCGCTTGCGAGAGCCGCTTTGACGTCGTCGACGACGACCAGTTCGCCCCTTGCCGCGTTGATGATGACGACGCCGTCTTTCATTGCGGCAAGCGAGGCCGCATTTATCATGCCGCGCGTTTCGTCCGTTGCGGGCATATGCAGGGTGACGAAATCAGCTGCGGCGCAGGCTGCGTCCGCGTTGTCGAAAACCGTTACGAAAGGAATTTCCGCTTTGGCGGCTTGGGAGAGGTAAGGGTCGTAGCCCACGACTTCCATTCCGAGGGCGTTTGCGGCAACGGCGACTTTTCTGCCGATTGCGCCGAGACCCAGTACGCACAGCGTTTTGCCGAGGATTTCGTGTCCGACAAACTGCTTTTTGCCCTTTTCGACCTGTTTTGCCACGTCGTCGCCTTTGAGCGAGCGCGCCCAGACTATGCCTTCGACGAGGTTGCGTGCTGCGAGCATGAGTTCGCATATCACCATCTCTTTGACGGCGTTGGCGTTCGCACCGGGAGTGTTGAACACCACGATGCCTTGTTTTGCATAGTCGGCGTGGGGGATGTTGTTGACGCCCGCGCCCGCTCTTGCCACTGCCAGCAGAGAAGAGGGCACCGCGTATTCTGCCATATTCGCGCTTCTGACGAGAATGCCTGCGGGGGAGGCGCTTTCGTCGGTGAGATTGTATCCTTCGAGAATTTTGTCCGCGAGGGGAGATATAGCGTTGAGTTTGAGAATGTCCATAATCTTTCCTTTTTGCGTTATATTTTTTCACCCGCGGGTTGTGCCGCGGGTGAATGACGTCGTATGACGGTTATTTGTTTTCCGTTTCGAACTTCTTCATGAAGTCGATGAGGGCTTTGACGCCTTCGACGGGCATTGCGTTGTATATCGACGCGCGCATACCGCCCGCAAGACGGTGTCCTTTCAGGGACACGAGACCCGCAGCTTCGGCTTCCTTGATGAATTTTGCGTCCAGTTCGGCAGAGGGCGACACGAAAGGCACGTTCATTATCGACCTGTCCTCGGGGTTGACCTTGTTGGTGTAGAAGGAGGAGTTGTCGATGAAATCGTAGAGCATCGCCGCCTTTTCGCGGTTGATTTTCTCCATCGCGGGGACACCGCCCATTTTTTTGAGGTAACGCATGTTGAGCATCATTATGTAGATGGGCCAGCAGGGAGGAGTGTTGTAAAGGCTGTTGTCCTTTGCCTGCGTGGAGTATTTGAGCATAGTGGGGCAGATTGCCATTTCGTTGCCGAGCAGGTCCTTCTTGACGATGACGAGCGTAACGCCTGCGGGAGCAAGGTTTTTCTGGGCGCCTGCGTAAATCAGCGCGTACTTGTTGACGTCCGCCACTTCGCTCATGATGCAGGAGGACATATCGGACACCAGAGGCGCGCCGCAGTCGGGGGTGTAATGCCACTTGGTGCCGAAAATGGTATTGTTTTCGGTGATGTGGACATAATCGATGTCGTCTCTGAAATCCTTGCGGGTGACTTTGGGAATGTAGGTATAACCCGCGTCCTCGGAGGAGGCTACAAGGCGAATATCGCCGTATTTACAGGCTTCTTTATAGGCTTTTTTGGAGAAGTTGCCCGTGACCACGTAATCCGCACGACCTTTTTTGAGCAGGTTGAGCGGGACGGCTTCGAACTGAGTGGACGCGCCGCCCTGGACGAGCAATACGTCGTAGGTGTCGTCGATGTTCATCAACTCGCGCACGAGGGAGATGCATTCGTTGTGAATGGGCTCGTACACCTTGCCGCGATGGCTGAGTTCCATGACGCTCATGCCGCTGCCTTCGTAATCGGTGATCTGTTTTCCGGCTTCTTGCAGGACTTCCAAGGGGAGCATGCTGGGACCGGCAGAGAAATTGTAAACTCGCATAACGCCTCCTTAAACGGTTAAACCGTTGAAATAATACAGGTGAAATTATACAACTTTGCTCGGACAATGTAAAGAATTTGACTTCCAAAAATGTGCTTGCGTCAAATTATTTTTTGCGCGCGCATAGAGTTGATTATTCCCGTGTTATTTTGTATAATATGACTTAATTGCAGACAACATCAAGAAGGAAAACGGGGCAGGACGTCCCGAAAGGAGTATTATGGCAAAATCGGTTAGAGTCGTGTTTTTGGGCGGCGTGGGCGAAATCGGCAAGAATATGACCGCGCTGGAATACGGCGACGATATCCTCATCGTTGACTGCGGCGTGGAGTTCCCGCGCGAGGACAGCCCCGGTATCGACGCAATTCTGCCCGACATAACTTACATCAAAGAAAACATCGAAAAGGTTCGCGGCATCGTGCTGACGCACGGCCACGAGGACCATATCGGCGCAATTCCTTATTATGCGGAGGAACTCAACGTGCCCGTTTACGGCACCGCGCTGACGCTCGGTATGCTCGAAAGAAAGCTGTCCGACCGCGGTATCAAAGCAAAACTCGTCCGCGTGAAAGAGGGCGACACCGTGTCGCTCGGCTGCTTTGCGGTGGAGTTCATCAAAGTGGCGCACTCTATGGCAGGCGCCTGTGCGCTGTCGATTACAACGCCGCTCGGTGTTATCTTCGTCACGGGCGACTTCAAAATCGACAACACCCCCATCGACGGCAAGAAAACCAATCTTCAACGTATAGCCGAAATCGGCGCAAAGGGCGTTATGCTTATGCTGGGCGAGTCCACCAACGTGGAGCGCAAAGGCTCGTCCACTTCCGAAATGGTCGTGGGGCAGGGACTGGAAAGCATTTTCGTAGCCAACGCGGACAAGCGTATCGTCGTGGCGTGTTTCGCTTCGTCCAACTACCGCGTGCAACAGGTTCTCCGCCTTGCGGAGAAGTACGGCAGGAAAGTCATACTCGCCGGCAGAAGCATGAAAGGTATAGTAGAGGTGGCATCTCGCGTGGGCGAACTGGACATTCCCAAAGGGATTATCGTTGACGGAATGGGCAAACTTCCGCCCGAAAAGGTGGTCGTCATCGCAACGGGCTCGCAGGGCGAACCCACCAGCGCGCTCAACAGGATGAGCCGCGGCGATTTCAACAAGGTTTCGATAGGTCCCGACGACGTGGTCGTGCTTTCGTCCACGCCCATACCCGGCAACGAAAAATCCGTCTACGACGTCATAAACAATCTCTTCCGCAAGGGTGCGAACGTCATATACGAAGCGATGAACGAAGTTCACGTTTCCGGTCACGCATACGAAGAGGAACTCAAAATCATGCTTTCGCTCGTGCGGCCCAAGTTCTTCATTCCCGTGCACGGCGAATACCGTCACCAGTTCAAGCACGCCGAAATCGCAAAGACGCTCGGCATACGCGAGAGCAACATAGTCATTCCGAACATCGGCGAGGTTTACGGCGTCAACGCCAACAGCCTCAAACAGCATTCCAACGTGACGGCGGGCAACGTGTACGTCGACGGCGTCGTGCTTGAAGACGGCAACGCGGTCATCTCCGACCGCCGCAGTCTCGCGGAGTACGGAATGTTGCTGGTTCTCGCGTCCGTCGACCTCGAAAAGGGCATTCTTGCGGGCGACTGCGACGTGATAGCGAGAGGTTTCAACCTCACCGACGAAATCGAGCAGGAAATCGCGTCCACCGTGCGCGACACGGTAAACGGCGCCGATTTCGACGAAAATTCTTTGAACGAACTGGCACGTGCGGTCAAAAAAGCCGTGCGCAAACTGTTCTACCGCGACAGACAATTCCCGATTATCATACCCATAATCGTGGAGGACTGACCTCGGGGAGGTTGCAATGGAAAGAAAACCCGTCATTCTTATTCTGACTTCGACGGACGAGTACGGCGACGTTTCGGAGCGCATTGCCGACGCCGTTCGCTCTCTGGGCACGCACAACGCGGTTGTGGTGAATCAGACGCGCTACGACGGTTACGTGCGCAACAGCGCGTTTTACAGATGGCTGCGGAAGTATCTGTCCAAATATCCCGTCAAGGCAGAAAAAATAAAAACGCGACTTTCGGGGCTGAGCAGACGTTCCGACAAGGTGCGCGGCAGAAGCCGACGCATTGCCAATGCCGTCAAACGCTATAATCCCGAATTCGTGCTGACGGTCACGCCTTACGCGCTTGCCGCGCTTGCCGACGCCCGTGCCAAAATCGGCACGGACTGCAAGACCGTGCACGTCATCAATGCGTTCACTTACGACAAACACGATTTCCCCGCCGACGTCGCGGAAGGGTACATAGTCGAGAACTCCGACGTCAAGGACGCTCTCGTCGAGGCGGGCGCGGACGCGCGTCACACCATGGTCATGGGGTTGCCGTATCGCGTGCGCACGCTGACGGCGGACGAACGCGCGGTGCAGAGAGAGGCGAAAAGCCTGCCGCAAAGCCCCACGGTTTTTCTCAACGCGACCGAGGCGGAAAATGCCGAGGAACTGCTTGCGTTGCTCATCGACCAGGGCAAACTGATAAACACGGTGTGTTACGCCGACACGACCAAACTCATGGCAAAACTCCGCCGTCGCGCAGACGTCGCGTCAGAGCGCAACAGCGTGGCGATAATATCGCGTCGGGAACAGATAGACGAATTTCTGTCCGTCAGCGACGTTGTCATCACTCATTACGACCCGTCCGTCATATACAAGAGCATGCAACTGGGCAAACCCGTCATCGCCTTTTCCGATTTCGAGAGGGGCAAACGCGACCTCGAATATTTGCGGGAGCGCGGACTAATAAAATGCGCGGACAAGAGCATCGACACGGTCGGGTTGCTGTACGATTTTCTGCAAGCGGACACCGCGGCGCAGTACGCCGAACGCGAACTCGCGCGCACGCAGATGTATTCCGTCGAGAACCTCGCAAACTATCTCACCGCGCCGGAATTGAATTGAAGGTACGTTATGCCCGAAATAATTTCACTGGGAAAACTCGCAAAGAAACAAGGGTTCAGACTCGGCGACGACGTTGTGTCGCTGGGTGGCTACGAGATGAGGGACGTCCTCGACTATCTCTATTTCGACAACGAGGAGAAGTTCGACGCCGAGGTAATCCGCGACGGCAAAAAACACACCGTCAAAGTGCGTAAAGCCGCAAAAGACAGCCTCGGGCTCGAATTCGCCTGCGAGATGAAACCCATGCATTGCCGCAACAAGTGCGTGTTCTGTTTCGTCGACCAGCTGCCGAAAGGACTGCGCGACACCCTGTACGTCAAGGACGACGACTACCGTTACAGTTTCATAAGCGGCTGTTACGTGACGCTGACCAACCTGACGGACGCCGACATCGACAGAATAATCAGATTGAAGCTTTCGCCCATATACATATCCGTGCACGCCTTTACGGACGACGTGCGCAGACGCCTCGTCACCAACCCCGCGACGGACAAACTCATCGACCGTATGCGCAGGCTGGGAGAGATCGGAATACGCATGCACACGCAACTCGTCGTCGTCCCAGAAATCAACGACGGGGAGGAACTGGAAAAGAGCATCCGCGGTTTGCGGTCGGTGCAGGGCGTGGAGACCGTCGCCGTCGTTCCCGTGGGGCTTACCGAACACAGGGAAGGACTGGCGCAAATCCGAATGTGCACGCGCGACGAAGCACTGGCAACCGTTCGCGCGGTGGAAAAACTCAATGCCGAGTTCGGCGGTTTCTGTTGGTGCTCGGACGAGTATTACGTCAAGGCGGGGCTCAATCCGAGAGAGTATTCCTACTACGGGGATTTCGAGCAGATAGAAAACGGAGTGGGACTGTTCGCGGAGTTCTACGACAACGTCGACTACTCGCTGTCGGAGGCGCCCGCAATCGACCTCGGCAAGAAAATCGGCTTTGTGACGGGCGTTGATTTCGCGCCCTTCCTGCGCGAGAAGGTAAAGGACGTAGACGCCAAAATAGGCACTTCAAGCACCGTTTTCGGCATAGTAAACAACTTTTTCGGCAAAACAATCACGGTTGCGGGGTTGGTCACCGCGGGCGACATAATGCGACAGGTCGACGCAAAAGGGCTTGACGCAATCGTCATTCCCGACAATATGCTCAAAGAATTCGGCAACGTGTTTTTGGACAACGTGACCGTGGACGAGGTTTCCTCGAAGCTGGGTGTTCCCGTCATCGTCGTGCCGCACAACGGCGCGGATTTTACGGGGGTCATCGTCAACCATTTTACAGGAGAGGGATTATGAACAAGCCTCTGATAGCCATAGTAGGCCGACCCAACGTCGGCAAATCCACTCTGTTCAATCGCCTTGCGGGCGAGCGCATTTCCATTGTCGAGGACACGCCCGGCGTGACGCGCGACAGGGTGTACGCCGATTGCGAGTGGTGCGGACACGCTTTCACTCTGATCGACACGGGCGGTCTTGAACTCAAAAGCGACGACGAGATGTGGGTGCATATCCGCGCCCAGGTCGAACTTGCGATAGACGCATCCGACGCCATAATCTACGTCGTGGACGGCAAAACGGGGCTCACTCTCGACGACGAGGCGATAACGGCTTATCTGCGCAAGGCGAAGGTGCCCGTACTGCTTGCCGTCAACAAAATCGACAACAACGAACTGCACGAAACGTATCAGTTCTTCTCCCTCGGTTTCGGCGAGCCTTACGCCGTTTCCGCGGCGCAGGGCAAGGGTCTCGGCGACCTGCTCGACGCGGTCGTCGCCGCAGTTCCCGCCGTGTCGCCCGAAGAGGAGGAGGACGTCATCAAAATCGCCATAGTAGGCAAACCCAACGCGGGCAAGAGTTCCATCGTCAACAGGTTGCTCGGTTACGAGCGCGTTATCGTCAGCAACATCGCGGGCACGACGCGCGACGCCATCGACACCGAACTTACGGTAGGCGGAGACCGTTACGTGCTCATCGACACCGCGGGCATTCGCAAACGCAAGAGCATAGGCGAGGACCTGGAACGGTACAGCGTGATGCGCAGTTTTCTCGCCGTGCGCCGTGCCGACGTCGCCGTCATCGTATGCGACGCCGCGGAAGGTATGACGGAGCAGGACGTCCGCATTGCGGGATACGTGCACGAGCAGGGCAAGCCCTCGGTCATAGTGATGAACAAGTGGGACCTTGTCGACAAGGACAGTTACACGGTGGAGAAGTTCGACAAACGCCTCAAAGAGGACTTGAAGTTTATGGACTATTTCAAACCGTTGTATATTTCCGCGCTCACGGGCAAGCGCGCGGACGCGATATTGCCCGCGTGCCGTACGGTGCTCGCCAACAGCCGCAGAAGGATATCAACGGGATTGCTCAACGAGGTTTTGCAGGACGCAATCCGCATAAGCGAGCCTCCCTCCAAGATGGGCAGACGGCTCAAAATTTTCTATATAACCGAAGTCGCGGTTTCGCCTCCGACCTTCGTGCTGAAAGTCAACGAACCCGAACTTATGCATTTCAGTTACAAGCGTTATATCGAGAACGCATTGAGGCGCAGTTTCGATTTCGGCGGAACGCCCATAAGAATAAACGTGAGGAAAAACAGCGAAGAATGACGCAAATTGCCGCTTGCGTTCCGCACGGAAGTGTGCTAACATTGTGGAATAATTCGCAATCATACCGTCCGCGGCAGGCGCGGGTCGGATTACGGATAAGGAGAATGTATGGATTATAAGTCTTTTTCCGAAAAGGAACTCAAAGCGTTGCTCGGCGAAGAGCAGAAAATGTTTGCCAAATACGTAAAGGCGGGCAGAAACGTCGATATGACAAGAGGCAGACCTTCCAAGGAGCAACTCGAAGTCGCAATGCCCATGCTTCGTGACGCGGGCAACTACGCCTACGCGGCGGAGGACGGCGACGCCAGAAACTACGGCGCACTCGGCGGCACCAAGGCGTGCAAGGCTCTGTTTGCCGAACTCTTCGGCGTCAGACCCGAGGAAGTTTACGTCGGCGACGGCAGCAGCCTCGACCTCATGTACACGCTCGTTCATTTCGCGAAACAGTTCGGTGTGCTCGGCGGCACTCCCTGGAACAACCTCAAAAAGGTCAAGTTCATCTGTCCCGCTCCCGGTTACGACCGTCACTTCTCCATCTGCCAGCAGTTCGGCATCGAGATGATAACCGTCAACATGAAAGCCGACGGTCCCGACATGGACGTCATCGAAGCGCTGGTGCGTGAGGACGACAGTATAAAGGGTATATGGTGCGTGCCCAAGTACTCCAATCCCACAGGCATAACTTTCTCCGACGAAGTGGTGGAGCGTATGGCTACCATGCCCACGGCGGCAAGCGATTTCCGCATTTTCTGGGACAATGCCTATATGGTACACGACCTCTACGACGAGGGCGACACGCTCAAAAACATCTTCGACGTGGCGCGCAAAGCGGGCACGATGAACCGCATTTATTCCTTTGCGTCCACTTCCAAAATCACGTTTGCGGGCAGCGGTATTTCCGCAATCGCGGCGTCGGAAGAGAACATAAAGGACATCCTGCGTCTTATGTTCTTCAAGTGCATAAACGCCAACAAAGTCAATCAGATTATGCACGTCAATTTCCTCAAGAACGCAGAGAATATAAAGAAGATAATGGCACAGCACGCCGCGCTTCTGCGTCCCAAGTTCGAACTCTTCGACAAGAAGTTCACCGAGGCGTTCGGCGGCGACGAATTCGTGCACTGGTCCAAGCCCCGCGGAGGCTACTTCATTTCCGTCGACGTAAAGTCCTGCGCAAAGCGCATAGTGGAAATAGCGGCGAGCGCGGGCGTCAAGTTCACCGCGGCGGGCGCGACCTTCCCTTATAAACTCGACGACCTCAACAGCAATATCCGCGTTGCGCCGTCCGTGCCTTCTCTCGAAGAAATGGAGTTCGCAATCGACGTCATGATTTCCGCAATCCGTCAGGCGCGTATGGAACTCGTTCTCAAAAAGATATACGGCTGATATCCGCTGCCGCAAAGCGCGGCAACACGACAAACGACTTTCGGCAAGCTCTCGGCAACGGGAGCTTGTTTTTTTCGGTTTTCGCCCCGAAAAAGCAAATCCGTCATATTTCACCGCTCCCGCACATAAAGTTTAGCAAACCGCAAGTGGAGGAGTTTTATGGATAAATTTGACCTTTATCGTGACATTGCTACCCGAACGGGAGGGGATGTGTATGTAGGCGTCGTGGGTCCCGTCAGAACGGGGAAATCGACGATTATCAAACAGATTATGGAGAAGCTGGTCGTCGAGGGCATCGAGAATAAGGACGTCCGCGCGCGTGCCGTGGACGAAATTCCGCAATCCGCCGACGGCAAAACCATAATGACGACTCAGCCCAAGTTCGTGCCGTCCGACGCGGCAAGGGTGGTGTTTTCGGACAATCTTGCCGTGAATATGCGGCTCATCGACTGTGTGGGGTATATGGTCGACGGCGCGCTCGGCGGCGAAGAGGACGGCAAGGAACGCATGGTGCGCACGCCGTGGTCGGATGAGGAGATGCCTTTTTCCGAGGCGGCGGAGACGGGCACCGAGAAAGTCATCAAGGAGCACAGCACAATCGCGCTCGCGGTGACGACGGACGGCTCTTTCACCAACATACCGCGCAAGGATTACGAGCCCGCCGAGGAGAGGGTAATCGAGGAACTGAAACGCACGGGCAAACCCTTTTCCATCGTGCTCAACACGGTCGACCCCGCAGCGGACAGCGCGTACGCGCTCAAAGCCGAACTGGAAGAGAAGTACGACGCGCCCGTGACCGTAGTCAACGCGCTTAACATGACTGAGAGCGACATTTCCGCCATAATGGAAAACATTTTGCTGGAATTCGGCGTCAAACTGGTGGACTTCGAGCTGCCGCGCTGGATACAGGCGCTCACTCCCGACGACGACGTCGTGCGCGAAATCGTGGCGGCGGTGCGTGCGATGGGCGACAAAATCGACAAGATGAAAGACTACACGCTGGTCGACGAGTTTTTCGAGGACAAGGAGTTCTGGAAAACCCCGTCCAAAGTGGAACTCGATGCGGGCAAGGGCAGAATTCAAGTTGCCGTCGAGCCGAAAGACGACGTGTTCTTCAAGGTCGCGAGCAAAGAGTGCGACATGGAAATCGCCGACGATTTCGCTCTGCTTTCGCACCTCAAACAGCTTGCGCACGCAAGAAAGAAGACGGCAAAACTGCTCGACGCCATGGAGCAGGTGGACAGACTGGGTTACGGTATCGTGTTGCCCACAATGGAGGAAATGGTGCTGGAAGAGCCCGAAATCATACGGCAGGGTCAGCAGTACGGACTGCGGCTGAAAGCCAGTGCGCCGTCACTGCACATAATGAAAGTGGACGTCGAGACCGAGGTCAGACCCATAGTGGGCAGCGAACAGCAGAGTGCCGACCTCGTCAACGGTATGCTTGCCGATTTCGAGAACGACAAGCAGGCGATATGGGACACAAACATCTTCGGACGTTCGCTGTCGTCGCTGGTCGCGGACGGCATCAACAACAAACTCGTCAACGTGCCCGCCGACGCGGAAATGAAACTGAAAAAGACCCTCGGGCGCATCGTCAACGAGGGCAAGGGCGGAGTCATCTGTATTCTCCTCTGATATCCGAAAGGAAACGGCGCGCCGCAGGCGCGGGGAAAGTCGGTCGTCCGCGGACGGCCGATTTTCCCGTTAAGCGTTTATTTTGCGGTTTATTCGCATTTTTTGCGGCATAAACGCGGTTCAGCGTTTGCTTTTGGCATAGGCGTATGATATAATTTTCACAACGAATTCACGGAGGTGCCGAAGGCACAATGAAAGCCATCGTTTCCGTTATCGGCAGAGACCGCACGGGTATAATCGCAAAGGTCGCAACCAAACTCTTCGAGATGGACATCAACATCGAGGACATCTCCCAGACCGTTATGCAGAACACCTACTTCACGATGATTATGATGATTTCCTTAAAGGACGGCATAACCGTCGGCGAAGTCAACGACGCTTTGCAGTCTGTCGCCGCGGAACTCGGCGTGGAAATCAGGGTTCAGCACGAGGACGTTTTCAACTCGATGCACAGAATTTAGGCGGTATCTATGCTCAATCGCAAAGAAATAATCCAGACCATCAGCATGATAAAAGACCAGCATCTCGACATTCGCACCGTCACGATGCACGTCAGTCTTTTTGATTGCGTTTCCGAGGACGCCGACAGAACGGCGGAGAAGGTGCGCGCGAAGTTGCTCGACAAGGCGGGCAACCTCAAATCCGTTGCCGACAAAATTCAGGCGAAATACGGCATTCCCATCGTCAACAAACGTCTGTCCGTCAGTCCCGTCAGTCTCATCGGCGCGGCAAGCGGCGGCTATGTCAAAATCGCGCTGGCGATGGACGACGCCGCAAAGAAAACGGGCGTCGATTTCATCGGCGGTTATACCGCGCTCGTCCAGAAGTCGATGACCCCGCAGGAAAAGGAGTTCATACGCACCATACCCGAAGTGCTCGCGTCCACCGACCGCGTGTGCGCCAGCGTCAACGTGGGTTCGACGCGTGCGGGCATAAATATGGACGCCGTCAGGCTGATGGGCGAGGTCGTCAAAGAGACCGCACGCCTGACCGCCGATGCCGACAGCATCGGTTGCGCGAAACTCGTCGTGTTCGCAAACGCCGTCGAGGACAACCCTTTTATGGCGGGTTCGTTCAACGGAGTTAGCGAGGGCGACTGCGTCATCAACGTGGGCATCTCGGGTCCCGGCGTCGTCAAAGCCGCGATAGAGCAGATACGCGGCGCAAGTTGCGACGTGTTGTCCGAAACCATAAAGGACACCGCCTTCAAAATCACCCGTATGGGCGAGTTGGTAGGCAGAGAAGCCGCGCGCGACCTCGGAGCCGAGTTCGGCATCGTCGACCTTTCTCTCGCTCCCACCCCGATACGCAACGACAGCGTGGGCGAGGTGTTGCGCGAAATGGGCCTCTCCGACGTCGGCGCTCACGGCACGACAGCGTGCCTTGCAATGCTCAACGACGCGGTCAAGAAGGGCGGCACGATGGCAAGTTCGCACGTGGGCGGACTGTCGGGTGCGTTCATTCCCGTCAGCGAGGACGTCGGCATGATTGAAGCGGTGCGCGCGGGTGCGCTGTCGCTCGACAAGCTCGAAGCCATGACGTCGGTTTGCAGCGTCGGTCTCGATATGATTGCAATCCCCGGCGACACGGACGCCACCACGATTTCGGCAATAATCGCCGACGAGGCGGCAATCGGCGTCATCAACGGCAAGACGACTGCCGTCAGGGTCATTCCCGTGTACGGCAAAAACGAGGGCGAAGTCAGCTTCGGAGGGTTGCTCGGCTATGCTCCGATAATGCAGGTCGGCAAGGGTCGCGCGGACGCGTTCATAAGCCGCGGCGGACGGATACCCGCACCGATACACAGTTACAAAAATTGACAAAACAGCGGTTTATACCGCTGTTTTGCATATTATAAGTCCGCATTCGGACGTTCAAAGGGGGAAATATGGATGTTTTCGAGGATTTGAAACTGCTGCGCTGTCCCGTGGACACTTTGCGCATTTTTCACTTGAAAAAACAGGTTTACAAGACCGTAGGCAAACTGAAAGTCACCTGCGCGCCTTCCGACGAACCCGTGCCTTACGAGCAGCGCGAGCAGGGGCAGAAGCCCTTGCACCGCGGCGAAAAATGGGCGGGTATGTTCGGGTGCGCGTGGTTCCGTTTTACGGGTGACGTTCCGCCCGCCGTCCGCGGCAAGAAACTGTATGCCGTCCTCGACGTGTTCGGCGAAGGACTTGTCACGGGGGAAGGCAACGACGCACAACGCGGACTGTCGCACGTGTTCAACATCGGCGGCGTCGCGGAGTTCTTCAATCCTCCGATAGGCAAGACGGTATTCCCTTTGCCCGACGGTACCGACAAGGTGGACTTGTGGGTGGATTGCGGGTTCAACGGTCTTTTCGGCAAAGAGATTTTCAGCGGCAGACTTAAAAGGGCTGACCTCGCCGTGCGCGACGAGGCGGCGTATGCGTTCTATTTCGATTATCTCGCCGCGGCGTTTTTGAAAGTCGTGTATTCGGGCGAACGGAAGCGCAAACTGTCCGCGGCTATGGACAAGGCGTATTATGCGTACACGCGCGGCAAGTGCGATGTGGCGCGCAAAATCATAGCGGAGTTTCTTTCCGCGCCTTCCGACAGCGACCTCACCGTCACCGCGGTGGGGCACTCGCACCTCGACCTCGCGTGGCTGTGGCCTCTGCGCGAAACCAAGCGCAAAGCCGCACGCACGGTTGCCACGGCAACGGCAAACCTCGCAAGCTTTCCCGCATACGTTTACGGCGCGAGCCAGCCGCAGGAGTTCGCGTGGCTCAAAGAGAGATATCCCGCGCTTTACGACAGAGTGAAAAAGTATGTTGCCGAAGGGCGTTTCGAGTTGCAGGGCGGCATGTGGTGCGAATGCGACACCAACATCACGGGAGGCGAATCGCTCATACGTCAGTTCCTGTACGGCACGGAGTTCTGGAAAGAGGAGTTCGGCAAAGAGGTCAACAACTGCTGGTTGCCCGACGTGTTCGGTTACACCGCCGCGCTTCCGCAGATTATCGCGGGGAGCGGACTGAAATATTTTATGACGCAGAAAATCAGCTGGAACGAACACAACGATTTCCCGCTGGAAACTTTTGTGTGGAAGGGGCTGTCCGGCGACGGAGTGCTGGTGCACCTGCTTCCCGCAAACACATACAACAGCTCGGGCGCGGCTCCCTCGCTTGCCGAACTTTACCGCAACCACAGAAAGAAGGACAAGATATCCGACGAGGCTCTTATGCTGTTCGGCGCGGGCGACGGCGGCGGCGGCCCCTGCGAAGCCAACATAGAACTGATTTCCCGTTATGCCGACACTGCGGGACTGCCCAGAATAAAGTTCGGACGTGCGGGGGATTTCTTCGAAAGGCTGGATGTCAATCGCGACAAATACCCCGTACACAAAGGCGAACTTTATCTCGAAAAACATCAGGGCACATACACCACGCAGAGCAACAACAAGAAGTTCAACCGCAAATGCGAGTACGCTTTGCACACCCTGGAAGCTTTGGGCGCGATTGCCGAACGCAAAGGGTACGCCTTCCCGCGCGACGAGGTCGCCGCGATATGGAAGGAACTCATGCTTTATCAGTTCCACGACATACTGCCGGGCTCGGCAATCGGGCGCGTCTACAAGGAGACCGACGAGGCGTACGCGCGGCTGTCGAAGAGGATAGAGGAGCTCACGCAAAAGATGCTCGGATACCTTGCCGACGGCGCATCGCGCGACGTGTATTTCAATCCCGCGCCCTATCCGCGCAAAGAGTATTTCAAAAAGGACGGCAGGTGGTATTCCTACCGTGCGGAGGCTTATGCGTTCGGCACGGCGACGCCCCTCGAAGGCACGGTTGCCGAAGTTTCGGCAGAGGGCAACGTCATTGAAAACGACGTCTTGAAAGTCGTGTTCGCAAAGAACGGGCAGATAGCGTCGCTTGTGGATAAAAAGACGGGAAAAGAGTTTAACAGCGACTATTTGAACAGATTAAGTGTCTATAATGACAAAAAACTGATGTACAACGCGTGGGATATCGACATCAATTACACCAAGCGCAAGCCCTCTTGGTTCAGACCCGTTTCGACGCGCGCCTACGTCGACGGTGCGGCGGCGGTAATGGAGACGGAGTACGTCTTCGGCAAGTCGTCGTTGCGTCAGCGCGCCGTGCTCGCGGCGGGCAAGCCTTACGTGGAATTCGAGACGGAAGTCGATTGGCACGAGACCCACAAAATGCTGCGGGCGGAGTTCGTCCCCACCGTGTTTTCGGACAGGGTCAAATGCGACATTCAGTTCGGCAACATCGAGCGTTCCACACGCACGGACAACAAAATCGACTGGGCACAGTTCGAGGTGTGCGCGCACAAGTATGTCGACGTTTCCGACGGCGGTTTCGGTTGCGCCGTGATGTCGGACTGCAAGTACGGCTATCGCGTAAAGGACGGACTAATCAGCCTGAACCTTCTGCGTTCTCCCGTTTATCCGGACAAACAAGCAGACCGCGGCAAGCACGTTTTCAGATACGCTTTCTACCCCCACACGGGCGATTGCTTCGGAGCGGAAGTGCCCGAAAAGGCATATCTTTTCAACCTGCTTCCCGTGCGTGCGGACGGTTGTTCCCCTTGCGCTTCGGCAGTAAGTTCCGACGCACGCAACGTAATCGTGGAAACAATCAAACCCTCGCACGACGGCAAGGGTACGGTTGTGCGTTTGTACGAGAACGAGGGCAAGACAACGGACGCGGAAATAAAAACCGACTTCGCTTTCGGGAAAGTGTATGAAACAGACCTTATGGAACACAATCCGACCGAATGCGGTCTGCACCTGTCCTTCGCCCCGTACGAAATCAAAACGCTGTATTTCGTCTGACAGCGCGTCCGCGCCTGCACAGACTGCACAAGACGATTGCAAAATTCTTCGGCTTGCTTCGGCGAGAAATAAAAAGAGCGGAACGACGTTCCGCTCTTTTTCATGACGGCGGGTGCCGTCAGTCTTTCTTGTCCTCGTCGACGACGTTGCTTTCGGTTGCGGTTTCGTCTTCGATTATCTCTTCGGTTGCCGTTTCGGTTTTATCCTCGGCGGGTGCGTTTTCCGCGGTGTCGTCCGTCACGGAAGGGGTCGTTTCGTCCTCGGAAAGAGCGGTGTTTTCAACTACGTCGTTCCCCACGTTTGCCTCGGCGGACTGCGCTTCCGCATTTGCGGCGGCTTCTGCGAGCAGCGCGTTTCTTCTCACGTCGTTTTCGGCGCGGATTTCAGCCAGTTTGGCGTCCGTGATTTCGTACCTGTGCATAGGAATTGCCTGCAATATACAGCCGATTGCGGGTACGATGGTTATCAGTATGAACATCATCAGCGTGATGTCGGGGTATTCCGCCGCGAAATTCAGGTAGAATGTTTCGCCGCTGTCCGACGCCGCTTTGATTTGCGCGCTCAACTTGTCGATGACGGGGGTGTAACTCACGATGCCGAGCAGCAGGTTGGAGATTAGAATCGCTATGCCGGACGAAAGTTTGGAGTTGAACGTAAGTCCGCTGAAAAAGATACCGTCGTTTCGTCTGCCTTCTTTCCATTCTATATAGTCCACGCTGTCGGCAATCATAACGGGTTGCAACGCCATGGTGAATCCGCTGAAAAATCCGTACAACGCAAGCATCAGTATCATAAGAGCCAGATACCCCGGTTCGTGGAGAAGCGTCAGATTCCGGAAGGCGGCAAAGAACATCACGAGCATGGGAATCGCGCTGAGATACGACGTCCAGAGGTACAGCCGCTTTTTGGTGAATTTCTTGCCCATCGCTGGCGTAATGACCATCGACAACAGGTAGCCGACCATAAACGGCGCGCCGAGATAGACAATCCACCAGCCCTCGTTGCCGTCGCCCATAACCCATTTGCAGAAGTACATGCCTGCGGTCAGCAACAGGGTTTTCGTGCAACCGAGAATACCCGATATGAACACGCGCACAAACGGCGTGTTGGACTTTACGGTTTTGACGATGTCTTTGACTTTCGGCGACTGGGTGGTCGGCAAATCGACGCGTTCACGCACGAACGGGAACGTCACCTTGAACAATATCATTCCTATGACGACGATAATAAGCGTTGTGAATAGATAGCCTTGTTCTTGCGAAAAATATCCGCTGCTGTTGGCGAGCCCTTCGTTTGCGAATATGCCTAGGTCGATACTGCCGATAAAGTTTTTCATCGGAGCGTACAGCGCGGTCACGACTGCGCCGACGTTGCCAACGACGCGCGCCGCGGATATGAGCTTGGTGCGCTTGCCTTCGTCGGGCACCATACGTGAGGGCAGACTCCAGAGCGGAATGTCGCACAAAGTATAAATAGGCGACCATAGGAAATATATCATAACGAGATACGTTATTTTCGCGCCCATAGGCCAGTCCGAAATCGGCATAAACAACAGAAGCGTTATGACCGCAACCGGAACGGGCATATATTTGAGATACGGTCGGCACTTGCCCCAGCGTGATCGGGTGCGCTCCATTATGACGCCCATCACGGGGTCGTTGAGTGCGTCCCAAACACGGCAGGCGGTGAGAATGACACCGACGACGGCAATGTCGATCATGACGACGTCGGTGTAGAATACCGACAACGCCGCGCCGATGATGTTGTAAATCATGTTCTGTCCGAGCATACCCACGAGGAAGGCTACGCCTTCGCGTCGAGAGTAATCGCCCATCTGTTTTTCCGCCGTGGGAAAAGACCAGGTCAAAGCCCGTTTGATAAAGCCCATGTTTTCCTCCCCTTATCTTTCAGTCGGTTGACCGACTATTGTTTACTCGGCAGACATTCTATCGCGACGAGGTTGCCTTCGATTTCGAACTTGCCCTCCGCCGCATACGGTAAAAAGAAATAATCGCCCTTTTTCACTTCGCGTCGGTATCCGTCGCCCGTAACGGCTCCGTTGCCTTCCACCACAGCCCACACGCAGGGCGCGTACGACATAATGACTTTTCCGCCCGAAAGAGTGTATCTTTTTTCGGCGAAGCAGGGCGTGTCGTCGTAACTTATCAGGCTCTCGATCAGAACTCCGTTGTCGCAAAACAGGGTTCTGGGTTGCATTTTGCACTCGTCAACCGCCTTTTTGCCGAATTTTTCGACGTCGAATACGCTCATCGCCACGTCGCGCGGCAACCCCAGATATTTTTCCTGTTCAGTCACGCGAGACTCTCCGCACCAGTTCTCGATCTGAATCGTGAAGTCGGTCGGTTCCTGAACTTCCAGTATTGTGCACCCTGCGCCTATCGCGTGTATAAGCCCCGCATTGATGAGGTACACGTCGCCGACTTCGGCTTTTACGGGAGTTATCAGTTCGGTGAGAATATCCCTCTCGTCCAGACTGCGGTCGGCGTATTCTTTGAGTGTGTCGAGGTCTATGCGGTCCTTGAAACCGAAATACAGTTTTGCGTTTTCGTCGCGCGTGGCAAGCACCAGCCAGGCTTCCGTCTTGCCGTAAGGACTGCCGAAGTTCTTTGCCGAAAACTCTTTCGTCGGGTGAACCTGGACGGGCAGACGTATAGCGCTGTCGAGATACTTGACCAGACAGTCGTATTTCCTGCCGCCCAGCATTTTGTCCTTTTCGGCTTCGAGAAGGTCGTCGAGATATAATTCTCCTTCCTCCGTCACCGACACGCCGTCGCGCTCGCCGAAATACACGGGATTGATAGCCTTTACTTTGCTTGCAATCCACTCCTCGGGGAAGTTGTTGTCGCCTTCGCCGCTTCCCGTGAGCCTGCGCAATCCGTCGCCGCCCACGTAGTTTCTGAATACGCGGTTGGGTTTGAAGAATACAGGCGCGCCGCAGTCGGGTGCGCCGGATATTTTCATCGCGTCATCTTTCATCGAAGTTCTCCGTCTCGGCAAGGGTGGGCATCGCCTCGGCACCGCCTTTCCTCGATATCACGAAAGCGCAGGCACGGGCGGCGAATTTCATCGCCTCGTCGATGTGGTTTATGTCGAGTGCGGCTTCGCCGCGCAGAAGTTTGTATATTATGCTGCCTATGAAACAGTCGCCCGCGCCCGTCGTGTCCACAACGGTTTTGCCCACGGCGGGATAGGTCAGCGACGTCAGCGAACGGTCGTAAACCGCCGAACCCTTTTCTCCTTTCGTGACAAAGACGAGTTTTGCGCGCGGGGCTTTGTCGAAGAGCGCGGCTACGCCCTGTACTTCGCAACAGCACCCCGTGACGAAACCCAGCTCGTCGTCGGTGACTTTCACAAAATCCACATACGGCAGAAAATCGTCTATCGCGGCGCGCAACCTGTCGGCGTCCTTCCAGAGATTGAGCCTTACGTTGACGTCGAAACTGACGAGAGTGCCGTGTTTCAAAGCGTATCCGAGCGCGCGTTCGTGCGCGTGTTTGGTGGGCGACTCCATCAGCGAGACGGAACAGAAATGCAGCACGTCGTCCTTTTCGAATATGCTTTCGTCCACCTCTTCGGGGTACAGGTTGGCATCTGCGGGATTGTCGCGGAAAAAGAAGAAGTCGCGGTCCCCGTTTTCGTACAGGTCGACCGCGGCAAGTCCCGTTTTGTATCGTCCGTCAACCACCGTGTAAGCGGTGTTTACATTGTTTTTGCGAAGTTGGTCAAGCAGATATTTGCCGAAAACATCGTCGGAAAGTTTCCCGAGATAGTACGCCTCGCCGCCGAGTTTTGCCACCGCCGCGCATACGTTGGCGGGCGCTCCGCCTGCCTTCGCGGTGTAGGTCAACGATTTTGGTGCGGAAGGCAACAGGTCGATGATGCAATCGCCCATACAAACGAGTTTGCTCATAAATCTCCTCACACGCCGCGCGCATCGTACAACGCGCGCGCCGTACAAAATAACCCTTGAAAACAGTATATATCATGAAAAAGTCCATTTCAAGCCGCAATTTTCGATTTTTCCCGTCGATATTCCCGCATTTGCTTGTGTCGGAGCACCATATGTGCTAACATAACCGCTGAAAACTGCCACCGGGTAGGTATGCCGAGCATACGTTGACGCGTCGTTAGGTCTTTGAAGACGCGCTCTGCGGTGCTTTTTTTATGGAGTACGAATGAAAGCGTTGAAAACCGTCGTCAATTATTTCTCGAAATTCGAATTGCTTTTGTGGTGCGCTTCCGTCGTGCTCATCGTGGTGTCTTTCTGCGTTTTCGACAGGCAGAATTACATAGCCTTTTCTGCCTCGCTTATCGGCGTTACGTCACTTATCCTTTGCGCGAAAGGCAACCCGCTCGGACAGGTGCTGATGGTCGTTTTCAGCGTTCTGTACGGCATTATTTCCTACAATTCGGCGTACTACGGCGAAATGATAACCTATCTCGGAATGAGCGCTCCGATGGCGATATTCGCACTTTTCGCATGGCTTCGCAACCCCTACAAAAATCGACGCTCCGAAGTCAGAGTCAACCGCCTCAAATGGCGCGAAATCGTCTTTGCGCTGTTGCTCACCGCAGGTGTCACGGTGGCGTTTTACTACATTCTGAGAGAACTCGGAACCGCAAACCTTCTCACCAGCACCGTTTCGGTCGCAACAAGCTTCTTTGCTGTGTATCTTACATTCAGACGTTGCGCCTATTTTCCGCTTGCATATGCCGCCAACGACCTTGTGCTCATCGTCCTCTGGTCAATGGCAACCCACGGCGACAAATCGTATGTGTCGGTGATAATATGTTTCGTCGTATTTCTTGTCAACGACCTGTATGGCTTTTTCAACTGGTTGCGCATGCAGAAACGCCAAAAAGAGCAGGACGCCGAACTCCCGCCCGAAAACGAATAAAACTGGGTTTTGCTCATCTCAAATCAAGTAGAGCAGAGCGGTACGAATACAGATGTTTGCTTTTTGTCCGCTTTGTAGTGCCCGTGTTTTCGATTGTCGGATTATCAATAATCCACAAATCGTCACCATCTGCAGTAAACTTGTCAGGAAAAAGAAAAAGAGCACTTGACGTGCTCTTTTTCTGGTGACCCACCGGAGATTCGTAGGAAGTCCAACCGGACTTCCGTAATAGCGAATTGCGTGCATCTGTTGGCGCAACTTGCTTTGCGCCGCACGCAATCAGCGTCAGTCCGGACTTGTCCGGAGTTCTCTCCGAAGGAGTGCTTACTGCGTAAGCAAATCTCCGTCGGAATAAAGAAAAAGAGCACTTGACGTGCTCTTTTTCTGGTGACCCACCGGAGATTCGAACTCCGGACCATCGCATTAAAAGTGCGGTGCTCTACCTGCTGAGCTAGTGAGTCATTTCTGGCAGGGGTAGCTGGATTCGAACCAACGAATGCCAGAATCAAAATCTGGTGCCTTACCGCTTGGCGATACCCCTTTGACTCGGTAAGACCGAGATTTGAGTCAATGTGGGGTGAGTAGTGGGATTCGAACCCACGGCCTTCAGGGCCACAACCTGACGCGCTAACCAACTGCGCTATACCCACCATAATGGCGAGCCAGAAGAGATTCGAACTCCCGACACACGGCTTAGAAGGCCGTTGCTCTATCCTGCTGAGCTACTGGCTCAAAGTTGGAGCGGGTGATGGGAATCGGACCCACGCGACCAGCTTGGAAGGCTGGTATTCTACCATTGAACTACACCCGCACGTGTTCCGAGCGCACACCATAAGGCTATTTTCGATGCTTGAAGATTTTACCATACTAAAATGCGCTTGTCAACGATTTTGACATCTTATGACGCAAAGAAAAATGCACGACAGCACTCATTAATAACTATTCGAAGATTTGAAGAAAGAATTTGATTTGTATGGAGGTATCGATAAAGTTTTACAACACGATAAGTGTTATATTTTGTCTTACAATCTGCAATGTAAAACACGATACGTGTATATAATATTTTTTTACATAATAATATCCCTTCCGATAGCGCCGTTTTACTGTCATATCGGCAAATTTAACACACGAAACGTATTTTATATATTTGTGGTATTCTGCCATTACGCATCGACAAACCTGATTAGACAGGGCGGCTGTAAGACTCCATATGAGATTCGACTGTGAGCATCTTGCTTTCCGAATTTAGGTGCCATTGAAATTTTGATAGAAAATCGTAGAATTAACTGATAATACACAACAAAAAAACGGGGAATCTTAAATTGTACGTTTTGGCGTGCCGAAACAACATAAAAAAGTCTATACAGCAGATAACGCGCAAATAACCTCTGCGCAAATGGTGCAGCCGAAGGGACTTGCTCCGCTTGGCTTGTCACCTTACACACGCACTGCACAGGATGACACACACACTCGCACTCCTTTCCGTTGCCCGCGCTATCACGCCTGGGCGGGGCAACAATTCTTATGGATTGTTGCCTTTTCCGCCCGTTCAAGTCCCGTATAATGAATAATGCGCAGAGAGTCTCTGCGCAAATGGTGCAGCCGAAGGGACTTGAACCCATACGGTTTCCCACCGGAACCTAAATCCGGCGCGTCTGCCAATTTCGCCACGGCTGCAAGCCACTTTATTATATCATAATCGCCCAAGATGTAAAGCAAAAGCCCTCTGCCACGGAAAATTGCACAATTAGCGAAAAATCTCTTGCTTTTTTTACAATAGTTTGTTATATTAGTACTCGCTCGCGGGAGTGACTCAGTGGTAGAGTGTCACCTTGCCAAGGTGAAAGTCGCGGGTCCGAATCCCGTCTCCCGCTCCATTCCAAAGTTAGCGACGATGACCGCAAATTGCGTATTCGTCGCGAAAATGCGCCCTTAGCTCAGCTGGTAGAGCAACTGACTCTTAATCAGTGGGTCCCGGGTTCGAATCCCTGAGGGCGCACCAAAAACACCGCTAAATGCGGTGTTATTCTTTTGCCCGAAGGGATTTATATTTCCAATATCCGCCTTATGGCGGAGAACCCGGGCACACCCGGCTGACGCTGATTGCGTGCGGCGCAAAGCGAGTTGCGCCAACAGATGCACGCAATTCGCTATTACGGCAGCCGCTGGGCTTGCTGCCTACGAATCCCTGAGGGCGCACCAAAAACACCGCTAAATGCGGTGTTTTTCTTTTGCCCGAAGGGATTTATATTTCCAATATCCGCCTCATGGCGGAGAACTCCGGACAAGTCCGGACTGACGCTGATTGCGTGAGCGCTAACGGAAAAGCTGCTGACAAACCGATATAACAGGATTTCGTTGAAATAAAACGCGTGGTTAGAATAGTGAAATACGGCTTATTTTTACCGATTGGTGTTGAAATGTTCAGCGTTCGGAAGAGGACATTGCCTGATATTCCGAAGGGGTAAGCCCTGTGACCTGTTTGAATTTGCGTATGAAATACGCGGGGTCGTCGTAGCCGACTTCCGCGGCGACGGCTTGTATTTTGATGCTGCGGTTTTGGAGCAGTTCTTTTGCTTTGCTTATTCGCATTGAGAGTATATACTGCGACAACGTGGTTTTCATTGTCTGGCTGAACAGTCTGGAAAAATAGGTCGGGCTCACCATACACAGCGCCGCGAGTTCGTGTATCGTGATTTGCGACTTGTAATGTTGTTCGATATAGCGCAGGGCGGGTTGCAATTTGTTGTAATTGCTCGCGGTTTTCGTCGAATGGTCTTCGAGTTCCAGCAGAATGCCGAAATGATTGATGTAATCCGCAAGTTTTGAAACGAGTTTGGACATTTCCAAAAAGCGTTCTTCCTCGACTTGCGGCATATTGTCATATATTTTTTTGAGTTCGGGGTGGTTTTCGAGGGAAATGGGTGCGTAGATATAGTCCAGCTTGTCATCGGAAATGTTCGAACGGGTGGACCCGCCGCAGATTGCACCGATGTGTTCCCCCTTATAAAAGAGAGGCACAGAAAAATCTATAAGTCCGTAAGCGCACTTGTAGTAGTGGGTTTTGCCTCGGCGGGCCGCTTCGAAGGATGCGTGACTTGCCGCCGCAAGGCAAGCCGTGCGGATTGCGGGGTCCTGGCGCGCGCACTTGCAGAAAATGGCGTCGTTGCAGGGGTAGATGATGATGTTGCCGAGCGTATCCAACACGCACAGATTCATCCCCGTTGCCTTTGCAACGGAGTCCAGAGTCAATGTAAGCTTGTCCAGCGATACTATCTCTTCGAGTCTGTGTGAAGTCATTTTGTTCCTACAGATTTTTCAATTTGTTTTAATAAAATCAGCCATTTGTCAATATTGTACAACAAAATAGTACAATATGTCTGCATTTTTGTCAATTGTAACCTTCGTTTGCTTAAAGTATCATGAAATCAGAGCACGAAGAGCAAGAAGCGCATGGCTTCTGTCGGAAATGGGACGTCGGCGTAGGGAAAAAGGAGGTCTTGTCAAGCCGTGTTCCGAAAAACAAAAAGGAGTGAAGTTATGGACTATATTAAAAAAGGTTTTGTGGATTATGTTGCGAAGCACAAAGTCGCCGTAATCTTTTTGATTGTATGTCTTGTCGTAATCTTCCTCAGCAGTTTTGCCGCATCCGCCGTTCAGACCGACGGCTGGTCCGTGGAGGTTACGGACTTGCGCGATGTGGAAAACGAAGGTACGAAGATTATAACGACGGTTGACGAAAACGACGTTGTTACGGAAAAAGAAGTGGCAATCGAAGGTAAAGTCGTCAGCGGAATATTGTTCGTTCCCGAAAAAGCCAGTGCGGAAAATCCGCTTCCCGGCATTGTTCTTACGCACGGCTACCTCAACAACCGCGAAATGCAGTTGCAGAACGCAATCGAACTCGCACGCCGCGGTTTTGTTGTCGTGACGATCGACCGCGAGGGTCACGGCAATTACGAAAATACGGGTTCCACCAACGCAATGATGGCGACGAGCGGTATGTACGACGCCGTCAAATACCTGTACAACCTCGATTACGTAGACAAAACGAAAATCGGCATTTCCGGTCATTCGATGGGCGGCTATACAACGGCGAGCGTTCTTATGCAGGACGCAGCAAACGGGTACAATCTCGTTGCCGCCGGTTTAATGCAGGCGTGGAGTACGTTTATGGGCGCAGGTGCGAACGTAGACGTGGGCTTCCTCAAAGCCTATGACGACGAATTCTTCTTTACTACAAAAGAAAACGGCGGAACGATTTCCAGAGAATTCATGAGCACGACGACCGCGAAAACCTTTGTGGGTAACGCCACGATGGAAGGTGCGGTGCAGAGCGGTACCATTTACGTGGGAGGCACTCCCGTGGAAACGGTGGGCGGACAGGCGGTTGACGGCACGTTCAGAGTTATCTATGAAATCCCCGGCGTTCACCCTCAAAACCATTGTTCGGTCGAAGGCGCCGAGGCTGTCGTAAACTTCTTCTACAACTCGTTCGGAACTCCGTCCGGATATGAATATATCGAAGAAACCAGTCAGACGTGGTGGGTCAAGGAGATGTTCTCTCTCATCGGACTGATTGCATTCTTCGCACTTCTGTTCCCGTTGGTCAGCTTGCTGCTTACGGTTCCGTTCTTCCGTTCGCTTGCAGTCGGCAAACAGGAAACCAACGAAAACGGCGAACTCGTCTGGGTCGGCAACGCACCCGTGGAGCCCAAGCCCCTCAAAGGCGTGAGAAAGAATCTGACGTACTGGCTCGGAGCAATCGGCATAATGCTGTTCAGCGGCTTCGTAATTCAGAGCGTATGCACGGAGTACGGCGGCAAGTGGTTCCCCAACACGCAACTTTACCCGCAGGATACCACCAACTGGGTCGCGATGTGGGCAGTCGTGGTGGCGTTGTTCTCGCTTGCGGTGATACTGTTCTTCTGGGTTGTCAACAAAGCGGCGAACCGCATCAAATATCACGAAGACGCACCTTTGTATGATGACAATCCGTTTGCGGCAGGCAAGATACCCACAGGTCTGGCGGGGTTGGCAAAAACCTTCCTGCTGGCAATGGTGACGGTGTTCATAATGTTCCTGATACTGTTCGTCAACTGGTCCTGCTGGACTGTGGACTTCCGTATCTGGACGTTCGCCGTCAAGGTATTCGACGTTGGAGTCATGTTGCCCACAATGGTGAGATACGCAGTATTCTTCGGCATCTTCTTCACCGTCAGCGCGCTCTTCAACGAGAACTACCGCGCAAAGAACCTTCCCGAATGGGCGAGCATTCTCATCAACGTATTCTTCAACATATTCGGTGTGTTGCTGGTCATAGCCATTCAGTACGGCGAATTCACGACGACGGGCGTGATGTGGCAACCCGATATGGCACTCGGCTACATCGTACTCATCCCGATGGTGCCCATCCTCGCCATAGCAACCGTGATATCCAGAAGAATGACGGCAAAGACGGGCAATATGTGGCTCGGTGCATTCATCAACACCATGTTGTTCACAATCATCACCTGCGCGAACACGGCATCCTCTTTCGCCTATGTGATGGGCTGATAACAATCCTCTCGAAAAAGACGCCCCGACCGGGGGCGTCTTTTTCATTGTCGCGGGATGCGGAATTTTCTAGGGTGCGGGCGTGCAATCAGTGCACGGGAACGATTTTGGACACGACCTTGTCCTTTTCGATGACGGTGTATGCGTAGGACGGGGCAGTGAACCGCGACTGTCCCAACGAGCCGGGATTGACGAGGGTGACCCCGTCGTCTTTTATTATCTCGGGCAGGTGCGTATGACCGAAGAAAACGAGGGAGCAACCGAGTTCCTTGGCACGGCAGGAAAGAGGGAGCAGGTCCGTTTTTACGCGGTATGCGTCGCCGTGCGTGAGCAGGACGCGTACGCTTTCGATTTCGACCACGGTTTCATGCGGGAGGTCGATATAATCGCAGTTGCCTTTGACGGCGTAAAAGCCCTTGTGCGCGCTCAGTTCCCGAAGTCTCGCGGCACCGTCTCCGAGGAAAAAGACATAGTCGCTCTCCTCCGTAACGGGCATCAGAGAAGGGGGAAACGAGGACTCGTGAATATCCGAGAATGCAAATATCGTTTTCATACAATCGCAGGTTTACAAAAAAAAACGAAGCATTAAACTTCGTTTTGTTGATTTTCGAGCAATTCGAGCATATTGCGCAGGGCGCGCCCTCTGTGGCTGACTGAGTTCTTCTCGTCGGGGTTTGCCTCGGCAAATGTCTTGCCTATTTCGTCGCAGAAAAACAGGGGGTCGTAGCCGAAACCGTTGTTGCCGCGCGGAGCGTCCAGAATGTGTCCTTCGACGCGTCCTTCGGCGGTCAGTTCCTTGCCGTCGGGGTAGCTCAGCGCGATGACGGAACAGAAGTGTGCCGTGCGGTCTTTGCCTTGCAGATTTTTGACGAGCAGGGCGTTGTTTTTGGCGTCGTCGTGTTCCTCGCCCGCATAGCGCGCGGAGTAAACGCCGGGTGCGCCGTCCAGCGCGTCGACCATAAGTCCGCTGTCGTCGGCGAGTGCGGGAATCCCCGCAATATCGCGTATGGTGCGCGCCTTTATGAGCGCGTTTTCGGTGAGGGTGCTTCCCGTTTCGGCGATGTCGATTTCTATGCCGAGGTCTTCGAGAGAGTACATCGCGTCGAAATGTCCTCCCAGTACCGCGCGTATTTCTTTGAGTTTGTTTTTGTTGTTGGTGGCAATGGCTATTTTCATTTACGCCTCGATGAGACTCTTCGTGTTATCCTTGGACCTCTTGGAGAAACTGCGCACGGATTTGGCGACGTTGACGAAGTGGTCGGCTATTCTCTCGCTGTCGGAGACGAAGGAGGTGAACAGCACGCCGCTGTCGGGAGTGCAAAGTCCTTGGTCGAGTCTGGTGATGTGGTTTGCGGTGATTTGTTCGGAGTAGGCGTCGATTGCGTCCTCCGTGTCGTATATGTTGCCCAGCAGCGTCAGGTCGTTGTCGCTGTATTCGAGCATGACGCTTTCGGCAAGTGCGTCGATTTTGGACTTTATTTCCTTGATTTCGCTTATGGCATCCTGCGAGAACGTGTCGTTGGAACTCTGCATTTTCTGCGCGTATTCCATTATGTTTTCGGCGTAGTCGCCTATGCGTTCGAGGTCGCTGACGGTGTGATACACGGTGGACAGAAACACGTTGTCGGCGGCGTTTACGTCGGCTTTGGAGAGTTTGACGTTGAAGCGCACGATTTCGCGGTTGAGGAAGTTGAGTTCCTCTTCGTTGCGAACGAAAGTATCCTTGTCCGCGAAGTCGAGGGTGCAGAGCATATTGGCGGCGCAGTCGAAGTTGTAGAGCGCGATTTCCGCCATATTAAGCACTTCCTTGCGCATCTGCGCCACCGCGATAGGCGGAGTGGAAAGGAAGTGTTCTTCTAGATAAATGAGTTTGGGGGCGTCGGGGTCGGGCTTCTTCTTGCGCTCGGGCAATATCTTCGTGACCAGTTTCACCAACAAGTTGGTGAACGGAAGAATTATTATGACCGTGATGACATTGAAGAAGGTGTGGAACATTGCGAGTTGCGTGGACGGCACGTTGGGGAACATTTTCTGGAACAGAGAACCGAAAGTGACCGCGCCGTGCGACGCTTCGCGCATAATGACGCCGGCAATCATGAACAGTATGACGCCCGAAATGTTGAAAATAAGGTGGATGAGAGCGGTGCGTTTCGCGTTGGTGGAACTGCCTATGCCCGCGATGACGGCGACGACGCACGAGCCTATGTTGCTGCCCATCGTGAGGTAGATGCCCTGGTCGAGGGAAATCAGCCCCGAAAACACCATCGTGATTGCGATGCCCGTCATGACGGAGGAACTCTGGATAACCGCGGTGAGCACCGCGCCTATTATGACGAGGAGCAGGGGATTTGATATCGCGGCGAGGAACGCCTGAACACCGAGGCTTTCCTCTTCGGTGAATATCGCCATTGCCGAACTCATCATATCGAGTGCGACGAAGATGAGTCCGAAGCCGAGCAGAATACCGCCCGATTTTCTGACGATGTCCTTTTTGGAGAACATCACCATGCATGCACCGATAAACGTAAACGTGGAGAAGATGACGGTCGTGGAAATGGTTTCGCCGAGGGTGCCGAGTGCGACGATCTGACCCGTGATGGTGGTGCCGATGTTTGCGCCGAAAATTATGGTCGCCGCCTGCGGCAGAGTCATCAAAGAGGCGTTGACGAAGCCTATGACCATTACGCTGACCGCACCGGAACTCTGAATCGCCGCCGTTGTGACAGTGCCTATGCCCACGCCGAGCAGTTTGCTTTTGGAAGTTTTGGAGAACAGGGCTTTGAGCTTATTGCCGCTCACGGATTCCAAGTTGGAACTGAGAAACTTGGTGGCGATAAGAAAGACGCCTATACCGGCGAGCAGAGAAAGTATTGCGGAAATGATAAGTACAGCCATAGTTTTCGCTAGTGAACCCTCTCCAAAAAGAGCGTGAAACCGTCCGAGCGCAACGCGCGTCCGATGTGCACTGCAATTTATTATAAAGATTTGCAACGGAATTGTAAACGATTTGAACCACATTGCGAGAAGTTGTCATTGCAATGTAAAAAAGAAAATCCTTGCGTCAAAAGGAGGTCAACGCTTGAAAGGCAGGAAATCGTCGTCCTCGTGGAGGTTGGTCGCGAGGTCGTTTTGGAGCATAAGCCCGCGCTTTACGGATTTATATCCGTATTTGTCGCGGATTTTGTCTATGCTGCGTTCGAGTTTGTCCTCGCGGTCGTCGTCATCGTCGAATATGGACAGTTGAGTCACGTTGTTGTCCGAAAGGCGTATCGCCGCCACGCTGACGGCGCGCAACGGCGCGGGGAACTGATGCAATTTGTCGAGAAGTCTGACGGCGGCTTCGGCTATGTCCGCCGCGTTGGAAGTCGGGCGGGGAAGCGCGCATTGCACGGACTTGTGGCTGAGCGACGCTTCGCGCACGGAAAGTCCGATACCTCCCGCGGACAGATTGAAACGGCGCAGTCGTACCGCCACGAGTTCGGCAAGCGCGTATATGACCATGCGCGCCTCTTCCTTTGTGGTCATATCCCGCGGCGTGGTCGTGCCGTGACTCACGCTTTTCGGAATGCGGGTGGCGTAGTAGAGCGCGACTTCGTCGTTGTTCACGCCCCTCGCCGCATCGGACATCTTGTCGGCGATTATGCCGAAATGTTCGCGCAGCATTCCTCTGTCGGCGGCGGCGAGTTGCTCAATGGTGCGGATATTCAGTTTTTCCAGTTTCTGCGCCGTTTTTTTGCCTATCATTATGAGTTCGGCAGGGGACATTTTGCCTATTTTTTGCATATAGTCCGCGCGGTCCAGCACAACGGTCGCGTCGGGCTTTTTGAGGTCGCTTCCGAGTTTTGCGAGTACTTTGGTGAAGGATACGCCGACGGAAATCGTCAGTCCCGTGCGTTCCTTTACCGTTTCGCGGATTTTGTCGGCAATCTCCTTGCCGCTGCCGAAAAGTCCGAGCGACTCCGTGACGTCGAGCCAGCATTCGTCCAGTCCGAAACTCTCCACGCGGTCGGTGAATTCGGTGTATATGGAAAACACCTGTTTGCTGTACCGCACGTATTCGTCGTAGTGAGGGGGAACGAAAACGATGGACGGACATTTCTGCCGCGAAATCCAGATTGCCTCGCCCGTTGTGACGCCCGCTTCCTTTGCAGGCATGTTCTTCGCCAGCACTATGCCGTGACGCACTTCGGGATTTCCGCATACGGCAAGCGGCAACCCGTCGTATTCGGGGTGCATCTTCTGTTCCACCGACGCGTAAAAATTATTCAGGTCGCAGTGCAGTATGGTTCTGTCCATAAAGATATTATAACAAATAATGTTGCAAATCAAAGCGCAAAGAAGTATAATCATAAAAAAAATATTACGCGTATGCGCGCCCGTCGCGGCGCGTGGCGTAAAAGGAGCGAAACTATGATTTTGGTCACCGGCGGAGCAGGTTACATAGGCTCTCATACCGTCAGAGAACTCCGTGAAAGAGGCATGGACGTCGTCGTGTACGACAATCTCGTGACGGGTCACATCGAAGCCGTCGGCGACGCGCCTTTCGTCAAAGGCGACATCTTCGACAAAGACTTGCTCGTCAGCACTTTCCGCAAATACGGGGTGGACTCCGTCATTCATTTCGCCGCATATTCCCTCGTCGGCGAAAGCATGACCAACCCCGCGAAATACTACCGCAACAACGTGGCGGGTACGCTCTCGCTGCTTGACGCAATGCTCGAAGCGGGCGTCAAATATCTCGTCTTTTCGTCCTCGGCGGCGACTTACGGCGACACGGGTGACGGGCTTATCACGGAGGACAGTCCCCAGCGTCCGACCAGCGTCTACGGACAGACCAAGCTGATGATGGAACAGTTCATGAGCGACTACGACAAGGCGTACGGAATGAAGTACGTCGCCCTGCGTTATTTCAACGCGGCGGGCGCGCACCGCGACGGCGACATCGGCGAGGCGCACAACCCCGAAAGTCACCTCATTCCCATCATACTGCAAGCCGCTCTCGGAAAGCGCGACCACATCGGCATTTTCGGCGACGACTATCCCACCCGCGACGGCACGTGCATCAGGGACTATATCCACATCACCGACCTCGCGGACGCGCATATCCGCGCGCTGGATTACCTCAAAAACGGCGGCAAATCCACCTACTACAACCTCGGCAACGGCAACGGATTTTCCGTCAAGGAGGTCATCGAAACCGCGCGCAAGGTCACGGGGCTCGACATCAAGAGCGTGGTCGAGGGCAGACGTGCGGGCGACCCCGCGACGTTGGTGGCGTCCAGCGACAAAATCAAACGCGAACTCGGCTGGAAACCCCGCTACGACAGCCTCGAAGAAATCGTGGCGTCCGCGTGGAAGTGGCACAGCACCCACCCCGACGGGTTCAAGAAGAGCTGACTATGCTTTGCGACCTGTGCGGCAAAAAGACCGCCACGCTGGTGGACAGAACGGTCGTAAATAACGGCATTGCCGAATACCGCTTTTGCGAGGACTGCTACAAGGCGATAATGAAGTCGGGCAGGACGGCGTTCGACGTTATGCAGGAAGTGCTTGCCCGCAAGGGCAAGGAGTGTCCCGTGTGCGGCACGACGGCGGAGGATTTCCGCAGTTCGTTTATGTTCGGTTGTCCCGAGTGTTACCGCAATATGCGCGACATCGCCGTCGCGGCGGCGGAAGCCACCCAGAACGCCTCCGTCCATATAGGAAAGAGACGCAAGGGAGGACGCGATGGACAATAAGGAAACCTACGAACTGACGCGGTTCAACGTCATATCCTCGCGCATCAGACTTGCACGCAACATAGAGGGACTGCCGTTTCCGAACTGCAAGAGCGCAAGCGTGAACAGAGGCAAATTCCTCGCCTTCATGAAGGGCGCGGAAAACGCCGCGAAAGGGCTGTTCGACTACAACTTCTTCTTTATGAAGAACCTGAACGCCACGGAGAAGCTGGCAATGGTGGAAAGGCATCTTATATCGCCCGCTTTGCAGAACAACTCCGCGACGGGAGCGGTCATTCTGGAAAAGACGGAAGGTATGTCGGTTATGCTCAACGAGGAGGACCATGTGCGCGAACAGTGCGTGCAGGAGGGGTTCAATCTTCCGCTTGCGTACAAGCGCGTCAGCCGCTACGACGACAGGCTGATGGATGAATTGCCCGTCGCATACGACGACAGACTGGGCTTTCTGACCGCGTGTCCGACCAATCTCGGCACGGGAATGAGAGCGTCGACGATGCTGTTTCTGCCCGCGCTGAAACTGGCGGGAGCCATCGAAACCGCGCTGTCGAAGTTCGTCAACGACTACGGTCTTACCGTGCGCGGCGTGTACGGCGAAGGCAGCAGCGCGCTGGGCGATATGTATCAACTCTCCAACACCCGCACCCTCGGCGAGACGGAGGAGAACATAATCGAAATTATGGAACGGGCGACCGTGGAAATGTGCCTCCACGAGAGCCGCGCGAGGGAGAAACTGGCACACAAAAGCGGCGCCGAACTTTACGACAAAGTGTGTCGCAGTTACGGGGTTCTGCTCAACGCGTACATGCTCACGTCAGCGGAACTGATGACTTTGATATCGGACGTAAAACTCGGCGTAATACTCAACATTCTGCCGCTTAAAGATACAAAACCGCTTGATAAACTGCTTGTTTTGTGTTCTGCGGCAAATCTTACACTGGCTACCAAGGGTTGTGCTCCCGCGCAACGCGACATCGTGCGGGCGCAACTTGTGAAGGGCATCTTAAAGGAGACAAAATGAACTTTTCCGAAAACTACAAAGCCGCCCTCGACAAGGCGGTCGGGCTCGCCGCAAGAACGGGCGGGCTCGTTTGTACGGAACACCTGCTTTACGGACTTGTCGCACAGAAAGGGTGTCTTGCTCAACAGATACTTTTGCAGTACGGCGTGGGCGAAAGCGAGGTGCTTACGCTTTTCAACATAGGAGACCCCGTGGGCGGGGTGTCCGTTTCGACGCGCGCTCAGCGCGCAATCGACCTCTCGCAGGTCGTGGCACAGAAGGTGCAGGCGGGACAGATAAACACCGAACATCTGCTTTACGCCCTTGCAGAGGACAAGACTTCTGTTGCGGCGGGTGTGCTGACGCGCAGATGGGGCATCGACCTCAACGTGTTGCAGACCAAACTCGCGCAGGCAATGACGGGACAAACCCAGACCAAGGAAAGACACGTCTACGACCTCAACGACCTCATCGACGGCATATTCGGCGAATTTTTCAATCCCTCGTTGCAACAGCAGTCGGGTGCGTCAAGACAATCCGCACAGCAACCCGAATTCTACCCCTACGGCGGAATGAGAAATCAGGACGAGCCGCCGCGCGCAAAACGCAGCGAAGGCGGTCTGTCGGAGGAACTGGCGCAGTTCGGCACCGACCTTACGCAGAAGGCAAGGGACGGCAAACTCGACCCCGTCATCGGCAGAGGAAAGGAAATAGAAAGGATAATACAAATTCTTTGTCGTCGCACCAAAAACAACCCCGTGCTGATTGGCGAACCGGGCGTCGGCAAATCCGCCATAGTGGACGGGCTTGCGCAGGCAATCGTCAAAGGGCAGGTGCCCGACATACTGCGCGGCAAAATCGTGTTCTCGCTGGACATCACGTCTATGGTTGCGGGCACGCGCTATCGCGGCGATTTCGAAGAAAGACTGAAAAAGGCAATCGACGGCATAAAGAGCGCGGGCAACATAATCCTGTTTATAGACGAAATTCACACCATACTCGGCACGGGCTCGACGGGAGAGGGCGGTCTCGATGTCGCCAACGTGCTGAAACCCATGCTTGCCCGCGGCGAATTGCAGACAATCGGCGCGACTACAATCGAGGAGTACAGGAAGTATTTCGAGAAGGACGCCGCACTCGAACGCCGTTTCCAGCCCATTATGGTGGAACAGCCGTCCGTGTCCGACACGATAGAAATTCTGCAAGGGCTGAAAGAGAAGTACGAGCAGCACCACAAGGTGGAAATCACCGACGAGGCGATATCCTCGGCGGCAATCCTTTCCGACCGTTACATCACGGACAGGTTCCTGCCCGACAAGGCAATCGACCTCATCGACGAGGCGGCGAGCCGCAAGAAGATACTCAACTTCACGACGCCTCCCGAAATCCGCAAAATCGAGGAGAAAATCAAGGAAGTCGAGCTCAACAAGTCCGAGGCGGCGCGTCACGAGCAGTACGAGCGCGCGGACAAACTCAAACAGGAGCGCGACAACCTCGTCGAGCAGAAAGAGAAACTCGAAGCCGAATGGAAGAACAAGAGCAAGGACGTCAAACTCAGCATAGGCGAGGAGGACATCGCGGACATCGTGTCCGACTGGACGGGCATACCCGTGCGCAAAATCACGGAAGGCGAGAGCGAGAAACTGCAACATCTCGAAGAAATCCTGCATAAGCGCGTCATCGGTCAGGACGAGGCGGTCGTTGCCGTCGCAAAGGCAATCAAGCGCGCCCGCGCAGGGCTCAAAGACCCCAAACGTCCCATCGGGTCGTTCATCTTCCTCGGTCCCACGGGCGTGGGCAAAACCGAACTCGCGAAAGCGCTTGCCGAGGCTATGTTCGGCGACGAAAACCTGCTCATCCGCGTGGATATGTCCGAGTATATGGAGAAACACAACGTATCCAAACTGATAGGCTCCGCGCCGGGTTACGTCGGTTACGACGAGGGAGGGCAACTCACCGAAAAGGTGCGCAGAAAGCCCTATTCCGTCGTCCTGTTCGACGAAGTCGAAAAGGCGCACCCCGAAGTGTTCAACATACTGTTGCAAATCCTCGAAGACGGTCGTCTTACGGACAGTCACGGCAGAGTGGTCAGTTTTAAGAACACCATTGTCATCATGACGTCCAACATCGGCGCGTCCGAAATCGCGGCGGCGAAAGCGCCTCTCGGTTTCGGCACGGGTGCAAGCAAGGAAGAAGCCGCATACGAGAATATGAAGGAGCGCCAGATGCAAGCCCTCAAAGAGGCGATGAAACCCGAACTCATCAACCGTATCGATGAGATAATCTTCTTCCACCGCCTTACAAAAGACGACATCGAAAAGATTTCCGCCATTATGTTCGCGTCGCTTTCCAAACGTTTGGAAGAGCGCGACATCAGCGTTACCATCACGCAGGCGGCAAAGGATTACATTGTGTCGCAGGGTTACAACGAAGAGTACGGCGCAAGACCGTTGCGTCGCACGATACAGCGCCTCGTCGAGGACAAACTCAGCGAAATGCTGCTTTCGGGCGAAATAGGGTCGGGTGACAAGGTCAACATCGATTTTGCGGACGGAGCCCTTACCTTCAAAAAATAAAACACAAACCGCCGCCGCAATCTGCGGCGACGCACCGTCGAATTTAAAAACGCCCGTTGTTAAACGGGCGTTTTTCCGTTGTTGCGCGTATCTTTCGGCGAATGCGGCGGGGTAATAGCGTGCTTATTCGTTTGCCTTGTTCGCGCGCGTGTGCTAGAATATAGTTCGTTCGGGAAATTGAATATCACTCTTGAATACGCCGATGAATTTTGATATAATGTAATTACCAAAATTCGGAGGCACAACTATGAAAATCGAAATCTTCGGAAAAGACTACAACGTCAGCGATTCGCTCAAAGCAATCACCGAAAAGAAGTGCGCCAAACTCGACAAGTATTTCCACGACGACGAAGACGCGGTTGCAAAATTCGTCGTTACGCTGGAAGGCGGAACCTACACCACGGATATGACCGTCGTCTACCGCAGTCAATCCTACCGTGCAGAGGCGTCCTCTCCGTCTCCGTTCGACAACATCGACGAAGTGATACCGAGATTGCTCGGGCAAATCCGCAAACAGAAGGACATCTGGGGCAAGACCAAGAAAGGCTCCGAGAACGTCTACGAAGAAGCCGAAACCTGATGAGGTGACGTTTTATGAAAGTCGGCATATCGACCGCAACGTTTTTTTCAAAAGTATTGACCGAGGACTCGTTCTCGGTCATTAAACGCTGCGGCGGAGATTGCGCCGAAGTCTTTTTGACGACCTATTCGGAATACGAGCCCGCTTTCGGCGACTTGCTTTGCGAGCGCCGCGACGGGCTCGAAGTCTATTCCGTACATTCGCTCAACACACAGTTCGAGCCGCAGCTTTTCAATTCCGCCGAACGTACGCGCAACGACGCCGAGGAGTTCTTCCGCAAGGTGCTGGCGATTGCGCGCAAACTCGGCGCGAAGTGTTATACTTTTCACGGCGGTACGCGTCTTAAAAAGACCTCGTTCGTTTCTCCCGAAAAGGTGGGGAAGCGTATGAGGGAACTGGGCGACATCGCACTCGAATACGGCGTGACGCTGTGTTTCGAAAACGTACACTGGGCGGCTTTCAATTCGCCCGAATTCTTTACGGAGGCAAAGGAGTATTGTCCCAACGTCGGGGCGGTGCTCGACATAAAACAGGCGCGTCAGAGCGGCCGCGACTGGCGGGAGTATCTCGACGTCATGGGCGACAGACTGCGCAACGTCCACATTTCCGACTGCGATGCGGCGGGAAACATAGCAATGACGGGCAAAGGCGTTTTCCCCTTTGGGAAACTGGTTGCCGAACTCAAAACCCGCGGTTACGGCGGGCCGCTCATCATCGAACAATACGCGGGCGACTATACTTCCTTTGACGAGGTCGCCGACGGCGTGAAATATATAAAAAACATTATCGGAGGCTTGTATGCTTAAATTCGATTTCAACAATATGACAGAGAAATTCATAGGCTCGGAAGGTTTCACCGACGCCGAACTCGCAGCCCTCGCGCCCGAAGCGCGCAAAGCGCACGAAGCGTTCGGCAAAATGCGCGGCACGGGTATGACCGCCTGGGCGGATCTGCCTTACAATCAGGACGCAATAGCCGACGACATCATCGCAACGGCGGCGGAAGTCAGAAAGAATTTCGATAATTTCGTCGTGCTGGGTATCGGCGGCAGCGCGCTCGGTCCCATTGCCGTGTTCACCGCGCTGTGCCATTTCCGTTACAACGACCTGCCCGCCGGTAAACGCGGCGTCAAGTTCTTTGTCGAGGACAACGTAGACCCCGAAAGAATGGCGGCGCTCCTCGACGTAATCGACGTGAAACGCACTATGTTCAACGTCATCACAAAAAGCGGCGCGACCAGCGAAACGATGAGCCAGTATCTCATCATTTCCGACATTCTCAAAAAAGCCGTGGGCAAGGACTGGAACAAGCACATCATCGCCACCACGTCCGAAAGCAAAGGCAACCTCATCAAACTTGCCAAGAAAGAGGGCTTCAAAACCTTTTACATTCCCGACGGCGTCGGCGGACGTTTCTCCGAACTGTGTCCCGTGGGTCTGCTTCCCGCCGCGGTGCTCGGCATCGACATCAAGGGGTTGCTCAAAGGTGCCGCCGATATGGACAAGGCGTGCGCCGACGGCGATATGTTCCGCAACTCCGCGCTTATGGCGGCGGCTTTGCAGTACGGCGCGATGAAGAAGGGCAAGAACGTTTCCGTTATGATGCCTTACGCCGATTCCCTCAAATTTATGGCGGACTGGTATTGCCAGTTGTGGGGCGAAAGCCTCGGCAAGGCGGTAGACCTCGACGGCAAAGTCGTCAATGCGGGTCAGACCCCCGTCAAAGCGCTCGGCGTGACCGACCAGCACTCCCAGGTTCAGCTTTACACCGAAGGTCCCTTCGACAAGGTCATCACCATAATCGGCGTCGAGAAGTTCCGCACCGACGTTACCATTGCGGACGGAGCGGAGGAGTTCCCCGACGTCAATTTCCTGTGCGGTCACACGATGGGCGAACTCATCAACACCGAACGCGTCGCCACCGAATACGCGCTTACGCGTTCCAAGCATATGAACAACACCGTTCTGTTGCCCGAAGTCAACGCCGAAACGGTGGGGCAATTGCTCATGTTCTTCCAGTTGCAGACGGCATATTGCGGAGCTATGCTCAATATCGACACTTTCAATCAGCCCGGTGTCGAAGAAGGCAAGAACGCGACTTACGCGCTGTTCGAACGCAAGGGTTACGAGGCAAAGAAAGCCGAACTCGACGCCGCACCCAAGAAAGAGGCGGCATACATCATCTGACGGTTTACCTGCGGGGCGGCGGCGATATCCGCCGCTTCCGACGAAGGAGAAATATGTACACTTTTTACGCGCTGTTGAACAGAATGAAACTCATTCAGCGGTGGAGCCTTATGCGCTCGACCACCAAAGAGGACCTGATGCAGCACGCCGCGCACGTGGCGATAATAGGGCAGGCGCTGGGCATAATCCGCAACACCTATTACGGCGGCAACGTCAACACGGACAAAATCGCCGCGCTCGCGCTCTATCACGACACGGCGGAAGTGGTGAGCGGCGACCTGCCCACGCCCATTAAGTACTACGGACCCAAAATCAAGAGTGCGTACAGCGAAATCGAAAGGGTCATCAACCAAAAGCTTCTCAAATCGCTTCCCGCCGAAATGTCCGACAAATACGCCGAATACATTCAGCCCGACGAAACGACGGAGGAGTACAAGCTGATGAAAATCGCCGACAAACTGTCGGCGTACATCAAGTGCATAGACGAGAGATTTTCCGGCAACCAGGAATTCGACGCGGCGTACAACCGTCTGAAAAAACAGTTGGACGGAATGACGGAAGAGTATCCGGAACTCAAATTCTTCCTCGACAATTTCGCGGAAGGGTACGGGCAGTCGCTGGACATTCTGTGATATGTTGCGGTTCGTCGGCGTCACCAAACAATACCTTTACGGCGCGCGACTGTTCGGCGCGCTCGACCTCACCGTTGCGGACGGCGAGATAATCGCCGTATACGGCGACGAAGGCGCGGGCAAGACCTCCTTCCTCAAAACCGCGGCAGGCGCGGAAGAGTGCGAGGGCGAAGTGCTCCTCGACGGCAAGAAGGTCGGCGGCAGAACCGACGACGTGATAATGGTGTTCGAAGACGGAGCCGTTTTCAAATGGCGCACCGCGTTCGACAATCTCGCGTATCCTCTGAAACTGCGCGGCACGGACAAGGTTGAGATTGCCTCTCGCGTGCTTGCGGCGGCGGAAAAGACGGGTATAGGCGGCGTTTGCCTGAACCTGCGCGCACGTTCGCTCAGCGCGGCGGAAAGGCGCAGGATGTCGCTTGCCCGACTGTTCCTGCGCGACGCGAAACTGCTTGTCATAGACGAACCCACGGCAGGGCTTTCCCGAAAGGAAGCGGAGAGCCTGTGGTCGGACGTTGCGCCCTTGCTCAAAGAGAAAGCGGCGCAGGGCGTGACCGTGATATATTCCACCTCGTCGCGTGAAGAGGCACTCTCGATATGCGACAGGTTAGTGGTATTGCATAACGGCGAAGTCAAGCAGATAGCCTCCGTGCCCGAAATCCTGCGCGACCCCGAGAACGTGTGGGCGGCGCAAGCGGTGGACGGAAATTACAATTACGAAAAATGCCTTTTATCCGACGAAAACGGCGCGTTAAACATCGTTTTCCGCAACGGGAAACGGATTTCCGCCGAGGTGTTCCGCGGCAAAATCGCGGAAGGTTACGTCGGCAAAGAGGTGTTGTGCGGGTGGTATCCGACAAAGAGCGCGACGGCGTGCGGAAGCGCGCGCGAAGGGTTTTCGGAGCGCGTCGTCTATTCCGTCGCAGACCGTTACGGGCGTACGCTGACCACGAAAAGCGGGTTGCGCACGCGCAGCGACGCCGACGCGGAAACCGCGGACGCATACCCCTGCGAGGACGGGTTCGCGCTGTTCGACGCGACCAACGAAAACAGCATAACGAAATGAGGTGCCTGCGATGGTGATTTTGGGTATAGACCCCGGTCTTGCGACTATGGGCTACGGCGTCATCGAGGCGGAGAGAGGCAATTTCTCCGTCGTGGATTACGGCGTCGTCACCACGCCCAAGGATCTGACTTTGCCGCAGAGGCTGGTCAGGATCGAGGAAGGCGTGCGTGCACTCATCGAGAAGTTCAGACCGCAGAACGTCGCCGTCGAGGAACTCTTCTTTTCAAAGAACATAACCAACGGAATCATGGTTGCCGAGGCACGCGGGGTAATACTGCTCACCGCCAACAAACTCGTGGGCGACGAAGTGTTCGAGTACACGCCCAATCAGATCAAGCAGGCGATCACGGGTTACGGCGGCGCGGACAAGATGCAGATGCAGCTTATGGTGCAGGCGCTCCTGCGGCTCAAAAAAGTACCTCGTCCCGACGACGCGGCGGACGCACTTGCAGTCGCGCTGTGCCACGGTCAGACGAGCAGGCTCGCCACCGAGTTCCGCGTAAGATAGCAAAGCAACAGGGATTACGGGGCGACCCGAGAGGTAAATATGTATAATTATATCAAAGGCAAAGTCGTCGAAGTCGGGCTTGACAAACTCGTGCTCGAAAACAACGGCATAGGTTACGAACTGGGCGTCAGCGGCAACACGCTCGCCGACGTTTCCGCCGCTATGGGCGCGGAGATGAAAGTGTTTACCTACCTTTACGTGCGCGAGGACACCTTTGCGCTGTACGGGTTTTCGCGCGCGGAGGAAAAGACGCTGTTTATGCGCCTTATCGAGATAAGCGGCATAGGTCCCAAACTCGCTATGCAGATACTCGGCGGGTACGACCTCGCGACGCTTACGGTGGCAATCGCCACGGGCGACGTTAAGACGCTTTCCAAAATCAAGGGGTTGGGAAAGAAGACGGCGGAGCTCATCGTACTCAATCTGCGCGAGCAGCTCGCCGACGAAATGTCCGACGTAAGCACGGACATCGGCGGGGCAATGGACGCCGACCTGTCGGACGCCATATTCGCGTTGGTGTCGCTCGGCGTGAGCAACACCGAGGCGGTGCGCGCCGTACAGACCGCGGCAAAGACGGCGAGCGGAGTGGAAAACATCATAGCCGCAGCTCTCAAACTCATAGGCTGAAAGCCGTTGCAATCGAAATAACGTTTCGCGGCAGTTTGTCCGCGACAGGAACAATATGGACGACGAAAGAATTGTAAGCAGTCTTACCCTCGAAGAAGACGACGCCGAGAGCACGTTGCGCCCTCGGTGTATGGCGGATTACGTAGGACAGGACAAAATCAAAAAGAACCTCGAAGTTTACATCTCCGCGGCAAAGGCGCGCGGCGAGGCGCTCGACCACGTTTTGTTGTACGGTCCTCCCGGGCTCGGCAAAACCACGCTTGCGCACGTGATAGCCAACGAACTCGGCGCGCAGATACGCGTGACGTCGGGTCCTGCAATCGAACGCGCCGCCGACCTTGCGGCAATCCTGACCAACCTCGAAAAAGGCGACATTCTTTTCATCGACGAGATACACCGCCTCAACCGCAACATAGAAGAAGTGCTTTATCCCGCAATGGAAGACTTTTCGCTGGATTTCGTATCCGGCAAAGGCCCTATGGCAAGAAGCATACGTCTTCCGCTCAAAAAATTCACGCTGATAGGCGCGACGACGAGAGCGGGTATGCTGTCCAGTCCTTTGCGCGACCGTTTCGGAATGCTTATGCGCCTCGAAATGTATTCTCCCGCGGAGATAGCGCGCATAGTGCGCCGCTCGTCGGGAATACTCGGCATAGACATTGCCGCAAACGCCGCGGAAGAGATTGCGCGCCGCAGCAGGGGTACTCCGCGCGTTGCGAACAGACTTCTGCGCCGTGTGCGCGATTTCGCGCAGGTCGAGGGGTTGGAAGTCATCGACACCGAGGTTACGCGCAAGGCTCTCCGACTTATGGACGTGGACGAACTCGGGCTGGACGTCGTTGACAGAACGGTGCTCGAAGCCATAATCGACAAGTTCGGCGGCGGACCCGTCGGACTCGATACGCTTGCCGCCGCAACGGGCGAAGAGGCAAGCACCATAGAGGACGTGGTGGAACCCTTCCTCATTCAGTTGGGATTTATCGGCAGAACCCCGCGCGGCAGAGTGTGCACGGCAAACGCCTACAAGCACCTCGGCAGAGCGGTGCCGCAGCCCAAAGGCGTCATTCAGACCAGCTTATTCGACGACGAGGACAACGCTTGATGGAAGGACTGAAAACGCACGACTATTATTACGACCTGCCCGAGGAACTGATCGCGCAAACGCCCGTCGAACCCCGCGACGCAAGCAGGCTTCTGGTTTACGACAGGAAAGCGGACGCAATCACGCACGCGCATTTTCGCGACTTGCCCGACTTTTTGAGGGAGGGCGATTTGCTGGTCATCAACAACACGCGCGTCATACCCGCGCGCATTTTCGGCACAATCGAGGGCAAACAGACGGTGTTCGAACTGTTGCTTCTGAAACGTATCGACTATACGCACTGGGAAACCATAATGCGCCCCGCCCGCAAAGCGAGGCTCAACAGCGTCATCAAAATCAGTGACGAACTGACCGCCGTTGTGGAAAAAATCGACGATTACGGCGCGCGGACGGTAAGGTTCGAATTCGACGGCGTTTTCGAGGACATTCTCGACAGAGTGGGCAATATGCCTCTGCCGCCTTATATCCACGAAAAACTCGCCGACAAGGAAAGATATCAGACCGTTTACAGCCGCGTCGACGGCTCTGCCGCCGCTCCCACGGCGGGCTTGCATTTCACTCCCGAACTTATGGACAAGGTTCGCGCAAAGGGCGCGGAATTCGCCGAAGTGCTGTTGCATATAGGGCTGGGCACTTTTCGTCCTGTCAAAGCCGAAAATATTCTCGACCACGAAATGCACTCGGAATATTACGAAATCGACGAGGCAACGGCGGAGAAAATCAACGCAGCAAAACGCGAGGGCAGAAGGGTCATCGCGGTTGGCACGACTTCGGTGCGCGTTCTTGAAACCGTGGCGGACGAAAACGGGTTTGTCAAAGCGGCGAGAGGGGACACAAAGATATTCATTTATCCGACCTACAAGTTCAAATGCGTGGACGCGCTGATAACGAATTTTCACCTGCCCGAGTCCACTCTCATAATGTTGGTGTCGGCTTTTGCAGGGCGTGAAAACACACTTAAAGTGTACGAAACGGCAGTTAAAGAGCGTTATCGGTTCTTTTCTTTCGGTGACAGCTGCTTTTTCTGCTGATTGCGAAATACGGAGACAGAGATGAAATTCGAGATACTGCATACCTGCAAACAGTCCGGCGCTCGCGTCGGCAGAATATACACCGAACACGGCGTCATCGACACCCCGTGCTTTATGCCCGTGGGCACGAAAGCAACCGTCAAAGGGCTTGCACCCGAAGAAGTCAAAGCCACGGGAGCCCAGATTGTGTTGTCCAACACATACCATCTGTATCTGCGGCCCGGTCACGAACTCATAGAAAAGGCGGGCGGTCTGCACAAGTTCATGAACTGGGACGGTGCCATACTCACGGACAGCGGCGGATTTCAGGTGTTTTCGCTTTCGTCCTTGCGCCGCATATCCGACGAGGGTATGGAGTTCAACAGTTTCATCGACGGTTCGCGGCACTTCTTTTCTCCCGAAAAATCCATGGAAATCCAGCGCGCGCTAGGCTCGGACATCGTTATGGCGTTCGACGAACTTACCGCACCCGAAATTTCGCACGAAAAGGCGGAAGAGGCAATGGAGCGCACTTTGCGTTGGCTGGACAGGTGTTCGGAAGTCAAACTCAAATCGCACCAGACGCTTTTCCCGATTATACAGGGCAATATGTTCGACGACCTGCGCATAGAAAGTCTGAAACGCTCCTTGCCATATGCGACGTGCGGTATTGCAATCGGCGGTCTGTCCGTGGGCGAGAGCGCGGAAACGATGTATGGCGTTCTCGACGCAATCGCACCGTATCTTCCCAAGGAAATGCCGCACTACCTTATGGGCGTCGGCACCGCCGATTATATCGTGGAGAGCGTGGCGAGGGGAGTGGATATGTTTGACTGCGTGTTGCCCACGCGCATAGCCCGCAACGGCACGGCAATGGTACGCGACGGGTTCATCACCGTGCGAAACGCACCTTACGCGGAGGATTTCACACCCGTTGAGGAGGGCTGCGACTGCTACGCCTGCAAAAACTACACCCGCGCTTACATTCGCCACCTCATCAAAGCGGACGAAATTCTGGGCGGCAGGCTGCTTTCCGTCCACAACATCCGTTTCCTCGAAAGGTTGTGCGCGGAAATCCGACAGGCCATTATGGAAGACAGATACCTCGATTTCAAAAACGAGTTTATGGCGCAGTACAAAGGTTGAAATTGAAAAGTCGTTTGAAATCAGTTGATTTTATCAACAATTTATGTATAATGTCTTTGTAAACAAACAATAAATGCGCGCTCTGTTGCGGACAGCACGTCGGCGCGAACAAGGAGATAATAATGTTCAATTCCCTTTTGGCAGCCTGGAACCAGTCTTACACGATGTACATCATCATCGCGGTCGTGCTGGTACTTATGATAGTGCTCACCATCATTCCCCAAAAGAAACGTCAGAAACAGCAACAGGAAATGATGAACAGCCTCGCCGTCGGCACCAAGATTATGACCATCGGCAGAATGGTCGGCAAGATTACGCAAATCAACGCCGATAACACTCTCATCGTCAACGTCGGCACCGAGAACAGCCCCACGCTCATCGTCATCGACAGAAACGCGGTCGGTCTTGTGCTCGAAAACGTAGCCGCACCCGCTCCCGCTCCTGCCGCCGAACCCGTGGTGGAAGACGCTCCCGCCGCACCCGAGGCCAAGGAAGAAGTCTTTGCCGCAGAAGAGAAACCCGCCGAGCCCGCAGCAGAGGAAATCAACGCGGAAGAAATTTCCGCAGACGATGCTCCCGCGGCAGAGGAAGCTTCCGCAGAGGAAGTCAAACCCGCAGGCAAGAAGAAATCCAAAAAGTAATTCACGGATAACGAACAACCGCCCTTTGGGCGGTTGTTTTTTTATGTCGCGACAGTCGGGGAAGGGCGGCGGTCAAGCCGTCTTTCTGACGCGTACGTTGACGGCGATTATTCCCGCCACAGTGCCTGCGATAACGGTTGTGATGAGGTCGACGTAATTGAAATTCGCGCTCTTGAAGCCGTCCGCAACCGCGAACACGAACATACACAGCAACATATAGAGCAGACCCGTCAGCGCGCCTTTTGCCGCTCCGTTCGACGGGGTTTTGAAACCGAGCAGAACTCCCGCCACCAGCGACAACGCCTTTATGACGTAGTTGCCTATCGTGATGGACGTGTCGTCCAGCGAAGCCCAGCGGACGATGAGGGCGAGTATCAGCACCCCTATCAGCGATATCAACAGCGCGATCAGCGCGGCGCGGAGCACGTCCGCACCGCTTTTTTTCAACGTATCGGAGTTTTTCATACTAAAAAATATTACGTCCCGCGGCTCGTTATGACGGAATAATGAAAAAGCGGGCAAAATCGGGCTATAAAGTTGACGAATATGTCTATTATAGTTATAATATACAAAGTCATCGTGCGCGACGCCCTCGCGCGGGCGCACTGACTGACGGCAAAACCATTTTCGTGCGTGAAAGCGCAGGAGTAAATCATCGTGAACTTGAAGAAATCTATTGTGATTTTGTCTATCGTTGCCGTGTTCATCATTCTGATGACGGTATTTGCGGTGGTGTCTTTCCCCATCGCCGACACCGTCTACGACTACACGGGCTACGCAAAGACAATCAAACTCGGTCTCGATATGTCGGGCGGCGTTTCGGCAGTGTTCAACGTCACCGACGACGGTCTGGGCGACCTCGAAACCAGAGTGGACGGCACGGTAATCGCTTTGCAGGAATTGCTTGTGTCCAAAGGGTACACCGAATCTTCCGTTACCAAGACCAACAACGGCGACAACTTCGCCATTCGCGTCGAAGTCCCCGACGTGGACGACCCCGAAGCGGTGCTCGACCTCATCGGACGTCCCGCCAAGTTGGAGTTCAGGGGTGAGGATTCCGCCACCGCGGAAGCCGCAATCGTCGGCAGCAAGCACCTCGAATCCGCATTCGTGACCACGGACACCAATGGCAAGTTCGCTGTCGGTCTGAGATTCAACGAAGCCGGTGCCGAAGCGTTCAAGCAACTGACCACCGATTATCTCAACAAGACCGTTTATATCTACATCAACGGCGAGAAATATACCGAAGTCAACGTGCAGAGCGTCATCGCGGACGGCAACGCCATAATCACGAGCGGCACGCAAGGCTACACTTACGACGAGGCGAAAGACTTCGCAACCCGTTTGCAGTCCGGTGCTTTCGGCGTCGAACTCAAAGTGTCCGAAGTCCGCAACATTTCTCCCACGCTCGGTGAAGACGCCGTCAAATGGGCACTCGTCGCAGGTGCAATCGGCGTCGCGCTCATCTTCATCTTCATGGGCATCATGTACAGAGGTCTCGGCCTTGCCGCCGACATCGCGCTGTGCGTCTACATCGTGTTGTTGCTCTGGTTCTGCGCCGTTCTGCCTTGGGTTCAGCTCACGCTCCCCGGCATCGCGGGCATCCTGCTGTCGATAGGTATGGCAGTCGACGCCAACATCGTCATTTTCGAGAGAATCCGCGACGAATACAAGCACAGTTCCAAGCCCATTCCTTCCGCAATCAAGGTCGGCTTCAAGCGTTCCACCGCGGCAATCATCGACGGCAACGTGACGACCATCATCGGCGCGATCGTACTGTGGGTCATCGGCTCCGCGTCCGTCGTCGGTTTTGCGGTCACGCTGTTCATCGGTATCATTCTTTCGATGTTCACGTCGCTTGTCATCACCAGGCTGATAATCAAGTGCTTCCTGCCCATCAACAGCACCAGCGCGAAGTTCTACGGGCTCAAACGCTCCGAGAACGACAAAGAAATTCCGGATTTCATCAAGCATTCCGATACTGCCGACGAGGGGGTAAAGTAATATGAAAAACACAGGCAACTTCCTCAACGCATATCAGAACTTCAAAGTCAGCAAAATCAAGGCGTTCACATTTGCGCTGCCTGCGCTCATCGTGGTCATCGCACTTTGCGTGATCATCGGCATCGGCGCAACCACGGGCGACTACGCCAACGGCGTCAACATCGGCATTGACTTCCAGGGCGGCACGATGCTGACCGTTACTCTCGGCGACGAACTCATCAACAACTACGACGAGAACGTCAATAAAATCGTCGACGCAATCGAAAACTGCAAGGACGCCAACGGAAACAGCGTCACCGTAAGTTACATTCAGAAACTGTTCGAACCCGGCGCGACGAGCGACCCCGAAGCCGCCGTCACCTTCCGTTACAAGAACGTGTCCGACGACGACACCGTCATCAACGAACTTAACGAGAAGATAATCGCCGCGGTCGACGCGCTGTATCCCGACATCGTCAACGACGAGGTCAACTTCATCACCTACGAGTCCATCGGCGCGACCGCCGCACAGGATCTGCTGTCCAAAGCGGGTATAGCGGTTGCGGTGTCCACCGTGCTCATCCTCATCTACATCGTGTTCAGATTTACGCCCGTAAGCGCGTTTGCCGCAGTGCTCGCGCTGTTGCACGACGTAATCCTCACCTTCGCACTGACCGTCATCTGTCGCGTCCAGATCAACACCTCTTTCGTGGCGGCGATAATCACGATCATAGCGTACTCCATCAACAACACGATTATCATCTTCGACCGCTGCCGCGAATACATCAAACCGCTCAAAGGTCAGAAGAACATCGATTACGACGCCATCGGCGACACCTCCGTGCGCGAGAATATGCGACGCAGTATATTCACGACCGCAACCACAATGATAACGGTCGTGTTCCTCGCCATTCTCGGCAGCGAGTCCATACGCGAATTCTGCGTGCCAATCATTCTCGGTTTGCTTGCAGGCGTATATTCCTCCGTGTTCCTTGCCACGCCTATGTGGGCGGCTTTCAGCAGAACGCAGGATAAGATCATGGCAAAACACCGCGCAGGCGTGGCTTACGCCTCCGCGTCCAAATCCGCCGCGGTTGCCGACGAGGACGGCGAGATAATGTTCCCCGATACGCGCGCAACGGACGACGATGACGACGACACCTTCGAACCGCAGAAGGAAGTCAAGGTGAAGCCCAAGAACAACGCAAAGCCGAAGGGCAAGCCGATATACAAGTATTCCAAGAAGAATACGACGTTCAAGAAAAAGTAAACTTAATAACGCCTCCCGAACGGAGGCGTTATTGCATAAACGGCGGCGGGTTGCGCCGTCGGCAAGAGGAGAAGACATGTCACTTCAAAAAGACGTCGGCAAGAGAAGTCAGGGAGGAAAGAGCATTTCCCCCGTTTTCGCGCGGCTGCTTGCGAACAGGGGCATTTCTCCCGAAGAGGTGTCCGCATTCCTCAATCCGTCGCTCGACAATCTCTCATCGCCTTACGACATCTACGGTCTGAAAGAGGCGGCTGACAGGCTTCGTCGCGCGGTCGCGCACAAGGAGAAAATCCTGATTTTCGGCGACTACGACTGCGACGGCATATGTGCAATCGCAATTCTCATGCTCGCACTAAAAGGCAGGGCGGACGCGGCATATTTCATTCCCAACCGTCTTACGGACGGTTACGGTATGAACGTGGAACTGCTGCGCAACATAGTTGCTCACCGCCGTCCCGACCTCGTCGTGACCGTCGACTGCGGCATAACGTCTGTGGAAGAGGTTGCGTTTTTGAAGAGCCAGGGCATCGACGTCGTCGTAACCGACCACCACGAACCGCAGGAGCAGGTGCCCGATTGCATAATCGCGGACGCCAAAATGGACAAGAAAGGGTTTTACGACCTGTGCGGTGCGGGAGTTGCGCTCAAACTGGTGCAGGCTCTCTTCGGCGACGAATACAAAGAGTATCTCGACATCTGCGCGATTGCGACAATAGCCGACGTGGTGCCGCTCGTCAAGGACAACAGGATTATCGCCTATTACGGACTGCGCAAGTGCACGGAAAGTCCGCGCCGCGGGATAAAACTGCTCGCGGGGACGGAAAAGCCGACTTCGCAGGACGTGATGTTCCGAATTGCACCGAGAATAAATGCCGCGGGCAGGTTGGGTTCGGCAATGAAAGCCGTGGATTTGTTCCTGGACGAGGACTATTTTCTGCTCAAATCGCTGGCGGAGGAGCTGGAACGCGACAATACGCGCCGTCAGCAGATTTGCGAACAGGTTGTGCGCGAGGCAGAAAAAGCGTTGCGCGGCATAGATTTCCTCAAAACGCGCATCATCGTTCTGCACAACGCCGAATGGGAGGCGGGAGTGCTCGGTATAGCCGCGGCGAGACTGGTGGAGGAATTCAAGTGTCCCGCAATTCTGTTTTCGGGTGACGGCGACGAGTACAAAGGTTCCGCACGCTCCGTGAAGTCCGTGAACATTTTCGAAGTGCTTTCCCGCCACGCGGGGATGTTCACCACCTTCGGCGGGCACTCCCAAGCCGCGGGTGTCGGCATAAAAGCGGAGAATTTCGAGGCGTTCCGCAAAGCAATTGTCGAGGACGTGGCGGCAAACTACGCCGCGACCGACTTCCTTCCCGTCGAGAGTTACGACCTGCAACTGGACGGCAAGCAGGACTTCCTTGCGCTTGCAAAGGAACTGGAATTGTTGGAACCCACGGGTTACGGCAACCCGAAACCCGAGTTTCTCCTCGTCGAAGACGGGCTGAAATTCGAGCGCGTGGGGTTCGGGCCTCACGTCAAGTGCGTGAAAGGCGACCTCGAACTTATGGGATTTTCGCGCTATACGTCGCTTGTCGGAACGACGCGCGGCAGTACGGCGGTCGGCTTTTCGCTGGGCGTGAACGTGTTTCAGAACAGAGTTTACGCGCAGGGCATATTGCGCGACGTGACGGTAAAACGCGTGCAGGTCGGCGACGACGAGGCGCGCAGAATGTGTTTGCACCAACTTTCGTGCGAGGGAATTTGCAATCTTGCGCCCATAACTTGCGATTGCGCGAGCGAATACGCGCGCATACCGTTCGGGACTGCGTTCGTCGTGTTCACGCAAGCGGAATACGAAAGACTGATACGCGACGTCGAAGGCACGCAGGCGTTGCCCGTATTCGTGGGGACGCAAAAGTGGCTCAACCCGCAGACCTGCGTTGTGTTTGCCCCGTCGGAGCACTTCGATTTCGGTTATTTTACGCGCGTCGTGATTGCGGGCAGGGCGCTTACGGAAGGTTATCTCGCCACGCTTGCGGGCAGTACGGAGTGCCTCGACCTGTACGGCGAAACGCCTTGTGCACCCCGTCTTTCGGACGACGAAATCCGCGCCGCGTTTATGGCGTTCGACGCTGTTGCGCGCAAAAAGGAGAGAGCCGCATCCCCCGCCGCGCTTGCCGTTCTCGTCAGGCAAAAGTCGGGTTTGAATGCGGAAAAATACGAAATTTCGCGGCGTATATTGACGGATTTGGGATTGATTTCCGTTTCCGACAGGGGTATTATTACTGTATGCAGAAACAAGACCGACCTCGGTCTTTCCGCAGTATATCGCAACGTGAGGATCAAATGAACGAATTGCTCGTCAAATTACGCAAGGCTTATCCCGACCGTTACGCCGAGATAAAAAAAGCCTACGAATTCGCAAAGGCCGCCCACGAGGGGCAAAAGCGCAGTTCGGGTGAAGACTATTTCATTCACCCGTGCGCCGTCGTGGAAATTCTTGCGGATTTCGGGTTTGACAGTTCCACGGTCATCGCCGCGTTCCTGCACGACGTGCTCGAAGACACGTCCGTCACGCCGGAACAACTCGCCGCGGAATTCGGGCAGGAAATTCTCGAACTCGTCGAGGGCGTCACGAAACTCGACAAACTGCAATTCACCAACCGCGAAGAGGCGCAGGCGGAGAACTTCCGCAAGTTCTTCATGGCACTTGCGAAGGACCTGCGCGTCATCATCGTGAAACTTGCCGACCGCCTTCACAACATGCGGTCGCTCAAATACCTTCCCCCCGAAAAACAACAGTATATAGCGCGCGAAACGCTGGATATTTACGCGCCGCTTGCGGGCAGACTGGGAATATCCTTCTTCAAATGCGAGCTCGAAGACCTCGCAATGATGTACCTGTACCCCGACGAGTACAAGTACATAACGGAGTGCATAAGCAAAAAGCGCGGGGAAAGGCAGGAACTTCTCGACGGAATAATGGCCCAGATCAGGGACAAGATGGCCGAACTGGACATCAAAGGCGAGGTCAACGGCAGACCGAAACACTTTTATTCCGTCTACAAGAAGATGCACCAGTTGCACATCGACGTCGACCAGATTTACGACCTGCTCGCCGTGCGTATCATAGTGGACAGCATAAAGGACTGCTATACGATGCTCGGCGAAGTGCACACGATGTGGAAGCCCATTCCCGGCAGGTTCAAGGACTATATTGCAATGCCGAAAGCAAACAACTATCAGTCCTTGCACACGACGGTCGTTGCCGACGGCGAGACGTTCGAGATACAGATACGCACCTACGAAATGCACCGCATCGCCGAATACGGCATAGCCGCGCACTGGAAATACAAAGAGGGCACGACGGGCGTCGATACCGACCTCGACAACAAGGTCAGGTGGCTGCGCGAAGTCATGGACGCCGAAAAGGACGTCGGCGGCGCGAAGGAGTTTATGGACGCCATCAAAATCAACGTCTTCGACGACGAGGTGTTCGTGTTCACTCCCAAGGGCGACGTGTACGACCTTCCCGTGGGGTCCACGCCCGTGGACCTTGCCTACAAAATCCACTCGGCAATCGGCAACAAGTGCACGGGCGCGAAGATAAACCGCAAAATCGTGCCGCTGTCCACCAAGTTGCAGACGGGCGATATAGTGGAAATTCTGACCGCCAACGGCAAAGGACCCAGCCTCGACTGGCTGAAATTCGTGAGGACTTCGTCCGCGCGCTCGCGCATACGACAATATTTTAAGAAAGAACAGCGCGAAGAGAACGTGCGCCGCGGCAAGGAAATGCTTGAAAAGGAAGCCCGCCGACGCGGTTACAATCTGGGCGACCTCATGCAGTTGGGGGCGTTGGACGGCATTTTGCAGAGGCTGTCGGTGTCGAACGAAGAGGATTTGTACGCCAACGTCGGTTTCGGCGGCATAAGCACCAATCAGGTGCTTTCGAAACTGGTCGAAGCCTTCCGCAAACAGAACCCCGACGAGCACATCGAAGTCACGTTAGGGGAGAACCAGGGCGAACACAGACCGCGCTCGAAGAGCGGCGTCCTCATTAACGGCAACGCGAACTTCACGGTCAGAATGGCGCATTGCTGCACGCCCGTCCCAGGCGACGAAATCATAGGCTACATCTCCCGCGGCAGAGGGGTGTCCGTCCACCGCAAGGACTGTCCCAACATCAAGTCGATGGAACCCGAACGTCTCATCGAAGCGGTATGGGATACGGGCGGCGACGAAAACTTCAACGTGACGTTGTACATCACGGCGGAAAACTCGGGCGGAATGCTTGCCGGCATCACGGCGTATATCGCGGCGGCGAAGATGCCGATTACGGGCGCGAACGTCAAGGTCGACAGCAAGGAACACATAGCCGACATAACGATAAGCGTGCTTATCAAGAACGTGGACGACCTCGAAGACCTGGTCAAGAAGATAAAGAGCATTCACGGCGTCATCGACGTACGCAGATGACAAAGTGCACGTTAAACGTGCAAAAACGACGGAAAAACGTCGTTTTCGGCGAAATATGAAGATAATTACTTTTTACACGACCGAACTTGAAACCAACACGTATCTCGTCCTGAACGGGGCGGAGGCTTTCGTGGTGGACGCGGGCGGACGCGCCGACGAGATTGCGCGTTACGCCGAAAAGGAGGGCGCGAAAATCGTCGCCGTTCTGCTTACGCACGCGCACTACGACCACATCGGCGGCGTTGCCGAACTGCAACGCGGAGGCGCGTTGGTGATTATGCACGAGGACGATTTCCCGTTGGTCGGCTCCTACAAGAACCTCGCGTTCTATACGGGCGTCAAGGTGGAAAAGTTCGTGCCCGACATCACGGTCAGAGGCGGGGAGACGCTCTCCGTCGCGGGTATGGACGTAAAGGTCATTCACACCCCCGGGCACACTGCGGGCAGCGTGTGCTACGTCGTCGGCGACTGCATTTTCACGGGGGATACCGTATTCGAACTTTCCTACGGGCGCACGGACTTTCCTACGGGCAGTTTCGCCGCGCTGAAAAACAGCATAATCAACAAGCTGTTCACGCTGAAAGGCGACTATACGCTTTATACGGGTCACGGCAATCCCACCACGCTGGACTTCGAAAGAAAGAACAATCCCATTCTGTCGGACAAAGACTGACATTCGACGCAGATGATAAGTTTTTCCTGTACAAACGAGAACTACGCAAACGACCTTATGGAACTCGTCCGCGCATTCGAACAGCGCACGGATGAGAACCTTTCGTTGGACGTGGAGTATTCCGTGCGTGACGGGGAAATGGTCGTAAAACTGACATCTAACCGATTCGATTGCTTTTCCAAGTACTACCGATATCACTTTTCGGCGGCGGACGAAACCGAGAAAAAACGTCTGGAAAAACGCTATCTCAAAATGGCAATCTACGGCACGCTCGTGTTTTTGACGGGGGTCACTTTGCCGTACGGTTGCCTGACGGGCATACGTCCCACCAAACTCTATGCCGAACTCGGCGAGGATGCTCACAGAATGTTCGCGGAGGATTTTTCGGTGTCGCCCGAAAAGGTCGCGCTAATCGAAAAGACGGTGGAAACGCAGAAAGGACTGCGAAACGAGTCGGAAAACGACTGTGACTTTTTCGTGTTTATTCCTTTTTGTCCCACGAAATGCGCGTACTGTTCTTTTGTTTCTTTGCCCATCGACAGGCAACGCAAACTTCTGCAACCTTACACCGACTGCCTCGTGCGGGAAATCAGGTATCTGCGTTCGGTCATCGACAAGCAGAAAAAGAAGGTGCGCAGCGTATATATCGGAGGCGGAACGCCTACGGCGTTGCCCGTGGCAATGCTGGACGCCGTACTCGCGGAGTGTCATTTCGACGTGCCCGAATTCACGGTGGAAGCGGGCAGACCCGACACCATAACGCCCAAGGTGCTGAAATTGCTGGAAAGCCACGGGGTGACGCGCATATCCGTCAATCCGCAGACCTTCAACGACGCCACTCTGGCGCGGATAGGCAGGGCGCACACCACCGAGGACGTGATAAAGGCGTACAAACGCGCGAAAAAGCGGTTCGACGTCAATATGGACCTCATCGCAATGCTGCCCGAGGAGAGCGTGGAGGATTTCGCACGGTCGGTGGACAAGGCGGTGGAATTGTCGCCCGCCGACATCACGGTGCACACGTTGTATCTCAAACGCGGTTCCGCGCTCAAAAACGCGGGTTATCGCAACACCGACCACGCCGACGCCGAGCGTATGGTGGATTACGCCTTTGCCAAGCTGACGGAGGCGGGGTATAATCCGTACTATATGTACCGTCAGAAATACACCAGCGGCAACCTCGAAAACGTGGGGTACGCCAAGGCGGGGAAGGAGTGCATATACAACATCGACATAATGGAGGAGGACACCTCCGTTTTCGCGGCGGGTGCGGCGGCGATATCCAAGAAAGTGACACGCTCGATAAATCTCATCGAACGCAACGCGAATTACAAGGAGCCGCTGGAATACGTCAAGCATTTCGACGAGGTTCTTGCAAGGCAGAAGGCGTTCTGGGAAGGCGAATGACGGATGTTTTCCGACGGACGCCTTTTATGTTATTTATATATGAAAATTTACGGAAAATGGGACGTTAAATCAGTTTACATTCCGTTTTTTGTGTGATAATATAGGCAATGTACTTCTTACGAGGTTCGTCCGAAACTCCGTGGTCGGACTTGGTTTGAAGCGAATCTTTTATCCAACGAAGGAGGTTAAACAATGGATAAAATTCAAAAACAGGAAATCATCGCAAAGTACGGTCGCAAAGAGGGCGACACGGGTTCTCCCGAGGTTCAGATCGCGCTGCTCACCGGCAGAATTCAGGAGCTCACCGAGCATCTTAAAGTCCACAAGAAAGATCACCATTCCAGACGCGGTTTGCTTATGATGGTCGGTCAGAGAAGAAGCCTTCTCGACTACCTCAAAAAAACCGATATCGAGCGTTATCGTGCTATCGTCGCCTCTCTGGGATTGAGAAAGTAAAATTGTCGGGTGCGTTGTTTCCGCACCCGATTTTTTATAAAACAGGATATGACGGAATATCCAGAAGGAGTTAAAATGGAAAGAAAAATTTTCAAGACAACAATCGGCGGCAGAGAAGTTACCGTTGAAATCGGCGCTTACTGCGGTCAGGCAAACGGCAGCTGTATCGTCCGTTGCGGCGACACCGTCGTCATGGTCAACGCCACTATGGCAAAAGAACCCCGCGAAGGAATGGATTACTTCCCCCTGAGCGTGGATTTCGAAGAGAAAATGTACGCCGTGGGCAAAATCCCCGGCGGTTTCAAAAAGAGAGAAGGTCGCGCGTCCGACAAGGCAATCCTCACTTCCCGCCTTATCGACAGACCCATCCGTCCGCTTTTCCCGAAGGGAATGTACAATGACGTGTCCGTCGTGGCAACGGTTCTGTCCGTCGACACCAACATTCCTCCCGAAGTGTTCGGCATGATAGGTTCCTCCATCGCGCTGTCCATTTCCGATATACCTTTCGCGGGTCCCACGGGCTCCGTCGTGGTCGGCCTCGTCGACGGCGAGTACGTTATCAACCCCGACAGCGCGCAACGCGCGAAATCCAGACTGCACCTCAGCCTTTCGGGCACCAAGGACGCCATCATGATGGTCGAAGCGGGCGCCGAAGTCATCACCGAAAAGGAAATGCTGGGCGCAATTCTGTTCGGTCACGAAGAAATCAAGAAGATTGTTTCCTTCATCGAAGGCATCGTTGCCGAAGTCGGCAAACCCAAGGTTGAAATCGAACTGGAAAAAATCCCCGAGGACATCGACGCGGCAGTCCGCGCCTACGCCGACAAGAAGATGGACTACGTCCTCGAAAGTTTCGACCGCACGGAGAGAGAAGCGCGCGAAGACGCACTCAACACCGACGTGCTGGCTCACTTTGCCGACGACTTCAACGACGTCGCAAAGAAGACCAAATTCATTCTCGACAGCCTGTACTATCTCAAAAAAGAGAAAGTTCGCGCAAAGATACTCGACAACGGCGTCCGTCCCGACGGCAGATCCCTCACCGAAATCCGCCCCATATGGTGCGAAGTCGGCATGCTGCCCAGAGTTCACGGTTCCGCAGTGTTCACGAGAGGTCAGACGCAGGCAATGACGGTTGCCACGCTCGGCACCATCTCCGAAGTGCAGAAACTCGAAGGTCTCGACGACGAGTACTACAAGAGATACATGCACCAGTACAACATGCCCGGTTACTCCACGGGTGAGGCGAAGCCTCTCCGCAGCCCCGGTAGACGCGAAATCGGTCACGGCGCACTCGCCGAACGCTCGCTCGAACCCGTGCTCCCCAGCGAAGAGGAGTTCCCCTACGCAATCCGCACGGTCAGCGAAATCCTGAGTTCCAACGGTTCCACCTCTCAGGCGTCCGTGTGCGGCAGCACCCTTGCTCTTATGGACGCAGGCGTGCCCATCAAGGCTCCCGTCGCAGGTATCGCAATGGGTCTCATCAAGGACGCGGAACATCACAGAGTGGCGGTCCTCAGCGACATTCAGGGTCTCGAAGACTTCCTCGGTGACATGGACTTCAAGGTTGCGGGTACTTCGGAAGGCATCACCGCAATTCAGATGGATATCAAGATCAAGGGCATTGACGAAGAAATCCTCACCAAGGCCCTCGAACAGGCAAGACAGGGCAGACTGTTCATACTCGGCAAGATGCTGGAAGTTCTTCCCGCGCCTCGTCCCGAACTCAGCAAGTGGGCACCCAAGATCGTGTCCTTCTCCATCGATCCCGACAAGATCCGCGACGTCATCGGCAGCGGCGGCAAGACCATCAACAAAATCATCGAAGAGACCGGCGTGAAGATCGACATCAACGACGAAGGTATGATTTTCATCGCGTCCAACGATATGGAAGCAATTCGTAAGGCGCGCACCATAGTCGAAAACATCGTCCGCGACGTGGAAGTCGGCGACGTGTACGAAGGCAAAGTCGTCAAAATCATGGAGAACGACAAGGGTCAGTTCGGCGCGAGCGTCAACTTCGCACCCGGCAAGGACGGTATGATTCACATCTCCAAACTTTCCAAAGAAAGAGTGGACAAAGTGACCGACGTCGTCAACGTGGGCGACATCGTGCTCGTCAAAGTCATCAAAATCGACGAGAAACACCGTGTCGACCTCAGACTGAAAGAGGTCATCAGCAAGGCGTAAAAAGCTTTCGGCAAAGCAAAAGCACTCTCGAAAAGAGGGTGCTTTTTCATTTGTCCGCGCGGACGTTCCCGACGACAGACGGCGCGGACGAAGTGACGCTTTACTGCCTCGAAAAGCGCAACGAAATGCCCGCACTCGAAGAGGAAATCGCGGAGGCGGAAGAGGAGGGCGTCAAGGTCGTCAATTCCGTGGGACCCAAACGCATTATCGAGAAGAAAGGCAAAGCAGCGGGCGTCGAGTTCGTAAAGTGCGTGTCCGTGTTCGATGCGGACGGAAAGTTCGCCCCCGTTTACGACGAAAACGTCGTGTCCGAGGCGGACGCAGACTGCGTGCTCGTCGCGGTAGGTCAGTCCATCGTCTGGGGCGACCTGCTCAAAGGCAGCAAGGTCGAACTCAACCGCAACAACACCGCAAAAGCGGACGGCTTCACATACCAGACAGCCGAACCCGACGTCTTTGTCGGCGGCGACGTGTTCACGGGACCCGGATTTGCCATCACGGCGATTGCGGCGGGCAAACAGGGAGCGATATCCCTGCACCGTTTCGTGCAACCCGGGCAAAGCCTCGTGATAGGTCGCGACAGACGCGAGTACACGGCACTCGACAAGAGCAACGTGGCAACGGACGGTTACGACCGCGCACTCCGTCAGAGAGCGGGTCACAACGCGGCAAACGACAAGACTTTCCGCGACAACAGGCTCACGTTCACCGAAGAGCAGATGAAGAAGGAAACGGAGAGATGTCTCGGGTGCGGCGCGGTGCAGATAGACGAGTATATGTGCGTGGGTTGCGGCATGTGCGTGACCAAGTGCAACTTCGACGCCATACACCTCGTCAAGAGATACGACGGACACGGAACGACCTACGAAAAACTGCCGATGAAGATGGCGGGATATATGGCGAAGCGCACGGGAAAGATTATCGCGCGCAGCATAAAAGACGCTTTCACCTTCAAGAAAGACTGACGGCTGACCGATGCCCGAAAAGGGCGTGAAACCCCGCGCGACGGCAAAATCCGCCGTGAGCGTAAAAACAAACATAACGCAAAAACGCAGGTTTAACGACACGAAAAAGCGTGTTAATCTGCGTTTTTTGTTTTGTCTGGATTTTGAAGGCAAAAGGCGAAAGCGGCTTTCGTGTGTGCCGGCAAGGGCAGTCCGAAGGGTCGCAACCCTGCAAAATCATGAGGGCTTACGGACTGCCTTCCGTTGCGGACAGGGTCTCGGTCACGGTCGCCGCACGCAGTCCCGCCGCTTCGATGGCGTCGAGAACGTCGGGCAGGGCTTCGACGGTTTTCTCCGTCGGGTGCATTAGTATCAGGTCGCCCGCTTTGAGGTCTTTGACCGCGCGCTCGTATATCAGGGCGGCGTCGTGGTCGCGCCAGTCAACGGTGTCGCGCGTCCACATAATGACCTTGTAGTCGAGTTGTTGACACACCTCGAACATCGTCTTGCCGAGGCTTCCAGACGGCGGGGCGAACAGCTTCGGCACCGCGGCGTCCGTCTGTTCGGGCGTCAGGTCCGACAGCGTCGCTCGCAACAGCTTTTCCGTGACCAGAATTTCGTCGCGGTTCTGTTTTGCGTTCAGGGCGGCGTGGTCGCGGTGAAGGTAGCCGTGATTGCCCAGTTCGAAACCGCGCGTCGCAAGTCGCAGCACCGTGTCGCCGTTGCGTTCCACCCATTTGCCGCCCACGAAAAACGTGGCGGAAAACCCGCGTTCTTCAAGCAAATCCGCAATTTGCAGGACGTACTCCGTGCCTTCGTAGACGTTGAACATCAGACTGACCGACCCGCCCGAAGGATTGCCGCTGTAAACCGCGTTGTTTGCGGCGACGTCCGCAGGCGTTTCGGGCGTCAGCGCGAGCAGTGCCGTGGTCAGCACTATGCCAAGTACCGCGCATATAATTACGTTGGAGGTCACGATGCGAAATCTGCGTTCTTTCATAGTATAAATTATGTTTGCGGTTCGTCGGATATGTGGTATAATAACGGTATGAATAAAATGATTGTTTTCGACAGCGGGCTCCGCCTTGTGGTGTACGAAAACCCCGCTGTACGTTCCATTGCGACAGGCGTGTTCGTCGGGGCGGGGTCGGCGTACGAAAACCCCGAACTTTCGGGCATTTCCCATTTCATAGAACATATGGTTTTCAAGGGCACCGAAAACCGTTCCGCATTTGACATCGCGCACGAAATCGACTCCGTCGGCGCGCAGATAAACGCCTATACGTCAAAGACGGGGACGTGTTTTTACACGGTGTCGCAGGACGTGCGGGCGGAAAAATGCCTGGACGTGCTGTCGGATATGTATTTCAATCCGCTTTTCTCCCGCGAGGATATGGACAAGGAACGCAAAGTCGTGTTGGAAGAGCTCAGCGAGAGCGAGGATTCTCCCGACGACCTGTGTCTTGAAAGGTTGTCCTCGGCGTTTTTCCGCGGACATCCCCTCGAAAACACCATTCTGGGCACCAAAAAGACCTTGAAAGCAATGACGCCTGCGGATTTGCACGCCTACAAAAACGCCTTCTACGTGCCGTCGAATACCGTCGTTTCTATGGTCGGACATATCGAAGTCGCCCACGCGGAAGAACTTGTGTGCAGGTATTTCGAGGACAGGATGAAAAGCGGCGTATCCAATCCGCGCACTCCGCTTGCGGTTGCGCCTATGAAAGGGCATTTCGTCCACAGAAAAAAGGATATCGAGCAGGCTCATATGGCGTTCGCTTTCCCCGGCGTGGCTTACGATACGGACGAGAATTTCGCCGTACGGTTGCTGGCCGCCGTGTTCGGCATGGAAATGTCTTCGCGACTGTTCCAGAACGTCCGCGAGAAACTGGGACTTTGTTACAGCATCGTCGGATATCCGTCCAGTTACGAGAACAACGGCAGTTTCATAATCTACACGTCCACCAATCCGCAGAACGTGGAACTTGCCGTCGACGCAATCCGCAAAGAAATCGAAAAACTGGTTGACGACGGCATTACCGACGCCGAACTGAATATGGGCAAAGAGCAAATCAAAACCGCTATGGTGTTGGGGCAGGAGAGCACATCCGCCGTTATGCGTTGTGTCGGCAAGCACGCGCTTATGACGGACAAACTGTACGACGTGGACGAGCAGATTGCGCGTGTGGACGCTCTGACGAAAGAGGACGTCGAGGCGGTTGCGCGAAAGATATTCGATTTCGACCGGGTTACGGCGAGTTTTGTCGGGAACGAAATCGAAGACATACAGAAGATGATGAAAAACCGCGAGTAAAGCGGCAGGAGGCACTATGCAGGATAAAAACGAAACGACCGAAATCAAAAACGAGTTTTTCAAGGGCGAAACCTTTCGGGGTATGGACAAACTCGACATAATTTTCGCTATGCAGGAGAAGTTCGACCAGGACGTTATCAAAAACAGAAATCTCGGCGACATCACCCCCGAAACGTGGATACAGAAACAGACGCTTGCAATGCTCAGCGAACTTGCCGAACTGATTGCGGAGGTCAATTTCAAGTGGTGGAAAAACCCCAAACCCGTCAACGTCGACAACGTGCGCGAGGAACTCGTGGACATTCTGCATTTCTTTGTCGGAATGTGCAACCGTTCGGGAATGGACAGCAAGGAACTGTTCGAAAGATACATCGCGAAAAACGAAGAAAATTTCAAGCGGCAGTACGGTTCCTCGTCGAAAGAGGGCTATTCTCTCGCGGACAGGGACAAAAAATAATTTATCCTCTGTTCACAGGCAAAAAGGGCTGCTATCATTTAATATAAACGAGATTTATCTCGTTTATTTTTTTGTTCCGCAAACGCTCGGGGTATAATATTTCGCTTGTAATTGTATATATTGTGTGGTATAATTGTTAAAAATAAATACAGGCGGTGAATATGAACGATACCAGACAGGTCAGAGCCAATACGGGAAACCGCATAGCACTCGGTGTGCTCGTTTTGTTGGTGTCGCTTTTCGTGTTCGTCTGCGATTGCGGAGCATTCGGCGGAGTGGGCGATATGGTGTCGTCCGTCTTCGTCGGATTTTTCGGGCTTGCGGATTACGCTTATTCCCTCATCGGCGTGCTTGTCGGCATCTTTATCGTCTTCAACGTCCGTGTCAGGATGATACCTTCCAAAATCGTCAAAGTCAGCCTTTTGCTAGTCTTCGGCATCTGGGCGCTGCACATTTATTCGTCCTCGGGGCATCTGCCCGGCAACGATTACGGCGCGTACCTGCTCGCTTGCTACAATGGTGCCAACACCGCGGGCGGTATGCTTTACGGCATAATTTCCTATCCGCTCATGAAACTCATCACCACCGTCGGCGCGCTGGTCGTCGTATGTGCGGTGTTCTTCGTGATGGGCTTCATCGCGTGCATTCCCACCATCAAGAAGGACGTGACATACACCACCGTCACGCGCAGCAAGTTCGGCGGCAAGTACGACAGCGGCGCAAAGGTCCGCGGCAGCAGAATGGACAAGCAGAAAGAGCCTTCCATCACCGATTTCGGCGGCGACAAGGGCGGCAATGCGCTGTACGTCGTCGACGTGGACGGCGACCCGATGTCCAAGTCCAAGCGCAAAGCCAAAGGGGCGAGCGGTTACGACCCGTTGTACCCAAACGCGGGCGCGCATTTCGAGGACGAACAGGTGGCGCGCAACGAGAAGTCCAAACCCGACAAATTCTCTTCGCGCAGTCTTGCGAGGGACATTCTTTTCAGTCCCAATCCCGAAGAGGACAGCCTTGACAAATACAATATGCTGACCAATCCCGACGAAGCTCTTTCCAATCCCGGGGCGAGTTTCGGCGCGGTCAGAAGGAACGAATTGCGCAGAAAACTCGGCGTGGACAACTCCGACGCAATGGCGCGCGATATGGTGCGCGAAAGATATTTCGGAGACGCACCCTCCGACGGTGACAAGAAGAATTCTTCCAATATCGTCAATCCCGACGCCCGCGGCGCATCCGCACTCGGTTACACTTCCTTCGACGCCCTCAAAGCCGACAGAACCAAACTCTTCGGCGAGATGTTCTCGGGCAAAGAGGACAAGAGCGCGGCAAGCGAGAGCGCAAATGCGTCGGGCTTCGGCTATTCGTCGTCGGGCAACCGCGACATCGACCAACCCGTGAGAAGGGAAGTGCCCAAACCTTCCCGCACGATGAAACCGCCCGCGGACAACCGCACCGCAACGGCGACGCCTCCGACGACTTCCGCCGCGAACATGGCGGGACTGCACGGCAGCGTTTCGCGTGCAATCAGCGGAGAGGAACGCACACAGGCACCGCAGGGCAAGGAAATTCCCGAAGCCACGGCTTACGAAAAGGCAGGCGTGCCGCCTACGGCGGCAAAAGCAGACGCTTTCAATTCCGCCGTGCGTGCGGCACAAGCCGCCGTCAACAACCAGCAGGATACGTCCCGCACGGTGTTCGGCGCGGGCAGACAGACCGACGCGGGTGCGGCGGCGAGAGAGCAGCGCAGAGTGCCGCGTGCTTTCGAGGGTACGGCAATCGACAAGCAAAGCAACGTCGCGGAGCAAAGCGCACGCGGCAATACTTATACGCCCGCGGACAGAGTGAACGACAACGCCCAACCCTCGTCGGGTTTCAACGCCTTTTCGGCGTCGTTCGGCACCACGCCCGAAACCAGACCTTCTGCGCAACCCGCACAATCCGTGCAGACCCCGCAACAGACGGCGCGGCCTCAACAGGCGCGTCCGCAAACGTCCGCGGCACAGCCCGCGCAACAACAGCGCGCGACTTCGGACGCTAGACCTTCCTATGCGGCAACGCCTTCGGACAACGTGTTTTCCACATCGGCAAACGCGAATTCCACGCCTCACACAGAGGCACAGCGCAAGGTGCAGGACGCAATAGAAAAGGGCGTGCCCCGCAGAGAGGACAACCCCGCTTTCGACGGCAACAGCGGCACGGTGATACAGCAGTCGATGTTTGCCAAACAACAGATGGAGAACATTGCCAAGGCGCGCAAGGAAGCGCCGCCGCTCGCCAGTTACGAACACATCGCCGAGGAGCGCAGCAAGCGAATTTACGCGCCGCGCGACAAGAGCCTGCAAAAAGCCGAAAACCTCGTCAAGAAGATGGAAAACGAGGCGGGCAAGCAGCGTATGACGCAAGTCAATATGGAGCAGGTGATATCCAAAGCCAATCCGCGCAAGCCTTATATCGCACCGCCGATGAAACTGCTCATTCCGCCCGAACCCGCGGTGTCGCAGGACGAGGACTACGAATACAAGAAGCGCGTGCTCGTCGAGACGCTCAACTTCTTCGACGTCAACGCCGAAGTGGTGGAAATCAAGGTCGGTCCGACATTCTCGCTTTACACCCTGCACGTCGAAATGCCCAAAGGCAGGACGATAGGCAGCCTTGTCAGTCTTGAAAACGACATCGCAATGAAGATGGAAGAGGAGAGCGTGCGTATCCTCGCGCCTATACCCGGCAAAAACGCCGTCGGTATCGAAGTGCCGAACAAGAAACGCCGCATCGTCAGACTGAGTGAAATTTTGCAGTCGGCGAAATTCAATCAGTCCAAATCCCCCGTCACTTTCGCGCTCGGCAAGGATCTGTTCGGCGCGGAGTACGTATGCGACATAAAGGAACTGCCGCATATGCTCATTGCAGGCGCGACCGGCGCAGGCAAGAGCTGTTGCATAAATTCGCTCATCATAAGTTTGCTTTACAAAGCGTCGCCCGAAGACGTACGTCTTATTATGGTTGACCCCAAGCGCGTGGAATTGTCTGTTTACAGCGGAATTCCGCACCTTATGCTTGACGAGATTATCTGCGATGTGGACAAAGCCATACGCGCACTCAACTGGGCAATCGGCGAGATGCAACGTCGAATAGAGTACCTGTCGGGGCTCAAATACAGGGACATCGACGAGTACAACCAGAACTGCGAGCGCGAAGGCTACGAAAAGATGCCGCGCATCGTCGTCATAGTGGACGAACTTGCCGACCTTATGGCGCAGGGCAAGAAAGCCGTTGAGGACGCAATCAACCGCATAGCGCGACTGGCGCGTGCCGTCGGCATACACCTCATTCTCGCAACGCAGAGACCTTCTGTCGACGTCGTCAGCGGCACGATAAAGAACAACCTTCCTTCGCGTGTGGCGTTCAAGGTCACGGCGGGTCCCGACTCGCGCACAATACTCGACGCGGGCGGCGCGGAGAAACTGCTCGGCAACGGCGACCTGTTCTACATGACGCCCAAAATCGCCAACCCGATTCGTATGCAGGGCGCGTTCATCTCCAACTCCGAAGTCAAGGATATCGTCGACTTCATCAAGGAGCATAACGACTCGTATTACGACGAGCGCGTCAAGGACGCCATATTCAAGGAGAAGGAAGAAGAACCCGCTGACAGCGGCAAGAGCGGCGGCGGCAAAGCCAAACCCGACAAGGACGCCATACCTCCCGAAGTTTTCGAGGCGGTGCGTATGGGGCTGGACGGCAACCTCATCACCATATCCAGTATGCAGAGAAGGTTGGGGCTCGGCTTCCCGAAGGCGGCAAAGATATTCGACATTATGAAAGATATGAACCTCATCGAACCCGACCCCGAAAGCAAGAAACACAAGGTTTGCATTACGGAAGAGGACCTCGAAGAATTGATGAGGGCAAATTCTTCCGACGAGGACGGGGAGGAATGACCGCTTGTGTCACGCGGGCGCGCGGCGAATACGGCAATACGGAGAGAAGATGAAATTCGGAGTGATATCGCTCGGTTGCGACAAAAACAGGGTTGACAGCGAAAAGATGATTGCGCGACTCGTTGCGGCGGGTCACACCGTCGTGTCGGACGAGGAGGAAGCGCAGGTAGTCATCATCAACACCTGCGCTTTTACGGACGCGGCAAAGAGCGAAGCCATAGACGAAATACTTGACGCGATAAGCAGGAAGAAATCAGATGGTAAAATAATAGTCACGGGCTGTCTGCCGCAGAGGTACATAGAAACGCTGGAAGAGGAGTTCCCCGAAGTGGACGCCTTTTTCGGCGTTGCCGACTATGACGAACTCGTGCCCGCAATGGAGAAAATCGCGGCGGGCGACAAGATATTTTGTAGAGGCGGCGCAGATGACTATTACGGCGAAAGGGTGCTGACCACGCCCTATCATTACGCCTATCTCAAAATCGCGGAAGGCTGCGACAACCATTGCACCTACTGCGCCATTCCGTCCATACGCGGCAAATACCGTTCCGAGAGTATGGAGCACCTGCTCGCCGAGGCGAAGAAACTGTCCGACGACGGTGTGAAGGAACTCATACTCGTGGCACAGGACGTGACGCGGTACGGCGTGGATTTCGACGGGAAACCGCATCTTACCGAACTTGTGCGAGAACTCGAAAAACTGGACTTCGAGTGGATAAGGTTGTTGTATCTCGAGCCCGAAATGGTGACGGACGAACTCATAGAGTTCGTGCGGACGGAGCCCAAGGTCTGCAAATATATGGACGTGCCTCTCCAACACGTGGACGACGGCGTGCTCAAACGTATGAACAGGCACACGACGGAGAAGTACACGCGCGAACTCGTCGCCAAAATCAAGGCGGCGGGGATAACGATGCGCACGTCGTTCATATCCGGTTTTCCCGGAGAGACGAAAGAGGCTCACCGCAAACTCGCCGATTTCATACGCGAAGCGGAAATCGATTTTGCGGGTATATTCGCCTATTCGCGCGAGGAGGGTACTCCCGCCGACAGGATGCGCAGACATCTGGACGAGGCGGAACGCGAACGTCGCGCCGACGAACTGCGAGCGATAGAACAGGGCGTCATCGAACGCAAATGTGCCGAACAAATCGGCAAGGTCGTAAAGGTAATTTACGACGGCATAGACTACGACAGACAATCCTTCTACGGACGCACCGAAAGACAGTCGCCCGAAATCGACAGCGTGGTGTATTTCACTTCGCCCGACGAGGTTCGCATAGGCGAGTTTTACGATGTGGAAATCATCTCCGCAGACGGCATAGATTTTATCGGGAGAACAATATGACACTGGCTACCAAAATCACCGTTGCAAGAATAGTGCTCATTGTGCCTACGGTAGTTTTCTACATACTCGGTATGCTGTTCAAGACGACGGAAGCACTGTATCTTTCTTTCCTCATCGTTTCCTGCGTGCTGTTCAGCTTGCTTTGCTCCACCGACTTCGTGGACGGGCATATCGCGCGCAAGACTAATACGGTGTCCGAACTGGGAAAATTCCTCGACCCGCTCGCGGACAAAATCGTCATCGTGGTTATGCTGTTCCTAATCGTCTATTTCGACGATTTCGAACTGTTCCCCTACGATATGCTCGTGATAGCGTTGCTTGGCGGGCTCATTCTCACGCGTGAACTCACCGTAAGCGTATTCCGCGCCGTTGCCGCAAGCAAAGGACTCGTGCTTGCCGCGGACATCTACGGCAAAATCAAGACCGTATGCCTCGACGTAGGCGTTGCCTTCCTCATACTGGGCGGGCTCCACATCGTGATAACCTACATCGGCGAAATCGTGTTCTTCATCGGCGCGATACTCACCGTGTACTCGGGTTTCAACTACATACTGAAAAACAAACGCGTCCTTGCCGACGCGCCCGCAGAAGCCGCGAAAACGACGACGGACGCATCGGAAGACGGCGGCGGGAAAGAGGAATGAAAGAGGAAGTCAGACAGGAACGCAACACCTTTGCACGGTACGCCGCAGAGTTTGCCGCAAAGGCGAAACACGGCGAAGAAGTCAACGAAAAAGTGCTGTGCAAGCGGCTCGGAATACATCGCCCCACGGCGACGAAGCTGTTGTGTGCGTTCGACCTTGCCGGATATCTCGGCGAACAGGACCGCAAAGGGTTCGTGTGGCTCGGCGACGACAAAACGGCAGAGGTGCTCGCCGCACGCGCGGAAGAACTGCATCAGGAGTATCTGCCTCTCGTCGAACGCGACAAGGACTTCGACGCGATAGGTTACAGGGGCTACCTCTTCGGCACGCTGATACCCGCTCTCAAACTGGGCATTACCTTCGGAAGCCTCAGCGTCATTTTCCTGCAAAGGAAAATGTCCGTCGTGCGCGAACGGGCGGAGGAGATATACGACCTGCTCGGCGTCGGCGGTTTTCACGGAGAGGACGACCAAATCAATACTGGACGCAAGATGACGGCGGCGACACACGCCGATTTCGACCGCATTTACGTCCGCCTCGAAAGCAGAAAATAGTATGATACGCGAAGTGATGAAGGTCTGCGGACTGGACCTCGACGAAATCTGCGACAGACTGTCGCCCATAGCCGACAAAGGCGTCGATTTTTCCGTGGAGGAGTGTTGCCTCGACGCAAAAATCACGATGACGTCTGAACTGGACAAAAAGAGTTTCGACGCGGTCAAAAGTCTTGCGTACAACATATTCGACGAGCAGGTTTACAGCGCGGAGGACCGCACGCTGGAAGACCTCGCGGCGCAACTTCTCAAACTCAACGGCAAGATGCTTTCCGTGGCGGAAAGTCTGACGGGAGGGGAGATATGCTCCCGACTGACCTCCGTTGCGGGGATAAGTCAGAACTTTTTCGAGGGCGTGGTGTGCTACAACCGCGCGTCGAAGATGCACAGACTGTGCATACCCAAAGCCCTGCTCGGCGCATACGGCGCAGTCAGCCGCGAAACGGCGTACGCAATGGTGAAAGGATTGCTCGTGCCGCCCACCAACATAGGGCTTGCCACAACGGGTCTTGCGGGACCGCAGGGCGACGAAGGAAAACCCGTCGGATTGGTGTATATAGGCGTCGGCGCGGGAGATTTCATAACCGTGTTCGAAAAACATCTTTCGGGGGAACGCAACCGCATAAGAAAGGCGACCGCAAACCTCGCGCTGTTCTATCTCGTGCGCTATCTGCGCGGAGATATACTGCAACTGTAAACGACAAAAACGAACGTTAAAGTGCTGTTTTTGTACCGATAAAACACCGAAAACACACAATGCGGGCAACCGCTCGGAATTGAAAGGAGATTATTATGGCAACAGAAAAGGACAAAGGAAATCCGTTGGAACTTGCGCTTGCGCAAATCGAAAAACAGTTCGGCAAAGGCGCGATTATGCGCCTCGGCGACAACGAGGTGCAGAAGGTGGAAGCGATCTCCACGGGTTGCCTCACTCTCGATATTGCGCTGGGTATAGGTGGCATTCCCAAGGGCAGAATCGTGGAAATATACGGACCCGAGTCTTCAGGTAAAACCACGGTTGCTTTGCATATAGTGGCGGAGGCACAGAAGCAGGGCGGCACCGCGGCGTTCATCGACGCGGAACACGCACTCGACCCCGCATACGCCGCGCGTTTGGGCGTGCAACTCGAAAATCTGTACATCTCGCAACCCGACAACGGCGAGCAGGCACTCGACATAGTCGAAACCCTCGTCAGAAGCGGCGCAATCGACGTCGTGGTCGTCGACTCCGTCGCCGCGCTCACTCCGCAAGCCGAAATCGACGGCGAAATGGGCGACAGTCACGTCGGATTGCAGGCGCGCCTTATGTCGCAGGCTTTGCGCAAACTGACGGCAGTCACTTCCAAGAGCAAGTGCTCGATTATATTCATCAACCAGTTGCGCGAGAAAGTCGGCGTGGTCTACGGCAGTGCCGAGACCACCACGGGCGGCAAAGCGTTGAAGTTCTATGCGTCCGTAAGAATAGACATTCGCCGTACGGAGTCCATAAAGGACGGCAGCGACGTCATCGGCAACCGAGTCAAGGCGAAAATCGTCAAGAACAAAGTCGCACCGCCTTTCAAAGTCGCCGAGTTCGACATTATGTACGGCACGGGCATTTCCGGCACAGGGTGCCTTGTCGACCTCGCCGTTGCGAACGGACTCATTATGAAGAGCGGAAGCTGGTTCAGTTACAATGACGAAAAAATTGCGCAGGGCAGAGAAAAAGCCGTCGATTTTGTAAAAAATCATCCCGAAATTGCTGCCGAACTGGACGCGAAACTGCGCGAAAAGTATGGATTGAATTGATTTTCTCGTTCTGCGGGAACGCCAACGTGCGTCGCGATACGCGCGCGTTGCGCGGTTTATAATCGGAAAACTCACAAAGACGGGCAGTCTGCCCGTCTTTTTCTTTGCCTTTCGGACGGTTTTGCGGCGAATTTTTCCGTTCGGTTTGCACACCATTATCTTGACTTTATATAGATAGTCAGTATATAATTATTACCGACAAAGTGTTTTCGCGCTCCCGCGCGGGGGCTTTGATTATATAAATGGAGAGGTCATTCGATGACAAGCAGTATTACAGTATTGCTTGCCGCGCTCGAAGTAGGTCCTGTTATAGGTATCGCCGTGGCTGCGCTCGTCGTAGGTGCCGCGGTCGGATTTTTGGGATATAGACTTTATTCGCAGAATAAAATCGGACTGGCAAAAAGGGAAGCGGCAAGAATTTTAGAAGAAGCCGGCTTGGAAGCGAAAGCCATTCGCAAGGACGGCTTGCTCGAAGCCAAAGAACAACAGAACAAAATGCGTTCCGAATTCGAAAAGGAGACAAAGGAACGCCGCGCGGAATGGCAACGGACGGAAAACCGTCTGGTGCAGAAGGAAAACGCGCTGGACAAGAAAGAAGAAATCCTCAACAAAAAAGAAGACTCCCTCGACAACAAACTTACCGAACTCGAGAAGTCCCAGAAGGCGGTTGAGGAGAACAGAGAACGCCTGAAAGCAATCGAAGAGGAACTGAACCGCTCGCAGGAAGTTATGCAAAAGGAACTCGAACGCGTCGCGGGAATGACCAAAGAGGAAGCCTCGCAGGAACTCAAAGACGCGTTGCTCGACGACGTGAAACGCGCCGCCGCGGCAGAGGCGAAGGCAATCGAGGCAGAGGCGAAAGAGAACGCCGTCAAAGAGGCGCAGAACATTATAGCCACGGCAATACAGCGTTGCGCCGCAGACCACGCCACGGAGAACACCGTCAGCGTCGTCGCCCTTCCCAACGACGAGATGAAGGGCAGAATAATCGGCAGAATGGGCAGAAACATTCGCGCGTTGGAGTCGGCTACGGGCGTTGACCTTATTATAGACGACACCCCCGACGTCATCACGCTGTCGAGTTTCGACCCCGTACGCCGCGAAGTCGCAAGGCTTACGCTGGAAAAACTCATCGCAGACGGAAGAATTCACCCCGCGCGTATAGAGGAAATCGTCGACAAGGTACGCCGCGAAGTCAACGCTTCCATAAAAGAAGCGGGCGAAGAGGCGGTATTCGAGGCGGGCGTACACGGATTGCACCCCGAACTCGTCAAAATTCTCGGCAGACTCAAATACCGCACGAGTTACGGTCAGAACGTGCTCAAACATTCCCTCGAAGTGTCCTTCCTTGCCTCGCTTATGGCACAGGAACTGGGCATCGACCCCAAGGTCGCGAAGAGAGCGGGTCTGTTGCACGACATAGGCAAGGCAATCGACCACGAAGTCGAAGGCACGCACATTCAGATAGGCGTCGAACTTGCCAAGAAGTACAAAGAACACGCCGACGTCATTCACGCCATAGCCGCACACCACAACGATATCGAACCCGAAACGATTGCCGCGGTGCTCGTTCAGGCGGCAGACGCCATATCCTCCGCTCGTCCGGGCGCAAGACGCGAGTCGCTCGAAAACTACGTCAAGCGCATCGAGAAGCTGGAAGACATCGCAAAGTCCTTCGACGGTGTGGAACAGACTTTCGCCGTGCAGGCGGGCAGAGAAATCCGCGTTATGGTCAAGCCCGAACAGGTGGACGACGCGGCAACGGTGTTCCTCGCGCACGAAATCGCCGAGAAACTGGAAAACGAACTGGAATATCCCGGACAGATAAAAGTCAACGTCATACGCGAAGTGCGGAGCGTGGACTATGCAAAATGATTTCGTGAAAACGGAAGAAGAACGCGCGCTTATGAAACGCGCCGCCGAAATCACCGACGACGTGTTCGACTGCGTGCTCGACGCCCTCAAAGAGGGCGTAACCGAAAGGCAGATTGCCGAACTCATCGCGCAAAAGACCGTCGAGTTCGGAGCGAGCGGAGTGTCTTTCGACACGATAGTCGCCTTCGGCGCGGGCGGGGCGGAGCCTCACCACGTGCCCACGGACGCCGCACTCGAAAAGGGTGATATGGTCACCGTGGATATGGGCGCGGTCGTGGGCGGATACTGTTCCGACTTTACGCGGACGGTCGCTTTCGGAGAGCCCGACGCGGAAATGCGCAAAGTGTATCAAACGGTTCTCGAAGCGTACAAACGTGCGTTTGCCGCCGTCGCTGACGGCGTCGGATGTAGAGCGGCGGACGCCGCCGCAAGGGACTACATCGCGGCACAGGGCTACGGCGAGTTCTACATTCACGGTACGGGTCACGGCGTAGGCACCCTCATTCACGAGTCGCCCACGCTCAACGCCCGCAGCGAAGAGGTGCTCCGTCGCGGTCAGGTCGTAACGGTCGAACCCGGCATTTACCTTCCCGACAAGGGCGGGGTGCGCATCGAGGATATGGTCACGGTAGGCGAAGGCGTGCCGTTCAGCAGACATAACAGAGAACTCATCGTTCTCGGTTGACGATAAGAATAACCCACAGGAGATAATATTATGGCACAAATAATGGCAGGAGACCTCAGAAAGGGCGTCACATTCCTGTATGAGAACAACATTATGACGGTTGTTGACTTCCAACACGTCAAACCCGGCAAGGGCGCGGCTTTCGTGCGCACCAAGATGAAGAACGTCGTCACGGGCAGCGTGCTTGAAAAGACCTTCAACCCCACCGAAAAATTCGACCTTGCTCACATCGAGACCAAGAATATGGAATATCTCTATTCCGACGGCGAGTTCTACTACTTTATGGACACCGAAACTTACGAGCAAATTCCCCTCAATTACAGCCAGGTCGAGGACGCGCTCAACTTCGTCAAGGAGAACATGAACGTCACGATGAAGTTCTTCCAGGGCGCACCTTTCTCCGTCGATCCCCCCAACTTCGTCGAGTTGCAGGTCACGGTGTGCGAGCCTGCCGTCATCGGCAACACCGCCACCAACGCGACCAAACCCGCAACGGTCGAAACGGGCTACTCCCTGCAAGTTCCCATGTTCGTGAACGAGGGCGACACCATTCGTATCGACACGCGCACAGGCGAATATATGTCCCGCGTCTGAGCGATTTCGAGATTTTACCCCGTACGGGCTTCCGCATGTGCATTATGCACGGCGCGCAGGTTCGTGCGGGGTTTTTTGTTTGAAAATCCGTTTTTACAACATTTTTTTGTTATTTCGATACGCCGTTTTTTCGCGACTTCCGATATGCTTTTCGTCGCGCGGAAGAGGCACACTGTTGTGTTGCCACCGCAGCCGTTTTGTGTCCTTTTTTCCCTCACACGCCAAAATCCGCACACCCGACAAGGGTGTTTTTTATTTTTGACGGTTTTTGTCGCATTTCGCGATTGCGGATTTACAGCGTTTGCCACTCATATCTTTTAGTATGTTCGACGGGCTTGTATCGGGAATTATGGCTTCCGCCGTCGCCGCCGTCGCGAAAGAGGATTGCATTACGGAGTTGAGATTGCGCGTTGGACGGCCGCTTATGGTTTACACGGCGTCGTCGGGGTGTGCCGCGCGTATGTCGTCGGGATTGCCTTATACGGTAAGAAATGCCGATATCGAGCGGATACTCGGTCTTGCGTCCGACTTCTCCGTTTATGCGGTAAACGACCAGCTTGTGAAAGGGTATATGGCGCGTCGCGGAATACGCATAGGCGTTGCGGGCGAGGGCGTGGTGGAAAAGGGCGACGTGCTCACGATGAAGCACATATCCTTTCTGACGTTGCGCATACCTCACCAGATACGCGATGTCGCGGACGGAGTTCGCGGCAAGGTGTTTGCCGACGGCGAAGTCAAAAATACGCTTGTCATATCCCCGCCGTCGGGAGGCAAAACGACAATGTTGAGGGAACTCGCCCGCATTGCCTCCGAAAGGTACAACACGCTGATAATCGACGAGCGGTTTGAAATCGCCGCCGCGGAGAGGGGCGTGCCGACTATGGACGTGGGCGACTGCGACGTAGTCAGCGGCGTATCCAAAGCCGTGGCGTACGAGAACACAATCCGCGCAATGAGCCCGCAGGTCATAGTTACGGACGAGCTTTTCGGCAGGGCGGACAGCAACGCCGTCGGCGACATTGTCCGAAGCGGTGTAAAAGTGTTTGCGTCCCTGCACGGAAGGAACGCGGAAAGCGTGCTGTCGTCGGAGGCGTTTGCCGCACTCGGCGAGGTGACGGAAGTGTATGTCGTGCTGTCCGCAAAGCCCAGGGTGGGCACGGTTGCGGAGGTGCTCGACGCGGAGGAGGTAAGGAGGCGTTTGGCAGGTGGCTGACGTATTGCGGTTGATAGCGGGAGGGTTGTTGGGGCTGTTGTGCTGTTACGGCGGCATACTTGTAAAACGCTATTATGCCGACCGCGAAAAGTTTTATCGCGACGCCGAACAGTTCGCCGCCGTGCTGTCGGGGGAGATAGGGTTCAAAAAGACGCCGTTGCCTGCCGTCATAAGTCGGTTTACCGAAGGTAAAACGGGCGGTTTCTGCAAGGTTTTGACGGCGTTTTCGGCAAAACTTTCGGCAGGCGTGCAACAGAGTGCGGCGGCAAGGGAGGAGGCGGAGCACGCCCGACTCAAAAAGGAGGAGAAAAAGCAGCTTGCCGACTTCCTTTCCGTGCTGGGGACAACCGCGCTTTCCGACCAACTGGACGGACTGCGACGCGCACGGGAGGAGTTCGGAGCAAAACGCGCGAAGTGCGCCGAAGAGTCCAAAAGACTCGGCGGAATGTATTTCAAACTCGCGGTGCTCATAGGCATTGCGCTCATCGTCATTCTGGCATAGGAGGAGTATGGGAGCGGATATAATTCTGAAAATCGCGGGGATAGGGTTGCTCACCGCAATAGTGTGCGTGATATTGAAGCGCAGCGACCGCGACGATATCGCCACTTTCGCCACGCTTGCGGGGCTGATACTCGTCATTGTACTGGTCATAGATATGGTGGGCGGTCTGTTCGACACCATAAAGAACATATTGTCGTTGTCGTGATGATTTTCAAACTCGTCGCCATAGCTTTGCTCGGAATAGTCGTCGTAAGTCTTTTGCGCACGGCGAAGCCGGAGTTTGCCGTCTTTGCGGTCATCGCAACGGGGGTCATTATGGTCATCACGATGATAACCTCGTTGCAGAGCGTAATTCTCGCGTTCGACAAACTGGTGGAGAAAAGCGGCATAGACGACGCCGTTTTTGCGGCGGTGCTCAAAATCATAGGGATAGGGTATCTCACGGAATACAGCGCGTCGATTGCCAACGACGCAGGGTGCGCGTCAATTGCGCAGAAACTGCAATTCGGCGGCAAAATCGTGATTTTCCTTATGAGTATATCCATAGTCACCGCGTTGGTCGACGTGGTGTCGGGACTTATGGACGTGATGTGATGAAAAGAGCGTCGGCAAAAACCAAAAAGCGGAGAACGGTGTTTATGCTCTTTGTCGCGTTTGCGGCGGCGGTCGTGCTTTTCGTCGTGCTTGTCGCGCGTTCCGAGGGCACGGCGTATGCGGCAAGCGACGCCCAGGAAAACGTGGAAGAAGACCTCGCCGACAGCGTGGACGGCACGATAGACCGCCTCGACACGGATTTGTTCGAGGAATTTTTGTCGTCATTGGACGACGAAAGTTTGCGTGCGCTCGGATTTACGGACGTAAAATCGGCGTTGAAATCTCTGACGCAGGGCGGAGCGGAAAACTTTTTCGGCAATTTCGCAAAGGTTATGGCAAGCGCGCTCGGCAGTTATTTTCTGGGATTTCTGCCCGGATTTATTACTATAATAATTATCTGTCTTTTCAAAAATATGCTCACGGGTATGACGTCCGAACTGGGCGGCAAGTCTACCAACGAAGTCGTGCACGTCGTTTGCTATTCGGCAATTATCGTCATTCTGATGACGGGCGCGGTCAAAGTCATCGTCACCGTGACGAACACGGTCAACTCTCTTGCGGCGTTTTCCGAAGCAGTGTTCCCCGTTCTGCTGACTCTGCTCGCGGCGTTGGGCGGCGGTACGGGCGTTGCCGTATATCAGCCGTTTATGGCGGTGCTTTCGGGCACGATAATAAAACTGGTGCAGACCGTCATTGTGCCCGCATTCATCGCCACGATTGTCTTTTCCGTGGTCGGCAACATCTCCAAAAACGTGAAACTCGACAAACTGACCAAACTCTTCAAGTCGGGCGCGGGGTGGCTCATCGGCATAGTTTTCGGACTTTTCGCAACCTTTCTTACCGCGCAGGGCATAACGGGCGGCGTGGTGGACAGGCTGAGTTTCAATGCGGCAAAGTTTGCCATGTCCAGTTACGTTCCCATACTCGGCGGCTATCTGTCGGACGGATTCGACCTGTTGTCGGCGTCTTTGGTACTGGTCAAAAACGCCGTGGGACTTACGGGGGTTGCCGTTGTGCTTTGCGTGGTGTTGTTCCCGCTCATACAGCTTGTCGTTTTTATGCTCGGTTTACGTCTTACCGCCGCTATAACGGAACCCATAGGCGACGAGCGCACGTCGTCGGTGATGGGGTCGCTTGCGGACAATATGTCCTTGCTCGTGACTGCGCTGACAGGCGTCGGGTTTATGTTTTTCATTCTGCTGATGTTGATAATCGGCAGTTGCAACATGGGGGTGTGAAATGCTGAGCGCGTGGATAACGGGTATCGTGGGAGTCATATGCCTCGGCATACTTCTGGAAATAGTGTTGCCCGAAGGGCAGACCTCCAAGTACGTCAAGGGCGCGTTTTCCCTGCTTGCGGTTTTCGTGATAGCGGCGCCGCTTCCCAATTTGATAGGCGCGTTGAAGAACTGGGAGCCGACCTTTTCGGAGATACAACCCGACGAGGATTTCATCGCCGCGTCCGCCGACGTTTTCACGCAGGAAAAGGCCGACGACCTCAAAGCCTATCTTGCGCTGCAAGGTTACGAAACGGAGGTTAAAGTTGTCGTAAAAGACGGTTCATTGTCGAATATTGAAAGAATAGACCTGATTCTCAAACTCTCGGTTCTTGAAAAAGAGGAGGAGAATAAACATATATCGAACGTGAGGAGCGCGGCCGCCGACAGGCTGTCCGTGTCGGAAAATTCCGTCACGGTCAGGGTCGTGTACAGGGAGGACGACGATGGAAGTTCGTGACGAAAGAAAGCAGGAAGAAAACGGCAAAATCACGGCGAGCGGACTGTTCAAAAAAATCAAAAGCATAAAAAACATTCAGGTCATCGTCGCAATATTCATAATCGCCGTGGCACTGCTCATATATTCTACCGTGGCAACCGGAAAGGCGGCGGAACAGTCGGCGGCGGTCACCGAAACTTCGTCGTCCATGGACGATGAGGAAGAAAGGCTAGCCTCCATACTCGGCGGCATCGAGGGCGCGGGCAGAGTGGAAACGATGATTACCCGCCGCGACGACGAAGTGGTCGGTGTGCTGGTGATTGCCGAAGGCGCGGACGACATCTCGGTCATGCTCCGCCTGCTCGAGGCGACTACTACGGCTATGGGCGTGGACAAGCACATTGTCAGCGTTTATACAATGAAATGATTTTCAGGGAGGACAGTATGAAAATAAAAACCAGAACCAAGAAAATTTTAGTTTTGTCCGTAATGGTGGTGCTGCTTGTTGCGACCGGCGTGCTCAACTGGGCGCTCAACGACAGACTCAACAGCAACGAACCTGCCGCAGCCAATACCGTCACGGAAACCTTCTTCGCCGCTTACCGCAGCGACAGAGAGGCAACGCGCGAATCCGAATTTCTCTATCTCGACGCAATCATAACTTCCGAGACCAGTTCGGCGGAAGCCAAAGCGGCGGCGGAAGAACAGAAACTCGGGCTCGTCGAGAGAATGGAACAGGAACTCCAACTCGAAACGCTCATCAAGTCCAAAGGTTTCGAGGACGCAATCGTGACGATGAGCGACAGCGGCGTCAACGTCGTGGTGGGTGCGGCGGAACTGTCTGCCGAACAGGCGGCACAGATTTACGACATAATCCAGAGCGAGACCACCTTCAAGGCGGCGGACGTCAAAATCATTCCTTACGTCTGATTCACACCGTGCGGCGCAAGCCGTTTGCGAAAACAGGAGCCGACTTTGGTCGGCTCTTTTTTTGCCTTTCGCGTGAGGACAGCCCGAATTCTTCGCCGTTGACAGCGTTATAAACAGAGTTTATAATTTCATTGACGAGGTGGGTTATGTTGAAAATCGCAATTCTCGGTTACGGCGGTCGCGGAAGGATATATTCCTTGATTTTGCGCTTTTTGCAGAAGCGCAAAGCGCAACTCGTCGCCGTCATAGACAGCAATCCCGACAAACTCCGACTGGCGAAAAAGGACAACCGAACGCTTGACGACGCGCACCTTTACTCCGATTACCGCGCTTTTCTCGCGGCGGACAAGTGCGCCGACTGGCTGTTCGTCTGTACCCAGGACGCCGACCACTACGAGCACACGATGGCGGCACTCGACAAGGGTTACGACGTCCTGTTGGAGAAACCCGTGTCCGCATCGCTTGCGGAGTGTTACGCCATTGCCCGCAAGGCGCAGGAGACGGGACGCAAAGTCGCCGTCTGCCACGTACTTCGCTATTCGCGCTTTTACGATAAGGTCAAAGAGGTCATGGAGAGCGGCGTGCTGGGCAAACTCGTTGCGCTCGAAATGCACGAAAACGTGGGATACTGGCACTACGCGCACAGTTACACGCGCGGCGACTGGCGCAACAGCGACACATCGACCCCGATGATATTCGCAAAATGCTGTCACGACCTCGACCTTATGGTGTATATGCTGGGGGCGAATTGCCTGTCCGTGAGTTCGGAGGGCAGGCTCAACTACTTCAAGCGGGAGAACGAACCCGCCGTATGCGCCGACAGGTGCGTCGACTGCGAAGCGACCGATTGCCCGTACAATGCCGTCGACCTCTACGAAAAGCGGTTCAGAAAGTGGCCGTTCTTCCTCAAAAAGTACGCGTGGCCGATGTCGCGCATAGTCGAGGACGGCACGCCCACCATGCCCAAAATACGCGAGGCGTTGCGCAACGGACCTTTCGGACGTTGCGTGTTCAGGTGCGACAACAACGTCGTCGACTATCAGACCGTTTCGCTGGATTTCGACGACGGCGTCCAGGCAACGCTCACGATGACGGCGTTTTCGCCCGCGATATACCGCACGATTACGGTGCGGGGCACGGAAGGCACGCTCGAAGGCAAATTCGAAGAGGGCAAACTCACGCTTTCCGTGTTCGGAAGACGCCCGCGCATCATCCGCACCTCGCGCACGTTCATCGGACACGGCGGCGGCGACATAGGGTTGATTGCCGCGCTCGTGAACGGCAGGATAAGGACGGATATATTCCAGAGCATACAGAGCCACGTCATAGCCTACGCCGCTGAACAGTCGAGGCTGAAAGACGGCGAAAGGGTGGACCTCGGCGAGTTCGCCGAAAAAGCCGCGGTTGTTCCCGAAACCGAAGTCGCCGAAAAATGAACGCGAAAATCGTATTGCTGCCTTCAACGCCTTGCGTGCGGGCGCGGGTTGTGTTATAATCCCTAATCGGAGTAACTATGCAAAAAGAACTCAACGCAAAAAATCTGTCGGTGTTTTCCGACGTAATAATGTCGCTCGCCTCCGATGCCGCGTCCGAAGTGGACGGGGTTGAAGTGTTGCGCTCGCGCGACCATTCCAAACGCTCCATCCGCGGCGGCGGAGTGTCGGTCTATTTTCTCCCCAACGAGAAAGTGACCGTGGATTTGTTTGTCAACATTCTTTACGGCTACCGCGTTCCCGTGGTGGTCGCGGAGGTTCAACAGAAGGTCAAAGCCGAAATCGAAGGCGCGACCCGTTTTCGCGTGCACAGCGTCAACGTGCAGGTGATGAGCGTCATCTTCCCCGACCGCACGGATTTATGAGAAGAATAAGCAGGGAATACGTTTTCAAACTCGTTTTCGAGTTCACGTTTTACGGTCAGATCAACGACGAAACAATGGATTTGCTCCTGACTGACGCCGACCTTACGGACGAGGACAGAGAGTACGTCAAAGCCACGGCGTACGGCGTCGCGGCGCAAGCCGACGCGCTCAAAGAGCGCATCGCCTCCCGACTGGAACGCTATACCGTGGACAGGCTTTACCGCCCCGACCTCGTGGTGCTGATGATAGGACTTTACGAGATAGAGAAGGGCGACGTTCCCGCAAAGGTCGCCGTGAACGAAGCCGTCACGCTCGCCAAGAAATACGGCACCGAAAAGTCGGGCGGGTTCGTCAACGGCGTGCTTGCCAAGTTCGTCGACGGCGGCGACAAGTCACAACAATGAATTCCAACACCCCTTTTTCCGACAAGACAATTTCCGTATCGGAAGTCAACGCCACGATAAAAGCGTGTCTTGACTCTCCGATTTTTCAGTATCTGGAAGTGTTCGGCGAAGTTTCGGGGTTCAAAACCAGCGGCGCACACGCATATTTCACCTTGAAGGACGAAAACGCGCAGATATCCTGCGTGTGTTTCAACTACGCCCGCACTTACCGTCCCAAGGACGGCGAGAGCGTAATTCTGAAAGGCAAAGTGGACTACTACGTAAAAGGCGGCAGGCTGTCCTTGCAGGCGACGTCGATAACGCTCGTCGGACAGGGACTGTTGTTTTTGCAGTTCGAGCGGTTGCGCGCGAAACTAACAGAAGAAGGACTGTTTGACCCCAAATACAAGGTGCCGCTGCCCAAATACGCGTCCGACGTGCTTGTCGTGACGTCCAAGACGGGCGCGGTCATACGCGACATCGTGACGACGATACGCCGCAAGAACCCAGTTATAAACATCACCGTGCGCGACGTGCGCGTGCAGGGAGAGGGCGCGGCGCACGAAATCAGCGAAGTTTTGAAACGCGTCGACAAACTGGGGTACGACGTCATAATCATCGCCCGAGGCGGCGGTTCGCTCGAAGACCTTGCGCCGTTTTACGACGAGGAACTGGTGCGGACTGTTTTCGCGCTCGAAACGCCCGTCGTTTCCGCCGTCGGACACGAAACGGACTTTTCTCTCACCGATTTCGTCGCGGACGCCCGTGCGGCAACGCCCACGGCAGCCGCGGAACTGGTGGCATACGACTATTACGCGCTCTGCGACCAGGTAAAGACGCTCACGGAACGCATGAAACGGCTCGTAACGCACAAGTTCGACCTTATGAGCGCGCGGGCGCGCCTTGCGTGCACGACAATAAATCATAAGGCAAAATCCTATTACGGCGATTGCAAGAGCCGCATCGTCAAACTTACGGGCAAACTTTCGGAATCCGTGCGCGAGAAGGTGCGGAACGTGGACGCGCGGTTGCGCGTCGCACTCGGCAAACTGGACGGGCTGAGCCCTCTCAAAGTGCTGTCACGCGGTTATTTCTACGTGCAGGCGGCGGGAAAGAGCGTCACGTCTGTGCGCAAACTCAAAGTCGGCGACGACATCACCGCCCGCGGCAAGGACGGCGAAATCCGCGCCGAAATCAAGGAAATCACTCTGTCCGACGCGCCCGCCGAATAGGCGCGCGACAAGGAGGCTATATGGCTGACAAAAACAACAAGAAATTCGAGGACAGCTTGCAGGAACTGGAAAGCATAGTCAAAAAGCTGGAAGGCGACGTGCCCCTCGACGAGGCTCTCGCGGCGTTTGCCAAGGGCGTGGAACTCGGCAAGACCTGCATGGCGGAACTGAAAAAAGAGGAGGGCAAACTCGACCTGCTCGTAAACGACCTCGACAAAATCACGGAGGAGTTCAAAATCGAGAAATGACGACGTCGGAGTTCCTTGCCGAGTTTGAAAAAGAGTTCGCAAAATCGTTTGCGGACGGCGACGTTTTCGACGACGCCATGCGTTACGCCTGTTTCGGAGGCGGCAAACGCGTGCGTCCCGTCTGCGTCTTTCTCGGCGCGGAAGCTACGGGCAGAAAAATTCCCGTCGACGAGGTGGCGAGCCTTGCACGTGCAATAGAACTCATACACAGCTATTCTCTCGTGCACGACGACCTGCCCGCAATGGACAACGACGATTACAGACGGGGCAGACTGACGGTGCACAGACAGTTCGGCGAAGCCACCGCGATACTGGTGGGCGACGCCTTGCTCAGCAAAGCCGCGGCGTTGCTTGCCGCCGACACCGTGAAATTCGGCAACCGTTACGCGCAAGCCGCAGCCGAGATGACCGTCGCCGCGGAACAAATGGTGCGCGGTCAGGTGCTGGACCTTGCGGGTATGAACACCGCCGAAGAATTCCGCCATATGTATTCCCTCAAAACGGGCGCGCTGATAAGAGCGGCAATGCGCGCGGGCGCGATTGTCGCGGGTGCGGACGAAGAGCAACTCGCGCTAGTCACGGAATGTGCGGAGAATACGGGGCTGGCATTTCAGCTTGCCGACGATTTGCTTGACGACGGCGACGAGAAATCCCTGCTTTCCGTGCTGGGAGAGAAGGCGGTGCGTCGGCTGCTTGCGGATTGCACCGATAGAGCGGTGCGGTGTGCGAGCCGTCTGCCCGAAGGGAAGAACCTCGCCGAGTTTGCCAAGGTGTTGCAGAACCGTAAAAATTGACTGCGGAAAAGCAATTTATAAAAAATCGGTTGCCAAAAATGCCGATGTTTGATATATTAGTAAAGCGCAATCGACATGCGGGAGTGACTCAGTGGTAGAGTGTCACCTTGCCAAGGTGAAAGTCGCGGGTCCGAATCCCGTCTCCCGCTCCAAAAAAGACACGCACAGCGTTGACCGACTTCATCCGACGAGGACGACATTCGGAAGCGCGCGTGCATATAAATAGAGAATGGCACCATAGCCAAGTGGTAAGGCAAAGGTCTGCAAAACCTTCATTCTCCAGTTCAAGTCTGGATGGTGCCTCCAAAAACAAAGGCGGTATCCGACGGATGCCGCCTTTGTCATTTCTCAAACGCAAACAAAATCGACAAGCCGGGATGGTGGAATTGGCAGACGCGGAACGCGATGTTCCCGGCGCCTGCGCAGAACATACACGCAAAAGCAGAACACTGAAAATACACAAAAATGCCGGGATGGCGGA
>CASECZ010000006.1 GCA_949286725.1 uncultured Clostridia bacterium
CGAAACTACGGATATCGTCACAAAGGAAATGTACACGTTCAACGACAAGGGCAACCGCAGTATGACGTTGCGCCCCGAGGGCACGGCGGGCGTTGCGCGCGCCTTTATCGAAAACGGGTTGGCGCAGGAAATTATGCCTATGAAAGCGTATTACCTTGCGTCGGTGTTCCGTTATGAAAGACCCCAGAACGGCAGATTGCGTGAACATCATCAGTTCGGCGTCGAGTTGTTCGGCAGCGAATGCGCCGCCGCCGACGTCGAAGTCATATCACTTGCCTATACCTTCCTCAAAAGTGCGGGGCTTACGGAACTTACGCTCAACATCAACAGCATAGGTTGTCCCGAGTGCCGCGCGAAGTACAACGCCGCGCTCAAAAAGTACATCGGCGACAACCTCGACAAGATGTGCGCGCAATGCCGCGACCGTTTCGACCGCAATCCTCTGCGTATTCTAGATTGCAAGGAAGAGAAGTGCAAAGCCGTGACTGCGGGAGCACCCAGAATTCTCGATTATCTCTGCGACGATTGCGCAAAACATTTCGAAGAGGTAAAACGGCGTCTTTCCGCGCTTAAAATACCTTATGTCGTAAACGCGGGTATCGTGCGCGGACTGGATTATTACACGCGCACCGTGTTCGAGTTCATATCCGACGCGATAGGCGCACAGGGCACCGTTTGCGGCGGCGGAAGATACAACAATCTCGTCGAGGAAGTGGGCGGAAAGCCCACTCCCGCGGTAGGTTTCGGGCTGGGGCTCGAAAGGTTGCTTATGGTGCTCGAAAACACGGGCAAACTCAACGCACCCGAGGAGCGCAGCGACCTGTACGTCGCGTCCATGGGAGAGCGCGCGGGCAAGTACGTTCCCGTGCTCGCCGCACAGTTGCGCGCGCAAGGCGTCAGGACGGAGTTCGACATCTCGGCGCGCGGGCTCAAAGCGCAGATGAAGTATGCCGACAAGAGCGGCGCGCGGTACGTTGTCGTCATCGGCGACGACGAACTCGACGCGGGCAAGGTGTCCGTCAAGGATATGGCGTCGGGCGACAGCGTTGTGTGCGACCTCGATAGACTCGCGGAGGCTGTGAAATGACCGAGAAGGGCGTCGTTACCAAGGTAAAGGGCAGACGCGCGACGGTTCAGTTCGACCGCAAGAGTGCGTGCGACAGCTGTCATATGTGCGCCGTGACGCGCGATGGGATGAAGGTGCAGATTGTCATCGAGAACACTCTCGACGCGTGCGTGGGCGACGTGGTCACCGTTCAGATGGGTGAGCGGTTTGTGTTGACAGCCGCACTCATAGTCTATATAATACCCCTTGTACTCGTCGGAATAGGAGTGGGCGTCGGAAGCCTGCTCGGCGAACTCGCGCAGATATTGCTTGCGCTTGCGGGATTGATTATCGGTTTTGTCATTGCTTTTCTTCTGGACAGACTCGTCATCAGGAAGAAGAAAGGTTTTTCTCCGATGATGGTGGAAATCGCCCCTCAATCCGTAATCGTTACGCCCGCGGTGCTTTCCGAAGGTTCGGCAAAAACGGAAGAAGTTTCCGCCGCCGACGCGAATACGCACTCTTTATCCGAACAAAATAAAGACAAGAAGTAATACCGTGCTCGGACGCGGTTTTACCGTAAGGAGAACTGAAATGAGTGACAACTGTGTAAAATTTACGAGTGAAAATTTCGACTCTGCGATTTCCTCCAACGATGTCGTCATGGTGGATTTCTGGGCAAGCTGGTGCGGACCCTGCAAGATGCTCGGTCCCGTCATCGAAGAACTGGCAGGCGACTATGCAGGCAAAGTCCTCGTCGGCAAAGTGAACGTGGACGATTGCCCCGACCTTGCCGAGAGGTTCGGGATTATGGCGATTCCCGCCGTGTTCATATTCAAAGCGGGCAAAGTGACGGACAAACTTGTCGGTTTCCGTCAGAAGGCGCAACTCGCCGCCGCGCTGGACAAAAATCTCTGACAACAGGCTCGCCGCAGGGCGGGCTTGTATTTTACGCGCGCCCGCGCACGTAATGCGCTCGCGCAAACACAACTCGATAAAACTTTAAGGAGACCGAAATGGTAGATTTGCAAAGCATCAAGGCAGTAGACGAAGAACTTTATGCCTCTATGGTGGACGAACTCCGCCGTCAGCAACACAACCTCGAACTCATCGCCAGCGAAAACATAGTGTCGCCCGCGGTTATGGCGGCGGCAGGCAGCTATTACACCAACAAGTATGCCGAAGGTTACCCCCGCAAGCGTTATTACGGCGGTTGCCAGTTCGTGGACAGAGCGGAGGAACTCGCCATCGAACGCGCCAAACAACTCTTCGGCGTCAAATACGCCAACGTACAGGCGCACAGCGGCTCCAACGCCAACTTCGCCGTGTACTATGCCGTACTCAAACCCGGCGACACCGTGCTCGGTATGTCCCTTTCGGACGGCGGACACCTGACCCACGGTTCTCCCGTCAACGTCAGCGGCAAACTCTTCAATTTCGTATCCTACGGCATCAACCCCGAAACGGGCAGAATAGACTACGACAACGTGCGCGCCATGGCACGCGAGCACAAACCCAAACTCATCGTTGCAGGCGCGTCCGCGTATGCACGCACGATAGAGTTCGACAAGTTCAGGGAAATCGCCGACGAAGTCGGCGCCTACTTTATGGTTGATATCGCGCACATAGCGGGTCTTGTGGCAACGGGTTTGCACCCCAGCCCCGTTCCGTATGCCGATTTTGTCACGTCCACCACGCATAAGACGCTCCGCGGACCCCGCGGCGGTCTCATCATGACCAACAACGAGGACCTTGCCAAACTCATCGACAAGACCATCTTCCCGGGCTCGCAGGGCGGACCTCTGATGCACATCATAGCCGCCAAAGCCGTGGCGTTCAAAGAGGCTTTGTCGCCCGAATTCAAGACCTATCAGCAGCAGGTCGTCAAAAACGCGAAAGCGCTTGCACAGGCGTTGCTCGACAGAGGTATAAATCTTGTCAGCGGCGGCACGGACAATCATCTTATGTTGCTCAACCTCGTCGGTACGGGCGTCACGGGCAAACAGCTTGAAGCGTGGCTTGACGAGGCGCACATCACAGTCAACAAGAACGCCGTTCCCAACGACCCCGAAAAGCCCTTCGTCACCAGCGGCGTCAGAATAGGCACCCCCGCCGTGACTACGCGCGGCATGAAAGAGGACGACATGAAAGTCATCGGCAACTGCATCGCCGATATAATCCAACAGGGCGAAAGCGCAATCCCCGTCGTGACCGAAAAAGTGCTGGAACTCTGCGCCGCACATCCTCTTTACGAACACGACATAATGTTCTGAGCGGGTAAACGATTGAAACAAACCCGTCGAAAGGAATTCAACGTCAACAGCAACGCCGCGATGCGGCGTTGTTTTTTTTGCGCGATTTTGCCGCACGGGCGCGACGTCAATTCACGCGTGGCGCGTGCGCACGTAACCGTTGCGCACGTCACGTCGACCGCAAGCGACGGCGCAAAGTGCGAAAAAGGACAAATCGGTTATATTCTGCGGCGTATGCGCCACAGTTTTTCCATAAACCCGCGCACCTCGTTCCCCGCAAAGCCTATATCGCCGAAAGGGCGGTTGTAAGGGGCGTCCTGCCGATATGCGGCGTTTCGGTACGGGTCGGGTCGGCTTTGCGCGTATGCGCCCGCATATCCCGCCCCCGTGCCCGCATAATTCGCGCCCGTGTGTTCCGCGCCGCGCGCGCGGTTGTCCCCGTATCCCGTACTGTATCCGCCCGAGTACGAAGGATTGCGGTTTTCCTCGTATGCGTTGCCGTTCGGCGGTTGCGATGCGGCGTAGGTGCTTTGCCCGTCCGTGCCGCCGACACCGCGGTTGCCGTTCATCAACCCCATAATCAGAGGCAACATTTTCATCATATCGTTGCCGCCCCCCGCGTTTGCGGAAGCTGTTTCCGCCGTTCTGCCGCCCGTCATACTCATAAGCAGCGGAAGCAATGCTTGCAGATTGTTTGCTCCCGCGCCGTTTTCGGGTTTGCGGTTCAAAAGCGACATCATCGTCATCAGCATATTGGCATCGAAATTCATAACGACCTCACGCAATTCAATATATGCCGTCATATTATGATTGTGACGGAGGTGTCGGATATGAAGCAAGGTAATTACGGAGATTACGGCAACCGTTACGGAGGGGATTATCCGTATTACGGCGTAGGCTACGGACAGGGGAGCGGTTACGCGGGAAACAACGGCGCGAACGGTTACGAAAACGGCGGATACGGAAGCAACCGCAACGGCGGTTATGCCGACGAAAACCGTCCTCGCGGCGGACAGAACGCCTACGGCGGTTACGGTATGGGCGACATTCCGCCGGAATACGCCGAGCAACTGGGACGCTACGGCAATATGAACAGCGACGAACTCACCCGCGAAATGATGGCGCAGGCGGCGGTGTTGCGGGCGCAGGGGCAACTGGACATAGCCAAACTGGAAGATTTCTGCAACAAGGCGGCTCCCTTTTTGACAGCAGAACAACTTGCGCGTATGCGCGCGCTGATCGGAATGTTGAAAAATGGATAAAATAGACGGCAATCTCGTAAACGCGCTTTGCGTCGAGGACAGAACAACGGCAATAGTGCGCGTGTCCAACCCTTGGCAGATGAATTACATAGCGCGCAATTTCGACGTCGTGGCGGCTTTTCCTTTCATACGGTCACTGGGCATCAGATGCAACCGTGACGAGGTGGTGCGCCTTGCGGGCATGCGCGAAGTAGAGTCCGTTTCCGCACAGGGCAGAGTGTGTGCTCTGAACGGCGATGTCAAGAAAAAGAGTGCGTTAGAATGCGGAAAACGTCCTGTTTCGGCGTTGTACGAAGGCGGCGTCGAAACGGCGGAAGGCGGACGTTCGGACGCGGATTTCGCCGAAGTGTTTTCCCTGCACGGCGGAGGTCTTACGGGGGCGGGCGTCGGTCTGTGCATTATGGACACGGGCATAAGCCCGCACAGCGATTTCAGTATACCGCGCGACAGGATAAAGGTTTTCAAGGACTTCGTGGGCGGTTCGGAATATCCCTACGACGACAACGGTCACGGCACTTTCGTGACGGGAGTTGCGGCGGGGAACGGGTGCCTTTCGGCGACGAAAATAAAGGGTATTGCCCCCTGTGCCGACCTGGTCGGGGTAAAAGTCATAGGAGCGTCGGGAGAAACGGGCACGTTCAAAATTCTGGAAGGTATGCAGTGGGTGTTCGACAATGCGGTCAAACTCGGCGTGAAAGTCGTGTGTATGAGTTTCGGCGCGGACCCTCTTGCCTCTGCCGACCCGCTTAAAGCGGGCGCGGAAATGCTGGCGAGAAGAGGGTTGACCGTGGTATGCGCGGCGGGAAACAGCGGTGCGGGCGGGTTGAAATCGCCCGGTATCAGCACCGAAGTCATCACCGTGGGCGCCGTGGACGAGGAACTCAAAGTGGCGTCATTTTCCTCGTCGGGAGTTTATCAGGGCGCGTACAGACCCGACGTTTACGCCGTGGGTGTGCGCGTTCGCGGCGTGGAAGCGGGCGGCACTTACTCCACGATGTCGGGCACGAGCGTTTCCGCGCCATATGTTGCGGGGGCGTGCTGTCTGTTGCATCAGAAATACGCAAGGCTCACCCCGCGCGACGCCAAAAGAATGATAATCGCCGCCTCGCGCGAAGTTGGCGGCGTAATGGTTTTCAATCCGTTTTAACGGATTGATTGTTTATGTCGTCACGCAAGCCGTTTGTCGTGCGGGCTACCGTTTCATCATGTTAATGCGTTCCAGCGCGGCGACGAACGCGTATATTTCCTTGTCGGTGTTGTCCGCGCCTATCGAGGCGCGCACCGCGCCGCGGGTGTCCGTTTTCAGCCACTTGTGCGCAAGGGGCGCGCAGTGCAAGCCGCCGCGCACGGCAAAATCCCGTTCCGACAGCATATCGGCGACAAAGGAACTTTCTTTGCCTTTGAGATTGAATGAAACAACGCCCAGCGTCGGGTCTTTCGTGTAGATTTCCGCGCCGAGCACTTTGAGATATTCCATGAGTTCGCCCGCAAGTCTTGCTATCGACGCTCCCGAATTTTCGCGGTTGAGAAAACTCCATTTCGCGCCCGCGTGCAACGCCGCGATACCGCCCGCAAACAGAGTGCCCGCTTCGTATGCTTCGGGCGGGTCCGTGGGTTGATACGTGCTGTGAGACGCCGTGCCCGTGCCGCCCATAAGCAGGGGTTGCAACCGCAGGTCCTTACGCGCAATCAGAAATCCCGTTCCCTGCGGTCCGTGCAAACCCTTATGACCGGGGCACGCCAGCATATCCAGTCCGTATTTGCGCATGTCCGCCTTGATAAGAGGAATTGCCTGCGCTCCGTCCACCAAGGTGACGACGCTGTACTTCTCGGCGGCTTTCCCGAGGCGCGCAAGGTCGAGCCTTGCGCCCGTCACGTTCGACGCCGCGCTGACGGCGGCAAAGTCGGCGTTTTCCATTGCGCGTTCCAGATGTTCGGGGGACACCGTTCCTTCGGGCGTCGGGTCGATGACCATAAGCTCGATTTTTCCGCGCTTTTCCAGTTCGAAAAGAGGACGCAACACCGAGTTGTGGTCGAACGCCGTTGTGACGACTTTCATCCCTTCGCGCAGGAACCCGAATATGCCGAGGTTGAGAGCTTCGGTGCAGTTTTTGGTGAAAATCACCGTGTATTCGTCCTCGGGTGCGCCGAGTTGTTCTGCAAGAAACCGTCTGCAATCTTCGATTTTCATCGCCGCGTCGAGGGCGTATTTGTGACCGCTTCTGCCGCTGTTCGCGGCGTGGGTCAGGTCGTAGACCAAAGCCTCCTGAACTCCCTTGGGTTTGTAGGCGGACGTTGCCGCATTGTCGAGATAAATCATAATTTCCTCCGCATATATCGTATGCGCGCGGAGTGCCGTTTTGACTATGCCGAAAGCGCCGAAACCCGTGTGCGGTGTCAAAAGAAGATTTTTGACAATATTGTATATTAGCGAACGGATACATACAATATTCGGAGGAGATTATGAGAGAGTTCTTTGTAGCGTTCCGTTCGCGGTCCGATGCGATGCGTTTTTACGAGGAACTGACGAGCTACCGTCTTTCCGCACGCATAATAAACACCCCGTCGTCCGCGGGGGCGGGTTGCGGGTTGTCGGTCAAGATGCTGATGAAAAACCTGCAACAGGCGAAAATCGTGCTTGAACGGTCGAGGATAAGTTCCGCCATCGGATTTTTCACTTTTACGGAGAGCGGAGCGGCGAAACGCATGTGACGCCGCCGCGCCCTCGCCGTATTGCGCGCGCCGCGGGCGCGTTTTTTTGCGCCCTGCGCGCGCAAGAAGCCGAAAAAAGTTGCCAATATCCCCCTTTTGTGCCATAATATAGCGATGACCGAAACCAATGAAAAAATTTACGCGCTCCTCGAGAAAATGCACGGAGACGCCCATTGCGAACTCGATTTCCGCACTCCTTTCGAATTGCTGGTGGCGGTGATTCTTTCCGCCCAGTGCACGGACAAGCGCGTCAATGCAGTGACCAAGGACCTTTTCGTCGAGGCGAACACTCCCGAACAGTTCGTGGCAATGCCTGCGGAGGAACTGGAAAAACGCATTTTCTCCTGCGGGTTTTATCACAACAAAGCCAAGGCAATAAAAGAGATGTCGCAAAGCATCGTGGATATGGGCGGAATGCCCGACACGCAGGAAGGGCTGATGACCCTGCGCGGCGTGGGGCGCAAGACCGCAAACGTCGTCTATTCGGTGGCGTACGGCGGCAACGCCATTGCCGTGGACACGCACGTTTTCCGTGTGGCAAACCGACTGGGCGTGGTGAATGCGGCGACCCCCGAAGAGACGGAAAAACAACTTATGGCGGCGTTTGACGAGGACGTTTGGAGCAGACTGCATCATCTGCTCATATTCCACGGAAGGTACGTGTGCCATTCGCGCAAACCCGATTGCGGCAGCTGTTTGCTTACAAAATATTGCAAATATTATCTCAGCCGTTCCGAGGAGGAAAATCCCGAGGAGAAAACGGCAAAATAGAGTTATGGAAAAGTATTGCGTAATTTCAAAGAGAAATCTCGCCGAGCGCGTCAACGAGTACGTTATATACGCGCCCGACGTCGCGCGTCATTGCCTTGCGGGGCAGTTCGTCATACTCCGCGTCGACGAGGACGGCGAACGCGTGCCGTTTACGATATGCGACTATTCGCGCGAAAAGGGCACGGTGTCACTTCTCGTGCAGGAAGTGGGTTACACCACGATGAAACTCGCCGCCGTAAAGGAAGGCGAGTGCCTTTGCGACTTCGTGGGTCCGCTCGGAAATCCCACGGACCTGTCCGCGTTCAAACGCATTCTGCTTGTGGGCGGCGGCATAGGGTCCGCGGTGATTTATCCGCAGGCAAAACAACTGTTCGGCGAGGGCAAACCCGCCGACGTGGTCATCGGCGCGCGCAACGTGTCTTTGGTGCTTTTCGAAGAGGACTTCAAGCGCTGGTGCGCGAATTTTCATCTCATTACCGACGACGGCTCGTCGGGGCGTAAAGGGTTCGTCACCGACGTGGTACGCGACCTGCTTGCCTCGGGCGAACATTACGACGCGGTGTTTGCCGTCGGACCTCTCGGAATGATGAGGGCGGTGTGCGACGTGACGGCGCAGTACGGTGTCAAGACCGTTGTCAGCATGAATTCGCTTATGGTGGACGGTACGGGCATGTGCGGTTGTTGCAGATTGACAGTCGGCGGCGTGACCAAATACGCTTGTATAGACGGACCCGAGTTCGACGGGCACGAAGTGGATTTCGACGAGGCTATGGCGCGGTCGAAAATGTATAAAGAAATAGAGGACGAGCACACCTGCCGTCTGAGGAGGTCGTTATGAAAGCCGACCTGACAAGACACGCAATGCCGGCTCAAAATCCCGAAATCAGGGTGACGAATTTCGACGAAGTGGCGCTCGGCTACGATGAGCCGCTGGCGCTTGCAGAGGCGGCGCGTTGCCTTAATTGCAAGAATGCGCCATGTATGCAGGGGTGCCCCGTAAATGTTCACATTCCGAACTTTATCGCCGCATTACGAGAGGGTAAACCCGACGTTTCGGCGCAAATATTGCTTGGCGACAACAACCTGCCGTCAATATGCGGTAGGGTTTGTCCGCAGGAAAACCAGTGCGAAAAGTACTGCGTACGTCGTGAAAAACTGGGCGGGTCGGTTGCAATCGGAAACCTGGAAAGATACGTTGCCGACTATGCCTTGAAAAGCGGTATCCGTCCCGTTGGCACGAAAGCGGGCAATGCGCGCGTCGCCATCGTGGGTTCGGGTCCCGCGGGACTTTCCTGTGCCGCCGACCTTGCACGCGCAGGCGTCAAGGTCACCGTTTTCGAGGCGTTGCACAAGGCGGGCGGAGTGCTCGTTTACGGCATACCCGAGTTCAGGTTGCCCAAGTCGCTCGTCGCCGAAGAAATCCGAAAGGTGAGCGACCTCGGCGTGGAAATCCGCACCAATATGGTGGTGGGAAAAACCGTGTACGTGGACGAATTGCTGGACGAATTCGACGCGGTGTTCATTGCGTCGGGGGCAGGTTTGCCGTCCTTCCTCGGCGTAAAGGGCGAAAACCTCGACGGCGTGTGTTCGGCAAACGAATATCTGACGCGCGTCAATCTAATGAAGGCTTATAAAGAAGGCGCGATAACCCCTGTGCAGCGCGGTAAAAACGTCGTTGTCGTGGGAGCCGGAAACGTGGCTATGGACGCGGCGCGAACAGCGCGCAGACTGGGCGCGAAAGTCACGCTTGTGTACCGTCGCAGTCGTATCGAAATGCCCGCGCGCAAAGAGGAAGTCGAACACGCCGAAGAAGAAGGCGTGATATTCGAATTGCTGACAAATCCCGTCGAAATACTCGGCGACAAAGGGTTTGTCAGGGGTATGAAATGCGTGCGTATGGAACTCGGCGAGCCCGACGCGAGCGGACGCCGTCGTCCTGTGGAAATCGCGGGGAGCGAGTTCGAAATCGAATGCGACGAGGTCATCGTGGCGCTCGGAACGACACCTAACCCCGTAATCAAACGCAGTTTTCCTAAACTTGCCGTTACGGCAAAGGGTACGATAGTTGCCGACGAATACGGGCGTACGTCCGTTCCGCGGCTTTATGCGGGCGGCGACGCGATGACGGGCGCCGCAACCGTAATCCTCGCAATGGGCGCGGGCAAAAAGAGCGCGCAGGCGATTGTGCAACAACTCAAAGACAGCGGCAGACTGTAAGGTGACTTTATGTTTCTGGACTACGTGAAAATCTTTATCAAGGCGGGCAACGGCGGCAACGGCGCCGTGTCTTTCCACAGAGAAAAATACGTGCCCAACGGCGGTCCCGACGGCGGCGACGGCGGAAACGGCGGCGATATAGTGTTCGTTGCGGACAAGGATTTGAACACGCTTGCCGACTTCAAGTTCCGCAAACATTTCCGCGCGGAAAACGGCGGCAACGGCGCCGCAAAGAACTGCACGGGCAAAAGCGCGGAAAACCTCGTAATAAAAGTGCCCGTCGGCACCGTGATAAAAGACAGTTTTAACGGCGAAATCATTGCAGACCTGTTTGATGACGGCGATACGTTCGTCGCGCTTACGGGCGGTCGCGGCGGCAAAGGCAACGCGCGCTTCGCGCACGCTCAAAGGCAGGCCCCCGCGTTTTCGCAACTGGGTGAAGTAACGGAAGAACATCAGGTTACTCTGGAACTCAAAACCATTGCCGACGTAGGCTTGGTGGGTTTTCCCAACGTCGGAAAATCGACTTTGCTTTCAGTGTTGACTTCCGCAAAACCCAAAATCGCAAACTACCATTTCACCACGATAAACCCGAATCTCGGCGTCGTGCAGATGTTTGACGACTCGTTCGTCATTGCGGACATTCCCGGTCTTATCGAAGGTGCAAGCGACGGCGCGGGTCTGGGTCATTATTTCCTGCGTCATATCGAACGCGTGCGACTCATCGTTCATATCGTCGATATCAGCGGAAGCGAGGGACGCGACCCTTACGATGATTACGTCAAAATCCGCAAGGAACTCGCCACGTACAGCGAGAAACTGGCGCAGACACCCGAAATCGTCGTGGCGTCCAAAGCCGATTTGCTCACCGACGACAAAGCAGTCGGAGAATTTGCCGCAAAAATCGGCAAAAAGGTTTACACCGTAAGCGCGGTCACTCATCAGGGGCTTGACGAATTGCTCAAAGTGATGAAAAACAAGGTGGACGAGTTGCCGCCTCCTTCGCGCACCGAGATTGCTCCCGAAGCGTCGCTCGAAGCGAAGTCCGACCAGAAGTTCACGGTTCAGAAGTTGCCCGACGGGTCGTATCTCGTGGACGGCGGACTGGTGGATTTCCTCATTCAGAACGTAACGATATCCTCGCAGGAGTCCTTCGCGTTTTTCCAGAAGGTGTTGAAAGACAGAGGTGTCATCGACGAGCTCAAACGCAAAGGAATGAAGGAAGGCGACACGGTCATAATTTCGGACCTCGAATTCGAGTGGATGGACTGACGCTGTATACGCGCGTCCGACACGTCGAAATCGAAAGTGCGTTGTTTATCGAAAAAGCCGCTTTTCAGCGGCTTTTCGTATGTCCGCATATGCTTTGCGGAACTGGTTTTGTGTGCATTTTGGCGTTTGCGTTGCCAGCCCGCGCGGCGTTGAAATTGCTGCGGCCGCGCACGCTCGCGCGGTATTACGCGCGAGGAAACGGCGTTATTTCAGACGGTTCAGAATTTTGTCGCTGCTGCGCGTGCCGCGTCCGAGGGGCGTCAGAGTCAGAAGCGCGAGAGCAAGGGATATGCTGCCGAGCACGAGATAATATATTTTCAACGGCGTCAGAAACGCCACGGCGATGAGGACGGCTCCCGAAAAGAAATAGTTTTTCAGGTTGGAGCGCGCAAACACGGCGTCGGACAGCGCCGCAAGCGAGAATTTGCGTTTTACGGGTTTGAGGTCGGGCAAGGCACCGCGCGAGGCGAGAAATCTGTATATGGAGCGGATTTTCACCACACGGACTTTCACGTTGTAAAATTGCAGCAGAATGAAAGCTTTGCGGTCTATTCCGCGCGTCATCACGTAGATATCAGTGCGTTCGTGCGAGGCGGCTTTGTTGATGAGACCGTTCAGGTCGTTCAGCCCCAGCACCGCGAACTTGAACGCCGCAAACACTATGCAGTCGTCGAAAAGAATGTAGTCCTCGCCGAACTGTGCCGTCGTGTCGGTGTTTTTGCAGGCGTTTTTCAGAAGATTTACGAGGTATTCCGGTCCGCGTACGGCGAGTTCGGCGGTCAGTCTGTCGTGGGAGTACGGTTTTGCGTGCCCGCGCCGTATGTAGTACATCGTGACCAACGCAATCAGCGCGGCGGCAACGGAAAACGTGAGCGCATATTCCCACCTTGAAAATACGAGCGTCGTCCATACGAGGGACAGCAGAAATATTATGACCGTGAAGGATACGTAGTCTATTGCGCGCGCTATCATACGGCGATTATTGACAAAAGCGCGAAAAATATGCGCAGACAATGAGGGGCGGATTTCAAGCATTATATTGCATTTTCCTGCCGAAATGGTATAATTTCAGTATGCTGACCGTGATATTCGGCGGAGCGTTCGACCCGCCTCACAACGAACACGTCAACACGGTACGCGCCGCCGTGAAAGAACTCGGTGCCGAACGTGTGGTACTTGTGCCGACATACCAGCCCCCGCACAAAAGCGCGGGATTTCTCGACTTCGCAATACGGGCGGAACTTTGCCGCGCGGCGTTTGCGGACGTGGGCGCGGAGGTTGTGGTGGACGACGAGGAAAGACGGCGCGGTCACGACAATTATGCAAGCCTATTGTTGCCGGAATTGAAAAAGAGATACGGCGACATAATATACCTGATGGGCGGCGACAGTCTGCAATATTTCGGGACGTGGCGCAATCCGCAGGAGATAATGGCGACTTGTCCCGTGGCGGTTGCGGCGCGCGAAGGCTACCGCGACGTGCAGGCGGCGGCAAAGGACGCCGTGGAACGATACGGCGGAAAAATCAGACTTTTGAACTACGTCGGAAAGGACGTGTCGTCGGCGCGGATAAAAACGCTGTTTTTGCTGGGAGAATGTCCGCAGGACGTGCCGAATGCGGTGTCGGACATAATCCGCGAAAAAGGTCTGTTCCGAGAATACGCGGATACGGTGAAGAAACTGCGCTCGTATCAGAGCGAAGAACTTTTCTTGCACAGTAGAGCCGCTTTGTTGCGAGCAGTCGACCTAAACTCGCTTCACAACCTCAAACAGAACTACGAACAAGTGTTTCTCGCCGCGCTGTTGCATGACAACGCCAAGGAAAGACCTTCGCTCGACGGACTTGACGTCCCGAGCGACAGCGTCGGCACATCGGTGTTGCACCAGTTTCTGGGTGCGGAGAAGGCAAAACGCGATTTCGGAATCGAGGACGAGGCGGTGCTTGACGCCATTCGCTACCATACGACGGGCAGACCCGCAATGAGCGTGCTTGAAAAATTGATATACACGGCGGACAGCACGTCGTACGACAGGGATTACGAGCCGATACCCGCGCTGCGCGCCGCCGTGGACGAGAATTTCGACGAAGGATTTTTCTCGTTGTTGAAATTCACGTACGAAAAGATAGCCGCAAAGGGCAGGGCGGCATATCCGCTGACCGAACAGGCTCTGAGATACTACGAAAAAGAGCGCGAAAGCGCAAAAGGAGAATAAATGAACCCCGAACAAATCAAAGACATCATCTGCAAAGAACTCGACGACCGCAAAGCCGTCGACATTACGGTGCTGAACGTGGCGCACCTCACGGTGGTTGCCGACTACTTCGTCATATGTACGGCGCGCAGCAACAAACAGGTCAAAGCGCTTGCCGAATATCTCGACGAGAAGATGAGCGACGAAGGCGTCAAAGCCCTGCGCACCGACGGCGTCCGCGAGGGCAAGTGGGCGGTGCTGGATTTCGGCAGCGTCATAGTGCATATTTTCAACGACGACACGCGCGTGTTCTACTGTCTGGAAAAACTCTGGACGGACGGCGACAACGTGGAATTCTATCCTCCGAAAAAGAACTGAAACAAACCTCCGACTGCACGACGCGTCCGTGTTTTCAAGGCGCAAAAAGCGTTGTCGGAGCATAAACCGAGAAACTTTACGCCGCGAGCCGCATGGTGCGTCTTGCGGCGTATTATTATCTTTCAAAGGGTAAAATAGCCTTAAAGTACTATAAAAAACGCCGAAAAGTATAATACAATTCAGCGATATTTAGAATACTTCGCGCCCTTCGGTCACTTTGGTGAACATTTCCGCCGCTTCTTCGGGGTCGGGTTCGGCGTCGAGTTTGCGATAGATTTCCATATCGTAGGTTAAGTAAATCCGTTTGCCCGTCAGCGACTGTGCGTCGCGCTCGATTTCCTCTTTCAGGGCGTTTCGCTCGCTCGAAAGATAAATGGGGTAAGTGAGCACCGCGAGGACTATCGCGTCCTTGCCTTCGATGGAGCGTACCGCGGCAATCTGCGGCTTTGCGAGCGCGACGCTTTCCGCCGCAGACACCGTGCTTTGCATTTCGTATCGCGCAGAGGCGAAATTTTCTACTTGGGGAATTTCCGTCATATTTTCAGTTTTTCCCTTTTATGCAAAAGCAATACGCGGGCGGAGCGTTCCTGCTGCCGAGGGCTTTTCGTTTTTCTTCGGGTTTTCGTCCGAACGGAGCGGTTTTCGGATTTTCAAATATATTTCTCAAAATCTTTTATGCGCTGTTCGATTATCCGTTTCGGTCTGCAAGACGAGTACGTGGGCAGAAATTTTTTCAAATTTTTCAAATGCGTTGACAGCCGCACTCAAACGGTTATATTATGTCATTGCTTCGGGGCGAGGTGCAATTCCTCACCGGCGGTTAAAGTCCGCGAACTTGCTTTGCAAGCCGAACGGGTGAAATTCCCGTACCGACGGTACAGTCGTGGCATTTATATGCGTTTCACGCCCCGATTTGCGTATTGCGTATCGGGGCGTTTTTTCGTCCCAAAAGGAGGACTTGTATGCAAATCGGAAACAAAACAATCACTTTCAGAATGTCGGCGGCTTACGTTGCCAAACTCGCGCTCCTTACGGCTCTTGCTTTCGCGCTCTACCTTGCGAAATTCAATCTGCCCGCGATTTTTCCGTCGTTTTTGGAAATGCAGTTCTCTGAACTGCCTGCCTTGCTTGCGGGGTTTTCGATGGGGCCCGTTGCAGGGGTTCTGGTCGTTATATTCAAGTGTTTGCTCAAATTCCCGCTCACTTCCACTGCTTTTGTCGGCGAGCTTACGGATATGCTGCTCGGCGTTGCGATAGTGTTGCCCGCGTCGCTCATCTATCTGCGCCGCAAGGACAAGAAGCACGCCGCAATCGGTCTTGCCGTCAGCACCGTGTGTGCCGTGGCGGTTGCGTTGCTCGTAAACCGTTACATTTCCATTCCGTTCTATACCACACTGTATTTCGACGGTAATTTCAACGCAATCGTCGGTATGTGCAGCGTAATTTATCCCAATGCCACCGCGGACACTTTCTATGCGTTCTATCTCGGTCTGGGCATAGTTCCGTTCAACCTGCTCCGCTGTGCGATAATGGCGTTGCTCACTTTCCTGTTGTACAAACGGTTGAGCAAGATTTTGCACTGGGAGGGCACCTCGCTCATTCACAGACTTTCGGGCAGTTACGAGTGCGACAACGAAGAGGAAACCTATGCGCTGGCAAAGAAGGTTGCGGACACGCTGAAAGGCGGCGAAACCGTGTTGCTTTCGGGTGACCTCGGCGCGGGCAAAACCACGTTCACGAAAGGGCTGGCAAAGGCTCTCGGCGTGGAGGAAGAGGTCACGAGCCCCACTTTTACCGTGCTCAACGTCTACGAGGACGGCAGATTGCCGCTTTATCACCTTGATATGTACCGCATGGAAAACGGCGACGAACTCGGCGAACTCGGCATCGAGGACACGACGCCCGCAAACGCCGTGAAGGTAATAGAGTGGAATAAGTTCGAGAACTTGACAGGCAGGATTATTGATGTCAAAATAACCGTTGAAGGCGAAAACGAGAGAATTTTCGAGATTTCGGACAGCGCGGAGCACAAAAAGGAACACCGCACGTTCGCGTTCACGAAAAAGGCGGACGGCAAAGCCGTCTGACGGTCTTGCGCCGGACGGATTATGAACATACTTTTCATCGACACTTCCTCAATGATATTGACAGTCGGCGCCGTGCGGGGCGCGAAAGTGATTTCGCGCTCCGTCGACGCCGGTCAGAAAGGGCATACGGGCATACTTCTGTCCGTAATTGACGACGTTCTGAAAAAATCCGCACTCGACGTGAACGACGTCGAAGCCGTCGCACTGGTGGTGGGACCCGGCTCGTTTACGGGTATCCGTATCGGTGCGGCAACGGCGACCGCCATAGCCCAGGCGGTTGGAGCGAAACGCATTTCCGTCACGGCGTTCGACGTTCTCGCATACAATAGGGCGGACGTTTCCGTCGCGGTGGAAGCGGGACACGGCAACCTCTATACGGCGAAGTGTTCGGGCGGGAAGACCGTGTCGACCGAGTTCGTACAGGCGCAGGACGCGAAAGTTGAAAACTATGTTTTCAAACCCGCATCCGACCCTGCCGACGTTCTTGCGGCGATAGCGCGCGAAAAGGCGGAGAAAGGCGAATTCGTGTCCGTGTTCGAGCCTTACTATATGAGAAAATCGCAGGCGGAGAGGAACAGAGATGAGATTTGAACCCCTGCGTTTCGAACACCTGCGCCAGATGGCGGAAATAGAGAAAGAGGCGTTCGATATGCCTTGGACGGAGAACATGTTTATCCCCGAACTCAACTGTGCCGACGCGACTTATCTCGTCGGGACGCGCGGCGACGAAGTCGTGTGTTACGGAGGATTTCACACCGTTCTCGACGAGGCGCATATCACGAATATAGCAGTAAAGAGCACGCAAAGAGGCAGGGGAATAGGCAAGTTCCTGATGTCGGCATTGCTCGCAAAGGCGCGTGAAAAGGGCGTGAAATCGGTCACGCTCGAAGTGAGAGACAACAACGTCCCCGCAATCCGACTTTACGAGAGTTTCGGGTTCAGAACGGAAGGAGTACGCAAGAGGTATTACAACAATAAGTACGACGCCCTCATAATGTGGCTCGACTTGTAGGAGGCTCTTGCACGCTCTGACTTTCGGGGAAGGGAAAAACGTAATTTTTTTGCACGGCTGGGGCGGTGACATCTCCGCCTTTTTGATTTTCGCAAGGCGGCTTTGCGCCGAGTACAGGGTGACTGCCGCCGAATTCGACGGATTCGGCACGACGCCCGAGCCCGCTCGCCCGTACGGAGTGGACGACTACGCCGCCGCAACCGTCGCGCTTATGGACGAAAGGAAGATAGACCGCGCCGTGGTGGTGGGGCACAGTTTCGGCGGACGGGTGGCGATGGAGCTTGCGGCAAAATATCCCGACCGCGTCGCCGCGCTCGCGCTTGTGGACAGCGCGGGTATCAAACCGCGGCGGAAACCGTCCTACTACGTAAAAGTTTTTCTGCACAAATTTCTGAAAAAACTGGGTTTCAAAGGGCTTTCGGGGTCGTCGGATTATTCCGTGCTGTCGCCCGTGATGAAAGCGACTTTCGTCAATGTCGTCAACTACGACCAGACCCCCGTTCTCAAAGACATAAAATGTCCCGTGGCTCTGTTCTGGGGGCGAAACGACACCGAAACTCCGCCATATATGGCGGAGACAATAAAGAACGGCGTGTCGGACGCTCACATATTCTGGCTCGAAGGCGGACATTTCGCTTACCTCGACGACGCGGAAAAATTTTACGTGATACTGAAATCTTTTATAGCGCAGACGGCACGGTGACCGCGACTGAGGAGCCTTCCTGCGCACAATCGCGACGTATTGCAAATATAATGTGGATTGCGGGGGCTTTCCCGTCGGAGGAAGATATGGTTCTTGCGCGCGGAGACTGGTTCTTTTTGCTTCTGACGTTGCTGGTCAGCGTGTTTATGGTGCGACCGTATCTTTACGCCGTGCAACAGGACAACTACCGCGTGAACGAGATTTTTCACAGCAAACGGGTGAGAAACGCATACATCGCCGACGTCGTCTGCGTGCTGGTTTTCGGCGCGTTCTGGGGCGCGTTTTACTTCGTGCAGTCGCGTATATTCTGGGGTTTCCTCACGGGATTGTTCTTTTTCATCGCCGAGTTCGCGCTCTACTTCGTGGAGGAAATGCCCGCGCGCAAAAAACCGTTCAGATACACGCGCCGCGCCGTCCGCGCCATCGTCGCCGTCGCGTTGAGCTGCACCGCGGCAGTGTCCGTCGCGCTCGCCTGCGTCAACGGTTACGTCGAGGACAGTTATCTCAGATATCTCGTGTTTTTCGGCATACCCGTGACCTTTCCGTTGTTGTTTTCCGCCACGCTTGCCGTCGTCAACGTATTCGAGAGGATCAACAACCGCAGGTACGAAAGGCGCACACGCCGCATTCTCGCCGCGCGTCCCGACCTTATCAAAATCGCGGTTACGGGCAGTTTCGGCAAGACGTCCGTCAAAAACATGCTCGCGGGTATGTTGTCGGAAAAATACAGGGTGCTTGTCACGCCCGAGAGTTACAATACGCCGATGGGAATATCCAAGACGGTCAAGGAACTTGACGCCACGCACGAAATTTTCATTGCCGAAATGGGCGCAAGACGAAAGGGCGACATAGGACGGCTTATGCGCATCGTGCGCCCCGAATACGCCGTACTTACGGGGATAAACGACCAGCATTTGCAGACTTTCGGCAGCAGAGAGGCGATAGTCAGAGAGAAATTGCGGGTGCTGGACGTGTACACCGACGAGGGTATCGCAGTCGTTTCGGACACGCTTGCGGAACTGCCGCGCATAAGCGCGGACCCGCGCACTGACATACTGCTCGCGGGGAGCCGCCCGACGTCGCCCGTCAGGTATTCCGACGTTGCGGTGTGCGAGGACGGCAGCGTGTTCACGCTGGATTTGCAGGGAATACGCATAGAATGCATGACGCGGTTGCTCGGCAAACACAACATCGCCAACATAACTCTGGCGGCGGCAATGGCATATTCGCTCGGGGTGTCGCCCGAACGCATAGCCGACGCCGTGGCGAGGCTGGAACCCACGCCTCACCGACTGCAACTTATAGAAGGAAACGGCATAAAAATAATTGACGACAGTTTCAATTCCAATCCGCAGGGCGCCGCTTGCGCTCTCGAAGTTCTGTCGCTTTTCAACGGCAGGAAGGTGGTGGTGACTCCGGGTATGGTGGAACTCGGCGAGGTCGAGAACGAGGAGAACCGCAGACTGGGCAACGCACTTGCCGACGTTGCCGACGTGGTTATGCTGGTAGGCAAAAAGCGCGTTCAGTCCATACGCCGCGGATTGCAGGAGAAGGGGTTTGACGGCACGGTGCTGATATACGACACGTTGTCCGATGCGGAAGAGGCTTTCAAAGGCGTGCTGCACATCGGCGACGTGCTTCTTCTGCTCAACGATTTGCCCGACTGTTACGACGAATAGGAGGAGAGCATGAAAGTGAAGTTGGCTTTGCTGTTCGGAGGACGGTCTCCCGAAAGCGACATATCCGTAATCACCGCATTGCAGGCGGTCGCCGCGCTTTCGGAGAGCGGGTACGAAGTCGAAGCGATATATATGCACGAGGGCGACTTCTACATTCGCGGAGTGGACGTCCTCGAAGCCTTCACGCCGTTCAGACCCGCCGAACACACACGAACAGTACTTATAAACGGCGCGTTTTATTCTTTGAAAAAGAATAAGCTTCAACGCGAGTTCAAGCCCGACGTTGCTCTCGTATGCTGCCACGGAGGCGAAGGAGAAAACGGAGTTTTGCAAGGTGTGCTGGATTTCAACGGCATTCCGTACTGTTCCTCGGGCGTGCTGGGGTCGGCGGTCGGAATGGACAAAGCCGTGTCCAAAAGCATATTCGACAATATGCTGATGAACGTCATTCAGTACACGACGGTTTCGCGCAGGGAATACAAGGCGACCCCCGACGCCGTCGCGGAAAGGCTGGAAAAGTTTCTCGATTATCCGATGATAGTGAAACCTGCTTCGCAGGGCAGCAGCATAGGAATACGCGTTGCCGAGGACAGGGCGGGGCTGTTGTACGCGCTGGACGTTGCGTGCGAGTTCGACGACAAAATTCTGGTGGAAGAAAAACTGGTGGATTTTGCCGAAGTCAACTGCGCGGCGTTTGCGTACGGCGACAAAATCGTGGTGTCCGAGACGGAGCGACCGTTGGGAGCGGGCGAGTTTCTGACTTTTGAGGACAAGTATCTGGAAAACGGAAAAATGAGCGGCGGCGGTCATATACTGCCCGCGGACATCGGCGCGCTGAACGACGTCGTCCGCGCCAACACCGAAAAAGTGTACAGAGAATTGGAATTGCGCGGAGTGGTGCGTGTGGATTTTCTCGTGGACAAGACGCGCAACAAGGTGTATATCAACGAGATAAACACAGTGCCGGGGTCGCTTGCTTTCTATCTCTTCGAGCCTTTGGGCATAGATTTCTGCACTCTTTTGAAAATGCAGATTGAAAACACGTTGGAACGAGCCGCCGAAGGGGGCAGGAAAAAGGTGTTTCGCTCCGCTGTGCTGGAATGTTACGGCAAGGGTGTGAAGTCCGCAAAACGCGCGAAACTCCGTTCTCCCGCCGACAAACCTAATGACTGACCCGCAATAATCCGAACTTTCCGAACGTATGTTTTTGCCGCGCACGCCGACGTGCGCGGGTTTTTGCCGATTTGTACGCGTCTTTGTTGCCAAGCCGTGCAAAATGTGATATTCTTTTTGCATTGTGAGGTGAAAATATGGACAAAATCAAAATGACCGTACCGCTCGTCGAAATGGACGGCGACGAAATGACCCGCGTGCTTTGGCAGTGGGTCAAAGACATTCTCATTCTTCCTTACGTCGACCTGAAAACCGAATATTACGACCTTTCGCTTGAAAACCGCGACGCCACCGACGACAAAGTAACGGTCGAAGCCGCGGAAGCCTGCCTGAAATACGGCGTCGGCGTGAAGTGCGCCACCATAACCCCCAACGCGCAGAGAGTGGAGGAATTCGGCCTCAAAAAGATGTGGGCGAGCCCCAACGCCACAATCCGTGCCAAGATGGACGGAACAGTGTTCCGTACGCCTGTCACCGTGAGAGGAATAACCCCGCTCGTGCCCGCGTGGACGAAGCCCATCGTCATTGCCCGTCACGCCTACGGCGACGTCTACAAGGGCGTGGAAATGGCAGTCAAGGGCGGCAAAGCCGAACTGTCCTGCGGCGGCGAGAGCAAAACCGTTTTCGACTTCGGCGACAAGGGCGGCATATTGCAAGCGATACATAACACCGAGGCGAGCATAAAGAGTTTCGCGCGCAGCTGTTTCCGTTACGCGCTGGACACCAAGACCGACCTTTGGTTCTCCACCAAGGATACCATTTCCAAGATATACGACCACACCTTCAAGGATATTTTCGCCGAGATGTACGAGCAGGAGTTCAAAAAGGACTTCGAGGCGGCGGGTATCGAATACTTCTACACGCTCATCGACGACGCGGTTGCGCGCGTTATGCGTTCGCAGGGCGGTTTCATCTGGGCACTCAAAAACTATGACGGCGACGTCATGAGCGATATGGTCGCGACGGCGTTCGGTTCGCTGGCTATGATGACGTCCGTGCTCGTTTCGCCTACGGGTGCCTACGAGTACGAGGCGGCTCACGGCACCGTCACGCGTCACTTCCGCAAGTATCAGAACGGCGAAGAAACTTCGACCAACTCCGTCGCAACGCTTTTCGCGTGGACGGGTGCGCTCCGCAAACGCGGCGAAATGGACGGCAACTTCGCGTTGGCGTCCTTTGCCGACAGACTCGAAAAAGCCACGATCGACACCATCGAAGGCGGCGAAATGACCAAGGATCTTGCGGGAATGTTCCACCTCGACGGCGTAACCGTCAAAGCCCTGAACAGCAAGGACTTCCTCAAAGCCATAGCAAAGCGTCTGTAAAAAACGACGGCATGCACGATTAAGCAAAGCCCGCTCATAGAGCGGGCTTTTTTTGTGCGTTTTTGCGGCAGTCGCGGGTCAGTCTTTGGCGTAAATGACGTTGTCCGCGACGATTTTCACGTTGTCCTTGTAAGCGAGCGGCACCGTGATTATGATTTGTTTTTCCGCTTTGGTCGGTGTGAACAGGAAACCGAGCATTTTGTCCACGGGTTCGTCGGCCGCGGGTGCGTCGCTGTTGAGGCGTATGCGGGTTTCGCTCTTTTCCGCCGACATTGCCACGGTATAGTTGTTGTCGTACAGATAATAAAGTTTGATTTCGACTTCCGTCGTGTTGGTCGCCTCGTAACGGACGACGACGGGTCTGTCGCCGACGTAAGCCGAAATTGTAAGATGCGGATTGCTCGGGTCGTCGGTGTTGATGAGGGTGGTCAGCGTCCTTTCCTCACAGTCGGGCAGATAGCCTTTGGAAATCATATAGGGCGTCTTTGCCGCAAGCCAGTTTTCCTGTTGCAGGCAACCCAGCCCCGCGGCGGCGATGACGAACACGACCGCCACGACCAAAAGCGCGTAAGCCGCGTTTTGAGGGGTGACGATTTTCTTCTTTTCGACGTGACTTGCGGATGCCTCTTTTGCCGCGGCGCGTTCTTTCCTCTTCGTGTAAGCGGCGGAAGGGAAGCGGTCGTAATAAACTTTGTCGAGATAGCCGAGCAAGCCGAGGCAGCTACCGATGCAGGCGGCTATGCCGATGAACGAAACGCCGAACAGCAGGAAAAACACCATTTCGGAGCCCCACGCGGTCATTATCGCGACGGCATAACTGAACGAAATGCCGAACAGTGCGAAGGAGAGGAGCACGAGCAACGCCAACCCCGCCAAGGGGAGAGCGCAAACAAAGTGTTTCGTATTTTCGTTTACGGGTTTTTTCATATCTGATTTTGCCATACGGGAATTATACATTCCCGCCGCGCGCAAAGTCAAGCGCGGGGTTCTATACCGAAAGAGTTTAACATAGACTTTTATGAGGCGCGCGGAATGACGATTTTCGTCAAGGGGGGACAGAATTCCCCAAAATCCGCGCCGCATTACGATTTACTATGAGGTGTAGCGTGTTTCTGGTGTTGAAGAGAAAGAGCATAATCGTCTGTCTGTCGCTGGCGTTGCTGTTCGTCGTCGCCGTGGCGGCGCTGGGCGCTTCGGGAACGGCGGCGGTGTTTTTCGGCGAGAGCACGCGCAAAGTTCCCGTTTACAGCGTGGCGAAAGCTGAGAGTGCGGAGAAGGTGATTGCGTTGACCTTCGACGCGGCGTGGGGCGCGGACAAGACGCAGGGCATCATCGACATCCTGAACGAGTACGACGCCGACGCGACTTTCTTCCTCGTCGGGTTCTGGATAGACAAGTACGCCGAAGAGGTGAAAGCCATTGCCGACGCGGGGCTGGAAATCGGCAACCACTCCAAAAATCATCTCAACATGCCGCGTTTGAGTGAGGACGCGATACGCGAGGAAATCACCTCGGTAAACGCGCAGATAGAAAACCTGACGGGAATAAAACCGACCTACTTCCGCGCACCGTACGGCGACTATTCCAACCGTTTGCTCGACGTCGTCGAGGACCTCGGAATGGTGGGCGTGCAGTGGAGCATAGACAGCCTCGACTGGAAGGGGCTTTCGGCAAAAGAGATAGTTGACAGGGTCGTTCCGAAAGCGAAAAGCGGCGATATCGTACTTTTCCACAACAATTCCGACCACATTCTGGACGCGTTGCCGCTGGTGCTTATGGGGTTGAAGAACAAAGGTTTCCGTTTCGTTGCGCTGTCGGATATGGTGGCGACGAAGGACTTTACCGTGGATTCGGCGGGCGTGCAGCACGCGCTCGAATGAAATACGATTGCGGAGGACGAAAGTTCAATTCACACCGCAATTAAAAGGAACTATGGGCTACGAACAAATGCAGAACAACAAAGTGTACGTCGCGGGAAGAATTCTGACCGCACCCGTCTTTTCGCACGAAGTTATGGGCGAAAAATTCTACGACTTCGTTCTCGGCGTCAGGCGACTTTCCGACCAGGAGGACGAAATCCCCGTCACGGTATCGGACAGACTGTTTGCCGAAGCCGACGAACTGCGCGTGGGTACGCAGGTCGGCGTGTCGGGGCAGTTGCGCAGTTACAACAAACTCGTCGACGGCAGAAGCAAACTGGTGTTGCGGGTGTTCGCGCGAGAACTGGACGCGGGCACGTCGGACGCTCCCAATGTCATCGAACTGGAAGGGTTCGTGTGCAAACCGCCCGTGTACAGAACAACGCCTTTCAAGCGCGAGATTTGCGACCTCTTGCTTGCCGTGAACAGGGCGTACAACAAGTCCGATTACATACCCGCCATTGCGTGGGGGCGCAACGCGAGATACGCAGGCGAGTTCGCCGTGGGCGACAAGATATCCGCCGTGGGCAGGATACAGTCGCGCGTCTATCAGAAGACGCTCGAGGACGGCACCGTCGAGGACAGGGTGGCGTACGAGGTGTCCGTGTCCAAAATCGAAAAATGCGAATGAGCGCGGCGCGTGACCGCGTGCGTAAAGCAAATAAGTTTTTGTAACTAATAATTTACTTTTCACCGCCGTTAGTGTATAATCGTTGTATAAAAGACGGGGTGAATTATGGATTTCGACTCTTTCGGTCTGAAAATCGTGTATGCGTTAAACGGCAAGCAGGTCGAAACGGAGAGCGGCGACAGCGTACTCGCAGTCGAGAAATCGCTTTCCGCCGACCGCATTGTCGTGCGTGTCCGCGCGTCCGAACGCGTGGAACTGATTTCGGCAAAACTGCTCGCCGTGCGTGAATACGCCGACGACGAGGCGTTCTTTGCGGCGGGGTACCAGTCCTGGACGGTGTCGCGCGAATATACGCGCAAGGACAGACAAAAAGGTCTGCTCAACCTTGCCAATCTGCCTTTCGTCAGGAAGTTTGCCGCTCCGACGGGCGATTACGATTTCGCCTCCTACGGGCGCAGACTTTATCACGCCGTCGGGTACACCTATCTGCGCAAGGGCGACAAACTGGAATTTTTCGGTTCCCTAGACGAGAAGAGCGGGTTCACTCTGTTCTACGCCGATATGAAGCAAAACCTTTTCGCTATAACCAAGGACGTGGAAGGGCTTGCCTTCGAGGGCGAATACACGCTGTTCGACGTCATGCGTTGCGAGGGCGGCTACGACGAAGTCTTCGACAGATACTTTGCCGAATACCCCTTAAAACGTCCCGAAAAGAGCAGGGTCGAACATCTTGCGGGGTACACTTCGTGGTACAACTATTTTCAGAAAATCGACGAAAACATCATATTGCGCGACCTCGACGGGCTTTACACTGCGGCGGGAAAGAACGCGAACATCTTCCAGATTGACGACGGTTACGAATCCATGGTGGGCGACTGGCTCGTCGTCGACGACAAGAAGTTCCGGCACGGAATGAAGTTCATAGCAGACGCCGTCCACGACAAGGGATATATGGCGGGGCTGTGGCTTGCTCCGTTTGCCGCGCAGTATAAGGCGCGCATCGTTGCCGAGCACCCCGACTGGTTCCTCAAAGACGCCAAGGGCAAAATGGTGACGGGCGGCTTTGCGTGGAACGGCTTTTACGTTCTCGACGTCGAAAACCCCGCGGTCAGGGAGTACGTGAAGCGCGTCTTCTCCGTCGTGTTCGACGAGTGGGGCTACGATATGGTCAAACTCGATTTCCTCTATGCGTCGTGCATGTTGCCCCGCAACGGCAAGACGAGAGGACAACTCATGCATGAAACGATGGCGTTTCTGCGCGAGTGCGTGGGCGACAAAATCCTGCTCGGGTGCGGCGTGCCCATGGTGTCGTCCTTCGGGTTTGCGGACGCCTGCCGCATAAGCTGTGACGTTGAGCTGTCCTTCGACGACAAGTTTTACGTCAAGTGCACCAACCAGGAAATCGTGTCGGCGAAGAACGCGATGAACAACACCGTTTTCCGCCGTCATCTCAACAAGCGCATATTCCTGAACGACCCCGACGTGTTCTTCCTCCGCGACGGAGGCATGAAACCCGCCGAGTACACGACGGAACGCAAAAAGTTGCTTGCCAAAGTCAACAATATGTTCGGCGACGTGCTTTTCGTGTCGGACAACGCAGGGGAGTACGACGAGACAAAGCGCGAACTGCTGGCGGAGACGTTCAAACCTTTCGAGGGCAAGGTCGCGTCCGCAAAGCGCGTGTCGCGTCATCGCATAAAGGTGGAGTATGAGGAGAACGGCGTGGACAAAGTCTTCCTCTTCGACCTTGCGACGGGAGAATATTCAGTAAGAGCCGTAAAATGATATACACAGACCATATCGACAGTTTACGCGCGGCAATAGCCGAATGCGGCAGAGAAGTTGCGGTCGTCGCCGCGGTCAAAATGCAGACCAAAGACACCATAGACGAATTGATGCGCATCGCCCCCGACTTCCTGTTGGGCGAAAACAGGGTGCAGGAGTTCACGGCGGTCTACGACCCCGCGTACAGATGGCATTTCATCGGACAGTTGCAGACCAACAAGGTCAAGTATATAATCGACAAGGTGGAATTGATACATTCCCTCGACCGCGACGACCTCGCGCGCGAAATCGAGAAACAGGCGTCCAAACACGACAAGGTGCAGGACTGCCTCATCGAGGTCAATATGGGCAGCGAGATATCGAAAGGCGGCGTAGCTCCCGACGAAGTCGACGGCTTTCTCAAATCTCTTGCGGTCTATCCGCATATACGCGTGCGCGGGTTGATGAGCGTGCTCCCCAACCTCGGCGACTGCGACGAATTGCGTAGCATGTACAGAATGCTCAAAACCGTTTACGACAGGGCGGCGGAGATAGAACAGTCTAACTCCGAGTTCGCCTATCTGTCGGCGGGCATGAGCAACGATTTCCGCATCGCGCTCGAATGCGGAGCCAATATGATACGACCGGGGCGCGCGCTGTTCGGCGAAAGGATTTATCCCCAAAGCGCGATCTGACCCCGCAACACGAGGTGTATATGAACGAACGAGATTACTATCGCCCCGAAAATCCGCGTCCCGAGATGCCTTTCGGCGACGGCCGCGGTTTCAACCCCGACGCCGCACCCCGCGGCGGCAGACTTTCCCGCCTGTTCGGCGGCGGCGGTCAGGACCCCGCGCGCTCCACGATGCAACAGCAGAACGCGGGCGGCACGGTCATCTATTCGCCGTCCACCTATGAGGACGTGCAACTGCTCATCGACCACCTCAAAATGCGCGAGCAGGTCATCGTCGATTTCTCCGAAATCAACCAGACCTCCGTCTACCGCATACTCGACTTCATGAGCGGTGCAATTTACGCGCTCAACGGCTCGATACAACAGATCACCAAAAACATATTTCTTTTCGCCCCGAGCGGCGTCACGATTACCGTCCCGCCTCATCTCGGACGCAAATGACTTCTATGCAGGAAAACGAAAAATTAGATCTCATCGACGCAATCAAAAAGAGTTTCAGGTCGCTGAAACTCTTCTTTAAGGAATTCAAGTGGGACAAAGCACACGTGAACGTGCTGCTAAAATTCTTCCTCGAAGCCCTGTTTTTCGCGTTCATAATCACGCTCGACCTCTGCCTCAAAGACTATCTTTACGACTTCTTGCAGGCTCACGGCGGACACTACGCCGCAATAGACGGCGTCCTCGACCTCGTCTATTCCGAAAACACGGGCATGGGCTTCGGTCTGTTCAAGGGCGGCACGACCATGCTATCCGTAATGACGGGTATCGTCATCGCGGCAATCATCCTCTATCTGCTTTTCGTCCGCAGGGACAAGGCGTATATCCGCGTTCCGCTCATCATGGTCGCGGCAGGTGGTATAGGCAACCTCGTGGACAGAGTTGCGTTCGGTTATGTGCGCGACTTCTTTATGTTTGCCTTCTGGGACAGCTTCCCCATTTTCAACGTGGCGGACAGTTTCATCACGGTGGGCGCAATCGCGCTTATAATCGGACTCGTGATAATGCTTGTCAAGGAGTCCAAAGGCGAATGGAAACCCGCCACCGCGGAAGAAACGGCGGAAGGCGCGTCGGACGCAACCGCGGAGCAATCTGCGGAAAACGGAACGGACAATGACGGAGCAGTCGGCGCGGAACAACCCGTCGGTGACAAAGGGAACACCGTTCCCGACGGTTCGGAAAAGACGGACGGCGAAAAGCCTTCGGACGGCGAGCGCGTCGCATTTACCGTGACGGCGCAGAACGACGTCAATTCCTCGCCCGAACGAGTGGGGTTTACGGTCGAACCCGCAGATGTCCCGACGGAACCCGCAGAGGACGATTTGTCCGAACTCGCGGAAACAAGAAACGGGGATAGCGAAACGCCGCAGAGAGAAAAACCCGCAAAGAGTTCCGCAAGAGGCGGGAAGCGCGGCGCAGGCGGCGCGAAATGACGTACGAAGTCGCAGACGACGCAATCAGACTGGACGTCTTTTTGTCCCGTGAAAGCGGTGCGTCCAGGTCGGCGGTGAGCAACGCCGTCGGCGAACTCGGTGCCGTCGTCAACGGTATACGCCGCTTCAAAAGCGGTTTCGAACTCCGTTCGGGCGACGTGGTGGAATTCGAGTTGCCCGAGCCCCGAACGCTCGAAGTCGAAGCGGCGGATATTCCTCTCGATATAGTCTTTCAGGACGAGAATTTCGTCGTCGTCAACAAACCGCAGGGTATGGTCGTTCATCAGGCGGGCAGTTACCGCGCGTCGGATACGCTCGTCAACGCCTTGCTTTTCAACGTGGACAATCTCAGTTCCATAAACGGCGTGATACGACCTGGTATTGTGCACAGACTGGACAAGGACACGTCGGGGTTGCTCGTCGTGGCAAAGAACGACGAAGCACACCGAAATCTCGCCGCACAAATAGAGAAAAAGACGGCGCGGCGCATATATTACGCTCTTGTGGACGGCAACGTCAAAGAGGACGAAGGCACTGTTGACGCCCCCATTGCGCGCAGCAAACGCGACCGCAAGAAGATGGCTGTGGATGAGAACGGCAGACGCGCCGTGACGCACTATCGCGTGCTCGAACGCTTCGGCAAATACACCCTCGTGCGCTTCGAGTTGGAAACGGGCAGAACGCACCAGATACGCGTGCACGCCGCATACATTCATCACCCCGTGGTCGGTGACGCCGTTTACGGCGGGTCGACGGCGTTGTATTCGGCGGGGCAGTTGCTCCACGCCAAGGAGCTGGAACTGGACAGCCCCACCACGGGCGAACGCGTGCGCTTTGAGTGTCCTTTGCCCGATTATTTCACCGCCGTGCTGGAAAAACTGCGCAGGGAAAACGGCACGGCATAAAGCGGTTGCGCGGAGCGTAACGGTATCATCCGAAAAATCGAATTATGCAAAAACGGACGGTTTTTCCGTCCGTTTTTCACGTTGAAACGTGCTTTTATGTCATTCTCTTTCCGTCGGTGCATTGCGTCTGCGTCGTAGGTCAATCGTCTTTGACAAGCAGTTCCTTGTGCGCATTCGGGTTGCAGACCACGGTTTTGAAATCCTTGTAAATAACCTGTCCGGGGTGTCCGTCGGGACGGCGTTTCACGTTGCGGCGCAGGGTGTAGTCGACCTCGGCGTCCGCACCCGCAGTCGCCGCCGCTATCTCTCCCGCAACCCTTATCACGCTGTCGGGGACGGGTTTCCCTCCCGCGAGAATGACGACGTGCGCGCCGTGTCTGTTCTTCATATGCAGCCACACGTCGTCCGACCCCGCGACGCGGAAGGTTATCTCTTCGTTTTGCAGATTGTGTTTTCCCGCAAGCACGGTAAATCCTTCCACCTCGTAGCGGTAGGGCGGTTCGGGTTTTTCTTTTCTTATCTTGCCTTTCTGCGTCTTGCGCTTGAAGGCACCAAGCCTCGCCAGTTCCTCTTCGATTGCCGCGGTCGGCGCGTCGTACGGGAGATTGCGCAGTTCCTCTTCCACCGAGGCGATGTAGTTCTGCATAACGAGGTCATCCGCCAGTTTCTTTTCGGTGAATTCCTTTGTGCGTTTCAACTTGTTGTAGCGGTTGTAATACGCCGCGGAATTTCCCGACGGAGTCAACCTTTCGTCCAGCGGAATTTCAACGTCCTCGCCTGTGTAGTAGTCGGTGCATTTCAGGACAGAATCTCCCTTTTTTATGCGGTAGATGTTGGATACCACGAGTTCGCCCATAATGCGGAATTTGTCCATGTTCTCGCACTCGGCAAGTCTTTCGCGGTCAATCGAGATGTTCTTTTCGGCTCTTGCACGCAGCCTTTTCACGGCGGCGTTCAGGGTTTTGAGGCGGGCTTTGTTGCGGATTTCCACGTCGCAAGACGTGTCCGCGGCGTCGAATGCCTCCGACATCGACCCGTAGAAAACGGGTTCCCCTTTCAGCACGCCGTAGGGGAAGGGCAACACTTCTTTGCCCATTGTGCAGGGTGCGAAAACGTCGCTTTCGTTGACGTTTTTTAACTTGTCGAAAAGGTCGAGAAGGGCGGCTTTCCCGTCGGGCGGAATTTTCCCTGCAAGGTCGGCTTCCGTGCCCGTTCTCCGCAAAATTTCCGACACCGTGACCCCCGAAAGACCGCCCAGTCCGTCCAGCAGATAGCGGTGCAGGTCCCCGCCCGAAAATGCGTCGAGGAATTCTTCCGTCGCCGCCGTGACGAAACAGGGTTTGTTTTTGTCGGGAGGCAGATACTTCACGCCGCGCAGAACGACGTGTCCGCCGCCTTCGTCGAAGGAAAGGTGTTTTACGGCGTCGAGTATGACGAGATTGTCGTCGGTGAAAACTATGTTGGAATAGCGGTTCATTATCTCTATAAAGAGATAAAACACTGCGTTGTCGCGCATTTCCGTGCGTGCCGAGAGGGATACGCGGATAATTCTGTCGTCGTTGAAACAGTCTATCCCGTCAATCACGGACACGGCGAGATACTTGCGCAGAAGCATACAGAAATTGGGCGCGGTGACGGGGTTCGGTTTGCGCGAAGAGGTCAGATGAAAACGCGGCGCACCCGCATTGCAGGACGCCACGAGGCATTCGTTTTTGCCGCCGACGCGCAGGAAAAACCTGACTTCGTCCGTTTCCGGCTGGACGATTTTGTCTATTCTCGCGCCTTTGAGACGGGCGTTGAGTTCCCGTGCCAGCGCGCTCAAAGCAAGATAATCGCTGCTCATAAATTCATTATACACACCTTATCCCCGATGGCAATGCAAATTTTGATTGATTTTCACTTTCGCGTGTGATATAATCCCTTTTACTTTATGAATAACAAACAGCAACAATCGGAGGACAAATGAGTTACACAATCGAAAAGTTGGAAAAAAGTCAGGTTAAATTCGTCTTCGAAATAGACGCCGACACCTTTAACAAAGCCGTCGATGCCGCTTATAACAAGACAAAGCACAAGTATGCAATTGCGGGTTTCCGCAAGGGTCACGTTCCCAAAAAGGTCATCGAGGGAATTTACGGCAAAGAGGTATTTTTCGAGGACGCAATGGACATCGTAATTCCCGAGGCGTACTCCGAGGCTCTGGATAAAGAAAAGGACATCGAAGTCGTTGCTCAGCCCGAACTTACGGCGTTTGATTTCAAAGAGGACGGCGGCGCGACGTTCACGCTCACCGTCACCGTCAAACCCGACGTAAAACTCGGCAAGTACAAGGGTCTCACCGTCGAGAGAAAGGTCGAGAAAGTCACCGCGAAACAGGTTGACGAGGCTGTCGAGCGCGAACGCGAGAAGCAAGCCCGCATAGTCGAAACCGACGGCGCCGCAAAGAAAGGCGACATCGTCAACATCGATTTCGTGGGTTCCGTGGACGGCGTCAAGTTCGACGGCGGCAGCGCGGAAGATTACGACCTCGAACTGGGCTCCGGCAGCTTTATCCCCGGTTTCGAAGACCAGCTCGTCGGCGTGAAAGCGGGCGACGTCAGGAACGTCGAGGTCACTTTCCCCGAGGACTATCACGCGGAGGAACTCAAAGGCAAGGCGTCCGTGTTCGAATGCAAGGTCAACGCGGTCAAGCATAAGGACCTGCCCAAACTCGACGACGAATTCGTCAAGGATATTTCGGAATTCGACACGCTTGCCGAATACAAAGCCGACATTAAAAATAAACTAATGAAAGATGCCGAGGCTCGTGCGGACCGCGATTTCGAGGACGCGCTCGTGCAGGCGGTCGTCGACAATGCCGAGGTCGAAATCCCCAAGGCAATGGTCGATCAGGAAGCTGAAGACATGGTGCGCGAGTTCGAGTATCGTCTGAGCTATCAGAACATCAAACTCGACGATTATCTCAAATACCTCAACATGACGCGCGACCAGCTCCTCGACGAGTACAGAGAACAGGCGGAAAAGAGCGTCAAAGTGCGCCTTGTCATGGAACAGATCGTCAAGCAGGAAGAGCTTGCCTTCGAGGATAAGGACATAGACGCAAAAATCGCTGATATGGCGGAGCGTTCGGGTCAGGACGTCGAAACCTTCAAGAAAGGGCTCGGCAGAGAACACTACGATTATCTCGCCAATCAGATACTCTCCGACAAACTCATGGATATGCTGAAAGCTGAAAACGGCGCGAAGAAACCCGCCGCAAAGAAGGCCGATGACGCCGCGGAAGCCGAAAAGCCCGCAGCCAAGAAGCCCGCAGCCAAGAAAGCAGCCGACGGAGAGGCAAAACCCGCGGCGAAGAAACCCGCCACAAAGAAAACCGCAAAGACGGAAAGCGACGAGAAGTAATCCCGTCGGACAGGAGAAAAAATGGACATCAGAAATCAGCTTATCCCTATGGTAATCGAGCAGACGGGGCGCGGCGAGCGTTCGTACGACATCTATTCGCGTCTGCTTGAAGACAGGATAATTTTCCTTACGGGCGAAATCAACGACGCCGTTGCAGACCTCATCGTCGCACAGCTCATCTTCCTCGAAGGAAAGGATTCCGCAAAGGATATCAGCCTTTATATCAACAGCCCCGGCGGCTCCGTTTCCGCTGGTCTTGCGATTTACGATACGATGAACTACATCAAGTGCGACGTTTCCACGATATGCATCGGTATGGCGGCAAGTATGGGCGCGTTCCTTCTGTCGTCCGGAGCCAAAGGAAAGAGGTTCGCACTTCCCAACTCGAAGGTTATGATTCATCAGCCTTTGGGCGGCGCGCAGGGTCAGGCGAGCGACATCGCCATTCAGGCGGAAGAAATCCTGCGCACAAAAAAACGCCTCAACGAGATTCTTGCCGCAAATACGGGTCAGGACCTCAGCAAAATCGAATTCGATACCGACCGTGACTTCTATATGACGGCGGAAGAGGCGGAAAAATACGGCATCGTCGACAAAATCTTCTATTCCAGAAAGTAGTCGGATGCCTCGAAACGTGAGGTAATATGGACAGCTATCAGAAGGAATTGCATTGCAGTTTCTGCGGTAAAAGCGACAGCGAGGTCGAAAAAATCATCGTCGGGCCCAACCGTATGACCATTTGCAACGAGTGCATCGAACAGTGCGCGCACCTGCTTGCAAAGGAAACGGAACAAAGCGGCGCGGCGAGCGTTTCGCTGTACACTCCGCAGCAAATCAAGCAAAAACTCGACGAGTATATCATCGGTCAGGACAGCGCCAAAAAGGTGTTGAGCGTCGCCGTGTACAATCACTACAAGCGCATCAACCAACCCAAGTCCGCCGACAGCGACGTAGTGCTAGAAAAAAGCAACGTGCTTTTGCTCGGCCCCACGGGTTCGGGCAAGACCTTGCTTGCAAAAACGCTGGCGCAGATACTCAACGTGCCCTTCGCGGTTGCGGACGCCACAACGCTCACCGAAGCGGGATACGTCGGCGAAGACGTCGAAAATATTCTGCTCAAACTCATACAGGCAGCCGACGGCGACATTCGCAAGGCGCAGGTTGGCATCATCTATATCGACGAGATAGACAAAATCGCCCGCAAGAGCGAAAACGTATCGATAACCCGCGACGTCAGCGGCGAAGGCGTGCAACAGGCTTTGCTCAAAATCATAGAAGGCACGGTTGCCAGCGTACCTCCGCAAGGCGGAAGAAAACACCCCAATCAGGAGTGCTATCAGATTGACACCACCAACATTCTGTTCCTGTGCGGCGGCGCGTTCGTCGACCTCGACAAAATCGTCGACAAACGCAAGGACGGCTCAAAACTCGGTTTCGGCGCGGCGGTCAAAGGCACCAAGAATTATCGCTATGACGAACTGATTGCCGACCTCCAACCCGCAGACCTCATCAAATACGGTCTCATACCCGAATTTGTGGGTCGTGTGCCCATCGTGGTGGGTCTCAACGCGCTGGACGAAGACGCGCTCATCAAGATACTGTCCGAGCCCAAAAACGCGCTCACAAAACAGTACAAGATGCAGTTCAAACTCGACGGTGCGGATTTGGAGTTCGAGCCCGAGGCGTTGCGCGCGGTTGCGGAAAAGGCAATCAAACTCAACACGGGCGCGCGCGGACTGCGTTCCATACTCGAAGACATACTGCTTGACCTTATGTACGAGATTCCGTCCGACAACGGCATCGAAAAGGTCATCGTGCGTGCCGATTGCGTGACGGCAAAGGCAAGACCTCTCGTCGTGCGCAAGAAAGCGCAGAGTGCCTGAAAAGGCATCAAACACGGGCAATACCGCAACATTGCAATGCCGCCGCGCAATACGGCGGCTTTTATTTGAGGTTTTTGCGGCAATAACTTGCAAAAAAGCCGCGCGTTGTGTAAACTCTCAATATAAACGCGTTTTGCGTGCGCAGGCGGCGTGATCCGCACCCGCACGGCAAGCCACGGGAGGCAAAATGAAAATCACGAACGCCGCGTTTCTGACGTCGGTCTCCAAGTCGGACAATTTGCCCGATTTCAACGCACCCGAAATCGCCTTTGCCGGCAAATCCAACGTCGGCAAGTCGTCGTTTATCAATTTTCTGACCAACAACGGCAAACTGGCGCGCACGTCGGGCGACCCCGGAAGAACGCGCCTGCTCAATTATTTCTCCGTAAACGGCGGCGAACTCGTCTTTGTCGACCTGCCCGGATACGGCTTTGCCAAAGTTGCCAAGTCCGAAAAGGCAAAATGGGGAGAAATGATAGAAGGATATCTCGTTAAGAGTGAAAGACTGCTCAACGTCTTCGTCTTGCTCGACGTACGCCACGAGCCCACGTCGGACGACAAAATGCTGCTCAACTTCCTCTATCACTACAACATTCCATTCACAGTAATCGCCACCAAGTGCGACAAACTGTCCAAGTCGCAGATAAATCAGCGCAGGAGAGAGATTGCCTCCTCCATCGGCGTGGGTGTTCAGAACGTCTTTACCGTGTCCGCGCTCAAAAAGACGGGCAGGGAAGAGATACTCGACCGCATCGAAGCTTTGATGACCCCCGTTGCCGTGTGCGAGGAGTCGGAGGACGAAAACGGAGAGGACGCCCCCGCACGGTAATTTCCGTCGGGGTTGTCGCTTGCGTGCGGGCAAACAAAGTAACGCGTCGACTTAAACAAACCGAAACCGAAAACCGCGGGTTGCCGCGGTTTTTTTATTTTTGCCGTTTTCAACCGAAATTCGGACGAAAGAAAAATTTTCAAAGTTTTCGGACGAATTTGGATAATATCAAATATTGCGATTGATTTTTGATTTATGCGTATCGCATTCGATTTTGACGAAGGTTATCCGACGGACGGCTCGATTGTGTCGGCAGACGGTCTGCATTTGCATTCCCATGCAGCCGTCAGGGGAAGAGGAAGTGCGACTTTATCGAGGACGGCAAAACAAAGTGCGGCAGAAATCAAACGGCAACCTGATTTTCGGTCACGGAAACACAAAGTGTCAAAACCGCTTAAAAATTAACGATAGTTGAAATTTGTTTCAAAAGTATTATGATTATCAGCGAAAAGTATAGTACAAAACGGCAAAAATTATAATACCTTGGCACTTGGCGAGGGGTTGATGGTAATTTCGGCACAAAGAAAAGCGTCGGCGCATAAGACGCCGACGCGGTGCTGTCGAGTGGGTGTCAGAACAGTCTGACAAGCTTGTTTTCGACCAGGTCGCAGGAAGTGATGTAGTAAGGAATGCCGTCCTTTTTGACGACGGGCGTCACGCGGGAATTTTTGCCGTGCAGGTGTCCGTAGGTGACGCTGTTGACGTTATATTTTCTCAAAAGTTGCGTTACGTCGCTGTCGTTGTATTTCGCGTCGAAGGGCGGATAGTGCAATACGGCAATCAACACGTCGCCGTCTTTGCGCTGTTCGCTTGCGGATTTCAGCGAAAGTTCCAGCCTGATGAGTTCGCGCTCGAAAATCTTTTTGTCGTGTTCTTCGGTGTCGTGTTCGGGTATGGTCCATCCGCGCGTGCCGCAAATGAGATATTCGCGCTCGCGCACGCAGTTGTTTTGTATGAATGTGAATTGCGGAAAGTTGCTGCGCATTTTTCCGAGGGAGTTCCAGTAATAATCGTGATTGCCTTTGACGACGATTTTTTTGCCCGTAAGTTCGGCAATCGCGGCATAATCGGGTGCCGCCTCTTCCACGGTAAGACCCCACGACAAGTCGCCGCCCAAAAGTACAAGGTCGTCGTCGCTCACGCGCGAAAGCCAGTCCTTGCGGACGTTCTCGAAGTGGTTTTGCCAACCGTCGCCGAAAATGTCCATGGGTTTTTCCACGGCGGAAGAGAGATGCAAATCGCTTATCGCAAAAACTTTCATACTCGGATTTTATCACATTCGCGCGTTTTTATCAACATTTTGCCGCGGTCGCGTCGGGGGATTTTTGCAAGGTCGGAATGCACGCTCGCGTGTGTGTTTTTCCGCGTCCCGAAACATCGCGGAGCTTGAAAATCATAAAGCCGCGCGAAGGGGAAACGTACTTTTCGGACAATAAAAAAACGGAGTAAAACTCCGTTTTCCGTTTGTGTGTGACGTCGTCAGGACGGGAAGAGCGGCAGGTCGAATACGCCTTGGCACACCTCCTGCGAGAACTCCGTGCAGGGCGGGATTTTGCAGTAGCCGTACGACGGAACGAGCAGGTCCACGTCGGCGAGTACTTTCATCACCACCGTTGTGCAGGCGGTAATCGTAAACGTGGTGCCGCTGACGTAGGTGCCGTTGGGACTTGCCATATTGACGGTCGCCGCGAGTTCCACGGGGAAAACGCTGCCCGTCGGCACGCACATGACGATATCTTCGGTGAGGGTAATCGTACCCGTGCCCGTGCCTTCGACGCCGTTGCTGTCGGTGTAAGTAATCTGAACGGGTATGGATACGTTGGCGAGCACTCTCGAAAGTCCGGGTCTGTCCGAAAGGGGAGTTACCGTGAGTGACGAAATCGTGCCCTTGCTGGAAGTTGATTTGCCGCTGACAAACGTCAAGGGTTCGGCGGGCGAGGCCGGAGTCAGGTCGGTGAGAGTCACGTTGAGGCTTTCGAGCGTGGACTGCGTAATGCAGGCGTCGAAGACTTTTTTGACCTGAATGCAGACTTTTTCGCAAAGTCCGTTCATCGGATTGCCGCTGATGTTCCCGGGACATCTGTCGGTATTATTCGTGTTGCAAAAAGACATCTTTTTACCTCCTTGTCGTTTTGCTGTAATATATGCGAAGCGAAAATTAAAAGTGAATTCGAGGGATTTTGCCCGTTTGCGGCGGGTTTTGCACGCTTGGCGACACAGACGTCGGAAGGGAGATTGTCATAGCTTTATGCGGGTTTTTCCACAAGACAGTGAGTTTTTGCCATTCATTTGTGCATAATGTTCAAAAGTGAACTAATAAAAATCGAAAAATTGCGTAAATAAATTGTTTTTAAGTGGTTGACAGTGGTCAAATTGTATTGTAGAATACAATCACAAGGAGACCGCCTATGCCCAAATTCATGCTGGGAAACGTTCGTCATCAGCTCGACGACAAAGGACGTATGAGAATTCCCGCCAAGTTCCGTGAGGGAGTTGGCGCGAATGCTTATATCGTGCCCGGCAGAGTAGGCTGCCTCTTCATCATTCCCGAGGAAAGGTTCGAGAGCGTCATCGCTTCGCTCGGTGCGGACAACCTCTATGCCGACAACGACGCCAACAACATGGCAACCGACATTCTCGGCAACGGCGATTATCTCGAAGAGGACGCACAGGGAAGAGTAAGGTTGTCCAAGGAACTGGCGAAAACCGCCGGCATCGACAAAGAAGTGGTCTTTGTGGGCAAAGCGACTTATCTCGAAGTGTGGCCTGCCGAGACATGGGACGCGAGATTCAGCGTGCTCAACCCCGACAACCTTAACAGAATGATTGAAAAACTCAAAAAATTCGGAGTGTAAAATGGAGTTCCTTCACAAGCCCGTTATGCTCGACGAGTGTATCGGTGCGCTCGACGTCAAACCCGACGGAATTTACGTGGACGGTACGGTCGGCGGGGGAGGACACTCTTACGAGATAGCCGCAAGGCTTACCGAAGGCGGAAGGTTGTTCGATTTCGACAAGGACGAGGAAGCTCTCGCCGCCGCAAAACGGAAACTGGAACCGTTTGCCGACAGAATAACTTTCGTGCACGACGATTTTAAAAACGCTTGCGCCGCACTCGACGCGGCGGGCGTGGGAGAAATCGACGGAGTGCTGTTGGACCTGGGCGTATCGTCCTACCAACTGGACAATGCGGAAAGAGGGTTCAGTTACGTAAAGGACGCGCCGCTGGACATGAGAATGGACAGAGGACAGCGCGTGAGTGCGTACGACGTCGTCAACGGATACTCGGCGCAGGAACTGGCAAAGATATTCCGCGATTACGGCGAAGAGAAACTGGCGTCGAAAATCGCGGCGAAAATAGTTAAAGAAAGGGCGTCCGCCCCCGTGCAGACCACGGGTCGCCTCGCGGAGATAGTCGAAAGTTGTTATCCGCCCGAGACGAGATGGAAGTTCGGACACCCCGCAAAAAGGGTCTTTCAGGCAATCCGAATCGAAGTCAACGGAGAACTTGACGGACTGGAAGAGAGCGTCACGCTTCTTGCGCGACGGCTGAAAAAAGGCGGACGGATTGCGGTGATAACATTCCATTCGCTGGAAGACAGGGCAGTGAAAAACGCGTTCAGACAGATGAGTTTGTCCTGCACTTGTCCCCCCGATTTCCCGGTCTGCGTATGCGGAAAGGTGAGCGAGGTAAAAATACTTACGAACAAACCCGTCACGGCAAGTGACGACGAACTTAAAGAAAATCCGAGGGCAGAGAGTGCGAAACTCCGCGTCGCGGAAAGAATTTGAGAGGTGCAATATGGCAATAACTCTTGACGAATTGCTCGGCAGAAATCAAAATGCGAACGTCGCGGCTGCTCCCGTTGACAGATTTCCTTCATACGACGATTACACGGCCTCTCGACGCGCTCAGGAGCCCGTGAACGACTATGCCGCTCCCGCGGCAAGACCCGCATACAACTTCGAGTCCCGCCCTTACACCGCGCCCCGTTCCGTGGAAGCGGTGAGAGAGTACGAGGCGTCCCGTCCTTACGAGGCACCCCGTTTCAACGAGTACAGAAACGGCGGCTACAATTCCATGGACGCGCGCATCGCGACCAAGGAAAAGACTTATGCCTCCGAAGAGGAATATAACAGTTATCTCGACTACAACGCTCCCGTCCGCGAGGAGCAACCCGCGAGAAACCTCTACGAGTTCACGGTGAACGACAGAGAAAGAAAGTCCGACGAGGACCTCTATGGCAGACTTTCGATGTCGGGCGGTGCGGCGACGGCGACCATGCCCGATGCACACGCGCAGAGAGAGTCCTATGCGGAAAACTACGTCGAGCGTTACAGAGAGCAGTGCGGTGCGCAGTCGCGCAAGCGTATGCACCTCGGGCTCAAAGCAAAACTCATAATCGCGGCGTACCTCGTAGTCGTGGTGTTGGTTTCGGTGCTCATCATCGTCAACGCCAAACCCCTGAACAACGGTACGGCGAAAGTTCCTTCGTCCTCCGCCGTCGGCGCGTACGTGCAGGAGTTCGAACCCGAAACCGCGAATAATCCGATTTCTTCCCAAATAGAATTTGGGTATGAAATCCGTTAAATGCGACCATAATCAATCCCCAATTATTCATAATCCGAGAAAAAGGCTGTTGGCGGTTTTACTGCTGGCGGTCTTTTTCTTTGTCGCGGTGTTTGCAAAAGTGTTCGTCGTTACGGTGATACAGAGCAAGGACTTGCAGGTCAAAGCCTTGTCGCAGTGGATGCGCGACGTTCCGACGGACGCACCGCGAGGCAGAATTCTGGATCGCAACGGAACCGTGCTCGCCGACACGGCGACGCGATACAACATTTACGTCAGACCCAACGCAGTCGCGGACAAGCAGTCTGTTGCGACGCTTATAGCATCGGTTTTCGGTTATTCCTACGAAGAGACACTGGAAAAGATATCCGCATCGGCATCGGAAATCACGGTTGCGCGCGGAGCGACCAAAGAGCAACTCGACGCTCTGTACGCGAGCGGTCTTTCGGGTATTTATTACGGCGAGGACAATTTCAGGTACTATCCATACGGAGATTTCATGACGCAGGTGCTCGGGTTCACGGGGTTCGACGGCAACGGACAGACGGGGCTCGAAGCCTATTACGACAAGTATCTGACGGGTATCGACGGCAGCATTCTGACGGAAACCGACCTCGTGGGCAGGGAACTGGAAGGCGGAGGCAGATACTACGTGCCGCCCGTTTCCGGAATGGACGTGGTGACGACCCTCGACGCCACCGTGCAACGGATTGCGGACGCGGCAATCGGGACCGCCGTCGCAAACTTCAACCCGAAAGCGGCGTACTGCGTGGTCATGAACTATCGCACGGGAGAAATCGTCGCGCTGTCGGAGTATCCGTCTTTCGACCTGAACAACGTACCGCGCGACGACCTCGAACAACTGTTCGGTTATTCCAAAAGCAAGACGGTGTCCACGGTGTACGAGCCGGGGTCGACGTTCAAAATTCTGACTGCCGCCGCGGCATTGGATACGGGTGCGGTGAGCGTGACGGACAGGTTTTACTGCGCGGGCACCCGCGTTGTCGACGGACAGAAAATCCGTTGTTGGAAAGCCAAAGGTCACGGGTCGATAGACTTTGCCGAAGGTGTGGAACAGAGCTGCAACTGCGTGTTCATGGACAGCGCGCTCGCCATGGGAACGGATACGTTCTACGGGTATCTTCAATCCTTTGGATTGAAAACGCAGACGGGCGTGGACATAACCGGTGAAACGTCGGGGATATTCATTGCGCAGGACGCCGTGAAAAACGTCGACCTCGCCCGCATAGGTTTCGGGCAGGCAGTCGCAGTTACGCCGATTGGAATGCTCGCCGCCGCGTCCTCCGTCGTCAACGGAGGCACTCTCGTCACTCCGCATTTGCTGAACTACGTGTCCGACCCTTATTCGGGGGAGAAGATATACTCGGATTTTCCGTCGCGCGGCACCACGATTTCCGCCGCCACTTCGGAAACGATGCGCGGACTGCTGACCCGCGTCGTCGAGAACGGCAGCGGCAAATCCGCGTACGTCGCGGGTTATAAAATCGCGGGGAAGACGGGCACGGCGCAGAAATACGAGAACGGACATATAGCGCAGGGCAAGTATATCTCGTCCTTCCTCGGTTTTTCGCTCGAAGAAGAGGCGCCTTACGCCGTGCTTATGATAGTCGACGAACCGCAGGGGTATATGTACTACGGGTCGCTCGTTGCCGCGCCTTTGGTGGGCGACGTGTTCGAAGGCATGTTCGCCTATTTCGACGTCGAACCCGAGTTCACGGGAGAGGAGGCGGAAATCGTGGGAGAACCCTTTGCCCTCGACGACTATACGGGTATGAGCGTGACGCAGGCGAGGCTGGCCCTGCAAAAGCTCGGCGTATACGTCGAAACGGACGGCGACGGGGACACGGTAACAGGGCAGTTCCCCGCGGCGGGAGCAATCGTGGACAAGCGGAACACGGTGTTGCTTCTGACGTGACGACAACCGCAAAAAGCCTCTGTACAGTGCGAATTTCTTCCGTCGGTGACTAGTTTCGCCTTGCCATTGACCGCCCCCTATCAACTAATTATCATAAGTCTGTAAATTACTTCTCGGAGGTTTATATGACGCTTGAAAAATTGTTGGCGGGGGTGGAAGTCAAGGCTTTGCACGCCGACCCCGCGACGGAAATTTCTTCCTTGAAAATCAACTCGAAAGAGGTGCGCGAAGGCGACCTGTTTTTTTGTATGGAAGGTGTACGCGACGACGGCAACCGCTATATCGGCGAGATAAAGTGTCCTTTCGTCGCCGTCACGGAAAAGACGCCGTCCGAAAACGTCGAGTACGTGCAGGTCGAGAACGTCAGGCGGGCGTATTCCGTTATGTCGCAGAACTTCTATCTCAATCCTCTCGACGGAATGAAATTCGTGACCGTCGTGGGCACCAACGGAAAAACGTCGACGGCTCATTACATTTCTTCCATTCTCACGCACGCGGGTATGAAAACGGGCGTAATCGGCACGGAAGGACATTTCATCGCGGGGGAGAAGGTGGGCGCGAGTCTGACCACTCCCGACAGTTTCGAGCTCAACGGACTGTTTTTCAAAATGCGTGCCAAAGGCGTCGATGCCGTGGTGTCCGAGGTGTCGGCGCACGCCATACGACTGGATAAACTGTGCGGACTGAAAGCGGACATCGCGGTGTTCACCAACGTGACGCAGGACCACCTGGATTATTTCGGCGATTTCGAAACGTACAAGGACGTGAAGTTGTCCTATTTTTGCCCCGAGAACGTGAAAAAAGCCGTCGTCAATGCGGACGACCCCGCGGGAAGGGAACTCATGCGTCGGCTGGAAAAGACGGGGTTGCCCTGTGTGTCGTACGGATTGAACAATCCCGCGGACACGTTTGCCGTCAACGTGGACGAAAACATAGACGGCATACGTTTCGTGGCAAACCTTTCGGACGATATCGTGGAGGTGAAGTCGGGGCTGTTCGGCGAGTTCAACGTCTACAACCTGCTTGCCGCGTTGACCGTGGCGCACGAACTCGGAATAAGCGCGGAAACGTTGACGCACGCAGTCAGGAAAATAAAGGCGGTAAAGGGCAGGTTCAGTATTTTACACAACGACAAAGGGCTGATAATCATCGATTACGCGCACACTCCCGACGGACTTGCAAACCTGCTCCGCACGGCGCGCACGCTCACCAAATCGCGTCTGGTGACCGTGTTCGGGTGCGGGGGCGAACGCGACAGAAGCAAGCGGGCGATTATGGGAAAAATCGCCTCCGAATACAGCGATTTCGTGGTGGTGACGTCGGACAATCCGCGTTTCGAAAATCCCGAAAACATAATCGCGGACATCGTCGCGGGGATACGCGGCGCGGATTTCAAAACCTTTGTGGACAGGACGGAAGCTATTGCCTTTGCAATGTCCGAAATGCTGGAAGGCGATACCGTGGTCATCGCGGGTAAGGGCAGCGAGGATTATCTCGAAGTGTGCGGGCGCAAAATTCCGTACAGCGATTTCGATACCGCGAGAAGGTGGGGACAGGCGCGATGAGCGAGGGCGTGAAACTTCTTCTTTACTTTGCGGGAGCGACGGCGACGTCTTTGGCGTTCGCCCCGCTCGCGATTGCGGTTTTGCGCAAACTGAAAGCAGGGCAGACGGTGCTGGGATACGTCACCCAGCACGAACACAAAAGCGGCACTCCCACGATGGGCGGCATTATTTTTTTGTTGCCGGTACTTGTGTTCTCGCTTGTCGAAATGACGGCGTTTTCGCTGGTGGCGATGGCGCTCACGTTCGGTTACGCCGTGCTCGGATTTCTCGACGATTTCATAAAAATCCGCTTTGCCCGAAACCTGGGGCTGAAACCCTATCAGAAGATAATCGGACAACTGGGACTTGCCGCGATTGCGGCGTACTTCGCGTATGCGTCGCCCCACATCGGCACGACGTTGTTTTTGCCGCTCGGCGGCGGAAACGGCGAGATGAGCTGGGGGATAATCCCGTTCGTGATACTCGTTTTCATCGCCACAACCAATTCCGTCAATCTGACCGACGGACTGGACGGTCTTGCGGGATTTACTTCTCTTGGTGCGTTTTTGTGCTATTCGCTGTTGTTCTATCTGACTTACGCCGACGCCGCGGCTCGCGGCGACGTCGCGTATGCCGAACAAATCGGCTCGCTTGCGGCGTTCTGCGTCGCGGTTATGGGCGGACTTGCGGGGTATCTCGTTTTCAACTCCAATCCCGCGCGCGTGATGATGGGCGACACGGGCTCCCTCGGACTGGGCGCGGCGGTCGCCTGTGCGGCAGTTTTTTCGCGCACGGAACTTCTTCTTCCCGTCGTAGGAATAATGTTCGTGTGGTCGAGCATAAGTGTAATAATGCAGGTGTCCGTATTCAAGCTGACTTCGAAACGCGTGTTCCTGATGTCGCCCTTTCATCATCATCTCGAAATGAAGGGTTGGTCGGAGGCGCGTGTGTGCACGCTTTATCTCGTGCTCACGCTTGTTGCGGGCGCGTTGACAATCGTCTTGGCGAGGGCAGTATGAACATTGCGGGAAAACGGGTGGTAATCTACGGAGTGGGGGTCAGCGGACTGAGCGCGTACCAACTGGTACGCGAACACGGAGGGCACGCGGTCATCTACGACGACGACCCCGCAAAACCTCACGCTACCTCCTGCACGAGCGTGTTCGACGACTGCGACGTCATTGTGCTGAGCCCCGGTATTGCGTCGGGCAATCCGCACGTGCTGGACGCCCGTCTTTCCGGCAAAACGGTGATAAGCGAACTCGAACTCGCCTCGGCGTTCTGCGTGGCGGAACAGATTGCCGTGACGGGAACCAACGGCAAGACGACCACGGTATTGCTCATCGACCACATTCTCAAAACGGCAAAACACAATTCTCACGCCGTGGGCAACATAGGCGCGGCGTTTTCGTCGATAGCCGACAAACTGGACGCGATGGAAACCGTCGTCATAGAGGCTTCCAGTTTTCAACTGGAAAGCGCGACGTTCTTTTCGCCCGACATCGCGGTCATGCTAAATATAACTCCCGACCATCTCGAAAGGCACGGCAGTCTTCAACGGTACATAAGCGCGAAGGCGAACATATTTCTCAGACAGTCGGAGTGCGACAAAGCCGTGTTCAATGCCGACGACCCCAACGTGTCGGCGTTGCAGTCCGTGATGCGCGCGGAAAAAATTCCGTTCAGTCTTACGCACCCCGTGGACGGTGCGTACGTATCGTCGGGGTTTTTGTGCTACCGCGGCAAACCCGTGGTGGAGACCTGCGAACTGGATTTTGGCGGCAGAGAACTGGAAAACGCGCTTGCGGCGGTTGCCGTGACGGCGTCGAAGGGTATAAGTCTGTACACGATAACGGCGGGATTGCTTTCCTTCAAACGTCCGGAATTCAGACGCAAGGCGTGCGGCGTGGTCGGCGGCGTCAACGTATTCAACGACAGCAAGGCGACCAACGTGTTTTCCACGGTGTCCGCAAGCGAAAGCATGGACGGAGACACCGTGCTTATACTGGGCGGCGCGCAGAGGGCGGAGAATTTCGACGAACTCTTCGACAATCTTCCCGCAAAGGTCAAAGGCGCGGTGGTCGTGGGCGAAAACGCCGACAACATAATGTCGGCGGCGCGCAATGCGGGATTTTCCGACATTCTGCGCAGTTTCAGTCTGGAAGACGCCTGTGCCGACGCTCTGGATATGGCGCACCGTCTGGGTTGCAAAAACGTGCTGTTTTCGCCCTCTTCCAAAAGTTACGACAACTACACGAGTTACTATGAGAGAGGACGCGCGTTCGACGCGGCGGTTTCCGCAATTTCCCGTCGCAAATGAAAGCCCGCGGGTTTTTCGGTTTCGACAAGACGCTGGCGGTCTCGGCGGTGTTGCTTTCATGTCTGGGGCTCGTCTTTATTTACTCTGCGTCGTCGTATTCCGCCGAAATATATTTCGGAGACGCTTTCCACTATGTGGAAACCCAGGCCGTCGCCCTCGTGCTGGGAGTGGCGGCAATGCTTGCGATTTCCTTCGTGCCGCCCGAAAAAATCGGGAAGTTTTCCGTGTGGCTGTACGTCGCGGGGCTCATTCTGCTCGTCGCCGTGTTCATACCCGGGCTGGGCGTGGAGAGTTACGGCGCGAAAAGGTGGATAAACCTCGGCTTTTTCACCGTTCAACCTTCCGAATTCGCCAAATTCGCCATGGTGCTTTTCCTTGCGGACTTTGCGGCTCGCAAGGGCGTGCACACCTTCCCCCGCGCCCTCGTGTTCCTCGCGGCAGGAGGTCTTGTCTGCCTTCTGCTTTTGCTGGAACCCAATATGTCGATTACCGTGTGCGTCGGAGCCGTCACGTTCGTGATGCTCTTCGTCGCGGGAGCAAAACCCCGTCACATCGTCGTCGTTCTCATACCCGTATTCGTCGCGGGCATAGCCCTGCTTTTCGCCGAACCGTACAGAGTGCGCAGACTTCTCGCTTTCGTCAATCCGTGGGACTCTCCGCTTGACGAGGGATATCAACTCATTCAGTCCTACTACGCGCTCGGGTCGGGAGGACTTTTCGGCGTGGGACTTTTCAATTCCCGCCAGAAATTCCTGTTTCTGCCCTTTGCCGAGAGCGATTTCATAATGTCGGTCATAGGCGAGGAAACGGGATTTTTCGGTATGCTTGCAATCACCGCGATATTCGTGGTCGTGGTGGTCAGGGGAGCGGTTATCGCATTGCGCGCCACGGACAGGTTTTCCTGTTATACGGCGGCAGGCATAACGGCGGTCATCGCGGTGCAGACCGTGTTCAATATTGCGGTCGTGTGCGGTGCCGTTCCGCCCACGGGGCTGCCGCTGCCTTTCGTGAGCGCGGGCGGTACGTCGCTCGTCGCGTATCTCGCCGCCGTCGGAGTGCTGCTGTCGATATCGCGTTATGCGAATTCGAGCGTGTTTCTGCCTTTCGGCGCACGTGTGGGGAAGTGGTTTGAAAAACAAACTCGCGAACGCGCTGACGCACGCACAACAATACGCGGGAACGCGCGGGCGAGAGATAGTGCGCATATGGAGCGTGCGCACAACGGGAACGCGGGCGCGGCAACGCCGATGACGGCTGCGGACACCGAAACGGGAGCATAAAGTCAAGATAAGAGAGGAAGAGATGAAGGGCAAGGAAATATTCGTAATACGCGGCGGCAATCCGCTTTACGGAAAGGTCGTCGTGCACGGAGCCAAAAACGCTGTGTTGCCGATGCTTGCGGCAAGCGTTCTGACCGCCGACAAAGTCAGCATCTGCGACTGTCCGCTGATAAGCGACGTCGACGACATGGTGCGAGTGTTGGAAACGCTGGGCGTGACCGTGGAGAGAAAGGGCAGGGAGATAAGCGTGAGCGGCTCGCCGAAGATGACGGAAATACCTTCGCATCTCGCGTGCGCGATGCGCTCGTCCGTGTTCATGCTCGGTGCGCTTTTGTCCGAAACGGGAGAAGTTCGGCTTTTTGCCCCCGGGGGTTGCAGAATAGGCGCAAGACCCCTGGACATTCATTTCGACGGACTGACAAGACTGGGCGCGAAGGTGGAGTACGGAGAGGATTTCGTGCAGTGCACGGCGGATAAGCTGAAAGGCGCGGACATCGTGCTGAAATATCCCAGTGTCGGCGCCACCGAAAACCTGATTATGGCATCGGTCAAGGCGAGGGGTACGACACGCCTTATAGGCGCGGCACGCGAACCCGAGATATGCTCCCTTGTCCGACTTTTGCGCAAAATGGGCGCGGACGTATCGGGAGAGGGCACGCCCGTGATTACGGTGCGCGGCGTGGACGACCTCGACGGAGCGTCCTGCATTCCCGTGACGGACAGAATAGTTGCGGGCACGGTTATGGCGGCGGTCGCCGTGTGCGGCGGCAGAGTGGAAATCGTGGGAGGCGACGCCGACATAATGGGCGCAGTCATTTCGCCCTTTCTGACCTCGCACACCTTTTTGGTGGAGCACGGCGGGGTCATTGTGTTCGAAAGCGACAAAATGCTTTTGCCCACCGACGTTTCGACGGGACCATATCCGCTTTTCCCCACGGATATGCAGGCACCTTTCATGGCGTGCCAGTGTTACGCCTGCGGTTTGAGCAGTATGCGTGAAACCGTGTTCGAGGACAGGTTCGCTCACGTCGGAGAACTGCGCAAGATGGGCGCGGACATAGCCCTTGCAGGCAACACCGCTTTCGTGGACGGCAGCAGGGGAATGCACGGTGCAAACCTCTGTGCGTCGGACCTGCGCGGAGGTGCCGGGTTGCTGGTTGCCGCTCTCGGAGCCGACGGCGAAAGCACTCTGGAAGGGGTGCGGTACATCGACCGCGGTTACGAAAACATCGAAGAAATTTTCGCTTTGCTGGGCGGAAAAATAGCGCGGCAAAGAACCTGAGAGCGACTTTATCCGAAAAAAACCGCCCATTCGGGCGTTTTTTTGTCAAAATATTCTTTTTTTAACGCAAAATCATTGACAGGCGTGTAGTTTATTATTATTATAAAACTAGAATAATATAACTTCGCGCGCTCGCATATATGCGCGCGGTTGGGGATTTATGAGTGTATTTTTCGGCAAAGATACCGTCGTTCTGGATGTGACTTCGCGGTTGATGAGCGCGCTCGTCGGCTCGCGCAAGGCACAGTCCGTCTACGACATCAAAGCCGCGGTCGACAGAGAATACGCAGGTTTCTGCGACGGCGAATGGCTGGACGAAGTCAACACCGAGGACGTCGCCCGCGAAGTTCTCAACGAAGCGGTGCAACTCTCCGGCGTCAGACCCAAACGGCTTTACGTCGGCGTCCCGGGCGAATTCGTCACGGTGGTCAACCGCAACGTCACCATCACCCTTGACAGAGTGCGTCGCATCATAGATGCGGACATAGACTACCTGCTCAAAAAGGGCAACACTTTCGACGAGACGGGCTTCGAGGTCATCAACTCTTCCGCCATATGCTATTCGGTCGACACTTCCGACAAACTCTACTTCGACGTCCGCGGTATGGTTGCGGGCAGGGTCGAAGCCACGGTGTCCTATATGCTGTGCGAGACCCGCTTTATGGACACGCTCATCGGCGTGGCAAAACGTGCGGGGTTCAAAGAGGTGCGTTTCGTCGCTTCGCCGTGGGCGGAGGGCATCACGCTTTTCGAGAGGGAACAGCGCGACGCGTCGTACGTGCTTGTCGACATCGGTTATATCTCATCCTTCATTTCCGTCGGCAGGGGCGAAGGCGTCAGCGATCTGAAATCCTTTTCGTTGGGCGGCGCACACATCGCGGCGGACATATACGAAGTGTTGCAGGTCCCGTACGAACTCGCCGAACGCGCGAAGGAACTCGTGGACCTCAACCTCAGTTACGCCGACGACGCAGTGCTTGTCGCGGATAACGAATACACCGTTTTCGCGTCCGACGCCTGCGAAATCGTCAGAGCCAGACTGGAAGTTTTCGCCGACCTCATCAAAACCGTCCTCGACGGGTTGGAGTCGCCTTCTTACGTTCCCGTCTATCTCACGGGCGAGGGCATTTGCGCAATCCGCGGCGCCAAAAAGTTTTTGAGCGAGCAGCTCAACCGCAACGTGGAAATCTGCGCTCCGCGCGTGCCCGGGTACTCCCGTCCCGACGACAGCTCCAAAATCGCGCTGTTCACGGTTGCGGAAACACTTGCAAAATCGAATATCGGAGAATATATCAAACGAGTCATTAACGGAGGTAAACAATGATAGATTTCGAAAAATTCGGGTACACCAACACTCCCGAACCCGAAAACGAAGACAATACATACGGTCAGGAAGAGAATAACGAGGCGGATTACGCACCCGTTCCCCGCAAAGTTCCCGGCAAGGCGAATATCGTCGTGGTCGGCGTGGGCGGCGGCGGAAACAACGCCGTCAACAACATGATAAGAGCGGGTATCAAGAGCGCGAGCTTCATCGTCATGAACACCGACATGCAGGCGCTCAATATGTCCCTCGTTCCCGAAGAATGCAAAGTTCAGCTCGGCGTGGGCAAGACGGGCGGTCTCGGCGCGGGCAGCAACCCCGAAATCGGAAAACTCGCCGCCGAAGAGTCCCGCGAGGACATCAAACGCGCCCTCGAAGGCATCGACCTGCTGTTCATCACCGCGGGTATGGGCGGCGGTACCGGCACAGGTGCGGCTCCCGTCGTTGCCGAAATCGCGAAATCCATGGGCATTCTCACCGTTGCGGTCGTCACCAAACCCTTCAATTTCGAAGGCGCGCAGCGTATGATGAACGCCGAAGCGGGCATTCGCAACCTCAAAAACTTCGTGGACACTCTGCTGATTATCCCCAACCAGAAACTCATCGAAGTCCTCGACAACAAAATCGGGTTCAAACGTGCGTTTGAAATCGCCGACGACGTGCTCCGTCAGGGCGTGCAGGGCGTCAGCGACGTCATCGCCAACCCCGAACTCATCAATCTCGACTTCGCCGACGTCAAGACCATTCTCAAAAAGAGAGGTCTTGCCCATATGGGTATCGGCTACGGCAAAGGCGAAAAGAGAGTTATCGAAGCGGTCAGAAACGCGGTTTTCAGCCCCTTGCTCGAAACCGACATCGAAGGCGCGACGGGTATCATCGTCAATATCAGCGGCGGTGAAGATATGTTGCTCAGCGAAGTCACCGAGGCTTGCGAAATCGTCAAACAGGTTGTCGACCCTTCCGCAAACATCATCTTCGGAACGGCGTTTGTTCCCGACAAGAAGGACATTGAAATCACCATTATCGCAACGGGATTCGTGGATAAAAACGCAGCTCCCGCGCGTTCGGTGGGTTCCGCTCCCGTCAGCACGGCAAGACCCATAGCGGCGGCGATAGCCGACGCGGCGTCCGACGCCAACGCCGACGGCGACGAAGAAACGGTTGAGTCCGTACGTTCGGAATACAACCCCAACATTTTTGCGAACCGTCCCACTTTCGGCATTCGTCAACAGGCACCTGCGGCGGAAGCACCCGCACCTCAACCTGCTCCCGCACCCGCGCCCGAGCCCGCACCTGCGCCTCAGGCACCCGCAAGCGGAATTCAGTCCAGCCGTATCGACGTCGGCAATGCAGGCCGTCAGGTTCCCGCATTCCTGCGTCATCTGCGCCGCGACAGAGACTGAACGGAGTCCGAATCGCTTTTTTCGGACGGCGAAATGAGCCTGTCCGAGTCGTTTACCACCGAAAAATAACCGAAATCCGAAAACCGTCCTTTCGAGGGCGGTTTTTTCGAGGGTGTTTTATCGACGGCGGTTTCGTCGTTTGAGGTTTTTTATCCTTTGTCTTTATCTGCGGTTTCTTTCGGGTTGCGTTGCGCAACAAAACAAAGGCAAATGCCTGTGTGTCTAATTGCGTCCGATTGTCTTTTGTACATTTCGGAGTCCCTAAACATGTGCGCGCGCTTGCGCGCGCGCATTATGCGCGTCACTATGCGAGGGTGATGAACACGCGTTTGTTTGCGCTCGCATACGGGAAGAAAACGGAAAGATTTTGCGCTTTGAACTTTTTATAATGCCTTTGTGAGCGTTTATGTTGAAGTTGTTTTGCTCAACAACCTCGCCGTTGACGCTTTGCTCGTGACGGCGACATTGTATGCGCGTCGCAGAAAGGTGCACAGGTTTCGCGCGGCGTTGGCGGCAGCAATGGGTGCGGCGGTTGCCGTGGGCTATGCCGTGGTGCCTTTGCCTTGGCAGATAGTCATACGCGTATTGCTTGCGCCGATAATGACGCTGACCTTCGACAAATACACGTCGGTCAAGGACTTTTTGTGTTCGTTTGCCGTGTTTGCGGCGCTTACGTTTGCTCTCGGCGGAGCGGTAAGCGGTATCGGGTATCTTGTCGGCGTCGAACTCGAAGGATACCTCGTGCTCGGGTTGACCGCTTTCGGGGCGCTTGTGTTGGTTGTCGGATTGCGCTTCATCGTCAAAGCACGCGCCAAGCGTGTCAGGAAGGTGTGCGATATCGTCATCTGCATACACGGCAAGGAGATAAGAACGCGGGCTCTGTGCGACAGCGGCAATACGCTTACGGACACGGTCAGCGGTTTGCCCGTGATAATAGCCTCGGAAAAGTTCTCGTCAGTCATAGTGGACGAAAACAGGGCAAAAAGCGAGCAAATAGAGGGGTTTGTCGAATTGAAGACCGTGAACGGCAACGCGTCTTTGCCCATTGTCGGCATCGACGAAGTCACCGTAGGCGACAAAAAGAGCAAGGCATACGCCGCGTTGTCGGAGCGCGATTTCGACGGATACGAAGTCATATTGCAGAATACGATGTTCTAGACTGCAAGCGAGGGGAGATATGAAAAACAAACTGCGAGAACTTTTGGCGCGAATATTGCGTTTTCTCGGTTTCTGCAAGCCGTGCGAAGTGGATTACATAGCAACGGGAGAAGCCCTGCCTTCTCCGATGACGCCCGAGGAAGAGGCGGCCACCGTGGAAGAATTCATGAAGGGCAGCGAGGAAGCGCGACTGAAACTGATAGAACGCAATCTGCGGCTCGTCGTGTACATCGCAAAACGGTTTGACAATACGGGCGTCGACCTCGAAGACCTCATATCGATAGGCACGATAGGGCTTATAAAAGCGGTGGGCAGTTTCAGACCCGACAAGAACATCAAACTCGCCACGTTTGCCTCACGGTGCATAGAGAACGAAATTCTGATGTATCTGCGCAAAATCTCGCGTTCGCGCACGGAAGTGAGCCTCGACGAGCCCCTTAACGTGGACTGGGAGGGCAACGTGCTTTTGTTGAGTGACGTTCTGGGCACCGAACCCGACGCGATATACCGCGACGTGGAGCAGTCTGCCGAAAAGGAAATGCTGCGCGAGAGTTTCTCTCGCCTTCCCGAACGCGAACGCAAAATCGTGGAGTTGCGTTTCGGTCTGGACGGCAAGGAAGAAATGACGCAGAAGGAGATTGCCGAAATGATGGGGATATCGCAGTCCTACATCTCGCGGCTGGAAAAGAAAATCGTGTCGTCGCTCAAAAAAGAGATTGCGAAACTCGGCTGACGGACGACTTGCAAAAGTGCGCATAAAAGCGTCGTTAAGGCGCAAACTATTCTAAAAATCGGCGAAAAGTATTATGCTTTTATTTGAATTTTATAATACTTTGCTCCGAAAACGCCTCTGAATACGGACTTTTTGCTCCTCCTACATAACCGTATGCAGGAGGTATTTTTTTTGAGCAGAGTTACGATATGCGGTGTTGACACGGGGTCATTGCCCAAGCTTACGCAGGCTCAGAGCGAAGAATTGCTGCTGCGAATACACGAGGGAGACGAGAGCGCACGCGAACTTTTCCTCAGAGCGAATATGCGGTTGGTGCTTTCCGTTGTCGGTCGGTTTTCCAAAACCTCCGAGTCCGCCGATGATCTCTTTCAGGCGGGTATGGTGGGAATGATGAAGGCTCTTGCCAATTTCGATATCGGGCTCGGAATGTGCTTTTCCACATACGCGGTGCCGATGATAATCGGCGAAATTAAGCGCACTTTGCGCGACAGGACGGGGGTGAAGGTGCCCAGAAGCATGCGCGACACGGCGTACAGGGCATTGAAAGCGCGCGAAAAAATCGTCGAGTATTCCTCCCGCGAGCCGGAACTCACCGAAATCGCCGATGAAATCGGCGCGTCGGTGAAACAGGTGGCTTGCGCCCTCGACGCGGTAAGCGAACCCGTGTCGTTCTATGAACCCGTGTTTTCTGACGGCGAGGAGGGTATGCAACTTCTCGACCAACTTTCGGACAAGAAAGAGAGTGCGGACAACTGGTCGGAGAAGATTGCGCTTGCAGAGGCGTTGAAAACCGTACCCGACAGGGAACTTTGCGTGCTCAAAATGCGATATTTCGAAGGAAAGACGCAGACGGAAATCAGTCGTGCCGTGGGTGTAAGTCAGGCTCAGGTCAGCAGATTGGAGAAATCCGCCGTCGAAAGACTGCGCAAGATATTGGAAGGCTGAGTGAGCAATGGCGCAGACCGCGCCGAACCCGCTTTAAGTCGCGCCTGACAACGCACAAACTGCAAAATACGCGCCGAAACCGTCTGAAACCGCGGACACAGTCCGCGGAATGCGCTTTGAAAATCTTTTTCGCACCTGTGCGGCAGGCACGGAATATCCGTTTATTTCACGTAATAGTCTTCGTCGTCGCCCGTGCTGTCGTCCTTGCAGACCGAAACGCCTCCGACCATTTCGACGAGAATCACGTCTCCGCCGATTTTGACGATGTTGTTCCAGGGGATGAATATGTTGTCCGAGGACGTAAAACTCTTGAAAAAGCTCTTTTTGCCGGGAACGACAAGCCCCAGAATTCTGCCGCATGCGGTGAATACCATATCGCAGGTGTGACCGAGCTGACGTCCGTCGGCGACGTTGACGACCTGTTTCTCTGCGAGTTCGGAAAAAGAATACTGTTTGATGTTCATAGTCAAAGGATATGACGGCGTTTTCGGTTTGATGCAGAATATTGTTTTTTTTGTCAAATTCTTTACATCGACCGCTATATATTGTATAATATTGCTATCCAGAATACAGGTGATTGCCCTATGAAGTGTATTTATTGCGGTTGTATGGACAGCAAAGTCGTCGATAGCCGACAGAACGAAGAAGGCACTTCCATTCGCCGTCGTCGCGAGTGCGAGAGTTGCGGAAAGCGTTTCACCACCTACGAAACGGTGGAGAACACGCCCGTCCTCGTCGTAAAAAAGGACGGCAGCCGTCAGAATTTCGACATCTCCAAGGTGAAAATCGGCATTATGAAGGCTTGCGAAAAGCGTCCCATTTCCATGACCGTCATAGACAAAATGGTTGCGGACATTCAGCGCAAAGTGCTCAATTCCCTGGAACAGGAGGTGTCTTCCTCCTATATCGGCGACCTAGTCATGGAGCAACTGCGCGAAATCGACGATGTCGCCTATGTCCGTTACGCTTCCGTGCACCGTCAGTTCAAGGACATCAACACGCTGCTCAACGAGATTGAAGAACTTGTCAAACTCAAAGACACGCTTTCCGACAAAAAGAAGAACTGATGCCGATACGGCTCAAACGGAAACACCGCTTTTAGCGGTGTTTTTTGATTGCCTTTTTTCGTCGTTGTCAAAATTTTTCCGTTCGGCGCATATTATGTACAACCTTGGAGGATGTAATGGCGCTTGAAAGTCTTTTCCTGTTGTTGAAAAATCTCGTTATTTTTTCATCTTACGTCACCGACAAAAGTTCGTTTCCGAAGCCCCTTTCCAAAGAAAAAGAAGCGGAGTACATACTGCGGGCGGAGCAGGGCGACAAAGAGGCAAAGGAAATTCTGATTAAGCACAATCTGCGTCTTGTCGCGCACATCGCCAAAAAGTACGCCAACTACGGCGACAGCGACGAGCTCATTTCCGTGGGGTCGATAGGGCTCATAAAGGCGGTGGATAGTTTCAACCACAACAAGGGAACGCAACTTGCCACTTATGCGTCGAGATGCATAGAAAACGAAATTCTCATGACGATGCGCGTAACGAAAAAACACCGTTCCAACGTGTCGCTCAACGAGCCCGTGGGGGTGGACCGCGACGGAAACGAACTGACCATTATGGATATGCTTGCAGAAACGGGGTCGGTAATCGAGGACGTCGAGAGCAATATACTGATGGAACGGCTTATGGACCTGACGAAAAAGTGCCTTAACGACAGGGAATATCTCATTATCAAAATGAGATACGGTCTGGGCGGAACGCCCGCGCTCACTCAGCGCGAAGTTGCGACGCAGTTCGGAATATCGCGTTCGTACGTGTCGAGGATAGAAAAACACGCCCTCAACAAAATCAAAGCCGCGATAACGGAAGAAGAACTTTATTTCTGACGCGGAAAACGTCCGCACATTCGCTCCGCGCTTTTGTGCGGTTGCTTTCGTGCACGGGTTGCGGCGCGGGCGATTGTTTCGTTTGCACGCGCGCCGTGACGTCGGGAAAGCGGACTGTTGTCGCGGAAATGTCGGGCGGCGCGCCCTCCGAACGCTACCGAAAATATTATATATAAATAAAATTAAGTGTTGACAGAACGGGGTTTTGGCTATATAATTCACGAGGTTGCCCGCCCGAAAGGCGGAAACCGCAGGCGTTTCGTCCTTTTGACGGAAATATTGCCCGAAGAGGATTGTTATGAAAAAGTACGATATCTGTATAGTCGGCGCGGGTCCCGCGGGTATTTTCACCGCGATAGAGTTGCTCCGTCACGGTTGCGACAAGAAAATGCTCATCGTCGAAAAAGGACAACCCGTCGAAAAGCGCAAATGTCCCAAAGCGTACGGCGGTCCTTGTCGTAATTGCAAACCCTATTGCCACATAACCACGGGCTTTTCGGGTGCCGGCGCGTTTTCCGACGGCAAACTTTCGCTTTCCTACGAAGTGGGCGGCGAATTGCCCGAACTCATAGGTCACGAGTTTGCACAGGAACTCATTAACTATACGGACGGAATTTATCTCGAATTCGGCGCGGACGAGCACATCGAAGGGCTCGGCAATGAGGACAAGGTCAAGGAAATCCGCAAAAAGGCAATAAAAGCAGGTCTGAAACTCGTCGATTGTCCCATACGTCATATGGGAACGGAGAAAGCGCAGGGCATATACCTTGCCATCGAAAACTACCTGCGTGACAAAGGCGTCGAGATGATGTTCGGCGCGCAGTGCAACAACATCATTTTGCAGGACAACATCTGCAAAGGCGTAATCGTGGAGAATTCCAAAGGCGAAGTGTCCGAGATATTCGCCGACAGAACCATAATCGCCACGGGCAGACGCGGCGCGGACTGGCTGGAAAAGATGTGCGCGCAGCACAACATCGCTCACGCGCCCGGCGTCGTCGACATCGGCGTCAGAGTGGAAGTGCGCAACGAGATTATGGAAGAAGTCAACAGCGTGCTGTACGAATCCAAACTGATAGGGTATCCCGCTCCTTTCAAGAACAAAGTGCGCATATTCTGTCAGAACCCCGGCGGTTTCGTGTCGCAGGAGAACTATGACAACGACCTTGCCGTCGTCAACGGACACAGCTACAAGGAATTGAAGAGCGAGAACACCAACCTTGCCATTCTGTGCTCGCACTCCTTCAATCAGCCCTTCAATCAGCCCATCGAGTACGCGCAGAAGGTCGGCGAACTGACCAATATGCTCGGCGCGGGCAAAATTCTGGTGCAGAGATACGGCGATATCCTTGCGGGAAAACGCACGTGGCAAAAGGAACTCGGCATGTCCAACGTCCGTCCCACGCTCAAAGACGCCGTTGCGGGCGACATAACCGCGGCAATGCCTTACCGTGCCATGACCAACATAATCAACTTCATACAGGCGGTGGACGAAGTCGTGCCCGGATTTGCGGGATACGAAACCCTGCTTTATTCGCCCGAACTGAAATTTTACAGCAACAAAATCAAAATGGACGAAAGGCTCAACACGTCCATTCAGGGGTTGCATTGCCTGGGCGACAGCAGCGGCTGGACGCGCGGTCTGATGATGGCGTCCGTCATGGGTGTGCTCATGGCGCGTACCATTATCGAGGACGAGAAGTAATCAAACCGATTTCACGAACAAAAAGACGGCTATGCCGTCTTTTTTTGTTGCTTTTGCAGTGGCGTTTTCGCGTTTCCGATTGAGGCGCAATGCGTTTTGCGGTATGCGGGCGGTGCGCGGTCGTCAGAGTGCGCGGGGCGAGCCCCGAAAAGTCGACCGAAAAGGGCACTACCAGTTTTTTCCATACAAAAGGCGGGGCGCAGGTGCAAAAAATAGCACTATGAGACGTTTGAGGAAAATCGTGGTTGCACTTGCCGTTCTCGCCGCGCTGGTTGCGGTCGGGACGGTGTCGCCCGTGCAGACGGCGTTTGCCGAGGCGCGGTACGTTTACGTGGGAGGAACGCCCGTCGGAATAACCGTCGGAGCGGGCGGGCTCATCGTCACGGGGGTCACGGAAGTCGATACGGGCAAAGGGACGGTGACGCCGCTTGCGGGGACGGGCATCACCAAAGGTGACGTAATAACCTCGGTAGACGGGGTTGCCGTTGTGAATATGTACGATTTCACGCGGCGTATTGCGACTGCCGCAGGCAAAGTTACGCTGACGGTGAAGAGCGGAGCGGTGACGCGCGACGTCGAGGTCACTCCCGTCGTCGACGCCATAAGCGGAGAAAAGAAACTCGGACTTATGCTCAAAGAGGATATCGGCGGCGTGGGCACGCTGACCTTTGTTACGGAAGAGGGCGTTTATGCCGCGTTGGGACACAGAATAAGCGACCCCGAAACGGGGTTGTCCGACGAATTGCAACAAGGTAAGATATTCGACGTCGAAATCGAGAACGTAATCAAGGGAGAAAAGGGGCGTGCAGGCGGTTTGCAAGCGTCCATAAACAGGTTACAGACCCCTGCGGGCAGAAACGAAATCAACACCGACATCGGCATATACGGCGTTTACGACAAGGAGGAACGCGGCGCGAAATTGCGCGTTGCGTCACAACGCGAAACGAGAATGGGCCACGCGCAGGTTCTGACTACTTTGAACGGTGGAACGCCCGAACTATACGACGTCGACATCGTGAAAAGCGTGCCGCAGACGGACGGCGAACAGAAAGGACTGGTGCTCGTGGTGCGCGACCGCCGACTGCTGGACAAAGCGGGCGGTATAGTGCAGGGTATGAGCGGAAGTCCCATAATTCAGAACGGGGCGCTGGTGGGGGCGGTGACGCACGTTTTCGTGTCCGACCCGACGCGCGGATACGGTGTGCACGCGGAGTTCATGCTCCAAAACGCCGATGCCCTGGGTGCGGAAATACGGAAAACGCAGCCAAAGGCTGCGTGGAGCGTATGCGAATGCGAAACGGAATGGCGAAAAGAGGCGGCTTAGTTTGCCGCCTCCGAAACGCCGCGTAAAACGTCGTCCGCCGAGGCAAGGCGTTCGAGTGCGGTCAGCACGAACTGTTTGTTGGTGGGTTTACCCTTGTCCTCGTCAAGCGTTTCGCCGAATTCTTCGTACAGGATATCCACGTCGCCTCGCAACCACGCCGCGGATATCGCGTTCTGAATGTCCTTTTCTATGCTGGCTTCGCCGACGCCGAACTCCGCCGCGAGCTGTCGGTAGCCGCAATATTTCAAAGGCATTATTTCCGTGCCGTTCTCGGCAATGTAGATAAGGCGCGCCAGGAGATGATAGCCTTTCAGGTTGGGTTGAAATCCCAGTCTCAGAAGATACATTTTGATACGTGCGCAGGAATTTTCCATAGCGCAAGTTTATCACCGCGCGGTCGGCGATTTTTGATATACATTGCACCTTCTTAACGCAAGATGACGAAGAGTGTCAATAGGGCGAATATACGACGCTTCCGTGGCATACAATTCGGTATGAAATACACCAACGTACGCACCGCAATAAGCCTCGTAAAAGACTTTTGCAGGAACAATAAAAAGAGCGTCGTCAGTTTTTCCGCGGTATTCGCGCTGGGGCTTGTCCTCGGGATTTTCATCACGATAAACGCCGTGGGAGGGGAGTTCGAGCGCATAGCGCGCGCCGATATGGAACTCAGTGCCGTTAAGGTGTTCTTTACGGCGTCGTTCATGCTGGCGGCAGGATACGGAGTGATACTGCTGTCCGCCGCGGCGTCCTCCCTCGTGGTGGTCGCACTGATACCCTTCGGCGTGCTCGGATATTATTTCGGCAAATATATGTGCCTTCTGGGGGCGAGTTACGGCGCGCTCGGACTTGTCAACCTTTTCATCATATACACCCCCTTTTTCCTGTTGTCGTTCATATGCCTTCTCGTTGCGGGAGTGCGTGCGGTAAACGCAATAGGGTGCAACAAAATGAAGAACACGCTGGTCGCGCTGCTTAAAATATACGGCGTCAACGTGGGGATAAACTTCGTCGTGTTCGTCGTGATAGGCGCGTTTGCCAAAGTCATAGTAGTGGGCTTCTGACGGGGTTTAACCATTCGTTTCGGCAGAATAAACGGCTAATTGCGCGTTTTGCATAATAATCCGTCGATTGCGCAAACTGTGGTCGAGGTGTATTATGCAAAAACTTTCGCTCAAAATTTTTCAGTATCTTCTGACCTTGACGGCGATTGTGCTCGCCGTCGTGTCGGCGGTTGCGTGCGTGACGTATGCGCCCGCAACGGCTCTTGCCGAAAACGGGTTTTCGGTTGAGGGCAAGGCGGCGTATCTTGCCGACTACGCGACCGGAACCGTATTGTATGCCAAAAACGAAAACGACCGTCTGCCCATTGCAAGTATGGTAAAAATTATGACGGCTCTGCTCACCGTGGAAGCGATAGACGCGGGCGAACTCTCTCTCGACGAAGAAGTGTTCGTCAGCGAAAACGCTGCGGGTATGGGCGGCTCGCAGGTATTTCTCGACGCCAATACGCGCCATAAGGCGGGCGACTTGCTGAAATCCGTCATTGTGGCGTCCGCAAACGACAGCTGCGTCGCGCTTGCCGAACGCATATGCGGCAGCACGGAAGGTTTCGTCAAGAGAATGAACGCCCGCGCCGCCGAACTCGGAATGAAGGACACGCACTTCGCCAACTGCACGGGACTTCCCGCCGCGGAAGGATTCTCGTCTGCGCACGACGTTGCCGTCATGTTCGGCGAACTCATTCGGCATCCCGTCTACTTCGATTTTTCCAAGATATGGCTCGAAGATTACGTTCACCCCGACGGCAGAACGACGTCGATGACCAACACCAACAAACTGGTGCGTTTCTATAACGGTTGCGACGGCGGCAAAACGGGATTTACCAGCGAGGCGAAATTCTGCCTTGCCGCAACCGCGCAACGCGACGGAATGAGAGTTATCGCAGTGGAAATCGGCGGCGACAGTTCTCAGGGCAGATTCAACGCAGTCAGTACGATGTTCAATCACGCCTTCGGAAACTACGAAGTCAAGACGCTTTTGCGTGCGGGCGACCCCGTGGAAAATTACGTCAAGGTGTCGGCAGGCAAGAAGAAGAACGTGGAACTCACTGTGAACAAGGACGTTGCCGTGTTCGGCGAGAGGGGCAACTCCTCGGAATACGAACTGAAATTCGAACTTCCCGAAAAAATCAAGGCACCCGTGACAAAGGGTGACGTCGTCGGCAAGGGATATATCGTGCGCGACGGCGAAGTGACGGGAGAGTTCGAGGTCGTCGCCGCCGAGGACGTGAAACGCGCAAGCCTGCTCGACTTGATACGTCGCATAGGCAGCCGTCATTGAAGAAAAGAGAAGGGGAATATCCCCGACAACGCAGAACAAGCCCGCTTATGCGGGCTTTTCTTTTTGTGTATAATACGCCGCGGAGAAAATGCACCCGAAAAAGGAGCCATCCCGTTCAGTCCGCGCACGGAGAGATTGTTTGACATTCGCCGCCGCGCGTGATAGAATACTGATATTATATAGGAGTACAATCGATGAACACGCGCAACACACTCTATGTTAAGGACGGCAAACTGTATATTGGGGGCTTCGCCGCCTCCGAACTGGCGCGCCGTTTCGGTACCCCGCTTTACGTTATGGACGCGGCATACATTGCCGAAGTCTGCGACGCTTTCCAAAGCGCAATGGCAACTTACGGCGACGGAGCTGTCGCTTTTGCGAACAAGGCTTTCGCGACCGTCGCAACGGCGAAAATCGCCGCAAAACACGGGCTTTGGTTCGACGTCGTGTCGGGCGGGGAACTCTACCTCGTCAAATCCGCGGGAGCGGACCTCGGCAAGGTGCTTTTCCACGGCAACAACAAGACCGTTGCCGAGATAGAAGAGGGCATAGTCGACGGAGTGGGCTTTTTCGTCGTTGACAGCCTGCACGAACTGAAATTGCTGGACGAGAAGGCGGGTGCCGCAGGCGTCGTTCAGGACATTCTGGTGCGCGTGAATCCCGGCATTACGGCTCATACGCACGAGGCGGTTGCCACGGCAACGCCGCTCAGCAAGTTCGGTTTCGGCGTGGACACCAACGCTTTCGAAGTGATAAAGGACGCGTCGCAACGCCGCAATCTGCATTTCAGAGGCATACATTCGCACATCGGCTCGCAGATATACGACCATTCGTCCTACGATGCGGCAATCGGCGTGCTCACCGACTTCATGAAGCGTCTGTACGACGAGGCGGGCATCGTGACTGAAATACTGGATATGGGCGGAGGCTACGGCATTTATTACACGGACGCCGACCCCAAGTTCACGCCCAAAAGATACGCGTACACGGTTGAAAACATCGGCAAGCGCGTCAAGGAGGAGTGCGCCGCGAAAGGCGTCGCAAAACCCTTCCTCATTGTCGAACCGGGGCGCAGCATAGTGGGCGAAGCGGGCATAACGCTTTACACCGTGGGCGCAATAAAGGATTTCCCCAGCGTACGTAAGTACGTTGCAGTCGACGGCGGTATGTTCGACAACCCGCGTTACGCGCTATACGAGTCGCAGTATTCCGCCGTGCTCGCCGACAAAGCCGACAAACCCGCCGACGAAACCGTGACGATAGTCGGCAAGTGCTGCGAAAGCGGCGATATCGTGGCAAAGGACGTCAAACTGCAACACGCCGAAGCAGGGGATATACTGGCGGTGTTTTCCACGGGCGCCTACAACTATTCGATGGCGTCCAATTACAATCTCAATGCCGTACCCCCCGTGGTGCTGGTGGACGGCGACAAAGCGGATTATATAGTCAAACCGCAGACCTATGCGGATTTACTGCGCAATAACGAGGTGCCCGAGTGGTTGAAATGAACGAGGATTACATACCCGAAGAACCGACGGCGGCGACGGAAGGCGGTGCCGAAACGGCGGCGGTCGAAAGCGCAGCCGAGGTTTCCGTGCGTTCCGACGCGGCGGACGCCGACGATGCGGTGGAGCGCGAGTTCGAGGCTGTCAAGGAGCGCGAGAAAAACCCCTTTGACAGTGACGGTTTTCACGGCGAAGTCGTCACCGAGGCCGTTATTCACGAACGCAAACTGCCCAAATCGTCCGAAAAATCCGCCACTTTCGAGACAGTGGAAGAGGTTTCGCCCGAAGCCGGTGTGTCGGACTCGGAGTATATCGCGGGGCTCAAACCGATAATTTATTATCATCTGAGCGACTTCGACGGGCCTCTCGACCTGCTGCTCGAACTCATCAAGGACGCCAAAATCAGGATTGAGGACATTTTCATTTCCGACGTTACGCGTCAGTACGTCGAAATCATAAAGAACACACCGAAAGAGGAGCTTGACTTCGAATATGCGGGCGAGTTCATCACCCTTGCCGCCGAACTTGTCTATCTCAAATCGCTGCGCACGTTGCCTGCCGACGACGAGGACGAGGATTACGTGGACGAGGGCGAGTTTGAACGCGCCGCACTCATCAACAAGATAAAAGAATACGCTTTGATGAAAGAGCAGGCGGTAAAACTTCACGAACTGGAGACAATCAACCGCTTCTACCGTCCGCCCGTATATACCGAGAAAGACTACCGCGTTTGCCTTACCAATTTCTCTTTGCCCAAACTCGTGAGCGCGTTGGCGCGCGTTCTGGTCAACGCGGAGCAGAGAGAGCGTTCGATAATCCCCAAAAAGGTCGTTCAGGACAGGTTCTCGGTGGCGGACCAGATGCGCCATATAGTGGAACTCATTTCCCTGTATGGGTCATTCACTTTCACGTCGCTTTTCGAACCCGACTTCGACCGCAGCGACATTGTGACGACTTTCCTTGCCGTGCTTGAACTGCTCAAATACGGCAGACTGCACGCCGAACAGGAGGAAATATTCGGCGAAATAATGCTTTACGCCGTGGAAGGCGCAAACGAAACTCCCATCGTGTTCGAGGAGGATGAGGATGGAAAATATTAAGAACGTCGTCGAGGCCCTGATATTCTCTTCGGGCTCGCCGATTGCAAAACGCGACCTGATAGAAAAACTGCCCGAACTGACGGGAAGTCAGCTCAACGCGATAATCAAGGACTTGCAGAAGAAGTACAGCGGCGACTGCGGCATTCTCCTTTTGGAGTTCAACGGCAAATATCAGTTCAGCTCCAACCCGTGCTACGGTGACGTCATAGCCGAAATTCTAACTCCTCTCAGGGAGAGGGAACTCAGCAAGACCCTTCTCGAAGTGCTGTCGACAATAGCTTACAAACAGCCCATAACGCGTATGGAAATCGACGATATGAGAGGTGGCACCTCCTGCGAATACGCAATCACGGGATTGCTCAAAGCGGGGCTCATCGAGGTGGTGGGCAGAAAGGACACGGTCGGTCGTCCCTTCCTGTACGGCACGACGGACGAGTTCCTCAAAAAGTTCCAGCTTTCCTCCCTCGACGAACTCCCCGACCTCGAAGAGGTTATGGAGAAGTTGCAGGAGATTTACACTCCCGCGCAGGAAACGCTTTTCCACACCCGTACGCTGTACGACGAGGACGGCAACCTCATCGAGGAGAGCGAGGAGGAACAGATTGCCGCCGCGGACGTCGACGAGGACGAAATCCCCGACTTCCTGCAAGGAGAGGAGTACGAAGTCATAGAATAAGGTCGCAAAGCGACGGCTTTTCATACATAATTTTTCGCAAAATCGCCACAATACCGTTGTGGCGTTTTTGTTTGTTCTGATAGCGGCGGAAGCTCTGTTGATATTGCTGACGGCACCCTTAGGAGTGCAGGTGCGGGCGCACTTCTGTCTCAATCGGAAATGCGCGTTTGCGCAGGTGACTTTCGCGGGGCTCGCGGTGGCGAAAATCAAACTCGAAATCAAAAAAGACCGCATTAGAATGTCGATAAACGGCAAAAACGCTTTCAAGAAAAAATCCGCTGACGCAAGTTTCGGCGCGCTGTCCGCGGTGCTGAAAACCGTGTCCGAACAAAAGCTCGTGAAGAGGAGCAGTCTGTCCGTCGCCGTGGGCGGCGAGGACTGTTTCGGCGGAGCCGTCGGGTCGGGTGCGCTTGGAGCGGCGTTTCTCATGCTGCCGCCTTCCGTCCGATACGGGGTGTACTGGGACAGGGAAAAGGAGCGTTTCGACGTCGAAATCGCGCTTCGACTGCGAATATCGCTGTTGCAGACCCTTTTCGTCGCATTCATTCTGCTCAAAAAGGGCGAATAAAATAAATTTTGTCGCCGACGGAAATACATAACGGAGAAATTATGAGAAACTTCGAAGAAATTTTGCAGACCACCATCGCGCAGTTGCGCACCGTGTCCGACTCCGACGCCGTCGTGGGAAAACCCGTGATAACGGAGGACGGAGTTGTGGTTTTGCCCGTAAGCAAAGTCAGTTACGGTTTCGTCGTGGGAGGAGGGGAATACAGCGAGTCTTCCCCCAAAACGAAGCACAACGATTATCCGCACGCCACCGCAAGTGGCGGGGGTATAACGGTTACGCCGCTGGGATTTCTCGTGTGCGGCAAGGAGAAGCGGTTTATCGCGGTAGACCGCAACGCCGACGACAAATGGAAAGATTTGGCGCGGGCGGCGTTCAAGGCAATCAGGAGGAAGGATGATGACGAAGAATGAGCGAACGCCCGGCTCGGCGATTGGTGCGGTGTGGAGAAATCTGGGAATTGCGTCACTGGTGATTTTGTTTCTTGCGGTGTGCGTAATCGCGGCGATTGCGGTATATATACCGCAAAATACAGCCGACGCCGTAGCGCAAAGGGGCGAAGTCGTATTGGAAGCGTCGACGGGAAGGGTGTTGTATTCCGACAATATGAACGCCGTCACGTATCCCGCGAGCACTACGAAAATTTTGACCGCTCTCGTCGTTCTGGAACATCTGCCGCTCGGTTATAAGGTAAAAATACCTGCCTGTGCCGCAGGGGTTGAAGGCTCTTCGATATATCTTCGCAAGGGCGAGGTGCTGACCGTCGAAGACCTTCTTTACGGACTTATGTTGCGCAGCGGCAACGATGCGGCGGTCGCGCTGGCTTGCGCGGTTGCAGGCAACGTGGAAAACTTTGCCGAACTGATGAACGCCCGCGCAAAGGAATGCGGCGCGGAAAACAGTCATTTCGTGAACCCGCACGGGTTGCACGACGACGACCACTACACGACGGCGTACGACCTTGCGCTGATTACGGCGGAAGCGTACGGAAACGACGATTTCAGACGTATAGCGGCGACCCGTTCCGTGACCGTGGGGGAGGGGGAAAGCAAAAGGTATTTCACCAACAAAAACAAGTTGCTCACCCTCTTTGAGGGTGCAAACGGAGTGAAAACGGGTTATACCACCAAAAGCGGACGGTGTCTTGTGGGAGGTGCGCTCCGCGACGGAATGCAACTTGTGTCCGTCGTTCTCAACCGTTACGATATGTGGGAGGAGACGGAACGCATCCTGCAAAAGTGTTTCGACGAGTACCGCATGCGCGAATTGCCCGCGATGCCTTTCCCGGGCGAGGGCGAAGGAAACCTCGCGGTCGAGGTCGAACTCGACGGGGAAGGGAACGTGCACCCTTCGGCGTATCCCGTGAAGAAGGACGGCAGCGAAGTGCCGTATCTCGTGCCGCGTCGATAGGCGGTATGGGCGCGGCGGGGCAAAAGGGGGTGCAACACCGCGCCAACGCTTGCTTTTATATTCCGAAAAATGTATAATGCCATTATCCTTACGGACGGTGGCATTATGCGTCTTAACAAGTATCTCGCCGAATGCGGCGTGTGTTCCAGAAGAAAAGCCGACGAAATCATCGCGGAAGGCAGGGTCAGCGTAAACCGCAAGACCGTGTCCGAGATGGGCTTCGACGTCGACGAAAAAAAGGACGTCGTGTATCTCGACGGTAAAAAAATCGTGCCCGTAACGCATTACGAGTACATCATGTTCAACAAGCCCAAGGGCTGTGTGACCACCATGTCCGACGAGAAGGGCAGAAAGACCGTTTACGACTTCATCGGCAGAGAAAAGCGGTTGGTGCCGGTCGGCAGACTGGACTATGACAGCGAAGGGCTTTTGCTTTTCACCAACGACGGCGAACTGACTTACAAACTGACGCACCCGTCCGGCGAAGTTCCCAAGACTTACATCGTAAAAATCGAAGGCTCCATTTCCGAAAGCGACCTTGCCATACTGCGCAAAGGCGTGACGGTGGACGGCGTGAAGTACTCGAAGTGCAAGGTCAAACTTACGGGAGAAGAGGACGGGTTCAGCCGCCTAGAAGTTGTCATTACCGAAGGTAAAAACCGCGAAGTCAGGCGTATGTTCCAAGCCGTGGAAAAGAACGTCGTGTTCTTGAAGCGCGTAGCAATAGGCGAACTTCGTCTGGGCGGACTTTCCCGCGGAGGGTTCAGGGAACTCAACGATGCGGAAGTGGAATATCTCAAAAGACTGTAAATCACCGTGTGCGGTGAAAACCGCTTTGCCCGAAATATTATGAAGATTCTGTTATCCAACGACGACGGTTACAACGCGGAAGGGTTGCTCAAACTCGCTCTCGCGCTCAAAGACCGTCACGAAGTACACATCAGCGCACCTGCCGGCGAACAGTCGGGGTCGGGTCACGGTCTCACCTTCGGCAGAGGGCTGGGCTGGCGGCGCGTTCCCGCGGACGAACTGCCCGAAGTGGACGGCAAGCGCATCGACGTGCCTTGTCACGCCGTGTACGGGTCACCCGCCGACGCCGTCAAGTTCGCAATCGAACACATCTATCTAGGCGAGCGGTTCGACCTCGTGATTTCGGGGGTCAACACCGTCCTCAACATAGGTTCGGACATCATATATTCGGGCACTTTCGGCGCGGCGGAAGAGGGCACCATTCTGGGCGTGCCGTCAATCGCGCTTTCCACCAACGTGCGCAAAGGCGGTTACGACGCGGCGATAGACTTCATCGTGCGCAATCTGGACGAAATCTATCCGCTGATTCCGCCTCTTGTCACAATCAACATCAACGTGCCGTACGGCGCGGCGGAGGACATAAAAGGCGTGGCGGTCGCTCCTCTCGGTATTCGCCGCTATAAGGACTGGTACGAGCCGCACGAGGAACTTTTCCGCCTCAAAGGCTATCCTTACGACTGTTCCGCCAACGAAGAAGAGGACGATTGCGTTATGTCCGACCGCGGATATATCACGATAACGCCCGTAAAAATCGCCGATACCGATTTCGAGTGCCTTGAAATTCTCGGCAAAAAGGAGTGGAAAGCGTGAGCACGCTGGTTGTGGGCGGAGGCGCGGCGGGTTGTCTGTGCGCGGTATTGTGTGCAAAAGGCGGCGAGGACGTCGTGCTGTTGGAAAAGAACGAAAAGACGGGCAAAAAGCTTTTCATAACGGGAAAGGGTAGGTGCAATCTGACCGCCGATTACCCGCCCGACGAATTTCTGAACGGCGTTGTACACGGCGGCAAATTTCTCCGTTCCGCCGTATATTCTTTTACTCCGCAGGACACCAAAAATTTTTTCGAAAATCTGGGCGTAACTCTTGTGACCGAGCGCGGCAACAGGGTTTTTCCGCAGTCGGGCAAATCGTCGGACATAACCCGCGCCTTTGAACGTGCTCTCAAAGAGAGCAACGTCACTGTGTATCTCGGTTCCGAAGTAAAAAACACCGTGAAAGAGGGCGACGTTTTCAAAGTCCGCACGACGGACGGCAGAGAGTTCTTTTCCGACAAACTCGTCATCGCAACAGGCGGCAAAAGTTATCCTTCGACGGGCTCTACGGGAGACGGTTACAGGTTTGCCGAGAAGTTCGGACACACGGTGACAAAACCCGTGCCTTCGCTGACGTCGCTGTTCACGACGGAGAACGTCAAACCGCTCTGCGGTTTGTCTTTGAAAAACGTCACCCTTTGGGCGACGTCTCCGAGCGGCAAGAATTTGGACGGTCAGTTCGGCGAAATGCTGTTTACCGACAGGGGGCTCAGCGGTCCGATTGCCCTCACTCTGTCCACGGTTCTGAACAGGGAGAGCGGGGCGACGTTGCACCTCGACCTCAAACCCGCGCTTTCGCACGAGAAACTGGACGCGCGCATTCTGCGCGATTTCGAGGAGCGCAAAAACGGCGACCTCAAAAACGTGACGCGGGCGTTGCTTCCCGAAAGGCTCAATCTTTACGTGCTTTCACGTGCGGGGCTCGACCCCGACAAAAAGGTCAATTCTGTCACGAAAGAGGAGCGGAAGAGGCTGGTTTCGGTCGTAAAAGACCTGACGTTCGGTTTTGCGGGCGTCGCGCCTTTCGAAGAAGCGGTGGTGACTTCGGGCGGAGTAAATCTCAAAGAACTGACGCCGAAGTGTGCGAGCAGACTGTGCGAGGGACTGTATTTTGCGGGAGAAGTGACGGATTGCGACGCGGTCACGGGAGGGTATAACCTGCAAATCGCGTTTTCCACCGCTGCCGCCGTCGCGTCGGATATTCTCGCACGCATGGATAAACGTACTCAAACGCTGTAATGTAAATTGACACGTCAAAACGCGTATTGTATAATTTCGGTCGGGAGAAAGTATGATTAACATTGCAATCGACGGTCCTGCGGGAGCAGGCAAAAGCACAATAGCAAAAGCCGTGGCAAAGGAACTGGGGCTGATTTACCTCGACACGGGCGCAATGTACCGCGCCGTTGCCTATGCCGCGCTCAAAAACGGAACGGACGTTTCCGACGCCAAAGGCATCGCCGCGTTGCTCGAAGGTCTGAAAATGGACATTCGTTACGAGGACGGCGTTCAACTCATATTCGTCAACGGCGAGAACGTGACCCCCTATCTGCGCACGCCCGAAATGTCCAAGGCGGCGTCGGACATATCCGCATTGCCCGTGGTGCGCTACAAAATGGTCGAAATGCAACGCGAGTTTGCCGCCACCCGCGACGTCGTGCTGGACGGCAGGGACATAGGCACGTTCGTGTTGCCAGACGCAAACTGCAAGTTTTATATGACCGCCTCTCCCGAAGAGCGCGCGAAACGTCGTTTCGAGGAGCTTCGCCTTAAAGGCGAAAACTGTTCTTACGACGACGTTCTGAACGATATAATAAAGCGAGATTACAACGATTCGCACCGCGAGGTCGCCCCGCTCAAACAAGCCGACGACGCCGTGTATCTCGACACGACGACGCTCACGATAGCGCAGGTCGTTGCGGCAGTGGAAAAGGTTGTGAAGGAGAAGATAAAATGAGTTTCGGTTTTTACAGGTTCGTAAGGTTCATCACCTTGCCCGTCGTACGCATACTGTGGCCGACGAAAGTCGTCAACAAACAGTATTTCGACGAAATGGGCGGCGGTATAGTGATTTGCAATCATTACGCCATTCCCGACACGCTCATACCCGTGGCGTCGCTTTACAAAAAGGAACTGCACGTTCTTGCCAAAGCGGAAGCCTTCGAGTGCGCCAAAATCGCAAATTGGTTCCTGCGTAAAATCGGTGCGATACCCGTACACCGCGGACAGCCCGACATCAACGCCGTCAAAGAGGTGCTCGGCGTGCTTAAAGCCGACAAGAAACTGGTTATGTATCCCGAAGGCACGCGCAACCGCGAAGGTACGAAAGAGATGTTGGAATTCAAGCAGGGCGCGGCGCGTTTTGCCATAAAGGCGCAGAAACCCATACTGCCTATGGTCTACTACCGTATGCACAAGGTTTTCCGCAAGAATTACCTTTATATCGGTGAACCGATATACCTCGACGAATTTTACGGTTGCCGCAAACCCGAGGACTTCGACAGGGCGACCGATATCGTCTACGAACGTATGCGCCGGACGCGCGAGCAGTGCGACGCTTACGTCGAGAATCTCAAAAACAAGAAAAAGAAGAAATGAAAATCACCGTGGCAAAGAACGCGGGGTTTTGTTCGGGTGTAAGGAACGCCGTCGACAAAGCCCTTTCGCTCGCCGCCGAAAAAGGCAAAATTTATACTGTCGGCGCTCTCATTCACAATGAGGGCGTCATTAGCTATCTCGAAGAAAGGGGAGTGCACGCCGTGTCCCTCGACGAAGCCAGGCAACTTCCCGCTGGAAGCGTGGCGCTTATCCGCGCTCACGGAATTCCGCTTGCCGACGAGGAGTATATGCGTTCGCGCGGAATCGAGGTGTACGACGCAACGTGTCCCGTGGTCAAACGCATACACAAAATCGTCGCAGAACGTGCCGCCGCAGGCGACGCCGTAGTCATAGTGGGCGACCGCAATCACGACGAAGTGGCGGGAACGGCAGGGTATGCAGGCGACGACGTGCGCGTCGTTTCCGACACCGAGGAACTGACTTTGGGAGAAAAACCCGTGACTTTGGTTTTTCAGACCACCATACTTGCCGATAAATTCCGCGAGATTAGCGATTTTGTGGAAAAATCGCAAAAAAACGGCAAAAAAACAGTTGGAATTTTCAATACTATTTGCTATACTACTTTAAGCAGGCAAGACGAGGCGCGCGAGCTCGCGTGTACGCACGACGCAGTTCTTGTGCTCGGAAGCAGGTCGAGTGCCAACACCAGACGCCTTTTCCAGGTCGCAAGCGAAGTCAATCCGAACACGTTCTTCGTTCAATCGCTCTCCGAATTGCCGCTGAATCAATTAAAGCATTTCGAAAGCATATCAATCGTCGCAGGGGCGTCGACCCCGCCTTGGTTGATACAGGAGGTAACAAAACTTATGAGTGAAACTCAAAACAACGCTGTCGAGCAGAACGCCGCAGCAGCAGAAGAAGTGAAAAAAGAGGCAACACTTCAAGAAGAAACCGCTGTCACTCCCGCACAGGAGAAAGAGCTGACAATGGAAGATGTCGTCGCGTCCACCCGTTCGGTAGGTTTCGTCAACTACAAGGTCGGCAAGCGCATCAAAGGTTCCGTCATCAGAGCGGACGAAAACGGTATCTATGTCACGATCGGCGGCAAGAAAGACGGTTTCATTGATAAGGCTGACGCTTCCGCAAACAACGATTACAACCCCGCCGACTACAAAGCGGGCGATCCCATAGAAGCAAGCATCATCGCCAGCAACAAGGAGTACGTCGCTCTTTCCAAGAAGGAAATCGACATTCTCCGTGCCGAAGACGAGCAAGCGGAAAAGGCGCTCAATTCCGGTGAATTCTCCCTCAAAATGACCGAGGTCGTCAAAGGCGGTCTCCGCGGCAGAATGGGGCAGTACACCGTGTTCGTGCCCGCTTCTCAGATCAGAATGGGTTACGTCAAGAACCTGGAAGATTACAAGGACAAAGTGCTCCGTCTGACCCTTATGCCTCCCAAGGAAAAGGAAGCCGCAGAGGGCGAGGAAGCCGCAGCGTCCGACAAACCCGCAAAGAAATCCAGATATCTCTTTGCATCTCAGCGCATCATCCTCGAAAGAGAGAAGCAGGAGAAAGAGGACAATTTCTGGAACAATATTCACGTTCACGACATCGTTGTCGGTAAGGTCAAGAGATTTACGCAGTTCGGCGCATTCGTCAACGTCCGCGGTTTCGATTGCCTCGCGCACATCTCCGAACTCAGCTGGAACAAAATCACCGATCCTTCCACCGTTCTCAAAATCGGCGAAAGCTACGATTTCGTCGTCCTCAAAATGGACAGAGAAACGGGCAGAATTTCCCTCGGCTACAAACAACTTCAAAAGAAGCCTTACGAACTGGCGGCAGAGCAGTATCCCGTCGGCAGCGTGATCAAAGGCAAAGTCGAGCGCATCTTCCCCTACGGTGCATTCATCTCCATAGCCGACGGCGTCGACGGTCTCGTCCATGTCTCCCAGATCTCTCACAACTGGATCAAGGACGCAAGCGAAGCCCTCAAAGTCGGTGACGAAGTCGAAGCGAAAATCATCGGTTTCGAAGACAACCGCATAACCCTTTCCATCAAGGAACTGTTGCCCGCACCCGAAACGACGGAAGCCGCGGCGGCAGAGAGCACAGAGGCCGCCGAAGGCGAGGACAAACCCGTCAAGCGCGTGTCCAGAGTCAAGAAATTCGAGCAGAAGCTCGCCGACAGCGAAGAGAAGAAGGAACGTCGCGCCAAGAAAGAGACGTCCAACGAGCCCAAGGAATGGGTTTCCGGTTCCAGTTCCGCAACTCTCGGCGACCTGTTCAAGAACCTCAATCTCCAACTCGACGAGGAAGCCCCCGAAGAGGAAGCTCCCAAGAAGAAAGCCACTCGCAAGAAGAAAGAGGACGCTCCCGCAGACGCGGAATAACGCAACGTCGAAAAGAGCCGCAACCGCGGCTCTTTTTTGTTGCCTTTTTTCGGATGACGGCTTGAAACGCATGGTCGGACGGCATACGTGTTTCTCGCGCGTGCGCGCATTATGCGCGCGTACGTGCGCGCGCGTTGTTGCGTGTGCGCGATACTTCTTATTGACTTGCGGTGCTTTTTGAATTAAAATTGTGATATCGAAGGGGTGGATTATGGGCAAAAACGCGCTTGATAAGACGGCAAACGACAAAAGAAATCTGCGTCCCACGAAAAAGCAGATCGTGCTTTTGATCGTGGGCGCATTTCTTGCGACGATAGTCATCGGTGTCATCATTCTGGCACCCGTAATCGTTATGGGAAACAAAGTCATCAAAGAGGATACGGTGCAACCCGACGTCTATCTCACCGAATGGATGAGTTTCATAAGCGACGACGCTCCCATACGCAACATCGCGATTCCGGGGTCGCACGACAGCGGCTGTTACGATATGCCGTACTATGCCGCCACGCAGGACCTGACGATAGGGGAGCAACTGGCGCGCGGCGTCAGATATTTCGACATCCGCATCAACAACTCGTCCGACGGGTACGTTGTGTATCACGGTCCCGTAAACGGGGTTTCGTACGACGGCATACTCGACGACATAGCGGCTTTCGTCAACGCTCATCCGTCGGAATTCCTCATTCTCGATTTCTCGCATTTCAAAAACGACTCCGAAGCAGAGGTATTTGCGCGTTTCGAGCAAGCTGTCGGCGTCGAAAGATTGCTGGTCAACGACACTGAAGACCCCGTCGCATACGTCGATTCGCTCACGCTCGGCGACGTCCGCGGCAAAATCCTCGTGCTCGTGGACCGTGACGAAACGAATTTCGGCGGCAAGGATTATCTGTTCGAGCGCACGGGTGACAAGGACGAATATCCCGACTCCGTGCTGACGTCTTTGTACGAGAAGTACTACAACGCCAAACCCGCAAAACAGTTTGTCGAAAAGGTGGTTCCGATGTATTTCGAACAGTTCGCCACCGAGATAAACGAGGGGTTGTTCGTCTTGCAGGCACAACTGACCGACATGGCGTTCGTGTTCGGTCCGCGCTACCGCGAAGGCGTGCTCGTCGATATGATGAACGACTTTGTGCGTTCGCTTGCAGACAGCGAATACCTTGCTTTCACGAACATAATAATGCGCGACTTCGTCACCTGCGAGAAGTGCGCGCTTACCGTCAACCTCAATTTTGCGAAAGGATACGCAAATCCCGACACGGCAGACGAATTCGCGGCGGGGATTGCGGAATATATTTGATAAACGGAGGCCGAATATGGTTGATATCGAAAGTGTGAATCAAACGCTCGAAAACCTCAAACGCCGCCGTTTCGAGGCGTATTATTGCGCGAGCGCCGAGGAGGCTAAAAACCTTGCTCTGTCGCTCATTCCCGAAAACGACGTGGTTGCGTGGGGCGGTTCGCGTACGGCGGAACAAATCGGACTTATCGACGCCGTCAAGGAAAAGTTCGCGGTCATAGACCGAGACAAAGCGACCACTCCCGAAGAAAAACGTGCGCTTATGAAAAAGGGACTGACCGCCGATACCTTCATCGCGGGCGTTAACGGCATATCCCGCGACGGCTGGCTCGTCAATATCGACGGCACGGGCAACCGCGTTGCCGCGATAACTTTCGGTCCCGAAAACGTCGTCCTCGTCGCAGGCGTCAACAAGATTACGGAGGGCGGTTTGCAGTCCGCGATAAACCGTGCGCGCAACGTCGCCGCTCCGCTCAACACAAAGCGTTTCGGTCTTGCCACGCCTTGCAAAACCACGGGTAAATGTGCGGATTGTCTGGCGGACAACACCATTTGCTGTCACTTTGTCGAAACACGTTACTGCAAACCCGCAGGACGCATAAAAGTCATTCTCATCGGCGAGGAACTCGGTTTCTAGCCGTAAAACAAGAGGTAAATTATGAAATTCTATCGTTGTGAACATTGCGGCAATATCGTTGTCTTTCTCCACGCAAGCGGCGTTCCCGTCATCTGCTGCGGAGAAAAGATGAAGGGACTCGAAGCCGGCGTGACGGACGCGGCACAGGAAAAGCACGTTCCCGTGGTCGCAACCGAAGGCAACAAAGTCGTCGTGAGCGTCGGAAGCGTCGCGCATCCGATGATCGAAGCGCACTATATCGAGTTTATCGCGCTCGAAACCACGCAGGGCGAATACGTCAAATATCTCAAAGCGGGCGACGAGCCGAAAGCCGTATTCGCGCTTACGGAAGGCGAGAGCGTCGTTGCCGCGTATGCCTATTGCAACCTGCACGGGCTTTGGAAAAACTGACGTAAAGCATAATTTGCGCAGGGGAGCGCGGTTCGTAAGGAGCAACGCGACGGAACAGCGATTGCTACGCAGAGCGTCAATCGCGTCACAGACATGTTGGAATCGCGTCGAAACAAAGCAAAACGACCTGGTTCACAGGTCGTTCGCAATATGGCGTCGGCAATTCTCGGCGGCATTCTCAAAGGCGGTTTGCTCAAAGCCGACAAAATCGTGGTCAGCGACCGCGACGACGAAAAACTCGCCGTAATGGCACAGAACGGCGTCACCGTCACGCGCGACAACAAGGTCGTCGCCACCGAGGCGGAGTACGTGATGTTTGCCGTAAAGCCGCAGGTTGCTCCCGCCGTGTTCGAAGAAATCGCGGATGTTATATCCGCGTCCACCGTAGTGTCCATTATGGCAGGCGTATCCATCTCGAAACTGCGTGCCGCTCTCGGTGAGCGCAATTACGCACGCATTATGCCCAACACTCCCGCGCTTGTCGGCGAGGGTATGAGCGCCGTCGCTTTCAGCGAGGGATACCGCTCGCGTTTCGTAATCGACGTGTTCAGTTCCGTCGGCAAGGTCGTCGAACTCGACGAAAGCCTTTTCGACGCGGTGACGTCGCTGTCCGGGTCGGGTCCCGCTTACGTCTATATGTTCGTCAAGGCACTCATAGAAGGCGGTGTTCGCGGCGGTCTCGATTTCGCCACGGCGAAGGAACTTGCCGTTCAGACCGTGCGAGGAGCGGCGCAAATGGTGCGGGTGGACAGTCGTCCCATCGACGAACTCATCGACGCCGTGTGCTCCAAAGGCGGCACCACCATACAGGCGGTGGACAGTTTCCGCGAGGACGGACTGGAAGATATAATCGTCAAGGGTATGGAGAAGTGCAGAAAGCGGTCGGAGGAACTGGGCAATGCCTAAAAAAGCTGTAGACATCTACACCGACGGCGCGTGCTCGGGCAATCCGGGCGCGGGCGGTTGGGCTGCCATTCTGTTTTATCGCCACTTCAAACGCGAAATAAGCGGCGGTGAACTCAATACTACCAACAACCGTATGGAACTGACTGCCATAATTCGCGGGTTGCGTATGCTGAAAGAGCCATGCAAGGTCACGGTTTACAGCGACAGCGCGTATTGCGTGGACGCCTTTTTGCAGGGGTGGATATACGGTTGGCAGAAAAACGGCTGGAAGACGGGCGGCAAGGACGATGTCAAAAACGTGGATTTGTGGCAGGAACTGCTTGCCGAGATGAAAAAGCACGAAGTGACTTTCGTGAAGGTCAAAGGTCACGCCGACAACGAGTTCAACAACCGTTGCGACGCGCTCGCACGCGCCGCAATCAAAACCCTGAGTGCCGCTCCCGCGTTCTGAAAGAGGAACAGCTTTTCCGAAACCCGAAACCTACAATCGACCTGAACACCGACAAATACGCAGGCAATTGCTAAAACGTGTTTGTCCGTCGCAACGGATATCGTTACAACAAAAACTGCCGACCTTTGGTCGGCAGTTCTGTTTTGTTTTAGCGTTACGCGGTGTGATATTTCTTTGTGCGGTAGAGCAGATAGTACACGACGGAACTGACGGGTAGATTGGTGAGCAGAATTATAGGCAGTCCCATCGTCATAAGTATCATAGTTTCGTCCTTGACGCTGACGCCGACCGCGAAGAAAGCAATCAGTACGAGCACCACTGCGAGTTCTATCATAATCATTCCGCGGTTTATTATCGACAACTTGAAGTTGAAGTCCGCGCGTTTGCGTTTGGTGGGGTTGAACAGATACGCCACCGAAGGCAACAGCATCAAAACCGCGCCGCCCAACATTATGGGCAGGAAGTATATCCAGGTTATGCGCGTTGCGGTCGACGCCCACATGACGGCAACTTCCACAAGGAATATCGCAAGCACAATCAGCCAGGAGTCACGATTGAGGCGGTTGGACTGAATGAAATTGAAGGTGTAGTATTCCGAAGTGTTGCCGCGGTCGTAAGGACGCATCTTGAACCCTTCGGCATAGAGACGGGTTTTGAGGTCGGTCTCGGACTTGGGCAGTTCGTGCTCCTGAACCGCAGGCTGAGGTTTCTCCTCGTTGTTTGCGGCGATGGAGGAGAAAAATTCCTTGTAATTGACGTCGCCTTTTTCGTAATCGAAAGCCTCAGTGCGTTTTCCGAGCACCGCCGACGTCACGAATTCGCCTTTTTCCGCTTCGGACGGAACTGACCGTTCGTCTGCGAACATAGAGGTTTGCTCGTAATCGACGGGACGGTCGTATTCGCCGAAATTGGTGCTTTCTTCGGGTTGTATGTAAGGCGTTTCTTCCGTCTGCGCTTGAACTTCTTCGTTGTTCTTTGCGTCGATTTCCGCCTCTTTCTCGTCGAGTTTGCGGAAAATCTCGCTAAGCGTCGCCTGCGGCGTCTGTCGGCGGTCAACCTCGCGCTCCGCGCTGAAATAGTTGATTTCCTCGTTGCGGTTTTCCTCTTTTTCCGCCTCGTGCAAACGCGCGTATTCCGTCCAGATTTCGGAGGTTATTATGCGCTCGTTTTCGGGCACTTCGACCGTTTGCGCCGTGTCGGCGTCCCGTTGTCCGACGGTTTCTGTCTCTTCCGTCGCCGCGACGTCGGCTTTCGTTTCCGCATCGCCTTCGGGGACGGTGTAGGCTATCGCTTCGGGGATGTTTTCCTGCGCGTCCAGTCTTTCTTTCACGGCGGCGAGTTCGTCCGCGAGCCGTTTGAGCTCGGCACGGCGTTCTTCCTCGCGTTTGCGGTTTTCTTCTTCGAGTTGAGCCTGAATGAGCGCGATGCGCGCCTGTTCTTCGGCGCGGAGTCTCTCTTCTTCCTCGCGTTTGGCGTCATCTACGTGCCAGATTGCCTGGTCGACGACGAATGCGTCGTTTTCCGCGCCCGCGGCCTTGTCGTATTCGGATTTTGCATCCAGACGCTCGAATATCTCTTTCAGAGATACGGTTGCGGATACGGGCTCTTTTTTCTCTTCTTTCGCCTCTTCTTCGACAATTGTTTCTTCCTTCTCGGAGGAGACGACGGGTTCATCGACCTTTTCTGCGACTTCGACGGTTTTTTCTTTGGTTTCCTCTGCGGCGGGTTCGGTCTCGGTCGGGAATTTTGCCTCTTCCGCAACGACTTCCTCTTCCTTTTCTGACTTTTCTTCTTCGACGGGCAGAGGAGCAACCTGCCATTTTGCGTCTTCGACAATCAGTTTGTCGGCGCTTTCCGTCTTTACGGCGTATTCGGACTGTGCGTCGAGTTCCTTGAACACGTCGGCAAGCGACATTGTTGCCTGTGAACGTAAAGCCTCTTCGCGTTCTCTTGCTATGCGTTCTTCCTCTTCCATACGCTCGCGTTCCTGTTTTTCGAGCAGGGCACGGCGTTCCTCTTCGGCGCGTTTTTCTTCTCTGAATGCGGCCTGTTCGCGCGCGAATTTTTCCTCTGCGGCAACGCGTTCCGCCTCTATGCGTTCCAGTTCGCACCTGCGCTCGTTTTCTATGCGCTCCGCTTCGCGTCGGCGTTCCTCTTCGGCACGCTGTTCCTCTCTGAATGCGGCTTGTTCGGCGGCAAACTTCTCCTCGGCGGCGACGCGCTCGTCTTCGAGGCGTTGCAGTTCGATGCGGCGTTCCTCTTCGAACTCTTCCTGTCTGCGTGCGAGTTCCTCTTCGGACGCGCGTTTTTCTTCGAGCAGTTTTTCCAGTTCCTCGCGGTGCTGTTCTTTCAGACGCTCCAACTCTTCCTTGCGCTCGGCTTCGATTCGCTCCATTTCGACGCGGCGTTCCTCTTCCAGACGTTCGAGTTCCACGCGGCGTTCTTCGGCGTAGCGTTCGGACTCTTCGCGGCGGGCTTCGGCGAGAGCGGCCTGCTGTTCGGCGTCGGAAACTCGGTTCTGACCCTCTTCGGCAAGTCGTGCCGCTTCTTCCTCGGTGATTTCGTTGCCGGCGGCGTCGAGATATACCTTCTTTTCGACGAGGACGACTTTTTCGACCTCTTTTTCCTTATATACGACCTTGGACTTATCACCGCCTTCCTTTTTGGAGTAGGGGCGGAGTTCCTCGGCGTTGAAAGGTGCGGGGGTCTTGTCGAAATCGAACTGCTGAGAAGAGACGAGTTTGTCGAGAATGGTGCGCGAATATTCGTACTCGGACTTTTCCTTTTGCAGGAAGTTGCGTCCTTCCGCCGTGAGAGAGTAGTAACGTCTGCGACCGCCGCCCGTGTCGTCGGGGTCACCGTCGTAGGAAGAAATCAACCCCTGTTTTTCCAGTCGTTTGAGCTGGTTGTAGAGGGTGGGCTGCTTCAGTTTGTACTGACCTTCGCTCTTGGTTTCGATTTCTTTCAGAATGTCGTAGCCGTAACGGTCCTGGCTCCAAAGAGAGCCGAGAATAATGGTTGTCACGTTACCTCTGATGAGGTCGCTGTTGACAGAAGAAATGTCCATTTTTTCATCTCCCGTTTTGATAAATAAATGATAACAAACTATTATAAATAAGTCAATATTTTATAATAGTCAACGGGCAAAAATGACGAAAATAGTACGAATTTGCGCCCTTTCGGCACGTTACGCGGGTTCAGTCCTCGTCGTCGCGCAGTGTGACGGCTTTTGCCGCCGCCTTTCTGTGGTCCTGTTCGATTGCGGCGTAGTGTTTTTTGGTGGTGTTGACGTCGCGGTGACCGAGCACGTCGGCGACCATATAGATGTCGCCCGTGGCGCGGTAAAGGTTGGTGCCGTAAGTGCTGCGCAGTTTGTGCGGAGAAATCTTTTTGAGAGGAGCGGCAACCGCGGCGTATTTTTTGACCAGATTTTCGACCGCGCGCACGCAAATGCGTTTGACCTGCAAGGACAGAAACAGCGCTTCCTCGTCGGGGACGTTGAGTTTCTGCGTGCGGGAAAGCAACGCCTTGCGTTCGCCTTCCACGTAGTATTGCAACGCCTCTTTCACGTCGTCGTTGAAGTAGAGAATTGCCTGATTGCCGCCTTTGCGCGTCACGGTGAACGCGTTTGAGTCGAAGTCGACGTCTTTGAGATTGAGCCCCACGCATTCGCTGACTCGTATGCCCGTGCCGAGCAACAGAGAGAGTATGGCAACATCGCGCGCCCGCGTGTTGAGCAGGATTTTGCGCTGATGTTTGCTCATTCCTTCGCCGTCCTCCGCGGCGTTCAGAATTTTGTCTATTTCGTGGCGTTCCAGCCTTATGATGTCCTTGTCGTGCTGTTTGGGCATGGTCAGTTTCGCCGCCACGTTGGAAGAAAGTTTGTCCTTGTTGAAAAAGTATTTGAAAAGCGTGCGCACGGTGGATATTTTGCGTGCTTTGCCTTTGTCGCCGTTGGAGTATTCCTTGCCGTCGAATTCGTAAAGCGTGAGGTATTCCAGATAGTTTTCAAGGTGCGTAACCGTGATTTTTTCCAGGTCGGCAAGCGTGATTTCCTCCACTGTTTTGTCGCGGAAAGGACGGACACGCTTTGTCAGATAGTCGAAAAAAATGCGCAGGTCGTAGGCATAATTCAGTCGCGTGAGCGCCGTTGTCTGCGGTTCGATACCCACAAAGAATTCCTCGCAGAATTCGGGCAGAGTATCTCTGATTTCTCTTTGGCGCAGATTGGTGTCGCGCTCGCGTTCCTTGAAATAGTTTGCCATATCGCACTTCCTTGGCCGTTTTTCGGATTTATTTTACAAAACTATTCGCAAAATGTCAATAATAAGCGCGCGCGCCCTTATTTCGGTTGCTCCGCAGAGAGGTGTTGTGTTACAATCACGTTATGAGAAAAATCGAGAAAAACGAACTAAAAAAAGCGTGCGAAGCGTTTGCGGATATGTTTGCGGATTACAAGACCTATTCGCTGTTTTTTCCCGACGGGAAAACCCGCAGCAATGGCATTTACTGGTTTTTCCGCTTCGAGGTGTACGGGGCGGTCGATTATACCTATGCTGACGACGATTTTTTGACGCTTGCCTGCGTGAAACGTCCGGGCGACCGCTCGCGGAATACGGACATACCGTTTTTCAATCCGTTTTTTGCCGTTCGGTTTCTTGCCGCGACGGGAATAAAGGCTCTGAAACTCGGCTCGGAGTATCTGCGTTTTGCCGAAGAAGTGGCAAAAAAGTACTACAATCCCGAAACGGACTGTTACGTCAAGAATGTTGGCGTTGCGGCATCGGCACGCGGACAGGGCAGACTGCGCAAAGCCATTGACGAACTTTGCGGCGACAGAGCGGTGTATCTGGAAACGCACAGTCAAACCAACGTGGAAATATACCGTAAGCTCGGTTTCGAGCTGTGCGAAACGGCGATTTTCCACGGCGCGGCGCATTACGCTATGCGTCGTCCGGCAAAAGCGGACGTCATTTTGCGCGACGAATAAAATCCGCAAAAATTTTGTTTTTCACCTCAAAATCGTTTGACATTTATTTCGGAAAACACTAATATATCGGTAAAATAGTTGTACATCAAACTGTTGGACGTCGTATTATATGGAGAACGGTATGATTGAAATCGACAAATTGATAGGCACGAGAGCCAGAAAAATACAAAACCTCATTTCCAGAAAAGTAGAGAATTACGCCGCGACGCTGGGAGATATGCCCGTATCGGGGCCAAATCTGTTTATTCTCGCGTATTTGAAAGAGAACCGTGACCGCGACATCTTTCAAAGGGATTTGGAAAAGGTGCTGTCGGTAACGAAATCGACGTGCTCCAAGGTTCTGACCGTTATGGAGGCGAAAAACCTCGTAATGCGCAGTTCCGTCAAGGACGCGCGTTTCAACAAAGTGACGGTTACGCAAAAAGGTATTGAAATCGTCGAGAAATTCGACAAGTACATTTCCGACCTTGACAAGGAAATGACGGCGGGTCTTAGCGACGAACAACTGAAAACCTTGTCAGATTGTATGGACGTAATCGAAGCCAATCTGAATAAATGATTGAAAATGCCGCTGTAAGCGGCAATCGGTTTGCCCAAACAGTTTGATATCAAACTAGTTTCCTGCAAAAACTATCGGAGGTAGAAATGAAGACATTGAAATTGCTTGCAGGTTCTTTGAGGGAAAACAAGACGAACGCGATACTCAGCATTGTGTTCGTTGCGTTGGAAGTCGTATGTGAATGCGCGCTGCCGTTTGTCATGGCGAAACTCATCGACAGCAGCGGCGTGGACTGGAACAGCATTCTGCTTTACGGTGCAATTCTTATCGTGCTTGCCTGTGCCGCGCTTACTTGCGGCGTTGTGTCGGGAAAGTGCAGTGCAAAGGCGGGCGGAGTTTTTTTCAGTCTGGCGACGAAAACGCAAAATTAACAATCATATTGCAAACCGACATTGCGTTTGATAAAATGACAGTGAAAAAGCGCTTCGGCGCAACGGAAAGAAAGTATATGAAAGAAAATCAGAAGTATTTTGCCAAAAACGAAATGTACCGCAACAACATTTCCGACATCGTCGGCGAGGACGAAACCATACTGTGGGAAGGCGCGCCGAAAAAATCGGCATACATTGCCGCGGCGTTTCTCAAAATGTTGCCCATAGTCATTCTGTGGCTTGCCGTCGACATAACCATCATCGTCGTTTTGGCGGGACTGGAAGGCGTGCCCTGGTTTGCGTGGATATTTTTCGCCATTCACCTTGCGCCCGTCTGGATATGGATTGCAAACATCATTCACGCGGTTGCCGAGCTCAAAAACGTCCGTTATGCCATAACCGACAAGCGTATCATCATCAGAAGCGGAGTAATCGTCGATTTGAAATTTATGTATTTCACCGAGATAACCAACGTACGCGTCCGCGTCGGTGTGGTGGACAGACTGCTGAAAGTCGGTGATATCTATATCACCGCCGAGGTGCAGAAAGCGGTTTTGTACGACATCGCCGCGCCGTATACGGTTGCCAACGAAATCCAGCGGCTGGTCAGAGATATCAAAAGCGATACCTTCTATCCCAACGCGCTCCGTCCCGAAACCAACCAAGGATACCGCACAAAATACGTTGCGGGCGAAGGTTTTGGCAAACTCTCGGACGGCACTTCCGCAGACAAACCCGCAATCCCTTCCGACCCTGTTTCCGAAAAGTGACGCAGTCAACAAAAATCAGCAAAAAAAAACAAGCCCCTAAGGGTTTGTTTTTATTTTGTACGGTTTGTATCGATTATTCGATTGATTGGTTGTTGCAATCGGATTGAGAGTTGGACGTTTCATTTGTCGCCGCTGTTTTGGCGTAACGCATAACCGTTGCTTTGTTTATGTACAGAATCAACCACATGACAGATAGTATGAAGGTCGGGTTTTACTGTTTATATAGTACAATATTATTGCGATCAGTCTTTAATGATTTGTTGCTTGAGTTATATGTGTAAGTAACTCTGTCGTGCGACACTCCTAAAGTTAGAATAATTTCATTACCATTAACTTCGTATGTTCCATAAGCATACATTGGTTGTCCATTTCCTATATATGGAAGACTTGCCGCAAGTTCAAAACTTCGATCTTTTTTTAATGTTAATGTTGCTCGTGTAAATGTACCATCATCACCAAATCCAGAACCTGCATAAGTGCCAACAAAACTGTCTTCTGGGTTACAAGCAGTTAAACTGCAAATTATAATTGTCAGCAAAATAATAATAATTATTGCAGGAAAAGTTCTTTTGTAAGTGGAAAGAGTTTTAAGCATTATTGTTTCCCCTCTGTAATTCAATAATATAAATAATAACTCAAATGAGTTATATAGTCAACTATATTGAGTTATTAAATTAACTCAATTTGGTTATACAATTATTACGCAAAAAAAAGAGGCTAGGTTATGGATGTCCTGAAAAGAATTGATTATTTGCGAAAAGAAAAAGGTTGGAGTATTAATTTTCTGGCTATGGAGGCTGGTCTTACACAATCTACGTTAAATAATTTGTATAGCCGTAAAACTGAACCTAAAATAAATACATTAAGAGCGATATGTGAAGCTTTTGGAATTTCATTATCAGATTTTTTTAAAGAAGATGAAACTTTAGATGATGAACTCATTAGAAAAATAAAATGTTTATCTGATGATAACAAAAAAGCGTTAATGCAGATCATAAACAATATGAAATGACTGTAAAATTAATAAGCATTATTATATTTTGTAATCTTTTAATGTGTGAACAATAGGTCTGCGTTCACCCCGTGGCAAAAGAAAAACCGCACCATTCAGTGCGGTTTTTTTGACGTATTCGGTTGTTATCGGCAGTAAAAAATGTTATTTTGGTGTTGTAACTTCGGGAGCAAGCAATGGGATACGTCTTCAAAAATTACAAAACCACTTTGGCTGCCTGTTTTACGGGATATGTCTGTCAGGCAATCGTCAACAATTTCGCCCCGTTGCTTTTTCTCACTTTTCAAACGCAACTTGGCGTTCCGCTTTCGCAGGTAACATTGCTTATCGTCGTCAACTTTGCGGTTCAGCTGGCAGTCGATTTGCTTGCCGCAAAATTCGTGGAAAAAATCGGATACCGTACTTGCGCCGTGTCGGCGCACTTATTCATAGGCGTAGGCTTGGTGCTGATGGGTGTATTGCCCACCGCCGTCGGCAACGCTTTTTACGGGTTGCTTGCCGCAGTGCTGGTATATTCGGTCGGCGGTGGTATAACCGAAGTTTTGCTCAGCCCGCTCGTCGAAAACTGTCCAACCAAAAACAAATCCGCCGCAATGAGCCTGTTGCATTCGTTTTACTGTTGGGGGAGCGTTGCGGTCATCGGTTTGTCCACATTGTTCTTCCGTTTGCTCGGCATCGACTTTTGGAATAAACTTGCCGTTATATGGTCGGTAGTACCTTTCCTTAACGCGATATTTTTCCTGTTTGTTCCCATAGTGCCGCCTCTCGGCGACGGCGAACCTCACGGATTTGCTTCGCTGTTCCGGTCAGGGGCTTTCTGGGTGCTCGTAGTCATGATGTTTTGCGGCGGAGCAAGCGAAATCGCCGTTGCGCAGTGGGCTTCCGCTTTCGTGGAAAGCGGTTTGGGCGTTTCCAAGTCGTTGGGCGATTTGCTCGGTCCGTGTATGTTCGCCGTTATGATGGGCATAGTAAGGACGCTTTACGCAAAAGCAGGGCACAAACTCAACCTTCCGAAACTGATAATCGGTTGCGCCGTCGCATGTACCGTCAGTTACATTCTGATCACGGTCTCACCTTGGGCGGAACTTTCTTTGTTCGGTTGCGCATTGTGCGGGCTGTCCGTCGCCATGATGTGGCCTGGCACTTTCAGCATTGCGGCAAAAACGCTTCCGCGTGGAGGTACGGCGATGTTCGCTTTGCTTGCGCTTGCGGGTGACCTGGGTTGTTCTGCGGGACCGACTCTTGTCGGCGCGGTGTCATCTGCATCGGGCGACGATTTGCACAAAGGAATTTCGGTTGCGGTCTTGTTTCCCGTATTGCTCATAGTTGCGTCCACGTTGTTTTGCATTATGGAGAAAAAGTTGCGGCCCGCACAACCTTCGTTACCGCCGCTTTCGACCTCCGCAGATATGTCTGTCGACCAAGGAAAAGCCGACGGTTCCGACAACGAAACCGCCGAATAATCCACCCCGTGGCAAAAGAAAAACCGCACCATTCAGTGCGGTTTTCTTGGTGGAGAGGGGTGAGGCGAGAGCAGCCGAGCCGCGATTCGTAAGGAGTGCGGAGCACGACGGAACAGCGGAAGGCGGCAACGATGATGCGCACGCGGGAGAGTGCGCTTGCCGCCGACGCGTCAGCGACAGGTAAGAATCCACCCCGTGGCAAAAGAAAAACCGCACTATTCAGTGCGGTTTTCTTGGTGGAGAGGGGTGGATTCGAACCACCGAAGTCACTGACAACAGATTTACAGTCTGCTCCCTTTGGCCACTCGGGAACCTCTCCATATGGAGCTGGTGACCGGAATCGAACCAGCAACCTGCTGATTACAAATCAGCTGCTCTGCCTATTGAGCTACACCAGCAAATTCGATTTCGGGCGTGGAATACGCTTTCAGCCCTTATTTTGCCCTTTCGGGTGGTGCCTCGGGGCGGACTTGAACCACCGACACAGGGATTTTCAGTCCCTTGCTCTACCAACTGAGCTACCGAGGCAGGATTTTTAGGGAAGTGGCAGTGACTTTGTCACTGCCACTCGACCTACTTTGGCGATCCGGAAGGGGCTCGAACCCTCGACCTCCAGCGTGACAGGCTGGCGTACTAACCAACTGTACTACCGGACCGTATATTTGGTGGGCCTTCACGGACTCGAACCGCGGACCAATCGGTTATGAGCCGACCGCTCTAACCAACTGAGCTAAAGGCCCTCATCGGGGAAGTTCCCGCGTGTCGCTTGTCTTGGTCGGGGTGAGAAGATTCGAACTTCCGACCCCATGGTCCCAAACCATGTGCGCTACCAAACTGCGCCACACCCCGAGGTTAGGGAATCGATTCGCGACTATGACAATATACAATATGGCGGCAAAGTTGTCAACTTTTTTGACCCGTTTTTTTTGAATTATTATAGACATTTTGACCCCTCAAAACAAAAGTTTCTACAAAAGTTCCGAAAATTCTTCCGAGGTGCGGACGCTAGTATTGATACGGAGGCGTTATGGATTTCGGATACAGGCAAACGGGCGACCGTATAGTGGTCGCGTTTTCGGGCGATATCGACGAATATTCGTGCAGGACGCTACGCGTCGAGCTGGACGGACAAATCGAAAAGTCCGCTCCCAAAGAAGTCGTTTTCGATATGGCGAACGTATCTTTCGTGGACAGCACGGGGCTTGGGCTTATTCTGGGCAGATACAAGAAACTGCACGCGAAAGGAGGCGTTCTGCGGCTTGCGAACGTGCCGCCGCAGGTGGACAAGGTATTCCGCACCAGCGGTGTTTATTCGGTTGTGGAGAAAGTGAGATGAAAAAAGACAACTATATGAAAATGCAAATTCCCGCCCGCGGCGAAAACGAGAGTTTTGCGCGCAACGTGGTTGCGGGGTTCACGGTTGAGTGTTCGCCCACGCTCGGCGAAATCAACGATATCAAAACCGCAGTCAGCGAGGCGGTCACAAACGCCGTCGTGCACGCTTACGACGAAGAAAGCAACGACAATCTGATTGAAATTTGCGCGGATATCGACGCCGACAGCGTGCTTACGGTGAGCGTGCGCGATTTCGGGCGCGGCATTGAAAACGTCGAAGAGGCAAAAGAACCTTTCTTTACCACAAAGCCCGACGACGAGCGCAGCGGTATGGGATTTACCATAATCGAAACGTTTATGGACGAAATGAACGTGGAGTCGGAAGTCGGCAAAGGCACGACGGTAACGATGCGTAAGAGGCTGAAACGCAATGCTGAGTCCTGAAAAGACGCTGGAACTCATATCCGCCGCTCAAAGCGGAGACGCGGCTGCCAAAGAAACGCTGATAACGGAGAATCTGCCACTTGTCAAATCCATCGTAAAACGCTTTAAGGGGCGTCTGGAATACGACGACCTGATGCAGCTCGGCGCAATGGGATTTCTGAAAGCCGTATCCAACTTCGACACCTCGTACGGGGTGCGGTTTTCGACATACGCCGTGCCTATGATTATGGGCGAAATAAAACGCTTCCTGCGTGACGACGGAGCGGTAAAAGTATCGCGTTGGGCAAAGACGCTCGCGCAGAAAATCGCGGCATACACAGACGAACTGCGAAAAAACAACGCCGATGAACCCACGGTGGACGAGCTTGCCGAGAAATTCGGCTGCGACGCCGAAGAAGTCGTTTTTGCAATGGATACGGGGCGTTTTGTGGTGTCGCTCAGCGAAACGGGTGACGAAGACGGAACGCCGCTCGGTGACAGGATTGTCGGTGCCGAAGCACCCGAAGAGGATATCGACGGGCTGATGTTGCGCGACAGTATAAAGAATTTGCCCGAACGCGAACGCAAAATCATAATTTTGCGTTATTTCCGCGACAAAACGCAAAGCGAAGTCGCGGCGGAACTCGGGGTGTCGCAGGTTCAGGTCAGCCGCCTGGAAAGCAAAATTCTCTGTAAAATCAGGGAAAAACTGGAATAAAGTTATAATTGTTTCCGTTTCGTCCACACTTACACCGTGGACGTTTTTTTTACGGACAACCCCGAAACACAGGAGATTTACCGCGAGTGCAACGCACCCGAGGAGCCCGTACGTCCGCAGACAGGCGACCGAAAAAGCGGCGTTGCCGCACCGAAAAGGTCGCAATCGGGAGGCTGATATGCTGTCCAAAGAAGAATACGGAGAGTACGTAAAAAAGAATGCGCCGAAATCGCCTATGTGGCGGTCGCTCATTGCCGCTTTTGTCGTGGGCGGACTGATTTGCTGCGTGGGCGAAGGCGTGAGTGACGTGATAAAGGTTATTTTCCCCGAAATGGCGGAGGAAAGCGTGGGTGCGTGGACAACCGTCGTGATGATATTCATCGGTTCCTTGCTGACCGGGCTCGGCGTTTACGACAAACTCGGACATTTTGCGGGAGGAGGGTCGATAATTCCGATAACGGGGTTTGCAAACTCCGTCGTTTCGCCCGCAATGGAATACAACCGCGAAGGCGTGTTTTTCGGCGTGTGCGCAAAAATGTTCGTAATTGCGGGTCCGATTATCGTTTTCGGCGTGGTTTTCAGCATTATAGTCGGCATAATCGGCTTGTTTATGTGAGGTCGCGATGCAAAAAGGCAGACAGAGTTTTTTCTTGAAAAATCCCGTTTATATACGCTCGTCTTACACCATAGTCGGTCCGAAAGAGGGCAAAAGCAATTTTGCCGAATATTTCGATACGATACTGAAAGACGACCTGTGGGGCGAAAAATCCTACGAAAAAGCGGAAAGCAAGATGCACAGGGAGGCAATCCGCGGCGCGGTGTGCAAAGGCGGACTGGATTTCGAAGAGGTCGATTTGATGCTTGCGGGCGACCTTTTGAACGAGATAAGCGCGTCGAACCTGGCAATGAGATACTTTCAGGTGCCGTTTGCGGGGTTGTACAACGCTTGCGCGACGTACTGCGAAAGCATACTTATAGGCGCTTCGCTCATAGACGCGGGGATTGTACGCACGGTTGCCTGTTCGACTTCGAGCCATTTTGCCTCAGCGGAAAGACAATACCGTTATCCGCTGGAACTGGGCAATCAACGTACGCCGACATCGCAATGGACGGTGACGGGTGCGGGGTGCACCGTGCTTACGGCAAAGCGTCCGACGCGCGCACAAGACGAAACGGCAAAAGAGGAGTTTACGGAAAAACTGCGCAAAGCGCAATGCGCCGGCCTGGAAAATTGCGTTCCCGACAATAAAACCCCTACGGGGTTTGTCGAGCGGCTTAAACGCAAGGCCGCAAGAGTGTTCGGCAAAACCAGAAGCGACAATGCGGAATGCGAGCTTACTTGCGACCCGAATTACGAGCGCACGCACGTTGCGCGTATCACAGGCGGAACTTTCGGCAAGGTTGTGGACCTTGGTATTGAGGACGAGAGCAATATGGGGGCGGTTATGGCGCCTGCCGCAGCCGATACGCTTATGGCACACCTGACGGACACGGGGAGAACGCCCGAAGATTACGATATGATAATCACGGGCGACCTAGGACGTTTCGGCAGAGATGCGTTGCTGTATCTTTTGGGAAAAGAGGGCATAAGATTGCCGTCGACCTATCTTGACTGCGGCGCGGAATACTTCAAACCGGAACAGGAAACTTTTCAGGGCGGTTCGGGCGCGGGTTGCGTGAACACGGCGTTTAACGCCTGTTTTCTGAAAAGGCTGGAACGCGGCGAACTGAACCGTATACTGGTGCTTGCGACAGGTGCGTTGCTCAACAAAGACACACCTTTGCAAAAGGAAACCATACCCGGGATTTGCCACGCGTTCGTGGTCGAAAACGAGCCGATAAAGCCCTGAAAGGGCAGAACAGGTAAAAAAAAGCGGCAAAAGTATTCTAAAAAACATAAAAAGTTAGAATACTTTCGAATACCTGCAAATACAGTGTTTTTTCGGGGAATACCGCCCGAAAACAAATGAAAAAACCGTATAAGGAGCAAAAATGGATTATTTTCTGACTTATCTCAAAGTGTTTGCCGTGGGCGGTGCCGTATGTATGCTCGGTCAGTTGCTCATCAACAAGACCAAAATGTCCTCGGCGCGCATACTTGTGACGTTTATGTTGTTGGGGTTGGTGCTCGAAGTGGCAGGCGCTTTCTCGTATATGAAAGAGTTTGCCTCGTCCGGTGTCACGATTCCCATTATGGGTTTCGGCAGCAACCTTGCAAAAGGAGCCATGGAAGGAGCGAAAGAGGGCGGGGTTCTCGGCGCGTTGTGCGGCGGAATGCGCGCGGCGTCGGCAGGGCTTGCGTCGGCGATACTGTTCGGTTTCGTGTTCGCTTTGCTTTGCAAATCGCGCAGTAAAAAAATCTGACTGTCTTTTCAGCCCTCGTGAGGACTTTCGCACCTTGCGGGATTATGACAATATCAAATACGGACAGATAAACACGGCTTTGCCGTGTTTTTTGTGGCTCTTTTTGCCGCTCGCGCGTGTTTTCGTCGTTCCGCAAGGCAACGTCCCGCGGAGATTAAGGCGTTAGGTCGAGAAGGTCGTCAACCGTTTTTCCGTCGAAAAATATGTTGGGCACTTCACCTACTATCAGGTTTTCGCACACCAGAACTTCGGCTTTTACGGTTATTGTCGGCTCGTCTATCGGCGTTATTATACTGACTTCGGCTTTTACGTCGATATATAGTTTGTGCAGGGTCTGGTTTATTCCCGCCGATTGGAAAAAGCTTACGAAATCGCACAACGCCGAGCCTATCGGCATTACTTTTATGGTTACGTCGGGTCCGAAACCCGTGAGCAGAGCAAGTCCCGTAAACGTACCGACGGCTATCGAAATTTCCTGTACTCCGAGTGCGTCGAGGTTGGCCTGGGCGAGGTTTGCGATTTCACGCGAAATCATATTGATTTCGGGGGAATTGGCTTTCACCATCGTGACGTTGCCGTCGTTGTCCTGCGTGACCGAAAACAGGTCGTCGTAGTCAAGTCCGCCGCCTATCACGGAAGTGACGGCGAGATTTACCGCGTTGGTGCATATTGCACGCACTTGCGCTACTGCGCTGCCCATTACGGTGGGGACGATATTGTTTCTGAAATAGACCGTGCAGAAAACAAATGCGGCGATAAAGGCGATTATTGCCACCGCAATACGCAGAATTCTGGGGCGCATTTGCTTTGCCACTTTGCCCATACGTCCATTATATGCACCTGACCCGCCCGAAGATTATTTCTTGCGCGCTCTTATTCTTTGAAATGCTTTTAGTTGACTAATTCGCGTTTTGTTGTTATTCTATTTTGAGTTAATAATTCCGTGCGCGCAGGTATTTTGCGCGTGCGTTTACGGAGACCATATGAAAGAACGAATCGACAGCATCAAAACTTCCGCGTTGCAGGCGATTGCCGAAGCGGAAGGGTCGGCGGCACTCAACGACGTTCGCGTGCGTTTTCTCGGCAAAAACGGCGAGATGACCGCGCTTATGAAGTTGCTCGGCACCGTTTCCAAAGAGGAACGCCCCGCAATGGGCAAGGCGTTGAACGACGTCCGCGTGGAAATCGAGACGGCACTCGACGCCAAAATAGCCGAAACCGCAGAACGTGAAAAACAAATGAGACTGAAAGCCGAAGCCGTTGACGTGACTTTGCCCGGTCGGGCGGTCAAAGCGGGCACGCTTCACCCCCTCACTCAGGTCAGGGAAGACATACTCAAAGTTTTCCTCGGTATGGGGTTCAGCGTGGCGGAAGGTCCCGAAATCGAAAGCGACCTGTTCAACTTCCAGCTGCTCAACGTGCCGAAGGACCATCCCGCACGCGATATGCAGGATACCTTCTACGTCAACGAAAATATCGTGTTGCGTACGCATACTTCGCCTATGCAGGCGCGTATTATGACCACTCAACAGCCCCCCGTGCGCGTTGTCATTCCCGGCAGGGTTTACCGTTCGGACGACGACGCGTCGCACAGCCCGATTTTCCACCAGATAGAGGGTCTTGCGGTCGATAAGTATATCACGATGGGCGACCTCGAAGGCTGTTTGCAGACGTTTGCGGAGCAGCTTTTCGACAATGACACGAAAATCCGTCTGCGTCCGTCGTATTTTCCTTTCACGGAACCCTCTGTCGAAGTCGACGTCACTTGCGCAATATGCCACGGCAAAGGTTGCAGGGTATGCAAGGGCACCGGTTGGGTGGAAATCCTCGGCGCGGGCATAGTCAATCCCGCCGTCCTCGATATGTGCGGCATAGACAGCAAACAGTACAGCGGGTTCGCTTTCGGGCTCGGTCTGGAAAGAATCGCGATGATTAAATACGGAATTCCCAACATCAAACTCTTCTACGAAAACGATGTCAGGTTCCTCAAACAGTTCAATTAGGAGGGAAGAGAGATGTTAGCACCGATTTCATGGCTCAAAGATTACGTAGACATTACCGTTTCTCCCGAAACTCTGGCGCGCAAACTCGTTGCGATAGGGTTCGAGGTGGAGGACATAATTTATCAATCCAAAAAAGTGAACAAAGTCGTCGTCGGCAAAATCCTTTCGGTGGAAAAGCACCCCAACGCCGACAGACTGCGCGTTACCAAAACCGATATCGGTTCCAAAGTGTTGCAGATAGTCACCAACGTACCCGTGGAAGGCGGCGAAACGGTCGCGGTCGCGCTGGACGGAGCGGTGCTTGCCGACGGACACACCATAAAGCGCGGCGAACTGCGCGGAGTGCTGTCCGAAGGTATGTTTTGCGGACTGGAAGAAGTGGGTCTTACCGTCGATGACGTCGAAGGGCAAAAACAGGGCGATATCCTGCGCTTTGCGGAAGGTACGAAACTCGGTATAAACGCGCTGGTTGCGCTCGGTTACGACGACGTCGTACTGGACGTTGCCGTGACTGCGAACCGTCCCGATTGCAACAGCATTTACAAGCTGGCAAAGGAAGTTGCCGTCGCGCTCAAAAAGGATTGCCGCGAACCCGAAATTCACTTCGAAACCAAAGGCGCGAACGTTGCGGATATGGTGTCCGTACGCGTCGACAACCCCGAACTTTGCCCCAGATATATGGCGGGCGGCGTGCGCAACGTAAAGATTTTCCCGTCCTCGCAGAAGATAAAATCCCGTTTGCGCGCGGTCGGTATCCGTCCCATAAACAATATCGTCGACATCACAAACTACGTGCTTATCGAAATCGGGCAGCCCATGCACGCGTTCGATTTGCGCAATCTCGGCAACCGTTCGATTATCGTGCGTACGGCGAAAGACGGCGAAACCATCGTAACCCTGGACGGCAAGAAAAACGAGCTCAAACCCTCTATGCTCGCAATATGCGACGCCAACGGACCCGTTGCGGTTGCAGGGGTTATGGGCGGCGAATTCAGCGGAATTCAGGACGATACGACGCAGATTATTTTCGAGTCGGCAAAATTCGCAAGAGACAGTATCCGCCGTACTTCCCGCGCGTTGAACCTTCGTTCCGACAGTTCGGCGCGTTACGAAAAGGGCATTGACTTCGCCTCGCAGGAATACGGTCTAAAACGCGCGCTTACGCTCATTTACGAGAGCGGCAGCGGCGATATAGCCGAAGGAGTAATCGACGTCTGCGTGGGTTACGAAAAGGACAGAAAAATTCCGTTCACGGTATCGCAAATCGAAAATATACTCGGTTGCAAAGTTCCCGTTGCGGCGCTGAAATCCATTCTCGCACGATTGGGTATTCCCGTGACGAAAGAGGGCAAACAGTGGGTTGCGGACGTTCCCGACGCGCGCGACGACATCGTCGGCGTCAACGACCTTGCGGAAGAATTCATTCGTGTGTACGGTTACGACCACGTAGAACCCACGCTGTTTGCGTATTCCTCGCTGACTAAAGGCGGCAAACCCGCGGCAATCGAATTCCGCGACAAGGTCAAGAATAAACTCGCGGCGCTCGGGCTCAACGAGTGCGTGACGTATTCCTTCACGTCACCCACTTTTGCCGACAAACTGCAAATTCCCGCGGACAGCGAACTTCGCCGTACGGTGGAAATAATCAATCCTTTGGGAGAGGCGATGAGCGTTATGCGTACGGTGCTTTCGCACAGTATGCTCGAAGTGCTGTCGTACAACCTCGCGCACTTCAACCGCGCCGCGTCGCTGTTCGAAGTCGCAAAAGTTTACATTCCCGAAAGTCTGCCTCTCGTCGACCTGCCGTCCGAGCGTGAATGCCTCGTCGTCGGTATGTACGGCGAAAGCGTTGATTTCTTTGAAATCAAAGGTATACTGGAAGGGCTTTTCTCCACGCTCGGAATAGACGCGGAATATACCGCGGACGGCGCGCCCGCGTTCCTGCACCCCGGCAGAAGCGCGACGGTGTACGCAAACGGTGCGAAAGTCGGTTTCGTCGGTGAGGTTCACCCCGACACCGCTGCATTGTACGACGTGGACGACACCCGTCTTTATGTTGCCGAACTGGATATGGACGCATTGTGCGGTATATGCTGTGACGTGCATTCCTTCGAGGCTTTCTCCAAGTATCCACCCGTCGAACGCGACCTTGCAGTCGTGGTTGACGACAGCGTTCTTGCGGGCGATATGGTCAAAGCCGTGCGCGAAGCGCGCATTGCCGATTTGCGCAGTGCGGAAGTATTCGACATCTATCGCAGCGCACAGATAGGCGAGGGAAAGAAGAGCGTCGCGATGAACTTCACTTTCTCGTCCGCGGAGAGGACGCTCACCGACGACGAAGTCGCGGCGTCCATGAAGAAAATTCTTTCCGCGCTGAAAAAGAAAGTCGGCGCAAAGATAAGAGTATAAACCCGTTATGTTCGACGCAAAGAGTCTGAAAACGCTGGAATACGGCAAAATCCTCGAAATGCTGGCACAGTTTGCCCAGTCCGAGAGCGGAAAGGAGCGTGCGCTCGCGCACGTGCCTTTCACCTCGCTCGAAGAGTGCCGCCACGCGTTGGATATGACGTCGGAAGCGGACAGAGTGCTGTTCGACTTTTCCGTCAATCCCTCTTTTGCCGTTGACGACATCAAGGAAATCCTCGTTAAAGCCGAAAAGGGCGCCGTGCTCGCCATTCCCGAACTGCTCAAAGTCGGGCGCGCGTTGCGCGTGGCGCGCAGATTGTCCAAAGCGATTTCTACCGTTACCGAAATTGCGGGACTTTCGGAAATGGCGTCGCGTCTTTATTTCGAAGAGGAACTGGAAAAGAGCATTTTCGACGCGTTCATCTCCGAAACGGAAGTCGCCGACAACGCCACGCCCGAACTCAAAGCCATACGTCAGCGCATACGCAGACTGGGCGAAGGCGTCAAGACGAAACTGCAGACGTTCATAACGTCGCCCGCGTATCACAAGTATTTGCAGGACAGCATAGTTACCGTGCGCGGCGACAGATACGTCATTCCCGTAAAGAGCGAATTCAAAGGCGCGATAAGCGGACTGATTCACGACCAGTCGGCATCGGGAGCGACCCTGTACGTCGAGCCGATGCAGATTGTCGAACTCAACAACGAACTTAAAACCGAAAAACTCAACGAACAGGCGGAAATAGAGCGCATTTTGCGCAATTTCTCCATATCCGTCCGTGCCCACGCCGACAGGCTGGGGTGGAGTTACGAAGTCATCGTGGATATGGACCTCATTTTCGCGCGGGCGCAACTCGCACACGCACAGAAAGCAGTCCGTCCCGACCTCAACGCAGAGGGCGAACTGTATATCCGCGAGGGCAGACACCCGCTCATCGACCCGAAAAAGGTCGTCCCGCTTACGCTCGGAATGCATGCCGACGAAAAAATGCTTCTCATAACGGGTCCCAACACGGGCGGCAAAACGGTTACGCTCAAAATGGTGGGATTGTTCGTGCTGATGGCAATGTCAGGCTTCTATATTCCCGCAAAATCCGCGCAGATTTGCATTGTCGACGGCGTTTACAGCGATATCGGCGACGAACAGAGTATAGAACAGAGCCTTTCCACGTTTTCGGCGCACATCAAGAACATAATCGGCATTCTGGACACGCTTACCGACCGTTCGTTGGTGCTTTTCGACGAACTGGGCGCGGGCACCGACCCTGGCGAAGGCGCGGCACTTGCCGTCAGCATATGCGAGTACGTTATGCGCACGGGCGCGAAATCGCTCGTGACGTCGCATTTCAACGACCTCAAAGAATTCGCGCTCACCACCAAAGGTGTGGTGGCGGCGTCTATGGAGTTCGACAGCGTGACTTTCCGTCCCACGTTCAAACTCGTTATGGGCGCAATCGGCACGTCCAACGCGCTTGACATCGCAACGACGCTCGGGCTCAACAAAGACATAGTCGCGGCGGCGAGAGGTAAAATATCCGCAGAGAAAAGGCAGTTCGACAGCGTGCTGTCCGCCGCCGAACAAACGCGCCGATACGCCGAAAAACTGGTGTCAGACGCGTCTTTGGACAGAGAAAAAGCGGCAAGCGCGTTGCGCGAAGCCGAAAATCAGAAACGCGTCATCGCCGAAAAGAGAGAGAAACTCGACGAGAGCATACGCCGCGAAACCAGGCAACTCATAGAAAACTCCGTCGAAGAGGCGGATGAAATCCTCGAAGAACTGCGAGAAATGCTCAACAAGGAAGTCGTTGAGGACAAGGATATCTTTGCCGCGCGGGCGTTGAAACGCAAGTTGCAGAATATGACGGCGCGTTACGACAAGGAGAGCGTCGTCGAAGACGAGCGCGACGATACGCCGCTCAAAGACGGCGACCCCGTGTGGGTGAAATCGTTGTCGCGGCGCGGAATACTCGTCAAACGCAATTCCCGCAACGAAGCCGATGTTGCCTTTGGCAAACTCACCGTCAAAGTCAAAGAGGGGGACTATTACAAGGTAAAATGACAAATCAGTATGTGCAAACCGTAGACGTCGAACTGCGCAAGGGCGCGCGCCGCGACCAGATTGGCGGCATTGTTCTTCAACTGCTCGGAATAGGGCTTATTCTCGTTGCGGTGTTCGTCAGTTATTACAGTTTTATCGCGGTGGGCATTTTGCTTGCGGCGGGAATTTATCTCACGCAGCGCTTTTACAGCACGGCAAAACAGTTCGAATACGATTTCAGCACGGAAAGACTTGTGATTTCCCGCACGAACATAGTAAACCGCCGCAAACGCATACTCGAAGTCGTGTTTCCCGACGTGACATCGTTCACCTATTTCAAGGACATAATCATGGAGGACGACATCATCGCCACCGCAAACGCGCGCGACGAGGACGTCAAAACGATGACGTTCAGGGCGGACGGAAGGGAATTCAGACTGCTTTTCAGCCCTGACGATTATCTTTCCAAACTCATCGGCGACAGACTGCGCGGCAAAACCGACCGTGAGTCGAAAACGTCGCAAACCGCATAATTCAAACTCGGTTCGTCCGTAGGACGAAAACGCCGTCGGCGTTTCGGAGACAAATGATATATCTAGACAATGCGGCGACAACCCGCACTTATCCCGAAGCAAACGAAATTCTTTTCCGCGTAAACGACGCGGAATTTTACAATGCGTCCGCGCTTTATGCCGAGGCGGTAGACGTGGCGCGTTCCATTCGTCGCGCACGCGAGACCGTGTCGGAAGCGTTGCGCGCGGGTGACGGCGAAGTGTACTTCGTATCGGGAGGCACCGAAGCGGACAATACGGCACTGTTTTGCACACGTAAACCCAAAGGAAGCCGCATAATCGTTTCCGCAGGGGAGCACGACGCAATAATAAACCCCGCAAGCGTGCTCAAAGAGCAGGGCTTTGACGTTGTCACGGCGCCGATAGACGGAAACGGAGCGGTCAACGTGGAGGAATTCGCAAAACTTCTGACGCCCGAAACTTCTTTGGTGTCGATTATGCACGTCAGCAATCAGACGGGCGCAATCAACGATATCAAATCCTTGGTCGCTCTGACGCGAAAACGCGCTCCGAAAGCCGTATTTCACAGCGACGGCGTGCAGGCATTCGGCAAAATTCCCGTAAACCTCCGCGCATTGGGCGTCGATTTGTATTCGGTGTCGGGCCACAAACTGCACGCGCCGAAAGGCATAGGTGCGTTATACGTTGCAAAAGGCGTGTCGGTACATCCTTTTGTCTACGGCGGAGGGCAGGAGAAAGGTTTTCGTTCGGGCACGGAGAATTCGGCGGTTATACTCGCGTTTGCCACAGCGGTAGAGCGGTGTATGAAAAATTTTGAGCTAAACTATTCTAAAAAACGCGAATATATAGAATACTTGGCGAAAATGCTCACAGAACGCTTGCCCGACACGGCAATAATCACCGACACGGGCGTTTCCGCGCCTCATATACTTACCGTCGCATTTTGCGGCGTGCGCGGCGAGGTGCTGTTGCACGCACTGGAAAAATACGGAATACTTGTCGGTATAGGTTCCGCTTGCAGTTCGCACAAAGAAAGCAGGTTCAAGACCCTATTGGGTCTTGACGAGGCGCACAAGGACGGCATTGTACGTTTCAGCGTGTCGGAGTTCAACGACGTGAACGAAGTGGATTTCGTCGTCGACAAAATCTGCGAAAGCGTGGAATTGCTGAAAGGTTACGCGAGAAAATGACGCTATCCGCCTGACGATGCCTTAAAACAAGACAAATAACGAAACAAACACGCACTCGGACGTGAAAAAAGCGCAAATACGCAGTATGGTGCATATACGCAGGAGAATATGGAAAAAGTTGTTGTTATCAGATTCGGCGAAATATTTTTGAAGGGCAAAAACCGCGATTATTTCGAGTCTTTGCTCATTCGCAACATCAAACACGCCTTAAAAGGCGTGCAACACACGTTCTCGCGCTCGCAGGGACGCTATTTCGTGGAGAACTTCCTTCCCGACGACGAAACGGAAATCATCGACAGACTGCAAAAAGTCTTCGGTATTCATTCGCTTTCCGTTGCGGAAAAGGTCGCGACCCGTGCCGACGAGGATTTCCCCGAAATCAGGGCGTCGCTTGCCGACTGTGCGCAGAAAATCGCCTCGGAGCGCGCCGCTGGCAAGACCGACAAACTGAAATTCCGCGTTACGGTCAAGCGCGCGGACAAGAGTATTCCTATGACGAGTGCCGAAATCGCCGCCGCTTTGGGCGGTACGGTGCTTCAAAAGGGTGTTTTCAAGGTCAATCTGAACGATTTCGACTGCGAGTTCAAGGTGGATATACGTGAAAACGGTTTTTCTTTCGTATACACGGACGCCGTCGCAGGGGCGGGTGGCTTGCCCGTGGGGTGTTCGGGACGCGGTATGTTGTTGCTTTCGGGCGGTATTGACTCTCCCGTGGCGGCGTACATGATGGCAAAACGCGGAATGACACTGTGTGCGGTGCATTTTTCTTCTCCGCCTTACACTTCGGAGCGCGCCAAGGAAAAAGTGGTGGAATTAAGAAATATCGCGGAAAAATACGCAGGCGAAATAAGGCTTTTCGTAGTGCCTTTCACGGATATACAGCTTGCCATACACCGCGAGTGTCCGTCCAACTTTATGATTACCATTATGCGCCGCTTTATGATGCGCATAGCCTGTCGTCTTGCCGAAAAGTACGATTGTTCCGCACTGGTTACGGGCGAAAGCCTCGGTCAGGTTGCCTCTCAGACCGTGGAAAGCATGACTTGCACGGGCGCAACGGCGACTTTGCCCGTTTTCCGTCCTTTGATTGCCTTTGATAAGGACGAAATAATGGCGGTGGCAAAGAAAATCGGCACTTACGAAACCTCGATTTTGCCTTACGAGGATTGCTGCACGGTGTTTTTACCCAAAGCCCCCGCAATCAAACCCCACCTCAAAGCCGTCGAAAAAGCCGAAAGCGTGCTCGACGTCGAAGGTCTGATTGCCGCCGCGATGGAGAATATCGAGGAACTTTGAGCGTCGGCGGCGTTACGCCGACACGACAATCCGCGCCGCAGACTTTCGGTCGGCGCGGACAGAAAGAACAGACGAAATTAAACCCGTAACTATGTTACGGGTTTTTTCTTGTTGTTCGTATTCGCGTTATGTTTTGTGGTCCTTTTTTTCGATTGCGTTGCCTGTGCAACCTACGCAGTTTCCGCAGTATGTCGCTTTGGTGTTTTTCACGGATATGCCGTTTCCCGACGGGGAGAGGCAAGTCCGAAAAAGTCGGGCGACGAATACGAGAAGGAGGGGAAACAACCTTTGGAAGTCGTGCCGATGACCGTGCCGTCGCCCTTCGTCACCGATATCTGCAAGGTGTACGTCACCTGTCTGCCGAACGAAAACGGGGTGTGCACGACGGAATAAACGGAATTCTGCGCGTTTTCGTCCGATTTTTCCTTCATATTGTACGTTGCGCCGTCAATCTGCGATACGATTCTCGTCCCGAAGAAGTCCGAACACAACAGCGTGTAGTCGTACACGGGCTCGACCTCGAAGGACAGGGTTACTTTGTCGTCTACGACTTCGACGTCGAAATCCGCGTGCGGGTTCTCGAAACGCGACATAGAGGTATCGCCGCGGAAAGCCGCGTTGAAAATCTCCGTTCTGCGGTATTCGGACGGCGTCGAGGGCACGGCGAGGGTGAGTTTGCCGTTTTTTACGGTGGAGTAGGTGTCCACGTCGTCGACCACGATGCCCGACGGTGCCGAAAAGTCGGAAGGAAAACCTTTGGTGTACGCGGTGCGCCATATCTTTGCCGCATGAAGCGTGGGATGCCCGCCGCCCAGTTCCGTCATCGACGCGCCCCCGTGCCATACCGCAAGAGTGCGGTCGGAGGTGTAACTCAGACTCCACGCATCGGAGTTGCGTTCGTCGTCGATTTGCACCGTTCCCGTTTTTGCCGCGACCTCGAAAGGCAACGTCGAAAGCGATTTTGCGGTGCCGTCTTGCACGGTGTCGGCAAGGCAATCCGTCATCAGATACGCCGTTTGCGGACTGACCACCGAGGTGCGGGACGGGGTTGCGGAATAGATTTTTGCGCCGTTCTTCACAACCGACCGCACGTAGTGCGGTTTTATATAGTCGCCGCCGCGCGCAAACACGGCATACGCTCCCGCAAGCGTGGCGGGATCGATTCCCGACGAGGTCGCTCCGAGCGCGAGCGCCAGGTTGTCGTCGGCAGAGGACAACGGCAACCCCATTTTTTTGCCGTATTCGAGTGCTTTTGCCGTGCCCGAATAGGTGAGTACGCGCACCGCCGCCGTGTTCATCGATTTTTTGACGGCTTCGCGCGGCGTCGTGTCGCCGAAGTATATGCCGCCGAAGTTCTGCGGACGGTATCCGTTGAAATCGCAGGGTTCGTCTTTCAATGGCGTCGCGAGGGTGATTGCGCCCGTATCCAGCGCGGGAGCGTATACTGTGAGCGGTTTCATGACCGAGCCGCCCTGACGGTAAATCTCGTAGTTCAAAGTGCCGTAATGCGCCACTATTTCTCCCGTGTCGTTGTCCAGCAACAGAGCCGCGCCGTCGACGTTGTCGGCAGAGTAGTTTCCGCGGTCGGCGGTTATTTTCGCAAGTGCGTTCTGCGCGTCGGGGTCCATTGCCGTGAGTATCGTAAGCCCCGAGTTGTTCAGCTCGTATTCCGTCATATTGAGTGCGTCACACACTTCCCGTACGGCGCGCGCGACGTAAAATCTGCGGTACGCCGCGTCGCCGCTCTCGGTCTGCGCCGATTTAAGGCGCATTTTTTCGGCTTTTGCCGCCGCACATTCCGCCTCGGTGATGTATCCCTCGCGTTGCATGACGTCGAGCACCAGATTTCTGCGTTCGGTTGCCGCGGAAATGCTGTTGGCAGGGGAGTAACGCGACGGATTTTTGAGAATGCCCGCAAGGGTTGCCGCCTGCGCCGTGGTGAGTTCCTGCGGAGTGCACCCGAAATACTTTTCGCTCGCCGCGTTTATGCCGTATGCGCCGCCGCCGAAATAGATGACGGACAGGTACATCGCTAGTATCTGGTCTTTGGTGTATTTTTTTTCGATTTTCATCGCGATTGCAATCTCGTTGAGCTTGCGCGAAAAGGTTTTTTCGGCGCTCAAATGCGTGTTTTTGACCAGTTGCTGGGTGATTGTCGAGGCGCCTTCGACGGTTTTTCCCGCCTTGATATTGACGCCGATGGCGCGGATTATGCCTTTCGGGTCGTAACCGTGGTGGGAATAAAAACGCTTGTCTTCGAGCGCCACGAAGGCGGCTTTTACGGTGTCCGTAACCGTGTCGGGGTCGACGTAATTGTCCGCCGTATATTCGATTTTTTGACCGTTTGCGTCCAAAAACGTGGGCACGGCGGTTGCCGTCGGCAGCAATTCGGGACGGAATTCGGCCTTTTGAGCCCAGCCGAGAAACCCGATGTAAAGCCCGCATACGGCAAGTGCGGATACTGCGAATACGGTCAGCAATGTAAAGCCAACTATTCGCAAAATCTTTTTTCTGCGTTTTGCGGTGCGGGGAAGCGCGCCGTCAGTTTTGCTTTTTTCTTCCGCTTTTGTTTTCATTAAAATTATTATTGTGTTTTGCCGCGATTTTATGTATAATAATTTAATCGTTTATACTATTCGCGCACGCTTTCACGCGTCCTGCGCACAAAGGTGTTATGTACTACAAAATCGTCACATACGGCTGCCAGATGAATGTCCACGAGTCCGAAAAAATCGCGGGATTGCTCGAAGCGGAGGGTTACAGACCCTGTGCCGACGGCGAAAACGCGGATATCGTGGTGTTCAATACTTGCTGTATTCGCGACAATGCCGAACGCCGCGCACTCGGCAATATCGGCGTGATAAAAGCGGAAAAGAAAAAAAATCCCGCGCTCGTGCTTGCCGTCGTCGGGTGTATGACGCAACAGGACGGAGCGGCGGAAACAATCCGAAACAAATATCCTTACGTCGACATAGTGCTGGGCACGCGCGACATTTCGCTGCTTCCGTCGGAAATAAGAAAAGTGCTGTCGGCACGCGCAAAAGCGGAGAAGGGCGCAAAGAAATACCGTTGTTTCGACAACTCGTTCCCAGAGGATTATTCCGATATCGACGAGGCGACGCCCGTCGTCAGGACGAGTTTCCCGAACGCGTGGGTCAACATCATATACGGTTGCAACAACTTTTGCAGTTACTGCATCGTGCCTTACGTTCGCGGCAGAGAGCTGTCGCGCGATATGGGCAAAGTTCTCGACGAGGTGCGCCGTTGCGTGGACGAGGGTTACGGCGAGATAACGCTGCTCGGACAGAACGTGAACTCGTACGGACACGACCTTCACGCCAAAGGCGTGAATTTTGCCGCTTTGCTCGGCGAGATAGACAAAATAGACGGCAAGTTCCGCGTGCGGTTTATGACGTCGCACCCTAAGGACCTGACGGAGGAAGTCGCCGACGTCATGGCAGAGTCGGCAAAAATCTGCAACAACCTGCATCTTCCCGTGCAATCGGGTTCAAACAAGGTGCTTGCGGATATGAACCGCCGTTATACGCGTGAAAAATATCTGTCGCTGATTGATATGTTGCGAGCGAAAATGCCGGATATCGGCATCACGACGGACGTTATGGTGGGATTTCCCACGGAAACGGAGGAAGATTTTGCCGACACCGCGGACCTTATGCGGCAGGTCAGGTATTCCAACGCGTTCACGTTCGTGTATTCGCCGCGAAAAGGCACTCCCGCCGCGGCTATGCCGCAAATTCCTTACGAGATAAAAAAACGCCGTATAGGCGAACTCATCAAACTTCAGAATTCCGTCACCAAAGAACTTTCCGAGACCTACAAAGGAGGCGTTTACGAGGTTCTCGTCGAGGACGTCGCGCCCAAATACGGAGATTCGGTGTGCGGCAGAACGGAAAGCGGCAGACTGGTCACTTTCGGCGGCTCGCCCGACCTCGTGGGCAAGTTCGTGAACGTGAAAATCACCGAGGCGCGCTCGGCGTCGCTTTTCGGACATATCGAATGATAAAGGTGGATTATGATTGTTGACAAAAGCAAACTTTCCCCGATGATGAAACGCTATTTCGAAATCAAGGCGGATTATGAGGATTGTCTGTTGTTTTTCCGTCTCGGAGACTTTTACGAGATGTTTTTCGACGATGCGGAGACCGCGTCGCGCGTTCTCGACCTGACGCTCACGGGAAGGGACTGCGGACTGAAAGGTTCGCGCGCGCCTATGTGCGGCGTTCCGTATCACGCCGTCGATAACTATATACGCAAACTCATCGACGCGGGTTACCGCGTCGCCATATGCGAACAGCTGAGCGACCCAGCCACTTCGAAGGGGCTCGTCGACCGTGACGTCGTGCGCGTCGTGACGCCCGGCACCGTTATGGAGGAACAGATACTCGACGAGCGTTCCACCAACTACCTCGCGTCCGTGCATTGGGACAAGACGGGGTTCGGGCTTGCATGGGCGGACATCAGCACGGGAGAGTGTTACGTCTACGAATACGACGGAGACGACCGCGGCGAGAGGCTGTCCGACATTCTGTCGTCGGTAAAGCCTTCCGAATGCGTATGCAACGAGGCTTTCACGGAAGTTTATAAATCCGTCGGATATTTTGCCTCCTCCGAAGTTGTGCCGAGATGCTACCACAACTTTGCGTATCACTTCCAGAATGCCGAGAAAAAACTGTGCGCGGCGTTGGGAGTCCGTTCTCTCGATTCCTTCGAATGCGGCGACAAGGAAAAAGCCGTATGCGCGGCAGGAGGACTGTTCGAATACCTTTCGCAGACACAGAAGCGCGCGTTGGGGCAGATAAACTCGCTGACTCTTCTGCGCGACAAATCGTTTATGTTGCTTGACGAGTCGACGCGTCGCAATCTGGAACTGACCGCTCGCGTTCGGGACGGCAAAAAGACGGGCTCGCTGTTGTGGGTGCTCGACAAGACCTGCACGGCAATGGGCGCGCGCACTCTCAAACGGTATATCGAACGTCCGCTTCAAAACGTCAAGGAAATTTCGGCGCGTCTCGACGCCGTCGAGGCTCTCGCGCAGTCGAAAGCCGCCAGGGAAAAACTCGCCGAGGCGTTCGGTCAGGTGCGCGACCTCGAAAGGTTGTGCGGCAGACTTGCCTACGGCAACGCCACCGCGGGCGACCTTATGGCGATATCGGATACTCTGACGCAGGTGCCCGCCGTAAAAGCCGCGGCGAAGGAGTGCTCGTCGTCGTTGATATCCAGACTCAACGCCGAGATTTTCCCGCTCAAAGACGTCAACAGCGTGCTTGTGAGCGCGCTCGAACGCAAGGACAGACACACTTCGCAGGACGGCGAGGAAATATTCGGCATAATCAAAAAAGGTTACGACGAATATCTCGACAGCCTGCGCGACATCAGAAAAACCGCAAAACAGTGGCTTTTGAACCTCGAAGCAAGCGAGCGCGAAGCAACCGGCATCAAGAACCTCAAAGTCGGCTACAATCGGGTTTTCGGCTATTATATCGAGGTGTCCAATTCCTTTTTGGACAAAGTTCCGTACCGCTTCCAGCGCAAGCAGACGCTGGTCGGCGGCGAACGCTTCGTGACCGACGAGCTCAAAGAGCTCGAAACCAAAATTCTGACTGCCGAAGAAGAAGCCGTAGCTCTCGAAAACAAAATTTTCTGCGAGCTCAAAGATATGCTGATTTCGCATCTTACCGAGTTGCAGTCCACGGCTCGCGCGATAGGCGCGCTCGACGTTCTGGTGTCGTTTGCCACCGTCGCGGTCAGGAACAATTACGTCAAACCTTCCGTCGGCGGCAAAATCAACCGCATCAAAATCGAGGAAGGCAGGCACCCCGTCGTCGAAGCGTTGCTCGACCGCGGCGCGTACGTTCCCAACGATACTTTGCTTGACGGCGACGAAAACCGCACGATGATTATAACGGGTCCCAATATGGCGGGAAAAAGCACTTATATGCGGCAGGTCGCGCTCATCGTTCTTATGGCGCACATCGGCTGTTTCGTTCCAGCAAAAAGCGCGGAAATCGCACTTACCGACAGGATTTTCACCCGTATCGGCGCAAGTGACGACCTCGCAGGCGGTCAATCCACGTTCATGGTCGAGATGATAGAGGTCGCCACCATTTTGAATTACGCCACGTCGTCGTCCTTGCTCATCCTCGACGAAATCGGCAGAGGCACGTCGACGTATGACGGTCTGAGTATCGCGTGGGCGGTGCTCGAATACATAACTTCCAACATAAAAGCCAAAACCCTCTTCGCCACGCACTTCCACGAACTGACAGACGCCGAAAGTTTCGGCGGCGTCAAGAACTACCGCGTGCTCGTCAGCGAAACGGGCGGCAGCATCGTATTTCTGCACAAAATCGCGCGCGGAAGCGCGTCGCGCAGTTTCGGCATCGAAGTCGCATCGCTTGCGGGCGTCAAAAAATCCGTCATCGACCACGCAAGCCGCGTTATGGCGGAACTCGAACGTCAGTCCAAAGACCGCGATACCAACAGGCTCATTCTCGCCTCGCAGGAAAAGACCAAAGCGGTGCAGACAAGCCTCTTCGACGAGAAGGAGTCCGAAATCGAAAAGGAACTTGCCGAAATCAACGTCGACAATCTCACGCCGCTGCAAGCGCTGACCGTACTCAGCGACCTCAAAAAGAAACTTCCCGAACGGAGATGATTATGGGTAAAATCAACATTCTGCAACCGGATGTTTTCAATATGATTTCCGCGGGCGAAGTCGTAGAAAGACCCGCCTCCGTCGTCAAGGAACTCGTCGAAAACGCAATCGACGCAGGCGCGACGGAAATCGACGTGTACATCGAAGAAGGCGGAATTCGCCGCATTACCGTGAGTGACAACGGCATAGGAATAGCCAAAGACGATATGCGCACGGCGTTTATGCCGCACGCCACCAGCAAACTCAAAGAGATCGTGGATCTCGACACCATATCGACGCTGGGTTTCCGCGGCGAAGCGCTTGCAAGCATCGCGTCCGTTAGCGAAGTCACGATGATATCCCGCGCAACCGGGAGCGACTGCGCAAGGAAAATCCGCCTTGCGGCGGGAAAAGTCACGGAAGAATGCGACGACAGCCGTGCGCGCGGAACCATCATCACGGTGGAAAACCTGTTTTATAACACGCCCGCGCGACTGAAATTCCTCAAAAAACCTTCCACCGAACAGGGATACGTTGCCGACGCAATGGAGAAAATCGCGTTGGCAAACCCCGCTTTGAAACTGACTTTTTCCTGCGAAAACGGCAATTTGCTCACTCAGGAAGGCGGTGATTTGCGCGATTCGATGATGTCTGTTTATCCGAACCTCGACATCGACCGTTTCATACTTGTGGACCGCACGTCCTCGGCTGGTATTTCCGTCAAAGGTTACGTGTCCGAAATCGATTATACAGCGCCCACGCGCGCTCGTCAGACCGTCATCGTGAACGGACGTGTCGTCGTCAACGACACCGTTGCGACCGCAGTCGACAAGGCATACCGCGATTACCTCGTCAAACGCACTTTTCCAATGTACGTTCTCGACATAGTCGTGCCTTTCGACGAGGTTGACGTCAACGTACATCCCGCAAAAGCCGAGGTGCGTTTCAGGAACAAAAACGCCGTGTTCGGTGCCGTTCTGCGTGCCGTCGAAGAAGCCATTTTGAGCACGTTCGGAGCCGAAAAACACGGTTTCGAACGCATTTCGGAGCAAGAAAACGCCGCAAAAACGGCAAATTCGACCGAAAATTACGAACAAACACGCATAGACACCGCATCGCTTTACGACGAGGAAATCCCCGACAACAAAACGGATTTTTCTTCCGTCTGTCAGGACGTTTCGCGCTCCGACGCCGACGCGTCCGCGTCGCCAAAACGCGATTTCGACATCTCGTCATTTCTCAATCTCAACCCGTATTCGTCCTCGCGTCGAAACGGCTCGGAACGGCCTTCCGTGCGTTACGCCGCCGACAATCAGGTCGGCATCTACAAGGACGCTGACGTTGCCGAAAAGGCTCCTTACGACGAAGCGTATGCGCTTGCGCGCATCAACGAGGACAACAAAGAGGATTTTGCGAATAGTTTGAAAAACCGTTTCAGACTGTTCGACGGCGCCGTCGTCGGTCAGATTTTCGACACCTATCTGATTGTCGAACGTGCCGACGTCGTCTATATCATCGACCAGCACGCCGCACACGAGCGCGTTTTGTACGATAAACTGATAAACAGTCTTTCTCCCGAGTATTCGCAATCCCTTCTCATTCCGTACAAATTGAAACTCAGCGGGAAAGAGGAGGAATATTTCGAAAAAATTCTGCCCGAGCTCAACGCAATGGGATTTGAAATTGAGAAAAAGACGGGATACTACATTATTTATGCCGTTCCCGAACCCGTTGTCAGAATGGATTTCGACAAATTCACCGCAAAACTTTTCGAGAACATGCTCGACGACGGCGAAATAGGCATAAAGTCAATTTTGCGCGAAACCGTATGCCGTGACGCCTGCCGCGCCGCGATAAAAGGCGGCGACGCGCTCACCAGGCGGCAGATTGAATATCTGCTGTCCAATCTTATGGACGAAGGCGGCAATCTGCCGTCCAAATGTCCCCACGGCAGACCCGCAGTCGTTGCGCTGACAAAACGCGATATCGAAAAAATGTTCAAGAGGATAGTCAAATGACCGCCGAAACGCTTTCCGAAAAGACGGCGGTCGAAGACGCTTCGATGTTCCGCGCACCCAACGCCGTATTCGTCGTCGGACCCACTGCGTCCGGGAAATCCGAGTTTGCGTTTCGTCTGGCAAAGGAATTAAACGGCGTGGTGATTTCCGCCGACAGTATGCAGATATACCGCGGACTCGACGTCGGCACGGCAAAAGAAACGCCCGCCCGACGCGCCGAAGTGCCTCACGAAATGATAGACGTCGTGGACAAAACCGACGAATTTTCGGTTGCGGCGTATGCCGAAATGGCGAAATCCTGCGTAAAAAAGGCACAAAACGAAGGGAAACTGCCCATAATCGCAGGAGGAACGGGTCTGTATGTCGAAGCCTTGCTTTATCCCATGAAGTTCGGCGGTTCGGACAAGAATGCCGAACTCAGAGCCTCGCTCGAAGACGAATGCGAAGAAAAAGGCGCGCACGTCCTGTATGACAAACTGCGGGCTCTCGACCCCGTTACTGCGGACAGACTGCACCCGAACGACGTCAAACGCGTCATACGCGCGCTGGAAATCGTACTGACAACGGGAAAACCGATGTCGCAGACAAAGGACGAACGACCCGAACCGACTTCCGACGACGTCATAATGGTGGCGTTCGGTTGTAAAGACCGCGCCGCGTTGTACGCCCGCATCGACGCACGCGTCGACGAAATGATAAGAAACGGACTTGTGCGTGAAGTGGCGTCCATAGGCACGTTCAACTGTCAGAGTATGCAAGCGATAGGCTACAAGGAGTTTTCGGGTTACGAGCTCATACGGGACGGCGAAATCGTGCTTTCGGAAGACGAACTGAAAGAAATTGCGGAAAAAATCAAGAAAAACACGCGCAATTACGCCAAACGTCAACTCACGTGGTTCAGAAGATATCCTTTTGCGCGTTGGTTTGAAGCAGGGGACTTCGCTTCTGCCGCAGGATATGTGAAAAACCGACTGAACAGTGGAAATCGGACATAAAGTATTATCAAAAATAACGAAATTTAGAATACTATCGAAAGGAACTGAGAATGGACAATCAGACTGCACGCAAGCTTGTGAACGACAGCATTGCAGAACTCGGACCGCGTTTTGCGGAAATCGACGAAATCGCGCTGCAAAATCAGAAAAAAGTGCTTGACGCCTTTGCCGCACACGGCGTGCAGGCGCGTCATATGTACGGCACCACCGGTTACGGATACGACGATTGCGGCAGAGAAACCCTCTGCGCGGTCTTTGCCGACGCTCTCGGTGCGGAATGTGCCATTGTTTCTCCCGCCATTTCCGCGGGCACACAAGCAATCACGTTGATGCTTTTTGCGGTTTTGCGTCCTTCCGACAGGCTTTTGTCCGTCTCGGGCAAGCCTTACGACACGTTGAACGACGTGATTTCGGGCAAAAACCGCGGCTCGCTTGCCGATTTCGGTGTGTCCTTCGATTGCATCGAGTTGGTGCAGAAAGACGAACTGACGCCCGATTTCGATTATGCGGCGATAGAAAAGGAACTCAAAAAAGCCTTTGTCAAGGCAGTTTTCGTGGGCCGCAGTCGCGGCTATGCGTGGCGTAACGCCGTTTCCGTCGAACAAATCGGCGAAATGGCGGCTTTCGTCAAGAAAATAAGCCCCGAAACGCTGATTTTGGTCGACAACTGTTACGGCGAATTCGTCGAGACGACGGAGCCGGTGCAAGTCGGCGCCGACCTTATGGCGGGGTCGCTCATCAAAAATATAGGCGGAGGCATCGCCCCCACGGGCGGTTACGTCGCAGGAAAACGCGAACTTGTCGAACTTGTCGGTTACAGAATGACTTCGCCGTCGCTCGGCACGGAAATCGGCTCTCATCTCGGCGGATATTTGCCTTATTATCAAGGACTGTTCTTCGCGCCTCAAACCACGAAAAACGCACTAAAAAGTGCCTTTTTGTTCGCCAATACCTACAAAAAACTCGGATTCGACGCTTTGCCGACCGCCGATAAGCCCGCATACGACATCGTCGCGGGTATCAAACTCGGTTCCCGTCGGAAAATCATCGATTTCTGCGGCGCGATTCAGGCTGTTTCGCCGATTGACAGCAACGTGGTTCCCGAGCCGTGGGCAATGCCCGGATATCAGGACGACGTCATTATGGCGGCAGGTACGTTCGTGCAGGGCTCGTCAATCGAATTGAGCGCGGATTCGCCGCTGAAAAGCCCTTATATCGTCTACGTTCAAGGTGCTTTGACTTACGAACACGCCGTGCTTGCATTGTTGCGTACGCTGGAAAGAACCGTTTGACACCGAATAAGCGGAATTGCAAACAAACAAATTTTTCGAAAATACGTTTGTTCGGTCGATTGACGTATTTGCAATAATGAACGATGTCCGTTTCGGAATGCGGAAATCAACCGAAACGAGCGTCAATCAAAGGAACATACTGAAAATTATAATAATATAATCAAATTAAAATAAACAATATGTCGACTGCAAACCTTGACAAACGATCGCAAAATCGATTGCAGCCGCAAAGCCCGTAAAACGCGCTGAGAGAAAATGCCACGGAAAATATCCGAGATTTTTTGCAAAAAAAACGAAAAAATGCCTGAAAAACGATATTCAAGTCGAACATTGCAACCAAATTCGCGTCTGAACGGTTTTCGGGGCAAAACAACGAAAATACGAAAAACGCATATCAGGCTGCAATTGTCGACGGTCGGGCGGCAATAGAATACGAAATGCGCGGTCAATACGGAGTTATGATGCAATGCGTTTGTCGGCTTAAACAATCCGAAAATGAGTCCGAGAAAACCCGACATCGGTTTTACGTCGAGAAAAATTCGGATTTATGCGAAACACCGCGGCGACTTTATTGGGTTGAAATCACAATTAATCTTGCGGGTCCGATATTTGAACGAAAATAACTTGAAACCCGAAAACCCACTGATAATTGCGGTTTTTGCCACTTTCTATTCGTAAAAGCTGTGTTCGACTTATTCGAATGTCAAAAAGTCCACTTTATAAAAGTGAACTTTTTTTCCTTTTGACAATTTGTCCGTGCATTTTGTGGGGGTCTTAAAGGGGGCACTTTAAGTGCCCCAAAGCCCCCAAAAACGGACTTTGACCCCTTGTCATAACTTTCCTTGACCTTATATATTCGCGTGTAAGAGAACGCGCTTAGCGCGTTTTTAGTGACACTCGGTGATGAACTCTTAGCGTGACGGATTTTTTGACGGTCTTTGACTTTCTTTTTAGCATATTAAATATATATAAGTGTGCGCGCACTTCACATACGCGCACGTACGCGCGCACGCACGCGCGCCCGCTTCCACGAATAGCGGGTAAAAAATTGTGTGTTTTGTAGCACACGATAATTATATATACAAAGTATATATAATTTTGCTAAAAGGACAGTTTGTCCATTTGTTAGTTTTTTATATGGACTATTTGTCCATGAAACAATTATCGAATATGTCGTTCGGTGTTATTTCTAGTATTTTGCAAATTTTTATTATTTTGTCATAGTCTAATTCTAGTTTTCCTGTTTCGTATCTACTGTATATTGTTTGTTTTGTGTTTAACATCTCTGCTACCTTTTCTTGATTATAGCCTTTTGCTAATCTGGCTTGTTTTAGGTTATTTGCTACCGTCTTTTTGATGTCAAATTTTTCCATGATTAATTTTCAAATATTTATTTGCAGGTAGTTAATCTCTATATGTTTTATTTGTTTCTATACCTAGTAAATAATCTGCTGACACATCCAAAATTTCACATAATTTTTTAATCTCTCTTGCTCTTGGTTCTGTTATTCCTTTACACCAGTTTGTTACTGTTGTTTTATTTACTTTCATCAATTTTGATATTTTGTATCTGCTTATTGTTTTTATTTTTAGTTCGTAATTCAGTACTTCATAAAATTCTCTCATAAATTCTGTAAATTCTACATTAATATTCTTATGTATTTATTCTGTCTTAATGCCAAGTATTTCGTTCACATCTTCATCCAGGTATTTGCATAATTTAGCAAATGTGTCTAGTGAAGGCATAGCTCTTCCATTCAAATATTGGGAAAGAGTAGGTTGTTTAATTCCTACATTATCTGCTATAGTTTTTTGCTTTATGCCACTAGATAATATTGCTTTTTTTATGTTGTTTCTAATTTCTTCTTTTGTCATAGATCAGTATTCTTTTATGCCTAACAAATAATCTGCCGATATGTTCAATATTTTGCATATTATTTTTATTTGCTGATAGTTGAGCTCGTAGCGTCCGCTTTCGTATGTTTGATATTGTTGCAAAACTATTCCCATCATTTCGCTAACGGCTTTTTGTGTTAAGTTGTTTGCTTTTCTGCTTTCTTTTAGTCTTTTGCCGACTTCCTTTTTTAGTTCCATTTTTCACCTCTATATTATTTGTAGTGCAAAATACTGTAAAAGTCTTGACTTAAAGTGCAAAGCACTGTATTATTTATATGCAGTGTAAAATACTGCAATATTTTGCGAGGTAGTTATATTTATGAGTAAAAATTGTTCGCGTAGTTTTTCAGTCGCTCCTGGTCATGCTTATTATAAATTGTCTGTTTCTTCTTATATCGCTTTATCGCTTTTAAAAGCGTTCAAAACCGATTGTTGTGATTTATTAGATATTAAGGGTATTTCTGAGGCTTTTAATCTTTTGGAGTCACGTGTTTCTGATACATTAGATATTACATCTTTATCCGGTTGTATTGTTGATGATTTTGTTTTGGTTGATGTTGTCCCTGATTAATTAAAAAAACTGATTAATTGCAAATCAAAAAACTTTAAAAACCGCTTTAAAAGCCGTATTTTGCCGCTTTCTATTCGCAAAAGCTGTGTTTTGCGAATAGTTAGAAATACGCTCTGCACTTTGAAAACGGCGATTTTGGAAATGACTTTTTTCGTTGCTTCTCTTTCGTTTTTCGCTTTGAAAAAGTTTTTTTTCGGTAGACAGACTTGATTTTTCCGCGATTTTCTCCTCATACTCTATCATTTTCGACCGATTTATTCGAAAATCACTTGCTATTGCCCTGTTTTTTGTATTTTTTCGCCGCAATATGCTCTTCCCGACCCATTTCGGTGTCGGATACTGCGTTTTTGATTGCCAAATGAATATTTTTGGAAAAATTCCGCAAAAATTTCTGTTTTTATGCAGTTTTTGAAGTTTTTTGCTTGGAAACCGCAAAATTCGGCACTATGACTGCTTTCGTTTTCGTTGTCGCGCATATGTGACGACATCTCAAACAAACCTAAAAACGTCGTGAATTTTGAGTTTTAACGTGAAAATTTCGGCGATATTAAAAAAAACAGGCATTTTTGCCTGTTTTCGTCGATTTTCAGCGCAAAGTGAAATGTTTTTTCGCTTTTTGTCGGGATGTGCGACGTTTTGACGAAGACTTTTGCGTTTTCTTTGCGTTTTGAGTGTTTTTGGTCGGCGTTGTCTGCCGTTTCGGTATGTATTCAGGCTCTTTCCGCCACCGCACGCCAGATGTCGCGCATTTGTGCGGCGTCCTCTGCCTGCGTCCCTGCACTCTCGGAAAGTATGTGCGGCGTGAGACCGTATTTGACTATCGTTTCGGCAAAGGGTTCGAATTCGGGCCCGTACAAGGTGTCTTCGAATGTCAGGTGACGTATTTCGCCTTTCGCGCCGTACTGTATCTTCGAGAAATGCACGTGCATATTCTTTGTCTTGAACTCGCCTGCTTTTTCGGCGAAAGTGTCGATTATGCGCGCAAAATCGTCGCGTGTGCGCAAAATTCCGCCGTACAACGAGTTGATGTGCCCGAAATCGACGCACGGGAACACGTTGTCGCCCATCGTGCAAAGTTCGGCAATTTCCTCCACCGTGCCTATCTGAGGCTGTTTGCCCATTGTTTCGGGACATACGATAAGGTCGGCATATTCGGGTTCGGCGGCGATTGCGGCGAGCGTTTCGGCAAATTTGTCCTTGGTGCGTGCAAACGCCTCTTCGCGTGCGGCACCGCCCTGCGCTCCTGCGTGGAAAATGCAACGTCTGCCGCCGAAGCATTTCAGAATTTTGAGCGAAGAAAGCACGTATCGCACCGAATTGTCGGCTTTTTCCTGTTCGGGAGAGGCGAAATTGATGAAATAGGGCGCGTGGACGCTCATTTCTATGCCGTATTCCGCGCAGACCTTGCCGATTTCCGTGGCGGTCTTGGAGGAGATATTGACTCCTCTGCCGAAGGAATACTCGAACAGGTCGAGTTCGCGGGCTCTGAGCCACGCAGGCATCTCGGTGGTTGCGGTGTGTCCTTCCGCCGAAAAGCTTGCGGAGTGCCCGGAAGGCCCGAAAAGCGGTCTGTCAGCCGTATTTTCCCGTATAGTCATGATTTTTTCTCCGTGTTTTCTTCGGCAAAATACTCTCTGATTTTTGCCGTATCTTCCGTGAGTTGAGCAGCGAGCCCCTCAGCGGAGTCGAATTTTTCTATGTCGCGTATCCGTTTTCTGAAAGCGAGTTTGACTCTTTTGCCGTACAGGTCGCCGTCGAAGTCGAGAATGTAAGTTTCCACGGAATACGCGCCATCGTCGAAAGTGGGTTTCGTGCCCACGTTGGTGCCTCCGAAATAAGTTTTGTCGTCAACGGTCAGCGATGTGATGTAAACGCCGTCTTTCAAACGGAGTTTGTCCTGCGCGGGCATCATGTTTGCAGTGGGAAATCCGAACGTACTGCCGCGTTTATGGGCGTGAACCACCGTGCCGAGCATAAAATAAGGTTCGGTCAGGCACTCGTTGGCGAACTCGATATCTCCCCTTTCAATGGCATTTTTGATGTAGGTGGAAGAGATTTTGCCCTCTTTCGACATAATGAAAGGCATAATCTCGACTTTGGTCTGCGTGTTTGCGAAGTAACTGCGCAAAAATGCGGAATTTCCGCGCCCTTTTACACCGAAGGTGTAATCCTCGCCCGCGACTATTCCCGCGATGTTGAGTCCGCTTGTGAGGGAAATCAGAAACTCCTCGGGCGAAAGGCGGACGAATGCGCCTTTGAATTCCGCGAATACGGTGACGTCGACGCCCAGGTCGGAAAACACGGTTACGCGCTCGTTGAAGCTGTAAAGCTGGGGCTTTTTGCCCAGATACGCGCAAGGGTCGTTGGAAAACGTGAAAACGGCGCACTCGGCACCCAGTTTTCGGGCGAGATTTGCCGCGCGGGATATGATTTCGACGTGTCCTTTGTGAACGCAGTCGAAAAAGCCCATTGCCAGTACGAGCGGACGGTCGTATTTGTCGAGGTAGTGCAAGAGTTTCATAATCTGGTTTTGAGTTTCAGTTTTCCGTCGTGTATGGTTCCGATTCCGAGCGGGTTGTCTGACGTGTCGTAAACGACGAATGCGTCGTCCGATTGCGCGGAATTTCCGTTTGCTTCGGGGTATGTCAGTCTTTCGTCGCAGAACGGCACGGCAATGCCGTTGAGGGCGCGTTTGGTTTCGCCGTCGTTCAGCGTATAGCGACCGAATTGCGAAAGCGCGATTTGCATCGGCAGGACGTAATCAAGCGGCGCACGGCGGAAATCTTCGATTTCCACCGCCGTATCGACGGTAAAAACGCCAGAACGCGTCCTTTCCAGCGCGCTCATGTATCCGACGGTACCGAGCGCGGCGGCGAGGTCGCGCGCCAATGAACGTATGTAGGTGCCTCCGCCGCATTCGATTTCGAATTCGAAAGCCTCGCCTTTTCTTCCAGTAAGTTCGAAAGAATACACCTGTACGGTTTTGGGCGGAAGTTGAATTTCGACGCCTTTTCTTGCGTAACTGTACGCGCGTCTGCCGTCAACGGATTTCGAGGAATATGCGGGCGGTATCTGGCTGATTTTCCCGACGAAGGACGGCAACGCTTCGCGCATTTCTTTTTCGTCGGGTACGTTGCCGCGTTCTTCCGAGAAAGTTCCTCCCGAGTCCAGCGTGTCGGTCGTGCGACCGAAAGTGAACTCCGCAACATATGTTTTGCGCTTGAAGGCAAGCAGGTCGAAAAGTCGTGTCGCTTTGCCCACGGCGACGGATAAAACGCCTGTCGCAAGCGGGTCGAGCGTGCCGAGGTGCCCTGCTTTTCTGCGGCAACCGCTTACCGCGGAAAGCGCGCCGCGCACAATGCACACGACGTCCGAAGAGGTCATCTGCTTTGGTTTCATTACGTTGACGAAACCGTCGAGAGGAAACGGGACGACGCTGTCTGAAAATCTGCTCATAATCTGTCGCGCGCGGCTTTGAGGAGTTTGTCGACAACGTCTTCGTAATAGCCGTTGAGTCTGCATCCCGCCGCTTTGTCGTGGCCGCCGCCGCCGAAAACTGATGCGAGGTCGCTCGCGTCTACGTAGTCCTTGGTGCGTACGCTGACTTTGAAGTTCTTGTCGGCGACTTCCGATACGGCGAAAGCTATTTCCACGCCGTCGACGTCGATTGCGGACGAGATTATGCCTTCCGTATCGGAGGATCGGGTTCCAGTTTCGTCAAAGTCCTTGGCAAAGAACGTAACAACCGCGATTTTGCCGTCTTCGAAGAATTTCGTCTTGCCGAGTACGCGCATTTTGAGGTTGAACACGTTTTGAGGAATTTTGCGGTGCACGTTGTAGATGATGAGAGGTGCGTCGATGTCGAAATTCAGGAGTTTGCAAGCGATTTCGTGGGTGCGCTTGGTGGTCGAAGGATACTGAAAACAACCGCTGTCGGCAACTATTCCCGCGAAAAGCAAAGCCGCAACACCGTTGTCGACTAGGTTCATTCCGTCGAGGAGTTCATAGACGATTTCGGCACAAGCCGCCGCGGTTGCGTCCGCAAAGTAGGCGGAGGCAAAAGGCGAATGCGACTTGTGATGGTCGACTGCGAGCGTCGTCGACGACGAAAGGAAACTCTTTGCCGCTCCGCCGAGTCTGTCGAGGTCGCTGCAATCGACGGCAAAGCCGACATCGTGCACGCCTTTGTGCGGCAAAGTTATTTTGTCCGCGTTTTCGAAAAAGGCGTATTTGTCGGGTACGTAGCCGTCGCAGAAAATCTCCACCGTTTTGCCCTGCAAGGTCAGCGCGCGGTAGATTGCGAGCGCGCACGCCAGAGTGTCGCCGTCGGGGTTGGTGTGACAATACACCACGACGGTGCGGGCGTTTTCGAGGGATTGGGCGATTCTGCGCAGTCTTTCGTTCATTTTTCCTCTTGTTCGTCTTCGGCAGGCGGAATATCTATCTGCGAAAGCAGATGGTCTATTTTGATGCCGTAGTCGACCGAAGTGTCCAGTCTGAAATCCAGGTCGGGCAACAGACGTATCTGCACGGCGGATTTCAGCATATTGCGGATGAAAACCTTGGAGCGACGCACGGTTTCGAGTGCGGCGGCGCGCTCATCTTCGTTTTCGGCGTACACGGAAAGATAGACCTTGGCGTATTTGAGGTCGGGCGTTGTCGTGACTTTCGTCACGCCGACAATGCTCTTCCCGAGACGCGGGTCTTTGAGGTCGCAGGCGATGATTTTGGAAATCTGTTTCTGCAACTCGGAATTTATTCTTTCCACCTTAATCTTCATTTATCTGCTCCATTTCGAAGGCTTCGATGACGTCGCCGACCTTGATATCCTGATAGTTCTGCAACATTATGCCGCAGTCGAAGTTCTTTGCCATTTCCTTGACGTCGTCCTTACCGTGACGGAGAGAAGCGATTTCGCTGGTGATTTCGACCGCGCCGTTGCGCAACAGACGCGCTTTCGCGCCGCGTACGATTTTGCCGTCCGTGACGTGGCAACCCGCGATGACGCCGACGCCCGAAATGCGGAAAAGTTCTCTGACTTCCGCCGTGCCGAGGACGACTTCTTTGAACTTGGGTTCCAGCATACCTTTGACGGCTTTTTCGATGTCTTCGATTGCGTTGTATATGATATCGTAGAAACGGATATCGATTTTTTTCTGTGCCGCAAGCGCTTTCGCGTTGGCGTCGGGACGGACGTTGAAGCCGATGATGATTGCCTTTGCGGTGTCGGCAAGCGTGACGTCGCTCTCTTTGATTGCGCCGACCGCGCCGTGAATGATGTCGATGTCGACTTCTTCGTTGCCGAGTTTTGAAAGTGACTGTTTGACGGCTTCGAGGGAGCCCTGAACGTCGGCTTTGATGATGAGCTTGACGGATTTGAGTTCGCCTTTCTTGATTTTGTCAAAGAGGTCGTTGAGGGACACGGAGCCGCTGTCGTCGCCTTTCGCGGCTTGTTTGAGCTTGCGTTCGAGCGCAAGTTCTCTTGCAAACTTTTCGTCCGCGACGACGTCGATGATGTCGCCCGCTTCGGGAACTTCGTCCCAACCCGTAACCGATACGGGAATGGAAGGACCTGCTTTTTTGACCTTTCTGCCCTTGTCGTCTATCATCGCGCGGATTTTACCCGTGGAAGTGCCGGCAACCACGTTGTCGCCTATACGCAAAGTGCCCGTCTGAACGAGTATTGTGGCGACTTTGCCGATGCCCTTGTCAAGACGCGCTTCGATGATGGTGCCGCGTGCGGGACGGTCGGGGTTAGCTTTCAACTCGCGCATTTCCGCCATGATGAGTATGTTTTCGAGCAGGTTTTCCACACCTTCGCCCGTCTTTGCCGAAACGCGTACGACGGGAGTGTCGCCACCCCATTCCTCGGGCAACACTTCGTAATTGGTGAGTTGTTGCAACACCTGGTCGGGATTTGCGCCCGTCTTGTCGATTTTGTTTATTGCGACGATAATCGGCACGTTTGCCTGACGCGCGTGGTTGATTGCTTCAATGGTCTGTGGCATAATGCCGTCGTCGGCCGCGACGACGAGCACCGCAATGTCGGTAACCTGTGCGCCGCGTGCACGCATAGAGGTGAACGCTTCGTGACCTGGTGTGTCGAGGAAGGTTATCGGCGAACCTTTGAGCGAAATCGTGTACGCGCCGATATGCTGGGTTATACCGCCCGCTTCGCCGCCTGCGACGTTTGCCTTGCGGATATAGTCGAGCAAGGACGTCTTGCCGTGGTCGACGTGACCCATAATCGTGACGACGGGAGGTCTGGGCACGAGTTTGTCTTCGTCTTCGTCGTCGATGACGAGTTTTGCGGTCAACGCTTCTTCCATCGTGATTTCGGGCTTGAATTCCAGCGTCACGGGGTGGTCTTTGGTGATTTCGCCGATGACGAGTTCCGCCGTCGGGAAGTCTATGCTTTCGTTGATGGTCTTGATTATGCCGAGCAAAAACAGGTTTTTGATGATTTCCGCAACGGAAATGCCCGTTTTTTCGCTCAATACTTTGATGGGAACGGGGTCGGTGGTGATGACGGCGTGGTCGATGACCATAGTACCGCCGCCGCTCGACGCCTTGTTCTTGCTCTTGAACACGCGGACTTTTGCGTCCTCGTCGTCCATAGGAATTCTGTCGTCAACGATAAAGCCTTTTTTGAGGAGCGCGCGCTTGTTCATACTTCCGCGGTCGTCGAACTTCTGTCCGCCGCCCGAAGAGGACTTCTGGTTGCCCTTGCCTTTCTGGTTGCCGCCCTTTCCGACGGGAGCCTGTTGTGCGGCATTTGCCAGACTGGACGCCGAAAGACCGTCGCGACGGGGACCGTATCCGCCCTGCTGCGGACGCTGACCCTGTTGCTGTCCGCTCTGTTGACCTCTCGGACCGCGCCCCGCATTATAACCGCCTGCGAATACGCGCGTCGTGACTTTCTTGTTTGTTTCCTGCGGAACGTAAATTCTGCGGATTTCGCCGTTGGGCAAAATCTCCGACTGTACGGACGGATTGCTTTCGCTGATAATTCGTCTGACAACGGGCTTTTCGGCGGGTTCGGCAGGCTTTTCCGTCGCTTCGGCGACTTTCTTTTTCTTTTCGACAGGCGCTTCGACGGGTTTTTCTTCGACTGCGGGCGCAACTTCCGCAGCCTTATCCTCTTTTGCGGGTTCGGATGCGGGCTCGGGTGCGGGCGCCGCCTCTTCTTTGACGGGCTCGGGTTCCGTCACGACGGGCTTTGCCTCCGCGACGGGTTCTTTCACCTCTTCCTTTACGGGTTCGCTTGCGGTTTTTTCGGCGGCTTTGCGCTTGGCTTCTTCCGCAAGTCTTGCCTCTTCTTCGCGGCGCGCCGTTTCTTCTTCTGCGGCGGCAAGCGTTTCACGCTTGGCTTTTACGGCGGTCATAAGAGCGACTGCCTTTGCCTTTTCGCGTGAAATTTCCGTTCTGAGGTCGGCAAGCTGACCCGCCTTATATGCGGCGAGTTGTTTGATTGCGTCTTGGGTCGTTTCTTTTCTGTTTTCGGTCATAGCTACCTCAATAGGTTGATTATCGCCTCGGCGAGGTTGGGGTTGACGATCCCGATCGCCTTGACATTGTCGCGGTGCGTCGCCTGCGCGAGGTCTTCCGTGTCGAAACAGGGAATGTCCCCTGCAAGGGCGTGCAGCCTGTTTTTGTATTTTTCGGGTGCGTTGCGGTCAATCAGTATCAGAAGGCATTTTTCCGTCTTTTCGGCTATGCGTTCCTCGCCGTACAAAACCGCTCCGCTGCGCTGTGCGAGCCCCACGTAAGAGGCGATTTTAGAGCAACTCATAGAGCCTCCCGTACACCTGCTCGTCGACGGCGGTACCGAACGCGGCGTTCAGCCCCCTCTTTTTCACGAGCAGGTCCAGACACTCTTTCGAGCGGTGCACCCACACTCCCCGTCCGTCCGCTTTTCCGCTTTCGTCGACGAAAACGACCCCGTTTTTGTCACGGCACACTCGCAACATTCCGCTTTTGTCGGAATGCTGACGGCAAGCCGCGCATTTTCGGGTGTTTTTCGGATTGGACGGCATAATTTACTCTTCCTGTGCCGCGGCTTCGTCTGCGGGCATAACGCTGGAATAGGGTTTGACGTCGATTTTCCAGCCCGTAAGTTTTGCGGCAAGACGCGCGTTCTGACCGTTTCTGCCTATGGCAAGGCTCAGTTTCTCGTCGGGCACGACGACTTTGGCGTTCTTTTCCTCTTCGTTTATCGACACCATAAGCACCTGCGCGGGACTGAGGGCGCGGGCGATATACTCGATGGGGTCGGCGCACCATTCGATGACGTCGATTTTCTCGCCGCCGAGTTCCGCCACGACAGCGTTCACGCGCACGCCTTTATTGCCTATGCACGCACCCACCGCGTCCACGTTGGGATCCTCGGAGTAAACCGCGAGTTTGGTGCGGAAACCGCCTTCGCGGACGATGGACATGATTTTGACAAGACCCGCCTTGATTTCGGGAACTTCCAGTTCGAACAAACGTCTGACGAACCCCGCGGAACTTCTGGACACGACAACCTGTGCGCCGCCGCGCGCCGTATCGCGGATTTTCTTGATGTAAACCTTGATGACGTCGCCGACGTTGTAGGTTTCGGTGGGAACTTGGTCGGTCTGCATCATAACGCCTTCCATCTGCGTGCCGCTGATTTCGACGTAAACGGTGGTGCCTTCCTTTCTTCTGACGATGGCGTTGAGGATTTCGCCCTGACGTTCGCTCATTTCGTTGAGGATATACTCTTTCTTCGCGTCGTTTATGCGTTGCATAATGACCTGCTTTGCAGTCTGCGCGGCAATGCGCGAAAACTGTTTGGGAGTGATGTCTTCGATGACGACGTCGCCGACCTTGTACGTCGGCTTGATTTCACGCGCTTCTTCGAGGGAAATCTGCGAGTCCTCGTCTTCGACTTCTTCGACGACGAGACGGTGCGCGTAAACTTTGATGGACTGTTTTTCCTCGTTCAGGCGCACGGCGATGGTTCTGCTTTCGCCGTACTCCTTCTTGTAGGCGGACACCAGACCTGCTTCGAGAGACTCGATAAGCAGTCCCTTGGAGATTTTCTTCTCCTGTTCCAGCATATCCAACGCCTGAAAGAATTCTTTGTTAACCATTTTGTCCTCCTAAAACCTGATGTACGGTTGTACCTTGGTCTTGTTATTTCTCAATACTGTTTTATCCTTCGGGTTTTTGTCGCCCGTAACGATCGTGAAGCTGTCCGTGTCGTAGCTTTTGAGAGTTCCGTGGAACTTCTCCTTGTCCGCCGTGACTTCGATTTCGGTGCCCAGGGCACGACGAAAATCGTCGTCGGATACGACGGGTCTGTCCAGACCCGACGACGATACGTTGAGTATATAGTCATCGTCGAACAGGTCGTCCAAGGCGTCCAGTGCGTCGGAAACCTCGTTGTGCACCTTTTCGCAGTCGTCGAGCGTGATTTCGTCCTCGGCTTTCCACACAAAGACGGTCACGTTGAGTTTGCCGTATTCCTTTGTGTAACGGATTTCGACGATTTCATACTCCGCACCGGCGCGTGTAACCGCTGCCGAAACGGCTTTTTCGACGGCTTCGCGCGTCGAAAGCGGCAAGGATTTTGCGATGTCGTCAGTCATATTCCGCTCCTTCTAAAACAAAGAGTGAGCTGTCTGCTCACTCCGGTAAATCATCATTAAGCAGTAATGAATTTATCATATAATTTATAATAAAGCAAGCAAAAAAAGCCAATTTTCCGAAAAAATGCGGAAAAAACGAAAAAACGCGCTTTTTCGAGCGCGTTCAAAAAGCGGAATATCGGGTTTATGCCGCCTTACATGCGTTTTGCGATGATGCGCAGCACTTCCAACGTGGCGAATACGTCCGCCATTGCGCGGTGCGCGTTGTAGTGAGTGATGCCGAAACTCTTACTCAACGCTTCCAGACCGTGGTGTTTCACTTCGGTCAGATACTTGCGCGCAAGTATCAGCGTGTCTTCCATATCGTTGTCGAACACGTATCCTTCCGCGTCGGCGAATTTGGCAAGCAAAGGATAATCGTAACCCGAAATATTGTGTCCGACCAGCACCGCTCCCCTCGTGAACTTGTAGAAATCGGGCAATATCTCCACGAAAGTGGGTTTGTCACACACCATATCGTCCGTGATGTGCGTCGTGTCCACCACTTCGTCGGGTATCGGGCACTTCGGGTTGAGCAATGAGGTGAATACCTCCGTGACCTTGCCGTCCACGACTTTGAGCGCGCCGAGTTCTATGGGCACTGTCGTGGAAATCTGCAATCCCGTCGCCTCGAAATCGAACACGACAAATGTTCTGCCTTTGAAATACTCGGGGATTTCTTCCTCTGCGTCGTCGAACAGCGTTTTGCGCGGCGGCTCGGTGTAAGGGACGGGTTTCAGCACCTTGTATTTCGCGGGTTCGGGCTTGGAGCGCTTCGTGATTATCGACGAATAGTCAATCGAGCACCCGAAAACGGCATTGACCGCAAAACTCATCGTACCGGTGTAATCCGAAAGCGAAACCTTGCCCGCACAAACGATTTCCGTCTTTTCCGGCAGCTGTGCAAGGCGTTCGGCTTCTTCGGGTTTTGGAAAACACACGCAATCCATTCTTCCCGTCGAGTCGTCGAGATAAAATCTTACGAGTGGCAATTCCTCGGGACCGCTCTTCGGGTCGTCGGGGTCGAATTTCTTGTTGCGGTATTTGCGCTCCGACAGGTCGCAGATTTTTCCACAGAGAACAATGTTCTCTGCCGCCGATTTGACGTCGGTTATGTAGTTTGGCAGTTGCGATATTCCCGCAACTTTTCCCCGAGCGTAAATCTTTTCGCCGAGGTCGATTTTGACAAGGCGCATACCTGCGTCGCGCGTAACCACGCTGTCGGCGAGAAAATCGTCGTCGGAGGCGTCCGCACTCATATTCTCATCCGCACGCAACGTTACGTCAATCTGTTTGTTGAAATTGACGTCCAGATAGTTTGCGAGTTCGTTTTCCGTGTCGGCGGCTTCCAGCATTTTGCAGGTTGGCGGGTCGAAACGCAGACGGACGGAAACGGCGTTGTCGTCGACATCAATAGCTATGTTTTCCTCTCGCAATTTTCTGAATACCATCTGATTTTTGAGGTTGAAGAATTCCAGAACCTTGTTGCGGACGGTACTCTGGTCGGCATAGGTGCGTATGTATTGCGGCTCAACGGATATGCCGTTGAACATTTTTTCCAAGACCGTTTTTACGCGCGATTGTTTTTCTTCGTCGAATGCGCGTATGTCGAAAGCGGAGATGATGAAGCGCACCTGCAAAAGGTTTTTTGCCTTGACGAAAGTTGCCGAATTGAATTTCAGCATATCGAATTCGCCGTTTGTGGCTGCGGTAAACTCTTCCCAGAATTTGTTTTGCACGCCTCCGACCTCCTTTTCTCTCCTGTTTATTCAAAAACGCCCCGGTTTTGCGCCTGTTTTGTCAGAAATCGGCTTGATTTTCCGAAGTGTTTTCATTTTATAGTCAAAAGTACTCTCAAAATCCTTTATTTTTAGAATACTCCTCGATATACTCGTCCAACAGCATCATAAAGTGCGGCATAAGCAGGTCGCTTGACACCGTTTCGAATATTTTGCCGTCCTTGAGTATTACCGACTTCTCTTTTCCGCCGGCAACTCCCAGGTTGCTGTGTTCCCCTTCGCCGATGCCGTTGAGCGGACACCCCATAACCGAAATTTTGAGGGGTACGTTTATATGCGCCGTTGCACGTTCGACCGCGTTGGCGAGTTTTTCTACGTCGATTTCCGTGCGGGCGCAGGTGGGACAGGATACGACTTCCACGCAGTTTCGGCGCAGTCCCAGAGTGTGAAGCAAGGTTTTTCCTGCCAGCACTTCTTCGACGGGGGGTGCCGACAGGGATATTCTTATCGTGTCGCCTATCCCCTCTTGCAACAGCGTGCCGATTCCGAGGGCGGATTTTATAAGTCCGCTCCGCATTGTGCCCGCCTCTGTCACACCGAGGTGCAAAGGATAGTCGCACACCGACGCGAGTTTTCTGTTTGCTTCCGTCATAGTGAGTACGTCCGAGTCTTTTATGGCGATGACAATATCTTTAAGCCCGCAACTTTCGAATACGTTTGCGCACTCCAGCGCGCTTGCGACAAGTGCGTCCGCTTCTTTCATATTTTTGTAGTCGGGGTGTAAGGATCCGCCGTTTACGCCCACGCGTACGGGCACGCCTTCCGCGCTCATTCTGCGCGCAAGCTCCTTTATCTGGTTGAAATCGCGCATATTGCCCGGGTTCATACGGATTTTTTTCGCTCCGTTGTCCAAAGCGAGGTGCGCAAGTTTGTAATTGTAATGTATATCGGCAATCAGCGGGAGTTTGGTTCGCTTTGCGATTTCGCCAAAGGCGACGGCGGAGTTTTCGTCGGGTACGGCAAGGCGCACGAGGTCGCACCCCGCGTCCGTCAATTCCTTAATCTGCGCAATGCAACCCTCAACGTCCGTCGTTGCGGTGTTGAGCATAGATTGCACGATTATCGGCGCGTCTGCTCCGATTGCGATTTTGCCGACTTTGACTTGTCTGGATTTTCTTCTCATATCGTTATCCGATTGTCGGTTTTCTTTTGCGTATCGTTTTGTTGCGTTGCAGTCGTTTCCGTCAGGCGTTGACCAGATGGAATATATCGAGGAAAACGGCAAGCAACAGCAACAGTATAAGCCCCACGGCGTGAATTACGGCTTCGATTTTGCGCGGTACGGGTTTTCGGAATATCATTTCAATCAGCGTAAACACCATACGCGACCCGTCCAGTGCGGGTATCGGCAACAGGTTCATAACCGCGAGGTTTGCCGATATGATTGCCACGACGTACAGAAAACTGCCGAAACCCGTCGCGCTGACTTCCGCAATCGTTTTTATTACGGTTATCGTACCGCCTGCCGTTTCAAGCCCGAGTTTGCCCGTCAGCAATGCGCCGAGCGAAGCAAGTACTTTGAATACGATAAAGAAAGCGAACCCGAATGACCTGCCCAGCGATCGCCAGAAACCGAGTTTTACGCTTTGCGGTCCGAACACAATACCCAAACCCGTCTGTTCCGCGCTCTCTCCTTCGGAGAGGTATTCGTCGTCGGTTATGACATAACTGCCTTTCGTAACCGTAATTTTTACGCTTTCGCCGTCGCGCAGAACCTTGATTTCCGTGCCGTCTTTCACGTCTTTGAAAACGCCAGTCAGGTCGTCGGTGGTCATGATGTTGACCTGTTTGCCGTCGACGGCAAGAACTACGTCGCCCTCTCGGAACACGTTGGGACTGCCGTTGACGTCGTACGCGGCGTTGACCACGGGAAGTATCTGCCCGTACGCCGTAAAGTATATCGTGATTATGACGATTGCGCTCAGAAAGTTGAAAAGCGCCCCTGAAAACAGGACTATCAGCCTTTTCCAGGGTTTTTGTTTGTTGAACGCGCCCTCGTCTTCGACGCCGTCTTCGTCCTCTCCGTGAAAAGCGCAGAATCCGCCTATGGGGAAAGGTCGTATCGTGAACAGTTCACCCGTTTTTTTGCTGCGGCGTTTGAAAATCGCGGGGCCGAAGCCCAACGCGAATTCGTCGATTTTGAAGCCGAGCGCTTTTCCTGCAAGGTAGTGCCCCAATTCGTGCACCACAATCATAATCATCAGCGCAATCAGCGCGACTATGACGTAGCCGATATAGGTGAACACCTCGCCTGCGGTAACGGATAATATCGAAGCCAGCACTATTTTACTCCTACGGAATAAGTGTATTTGCGAGCCTCTGCGTCTATGCCGAAAACGTCTTCGAGTTCGACGTCGCCGACTTTGCGGAATTTGTGGAGCACCTTTTCGAGCGTGTTGGGGATGTCGTTGTAACGAATTGCGCCGTTGAGGAAACTTTCCACCAGCACTTCGTCCGCCGCCGACAGTGCGATGCACGCGCCCTCACCCGCTTTTGCCGCTTGCAACGCGAGTTGCAGACAAGGATATCTTTCGAAGTCTGGCGCAGAGAAATTGAGCGTTTCGAGTTTCGCAAGGTCGAGTTCGGGCACGGCGTCCACGGCTTTGTGGGGAAAGAACAGCGCTGTTTCTATGGACAGAGCCATATTGGGCACGCTGAGCAACGCTTTCATACTGCCGTCCGTGAACTCAACCATACCGTGGATGACGCTTTCGCGGTGCATAAGTACTTTCACGCGTTCGGCAGGCACGGAAAACAGGTGCATTGCCTCGATGACTTCGAGTCCTTTGTTGAACAGGGTCGCCGAGTCTATTGTCACCTTTCTGCCCATATTCCAAACGGGATGATTGAGCGCTTCCCGCGCGGTTGTCTTGTACAGTTTATCGACGGGAACGTCGCGCAGTGCCCCGCCGCTTGCGGTAATCACGATGTTTCGCACGGACTTTGCGTCCTCGCCCGCAAGACATTCCATAATCGCGGAATGTTCGGTGTCCAGCGGAATGATTTTGCCGCCGAACTTCTTTTCGAGATTTTTGAGGTGCCTGCCTGCACATACCAGCGTTTCCTTGTTGGCGATGGCGAGCGTTCCGCCGCGGCGCAGGGTTGCGACCGCTGCCCAAAGCCCCGCAATTCCGCCTACGGCGGAAACCACGATATCGGACGGAAATTCCGCAAGTTCTTCCAAGCTTCCCACGCATTTGGCGGCAAACTTTTCGTCGTCGAGGAAGTCGAACAGGCTGGTCTGTATTTCAACGCCGCCCGCAGGATAATAGTAGTGTTTGGGGGCGTACTTGTCTATTTGTTCCCGCAACAGTTTTTCGCTGGTGTAGGCGGACAATCCCGTCACTTTGAAACGCGATGGATACTTGTCGATTACGGCAAGCACTTGCCTGCCCACCGACCCCGTGCTTCCGAGAACCGTTACGGTCTGTATTTTCTTGTCGGTCATATATTGCTCCGATGACGCTTATGCGCCGTATATTATCGTGAAAGCCACAAGGAGCACGAAAACTCCCGTGATTATGCTGTCGAACCTGTCCATTACTCCGCCGTGTCCGGGGAATATCTTGCCGAAGTCCTTTATGCCCAGCGAGCGTTTGAGTCTGGAAGCCGCAAGGTCGCCGAGTTGTCCCGCAAGCGAGCCGATAAAACCGAGCGCAAGATAAATCAATGCGGATTTCCACGCGGCGTCCGTAAACGGCACGTAACCGCAGTTAGACAGTACGTTGAAGTACTCGAAAAACAGGAAAAACAGTACGGATACCGCCATACCGCCGATTATGCCGCCGACAAAACCCGCAACCGTCTTTTTGGGGCTGATTGAGGGACAGAGCTTTTTGCCGCCTATCATACTTCCGAACCAGTAGGCGAAAGTATCAGCACCCACGGGAAGGAACACCGCGAACAGCACAGAATACAGCGCGACGTAGCGGAAAGTGAGTATCCAGGCAAGCGATATCATCGCAAGTGGATAAACGAGGACGAACACGGTGGCAAAAAGGTCTTTCGATGTATTGCGTTCCGGGTCGGCAAAGGTAAAAAGAATGAGTGCTATCAGCACACTGAACCCAAAGGAAATGCACAAGCCCAAAGGTCCTTTGCCGATGAAATGCTCCATCAGATAGAACACGGGGTATGCCGTGAGCATATACGCGATGAGCGGAACGCGGAAAACCTTATACCCCGCCTCTTGCAGACAGAAATACATTTCGCGTGCCGCGATTGCAAGCAATACCCATATGAACAGGTCGATGAAGATGTGACAGTCGAGCAGATAGCTTGCGGCGAGCAACCCCACCAGCAAGGCTATGAGCAGTATAGCCGTAACCGTTCTTTTTACCATTGTTCTACCCTATTTTATCCCTTGGTCGCAAGGGTAAATACACACAGTGTATTTATTTGCCGAATTTTCTCGTTCTTGCGGCGAATTCCGAAAGTGCGGCGTCGACGTCGCTCTCGTAAAAATCCGGCCACAGTTTGTCTGTGAAAATCAACTCGGCGTACGCCGCTTCGTATAGCATAAAACCGGACAAACGCTTTTCGCCGCCGCTTCGCACGATAAGGTCGAGAGGCGGCAGATGTGCGCTTGACAGTCTGCTTTCGAAACCTTCGCGGGACAAATCTCCCGCTTTACAGCAGGCTTTCGCGGCGTTGATTATGTCCTCTCTTCCGCCGTAGCCCAGCGCGATATTGAACCGCATACCCGTATTTTCGGCGGTGCGTTCTTCCACTGTACGTACGCTTTTCGCCACGCGTTCGCCGAGCAAATCGACGTTGCCCATATATGTTACGCGCATATCTCCGCGATAATTGTCGTTCCAGTCACAGACGACGGAAAGAATGGCGGCGGTTTCCGCTTCGGGGCGCGCCGTGTTTTCCGTGGAATACGCGTACACCGTGACGGCTTCGACGCCCAGTTCGGCGGCACGTTTGGCAACGCGCTCCATTGCTTCCTGCCCTGCTTTGTATCCCGCCGAACGCGGCAAACCGCGGGAGGTTGCCCACCTCCCGTTGCCGTCCATTATGAATCCGACGTGACGGGGTATCATCAGACGGATAGTATCTCCTGTTCCTTATCCTTGGTCAGTTTGTCGACGTCTTCGATTTGTTTCGCGAGCGCCTTGTCCACGTCGGAGGTGAAATCTTTGAGGTCGTCCTCGGTAATCGTGGAGTCTTTTTCCAGCTTTTTGAGCTGTTCGATTGCGTCGCGGCGAGCGTTGCGCAACACTACTTTGGTGCTCTCGGCGTTGTTTTTGAGGTCCTTGACCAGGGTCTTTCTGCGTTCCTCGGTGAGTTCGGGGAAAACAAGACGTATCACATTGCCGTCGTTGTTGGGCGTAATGCCGATATTGGCGGCAAGGATTGCTTTTTCGACGTTTTTGAGTGCGCTTTTGTCCCACACGGAGATGACCAGAAGACGTGCTTCGGGCACGGTAAGGTTGGCCATATTGTTGATGGGAGTGGGCGTTCCGTAATAATCCACGAGAATTTTGTCGAGGATATGGGGATTGGCGCGGCCTGCGCGAATGGATTGAAGTTCGTTGGAGAAATTGTGGAGAGTTTTCGCGTACTTCTCGTTCATTTCTTCGAATATTAAATCGACTTCGTCAATGCCGTATGACATAAAATGCCTCCTGTACGTTATGTTTTAATTATTATATCAAAAACACGTCTCTAAATCAAGATAAACGTGAAAATATAAGAACGCACCCGAAAGGTGCGTTCTTAAATTCGATTTTGGGATTGCGGCGACTATTTGCCGATGTAGGTGCCGATCTTTTCCCCGGTTATGGCGCGCTTTATGCTGCCTTCTTCGTTGAGGCTGAACGCGATGATGGGAATCTCGTTGTCCATGCACATGGTGATTGCCGTGGTGTCCATGGCTTTGAGCCCCTTTGAGATGACCTGCATGTAGGTGAGTGTGTCGAACTTGACGGCGGCGGGGTTGGTCTTGGGGTCGCTGTCATAGACGCCGTCCACGTTCTTCGCGAGGAGCAATGCGTTTGCGCCGAGTTCCGCCGCACGCAACGCCGCGCCGGTGTCCGTCGAGAAATAGGGGTTGCCCGTGCCGCAGGCAAACACGACTATTCTGCCCTTTTCAAGGTGGCGCATAGCCTTGCGGAGAATATACGGTTCCGCAACTTTGGTGATGGTAAGCGCGGTCTGAACTCTGACGGGAACGCCTTTGCGTTCGAGGGCGTCCTGGATTGCCAGCGCGTTGATGACCGTGGCGAGCATGCCCATATGGTCGGCGGTGCTTCTGTTCATTTCGCTGTCCGCCTGTCTGCCGCGCCAGAAGTTGCCGCCGCCGATGACGATACCGATTTCGGCACCGAGTTTGGCGACTTCGACGATTTGTTCGACAACGGCGTCGAGTTTGGTGTGACTGATGCCCGTCCCGTTTTCGCCGGCAAGAGCTTCGCCGGACAATTTGATGATTACTCTTTTGTATTTGAGTTTGTTAGCCATTGTTACCTCTTTTTATAACCCGCTTTTGCGTCAGGTAAAAAAAGGAACGCTTGCGCGTTCCTTAAAATTATTTTGCCATACCTGCCTGCGCCATTACTTCGCCGACGAAATCGTCCTCTCTCTTTTGGAGACCTTCGCCCATCTGATAGCGCACAAAACGTCTGACCGTGATTTTCTCGCCGATGGAAGCAACTGCTTCGGTGACGAGTTGGGAGATGGTCTTGGAACTGTCTCTGACGTAAACCTGTTCCATCAGGCAGACGTCCTTGTAGTATTTCTGAATTCTGCCGTCGACCATCTTTTCGATGATTGCGTCGGGCTTGGGATTGGGTTCGTTCTTCGCCTGGGCGATGAGGATTTCTCTTTCCTTTTCCAGTTCGGCGGAAGGAACTTCTTCCTTGGTCACGTAGCTGGGTGCGGCTGCCGCGATGTGCATTGCGATGTTGTGGACGAGCTCTTTGAACACGGGGCTCATGGCGACGAAGTCGGTCTCGCAGTTGACTTCAAGCAGAACGCCGATTTTGCCGTTCATGTGAATGTAGCTGTCAACGATACCCTGAGAAGCGATTCTGCCCTGTTTTTTCGCTGCGGAGGCAATGCCTTTTTCGCGGAGATAGTCGATTGCTTTTTCCATATCGCCGTCTGTTTCTACAAGAGCCTTTTTGCAATCCATCATACCGACACCGGTACGCTGGCGCAGTTCCATAACGTCTTTGCTTGTGAATGCCATAACAATTCTCCTATAACTTTTTCCTGTTTATCGAAAATTCCGCGCATCTTGCGATGCGCGGCAATGATTGGTTTACGCTTCTTCGTTCTCTTTTTCCGCAATGGCCTTTTCGAGGGCTTCTTCGGGAGTGAGCACTGCCTCTTCCATGGCGGGCGTGGCTTCTTCCGCGGGGGCTGCCGCTTCGGCCTTGTCCTCGGACTCCTGTTTTGCGGCGGTGAAGGATTCACCCTGTTTCGCTTCAATGACCGCGTCGGCGATTATGGACGCGAAGAGCTGAATTGCGCGGATGGCGTCGTCGTTGCCGGGAATGACGTAATCGACGAGGTCGGGGTCGCAGTTGGTGTCGACGACGGCGACGATGGGGATGTTGAGTTTGCGTGCTTCGCGGACGGCGTTCTCTTCTCTCTTGAGGTCAACGACGAAGAGGCAACCGGGGAGCGTACGCATATTCTTTATGCCGCCGAGGTTCTTTTCGAGTTGGTCGCGTTCGGCTTTGAGTTTGAGGACTTCTTTCTTGGGGAGAAGTTCGAACTCGCCGATGATTTCCATCTGGTTGATTTTGTTGAGTCTGTCGATACGGGTGCGAATGGTCTTAAAGTTGGTCAGCGTGCCGCCCAACCATCTCTGGTTGATGTAGAACATGTCGCAACGCTCTGCTTCCTGTTTGATTGCGTCCTGAGCCTGCTTCTTGGTGCCGACGAAGAGGACGGATTTGCCTTCTGCGGCAACGCTCTTGACGAACTGATAAGCGGCTTCGACGTGATCGACGGAGATTTGCAGGTCGATGATGTGAATGTCGTTCCTGGTGGCGTAGATGTATTTCGCCATTTTGGGGTTCCAGCGTTTAGTCTGGTGACCGAAGTGCACGCCCGCTTCGAGCAGGGCTTTCATTGATGTGACTGCCATGTTGTGTGGCCTCCTTGATTTGTTTTTACCTCCCTCGGATTCGTCGTCGGGGCTACCTTCGGAAACGCCGTCGGAACAACCCAAACTCCACCGAGGTGTGCGGTGCAATTTGCATTATATTATATCAATAAAATTTTTGCAAGGAAAATCAGGCAAAATCTCAACGGAATTTTACGCCGTCGGCAAACCGCGCGGAATGCGTCGCGCAAAGCGCGCCACGCACCCGCCGATTCGAATCGTTTTCGGTCATTCCTCGTCGCCGTGTTCGGCTTCGTAGGCTTCGAGTTCCTTCTGGAATTCGTCGAAAACCTTGTCGAGCAACGCTTCGTCCTCGATTGCGACGAAAACGTCGTTGCCGTCGTCGTCTTCCTGAATTTCGTAGATGAGAACTTCGTCGTCCTCGATGTCGGGAAGTTTCTCGACGGGTTTCATGACGATAAACCATCTTTCGTCCACGTCGAGAGTGGCGAGGTGATAGAAATCCTCGTCTTTGTCGGTCGCTTCGTTATAAAGCGTGATGATGTCGTCGTCTTCTTCCATATTGTTCTGGTCGTCGAAAAAGTCTGCCATTTGAACTCCTCGGGCACTGCCCTTTTATTTCTCCGCCTGAGCGGGATTATCTGATTTTGTCGAGATAAGACTGCAAGATTATGGTCGCGGCAACCTTATCCACCACTTTTTTGCGCTTTTCGCGCCTTACGTCGGCGTCGATCAGCATGCGTTCCGCCGATACGGTGGTCAGCCTCTCGTCGACGTACACGACGTCGAGCCCGCTCGTTTCGCGCAGTTTCTCGCCGAACTCCCTCGTGATTTCGGCTCTCGGACCTTCCGTGCCGTCCATGTTCTTGGGCAGCCCAACGACGAAAGCGTCCGCACCCTCTTTCTTCGCGTATTCGACGAAGTACGCGACGTCGCGGTCCTCGTCGCCGCAGCGGACGTAAGTTTCGCGCGGGTTGGCGCATATTCCCATGAGGTCGCTGACTGCGACGCCTATTCGCACGTCGCCGACGTCCAGCGCGATTTTCCTTGCCGTCATCATTTCAGCATGCCTCCTTTGTCATTTCCGCCGAGCAGTCCGCCGTTCCCGCCTCTTCCGAACCGACTTTTGCCGATACCGGAAAAGGAACGGCTGCGCGAATTGCGTTCGGCGTTCTCCGCAAGTTCGGCGTACAGCTTATCGCTCCTGTCGTAAAGAATATAACAGAACGCAAACCCGAATGCAATGCAAACCGCAAAAGATATGGACCAGAAAGTGGCGAACAATGCCGTAAGACCCGTTTTTGCCGTCAACATCGACAGCCCTATCGCCAGCAAAAGCACACCGCCGCCCACGGCAAAGCCTATCAGCGCGGGAATGATGACGCGGAAGTTGTTTTTCTGAATGTCCGTGGTGTTTTTCCAGTCGAGAATGGGACGTTTCATGTCGGAATATATGGACAGCGCGTTGAGTCCCGTACATACCACCGCCATCAGCAAAGCGTACAGAACGGCGTTGATTATGCCCACATTCGTTATCACAGCTATTATCACGAACAGCGCGATTATCGCAACCAGGCTGAACGCCGACGCAAGCAGGAATTTCGCCAGCACCGCCTGCTTTGCCGAAACGGGAAGATGCTGCGAAATGAAGAAGGACTTGCCCTCTCTCGTGAAGGCGAGCGAAGCGGCGTTGTTGGTGCCGCCGCACAGCACAACGGAATACATGAACAGCAATCCCACGGTGATGAGCGGGTTTGAAAGCGCAGGGTCGGGCGATTGATTGTAGAACACGAACATCACGCACGTGAGAATGGGCGCAAGCAGTACGTTGATGCAGGACGACACGGCGAGCGAAGGATAGCGCATCAGGGATTTGAAGTCGCATATCATCAGCGAAAAGACGATGTGCTTGTGGGATTTCACTTCCGCTTTTCCGCGTCCGGCACTGCCGCCCGTTTCCAGCCCGGCGCTCGTGGCGCGTTTATAAAACGCGGCGGATAGGCACACCACCACGGCGACCGCGCCGAGCCATATGGCGCAAGACAACGCGAAGTTGAGTAGCGCGTCGTGTCCGAGGCTCATTTCGATGAGCACTTTGTTGGGATACATCACGTTGTGGAAACTTCTGAAAAATCCTATTATGTTCGGTGCCAGCGTTTCCAGGTCGGACACCTTGCCCAGGTTGGGCATTATGAGGAAATACGCCGTGAACATCACCGTAAACAGCAGTATCAGCGCGACGGTGGAAAACGCCGCTCTCTTTTTGAAAAAGGACGCCAGCCACATGAGAGGCAGGGACAGCAGACTGGCTATCACCAGCGGCAAAACGGGCGTCGCCATGACCAGCACGATTATGAGCGGATAAAACGCGGGAGAAACTGCGTAGCCCATCGAGGCGGCGGTTATGCTTATCGTAAGCAGAAGAGGAACAAGCAGATATGCCGCGATGATGAGTTCGCTGAGATAGACTTTGGTGAGCCTTGCGAAAAATACGGCGGAAGGACGCAGCGGCAACGAGGATATAAAGGGCGTGTCGTCACTCATGTACAGCACGTTGATGATGGACTGAATGACGAAATAGAACACGACTATCTGTGTCGCCGTCATCACCATGTTGACGAGTTCGGCAACGACGTCCTGCCCCACGCACACTTTCGTCAGAAAGTGCATGCTGACGCAAAGTATGGCTTCGAGCGGAAGACAACACAGGGCGATTATCGCACCTTGCGACATCTTACCCCGTTTTGCCGACGTGCCGCGCAGTCCGTTCAGCACCAGGAGCCTGAGAAAAAGGAAATAATCTTTCATTTCTGCTCCCGTTCTCCTTGCGGCGCGCCCTCGGTTTCGGACTTGCAACCGTCGTTGTCGACGATGAAACCGTCTTCCGTTCTGTCGGCGGTGATGGCTATGAACAGGTCTTCCAAAGAGGAAGACACGTTGTTTTCGTGCAGTTCTTTTACCGTGCAGTCGGCGACCAGTTTGCCGTGGTCGATAATCCCCACCTTGTCGCAGACCTTTTCGACGACGTCGAGGATATGCGAACTGAAAAACACGCTGTTTCCTTCCCTCGTATGCTCTTTCATGAGTTGTTTGAGGTTGTAAGACGACTTGGGGTCAAGTCCCGTCATCGGCTCGTCCAGCACCCACAGCTTTGGGTTGTGTATCAGCGCGCCGATTATATTGAGTTTCTGTTTCATTCCGTGCGAATAACTGCGTATCGGGTCACCCAGCACACAACCGAGGTCGAACAAATCGGCATACCTGTCCAGCCTCTTTTTACGTTCCGAGGTGGGCACGTCGAAAACGTCGCACATAAAATTGACGAATTCCATTCCCGTCAGGCGTTCGTAAAGGACGTGGTCGTCGGACACGTAACCTATTTGCCGTTTTACGGCAATGGGTTCGGAGCGCAGGTCTTTGCCGTCCACCGTCACAGAGCCGCTTTCAAAGGACAAAATCCCCGTGATGCATTTTATTGTGGTGGATTTTCCCGCTCCGTTGGGACCGATGAAACCGTAGATTTTGCCGTCGGGCACTTCGAGATTGAGATTGTCTACCGCGGCAACACCGCTGCCCGCGTACGTCTTGGTCAGATTTGTGATTTTCAGCATAATTTCCGTTTGTCGTTGTGGCGTGAACGCCTCGGCGTCGGTTATTTCTTTTTTTCGGGTTTGCGAGCGGCTTGCCTTTCGCGTATCACTTTTTCGAAACCGTGGTCCGTGGGCTTGTAGAACACCGCGTCCTTGATTTCGTCGGGCAGATACTGCTGTTCCACCCAGCCGCCATAATCGTGAGGATACTTGTATCCTCCCACCTTCTCCGTCTTGTAGTTCGGGTCGCGCAGATATACGGGTACGCTTTCGTGCCGTATGTTTTCCACCGCCTTGTCCACTGCCGCGAGCGTGGTCACTACGGAGTTGGATTTCGGTGCCTCCGACACGTAGATTATGGCTTCCGTCAGAGGGATTCTGCCCTCCGGCAACCCGATTTTTTCGAATGCATGCATGGCGGATACGGCAACGACCAGCGCGTTGGGGTCGGCAAGTCCGACGTCCTCGGCGGCGTGAATGACCGCGCGCCGTGCAATCAGCATGGGATCCGCGCCCGCCTCTATCAGCCTTTCCGCCCAATATACGGCGGCATTTGAATCGCTGCCGCGCATACTCTTGATGAAGGCGGAAATTATGTCGTAATACATGCTTTCGTCAAAGCCCAACGCTTTGCGTTGAATTGACTGTTCCGCCACGCTTTTGTCGACGTGTATGACGCCTTTTTCGTCGGGGTGCGTGGTGATTGCCGCAAGTTCCAGCGCATTGAGCGCCGTGCGCAAATCACCGCCCGCCGTCCACGCCAGATGTTTTATTGCCTCGTCGTCGACAACGAGGTTCATATTTCCGAGCCCGCGTTCCTTGTCGGCAAGCGCACGATGCAGACCCACTTCGATATCCGCATCTGTAAGCCGCGAAAACTCGAACACCCTGCATCTTGACACGATGGCTCGGGTCATCGAGGCGTAGGGATTTTCCGTCGTCGAACCGATGAAAATTATGTAGCCCTGTTCGATTGCCTGCAAAACGCTGTCGGACTGCGCCTTGTTCCAGCGGTGACACTCGTCGAGGAGCAAATAAGTGCGCTTTCCGTACATGCGCAACTTCTCTTTTGCCTCTTCGATGACTTTTTTCGCGTCGGCAACTCCGCTGGTTACGGCGTTGAGTTTGACGAAATCCGCGTTGGTATTCTGTGCAATGACGTGTGCAAGCGTCGTTTTACCCGTGCCGGGAGGTCCGTAGAAAATGCAGCTGCCCAGACGGTCGGCGGCAATGGCGCGACGCAAAAGGGACCCGGGACCCACGATTTTGCTCTGTCCGATGAACTCATCGAGCGACCGAGGGCGCATTCTCTCCGCAAGCGGAGCCATTGTTTCCAGATTGTTTTGCAAGTCGAATAAATCCATACCGTAAGTATAACTTAAATGCCGCGGAAAGTAAAGAGAACGCACGCCGAAACCCTGCTTCGAAACGACACTTGACGTGGAATCCAATCCGACACCTTCCGTATCGCTCCCTGCCGAAGCAAAACGACCGCGAAGGACGGTAAGCAAGGACGTATCAATAGTAAAAATTCCCGCAATGAGCGACGGCGCGCGTCCGAGAACCGAATATACAAATCAATATTTTCTCATTTATTGCGTAAATCGTCGTTTGTCAATGTAAATTCGGACTATAAATCCCCTTTCGTATGCCCCGAGGTTCATTTGCCGAACGGCGCGCGGATTCTTATCGTCAGCGGAATGTCGCCGAGATATACGTCGGGGATGCCTTTGAAAACGGTTCCGTTGACGGAAAGTTCCTCCTCACCCGGCTCCACGATGGCCGTGTGTTCCACACCTTTGTGGCGGAAAAGGATTTCGGCGCGCAAAACCTCTTCGGGAAATCGGGGGCGGATTTTCAACTTGTCTTCGTTCAGCGAAAAGTCGAATTCAGCGCCCACTATTCTGATTTTGGGCATAAAACTATTCTTTATTTTCAGATTTTCGAGAGTACTTTTCTTCTTGGTGCTCTTCCCGTATATCAACGACATATACGTGTCGGAAGAAAGTGCCCGACCTAGCGTCACAATATCGTCGTCAAACGCGGCAAAAACGCCCTTTTTGCCCCCGAAAGTCAGTCTTTTTGCTTTGAGTGCGGGCAGTTTTCCGTAATCAGAGTAATTGAGAAGCCTTACGGCGTATGCCGTTTCATCCAGATTTTCCTTTGTGCTCTGCCTGCTCAACGCGGTCAGGAAGTTCTTTTTGCACTCGAAATCGCTTTTTACATATGTTTCAAATGTTGCGATGATTTTCAAAGGTTCGTAAAAAACGGAAAAGTCGAACAACTTTACGTTGTCCAGGGAATCCAACACGTTTTCGAAGGTGAACACGGTGTCGTCGCATATGGCGTCGTATGCTGCCGAGGACTGCTCTGTCGCATAGCCCAGTTCCTCTCCGCAGAATTTTGAAAACACGACGTTGTTTTTCAATGCGGCAAAATCGGCGTCGGTCTTGTAGGTGTACGGTTTACCCGCTATGCGTTTTGCCGATTTTCTGATTTTGCATAGCGTCGTAGCTCTTTTGCAGAGCAAGCCCGCTTTGGTGTGCAAAACCAGCGTGAAAGCGTCTTCGAGTGCCATTATTTCGGGAAAAGTGAGCGTTCGGACGGCGTTTATGTCGTTCAGCATCGTTTCCACCCTGTCGGCACAGAAGATAAAACGGGAATGAGCGAGGATTTTTTCGGCTATCACGCATACCCGAGGTCTGCCGTTTACCGACGGTAAATTCTGCAAGGCGGAATAATCCTTTTTCTTCAAGTCCTCGAAGTCCTTTTTTCTGTCCGCGAGCGTGAGCGCGAACCTTTTGAAAAATTCTTCCCCGTCCGAAACGTCGATTTTTCTTTCCGCGCGCGATATGTAGCGCGAATAAACGGCGATGTCGGGCTCCCCCGAACTCTCTTGCGGGTCGGGCATCTCGTAGGCGGTTTTCAGCGCACATTCGCGAAATTCCGCATCGTTCAGCGTAACCGAAAAACGCTCCCTGGGGGCGGGTTTTACAAGAAAATACAGCAATACGAAGATTGCCGTCACCGCAGCGCATATGGCATATTCCATACCGCGATTTTTGCCCTTTTAGCGTCGGGTTATTCCTTATTCGACGAATTTCGCCTCGTCGCCGCTCTTTCGTGTATTTTTGCTCCTTCCCGAAAGACAAAAAGTTCAATTTGCTTGATTTTTCGCCTTTCGTGTGTTTTAATCTTACTGCGAGATAGCCGAATGGTCGCACGGTTTACCGTGAGGAAAGTCCGAGCATCACAGGGCAAGGGTGCAGGCTAACTACCTGTGAAGGCGACTTCAAGGAAAGTGCAACAGAAAAATACCGCCCGCAAGGGTAAGGATGGAAAGGCGAGGTAAGAGCTCACCCGCAAATCGGCGACGCGGCGACGAGGCGTGATGTAAACCCCACCCGATGCAAGAAAGGAGCGTTAACGCTGCCCGCAAGCTCCCGTTTCGCTTGAACCGTAAGGCAACTTGCGGTCCAGATAGATGGCCATTCAAGACAGAACTCGGCTTACAGACTATTCTCGTTACGGAAAAAGGACGCGCATGAGCGTCCTTTTTTCATGCGATTTTCCATATCGCGGAATTCCGATTATACAATGTCTATTATGCATCTCGACAAGGTAATGTCGTCATCGATTGCGGGCTTTTGTTTTTCAGGGTGTCTGTGTGCCGTGTTTCGGGCTTAATGCCGTTATGTCACTTTCCCGATGCGGATTTTGCCGCTTTTTCGGCGGCTTTTTTGTAGTTTGCAGCCCAAAGTTTCATCTCTTTGGCGTGAGGTACGGCGTGCGTCGAATAGTCGTTGCCGCCGATGAGCCGCGCGATTTCGTCGGTATCGTCTTCGAGCAAGGTTATGTGTGTCAGGGTTTTTCCGTCCGTGACGCCTTTTTCGATGAGATAATGGCTGTCTGCCATTGCGGCGAGACTGGGCATGTGAGTGACGGAAATCACCTGACGGTTGCGAGAGATGTTGCACATCTTTTCGGCAACGACGGCAGAGATATGCCCCGAAATGCCCGTGTCGATTTCGTCGAATACCATCGTGCCTATGCTGTCAGCCTCTGCGACGATGTTTTTGAGTGCCAGCATGAAACGCGACATTTCGCCACCCGAAATGATTTTTGCAAGCGGTTTCAGAGGTTCGCCCACGTTGGGCGAAATGAGAAATTCCACGCTGTCGCCGCCGTTCTCGCCCACGTTGTCGGCGGTGTAATCGGAGACGATGTAGACCTTGAACGTCGTTCCGCCCATTCCCAGGTCTTTGAGTTCCTTTGTTATGGACTTTTCGAAGGATGCGGCGGTCGCGGCGCGGAGTTTGCCGAGGTTTTCTGCTTCGGCGCTCAGTTTCTTTGCCGCCGCCGATATGAGATTTTCCAGTTCGGCGACGCGTTCGGCGGCGTTTTCCAGCGTGTCGGCTTCTTCGGTCGCCCGCTCGTAAAACGCCATGACTTTTTCGTAACTGCCGCCGTATTTTCGGTTGATGTTGCGCACCAGTTCCAGCCTCTCTTCGACGGCGTCCGCGCTCTTTGCGTCGAAATCCAGTTCGCGCACCATATCGGAAACCGTTTCGGAGATGTCGGATATCTCGTATTTGGCGCTTTCGAGTCTGTCGCCGAGAGCGGCGATTCTGTCGTCGTAATCGGCAACGGTGTTAAGGTTCGCCGCCGCGGATTTGATGCTTCCCGTCACGGAGGACCCGTCGTAGCCGTCCAACAGATTTTGGGCGGTCGTAAGCGCGGTCAGGATTTTTTCCATGTTGCGGATGCGTTTGCGCTTGTCGAGCAATTCGTCTTCCTCGCCTTCTTTGAGGTCCGCACGGGAAATTTCTTCAATCTGAAAACGCAATATGTCGAGTTTTCTTTCGCGCTCGCTTTCGTCGCCGAAACGCGCGTATTCGTTTTTGAGTCGCACGTATTCGGAGTGTGCTTCCGCCACTTTCTTTTTGCTTTGCGCCAGTTTTTCGCCGCCCATACCGTCCAGCAGAACGATATGATTCGCGACTTTCATCAGCGACTGGTGCTCGTGCTGACCGTGAATGTCGACAAGCAGTTCGGTAAGCCCTTTCAGCGTGGACAAAGTGGTGATTTTGCCGTTGATTCTGCACTCGTTTTTGCCTTCGACGGTCATTTTGCGGCGTATGACGAGGATTTCCTCCGCGTCAATGCCGAGGTCTTCCATATAGGTTTTTACCGCAGGAGTGAGATAATCCGAAAACACGGTTTCGACGGACGCCTCGTCCGTGCCGTAACGAATGAGCGATTTGTCCGCACGTTCGCCGAGAACGAAATTCAGAGAGTCTATGACGATTGATTTACCCGCGCCGGTTTCGCCGCTCAGAATGTTGAGCCCGTCACCGAGAGCGAGCTCCGTCTTTTCTATCAATGCTATGTTCCGAACAGTGAGCGTCGAAATCATTATTGAAGAATGTCCTCCAACTTGTCGGCAACGTAACGGGTGTTGTCGATGCTGTCAACGGCGACGAAAATCGTGTTGTCTCCGGCGATGACACCGAGTATGCAGTCGAGATTCAGTCTGTCGATGGTCTCGGCAGCGGCGTTAGCCGCGCCTGTTTCCGTCTTGACGACAACGAGATTCTCTGCCGACCTTATGGACAAAACGGTGTTGCGGAATATGCTGAGAAAACGCTCGGAAGTGTTGTCTTTGGGCTGTTGCGCGGCGTATTTGTACTTTTTGCCGTCCGACGCCATCGTCTTTATTATGCCCATATCCTTGATGTCGCGCGATACGGTCGCCTGCGTCACGTTAAAACCTTCGTCGCGGAGTTTTGCGACGAGCTCTTCCTGAGTGTCGATATTGTGTTTGGCAATGAGTTCGAGTATTTTAAGCTGACGAGCTTCTCTTCCCATACGTTCTCCTTACGGTGTAGTCCCCCACCTGTTCATTTTGTCCAGCAGTTTTTCGTAGAATCCGTCGCCGTTTTCGCAGATAAAAGCGGCGTAAACGGAGGATTTGGATATCATAATGACGGAATTTTCGGCAAGTTCGGCAACGATTTTGCCGTCGACGACGAGATTTGCGCTCTCTTCCGCCGAAAGTTCCAGCCGTATTTCCGCGTCGCCGCCCACGACTAGAGGACGGGAATGAAGCGTATGCGGACATACGGGATTGACGACGATTGCGTCGAGGTCCGGTGCGATTACGGGGCCGCCCGCCGAAAGCGAATATGCGGTGGAACCCGTAGGCGTGGCGACGATGACGCCGTCGCTGCGGTACGAATCGGAGAAATGACCGTTGACGTAAAGGCTGACCGTAACGGGACGCGACCCCGCACTTTTGAGCACAACGTCGTTGAGCGCGAGGAAATTGCCCTTGACGGTCTTGCATTCCAGCAGCATTTTGCGGTGCAATTCGCCGTGTTCGAGCGCGTCGGCTATGCGTTCGGGAGATTCGCCCGCCTCGAATTGAGTGAGAAAACCGAGGTTGCCGAGATTTACGCCCACAACGGGAATGCCGACTTTCGCGGCTTTGACTGCGGCGTCCAGCATAGTGCCGTCGCCGCCGAACACGAGAAGTCTTTGACAATCGGCGGGAATGTTGCCGTCGGCGGAGATTTCGACAATATCGAAGCCGCCCTCTTTGGCAAGAGCGTCGATTAAACTTTTGCGTGCGGGATTGTCCATCAAAGTGGACTTTGTAAGTGTTGCGATTTTCATAATCCGTACCGTTGTCGATAATTATACAATGTATAAAATCAGATTTCAAGTGAATGAGATAAACTTTTGAATTTTATTTATAAAACAATACACAAAAACGGGTATTTATGCAAAAATATGTATAAAAATTGTGTGATTTCGATTCTGTATGCAACGAAATTCAAAATTATATATCGTGTTTTTCGCAATCTATTTGGATAACAGGAGAAGATACTCCACGTTTTTGTCTGCATAATAAACGGGCGCTTCGGTTTCCGCGACTGCCCTCAGCCCGTTTTCGAACGCATAACTTTTCACGCTCTCCACCGCTTTCAGTCTGTCTTTGGGGTCTGTGACAATTCCTTTCTTGTTAAGAGCTTTTTTGCCGCACTCGAACTGCGGTTTTACCAGCACCACAGCCTTGCCGTCGTCTGCTAGCAATGCGGATACGGCGGGAAGTATGTATTGCAAAGATATGAAGCTGACGTCCGCGCAGATGAACCCGAACTTCTCGTCAAGGTCGAGCTCGCGCGCATTGGCACGCAAAAACGTGACCCTCGGGTCGGATAAAATCCTTTCGGGCAACGCGCATTCGGCAACGTCCACGGCAAGTATTTTCGCCGCGCCTTTGCGCAGCAGACAGTCGGTGAAACCGCCGTTGGAGCAACCGATATCCAGACAACTGCGCCCCGTAACGTCCGTTCCGAAATCGTCCAAAGCCTTTTGAAGTTTGTATGCACCCTGCGAAGCGAAATCGTCGTCCGACAAAATCTCCGTGACGTCCCCGTCGGAAACATCCGCGGAGGGTTTGAACACGGGCGCGCCGTTCAACAAAACCTGCCCTTTCAAAATCAGGTTTTCGGCGTACGTGCGCGAGCGGAGATTGAATTTTTGTTGGATGTACTTGTCAATTCTCATCTTGCGGCGGTAAATTCGCGTCGATGTTGTCAGTGTTCGACGTTTCGGGTTCGGGTGCGACCTCATTTTTGAGGACGGGTTCGACCTTCTGCGCGTTTTGTTCGGCGCGCACTTTTTCGGGTTTTATGCTCTTTCCTTTCTGTGCGGACTGCTTTTTGCGAGGCGTCGCCGCGTGGTCGTTGGCTGCCGTCGCGTCGGCTTTTTCGGCTTCGGCACGCTCGGCGTTTTCGTATTTCTTGCGCTTTTCGGCTTGTTTCTTTTTGCGTCTGCGTTCTTCGGGATGGAAGATGCCGATAACGCGCGCTACGAACATGACGAACTCTTTGGAGTTCGATATGGCTATGTTTTTGAGGAAGGCTTTGCCGCCTATCGTGAGTGCCGATATGATACTGGACATGCCGATTGTCAGCCAGCGTTGCCAGCTTTCGTCCAGCGTCATCATGAGCTTGACCACGATTGCCGCGCCGCACGCACCCGAAATTATGCCAAAAATGTCGCCGATGACGTCGTTACAGACGTTGGCGACTTTCTCGTTGTTTTTCACCAGCCACATTGCCGTCTTTGCGCCGTAAACCTTTTTGGACGCCATGGAAACAATGGGCGTTATGTCGCACGAAGTGACCGCAACGCCTATGCCGTCGAAAAGTATGCTCGCCGTTATCAGAAAGAGCAAAAGTATAACGGTGACGATGATGTTGTCGGCAGAGGATGTTATCTCGGTGAGAAAACTTATGAAAGCGGACAAAAACAGGGTTACGATTGTGATTTTGAGCGCCCACAGATTGCGTTTTTTTCTGGGTTTGCTCTTGGAAGCAGAGGGTTTTGCGTCCTGGTCGGGGCGTTGTTCGCCGGGTTTGACGTCACCGACGTCGTGTGATGCGTCATCGGAAAAAACCGCCGCACTCGTGCGGCGGATTGAGTCGTCTGGCAATTGCGACTTTTTGTCGGTCAAACTGCTCCTCCCCTTCGCTTTACGAAGTTATTTGTCGGCAAAACGCATAGCGTTTTATACCGTAAGTAGTCATAATATGCTGGCGGCAGCCTGAGTAAACCTTGCCGCCTTGTGGAGTCGGACGCAGGTTTACTGCCTGCCCGATTTTTCGGATAACCGAATTGAGTTTTCGGCAAACATGTGTTGCATTACGCCGATATTGGTTGTGATATGCTGGCGGCAGCCTGAGTAAACCTTGCGCCTTGTGGAGTCGGACGCAGGTTTACTGCCTGCCCGATTTTTCGGATAACCGAATTGAGTTTTCGGCAAATATGTGTTGCATTATGCCGATATTGGTTGTGACATGCTGGCGGCAGCCTGAGTAAACCTTGCCGCCTTGTGGAGTCGGACGCAGGTTTACTGCCTGCCCGATTTTTCGGATAACCGAATAGAGTTTTCGGCAAATATGTGTTGCATTACGCCGATATTGGTTGTGACATGCTGGCGGCAGCCTGAGTAAACCTTGCGCCATCAGGTTCGGTAGGCTTTCCCCCTGCGGAAACTCGTCGTCGCCGTCCGAGACGTTTCCGATTACACCGCAGGATGCAGGGTTTCCCTCTGCACAACCGAATCGCCACTTAGAGCACACTATAATCCCCAAGCTGCCTCGAAGAACAGTCTAGAAGATTTCCTTGACAATTTCCGTCCGCCCTAATCCTTTTTTGCAGACAACATTTCGAGAGGCAATCGTCGGGATCGGTTGGCCAACCGATCGGGACGTAGTTCCTCAGTCCCTGAAAATCCACTCAAGGCAGGCTACACTGCACACAGCGTTTGAGCACCGCATAGCAGGTTTAACCCCGTTCAGTAGAAAGAAACCACCGAGACGGGTCTCCACGACAAGCGGGACGTAGTTCGTATGCCGTTACGAAGCGCCCGAATGTCTTAACTCCCAGCAACAGCCCCGATTTGGGCAATCAAAGCCATCACCAGAAACTTCATCGATATGCCCTTTGGCGATATTTTACCCCCGCCTTCGGGTCGGCGAAAACTGACTAGAATACTGCGCCAGCACGGATATATATATTATACGCAAGAAATATGAAATGTCAACGAACGCGCGAAAATGGCGTGAAATGCGCATTCCGTTGCGGCAAAAAGCGGCAAACAGCCCTGCAAAACGATAAAATCGAGGAACGGAGAGAGCGAGAGAACTTGTCAGCTGTCCAGCGTTACGCGCACCACTTTTTCCGCAAAAGCGGAATAAACGGAAGGTGCGAATTTGTCGGCAAAGTATGTCGTGACAAACGCTTTGAAATCTTCGTCGAGATTTTTTGCCGCGCGCAGAACGTCGGGCGTCAACGGAAGTCCGAGTGCGGGTGTTGCCGTCGTGCCGCTCTGGTGCGTGCCGAGCAAATCGCCCGCACCGCGCGTTTCGAAGTCGTGTTCGGCAATCTGCGTTCCGTCCGAGAAATCGACAAGTGTTTTGAGCCGCTGCAACGCTTTTTCTGTGCAGGACCGTGCGTGCAGGAAACAGTACGCTTCCGCTCCGTCTCTGCCCACTCTGCCGCGCAACTGATGAAGGGACGCAAGCCCGAAACGGTCGGCGGAGAGAACGCACATTATTCGCGCCGACGTATCGACGCCCACCTCGACGACCGAAGTCGCAATCAGAAGTTTGATTTTTCCTATGGAAAAATCGGTCATAACTCTTTCTTTTTCTTCGCCGCTCATTCTGCCGTGCAGGACGCGGTAATCCGTGCCGTATAAACGTGCGGCATGCTCCTTGACGAAGCTCTCGACCGAAAGCGTTTCGAACCCTTCGCTGTCGCGTATTGCGGGACATACGATGAACGCCTGAACGCCGTTTTTGCATTGTTCCGACACATAAGACAGCATATCGTCCAGTTTGTTGTCAGTGATTATGCGGGTTTTGACGTTGAAAGCGGCATCGGCTCTGCGCTCGATGTGCGAAACGGCAATATCGTCGTAAAACGCGAGCGCAAGCGAGCGCGGAATGGGCGTCGCGGTGAGCGTGAGGACATCCTGTGCCCCGCGGTTTTGCAGTTCCGCCCTTTCGTTGACGCCGAAACGGTGTTGTTCGTCTATGACGGCAAGGGTAAGGTCGCGGTAACGCACACGGTCGGAAATGAGGGATTGTGTGCCGAAAATAACGGAAATGTCGCCATTGCCCACGCCGTGCAGAATTTCCTTCGCCCTGTCGGCGGGTGTTGACGACGTGAGCAACGCCGCGCGTATGCCCGTCTTTTCGGCAATGGGTGCGAATTTGCGCGCGTGCTGTTCGGCAAGTATTTCCGTCGGCGCCATAACCGCGCATTGATGCCCTGCGCGCGCCGCGCAGAATGCCGCGAAAAACGCCGTGAGCGTTTTGCCCGAACCTACGTCGCCGCTGACAATCCTCGACATGTTTCTGTCCGAAGTCAGGTCTCCCGCGATGTCTTCGAATGCCTTGCATTGTGTGACGCTCGGTGTTACCGAAAGTGAATTTTTGTAGTCTTGTATTATCGAATTGTCGATTTTATAGAATACTTTTCGGTGTGAATCCCCTCTTTTTACGGTGTTTTTGTAGATTTTGATTGCCGTGGCGACATCATAGCAAGCAAGTGCGCGCACGCCCTGCTCTGCCTCTTCCAATGTTGATGGGAAGTGTACTTTGCGCAAATCCTCGGCAAGTGTTTTTATGTTTCCGTCGCCTTCCGACCACATGTCTTCGAGAGCGCATTTGATGATTTTGGAAAAGGAAGACCTGCCTATCAACCCTTTGAGCGGATAGACGGGAATGATGCCGTTTAGATTGCGCACGTTGTCCGCGGCTTCGAAAGCTGGGTTGGTCAGCACTGCTTCGCCTTGCGCCGTTTTGCCCAGAAAGCGGAATATTCTGCCCGTCTGGAAAGACGCACGGTAGTAGGGTTGATTGAAAAAGACGGCTTTGAATGTCGTGCGTCTGGGGTCGAGAGTGTCTTTCAGGGTGACGGAAAAACTCCTGGTGCCGCGTTTGGACGGCTCTGTTGCCGACACCGTTTCGCCTTCGAAGAGGCACAACTGCCCCGCTTCCGCTTCGAGTACGGGGGTCGGCGTTTTCGGGTCGATGTATTTCGAGGGAATGAAAAAGAGCAACTCTTCGGGAGTGGTTATGCCGAGCTCTTCGAGATGTCCGAGCGTCGCTTTGCCTACTCCTTTGATTGCTCCCAGTTCTTTCATTGCAGATTATTCCGCGGAAATGATGTAATAGTAATGGGGTTGTCCGCCGTAATACGCGGCGACTTCGAGGTCGGGATATGCCTTTTCGATTTTTTCTGCCATTCTGCCCGCTTCCGCTTTGTCGATGTCTTCGCCGTAATAGAGAGTGAGCATTTCGGCGTCGTCGGCTATTTTGGCGACGGTGTCGAGGGTGGCTTCCTGCACGGAGGAACTCTTTGCCACGATGTTTTTGTCGCATATGCCGATTATGTCGCCTTCCTTGACGGAAAAGCCGTTCATTCGGGTGGAACGTACCGCGTGCGTGATTTCCGCCGTGCGAAGTCCTTTGAACGCCGCGCACATCGATGCAAAGTTATCTTCGGGAGCGGCGTCGGGAGAATATGCGAGAGCCGCGGATATCCCTTCGGGCATACAGGTTGTGGGCACGACGTATACGTTGACGTCGGCAAGTTCTTTCGCCTGTTGCGCAGCGAGAATGATGTTGGAGTTGTTGGGCAGCACGAACACGTTCTCGGCTTTGGTGTTGTTCACGGCATTGAGAATGTCGTAAACGCTCGGGTTCATGGTCTGACCGCCTTCGAGGGTTATGTCGACCTGCAAGTCGTTGAAGATGGCGTTCATGCCTTCGCCCGCGCAGATGGATATCATCGCGGAGGGTTTGAGAGGAACTTTTTTCTCCTCTTTCTTCTCGCCGACGAGCTTGCGGTGCTGTTCCATCATATTCTCGATTTTGATATTGTCGATTTCGCCCATTTTGAGCGCGGCTTTGAGCGCAAGGTCGGGCTGATTGGTATGGACGTGCGTCTTTATGAGGTCGAGGTCTCCGATGACCAGCACACAGTCGCCTATCGTCATGAGGTAATCGCGGTATTTGTCGACGTCGGACTCTGTGACGAAGGTTTTGAGGTGGGTGATGAAATACTCCGTGCAGTACTGGAAAGTGATGTTTTCGTAGTCGTTGTCCATCGACACGAAGTCTTTGACATTGTCGGGCGCGATGGGTTTGACCGCCGAAGAACACTTTTCGGGATTGATTGCTTTGATTTCCGTACCCGTAAGTACGGCGTACATACCTTCGAGTATGGTGACAAGACCTCTGCCGCCCGCGTCGACGACGCCCGCTTTGGCGAGGACGGGGAGCATTTCGGGCGTGCGTTGGAGAATTTCCTCGCCCGCCTGGATTATCTGTGCGAAAAAGTCTTCGAATTCGAGACTGCGCTTTTTGGCAAGGGCCGTTGCGCTTTCCGCTATGACGCGGACGACGGTCAGTATTGTGCCTTCCTTGGGCTTGGTGACCGCGCTGTACGCGATTTCGGTGCCGCGTTTGAGTGCGGCGGCGAAAAGTTTGGCATCGACGTGCGTCTGCGCGTCGAGTGCAACCGCAAAACCTTTGAATATCTGCGACAGAATGACGCCAGAGTTGCCTCTTGCGCCTTTGAGCGCGCCCTTGGAAAACGCGAGCGCGATTTCGCCTATGTCGTCTTCGGAAAGCATGGCGACTTCGCGCATGGCGGAAGTCACCGTCAGGGACATGTTTGTGCCGGTGTCCCCGTCGGGAACCGGGAAGACGTTGAGCTCGTCGATGACAGGACGATTGAGTTCTATCGCCTTGACGCCTCCTGCGAGCATTTGTTTATATAAATTGCCGTCGATTTGTTTCATTGTTGTGCTATACCCGTCATACTCGAATGCCGACGACGTTGATGTGCACGTTCTTGACGCGCATTCCCGTGAAAACTTCGAGGGAGAATTTTACCGTGTCGGCGATGGCCTTTTTTACAGTTTCGATATTCACGCCAACTTTCAAAATGACAAAAACCTCGACGTAAACGAGGTTGTCGATGGTGGCGACCTTTATGCCTCTGCCGAGCTTGTGTTTGCCCCACAGATTGCCGATATTGTCGCTGAAACGGCGGGAAACCATTTCCACGACTCCGTAACACTCGGATGCGACCTGACTCGCAACCGCGGCAACGGCTTCGTCGGAGATGGATATTTTGCCGAATTTGTTGGACGTGGTAAGTGACATATTATACCTTTCCCGAAGATTTTACTATATGTTAAAATTTTTTGCAACTAAATGAATAATTTTAGGCTTATTCGGTTGCCAAGGTCGGGAAAATCTGTTAATATATTCGCGTTGTCATTACAGGAGGTAGCTTATGTCCAGAGTTTGCAGCGTATGCGGAAAAGGCAGAATGAGCGGCAACCAGGTCAGTCACTCGCACAGAAAAACCAGACGCAGTTGGGCGCCCAATGTCCAAAAAGTAAAGGTCAACACCCCCACCGGCGGCGTCAAGGAAGTTTACGTGTGCACCCGTTGTCTGCGTTCCAACAAGATCGACAGAGCGTAATCAATTCTCTCGAACATCGCGCCCGTCGTCAATGACGGGCTTTTTCTTATTCTTCGCAAACAGTCTCAGAAAGCATTTGAGGAACTTCGGCGGATTGATACAAATGATTTTCATAACGCCCTCCCGCGGATATTCCGACTAGATTTGTATATAATATGACTGCCCCGCTTTTCGGGTGCACGCAAAATAAAAACGCCCCGCAAGGAGCGTTTTGTATTTGGCTTTGCGCGGCGTTCAGATTTGCATTGCTTTCACTGCGGCCGCAGGATCTTCGGCTTTGAAAACGGAACTTCCCGCAACGACAATAGTTGCGCCGGCTTCTTTACAGACCGCGATATTCGAGGGCGAAACGCCGCCGTCGATTTCGATGTCGTACTTGTAGCCTTTCGCTTTTTTGATTTCGTACCCGCGACGCGCTTTTTCGAGGCAATCTTCTTTGAAACTCTGCCCTCCGAAACCCGCCTGAACGGTCATTATGAGCAGCATGTCGATTTTGTCGAGATAGGGTTCGACTATGTCGAAAGGCTGGTCGGCGTTGACGACAAGTCCGCATTTGACGCCTTTTGACTTGATTTTGGCAAGCGCGCCTTCAACGTCTTCGGAGGCTTCGGGGTGGAAGGTCACCCAATCCGCGCCTGCGTCGCAGAACTGTCCCACGTACTTTTCGGGACGGGTTATCATGAGGTGCACGTCGAGCTCCTGCGTCGTGTATTTGCGCAAAGCTTTTACCATCGGCATTCCGAAAGTGATGTTGGGAACGTACACGCCGTCCATGACGTCGCAGTGCACGATGTCTGCGCCCCACTTTTCAATCAGCTGCACAGCCTCTCCCATCTTGCCGAAATCCGCCGAAAGTATGGACGGTGCGACTTTAATCATACTTGTTTTTCCTCCTTTCATCCAGTTCGTTGTAAATAAGTTTATACCGTTCGTAGCGACCTGCGCCCACGGTCGTTCCCACGTGGGGTTTGACGGCGCAGTCGGGCTCGTCGATATGAGTGCACGAATTGAAGCGGCAATCCCGCCTGTACGCCTCGAAATCGTCGTAATAAAGGCGCAATTCCTCGGGTGGAACGTCCACCGCGTCCAGCGCGGAAAAACCGCAGGTGTCGACGAAATAGGTGCCTTCGCCGAGCGCGATTATCTCCGTGCGTCGCGTCGTGTGTCTGCCGCGTTTGATTTTTGCCGCAAGCCCGCCCACTTCGAGCAAAGGACTTTCCAGCACGGCGTTGATTATGGAACTTTTGCCGACCGCCGACTGCCCCGCGAAACACGCCGTTTTGCCGCGTATTTTGCCGACCAGTTCGTCTATGCCGTCGCGAGTTGCGGCGGAACAGACAACCACTCCGCAGACATTATTATACTCCTCGGTATTCACGCTTGCAATATCCGATTTGTTGACCACGAGCAAGGGTTCTATCCCCTCGGCGAGGCAGTTGACTATGACCTTGTCGACCAGCAGAAAATCGGGTTCGGGTTCGGGCGCGATGACGATGAGACACACGTCCACGTTCGCCACATACGGACGGACGAGCGCGTTTTTGCGCGGTTCGACGCTCTCGATGACGAAACTGTCGCCCTCTTTTGCGACGGTGACGCGGTCGCCAACGAATATAATCCCGTCCGTTTTCAGTTTTTTGCGCGCAAAACACACCTTGACGCCCTCTTCGGTGTCCACGAAAAACTTTGAGGCAACCGCCTTTATAACTCTGCCTTCCAATGTCTTCATACTGTGGTGAATTTGCTCCTGCGCGGTTTTGCGCTCTCCTTTCTGCCCTCGGATTCATTATCCGTTGCGGGTTGTGCAATGCGTTTTTCCGCGTTCTTTTCGGCGAGTACGCGCCTGCGCAACTGTCCGCACGCCCCCTCTATGTCGCCGCCGAAACTGCGCCGCAGGGTCGCCGACGCGCCCATCGACTGCAACAGCGCGAGAAATTCGTTGGCTTTCTTGGCGTCGGGACGTTTCAAGGACTTTTCTTTGACTTCGTTCAGCCTTATCAGATTTATGTGCGCCGGAAATCCCCGCGTAATTTTCACAAGTTCCTTTGCGCTCGCCTCGTCGTCGTTTTCGCCGTCGATCAAGGTGTATTCGACGATTACGCGCCTGCCCGTCTTTTCGAAATAGTAACGCGCTGCCGCCATAAGGTCGGCGATGTGATATTTGCGGTTTACGGGCATCAGTTGGCTGCGTTTGTCGTCAAATGGAGAATGCAGACTTACAGACAAGGTTACTTTGTGTCCGCTGTCGGCAAGGTTGCGCATTCTGTCGGCAAGTCCCGAAGTCGAAAGAGATATGTTCCTTTCCGACACGTTTAGCCCGTCCTCTGCCGATACCTCGTCGAGAAATCGCAGTACGTTGCCGTAATTGTCGAGGGGTTCGCCGCTGCCCATAAGAACGATGTTGGTGACAGCGCGTTTCTTCGCCGTTCCGCCTTCGGCGGAATTGACCGCGACGACCTGCCCCAGAATTTCCGCCGCAGACAGGTTGCGTATCAGTCCGTCCATGCCCGACGCGCAGAAAGCGCACCCCATACGACAACCGACCTGTGTGGACACGCAAAGCGTGTTGCCGTAATCGTGCGGCATGTACACGCCCTCGACAAGATTGCCGTCCGTCATTTTGAAAAGATACTTTTTGCTTCCGTCGGCGGAGGAAAAAACCTTTTCGACGGTTACGGGCACGGAAACGTAATCGCGTTTGAGGCGCGCGCGCAAATCCTTGCCGAGAGACGTCATATCGTCAATGCTCTTTCCGTCGAAACAGAACGCGCGTATCTGTTTTGCGGTGTACGAAGGCGCGCCCGTCGCTATTTCGGCGAGCTCCGCAACGCTCAACCCGAGCAAGGGCGTGGGCGTTTTCGTGCTTTCGTTGGTCTCCGCGTTCATTTCTTTTCGAACCTCGCTATGAAAAATCCGTCCCATTCTCCGTGCGGCATAATGCGCAGGGTGCCGTCGTTGGGATGGTTTATCGGCATTCTGTCGGGCACCAGCCCCAGACTTTGCGCGTATCGTGCGTTGTCTTCGTTTTCTTCCGAAAACAGCGTGCAGGTGGAATACACCAACACCCCGCCCCGTTTGAGATAACGTGCGGCGTTCGAGATGATTTTTCTCTGCACGGACGCAAGTTCGGGTATGACTTTTTCTCCGCGTTGCAAAAACACGTCGGGGTGCTTTTTGTAGGTGCCGAAACAGCTGCACGGCACGTCCGCCATGACGAAATCGAATTTGTTTTGCAGACTTTCGTCAAACACGGTTGCGTCGGCGCAAACCGCTTTGACGTTGTCGGCGTGCATACGCTCGGCGTACTTCTTTATCAGCGCGACTCTGTGCGGGTGCAGGTCGCAGGCTGTGACCCGCCCCTTCGGGGCGAGTTCGGACGCGTACACGGCTTTTCCGCCGGGAGCGGAACACAGGTCGAGAATTTCGACGTCGCCCTGCGGCGCGAGCGCGTCCACGGCAAGCACTGAGGACGGCGACTGATATGTCACGACGCCCTGCGCGAACAACTGTTTCACGACGGGAGTTACGCGCGTAAGTAACCCGCCGACTTCGCTCTCGGAGTATTCCTGCCCTTTCTTTTTCAAGGTCTCTTCGACTGCGCGCAGGTTGGACATTCGGCGGTTGACCCTGAGATGTACTTCATCCGTTCCGCGTGCCGAGAGCACGTCGAGGGCGACGTCTTTGCCGTATTCGACGGTCAGTTTGTCGACGAACCATTGCGGTACGCAGTAATGTACGGAGAGATATTCCGCGTCGGATGGGTCGGGAAGGCGGTATTCGCGCTTTGCGACGCGTTTGAGCACGGCGTTGACAAATCCTGCGGCGCCGCCTTTACCTGCCGATTTTGCGGCTTCCACGCACTCGCTGACTATCGCGTAATCGGGCACGTTGTCGAGATAACGCAAAGCATATATGCCGACTTTGAGCAGAATGTAAACAAATTTTTTTGGGGTTTTTTCCACCAGTTGCAGCAATATGTACTCGATTTCCGCGTTTTTTTCGAGCACACCGAAAACCAGTCGCGAAGTAAGTGCGGCTGGGTCTTCGTTGTCGAAAGCGCGGTCGGCGTAGGTGCCCTCCGAAAAGACCTTCGACAGTATGGCGCAAGCGGCGGAAATCTGTCCCTTCATCGGAGTATGCTCCCCGTAGGTATGCGGTGTCCCGCAAGGTAAGCAATGTCGCTCATACGCGACTTTCCTTCGGGTTGCAACACGGCAAGTCTCACGGCACCGTCGCCGCAAGCGACGACCAGCCCTTCCGCAGAAGACGCGGCGAGAACTTCGCCCGCTTCGCCCCTACCTTCTGCGGGTTCGACGTCGAACACCTTTACGCGTTTGCCGTCGAGTTCCGTCCAGGCGGACGGCCACGGCGTCATTCCGCGCACGAAACAGTCGAGCGAGCGCGCCGTTTTGGAAAAATCCAGTTTGCCGTCGGCTTTGGTTATCATTCCGCAATGCGTGACTTTGCTTTCGTCCTGCGGAGTGAACTCGGCTTTGCCGCTTTCGAGCAGGTCGACGGCTTCGCATATTGCTTCGCCTCCGAGGGACGCAAGCCTGTCGAACAGTTCGCCCGCGGTCTCCTTTTTGCCGATGGCGATGCGTTTTTGCAGCAGTATGTCCCCTGCGTCAACGGCTTTTACGGTGCGCATTATCGTTATGCCCGTCTCCTCGTCGCCGTTGATTATCGACCACTGTATGGGCGACGCTCCGCGGTACTTCGGCAGAAGCGATGCGTGCACGTTGAGAACGCCGAACGGGAAAAGCGAAATGAATTTCTCGCTGAGAATCTGCCCGAACGCCGCAGTCACGGCAAGGTCGGCACCGATTGCCGCAACCTGTTCCAGTCCGTCGCGCGACACTTTCTCGAATTGAAGCACGGGAATGCCGAGTGCCGTCGCGCACTCTTTGAGGGGCGAAGCCTTGACTTCGTAACCGCGACCGACGGGTTTGTCGGGTCCCGTAACCGCCGCCGCCACTCCGTGCACGGCGTGCAGTTTTTTCAGTACTTCCGCCGAGAAATCCGGCGTTCCGAGAAAGATGATTTTCATTTTAGCTCCGATTATTCGTCCTTTAAGTCGTTGCACTTCGACGTGTAGAGGATTCCGTCCAGATGGTCGAATTCGTGCTGGAAGGCACGCGCGGTGAACCCTTCGACCTTGTAGCGGTGTTTTTTGCCGTATCTGTCCTGCGCAGTCACAGAGATTTTCTCGGCGCGCGTCACGGTGCCGTATTTCCCCTTGACGGACAGACAACCTTCGATGCCCGTCTGCTCTCCCGACGAGGAACGGATTTCGGGGTTGACCAGTTCGTAATATCCGTCGTCGGTGAGCACCACGCAGACGCGTTTGAGGACGGCGACCTGCGGCGCGGCAAGTCCCGCTCCGTCGGCGTCGAGCAATGTCTCTTTCATGTCGTCGAGCAAGGTGTGCAACTTCTCGTCGAACACTTCGACGGGACGGCATTTTTTGTAAAGTATGGGGTCAGGTGCCTGTACGATAATTCTTTTTGCCATAGTTTCATATCAGGCTTTGCGGATTTATTTCCGCAAAGCAACTTCCTTTTGCGGGTTTGTTGTCGTTTACCAGCGAGTATATTTCGGGCATTGCGAGGTCGAATTCCTCGGGCGGTATGCGCATAAGCACCTGATAGCGTATCAGTCCGTGCATACGCGTTACGGGCGACTTCGCCGCACCCAGATAAACGAATTTGCCGTACTTGTTCTCGATTTCCTTCACGCCGCGGTAAACCGCACGGGTGCAATCCACCACGGACTGTTCGTCCTGCGCCGAAACGAGCACTCTAACCACCATGGTGAACGGCGGGAATTTGGTCACCATGCGCGTGTTTATTTCCTTGCGCCAGAACCCCTGATAATCGTAGGTGGAGGCGAAACGGAACACATAGTGCCGCGGCGCATAGGTTTGAAGTATCACGCGTCCTTTCTTGTCGGCGCGTCCTGCGCGTCCCGCCACCTGCGTCACCAGCTGGAAGGTGCGTTCCGACGAGCGGTAGTCGCTGAAATACAGCGCGGCGTCGGCTTCGAGTATGCCGACGAGCGTCACGTTCGGAAAGTCGTGTCCCTTTGCTATCATCTGCGTGCCGACGAGGATATCGGCTTTTCCCGCGGCGAAGGCGTCGAGTATGTCGAAGTAACTGTCCTTGCGCGCCGTGGTGTCGTTGTCCATGCGCAGGATGCGCGCCGAAGGAAACAGATTTTTGAGTTCTTCGACCACTTTTTCCGTGCCCGTTCTGCCCTGTTTTATCTCCGTAGACCCGCAGTTCGGACACTTTGAAAGCGCGTGATAACGTCTGCCGCAGCAATGGCATTTGAGCACGTTTTCGGACTTGTGGTAAGTAAGCGAAACGTCGCAATCCTCGCATTTTGCGACGTACCCGCACGAGCGACACATAACGAAAGATGCAAACCCTCTGCGGTTTAGGAACAACATAACCTGTTCCTTTTTAGCAAGCGCCGCTCTGATTGCGTCGGCGAGCGTGACTGAAAACAAGGAGCGGTTGCCGAAACGGAATTCCTGCACCATATCCACGATCTCCATTTCGGGCAGACGGTGCGCGGAAATTCTGTCTTTAAGCTCTATGAGCTTATATTCTCCCTCGGTTGCGCGCAGATATGTTTCCATATCGGGCGTTGCCGAACCGAGCACGAGCACGGAGTTGCAGGTTGCCGCACGGAACACCGCAACCTTGCGCGTGTCGTAACGGGGGTTGGATTCGCTTATGTAACTGGAATCGTGCTCCTCGTCGATGATTATCGCGCCTATGTTTTCGAGCGGTGCGAATATCGCGGAGCGCGCGCCTATGGCAATACGCGCTCTGCCGTCTTTAAGGCGTTTCCATTCGTCGTAGCGTTCGGAGGCGTTGAGCCCCGAGTGCAACAGCGCGACGCTGTCGCCGAAACGTGCGCGGAATATGCCCAGCACCTGCGGCGTCAACGAAATTTCGGGCACCAGCATAATCGCCGTGCCGCCCTCCGCCAACACCTTTTCGATTACGGCGAGATACACTTCCGTTTTGCCGCTGCCCGTAACGCCGTGCAGGAGAAATACGCCTTTTTCGGAAGTTATTTTGTCCACTGCGGCGCGTTGAGCGGCGGTCAGAGTCACTTTTTTGTTTTTTCCTCCGAGAGTTTTGAGCGGCACGCGCGTTTCGTGCACCGCACTCTCCGAAAGCATACCCTTGTCGCGCAGGGCTTTTACGGCACCCGCGCCGAAAGCGTCGCAAAGCGCGGAATTAAATTCCCCGTCTTTTTCTTTCAGATACTCGATTATCGCGGCTTGCTTGGGTGCCCGCGCAAAACTTTTTGCGTCGGCATTACGCCCGCTTTCCGAAAGCGTAAGGAATATCCGCTTGGCTTCCGGGTCGCGTTCGTCGCGGAGTTTTGCGGGAATGAACAGGCGCAGAACGTCGATATGACGGAGATTGTATTTCTCTCTCATCATATCCATAAGCGCGAGTTGCTCAGCATTCACGGGAGTGTCGAGATATTCGGCGTGTTTTAGGTTGGGATAATCGGAAGTATCTTTTTTGCCTATGACAAACCCGACAAGCCGCTTTTTGCCGAAATCCACGGCAACACGGCTTCCGAGAGGCATATCCTCTCCCTCGTAGTCGAAGGGTCTGTCCACTTCGGCGGTGGAAATATCGACTATGACTTCAAGCACCATAGCTTTCCGTCACGGCGGTCAGAATGATGTCCGCCAGTTCGGATTTGGGCATAATGCCGAAATCCTTGCGACTGCCGTCCGCCGTCAGTATCGTGGCAACGTTGGTGTCCACGTCAAACCCGGCGCCTTTGACGGTCACGTCGTTTGCAACCGCGATATCGGCGTGTTTTGCGGCAAGTTTCGCCTTTGCGTTCTTGATGAGGTCATCGGTTTCAGCCGAGAAAATCACAAGTTTTCTGTCGCCTTTGATTTCGCCGACGGCTTTTGCGATGTCGGGATTTTTGCAGAATTCGAGCGTCAGCGTCGGCGATTTGATTTTGCTCGTAAAAGGCGTTTTTAGTTTGTAGTCGGCGGGTGCCGCCGCCATAACGATAACGTCGCTTGCGGGCACTTCGGCAAGAACGGCGTTCAGCATATCTTCCGTTGTGGCAACGGCAACTGCTTTTGCGACGTTTTCGGGTACGGGTACGCTCATTTTGCCGTGAACGAGCACGACGGTTGCGCCGCGATTTGCCGCCGCACGCGCTATTGCGCACCCCATTTTTCCGCTGGAATGGTTGGTTATTACGCGCACTCCGTCGATGTACTCTTCCGTTGCGCCCGACGTCACGAGAACGGTTTTACCCTCGAAATCACGCACGGGTTGCAAAATTTCGGTTATACGCTCGACGATTTCGTACGGTTCGGCCATTTTACCCTTCCCGAAGTCGCCGCAGGCGAGCCTTCCCGACGCGGGTTCGATGACGATTACGCCGCGCTCGCGCAACAGAGCGAGATTTTCCGCCGTGGCTTCGTCCTCGTACATTGCCGTGTTCATCGCGGGGGCGACGACGCGCACGCACTTCGTGGCAAGCCACGTTGTGCTCAGCATATCGTCGGCAATGCCCTGCGCGAATTTCGCGATGGCGTTCGCGGTTGCGGGAGCGACGAGGAGCACGTCGGCTTTTTTGGCAAGCGACACGTGACGCACGTCGAATTCCTTGCGCTCCTCGAACATACCTCGCACGACGGCGTTGCGGGACAGCGTTTCGAAAGTCAGGGGCGTGACAAACTCCTCGGCGTGTTGCGTCATAACGACGTCCACGTTTGCGCCGAGTTTGACGAGCCGCGAAACGATCTCGCAACTCTTGTAGGCGGCAATGCCGCCGGTAACGCCCAAAACTACGTTTTTACCGTACAGCATCAGTCGCGCGTGATTCTGATCTTGCCTTCGTAGATTTCCTTGCAGGCAAGAGTTACGGGTTTTTCACCGCTCTTTTCGAGATACGCGCTGTCGCTTGTCAGCAGTTCTCTCGTTCTTTTCGCCACGGCGCAGGTAAGCGCGTAACGGCATTCCGCTTTCTTGATGAGTTTGTCGATTGGGGGGTCGATCATCATATTGTCATTCCTCCGATGGAAATATATTCTTTTTCACGCCGCGTTCGGTACGCAGGTGTTCGCTTTTTATTATACTCACGATTTCGTCGGCGCAGGTGCGCGCGACGCTGTTCGTTACGACATAGTCGTAAGACGGTATGTCCTTGCTTTCCGTTTCGATTTCTTTCAGACGTCTCGCAAGGCTCTCTTCGCTCTCCGACCCTCTGCCGATGAGGCGTGCTTTGAGGGCTTCGAGCGAGGGCGGCTGAACGAAAATCGTCACGCAGTCGGGATAGAGTTTCTTGATGTTTTTCGCGCCCACCACGTTGAGTTCCAGCAAGATGTCGACGCCCGCCGCAAGCGGCTTGTCGATTTCGCTCTTCAACGTGCCGTAGTAGTTGGTGAAGGTGCGAGTGTATTCGATGAAAGCGTTTTCGGCGATTTTACGCTCGAATTCCTCTTCCGTGAGGAAGTAGTAGTTCACGCCGTTTTCTTCGCCCGCTCTGGGGGCACGCGTGGTGCAGGATATCGAAAATTTCAGCGTGGGCAGTTCGTCCAGCACCATCTGAATGACCGTACCCTTGCCTACTCCGCTGAAACCCGAGATTACCACCAACATTCCTCTGCCGCTCATACTCACTCCACATTCTGCGCCTGTTCGCGGATTTTTTCTATGTCGTTTTTGAGGCGGAGTACCTGTTCGGTAATCCGCAAATCGTTTGCTTTCGAGCCTATCGTGTTGGCTTCGCGGTTCATTTCCTGCACCAGAAAGTCGAGTTTGCGCCCCACGGGTTCGGTGTAAGACAGATACTCGCGCATTGTCGCGATGTGCGCGCCCAGACGGCTTATTTCCTCGTCTATGGCGCACTTGTCGGCAAAAAGCGCGACTTCCGTCGCAACGCGCGCCATATCGGCAACGCCGCTGCCGAGAGTTTCGTTGATGCGCGCGGTGAGTTTTGTGCGGTAATCGGATACGACCTCGGGTGCGAACTTAGCAACGGCGTCCAGCGCCTCGGACATGTCGTCCAGTTTTTCCGTGAGATCGGCGACCTGCGACAACCCCTCGTTTTCACGCATCGCGACAAGTCCGTACACCGCTTGCTCTGCCGCGGAAAGGACGAGCGCTTTCAGCGCTTCTTCGTCTGCGGTGACGGCTTTCAGCGTGACTATGTCGGGATTTTTCATAAGCGACGACGCCGTGACGTCGAACTCCGTGCCTGTATGCTCGGCAAGTTTTTTCGCCGCGTCTACGTACTTCTGCGCAAGCACCTCGTCAACGACGTATTCGGCGGCTTTTGCGGCGTCTTGCTCGTAAGTCAGAAAAACGTCGACGTGTCCGCGCGCAACCGATGCGGCAACTAGTTTCTTGACGTCGTCCTCGACGAAAAGAAACCCTTTGGGCATTTTCATGCTCCAATCGAAAAATTTGTGATTGACGGTCTTGATTTCCACCGTGACGGTGACGCCGTCCGAGGAAACGCTGCCCTTGCCGTAACCCGTCATACTGCGCATACACGCACCTGCCTGTTTCGTTAGTCAAAAAATTATAGCATAAAAATAATCCCGTTGACAATAGTTTTGCCGACGGGATTTGAAAATTTGCGTATTACCGCTGGACTTTTCGGAAAGGTTGTCCGAAAGCCGTTACAGTCCCAGCATTCGTTTGAACTCTTCTTCGTCGATTATGCGTATGCCGAGTTTGGTCGCTTTGTCCAGTTTGCTGCCCGCATCGTCGCCTGCGACCACAAGGTCGACGGTCTTGGACACCGACGAGGCAACTTCACCGCCGTTTTCTTCGATAAGGCGGGTTGCTTCGCCGCGTTTGTAAGTGGGCAACGACCCCGTCAGCACCAGACGCATTCCGCTGAAAACGCCCTCTTTTTTCTCTTCCTCGCGTACAGTTACGCCACAGGCGTAAAGTCCGTTGAGCAGTTCGACGTTGGTTTCATCGGCGAAGTATGCGATTATGTTGTCGGCAAGGACATCGCCTATGCCGTCGACCGCCGTCAACTCGTCTTTGTCGGCTTTCATCAGATTTTCGATTGTTCCGAAGCGTTTGATGAGGTCTTTTGCCGTCTTTTTGCCTATTCCGCCCACTCCGAGCGCAAACAGCAGCCTGTCCGCGGTCGTGTCTTTCGCCTTTTGGATTGCCTTGATCAAATTGTCGGCTTTCTTGTCGCCGAAACGGTCGAGGTCGACGATTTTGTCCGCAGTCAGACTCATCAGGTCGACGGGAGTGCGTACGCCCAGTTCGTTATAGAACTGCTCCGCCGTCTTTTCTGAAAATCCGTCGATATCCATTGCGTCTTTGGAAGCGAAATGGTCGAGCGCGGAAACGATTTGCGGCGCGCAATGTTCGCCCGTGCAATACAAAAACGCCCCGACTTCGCGTATGGGCGAACCGCAAGCGGGACACACGACGGGTTTTTCGACGTCCTTTGCGCCTTCGACCTGTTCCGCTACCCCCGTGATTTCGGGTATGACGTCGTTGCTTCGTCTGATGAAAACTCTGTCGCCTATGCGAACTTTCTTTTTGAGTATGTCGCCGTAGTTGTTGAGCGTCGCTCTCTGCACCGTCACGCCGCCGATATCCACGGGTTCGAGCACGGCGAGCGGATTGAGTTTCGCCGAGCGCGAAACCTGCCACACGACGTCTTTCAGCACCGTGGTCATCTCGTCTGCTTTGAACTTGTATGCGATTGCCCATTTGGGAAATTTGTCGGTGTAACCGATATCGTCACGCAGCGCCATTTCGTTGACCTTGAACACGACGCCGTCGATGAGGAAGTCCAGCGTGGGACGGATTTCGTCCGTGTGCTCCGCAAATGCGAACGCCTCGTCGGCATTGCGTGCAATCGTGAAATCGCTTTCCGTTTCGAACCCTTCGGCTTTCAGAAACTCGTGCACTTCCGCCTGCGTCGCGAAATGTCTGTCCGAATACCCCACGTTGTACGCCATGAATGACAGCCCGCGCCGCGCCGTAACAGAGGGGTCGAGATTTCTTATTGCTCCCGCCGCGCCGTTTCGCGCGTTTTTGAGGGGTTCGTCGGCCGTCGCGTTATACCTTTCCAAAGCGCTCAACCGCATTATGCCTTCGCCCTGGATTTCGATTTTGCCTTTGTACGAAATGGAACGCGGCAGTTTCTTTATCGTTTTGACCTGCGCCGTCACCACCTCTCCCGTAATGCCGTCGCCGCGGGTTGCCGCCTGTACCAGTTCGCCTTTGTCGTAAAGCAGGCTGAGCGTCAGTCCGTCGAATTTGTACTCCGCGGTAAGCGCGGGTTCGCGCCCGACCTCTTTCACGATTTTGGCGTACCAGTCGGCAATTTCCTCTTCCGTGCGGCACTTGTCGAGACTGTAAAGCCGCAACAGGTGCTTGGTCTGTTCGAATTTCTTTTGAGGCGCGCCGCCCACTCTGTGTGTGGGGGAATTGCCGAGCGAGTAACCCTCCTTTTCTTCGAGGGCGCGCAGCTCGTCGTAGAGCGCGTCGTACTCGGCGTCGGACACCACGGGAGCGTCCTCGTCGTAATAAAGAGTTGCGTATTTGTTGAGCTTGTCGACAAGCTCTTTCATTCTGGCGTATGCGTCCATATCACTCCTTTACGATTTTGAGACTGTTGATTGCAATTGCAAGCGCAAAGCGTTTCACGCCCAGCCCTTTGAATGCGATTGCCGCGGTTTTGTCCTCGCCTTCGCCCACCGTCGAAATGATAATGCCCCTGCCGAATTTAACGTGTTCGACAATGGTATCCTTTGTGAATGCGTCGAACTCTGACGGACTGTGCGTCGATGTCGGCGCGGCGGTTTTGACGGGTTTGGCAGGCGCCTTGCGAGAGAGGTTTTCGAGGTTCTTTTCGCGCCCTTTCGCTTGGAAGTCGTAATATGCTCCTCCTACGCGTATCGGGGGTTTATCACCGCGCATTTCGGTGATAAAACGGCTTTTCGGATTATAAACCGTTTCGCCGAAACGGAAACGCGAACGCGACGACACGACGAAAAGTCGTTTCCTTGCGCGGGTTATGGCAACGTACATCAGTCGCCTTTCCTCCTCGACGTCGCCGTTGTTCACGGCAATCGAAACAGGAAAAACTCCCTCTTCCAACCCCACTATGAACACGTTGTCGAATTCCAGCCCTTTGACGGCATGAACGGTGGCAATCGTCACATAATTCTCGTCGTCCATTTCGTCGGAGTCCGACACCAGCGCAACCGATTGCATAAAGTCGGATATGGTTGCGTCGGGGTTGTCCTCGATAAATCCGTTTACCGCGCCGACAAGTTCTTCGATGTTCTCGTAACGGTTCACGTCCTCGGGGTCGGCGCTGTATTTCAACGCGGATTGCAACCCGCTCCGTTCAATCATATACGACATAAATTCCACGGGTTTTTTGGTGTGCGAAGCGGCTTCGAGGTCGGCTGCGATTTCGGCAAACTGCGCAAGTTTCTGCGACACGCGCGGCGAAAGCAGTTCAGGGTGTGCAAGCACTTTTCGGAGGCTTATACCCTCGCGTCCCGCAATTTCCGAAAGTTCGGCGACGGCGGATTGCCCGATGCCGCGTTTCGGATAGTTTACGACGCGCAGGAAACTGTCGTTGTCGTCAGGGTTGAGCGCGAGTCGGACGTAACCCAAGGCGTCTTTGATTTCCTTTCGGTCGAAGAAGCGGAAACCTCCGAAAACTTTGTACGGTATGCCGTATTGCATGAAGTTTTCTTCGAAAAGTCGCGTCAGGGAGTTCACACGGACAAGCACCGCCATATCGCGGTAGTTCTCGCCCTGCGCCACAAGCGCGTTGATTTTGCGGCTGACGTATTCCGCCTCGTCGCGGTCTCCGTACGCTTCGTAGTATTCCACGCTGTCGCCGCCCTTATTCGCGCTCCACAGCGTTTTGGCGTTCCTTGCGCAGTTGTTCTTTATGACGTTGTTCGCGGCGTCCAGAATGGCAGTCGTGCTGCGGTAATTCTGTTCCAACTTGTAGACTTTTGCGCCTTCGAAGTCTTTCGGAAAATCCAGTATGTTGCGAATTTCCGCACCGCGCCAGCTGTATATGCTCTGGTCCTCGTCGCCCACCACGAACACGTTGCCCCACTTCCCCGCCATCATTTTGACGAGTTTGTATTGCAGTTTGTTGGTGTCCTGAAACTCGTCGACGTTGATGTACCTGAACCGCGTCTGATATTTTTCGAGAACGTCGGGACAGGTTTCGAACAGTTCCACGGTTTTGAGAAGAAGGTCGTCAAAGTCCAGCGCGTTGCTCTTTTTGAGTTCGCGCTCGTACGCGGAATAGACTGACGTTATGACGTGCGCTTCGCGGACGAAATCTTTGATTTCGTTAAAGTACTCGTCGGGGCTCAGCGCGGCGGTTTTCGCCGCCGATATGTGGTTGAGATAGTCGCCTTTGCGTTTGGCGTCGGCACCCTGCACGACGTCACACACGCGTTTCACGACGCGTTCGCTTTCCGTCTCGGTATATATGGTGAAATTGTCGCCGTAGCCTATGCGGTCGGCGTGCATGCGCAGTATTTTCGCGCACATCGAGTGAAAAGTGCTTGCCCACACCCCGGCATCGTTGCCGAGGACGGCGGCAATCCTTTCTTTCATTTCGTTTGCGGCTTTGTTGGTGAACGTGATTGCAAGTATGTTGTATGGGCTGACGCCCTCTTCAACCAGAGCACATATTCGAGCGGTGAGCACGCGCGTCTTGCCGCTGCCGGCACCGGCAATGACCAGAATCGCGCCTTCCGTATCGCGCACGGCAAGCAGTTGTTCGTTGTTCAGTCCGAAATCGTGTTGCATACCGATATGATAACACACTCCGCGCGGATTTACAATCAACGCGCGGCAATACGCGAGCCGAATTTCGCCTTATGCTTCGCACGCGTGCGCAATTTCACAATATTTTTTCGGTAGCATTATTGATAAATCGTTTTTTTTATGATACTATATTTAATGGATTATTTTTGGAGGTCTGATTATGGTTGACTTCAATGACAATTACGACGAAATTGTGTTTCTCGACAGTGAAATCGAAGACGATGACGACACTGCCCCCGTAGGAGTGCTCATTCACAACGTGAACGGCAAAGCCGCTCCCGTCGTTGCCGAAGAAGAAAAGGCGACGGAGCCCGAGTCCGTCAAAGAAGCGGAGCCCGCACCCGAACCCGAAAAAGCCGAGGAACCCGTTATTGCGGCGGCAGCAGAAGTTCCCGCTCCGCAAGCCGAAGAGGCAGAACCTGCGCCGGTGGCGGAAGAAGCGGAAGAAACGGAACCGCAACCCGAAATTGCCCCCGAGTTGGTCATGCCTATCTTTATGCCGGATTACAACCCCTCCCCCGCTCCCGCGGCGGTCGAACCCGCTCCCGTCGAGGAAGTCAAGGAAGAAACACTCGTTGCGGAGGAACCCGCGGCACAAGCTCCCGTTGAGGAAGAAAAGCCCGCACCCGTAAAGAAGACCGCGACAAAGAAACCTGCCGCTAAAGCTGCAAAAACCACCATACAATCCGCCGCAGACGACGGCAACGTCTGGAGCAACGCAGTAATTGCAAAACCTGCAAAAGCCAAGACCGAAAAGAAAGAAGAACCCAAGGAGGAAGCCAAAGCCGAGCAGGCACCCACCGAGAAACCCGCCAAAGTCAGAGCGACAAAGACTGCCGCCGAAAAACCCGTGAAAGAAAAAACGGCAAAAGCGAAGCCCGCAGAAAAAGGTTCCGCCGCCGATAAAGAACCCGTCAAGGAGGAGAACGAAATGTTCAACAAACAGAAAGCAAAATCCGACGAGGACAAAAAAGCCGAAGCCAAAGCCAAGAATCCCGCAGATAAAAAGGTAGCCGACAAACAGCCTGCGGCAAAAGCAACCGCAAAACCTGCCGCCAAAGCCGCGACCAAGAAAGAAGAGACCAAACCCGCAAAAGCCGAGGAACAGGTCATCGAAGAAGGCGACCCCAACACCACGCACGGCAGATTTGTCATCAAAAAGACAGACAAAGGCAATTTTGTTTACAAACTCTATTCCTGCAACTACCGCGTAGTCGCCATCGGCGCCGAGCAGTACTCTTCCATCGCGTCCTGCAAAGGCGGCATAACGAGCGTGCTCAACAACGCCGCAGACGCCCCCATCGAAGATCAGACCCTGCAAAAATGGGAAGAAAAGAAATGCCCCAAGTGGCAGATTTACAACGATAAGAAAGGCGAAGTCCGTCTGCGTCTTATCGCTTCCAACGGCAATATCGTTGCAACGACCAACGACGGTTATCTGTCCAAGGACGCGGCAAAGAAAGGCATTGCGGCAATCGCGAGAGCGGCAAAAGGCGCCTCTATCGTCCGCAACGACGACCTCTGGTGATACATACCCGAAAGGGACGATAAAACATAGAAGCACAAAAGCAATGATGTACGAAAGAAAGGAGAGCGACTGCTCTCCTTATTTTTTTGTCCGTCGCAAACGCCCGGACGGTTTGCATTTTCACTTTTGCACGTTTACCGCTTGCGGCAAAATCCGTGCGTATACTTTTGCGCGCACGGTTATATGAAAGTCGTCGTCACTTGTTGCGCAATATGATTGTTTTGCCGCTCTCGCAGATTTTTACCGTGTAACCGTAACGGTCTTCGGTGGCGGGAGGATAATCGGTGCTGAGTATCTGCGCGCCGCACTCCATTGCCGCGACAAACCGTTCGTCGCTTATAAGCGCGTATTCGTCAAGGCGCGTACGGATTATGAAATTCTCCTCCACCGCCATTTCGACAAGCGGCTTCTGACGGTTGTTTTCGGGGTTGTTGAGGATTATGAACATCGCTTTGTCGAGATATTCCGGTGAAGCTAATTTCCCTTGTTTTTCTTTGAGGGCAATAAACATTTTTTGTGACAGGAACGTTTCGTCAAGCGACGCATAATCGTCTATGCGCGACGTTTCGTGAAAGAGGAACACGAACTTGCCGAGCATAGTTTTGAGTGCGGGATAGCCGTTTGAGGCGCGCAGAGCGCCGAAATTTTCGTATTTGCCTATTGCGTCGGCGGGAGTGAACAGGCTGTCGCCCATAATACGGGAAATGGTTTCGTCGACGTACGCTATGCTTTCGGGGTCGAAATCGACGTACGGCGAGATAGAACCGCCTTTGAGTTCCACAAGCACGAACACGGGCAGGTGCGACGGATTGTAGTCCGACCACATCTTCATCTCTTTAAGTCCCAGTTCGAAGTTTATCATCGAACTGCCCGCCTCGGTCAACGCGTTGTGATAGACCCGCACCTCGAAACCGTCGTCGGTTTTTACCTTTCCGAGGTCTATTTCTATACTGCGTATTCCGTGGTTGAACTGTTCCGTAATCGTATCGAATGTGTAATCGTATTTCTTGCCGAGCAGAACGGGCAAGGCATAGTTGTAAAATATGTTTGTCGCGGTAGTGGTGCCCTGCTTGTAACTGTTATGAGTGGCAAGCATTCGCAGCTCGTTGATTTTCGTCCCCGAAGTCAACGCTTTCGTTAGGTCGAAATCGCAAAAGTCCTGCTCGTTGACTTTGCTCGCGGTGCCAGCTTTGTAGTTGGCTTCCAGCGCCGCAACGTACTTCTGCTGCCATTCCGTCCAGAAGACGACCTCGTCGCGCGTTGAAACGTACGCGGCAATGAACGAAGCGCAAATGAACAGAAAATACGTTCCGAGTACGGCAATTAAAGTGAAAACAACGGTTTTTAACAGAATTTTTTGTCTGGCGGTCATAAAATCGCGAGGTTGAACCTCAAAATCCTCTTTTGATTCTCTTTATCTTATCACGAAGCGCTCACTCTATCAAGATATTTTAGCGTTATAACAAGTCAACTAAGTATCAAACTGCATTTTTTGTCGCGAAACAAGCTGACAAAATAAAATTTTTCCGCAAAAAAATGCGCCCCGAAAAGGAAAGTCCTATTGCGGGGTCTGCGTCGATTGCGAGAATACGTTTGTCGGGATAGGTCTCGACGAGGATTTTTACCATTGCGGCGGCAACGGAGGTCTTGCCTACTCCGCCCTTGCCGGCGACTGCGATAATGGCTGTGTTTTCACCGATATTTTCAGACATAAAAAATTTCAACACCGACAATATAAGTATATCACCCACGTATTTTGGTAACAAGCAAAGCGAAATTTTTGTAGAACTATTTTCATTGGACAAATTCTCTTGTTTGTACGAATATCAAAACATTCACCTTTGCGACATGAAATCAGTTTTATCTATGTTGTCAAATATAGAAACAAATCGAAATGAACGTTTTTCGCGACTTTGTCGTCACCGCGCGTGTATTAACGTTAATATTGACATAGAAATGTTTGTATGCAATAATGTTGTTGCCAAGATGCCTTTGCACAAATATCAAACGCCGCCTTGCGGCAGGAGGAAATTATGAAGAAGATTACAGCCGTTCTCGCAATCGTCGCCGTGTTTGCACTCGCGGCGGTGTGTCTTGCGGCATGCAACCCCAACGAAGCTCACCCCTCCAAAGTCTATCTCGAATACGCCGACGGCTCAACGAACGAAAGCACCATTTCTTTGGGTGAATTCTCCTACGGAACCCGATTTGCCGATATTGAACCGCAATATAAGGTTATGTGCCTTTATTCCGACAATTCCGTAAAGGAACTCGCCGCATCCGAATATACGGTGGCTTACACCTACAATCCCGTGGGCGGCGAGGGTGTCACCGTTGACGAAATACCCCAGGCTCCCGACGTCGGCTACTACGAGGTCTCTTTCACGCTCGGCGACTACTCTACCTGCTACGGTTTCATCATAAATCCGTCCGACCGCGAATACAGAGTGACTTTCTCAACCAGGAGCTGGACCTATATCGACACGCCGCAGGTCAGCGTAACTCACGCCGACGAACTTACCGAAGTCGCCGAAAACATCAATTACTATTACATCGACAAAGAAATCTACGACAATTTCACCGATGAGGAAAAAGCAAACTTTGCCGACAATTATTTCAGTCACAAGGACGTCTGGCCGATTCAGAACGGCGTTCCCTCGATGATTGTTCCCGGCACTTACTACGCATTTGCCTATATCCCCGCTTGCGGCAATTACAACGCATCGCTGAGCGTCATTGACGCCTCGACGACGTTCACGATCACGAAAGCCAGCATAACCCGCGATGAAGTATATTTCGACAACGCCAAGATTTACATCGGCTATCATACACCCCTGCCTATTGAACTCAGTAAGGTCCTTATTTACGATTGGTTAGAGTTTGTAGGTCCCGGCGAATTCCGCGGAAGCACGCGCTTCTTCATCTATGGCGAAAGCGATTTCCCGCTTTTGGAAGGTTCACTCGAATGGGCTGACGGCACGATAACGGTTTCGGAAGAAGACATCGGCAAACGTTTCGACGTTGTTTTCGTTCCGCATCCGTATTACGAAGAATATTTCAACACAATCGACATAACCGGTTACGTCATTATGAATTGACGTCCTACCCCAACCTATTTCAAAGCCCCGCTCTGCGGGGCTTTTTTATACAACCGAAAATAAATGCGACGTAACAGCGGCAAGGTCGAAACAAGTTTGCAACACATCGAAACAGAACACTGAATACCCTTTGTGGAGATACGATTCGGGGTCCCCGCAAAGTACCGCAGGGAACCGAGGACACTTTACGGGGCAAATACTCGGGGTCCCCGCAAAGTACCGCAGGGAACCGAGGACACTTTACGGGGTATAAGAAAACCCGCTGTCATACAGCGGGTTTTTCTGGCGGGAGCGGCGGGAGTTTATTCGAACACAAATTTTTATTATAGGCAGTCTTTTTTCGAGACTGCCTTTGCACTTTTTGTATCATTTCTTG
>CASECZ010000007.1 GCA_949286725.1 uncultured Clostridia bacterium
GTGCCTTGAAAGTAAGGCCGCGCAAGCGTAATAGCGCAGTGACAACGCAGCGTCACGGGACAGGTTGCAGCGAGCCACTCTTCAAATAAAAGAGCACCTACTCGGTGCTCTTGATTTGGTCGGAGTGGCGAGATTTGAACTCGCGGCCTTACGGTCCCGAACCGTACGCGCTACCAAACTGCGCTACACCCCGATAATTTATGATGTCGTTTTTTCTCTTTGGGACACGTCCGTTTGCTGCGCGATATGCACTTACGGGACGTTGCCTTGCGGGATACAGCAAATATATTATCAACATTCGGTTTTGTTGTCAAGAAAAACGCTTGTCGGGGCGGAGCGTAAATTTCCGCTCTTTACTTTCCGAACGGCAAGGAGTAAAATTTAGAAAAAAAGACCTCGGGAGGTTTTATGCAGAAGTTTACATTCTACAATCCGACACGGATTTATTTCGGCAAAAACGCAATCGACAATCTGGCGACGGAACTCGGCAAATTCGGCAACAACATTCTGCTTGCCTACGGTGGCGGAAGCATAATAAAAGGCGGGCTGTACGACATCGTCAAAGCCATCTGCGGGCGGTGCGGCAAAACCGTGTACGAAGTGAGCGGCATAATGCCCAATCCGCGCACGGAGAAGGTCTATGAAGGCATCGAAATCTGCAAAAAACACGACGTCGACCTCATACTAGCGGTAGGCGGGGGCTCCGTCATCGACTGCGTGAAAGCAATGGCGGCGGGCGCGAAAACGGACAAGGATTTCTGGCAGACGTTCTATCGAAACAAAGAAAAGTGCGAAGCGGCGACGCCCATCGGCGTCATTCTTACCCTGCCTGCGACGGGGAGCGAAATGAACAGCGGCTCGGTGGTGACCAAGTGGGACGAGAACCTGAAAACGGACTACACCGACGACTGTCTGTATCCGCACTTTTCCATACTCGACCCGACGTACACCTACACTCTGCCCGCCAATCAGATAATATACGGCGCGGTCGACACGCTGGCGCACGCCTTCGAGCAATATTTCTCTGCGCCCGACGACGACAACCCCAGCGACTATCTTGCCGAAGCCGTCATTCTCAACGTGATATCCAACGTGGAAAAAGCACTTGCCTGCCCCACCGACTACGAGGCGCGCTCCAATCTGATGTGGGACAGCACCATGGCGTTGAACCGCGTGATAGGCTGCGGCAAGCGTCAGGACTGGAACAGCCATATGATTGAACACGCTCTGTCGGGATTCTACGACATACCGCACGGGGCGGGACTTGCCATCGTGTTCCCCAACTGGATGAGGTACGTGCGTCATCTGTGTCTCGGACGTTTCGTACGCTTTGCCGAGAGAATATGGGGCGTGAACCCGAAAGGCAAAACCGACGACGAAATCGCACTCGAAGGCATACAAGCCGTGCAGGATTACTTCCGTTCGATAGGCGCGCCTACCACCCTGACGGAAGTGGGCATACCCGCCGAACGCATAGAAGAAATCGCCGCAAAGGTGGAACTTACGGAAGGCGGATATCAACCGTTGACGCAAAAAGACGTAGTTGAAATATTGAAAGCGGCAGTATAAAGCCCGCTTTCGTGCAAAAAACAGGTTTGACGAGTGTGACGGATGGCGCGTACTTCGCGCGCTCGCAAAAGTCAGACAATCAAAAACGCCGCGCATCTTCGCGCGGCGTTTCGTTTAAGCGGATATGCTTCCCTTTTGTTTTGGGGAAGACGGTATCAGACGAATGAGAAGGCAAGCGCGCTCACCGCGCCCGCTATGATGTAGATGTAAGGCGGAGTGCCTTCGGTGCGGTACGCCTCGGCGAAAACTTCCGTGAACGTCACGCAAAGCATTGCGCCCGCGGCAACGGAGAGACAAACAGCTGAAGCCTCCTGGCTGACGCCGCCGAGCAAGACGCCCACGCCTGCGCCCACTGGAGTTACCGCACCTGCGAGCACCGACACTACAAACGCCACGGATTTTCTCACTCCGCCGCCCGCAAGAGGAGCGGAAACCGCCATACCCTCGGGTATATTGTGAAGTGCGATTGCCAGCGCGACGGTCAGCCCGCCCGTCAGTTCGACACTGCCTGCGGCGCCGATTGCAAGCCCTTCGGGAAAATTGTGCAGACCGATTGCCGCCGCCATTGCCAATCCCGTGGAAATAAGACGCGAAGACCGTCTGTCGCCCTTCTCCCTTGCGGCAAGCAACACCGCCGCAACGGGCGACTTGTCGTCGTCCAGCGAATGCGACCCGCCGACTTTCTGCGCTATGCGTTCGGACAGTTTGCCGAACACGCGCACCAACGCCGCGCCTCCTATGACGGAAGCGGCTATTATTCCGACCGTTTCTTCGGCGGTGAATCGTGTGAGCGCGTCGCGCGCGGACGGCAACATTTCGAAGCACGCCACGCCGAGCATCATTCCTCCCGCAAAACCCATAACACGGGCGAGCACGTCACCGTCCGTCCTCGAAAGAAAGACGCCGATAAAACCGCCCAGACCCGTACCGATTACGCCCGCAGCTAAAGAGACAACAACCATCAAAGCACCGTCGGACATTTTTCCTCCTGAAATTTAGGTTCGCGCGCGTACGTGGATTGACACGTCGCGACGCTTTGTGATATTTTTACTTTATGCCGAATTATTTTATTACAACCGATTCGACGGCGGATTTTCCGCCCTCGATTGATGCAGAAGATTTCGCCATACTACCGATGAGCTATTGCATAGACGGTGTTGTGTACGACGGCAAAGACACTCCGTATCTTTCCCCTCGGGAATTTTACACTCTTATCGAAGAAGGCAAAACCCCCACCACCTCGCGCGTCTCGGCGGAAGAGTCCTACCGGTTCTTTTCCGAACTGCTTTCGCAGGGGAAAGACGTGCTGCACATCTCGTTCTCGTCCGCGATGTCGGGCTCTTACGACGAATATCTGTCCGCCGCAAAACGCGTGTCGGCGCAGTATCCCGAAAGAAAAATCCGAGTGCTCGACAGCAAGTGCGCCTGCGCGGGAGAAGGACTGCTGTGCTACTACGCGCTCAAAAAGCGCGACGAAGGCGCAACACTTGACGAAAACTTCGAATATCTTTCCGTTCTGCGCAACCGCATAGGTCATGCGTTCACGGTTGACAATCTGTTTCACCTTTACCGAGGCGGGCGACTGAGCCGCGGAGCGGCAATCGTCGGTCAGGCGATAAAAGTCAAACCCATTCTCATGGTCAACGAGGACGGTGCCCTTGTCAACTCCGCCAACGTGCTCGGCAGAAAAGCGGCAATCCGTACCCTCGTGGACAAAATGCAGGCCGACGGCGCGGCAAACAGCCCCAACGACTGCGTCTTCATAGCGCACGGCGACTGTGTACGCGATGCCGAACTGCTTGCCGAAAAAGTCATGGACCGCTTCGGTCTGCAAGCGGTCATCACGCCCACGGGTCCGATTATCGGAAGTCATTGCGGCAAAGGAATGTTGGCTCTCCTCTATGTGGGGGAAAACAAAACAAACCGCTCCGTATAAACAACCTCAAACCGACGGAACAGGTCTTACGCCGCGCAAGCGGCGTTTTTTTTATGCGCGCAAGTCGCGCGAGCCCGCGGATTACTCCGTGAGCGATTTCATATACGCAAGATACGCTTCGGCTTTCGCCTTTGCCGACGCCTCGTCGGTCGCGCTCGCCGCCGCGTAAATTTTGAGTTTGGGCTCCGTCCCCGAAGGACGGACGCATATCCAGTCGCCGCCCGCAAGATGAAGTTTCAGCGCGTTGGTGAGCGGCAACCCGATTTCCTCTTCGGTGCCGTCCGCAAGCGTGCGCTTGCCCGTCACTAGGTCGTCCACCGCCTGCACCGCGGTTCCCTCGACGACGTCGTATCTGCGCGAACGCAGGGATTTCATTATGTTTTTCATCTTGTCCATTCCGTCTATCCCGCCGAAGGTTATCGAAGTCGCCTTCTCGCAGAAATAGCCGAACTTGCGATAGATGTCCTGCAACACGGAGTACACGGACTTGCCCTTGCCGTCGTAATAACATATCATCTCGGCAAACAGCATAGCGGCAACGACGGCGTCCTTGTCGCGGGCGTGCGTTCCGACCAGAGAGCCGTAACTCTCCTCGAACCCGAACAGATACACGTATTCGCCCGAGGTCTCCCACTCCTTGATTTTCTCGCCGATGAACTTGAAGCCGGTCAGCACGTCGAACGTCTTTACACCGTAGGAGTCGGCAACCTTGCGCGCGAGTTCGGTGGAAACTATGGTTTTCACTATGGCGCCGTTGGCGGGCAGAACGCCGTCTTCGGACTTTCTTCTCATAATGTAGTCGGCAAGCAGAACGCCTATCTGGTTGCCGTTGAGCAGGACGAACTTGCCCTTGTCGTCGCGAATGGCAACGCCCATACGGTCGGCGTCGGGGTCGGTGCCGATGACGACGTCGCTGCCGATTTCGTCGGCAAGCGCGACGCCCATTTTCAACGTGTCCGCTTCCTCGGGATTGGGGACGCGCACGGTGGAAAACTCGCAGTCGGGCACGGCCTGTTCGGGCACGACGGTGACGTTGATGCCCATTCTGCCGAGCACGGTGGTGACGGGCATATACCCCGTGCCGTGCACGGGCGTGTAGACGATGCGCACCTTCTTGCCGTACTTCTTCACGGCGTCGGGAGATAAACCGAGCTTCTCTATACGGGCGAAGTACTCCTTGTCCACACCCGCGCCGATGACGGTCACGAAGTCGTCGACTGCCTTGCCGTCAAGACCTTTCACAGACGCCGCATCGAAAGCGGAATCCGCCTCTTTTATGCCGAAATAGGGGGTTTTTGATATAAATTCGACTACTTTATCCGTCGCTTCGGGCGACATCTGCGCTCCGTCCGAACCGTAAACCTTGTAGCCGTTGTAAATCTTGGGGTTGTGCGACGCAGTTATCATTATGCCCGCTTCCGCGCCTTCGTAACGCACCGCGAAGGAGCACATCGGCACGGGACGCACGTTTTCGTAAAGGTAGGTCTTTATGCCCGCGGCGGACAACACTTTGGCACTGAGCACCGCAAACTCCGCGGAAAAACGGCGGGTGTCGTAGGCAATCACGACACCGCGCTCTGCGGCGTCGCTCCCCAGCGACAATATGTAGTCCGCAAGTCCTTTGGTCGCTCTGCGGACGGTAAATCTGTTCATTCTGTTGGGTCCCATATCCAGCACGCCGCGCATTCCCGCGGTGCCGAATTCCAGCGGACACCAGAAACTCTCTTTCTTCTCTTCCTCGCTCATTGCGAGAAGTCTGTCACGTTCCTCCGTCGTGAGTTCGGAGGAGACAAGCCATTCTTCGTAAGCGGTTTTGAAATCCATATAATACTCCGATTGGTTTTTTATAATTATATTATAACGCATTTGCGCTGTCAACGACACAAGCATAATGCCCGCTTTCGCGCACATACTATTTTTATGAAATCGGGGGAATTCCAAATACTTATCCGCGCGTTTGCCGCCGCCCTGTGCCTCGCCGCGGCGATGTGCACTCTTTTGCTTTTTTGCATACAATACCCTATGAGACACTCCGATTGCACGACGGCATCCGCAGAGGTGCCCGAAGTCACCCTTATCGCCGCCTTCTCCACCTACTACGGAGACAGCTCGGAAAACCGCAAACACAACGTCGCCCTTGCCGCGCAGTTCATCGACGGCACCGTCGTTCTGCCCGAGGACGAGTTCTCCTTCAACGAAACAGTGGGCGCCCGCACCGAACAGCGGGGCTTCAAGCCCGCATACATCATAAGCGACGGCACCTTCGTCGAGGGTATCGGCGGCGGCGTGTGTCAGGTGTCGAGCACGCTCTACAACTGCGCTCTGCTCGCCGACCTGTACATCACCTGCGTGCGTCCGCATTCCCTGCCCGTAAGTTACGTCGCGCCCTCCTTCGACGCAATGGTATCCTCGGCAAGCGACCTGCGGTTTGCCAATACTCTCAGCGCGCCGATAACGGTGAAAATGAAAGCGGACGGCAAATATATCCGCGCCGAAATCTACGGCGTGTCGGGCGGGCTGTCCGTCCGCCGCCGCTCCGAAACGCTGGGCACCATACCCAACGAAACGCAGTACATCGACGACGACACGCTCGCCGCGGGCGAAGAAGTGATAGACACCTACGGCAAAAACGGAATAAAATCCGAAGGCTGGCTGGAATACTACCGCGACGGCGTGATGATAAAATGCGTGCGCATTCGCCGCGACACCTACAAACCGCAAAACCGCATAATCCTCAGAGGGGTTGCCTCGCCCGAGGGTGGCAACATCCCGTCCGAAACAGACGCGCCGTCGGGCGTCAATGTGCCCGCGGGTGAAACGCCGCGCTATCCCGTCCTGTCCGACCTGCCCTGACCGTTTGCGCAAAGCCGCACACCCACGCATTGTCCTCGGCTTCGATTTACCGGTCGTTTAATAAAACAAAACAGCGGCGGTTGCCGCTGTTTTTTCTTATTCCTTTTCGGGGCGTTATCGTTTTATTTCCCTTTTATGCCCAGCGCACGGAGCGTTTTCGCGGGCAAATCGCAGGAAAAGCGTCTGTCCTCTTCGCCGTGATAGTCGCTGCCGCCCGTGGGGCAAAGTCCGTATTTGTCGGCGATTTTCACAAGTGCGGCGACGTCGTCCGCGGTGTGCTTGGGATAATACACTTCGATGCCTTTCAGCCCGAAGGGTTTCAACCCCGTCACGAGCATATCCAGCGTGCGCTCCTGCAAATACTTCTTGGGGTGCGCGAGCGTTGCCATTCCGCCGAACTCGGTTATCAGTTTGACTGCCGCAAGAGGGGAAGTTCTGCGCGTATTGGCGTACGCTCTGCCCTTCGGTCCGAGATAGCGGTCGAATGCCTCCTGTATATCCGAAACGTACCCCGCCTTCAACATTTCGCGGGCTATGACCATTCTGCCCATACCGTCCGCCTCGAAGTCGATGTCGGGGGCGACGCCCAGCGCTTTGAGTTTTTGTCCGATGACGACGTTGCGCGCCTTCCGCATATTCTTGATTTCGGCAATGCGTTCCGTAAAAGCGGGATTGCGGAAGTCCACGTTGTAACCCAGCACGTGAATTTCGCTGTTGGAATACGCCGAGATTTCTATGCCCGCAACCAACAGGATACCCGCCGCCTTGGCGGCTTCCGCGGCTTCTTCGACGCCGCTGACGGTATCGTGGTCGGTGACGGCAATCAGTTCCAGCCCTCTTTCGGCGGCGCGTGCCACCACTTCCGAGGGCGTCTTTATACCGTCCGACGCGGTTGTGTGCAAATGCAAATCGGCTTTCATTCCGTATCCCTGAACCCCATTGCGTAATCGTCGCCCGCCGCCGCGTCCGACGTGTCGAACGTACTTCCCGTTTCCAGTCGCTCGACCGCCTCGCCTTCTGCGGGAGGAAGGTCATCACCCAGTTTGTCGAGTTTCTTGTTGAGTTGCTGATTACGCTTTTCTATGTCGTCCACCACTCGCACGACGCTCTGCGCCCTGTCCTTGACCTTGACGATAAGGTCGGTGAACTTCTCGAAATCCTTCCTGACGTCGCGCATAAGTTTGATTATCTCGCCGCTCTTCTTCTGAATTTTGAGCGTGGTGAACCCCACCTGCAAACTGTTGAGCAACGCCGATATCGTCGTCGGTCCGCACACCGTAACCCTGTACTGGCTCTGCAAATTGCTGATGAACGCGCCGTCACGCAACAGTTCGGCGTACAGTCCTTCGTTGGGCACGTACAGCACGGCGAAGTTGGTCGTGTACGGCACTTTTATGTACTTCTCGTTGATGCTGCGCGCCTCGGATTTAACGCGTTCGAGCAAGGCTTTGCGCGCAAACTCCACGGCGGCTTTGTCGCCCTGTTCGCCCGCTTCGAGCAAACGGTTGTAGTCTTCGAGCGGGAACTTCGCGTCGATGGGCAGGAACACTTCCTCGCCCGCCTGTCCCGGCATTACGATGGCGAAGTCGACCTTCTCCCTCGACCGCGGCGACACGTTGAACTGCGTGCGGTACTGTTCGGGTGCGAGTATCTGCTCCAACAGGCTCTGCAAGGAAACTTCTCCCCAGGTGCCGCGCGTTTTGACGTTTGCGAATATCTTGTTGAGGTTGCCCACTCTCGTGGTGAGCTCCTTCATCTCGCCGAACCCGCGCTGTACGTTGTCCAGCCTGTCGCTGACCTGCTTGAAGGCGTCCTGCACCCTCTTTTCCAGCGTTTCGGAGAGTTTCTCCTCCACGGTGGCGCGCATCTGCCCCAACTGCTTCTCGTTGTCCTCGCGCACGTCTTTCAGGCGCGCCTGCATCTCACTGCGCATTCTGTCCATGTTCTGGGTGAGTTCCTCACGGATTGCCCTGACCTGAACCTGCATATCACCGCGCATATCGGCGACGCCCGTCTTGAACTCCGCCTTGATTTCGGAAAGCTGTTTTTGCAGTTCGGCGTTGACGCTTGCGGCGTTGTCCTTCTGGAACTGTCCCGACGCGTCCAGATATTTGGCAAGTATGTTGCCCAACACCTGATTGCTCTGGGTATTGGCTTCCAGCACGTTCTTGCGCGCATAGTCCGTTTCGCGCGTCAGTTCCTCTATGATGCGTCGGGACGCCGCGTCGAGGTCGCGTTCGTCGACACCGCCTCCCGCATTGCCTTTTCTGCGCAACAAAAGCACGATGACCAGTGCGGCTATCGCCGCCACAACCGACAACGCGCCGAATACCACCACCGCTATTTCGTAACCGTTCATTTCTTCCTCCTGTGTGCGTCCTCTCCCCCTTCGCGGGCGGAAAGAACCTTTTGTGCCCGCCGCGCGAGGAATTCCCGCGCGCGGTCGCGCTCGCGCAAAAGCGGATTGACGACCGCTTCGCGCCGCAAATCGTCGAGTGCCCTGCCTATCTCGACACCCGCAAGCCCGACTGCCGCGGCGTCATCACCGCCCACGGGCAAATCCGTCACCGCAAAAGGCGTGCCGTCGTGCAACATCTCGCGCCACAACCTGCCTATGCGCGCTTCGGGAACGGGACGCCCTTTCGTGGCATACCCGTCGGCACGTTTGAGTTCGACCAGTTGTTCCATGACGTCCGCGTGGTCGACGATATAAAGCCTGAGTTTGTTTTCGGACGTGTCCTCTTTGAGGTCCGCCATATGACAAGCGATGAGCTTTGCGGTTCGTTCCGCGCGCGTCTTCGGCATTCCAAGCGCGGCAAGCCGCACTTTCGTCATCTCGGCGCCCACGGCGTCGTGTCCGTACATATTGCCCTGCCTCTCCATCGTGGGTCGCTTGCCTATGTCGTGCAAAAGTGCCGCCCATCTGATGTCGGGAGCACTCACCTCGTACGCGACGACGGAATGACGGTACGCGTCGAACACGTGATGTTTGGGCGACTGTTGCAACCCTTTGAGCGCGTCGAGTTCGGGGAGCAGCAGAGGGAGCAATCCCAGAGCGTCCAGCATATTCAACCCGCGCACGTGCCCGTCTCTGACGCCGAGGTCGGGATACGCGGTGTCTGCGACGATGATTTTGTCCAGTTCCGCAAACACCCTTTCGCGCGTGATGTCCTTCACCCGCCACGCGTTGCGCTTTGCAGCGGCAAAGGTATCCTCGTCCGCGTCGAACCCGAGTTCCGCGGCGAAGCGCGCCAGTCGCAACACACGCAGCCCGTCCTCTCCGAACACCTTTTCGGGGTTGTCGGCGGCACGCAGAACTTTGCGCCGAATGTCGCCTTTGCCGTCGGAAAAGTCCGCATATTCACCCGTCCTTACGTTGAGATAAACAGCGTTGCAGGCAAAGTCGCGACGGCGTGCGTCGGCATGCATATCGTCGGTGAACTTCACCCCGTCGGGTCTGTGGTCGCCTTTACCTTCGGGATAGCTGTCCGTCCTGAAACGCGTATATTCCGCGCTGAAACCGTCCTTGCTTATCACCGCGGTGCCCAGACGCAAACATCTGTCGGAAATGACAAAATCGGTATTTTTAAGCAGCGTTCTGATATCGTCAAGTGCAAGTTTTGCGCAAACGTCCACATCTCTCGGCGTCACGCCGAGCAACTTGTCGCGGCAGAAACCGCCCACCGCGAACAGCGGAGCGTCGGGCGGAAAACAGCCCGCCAGCTCTTTCAGGACGTTTTCGTCAACCGCCATACACCTCGGGCGCAAGCACGCATACGTCGGGCAGATTGCGGAATTTCTCGGCGTAATCCAACCCGTAACCCACGACGTACTCGTTGGGAATTTCAAACCCCACGTAGTCGCCTTTGAGTTCCACCTTCCTGCGGGAAGGCTTGTCGAGCAGAGAACAGAGTTTTACAGATGCGGGAGAACGCGCTTCGAGCAATCTCTTGAGATAGACGAGCGTCACGCCCGTGTCGATGATGTCCTCGACGATGAGCAGGTTCTTACCGACTATGGGCGCGGAAAAGTCTTTGAGCATTTTGACTTCTCCCGAGCTCGTCGCGCCCGCGCCGTAACTGGACACCGCGATGAAGTCCACCTCGACGTCCCCCGTCAGCTGACGGAACAGGTCGGCGAAGAATATCGTCGCTCCGCGCAGTATGCACACCACGAGCAGGGGCTTGCCCTCGTAGTCGCGGTTGATTTGTTCGGCAAGTTCCTTGACGCGTGCCGCTATCTCTTCTTTGGAAACGAGTATCTTTGCAATTTCTTTACCGTACATCTTTGTCCTCTGTGATTTTGATTATGTTTTTTGTGTTTTTGTCTATTCTGACCTTTTCCGAAATTTCCACGCCCGCCGCGAACAGCACCTCTCTGCCCGACGCGCACACCACTATGTCGTCGCGACGACGCAAGGGAATTTTGCGGTCGGTGAAGAAATCGCCCAGGCTCTTGGTGCCGCCGCCGAACTTTTCGATGACGTCCCCTTCCCTGCGATGACGCAACACGGCGTCGGCGGGCACTTTGTCACCGTCGATATACAGCGCGTCGGCGTCGAAATCCGCTTTGTCGGGCGAAACGCGTCTTATCGTCAGTCCCGCCGCCTCGGCGAATTCCCCGCGCGGAAACGGTATGCCCTCGTCCAATTCTGTCGCGCTTTCGTCGCCGTCTGAAAACCGCGACTTCGCGAACACGAGTTCTCCGCCCTGCTTGTACACGGTAAGTCCGTGCGGCAGTTCCAGCCGTTTGCCGCTCTCGCTCTCTGCGAGGCGGAACACGAGCGCATAGTGTCTTTCCTCTATGTCCTGTCGCACGCCCACGGCGGCGCAGGCGTTGCACACGGCGCGTTTTGCGGTGACGGGTTCTTTCAGGCTGTCGGCGCCGAGGTGCGCCTCGCCCTCCTTCATGACGGGTACGGGCGTTGCGGCTTCGATGAAATCGTCGGCTTCCGCCGCGTGCCTTGCAAGCCTCGCCACGGCTTCGTTAAGAGCAGGATATTTCTCTTTCAGCACGGCGATTTCGCGCCGCAGGAAATTGCGCGTGTATGTCGGGTCGGCGTTGGTCTCGTCCTCGACGTAAGGCAGACCGTTTTCGGCGACGTACTCGTTTATCTCTTCGCGCGATATGCCGAGCAGGGGGCGAATGTAACTGCCCGACCTCTCCGCCATTCCGCGCAGACCCTTTATGCCCGTGCCGCGGAATATGCGCATGAGCACGGTTTCCGTCTGGTCGTCGGCGTGGTGAGCAAGCGCGACGTAACGGCACTTGCCCTCGGCAAGCAACCCGTCGAAAACGCCGTAACGCAACTCGCGCGCCGCCTGTTCGGTGGTCAGCCCCTTTTCACGCGCATAGGTCGGGACGTCCACGGAAAACACTTCGAGGGGAATGCCGCGTTCCTTGCAGAAAGAACGCACGAAATCGGCATCGCGCAGAGAGCTTTCCCCGCGTATGCCGTGTTCGACGTGCACGGCGAAAAAGTCCGCCCCCGCCCGCAGAAGGACATGCGCAAGCGCGACGGAATCCCTGCCGCCCGACAGAGCGAGCGCGATTTTCCCGTCGGAGGGCAATGCACTTTCCGGTCTTTCCCATTCGGTCATGCAATTAGTATAATGCAAAATATATTTTTTGTCTATATCGCGTGCACCCGAAAATACCGACGCGACAAAACAGGGACCTGCGCGTCACACGGCAAACAGGCGCATGACCAGCACAGTACAGTCGTCTTTGGCGTCGGCGGCAAGCGCGCGGTCCAGCAGTCTGTCCGCGAGTATCTGCGGATTCTGCGTGTCGGTCTCCTCCACCGCCGCAATGACGCCCTGCTCGTCCAGCACGTCGAACACGCCGTCCGACATCATAATCACCATATCCCCGTCGTAGAGTTGAAGTCTGCTCGTCAGCGGTTTTGCCTTTTCGAGTATGCCGGCGGGCGGCGCGGCACAGGACACGATTTCCACGTTGTCCCTGTGGCACACGAAGGAGGACGCCGCGCCCATCTTGATGACGTCGAGCCCGCCCGACACGGTGTCGATGACGCTGATGTCGAGCGAGGAGAAATTCTCGTCGTCCGAAAGGCAAAGCAGTTTGTTGACGAGCGAAAGTATGACGGCGTTGTCGAACCCCGCCCGATAAAAGTTTTCCACCATGGAAATGGCGGCTTTGCTCGACCCCGCCGCGTGTTCGCCGCTGCCCATTCCGTCGGACACGGCAAACAGTCTGCGCCTGCGCGAAGGACAAAGTATGCTCTTCGTGTCCCCCGACACGCCCTCTCCGTCGCGGCGTTTCTCCGCGACTCCGTACGCAACCTCGAACACGGGGCACGCCGCAAGATGCACGACCGTGTCCTCGCCGCGCGGAGTGACCGCCACCTTTTCCAGCCGCGCGCCCACCGCCGAGGACACTATGCGCGGCAACACCAGTTTGTCCGCGTCACATGCACGCACCGTGAGCGTGACCCCCACAGACGCTCCCTGACCGCTGACCACGATTTCGCCCGACACTATGTTGTGACGCAAAAGTTCGTTGCCTATGGCGTCCTGCAAATCCTCGCCGAAACTCACCCGCTCGCCGCACTCCCGCGCAAGGGAGTCCAGCACGAGCGAAACCCCCGCGAACTGTTCGGACATTATACGTTTGGTTTCGTTGATGCCGCCCGCGGCGTCGATGCGCTGACGGTACGCTTCGCCCGCGCTGTTTATGACGGACGCGAGGTTGTACATCTTGCCGCATCTGCCCGTTATGAAGGGCGGCATGTCTAAAATGGTGACCTTGCCTCTCGTCATGACCGCGTTTGCCATAGGCAGAAGCACGCACGCCGTGTCGCCGTCCAGTGCCGCGAAACATCTCTCTCGGTCGGGACATCTGCCGCAGTAGTTTTTTGCGACTTCGCTTGCCAGTCGCTCGGGAGTATAGAAATTTTCGGCACTCTCCATTTGTGTCATCGTATGCGACATATCGTAAAACACCTGACTTGCCGACATCAGCCGCGCGGCAAGTTCGTTGCGGTTGCGGTTGACGATGCTGCTCACCGCGGCGACGCCTTTCCGCCTGCTGTTGTGTATGCCCGACAGCGTCTGTTTGGGTATGAGCAGGAATACGAGCAATCCGAGCCCCGTCGTCACGATGTTCTGCCAGCCCGAGCCCGTGAAGCCGAGCCCCAGCCACAAAACCGCGTAGACGGCGAGCACGCCCGCCGCGGACGCCCATTTCGTGAAGGGCAACAATCCCGTTGCGACGGCAGCGGACAGAACCGCGAAGGCGAGGAAATCCAGCGACTGAAAAGCGAACGCCGCCCCCACCCCGGCAAGCGTGGCGAACGCAAAAGCCGTGGCGGGCGAAACGCACACCGCAAACAGCATCACAAAAAATGCCGCCAATGCGAAAACGAGGGTGAAACCCTCTATGCTCACTCCTGCCGCCGCAAAGGCGAAAGCCACGACGACTATGCCGCCTGCAATAAGCTCGTCAGGCGTGAAACGCGTGTTTATTCCTCTCAAAAGCACTGCATAACATACGATTTGTGCACAAAACGAGAAAACGGCGACTATCACCGCCGACAGCACGACGGCGGTTACGCTGCCCCCGAAAACGGCTGTGCAGACGGCGTGCGGAACCTCGCCGACGACCGCGGCAACGGTGGTGAAAACGACGGATACGTTCTTGCGCAAACGGAAGAAAACGAGATATACGGCAAAGAAAACAAGCACGGGCACCGCCACGTAAAGCACCGTCCACCACGAAGGCGAAAAGGCTATGACCGCGAGCGCGTAAACGGGCGCGACGACGAGCATATTGCGCCTTGCGTACACAAGCCCCGCAAACAGACCGAGTGCAAGCGCGCCGCCGAAATCCTCCACCGAAGCGAGCAGGAACATTGAAAGAATCTGCGCCGCGTACTGCGCCGCGCGCACGGGCGACAACATATATTTGCGCGGCACGCGCGCACGGGCGTGCCTGCGCGGCAATCTTTTGCCAACGGCAGAATTCAACATAGAGTCAGCATAACCCGACGACGGGTGCGCTTGCTTTCCGTCACGGGCGTAGTTTGCCGACAACGTTCCGTTTTTTGTCGATAGCGCGGACATGAAAAACGCCCCTGCACTCGCAGGGGCGTCCGTTCTGGTTCAGTGCCCGTTATTTGTTTTTCCAAAGGGACTTGTAGGCGTCCTTGTCATATTGAATGTTGCCGTAGTTGGCGATGCCGAAGGCGTTGACCTTCTCCTCGTACAGCGCGGCCTTCTTGCTGTTGAGAATGCTTTCCTCGACGCTCTTTCTCACGGTCTTGCAATCCGCAAGGGTTTCGCCGTAAGTCACAATATAGTCGAGAGGCAACACGCCCTCTTCCGCCGCCGACCAGTCTATGGTCGCCTCTGAATAGGTGTCGCTTTCGGCGTCGTAGGACACGGAGTAGGACCCCCAGCCGTTGTTGTCGTAGGGCACGCAGGTCGCGACGAGCACGAATATGCCCGCATAGCCGTTGGTGGTAGAGCCGCTTTCGATGAAGCTGTCGCCGAACACGTAGGAGCCGTCAAACTCACCGTTGACGGTGTAGCTGCCCGTGCCCTTCGCGATAAGCTCGCGAGCCTGGTCGGTAAACGCTTCGATATAAGACGAATCCTTGCCCTCGGGCGTGATGAGATAGCCGAGCCCGCCGTTGTTGCTGTCGGTGCTGGTGCTGCCGCTGTCGTCGCCCACGAGATAGAGCCACGCGGTCGCCAGTTCGCGCATCCAGTAGACGCCTTCGACGCGGGTCAGTTGTTCTGCATTGACCGCCGCGGTGACTTTCTCGAAACTGGCGTACATCTGATTGACTATGCCGATTTGTTCACCCGAGGTGAATGCGGGAACTTCCTTGGAGAGATACGCGTTCTCGGGGCACGCCTTCACGTTGTATACGATGCCCCACTTGCCGTCCGTCTGTTTGAAATCGACAATCTGGTTGTAGCCCTCGTTCGTGGTGGTCTCCAACGGATTTTCGTCGTCGTGGACGTGGTTGGGACAGGTCATCGGGTCGCAGGAGGCGTCCTCTTCGTCGGTGTGCTTGTCGCACTTGTATTTGGAGTCGTAGTCGGGGTTGCTGACCTTGACGGTCATCGCTTTCAGCATTTCGTCACGCTGTGCGACGATGTACTCTTGCTCGTACACGCCCGCCGTCACCAGTTCGATGAGTTCGTCGGTCTTGTCCTGCGGCAGTTTGAGCAGAATGTTGGCAACAAAACCGTAACGCTCGTCTGCGGTGGCGTACTTGTGGAAGTAGGTCGTGGCAAGCGAGCTCGTCAACGCGCTTTCGTAGTTGGTGTCCTTGCCCGCGAAGCTCTCTTTGTTCTGCGCCACGAGTTCGGCAAAGCGGGTTTCGATTTCGCTTGCGGTGACCGTCGCGGCAGAGCCGATCACTCTTTCCAGTTTGGTGATGAGCAGGGACTTCATCTCGTATTCGAGATAATAGTCGTACGTGGTGTACGTCTTGGTGAGGTTGTCGGAGATTTCCTTTACAGCCTTGTCGAGATACTTGTCGAGTTTGGCGGCGTATTCCTCGTCGGAAAGGTCGGCGAGGCATTCGATTTTGACTTCTCTGTCCGTGATGAATTTCCCGTACTCTGCGGTCAGTTTGCCGTCGGCACCGAAGAAATGAGGCGCGATGGCGATGCTTTCGGAGTTGTCGTCGGGGTCGTAGTCGGCATCTTTGTCGGCTTCTTCCTCGGCGGGAACGGGACGGGGTGCGGTGTACGCCTCCCATTTCGCGTACAGTTTCAGTCTGTTGTGGCTGTCAAGCAGTCCGCTTTCGGCAGTGAGCGCGGACGTAAAGTCGAACTTGTTGGTGCACTCGGGTTCGAGATACCAGCCGTAGAACGTGTAACCGTCTCTCGTGGGAGCGGTGGGTTCGAACGCGGTTTTGCCGAGTTGGATTTTCTGAGAGGAAACGGTGCTGCCTTCCTGGGAGTCGAAGTACACCTTCACGACGTCGTCGCCTTCGTAAGCCTTGTACTCTTCCTTGTCGTCATCGTCGTTGCCGTCGACGTAGTTGTCCTCGTTGATGAGGTTCTCGATGGCGGTGTTGAGCGCGGAAAGCATGTCTTCGTTGACGTTCTCGACCGCACGGTTGATTTCGCTCCTGCTGAGGAGTTCCTCCACCGTGACCATTGCGGGAACTTTGTCGATGCCCGCCGCCTTGACGAGTTCGGACTTGGCAAACAACACCAGCAATTCACGCTGAGCAAGCGACTGCGCGATGTAGTCCGCGGCTTGCTCGTAGCTCATTCCGTAATACGCAACGTAAAGGTAGGAATAACTGTTGAAACTGCTTTCGAGTTCGTGCTTATAAACGTACGCCGTCTGCCCGTCGTAACTGACGGTTGCGACAACCTGTTTCGCGTCGCGTTCGGCGTTCTTCTTGAAAATCTCGTCGCAACCGGTGAGCGTACCGACCGTTATGGACAGCAGCAGAACCAGTATCAACGCGACAATCAGCTTCTTTTTCATATACACTCCGTTACGAGATTATTGCAATAGTATTAACATTATACACACCCGCGGGCGTGCCCGCAAGCGTTTTTAACACAAATAAACTCTTTAATAAGCGTTGAAAACAAAGTAAAATCGGGCGTTTTACGCGCTCTGCGCGCCGCCGTCGGCGGACGGCGTCGCCATCTCGGCAAAGAATTTTATCAGTTTTTGCAGTTTTTCCACGTTGGACAGTCCCTTGACGTCGAATATGAGCGAAGGAGGTATGGTCGACGTCAGCACGGTTTCGTTGCGGTGCGCGGCAACGGCGTTCATCAGCGTTTCGTCCCCGAACACCTCCGAGTCGCGGAAGTTCACCCCCGCCCCCGCTCTGTTTATCATTATGCGCGACACGTCGAACCCGCGCGCCATGTTTTTGAGCAACGCTATGTCGATGAGATTGACGAGCGGCTGTTCCGCCGTGCCGTAAACCTCGTTGAGTTCCGCAATCAGAGCGTTGCGCGCCGTCACGCAGTCCACGCCCGCTATCCTGCGGTAAATGCGCAGTTTGTCGCGCCCGCTGACGTATCCGTCGCGTATGAACGCGGGCACGTCCACCTTCATTTCCACCTCGGCACGCTCGTCGGGACGTTTGCCCGTGCGCAGTTCTTCCACCGCCTCGTTGAGCAGTTCGATGTACATCTCGTAACCGACGCGCTCGATGTGTCCGTGCTGTTCCGCGCCGAGTATGTTGCCAGCGCCGCGTATGGACAGGTCGCTTAACGCAATGCGGAAACCGCTGCCCACGTCGGTGTTGTCGAGAAGCGCGCGCAACCGCTTTTCCGCCGTTGCCGAAGGTTCCCCCGTCGGAGGCAGGGTGAAATAGGCGTGCGCAAGCGCTCCTCTTCTGCCCACTCTGCCGCGCAGCTGGTAGAGCTGCGACAACCCGAAACACCCCGAGTCTATCACGATGAGCGTGTTTGCGTCGGGCAGGTCTATGCCGTTTTCGATTATCGTCGTCGCGACGAGTACGTCGTACTTCTTGTCGTAGAACGCCGCCATGCGCTTTTCCAGTTCTCCGCCCGCCATCTGCCCGTGAGCGGTGACGATTCCCACCTCCGCGGGGAGGTTTGCGGCAAGCCGTGCGGCGTAGGCGTCGAGCGCGGCGATGTCGTTGAGCAAAATGAGCGTCTGCCCGCCGCGGGCGCATTCGCGCGTTACGGCGTCAACGACGAGAGCGTCGGAATAAGGCATGACGTAGGTCTGCACGGGCAGCCTGCCCTTGGGCGCGGTTTCGAGCAGGGATATGTCGCGCACGCCCGACAACGCCATATTCAGCGTGCGCGGTATGGGCGTCGCCGAAAGCGTCAGCACGTTGACGAGCGGATATTTCTCTTTGAGTTTTTCCTTGTGTTCGACGCCGAACCGCTGTTCCTCGTCCAGCACAAGAAGGCCGAGGTCCTTGAACTCCACCTCTTTGGACAGCACCTTGTGCGTCGCTATCACCATATGCAGACTGCCGTCTTTGAGCCTTGCGAGCGTTTCGGCGTTGGTTGCCGAGGATTGCAGTCTGGTGAGGAGCGCGCATTCTATCCCGAAGGGCTCCAACCGCTTGACGAGATTCTCGTGGTGCTGACGGGCGAGTATGGTCGTCGGCGCGAGCAAAACGGCTTGTTTGCCGTCCAGCACGGTTTTGAACATGGCGCGGAAAGCGACTTCCGTCTTGCCGAACCCGACGTCGCCGACAAGCAGTCTGTCCATTATTTTGCCGCTCTCCATATCCTGTTTGACGGCGGCGATGGCTTTCAGTTGGTCGGCGGTTTCGTCGTACTCGAAGGCGTCCTCGAACTCCTTTTGCCATACCGTGTCGGGAGAATAGACAAACCCTTTCTGCTTTTCGCGCTTGGCGTACAACTGCAAGAGATTGACTGCGAGTTTCTTGACGGACTTTCTGACCTTCTCCTTTTCGCGGGCAAACTCCTTGCCGCCCAGTTTGTTAAGCCGCGGATTTTCCTCGCCCACGAACTTTTGCAGGTTGTCCATCTGGTCGGTGGCAACGTACAGAGTGTCGCCGTCGCGGTAGCGCAGGACGATATACTCCTTCTCGAAGTCGCCCGTCTTCATTATGGTCGTGCCCTCGCACAACCCCACGCCGTGAATGCGGTGCACGACGTAATCGCCCGCCTTCGGCGCGACGAACTGCGCCCTGTGCAACGACACGTCCTCGCCGCGGTGTCTGCCGACGCACTCGGACACGCCTATGACGACCAGTTTTTCGGCGGGATACACGAACCCCGTTTCTATGGCGAGCGGCGTGACGAGAATCGCGGCGTCGCCGTTGCCGTCCTCGGAAATCTCGCTGTACACTTCGCCCGCGTACAGACTGTCGCGTATGCTCTTCGCACGTTCGGAGTTGCCCGCACATACGAGCACTTCAAACCCGTTGAGCGTGAAAGTTTTGAGGTCCTGCAATATGCTGTCGGGCGAAAGATAGTATTTCGTGACGGGGCGGCACTTGGGCTGAATGAGCGTCGTGGGTCTGAACAGCGGATTGGAAAGGTCGAGGGACGTGAACGCCAGTTTGCGCAAGGTCAGAATTCTGCGCGAGATTTCCGACACGGGGAAAAGACACGCCGAATGCTCGGGCAGAATTTCGCCCGCCTCTCCGAGAGGAACGAGCCTGTTGTGAAACTCCTTTGTCAGGACGTTGAACTTTTCGTAGATGACTTTGGGCTCGTCGAAAATCACGACGGAGGGCTCGTCGCCCGTAAAATAATCGAAAAGGGAGTGGGAGTTGTCCGCCGAAAACGGCACCACCCACGCAAGAGAGGGCTGACACACCCCTGCGTGCACGCTGTCGCCGAGCAAGGCGGCGACGGGGTTGTCCGAGTGAGCCGACAGCGCGCGGCGCACGTCCGCCGCGTCCTTTTCGGAAAACACGACGTCGCCCGCGGGCGGCACGAAAACGCTCTCCTTCTCGTTGAGAGGGAGCATGGTCTCTATGTCTATGGTCTTGACGTTCTCGACGAGGTCGTCGAAAAAATTGACGCGCACGGGGTCACCCCCGCAGACGTAGACGTCCAGTATGTCGCCGCGCAGGGCGAAATCGCCCTCTTCGGCTATCATTTCCTGACGGACGTACCCGGCGGCAACGAGGGCGTCTGCGACGGACTGCGGAGCCACGGTGTCGTCGCGTTTCAATTCCAGACAGCAGGAACGCACCAATTCGGGCGCAGGAAACTTCTGCATGAGCGCGTCGGCGCAAACGACGAGCGTGTCCGCTCTGCCCGTGGCTATCGCGGCGAGCGCGGCGGCTCTTTCCCGCGATGCCCTCAACGAAAAGCCCTTGCGGTGCACGAGCACGTCGTCGCGGTGCGGCAGAAACACCACCTTTGCGTCGGGATAGCGCGAGAGTTTTTCAAACGCGCTTTTCGCGGCGGGCGGGTCGGACGCGACGTAGAGTTTTCTGGCGGGCACGGAGGAAGCCAGATGTATCTTCGCACCCTCGGTGACGCGCACGACGGACACGGCAGACAACTTCCCGTCGGGAAGTTTTCTTTCTCCGAGCAGGGCAAGCGAAGCGAGCCCTTCTCCCATTGTGCGTACGTCAAGCCTCTTCGGTATCATTTTCTGCGGTTTATCTTCTCCTCGACGCGCTGAATATCCGCGCCGCCCGCCAGTTCGACGAGGGCGTCGGTTGCCGCGTCAATACACTTTTCGAGGAGGGGTTTTACGTCAAATTCGACCCTTGAAAGTACAAAATCGACTATTTCAACTTCCTTTTCCGCCAATTCGTCCGTGCATATGCCTATGCGCAGACGCTTGAAGCAGGTCGTGTTGAGTTCCTTTACTATGCTGCGCATGCCGTTGTGCGTGCCCGCGCTTCCTTCCTCGCGCAGACGCATTCTGCCCACGGGCAAATCTGCGTCGTCGTACACGACGACAAGTTCGCTTTCGTCGTTGCAGTACTTCCGCACAAGCTGTTTCACGCTCTCGCCCGACAGGTTCATGAAGGTCTGCGGTTTTGCTATGACGAATTCCGTTCCGCCCTTTTTTACGTGCGCGGTAAGAGCGGCGCACTCCTTCCCGGTGAACCTGACCTTGCACTTTTTGGCGAGCGCGTCCGCCGTCATGAAACCGACGTTGTGATAGGTGTTGCGATAGCGGGTGCCGGGGTTGCCCAGCCCTACGATGAGGAACATTGCTCCTTCCTTCGGGAGAACCCGAAAGCCGAAGCCGCGTGTTCTCCGCAGTTTATTTTTTGTCGTCGTCCTTCGCCGCGCCTCTCGACGAAAGGGGTTTTTCGGGGCGCGTCTCCTGACGCACGCGACCGATTGCGAACTCGCCCTCCGCCATATCGCGCGTCACGGTCGTGCCCGCCGCGACGTATGCGCCGTCGCCTATCGTCAGCGGTGCGACGAGATTTGCATTGGCGCCTATGAAACAGTCATTGCCCACGCGGATGCGATGCTTGTGTTTGCCGTCGTAGTTGCAGAACACGGTGCCGCAACCTACGTTGGTGCGCGCGCCGACTTCGGCGTCGCCGACGTAAGCGAGATGCGCGGATTTCGCGCCGTCGCCCATGACTGCGTTCTTGATTTCGACAAAGTCGCCCACTCGGCAACCGTCGCCTACGTGCGCTCCGCGCAGTCGGGCGAAAGGTCCGACCGTGCTGCCCTTGCCCACGACGCTGTCCGCAAGATGCGACATGACTACGGTTGAGCCCTCCTCCACCACGGTGTCGCAGAGGTAAGAGGCTTCAATCACCGCGCCCGCGCGCACGACGGTATTGCCCGTCAGCCTGCAAAAGGGCATAACTTTTGCCCCCGAAGAAATCAGGACGGTATCTTCGACGACGGTGTTGGCGACGTCGGGTATCTCCACTTCGGCGGTGAGCAGTCGGTCTATTATTCTCTCTTTCATTTGATTATACACCAAAGCCCTGTTTTTTGCACTATCAACTTTGCAAAAATGCGGCGACCGCAGAAAATAGCCGCCCTCCGCGCCGTCCCGCACGAACACCCGCGCCCCCGACGACCCGTCGCCGAGCGCGAGCACGTCCAGCCTGCGGTGCCGCAGACACTCCGCGGCGCGCATGACGTCGTCCGCGGTCACCAGCGGCATATCGAGAGGTATCACGACCCCCGTTTCGCCCTCGTCGGGCACACACGCAGAACCCTCCCGCACGACCTCGAACCCGAACGGGGCGAATTCCCTGCGCAGATAGTCCGCGGCCGTTCTGCCCAACAGCACCGTGTCCCCGAAAGGACTTTCCGTCAACCATATTCTCAACTTATACGACATACTCAATTTTATGCTCCTTTGCTCAGTTATGCCACCTGCGGCGGCTTTTGGCGGCTTTTGGCTCCTTGCGCTTTGCCTTTTTACGCCCTGCTTTCCTCGATGCCCCCGTGCCCGCGCCGCGGTACAAAAGCAAAAGGGAGACGTCACCGTCTCCCCCTTTGCCTGCCGACCGAATTATGCCGTCTTCGCGTCGGTCGCGGAGACCGCAACACCCTCGACTTCCGCCGCATACGCCTCTTCGCCGCACACGGTTTCCGTTGCGCATTCCACATCGTCGGGATAGCCTATCTCGACGGGCGTATAGGGAATGCCGAAAACGCACGCCACGGCGGACACCGCGACGGAAACGATGGTAAGCACGATAAACACGATTTTCTTCTTGTCCATATTTGCTGTCTCCTTTTTTTATTGGCAACGCGAGACAGCCCGTCGGCAAGGGAATGTTAGCCCGCAAACCGTGCGGATTTCAAACTTTTATGTCAATTTCCGAAAACACCTTTACGCGACAAAGAAAAAAGCGCGGCCGTCGCCGCGCCCGATAACAGGTCGCAAAATTTATCCGAAAAACGGAAAGCGGTTTGTCGCGTCCGTCTTACTCGCTCTTTGCGCAGTCGCGCGCCTTGCGCGCCTCCTCGCGTTTTCTGCGGAAAAACGCACCCAACAATTCCGCGCTCTCCTCCTCCATGATGCCGCCCTCGACTTCCACGGTGTGATTGAAGAGCCCCTTTTCGAAAAGGTTGACCTTGCTGCCCGCCGCCCCCGCCTTTTCGTCGTACGCGCCGAAATACAGTTTTGCTATGCGCGCGTTTATCATCGCGCCCGCGCACATTGCGCAAGGTTCCAGCGTCACGAACAGTTCGCACCCTTCCAGCCACCAGTTGCCCGTTCTTTCGGCGGCGTCGGACAACGCCACGATTTCGGCGTGGCGGACGGCGTTACCGTCACGCTCCTTGCGGTTGCCGCTTTCGGCGACGATTTCGCCGTCCTTGACCACAACCGCGCCCACGGGCACTTCGTCGAGTTCGGCGCACTCGGCCGCCAGCTCCAACGCGCGTTTCATGAACTTTTCCTTGCTCTTTTCCATATCCTCGTTGCGCGCTCTGTCCGCGCCCGCTCCTTATTTGTGATAGGGCGTCCCCGCGTTTATCGTGAGCGCACGGTATATCTGCTCGCAAAGCATTATCCTGAACAACTGGTGCGGAAACGTCATCTTGCCGAACGAAAGCACCATATCCGCTCTTTCGCGCACCCTGTCGCACAGCCCGTGACTGCCGCCTATGAGAAAACTGAACTCGGACACTCCTTTCGTGCACTCGGCGGATATTGTCGCCGCAAACTCGGGGCTTGACAGTGTCTTTCCCCTGCCGTCCAGCGCGACGACGAACCCGCGCGCCTTGCGCAACAGGTTTTCGCCTTCTTCCGTCGACTGTTCGGCGGGCGACTTGGCAGGCGGTGCGGCGGCGACCTCGGTCACAGAGAAATCGCAGTACGCGCCGAGCCTTTTGGCGTATTCGTTCACGGCGTCGACGAAAAACTTTTCTTTCAGTCTGCCCACGGCAATCACGTTGATTTTCATACTCCGCCCTCCGTCACAGCACCAACCGCCACACGAACGAGAACACCGTGGCGCAAACGCCCACGCATACGGTGACGATGAACGGCACGTCGCGGTGCAGAGGTATGGCACCGACCCACGGCTTTTCGTACGTCTTGACGGGCAGTCTGCCCTGTTTTACCGCGTCCTGTCGCAACACTCTGAACAACAGGCACACCGCGACCACGGACGCTATCATCAACAGCGCGCAGACAAGCAGTCCGAGCAGGTTGCCGAACAGCCAGTTGCGGGCGTCGGAAATGAACGCGAACACGGGGCTGAGCGTCGTATAGTCGCCGAGGACGCTTATGAAGTTGTTAAAGAAATGCAGGAACACGGCGGGGAGCAGGGAGCCCGTGTAGTAGACCATCAGCGCGGCAATCACGCCTATGAAGAAAGTGTAACCCGTCTGGGTGATGTTCTGGTGCATGAGCGCGAACAGCAACCCCGACACGAGAACCACTTTGCACCCCGTTTCGCGGTACGCCGCAAAGACGAGCCCGCGGTGGGTGATTTCCTCGAATATACCGGGCAGGACGGCGACGAGGAATATGTCCGCGACAAGGTTCGCGGGGGTCTGCACGACGGGGTCGGGAGTGGCGTGCAGATAACCCGTAAGGGCGAGCACGTTCTGCCACACGAAAGATATGAACGAGGATATCAGGAGCGTGGGAACGACCGCCGCAAGGCAAAGCCCGAAACCGCGCAACGAGCACTTCTGTATGTTGAATTCAACAAGTAAAGGCTTGATTTCGTCGCAACGGCACTGTTTCGCGACTATGAAATACCCTATTATCGGCAGGGCTCCGAAGCACAGTATCTGCACTATGCAGGTGAAGTAAACGTCCGCGTCCACGTTGAGGGCGTCGTAAACCCCGACACTGCCCGATATGCGCATGAGCAGCGTCGATACGATGACGAGAAAGTATATTATTCCTCCCGCATAGCGCGATTTCATAACAACATGGTAATCAGCCCGAACACCCAGTAAATGCAAGCCAGCCCGACGGCAAGCCAGACGTTTATCATCGGCTGCGCTTTACCTATATACGGAATGTCGGCGGACGACGCCTGCACGAGTGCGGTCTCGGCTCTGTTCCAGCCGCGGGCGGTGAACATCGACCCGCAGAAGCGCATCGTATCCGCGAACAGACCGCCGCGTTTTTTCACGGGTTTGGCGGCGCTGTCGTCGGAATAGGCGTAAACCGAATATTCCTCGAAGACTATGCCGTTTTCGACGACCTTGAAATCCTCCTTGGGTCTGCGGGGCTGACCCGCGCGGTAGTAAAGGTAAAACAGGGCGAACAACACCAGAACCCCGACCGCGAACGCCGCAAAGCCCGTCAGGAAATTGTAGTAACCGAGGGTTGCTATCCATTCGTTGACCTGCGGGATATAGGCGGATATGGTGAGGGTGATGAAGTTGTTGAGAAAATGCACGATGACGGACGGCCATATCGAGCCCGAGAGCAGGAACAACACCGCAAGCACCGCGCCTATGCAGAACTGGTATATCGTCTGCACCGGGTTGCCGTGCATTAGGCTGAAAAGCAACGCCGAGATAAACACGCCAAACCAGACGCCGCGCGTGGCGAGCCCGGGGAGCACCGTGCCTCTCATCAGCAGTTCCTCGCCGAGCGCGGGGAGCAGGGCTATGACGAACAGCGCGAGGAAGTAGACCCCCACGTTGTCGAAGCGTATGGCGGACGCCGTCACCGACCCTTGGACGCCCATCGCGCCGAACATCGCCTGCACCAGCATCGAAAGCGGCAGAAACGCCACGATGGTGAACACCGAAATGGGAACGAGCAACGCATAGCGTCGCGGGTTGGTCATCGGGCGGAGCTTGCTGACCGCGACGACGTCGTACTTGCGCCACGCGGCGAACGCCACGATGACGAGCACGATGATGAGTTGGGTGACCGCATAGGATATCCACCCCGCCACGGACATTCCGGCAAAACTGCCCACCCTGCCCGTCAGGATGTATCCCAGCATATTGGAGATTATGGACACGCCGCATATCGCAAACAGGTATGCGCTCGCGCTCTCTCCCGCAAACAGATTTCTTCTCATTTTACCTCGTAAACCTCGCTTGCGCTGTCCTGCAACGCAAGAGCGACGGCGATGTCGCAACAATCGCGTTGCAACAGCCTGCCCTTCACGGTGCCGAACGCCAGTTCGGGCAGATTGTTGTTCTGGCTGATGTGTCCGAGCAAGAGCGTCTTGACGGCGGACCCGACGAGCCTTTCGGCAAACACGGCGGTCATGTCGTTGCTGAGATGCCCCGTATCACTCAGGATACGGCGTTTGAGCCGCTCGGGATAGGAGCCGTTTTTCAGCATGTCCACGTCGTGATTGGCTTCGAGCAACACGACTTCGCTTTCGCGTATGTTGTTGAACACGCCCACCGTGGGTCTGCCCATGTCGGTGGCGACGCTGACCTGTGCCCCGCCCGCCACGCGGAACGTGTATCCGAGAGGATACGCCGCATCGTGCGGTATGCGGAAAGGCACGACCTCTATGTCCCCGACGGTGAACCCGCCTTCGTAGAACTCCTGCTCACGGTAGTTGGCAAGCGCGCCCTGCCGCCTGTATATCGCCTCGGCGGTCAACGGGTGCGCGTAGACGGGCACGTACTGTTCCAGCCTGGGCAATCCGCACACGTGGTCGGTGTGCTCGTGCGTGACGACCACCCCGTCGAGTTTGGCGGGCGACAGCCCGAACCGCCGCAGTTCCTGCGAAAGACGCGAAAAGGAAATGCCCGCGTCGACGAGTATTGCCGTGGAGTCCGAAAAGACGAGAGTACAATTTCCTTTGCTGCCGCTTGCCAGCGACACTAATTTCAACGACATTATTTTGCGCTACCGTTAAACGATTATGAAAAGAGGCACCGGAGTGCCTCTCCTGTCAGATTTCTCTTTCGACCCTTGCGAGAGCCGCTTCGTCCTTGTCCACCCTGCGTATGGACGCGATGAGGAAGATTATCGAGAGGACGAATTCCAGCCCGCCGAGTCCCAGCATTATGAACCAGCCCGCCGACTCGCCCGCCACGAAGGTCTTTTTGACGACGTCGTATATGATTTCCGCCGCGAAAACAGCAACCGCGATGAAAGCGAACAGCAACAGGGTCTTGCGCGGATATTTGCCGAAAATCATTCCGAAAAGGCTGACCAGCCATACCACTGCCACGCTCGCCGCGCCGACAATCAGCGTCACCGCGGGCGCGAGCGGCTCGGGACGCAATCCGTTTGCCAGCATCACTATCGCGCCGATGACGTCGCAATCCGAAAAATCGACCTTGCCGTAAACGGGCTTGTAGTATGCGAGTATGAACACGACCGCAATCAGACAGGCGGCGAGGAAAGTCACGAGCGAGAATATCCTTGTCTGCACCGCCTTGTGCTTTTTCTGTTTGTCTTTTTCCGCCTGTACGGCGGCGGAGACGTCGAAGTCCGTTCCTTCCGCGCTTGCGCGGTTCGCCATTCTGCCGTCCGTGCGCAGCACCTCGCTGTCCTGACTCATATAGGGCACGACGGCAAGAGGCACGACTATCGGCTGCAACTGCACCGTATTGTGCTTGGGCGCGATGATGGGAACGGGACCGCCCATGCCCACGGGTTTCATGACCGTGGTCTTTATGCCCTCGTCGGGCTGAGGATCCCCGTACGCCTCGCTCTCATAGAGAGCGTCCGTCTGCACGGCGGGCGAAACCTCCGTCTGTTCGACGGGAGGCGTCACGCTTTCGGCGGAAGATGGAATTTCCTGATTGTCTTTTTTGGACATAGTGCCTCCGAGCGCGCTTGGGCGCGTAAGGTTGAGCCTGCGGCGACGCCGCAGACGATATTTATGATGCTACGAACGGGCGTATCCCGTGCGTTGCGGCGTTACGAACATGCAGATTATCGCCCCCGCGAGCTGACATCCCGCGAGTATGAACAGCGTAACGAACTCGTTGCTGCGCCAGTTTGCGACGAAGTCCTGCATAAAATCCATCTTGGGCAGTCCTATGGCGTCCGCTCCGACAAGAGCGGCGACGAACACCGCGGCAACGGTCAGCACAAAGAATATCGCGCCCACCATATACCGCTTGGGACGCAGGGAACCGCACATTCCCACCACGGATTTTATCAAGTTGACGGTTACGGCGATAATGCCCGCCGCAAGCAATATTTCGGGCACGGTCCCCTGCCATATCGCGTTGACCTCCGCGCCTTTCCAGCCCAGCTCCGCAGTGGCGCGGAACGCCTCGACAATGTGCCCGAGGACGTCGAACCGCTCGAACGCGTACTTCAAAGGCAGACTGTCCGCCGCCACCGAGAAATAGGCGAGCAGGAAGGGCAACAGCACCACCGCCGACGCAAGGAACATAACAAGCCCCGCAACAAAGTTGCGCGTGCGCACTCCCCTCTTCCATTTCTTGTTGACGTCTTTCGCCTCGGGTTGATAGTCGGGCGCGGTGTTTCTTTCGTCGACGTTCTCGCCCTTGGGCACGGCAAGAGTGGGCACGATGACAAGATCCTGCCTGACGGCGGGAAGCTGGTTGACTTCACCCGCGGCAAGCGGATCGGGAGCAAGTCTTATGCCCGATTCGTCGAGATATTTGGATTTTTCGTCCGCGCCTGTATTCATATTTTACTTTGCCGTTTTTTCCGCGTCGGAGACGTCGTTCTTGCGGGCGGCGTCGGGCGCGGGCGTTGCGAACTCGCCCGTGGGCGAATACTGCATCAGAGGTTGGTCCTGCGTGACGTAAGGAACGAACGCTACGGGTTGCACGATGGGAGGCATCTGATAGGGCTCGCCCGTCTCCCTGTTGTAGAACACGGGCGCACCGTAAGGCGTGGCGGCGGGATAGGGATAATATCCGCCCGCGGGCACGAAAGGCTGCCCCGCGAACTTCGCACCGTCCTGCCTGTCCTCCTGTTTCTCGATGGGCTTGTTCTGTGCCTCGGCAAACGCCGCCCCCGCGAACTCGTCGAAAGTGGGCGTCTTGCGCGCTTCCAGACTTTCGTCGGGTGCGCCCAGCACCCTGACCTTCTTGCGAACGGGAGGAGACTGTTTGATTTTGCCTTTGGCAAGCAGCAGTATCGAGCGCGCGCGGGAACGTCCGCATCGCGTGCACTTCACCGCGTCGCCCGCGTTTATGCCCCCGCATACGGGACAGATGAACGGGTCTTTCAGTTCGTCCATATTCTCCGCCGCCGAATAGGGGTTGGCGTAATAGGCGGAATAGTTGCGGATTGCCTGCGACAGCTTTTTGAGTTGCGCCACGTCCTCGGAACCCAGTTCGTTGACCTTGTCGCGGTAAGCGTCCAGCATTTTCGCCTGTTTGCTGAACTCCTCGTTGGTTTTTTTGCGATAATCCTCTATTTCCATCATCGCCTTGGTCTTGTCGGCGGCGACACGTTCCTTCATCTCGGCGATTTCTTTGTCAGCCGCCTTCATGCGTTCCTTGACCATAAGGTCGACGTTGAGTTTGTTTTCGCGGAATTTGAGTATGTCCTCTTCGGTAAACGGGCTGTCCGACTCGGAAACTGGCGCACCGCATACCACGCAGAATTTGGTGCCGGGCAGATTTACGGTGCCGCAAATGTCGCAGACGGGTTTGCGCAGAACGCCGAGAACCCCGCCGCAATTGGCGCAGAACCTGCACCCCGCATTATTCTTCGTGCCGCAGGTCGGACAGGTAACTTCGTAATTGGAAACCACTTCCGCGCCGCAGGTCGTGCAATACGCCTGACCGCGCTGAACTTCGCTTCCGCAAACCTTGCAAGTGAACATAACTCACCTCGAACCGACGATTGAACGTCTTATTGAAATATTATACATTCGCCCGCGCGAAAACACAAGGTCGAATGCTCTTACGCTTTGAAACCGTCTTTCAGACCGACAATGCAGTTGTACTCCGTACCGCCGCGGCAGACGAAGTATCCCTCGCGCAGAAACTGGAACCTGTCGCCCTTCTTTGCACCCGCAAGGAACTTCTCGGCATAGCCGTGCAGAACGGTCAGCGAATTCGGATTTATGCGGTCCATATAATCGCCGTCGCCGTCGTTTATCAGATAGTCGAACATATTGAGCGTCACGCCCACGCAGTCGCGGGCGTTGACCCAGTGTATGGTGCCCTTGACCTTGATGTTCGCGCCCTCTTCGCCCGACTTTGTGCCTTCGAGATACTCGACGTGCACGACGACGGGGTTGCCGTTCTTGTCCGTCTCGCAGCTCTTGTACTTCACGACGTACGCGCCTTTCAGACGCACCGTGCCGTCGGGTTTGAGACGGAAATATTTGGGCGGCGGGTCGAGAGAAAAGTCCTCGCTTTCGATGTACAGCTCTTTCGAGAAGGTCGCCTCGTGAACTCCCGCGTCCTCTTTTCTGGGGTTGTTTTCTATATACACTGTCTCCGTCTTGTCGTCGGGATAGTTGTCGACGACGACTTTCAGGGGACGCGTCACCACCATTGCGCGGGTGGCGTTTTCGTTGAGGTTTTCCCTGACGCAGTGTTCCAGCATCGCGATATCGACCACGCTGTCGGCTTTGGCAACGCCTATCCTGCCGCAGAAATCGCGCACGGCTTCGGGCGGATAGCCTCTTTCGCGTATGCCCGAAAGCGTGGAAAGACGCGGGTCGTTCCACCCCCACACGATTTTTTCGTCGACCAGACGTTTTAGAAAACGCTTGCTCATCACGGTATGCGTGAGATTGAGCCGCGCGAACTCTATCTGACGGGGACGCGGGTCGAAACCGCAGTTTTCCGTCACCCAGTCGTAAAGCGGACGGTGATTTTCGAATTCCAGCGAGCACAGCGAGTGCGTGATACCCTCGATTGCGTCTTCGAGCGGGTGTGCGAAATCGTACATCGGATAGATGACCCACTTGTCGCCCGTGTGCGGGTGTTCTGCGTGACAAATGCGGTAGATGACGGGGTCGCGCATATTGATGTTGGGCGACGCCATGTCGATTTTGGCGCGCAACACCTTTTCGCCGTCGGCGTACTTGCCCTCCTTCATCTCGGCAAAAAGCCTGAGGTTCTCTTCCACGGAACGGTTGCGGTACGGGCTTTCCTTGCCCGGCTCGGTGAGCGTTCCGCGCGTTTCGCGTATCTGCTCCGCCGACAGGTCGCATACGTACGCCTTGCCGTCCTTTATCAGTTTTACGGCGCACTCGTACATACGGTCGAAATAGTCCGACGCGTGCAGTTCCCTGTCCCACTGAAAGCCCAGCCAGCGGATGTCCTCTTTTATGCTCTCCATGTACTCGACGTCCTCTTTGACGGGGTTGGTGTCGTCAAAACGGAGATTGCATTCGCCGCCGTACTTTTCCTTCATGCCGAAATTGATGCATATTGCTTTTGCATGTCCGATATGCAGGTATCCGTTGGGTTCCGGCGGGAAACGGGTTATAATTTTGGTATGCTTACCCGACGCAAGGTCGGCGTTGATGATGTCTTCGATGAAATTGGAAGATTGCTCGGTGTTTTTGATTTCGTCCATTTTTCTATCCGCGAATTTAGTATAAACATTCTACCGCATACGCGCGCATTTGACAAGCGGAAACTTTTTACAAGACAACAATAAAACGCGCACACCCGCTCCGCGGCGCGCGAAAAAGCGCGAACAGACGCGCGCAGATTTCCTTTTTTTTGCGCCTCCTTTCACGCCCGAAGCCGCGACAACGACACATTCCACCTTTCCGCGCCGCCCCCGCAAAACAAAAAAAGCCCCCTTTCGGGAGGTTGTCGTCCGCTGTTTTCCTTCGGCGGCGCGGCATCCGTCGTTCAGACGCCCTTGCAGTCACCGTGCAGATTTATGTCGCGAGAGTCGTCTATTCGCATGAATCCGTCCTCGTAACGGAAGCCGAATTTTTCCAGTTCCGGAATGTGCCCTTCGACTTCGAGAGGTATGGGAGAAAGCGAAAATTTGAACATCATCGCGTGAAGAAAGAAATCGCGGTTTTCGCGGTTTATCTCACCGTTTTTGACTTTGAAATGGGTTATTCGGACATAATCGCCCATTTGCGTGCGCATAAATCCGACGGGTTCGTCGTCCTCGCGCAACACGAAAAACGTGCCGCCCGCCTCGTAGTTCTCGCCGAGGTCGGCACACACTTTTTTCAGGGTTTCGACTTCGGTTTCAAAGTGTACCGTCAGCATCGTCGTACTCCACGCTCACAAGCGTAAGCCCCTGCGGAGGCAGGGTTTTGCCCGCGCGGGTTCTGTCGCCCGTCGCAAGCACTTCGCGCACGTCGTCGGCGGTCATCTTGCCCGTTCCGACGTAGACCAGCGTGCCCGCTATTATGCGCACCATGTTATAGAGAAATCCGTTGCCCGTCACGTAGATTTCCACGTTGCCGTCCGACAGTCTGCCGTCGGGAAGGAATGTGCCTGCGGCGTCGATTTGCACGCGATATACCGTGCGCACCGTGTTGACGACGACGGAGCCGCTTGCCTCGAAGCACCTGAAATCGTGCTCCCCTTCGATTATGCCCGCGCACTCGCGCATCGCCGCGACGTCGAGAGGCACCACGATGTGAGCACGCGTTTCGCCCAGCATAGGTTTGCGGTGACGCGACACGTACAGTTTGTAACAGTACGTTTTGCGCTTTGCGGAAAACCTTGCGTTGAAAGTGTCGGCGACGGGCTCGCAGGAAAGCATACTGACGTCGTCGGGAAGTTCGGTATTTACGGCAAAAGGAATTTTCTCGGGCGGAATGGAGGTGTCCGCGTCGAAATGCACCACCTGTCCGTCGGCGTGCACTCCCGCATCGGTGCGGCCGCTTGCCGTCGCCTGCGTGGGCGTACCGAACACCGCAGTCAACGCCTTTTCCAGCACTTCCTGTACACTCAGCCCGTTAAGCTGTCTTTGCCAGCCCACGTAGTTTTTGCCGAAGTAGGAAATCACCGCGCGGTATCTCATACCAGCCCCCCGAAGATGAGCGTATCCATCGCGCCGTTGAAATAGTATCTGTCAAGCAGTATGCCCACAAAAAACGCCACCGTCACGAAGAACGCCACGACGTCGGCGACGCCCAGTTTCATAACCTTCATCTTGGTGCGGTGTTCCGTCGCGTTGTAACAGCGCGCGTCCATAGCGAACGCCAGTTCGTCGGCGCGGCGGAAGGAGTTGACGAAAAGAGGTATCAACACAGGTAACAACGCTTTTGCCCTGGCGAACAGCCCGCCCGTATCGAAACTTGCGCCCCTCGCCTTCTGGGCGGAAATTATCTTGTTCGTTTCCTCGAAAAGAGTGGGAATAAACCGCAATGCGATGCTCATTATCATCGCTATGTCGTGGACGGGAACCTTGATGAGTTTGAGCGGTTTCATCAGGCTTTCCGCACCGTCGGCAATCTCCACGGGCGTGGTCGTAAGCGAAAGCAAAGACGCGCCGCAAATGAGCAAAACAAGCCTTAAAGTCATCTTTATGGTCGTATGAACTGCCGTATCGGTGATATGCAACGATTTCCAGCTCCACAGCACGACGCCCTCGTTTATCATAAAGAGGTTGATTATCGCGGCGAAAAGAACGATGAAAATTATTGCCCTGACCGATTTCAGAACGGACATCATCGGCAGGCGCGCAAGCAGTATGACGAGCAGCAAAAACGCCGCCGTCAGCATAAATCCGAAGTAGGAATTGACAAAGAAAATCGCCACCACGAACAGCACGGTGAGAAAGAGTTTCATACGTGCGTCCATACGGTGTATGACGGACGAGGCGGGATAGTACTGACCGAAAGCGATATCCTTAAACATCTGTGTCCTCCCCCGTCTTTTCGGGCGCGTCCATACCCGCCGTGTGCTCCTCGCGGTAGCGGGCAAGCGCTTCCGCGAGCTGACCCATCGTAACTATTTTGCGGTCGAGCACGATACCGCGCTCGGCAAGTTTGTCGGTTATTCTTGCGGCGGACGGCAAATCCAGTCCCGCCGCCGCGGCTTTTTCCCTGTCGCCGAACACCTCGGCGGGCGAACCGTCGGCAACCACCTTGCCGTCGCGCAACGCGATTATCCTGTCGGCAAGTTCGGCTATGTCGTCCATATAGTGCGACACCATAACGACGGTGGGGCTGACTTCCTTTTTGAGTTTGAGCACGAGGTCGAGAATTTCGCGTCTGCCCGCGGGGTCCAGACCCGCGACGGGTTCGTCCAGCACGAGTATTGACGGCTCCATCGCGATGACTCCCGCAATTGCCGCCCTTCTCTTCTCGCCGCCCGACAGTTCGAAAGGACTGCGCTCGGCAAAGTCCGCATAGGGAAGACCGACCACTTCCATGGCGTGACGGACGCGGCGGTCGATTTCGGCTTTGTCGAGTTTCATATTGGAAGGACCGAAGGCGACGTCTTTTGCGACCGTGTCTTCGAAAAGCTGATATTCGGGGTACTGGAACACCATACCCACGGCAAAACGCAATTTGCGCAAAGTCTTCTTTTCCGCGGCGTTCATACCCGCCACAACGACTTCGCCTTCCTGCAATTTCACAAGTCCGTTGAGGTGCTGAATAAGGGTGGATTTGCCCGATCCAGTCGCGCCGATGAGTCCGACGAATTCCCCTTCTTCGATTGCAAACGACACGTTATCCAGCGCGCGTTTCTCGTAGGGGGTTTTCTTTGAATAGGTATAGGAGAGGTTTTTCAGAACAATTGCTTGCATATCCCCTCCACGAGTTCGTCCTCGTCAACGACGGTGCGGTCGAAAACGTAACCGCGTTCGGACAGTTTGCCCGCCAGTTCGGTTGCGGGGGGCAAAGACAGCCCGCATTCTGCGACGAGCGGCGAGGCGAAAACCTCGCGCGGTGTGCCGTCCAGTACGATTTTGCCGCGTTTGAGGACGATGATCCTGTCCGCGAGTGCGGCTTCGTCCATATTGTGCGTAATGGTTATGACCGTAATGCCCGAGTCGTTGAGTTTGCGCGCAACGTCCATAATCTCGCGTCTGCCCTCGGGGTCGAGCATAGAGGTCGACTCGTCGAATATCAGAATGTCGGGTTTCATCGCGAGAACCCCCGCGATTGCCACCCTCTGTTTCTGCCCGCCCGACAGTTTGCTTGCACTGCCCTTGCGGTATTCGTTCATATCCACGACTTTGAGCGCCCAATCGACGCGCTCCACGATTTCCTCGCGCGGAAC
>CASECZ010000008.1 GCA_949286725.1 uncultured Clostridia bacterium
CGCGCAACGCCCGCCGTGCCCTCGGGGCGCAACGTCATACTGCGGTTGCCCTTGTCGTTGAACGTGTACATTTCCTTTGTGACGATATCCGTAGTTTCGCCCACGCCTCTCAAAAAGAGTTCGGTGTGTTCGAACATCGGCGTGCGGATTTCGTGAAAGCCGAAAAGTGCCGCGGTTTCGCGGGCTTTGTTCTCCACGTAATGCCATTTGTAGGCGTCTGCGGGAAGCATGTCCTTGGTGCCTTTCGGTATGGTTATCATATCTCCTCCAACCGCTATGCGGAAACAAGATTATGCGCGAAAACGGCTTTTATTCGTCGTTTTCGCGCTTTTAACTTCGTTTTGTTACAGAATGTATTTGCGCAGACTTGCGGCGCGCATCGAGGTTTCGAGATGCGACACGACGTAATCGCGGTCAATCTTTATCTCCTTGGTGACGTTGTCGTCCGCCTCGTACAGAATGTCTTTGAGCAGATGTTCGAGGACTGCGTGCAGACGTCTTGCGCCGAGGTTTTCGCTGTTCTCGTTCTCGTAGAACGCGGTGCGCGCTATCTCGCGGATTGCGTCGTCGTCGAATTCCAGATTGACGCCGTCGACGCCGAGCAACGCTTTGTACTGTTTGAGCACGGCATTGTCGGGTTCGGTGAGAATTTTGACAAAGTCCTCTTCGGTCAGGTTGTCCAGTTCGACGCGAATGGGGAAACGTCCTTGCAGTTCGGGAATGAGGTCTTCCATCTTGGACATATGGAAGGCGCCCGCCGCTATGAACAGTATGAAGTCCGTGCGAATGGAGCCGTACTTGGTCTGCACCGTGCTGCCCTCGACGATGGGCAGTATGTCGCGTTGCACGCCTTCGCGGGATACGTCGTGTCCCTGGTCTCTGCCCGCACGCGCGGCAACCTTGTCGATTTCGTCGAGGAAGACGACGCCGTCCTGTTCGGCACGGGCGAGTGCCTCCGTGATAATGGCGTCCTGGTCGACCATCTTTTCGGCTTCCTGATTGACGATGAAATCCATCGCCTGTTTGACGGAAAGTTTTCTTCTCTTCTTCTTTGCGCCGCCGAACATACCTCCGAATATGTTGCCGAGGTCGATTTCGTTGCCGGGAGCGTTGCCGGGGGTCAGCTGAATGGGCTTGGGCTGTTGCTTGATTTCCATCTCGACCGTGATGCCGTCGAGGTGTCCCGCCCTGATTTCGCTGAGCAACTCCTCTTTGAGCTGCGCGTCGGATTTTTCGCCCGTGTCGGCTTTCTTCCTTATGGGCAAAAGCAGTTCGACGAGGTTGTTTTCGGCGATTTCCGTAGCACGGGGCATAACCTCCTTGAACTTCTCGTCCTTGACCATGCGGATTGCAACCTCGACGAGGTCGCGGATTATGCTTTCGACGTCGCGTCCGACATAGCCCACTTCCGTGAATTTGGTCGCCTCGACCTTGACGAAAGGCGCGCGCACGAGTTTTGCAAGACGTCTGGCGATTTCCGTTTTGCCGACGCCCGTCGGACCCTTCATAAGAATGTTCTTGGGCGTGATTTCCTCCCTCATTTCTTCGGGAAGTCTGCTTCTTCTGTAACGGTTGCGCAGGGCGATTGCGACTGCGATTTTGGCGTCCTGCTGACCGATGATGTATCTGTCGAGTTCCTTGACAATCTGTTTGGGGGTGAGTTCCATAGTCCCTCCTACACTGTTTCGACCGTGATGTGGTCGTTGGTGAACACGCACAGTTCGGACGCGATTTTGAGCGCGCGGACTGCGATTTCCTTTGCGTCGAGGTCGGTAGACCCCGCAAGCGCGCGAGCCGCAGCAAGTGCGTAGTTGCCACCGCTGCCGATTGCGCATATGCCGCTTTCGGGCTCGATTACTTCACCGCTGCCCGACACTATATAAAGCGAATTCGCGTCGGCGACGATGAGCAACGCTTCAAGTTTGCGGTACATTTTGTCGCTGCGCCAGAGTTCTGCGAGTTCCACCGCCGAACGCATAAGATTTCCGCTGTATTTCTGCAACATTTCCTCGAATTTCTCCGAGAGGGCGAAGGCGTCCGAGACGGAGCCCGCAAAACCTATCACCACTTTGTCGTTATAAATGCGCTTGACCTTGACGGCGTTGCCTTTCATTATGACGCTCTCGCCCATGGTGACCTGACCGTCGCCCGCGATTGCCGTCACGCCGTTTCTCTTGACCGCGCAAATGGTAGTTCCTCTGAATTCCATATTTTTCCTCTGCCGACTGGGCTTGCGCCTACACGGCACGGATTGCGGATGTATTTGGGAAACCCACGCAACCCGTATCAGGGCAAAAACCTCGTATCCGAGGCAAATTGCATTATATCACGAACGGCTCTGTCGTGATAGTACTTTTTTCGTTCTTTCTTGCCTACGCCTTCGGCGAAAGGGAGCAACCCGAAGTTTGCGTTCATGGGCTGGAAATCTCCTTCGCATTCCACGACGTACCTGCTCAACGCCCCCGTAACGGTGGTTACGGGCGGTACCGCGGGAGCTTCTCCGTCCAGTTCGCGCGCGAGATTGACCGCGGCAATCAGTCCGCTCATAATGCTCTCGACGTACCCTTCCACGCCACTCAGTTGTCCCGCAACGTAATACGCTTCGTCACCTTTGAGCCTGAACCCGTAAGTAATCGTTTCGGGCGACTTTATGTATGTGTTGCGGTGCATGACGCCGTAACGGAGAAATTCCGCATGTGCGAGCGCGGGTATCAGTCCGAACACGCGCTTCTGTTCGCCGAAAGTGAGGTTGGTCTGAAACCCGACGATGTTGAAGCAGTTTCCAGCCGCGTTTTCCCGCCGCAGTTGCACGACGGCGTACGCGCTCTCCCCCGTAACGGGATTTCGCAGTCCGACGGGACGGAGAGGTCCGAATCTCATCGTGTCCTTGCCCCTCGACGCGAGCTCTTCGATGGGCATACACCCCTCGAACAGTTCCTTGCGTTCAAAGTCCTTCAACACCACGGTACGCGCGTTTACGAGAGCCTCGTAAAACGCCTCGTACTCCGTTTTGTTCATCGGCAGGTTGAGATAATCGTCCCCGCCCTTGCCGTAACGTCCGCCGAAATACGCCTTCGTCATATCCACGCTGTCGGCGTCCACGACGGGTGCGACGGCGTCGTAGAAATAAAGTCTTTCCGAACCCGTTTTCTCGGCGATTTTACGCGCGAGCGCGCCCGATGTGAGCGGTCCCGTGGCGATTATCGCGGGAGCGGGCGGAAAGTCCGTGATTTCGCGTCTGACGACTTTTATGTTGCTTCGCGCGGATATCTCGCGCTCCACTTTCGCGGAAAACAGTTCCCTGTCGACGGCAAGCGCACTGCCCGACGGCACTCTGCACTCCTCCGCTGCGGCAAGCAATCTGCACCCGAGCGCGTGCAATTCCTTTTTGAGCACGCCCGACGCCGTTTCCTCCCCCTCGGATTTGAGAGAGTTGGAACACACCAGTTCGGCGAGCGCACCCGTGGTATGCGCGCCCGTGGTCACCTCGGGACGCATCTCGTACAAGGTGACGTCAAAGCCTCTGTCGGCAAGCTGCAACGCCGCCTCGCATCCCGCGAGGCCGCCGCCCACCACCGTTACGGAGCCTTTGCCCGTCGTCATTCCGCGTTGCCGCCTGCCTCGGCAGTCGGATTGCCCGCCTCGGGCGCGACGTTCTGCGTCGGTGCGGGTTCGCGGTGTCCGCAAGCTTTGTTGATGCAGACGTAATACTTCTTGTCGTCACGGCCGGACACGCGCATCGTTCCGCCGCAGTCGGGGCAAAGTTTGGGTGCGGGTATGTCCCAGCTTGTGAAATCGCACTTGGGATAGTTGGCGCATCCGTAGAAGATTTTGCCCGTCCTCGTCGTCTTTTTGAGCACTTCGCCGCCGCATTTGGGGCACTTGCCCACGGTTTCGACAAGACGTTTGATGTTCTTGCAATCGGGATAGTTCGGGCACGCCAGGAATTTGCCGTACTTGCCCTCTTTAATCACCATTCTGGCACCGCACTTTTCGCAGATTACGTTGCTCTCCTCGTCGGGAAGACGTCCGCCGCCGCCCGCCTTGTACGCGCGGTCGATGAACTTTTGCAGACGCGGATAAAACGCCCCGATGAGTTCCTGCCAATGCTGACCGCCTTCGGCGATTTTGTCCAGCGCACCTTCCAGCCTTGCCGTAAAGTTAAGGCTCATTATGTCGGGGAAGTTGTGCTCCATGTATTCGCACACTATCTCGCCCAGTTGAGTGGGCTTGATGTACTTGTTTTCCTTCTCGGTGTACTCGCGTTTGGCAAGCACGGAGATTATGGACGCGTAAGTGCTCGGTCTGCCGATGCCGTTTTCTTCCATTGCCTTGACCAGCGTCGCGTCGTTGTATCTGGCGGGAGGCTTGGTGAACTTCTGCTCGCACACTATGTCGTCGAGGTTGAGTTTTTCACCCTCGTTGAGGTCGGGCATCGTATCCATCTCGATGCTGTCCTCGTCCGTCTCCGCGGTCGAAGTGTAAACGGCGGTGAAACCTTTGAACTTCACGCTCTTGCCCTTGACGACAAACCCGAGTTTTTCTTCCGTTCCGTCGTCCGCCGTGATGTGGACGCGCATGGTGTTGTAAAGCGCACTCTTCATCTGCGAAGCGAGATATCTTTCGTAAATCAGTTTGTACAATCTGAACTGGTCGCGGTCGATTTTCCCTTCGAGAGATTTGGGCGTACGCGCAAGCGATATGGGACGGATTGCCTCGTGGGCGTCCTGCGCGCTGTCGCTCGTCTTGTAGAAGTTGGGAGTGTTGGGCGCGTATTCGCTGCCGTAATTTTCCGCAATGAAAGCAAGCGTCGAACGCGCGAAATCGGGCGACACGCGCACGCTGTCCGTTCTGATGTACGTAATGAGCGCGTGCAGTCCTTCGCCCTCGACGTTCACGCCTTCGTAAAGCTGCTGTGCAACGCGTATCGACTTGTCCGCCGTCATATTGAGTTTGTGGTTGGCTTCCTGTTGCAGGGTGCTGGTCGTGAAAGGAGGTGCGGGTTTTGCCGTGCTGACGCTCTTTTTGACTTCGTCAACCGTGTACTGCGATAAGCGCATTTTCGCGGTGATTTCTCCCGCGCGGTCGCCGTCGGACACCTTCGCCTTCTCGCCGTTGACGTCGTTGAACGCCGCCTTGAACAGGTTGGCTTTGGTGCGTTTTGCGCCGTCTTTCAACAATAACGCAGCGATGTTCCAGTACTCCTCGGGCTTGAAATTGCGGATTTCGTTCTCGCGGTCCACAATCATTTTGAGCGCGGCGGACTGCACTCGCCCAGCCGACAGCCCCGTCTTTTTGCCCGACTTTATCTTGCGGGAAAGTATGGGCGAAATCTTGTAGCCGACAAGCCTGTCTAGCACGCGGCGCGCCTGTTGCGAGTCGACCAGATTCATGTCGATTTCACGCGGATTCTCCATTGCAGCACGCACGGCTTTCGGGGAAATTTCGTTGAACTCAATACGCACTTTGTCGCCCTTTATTCCGAGGGTGTTTTTGAGGTGCCAGCTGATGGCTTCGCCTTCGCGGTCCGGGTCCGTCGCGAGATAAACTTTCTCGTATTTGGAAACCGCCTGCGAAAGCTTCTTGATTGTCTCTTCCTTGTCGGGAGTGACGATATACTGCGGCTTGAACCCGTTGTCGACGTCGATACCGAGCGTCCGTTGAGGCAAGTCGCACACGTGACCTTTCGACGCAAGCACCGCCGCGTCTCCGCCGAGATATTTCTGAATTGTTTTGGCCTTGGAAGGCGACTCGACGATAATAAGCTGTTTCATTTATTCTCCTTTCAGCACAAACTGTAATAGTTACCTGTTGTCTGTTCCAGAACTCCCGCGAGTTCCAGATTCACGAGCACGGTGGAAAGTTCCGAGGCGGAAAGCCCCGTTTCCTCCAAAAGCTCTTCGAAATGTTTTTCTCCCTCGTGCAACGTTTCCGTCACGGCGGTTTCCGCGATGGACAGCTGCACGGGTTCCTTCTTCACCGAAGAGGAAGTTATGCGGTAAAAATCCAGCACGTCTTCAGGCGACAGAGTGAGCGCATGCGGCATCGATTTGAGAAGAAGATTGCACCCCTCGCTCTCCTGCGAATACACGTTGCCGGGAGCGACAAACACGTCCCTGCCCTGTTCCAGCGCGAGATTGACCGTGATGAGCGACCCGCTCTTGCGCGCGGCTTCGGGCAGAAACACGCCTCTGCACAATCCGCTGATAATCCTGTTGCGGTCGGGAAAACGGAACTGCGCTGGTTTGACGCCCAACCCGTATTCCGACACCAAAAGCCCTCCCGACGAGAGAATTGCGTCGTATAAACCCCTGTTTTCGGCGGGATAGCACACGTCGACGCCGCATCCGAACACGGCAATCGTCGGAGCGCCCGACTCAACGCACGCCTTGTGCGCCGTGGAGTCTATGCCCCGTGCGAAACCCGACACGACCGTTATGCCCGCCCGAGCGAACTCCCGCGAGAATTCGTCGGCGAGTTTTGCGCCGTACCTCGTGGGTCTGCGCGTACCCACTATCGCAAGACAGAACGTGTCGAGCAGGGATACGTTTCCTTTGGCAAACAACACGAGCGGCGGACAGTCGATTTCGCGCAATAATGCGGGGTATTCGTCGTCGAGAATGCTCACGGCATTGACGCCCGCCTTTTTCAGTCCGTCGAGAACGGCGTCCGCCTCGTCGTAGGCTTTTCTTATTTCGGCGGCGTTGTCGCCGGCAAGAGCTTCGAACCTGCGCTTGTTTTCATAGGAAAACAATTCGGACGGCGTGCCCGCCGCACCGTAAAGCGTCTGTCTCTTCTTGGGAGACAGTTTGTCGCAGTACTGTATGGCAAGCAGAGCCTTGCTGTCGCTGTCGCGTCCGTTCATCAGACGAATTTCCTCTCGGTCGTTCTGTATTGAATTGCCTCGGCTATGTGTTTGGGCAATATATCCCGTTCTCCCGCCAGGTCGGCGATTGTGCGCGCGACTTTCAGAATACGCGTTGTTCCGCGCGCCGTCAAGCCCATTTTTTCAAAGGCCTTCTGCAACAGCCGTTCGCCGTCGGCGTCCACCTTGCAGAACTCCGCGATTTCCTTCGCGCCCATACGCGAATTGGTGGTTATGCCTCTGCCCTCGAACCGCTTGCGCTGAATTTCCCGCGCTCTTTCGACGCGGGCTTTCACCTCCGCCGAGGTCTCTCCTTCTCCCGACCCGCGCAGTTCGGAGTATTCCACACCGTCCACTTCGATATTCAGGTCTATTCTGTCGAGCAACGGACCGCTGATTTTGGAAAGATACGCGTGCATCTGCGCCGCCGTGCAAGTACACGTCTGCGTGCGCGAGCCGTAGTTGCCGCAAGGGCACGGATTCATACTCGCCACCAGCATGAAGTCGGCGGGATATTCCACGGAGCGCATAACGCGCGCCACGGACACCTTCTTGTCCTCCAAAGGCTGGCGCAGCGTTTCCAGCGCGTGACGGCTGTATTCGGGCATTTCGTCCAGAAACAGCACGCCGTTGTGCGCAAGGCTCACTTCGCCGGGACGGGCTTTCGCACCGCCGCCGATGAGCGCGGGCACCGTGACCGTGTGGTGCGGCGTCCTGAACGGACGCACGTTCACGATTCCGACCGAACTGTCCAGCACTCCCGCCACGCTGTGTATTTTGGTGACTTCGACGGCTTCGTCGAAGGTCATGTCGGGCATTATGGTGGGCACGCACTTGGCGAGCATGGTTTTACCCGCACCGGGAGGTCCGCTCATAAGCACGTTATGACCGCCCGCAACGGCGATTTCGAGAGCGCGCTTCGCGACCTTCTGCCCTTTCACGTCGCTGAAATCCACGTCATAGCCGAGGTTTATCCCTGCCGCTTCGAACCCCTTTTTGGCAACGGGGGCGGTTTCCTCTCCGTTCAGAAACGCGACCACTTCCGACAGCGTGTCGAATGCATAAACGTCGATGCCGTCTATGTAGGACGCTTCCTCCGCATTTGCAGACGGAACGATAAACGCTTTTTCGCCTTTCTGCATAGCGGAAATGAGCAACGGCATAACGCCGTTGACGTGTCGTATGGCACCGTTGAGCGCGAGTTCCCCCACGAAAACGAAGTCCTTGTACCTGCGTCCCGTCACCGCTTCGGTACACACCAAAAGACCCACGGCTATGGGCAAATCCAACGCCGCGCCTTCCTTTTTGGTGTCGGCGGGAGCGAGGTTCACGGTGATTCTTTTCATGGGATAAGGAAAACCGCTGTTCTTGATGGCGGCGCGAACTCTCTCTTTGGACTCTTTTGTTGCGGTAGAAGCAAGTCCTACCGTTTCGACTGCGGGAAGTCCGTTATTGACGTCCACTTCGACGTCGACTGCGTATCCGTCCAGTCCTTCGAGAGCGTAACTTTTAACGCTGGCTAGCATCGGCGACCTCATATATATTATATATTTAATGAGTTTATCATAAACGCGCCGAAAAGGCAAGACCGCAACCGCATTTGAAAAAAGTTTATAAGGTCCCGTCGTCCTTGCGGTCCTTGTCGACCTCGGCAGAGCCGCTCGCCGAAGCACCGTTTGCCGCGCGTTTGCGCAGATAGACGGCAAGGGCTGCGTCGAGATATATCACGACGAAAAACAACGCCATGGGAACGGCTATCAATATCGCCTTGCCCTCGGTCGACGACGTGAACTCCGTGACGGACGCAATGAAAGGAAGTTTCTTTTCGTAGACGCCGACAACGTCGTCGGGAGAAAGCGTCCAGCTGTCGGGTGTATTCGCGGCGTCGCCTTTGGTCAGAATTTGCGTGTCACCGCCGTCGGAAATTATCTCGTGAATTCTGTGCGTGATGAACGCGCCCTTGAAATTCCCGTCGGGCGCGACGAACACGATGACGTCCCCTTCTTTCAGTTGACCGCCGTCGTAATCCTTGCACGAAATCACATCGCCGCGCACGAGAAAAGGCGACATGCTGTCACCCGCAACGCGCAACACCGTGTGACCGAAAATGCTTCTTCCGTCCCTGCCCGCATCGGCGACAATAGCCAGTACGATGCAAAGGCAAACCGCCGCCGCAGCGACGAACGTCAGCACGGAAGAAAATACCCTGTACCACTGCGGGAGGTCTTCGTTGTGTTTGTGCGAAGTAAACATATTCACCGCATCAAAGGTTTTATCTGCAAAAATCCGCAACTAAAACCCCGTTTTTGTTCACAATCCGTCGCAAACCCTTTGTTTGCGCAACATCAATTTAGCACATTTTCGCCATCCTTTCAAGCCTTTTGACGAGAAGTCCTCCTGCCGCGCGGCGAAAAATAATCGCAGGCAGACGTTGATGCGTCTGCCTGCAACTGGTGCCGAGAATCGGGCTCGAACCGATACGAAGTCACCTTCGAGGGATTTTAAGTCCCTTGCGTCTGCCAATTCCGCCATCCCGGCTTATGAAGTTTGAGTATTCGTTTCGCTTATGCGTGTATGTTCTGCGCAGGCGCCGGGAACATCGCATTCCGCGTCTGCCAATTCCGCCATCCCGGCATTTTTGTGTATTTTCAGTGTTCTGCTTTTGCGTGTATGTTCTGCGCAGGCGCCGGGAACATCGCGTTC